>NZ_JACZDW010000001.1:0-1436365 GCF_015903875.1 Fictibacillus sp. 7GRE50
TCATAAATCTCTGGAATCGCTCATAAATCTCTGGAATCGCTCATAAATCTCTGGAATCGCTCATGCAGCGAGCATAGATATGCCGCTGCATGAGCACCTTATTTCAATAACGCAAAAAAACTGGCGATACTAGTTCGTTTCCTGTCCTAGTAAGCCAGTTTTTCCACATTTTTTATAGATAAGTGATCGCTTCGTCGTTTTTATAGACTGTATCGATCGTTGCTCCGCCTAGACAAACATCTCCGTCGTAAAACACGACAGCTTGTCCAGGTGTGATCGCACGTTGCGCTTCATCAAAGACTACATGCAGCGTTTCGTCTTCCATCACATGAACGGTTACACCCATGTCAGGCTGGCGGTACCTGAACTTCGCCGTACACTTAAAAGTAGCAGGCAGCGGCTTGTCAGAAACAAATCCTGCTTTTACAGCTTTTAAGCTGTCAGAGTAAAGTTTTTCATTATGAAAACCTTGTTCAACATACAATATATTGTCTTTTAAATTCTTACCGACAACGAACCAAGGATCTCCGCTACCACCGATCCCAAGGCCATGTCGCTGACCGATCGTATGGTACATGAGTCCATCGTGTTTGCCCTTCACTTCACCTTCGAACGTTTGCATATCACCAGGCTTTGCAGGCAGATACTGACTTAAGAATTCTTTGAAGTCTCTTTCGCCAATGAAGCAAATACCCGTAGAGTCCTTTTTCTTTGCGGTAGCAAGTCCAGCTGCCTCCGCAATTTTACGGATTTCAGGCTTCTTCAACTCACCAATCGGAAACAATACCTTACTTAATTGTTCCTGAGAAAGCTGGTTAAGAAAATAAGTTTGGTCCTTATTCTCATCAACGCCTCGAAGCATTTTTACTTCTCCATCTATTTCAGCCACACGTGCGTAATGGCCAGTTGCTACATAATCAGCACCTAAGTTCATGGCATGCTCAAGAAATGCTTTGAATTTGATCTCCTTGTTGCACATCACATCTGGATTAGGTGTTCGTCCAGCTTTATATTCTTCCAAAAAGTACGTGAATACTTTGTCCCAGTATTCTTTTTCAAAATTCACCGCGTAATATGGAATGCCGATCTGGTTGCAGACCGCAATCACATCGTTGTAATCTTCTGTTGCTGTGCATACGCCATTCTCATCGGTATCATCCCAGTTCTTCATAAAGATCCCGATGACATCATAGCCTTGCTCTTTCAGTAAAAGTGCGGCAACGGAAGAATCCACACCGCCGCTCATCCCAATAACTACTCGTGTATCTTGAGGTGCCTTTTTGTTTGATTCTGTTTGCATCGTGTCCACCTCATTTCATTCATATGACAAACATTGTAACTTATTTTGCTAAACGTTTCACGATTTTTGCTGTCTCAAGGGCAGCATATTCAATATCTTCCAATTTATTACCTAGACCGAAGCTAAAACGAACAGATGATTTTGTGCGTTCATCATCTCCAAACATCGCTTTTAGAACGTGTGAAGGTTCGTGTGAGCCAGCCGTACAAGCTGATCCGCTAGAAGCTGCAATGCCAGCAAGATCTAGATTGACTAAAAGCACTTCGGTCTTCACACCTGGAAAACTTACATTTAGAATGTGAGGCAGAAAATGATCAAGACTTCCGTTTTCTATGAAAGATATCTCTTCTTCTGTCCATATTCTTTTCATCGTATCTCTAAACGTCGTGTATTGACTAAAGCGTTCTTCTCTTTCTTTTTCAGCGATCGAAGCCGCTTTTCGTAAGGCAGCGATTCCTGCTACATTCTCCGTTCCAGCACGGCGCTTTCGCTCTTGTTCACCACCGAAGCCTTGAGGGAGAAAAGGAACTCCTTCTTTTACATATAAAAATCCAGATCCTTTTGGACTGTTAATCTTATGTCCAGAAGCACTTAACAGATCGATGTTCAGTTCATTTACATCGATCGATATTAAGCCATAGGCTTGCACTGCATCAGTATGAAACAAGATCTCTTTTTCCTTCAATAGGCTCCCGATTTCTTTAATGTCTTGTGTTGTCCCTGTTTCATTGTTACAAAACATGATCGAAACGAGGACCGTATCTTCTCTAAGGGATTTCCTAAGTTCTTCTAGAGAAATTCTTCCGTTATCATCAACAGACAAATATGTGACGTCAAAACCTCTTTTTTCAAGCTCCTGATAAGTATGAAGTACAGCATGATGCTCTACTTCTGTCGTAATAACATGCTTCCGTTTTTTCTCTAGAGCAGAGACTGTACCAAGAATAGCAAGGTTATCACTTTCTGTACCGCCGCTTGTGAAAATGATCTCATTACGTGAAGCACCTATAGAAGTTGCAATCATGGTTCTCGCATCATCAAGAGCTTTACGAGTCTGTCTTCCGTATTGATGGATGCTAGAAGGATTCCCAAAATGTTCGGTTAAAAACGGAATCATCTCTTCTATAACTTCAGGATGAACAGGAGAGGTTGCAGCGTGATCTAAATAAACGTTTTTCATTGCTCATTTCCTTCCTATATATAAAACATGTAAGCGTCCTGTGCGCCCTCATCTTCATAGTTTGCCAAATCTTCAAGTGTTGTAGAATCTAATACATCTTTTACAGCATCTCGGATTTTGATCCAAAGATTTCTTTTTGCGGGCTCTTCATCATCCAATACTTCAACGGGAGAGATTGGCCCTTCAAGTACACGAATGATGTCTCCAGCAGTAATCGTGGACGCTTCTTTTGCCAACATATACCCACCATATGCACCGCGGATACTCTTAACAAGTCCTGCATTTCTAAGCGGAGCAATAAGCTGCTCTAAATAATGTTCGGATAGACTATATTCTTTTGCGATTAACTTCAATGCGATCGGACCTTCACCTGATCTCTTTGCTAATGCCATCATGATGGTTAATCCGTACCGACCTTTTGTTGATATCTTCATATTGTTCACTCCGTTCTAAAACAAACTTCACTAATTTTTGGCAATAAGGAAGGGTCCTACCCACGATTGCTCCTATCGTTACACAAAAAAGGATCGTTCCAAACGAAACGGGTCCTTTTAACATCCAACCAAAAAACAGAACAACAAATTCCATTAAAAGTCGAATATTTGAAACTTTCATTCCTGATTTTTCTGTAAGAGCGAGCATCAGACTATCTCTTGGTCCTGCACCGCAGTCTGATGAAATATATAGCCCGATACCAAAACCTAAGATTAAGATTCCGATGATTAAGAACATCCATTTCCCAAATTCAGTTACAGGATCATGAAAAAAAGGAAGCCATAAATAAAAGTCAATAAACAAACCAACAGACACCATATTTAAAAAGGCACCTGATTGAGGTTTCTTTTTTGTTAATAAGGATGTAGCTAAGATGACGAAGAATCCCATAATGATCGACCATGTTCCGATCGATAGTCCGAACTGTGCAAACAGTCCGATATGAAGAACGTCCCACGGAGCACTTCCGAGGTCTGCCTTAATCATAAGGGCGATTCCAAAGGCCATAATAAATAATCCAATAAAAAATACAGACCACTGAAACAAAAACTTGTTCCATCTTGAATGCTTTTGGTCTTTCACTATGCAAAATCCTTCCCCTATTAAGTTGTCTCATTTCGTTTGATTCCATAAATCTAAAGCTTATTATAGCATGAAATCATTTCAACTTGCATGATGTACTATTGTATAGTATTGTCATATGACGATTAGAACAAGTGTACGGAAGGATGATTGTAATGGACTTGTTTTCTTATAAAGATGAAAGCTCCCATTCTTTAAAAAGACCTCTTGCTAACCGCATGCGCCCAAGAAAAATAACGGAATTTATCGGTCAGGAGCATATCGCTGGAGAAGGTAAGCTATTAAGACGAGCGATCGAAGCCGATCAGCTAACACCGATGATCTTTTTTGGACCTCCAGGAACGGGTAAAACGACTTTAGCAAAAATCATAGCGAATTCTACATCTGCATGGTTCGAACAACTCAATGCTGTTACATCTGGAGTGGCTGATCTTAAAGTCATCATGGGAGCTGCGAGAGAACGTCTATTATTAGAAGAAAAAAAGACGGTGCTCTTTATCGACGAGATCCACCGTTTTAACAAAAGTCAGCAAGACGCTCTCCTTCCATACGTGGAAGACGGATCGGTTATTTTGATTGGCGCAACAACAGAGAGCCCAATGTTTGAGATCAACCCCGCTCTCTTATCAAGGTCTCGGTTGTTTCGCTTTGAACCACTAACAGATGAACATATAGCGAAAGTGATCCGACAAGCTCTTTCTGATAAAGAGAGAGGATATGGCAAGCATCCAATCACCATGGAAAAAGATGCAGTCGATCATATCGTATCTATTTCAAACGGAGATGCAAGAACAGCACTCAATGCGGTGGAGCTTGCTGTGTTAACAACCAAACCAGATAAAGACGGCAACATTGTGATCACACTAGAAATTGCTGAAGAATCTATTCAACAAAGAGTCCTTCAATATGATAAAAAAGGAGACAACCATTATGATACCGTCTCCGCTTTCATTAAAAGCATACGCGGATCAGATCCTGACGCAGCTCTGTATTGGCTTGCGAAAATGATTTATGCAGGCGAGGATCCTCGCTTTATTGCTCGAAGACTGCTCGTTCATGCTGCAGAAGACGTCGGTCTAGCTGATCCAAACGCGTTATTGGTTGCCCATGCTGCTAGTTATGCTGCTGATTTTATTGGTATGCCTGAAGCTCGTATTCCACTTGCAGAAGCCACATTATACTTAGCTACTGCTCCTAAAAGTAATAAAGTGATAACAGGAATCGATAAGGCGCTTGATGCAGTGAAAAAAGAAAAAACAGGACTCGTTCCCATCCATCTTCGTGATGCTCATTATAAAGGAGCAAAACAGCTTCAACATGGCGCGGACTATAAATATCCACATAACTTCGAAGACGGATACGTACCTCAAGAATATCTACCGAAACATCTGCAAGGTAAGACTTTCTATGAGCCCACTGAACGTGGTTTTGAAAAGAATATAAAGAAACGTCTCGACTATTTTAATGATCGTAAGAAAAAAGGAAAGTAAATCTATGAGACTTTATAACTTAGCAAACTAGCAAAAGTTCTTCAGAAGTGTGTATAGGATTCTCTCTGATTGGTAAACATGAAAATATCAAATGAATATTTTTGTAGCTAAGGAGAGGATTACCGTGTCAAAAATCAGACAGGACGCCTGGTCAGAAGAAGACGATCTATTGCTTGCCGAAACAGTCTTACGCCATGTCCGTGAAGGAAGCACACAGTTGCATGCTTTTGAAGAGGTTGGAGATAAATTAGAGCGTACGAGTGCAGCAGTTGGTTTCAGATGGAATGCAATCGTAAGAAAAAAATACGAACAAGCATTAAAGATCGCAAAAAAACAAAGAAAAGAACGTCAGCGTGCACTAGCAAGGTCTCAGCAGCAACAACAACAGTCGAAACCTGCGGCTAAGCCAGTACAATCGAATAATGCTCCACAGATGCATGATGATGAAACCTATCATCCTGAAGAGTTCTTCAAAACACCTTTTACGTATGAAAGAAACACAACAGCACCAGCTCCAGTAGCTTTGACACCTGCAGTTTCAGAACAACAGAGTTTTGTTCAGCAACCAGAATCAGAGGCGACAGAAGTTACAAGCTTACAAGGGTCACAACAAAATTCATCACCGATTGCTTATCGTCAGCCACAAGCTAGTAATGAAAGTAGTCTTACACTTGATGAAGTCATAGATTTCTTAAGTGGGTTAAAGCGAAACGGTACTTCGAGTGGCAAGCTCGTTCAAGAAAACATGGAACTTCGTCTTCAGATGAACGAGTTGATG
The DNA here is from genome assembly GCF_015903875.1 of Fictibacillus sp. 7GRE50. Taxonomy (NCBI): domain Bacteria; kingdom Bacillati; phylum Bacillota; class Bacilli; order Caryophanales; family Fictibacillaceae; genus Fictibacillus; species Fictibacillus sp. 7GRE50. Next base: position 5,826 of record NZ_JACZDW010000001.1, read on the forward strand.
CAACAGAACAAAGTGATGAAAGATCAGCTTTCTGTTCTTGAGAAAGAGCACCAAACGGTTCAGGAAGATTATCAAGCATTGATTCAGATCATGGATCGCGCAAGGAAAATGGTATTGTTCCAAGACGAAGATACGAATCCGAACGTTACCTTCCGCATGGACAAGAACGGAAATCTAGAAAAACTAGCAAAATAATAATAGATGACTCATAGGGTTAAGCTTTAATCCCTGTGAGTCATTTTTTTGTGTGGATTTTTGTTTTAAAATCGGATAAATTATTTTATCTGCGGAATTATTTTGTTTATACCTGGATATATTTCAAATTACCCTGGAATTATTCGAGATTACCTCGTAATAATTCGTAGTGTTCATTTAAGAAGAACATTTTCTTCGCAACGTCCTACTGAAAAGCACAATTCCACTCACCCACATTTATAAGTAATAATAAATTTATGAATAGACGAAAAAAAGCCCTGACTTTAGATCAGTCAGGACTCTTCTTCAATAAAATTTATCGGACTCTTTCAATCTTTATATTGTTATCTTCAATAATTTTGTTGATCACGTAACCTGCCATATAAAGTCCTGAAACAGATGGAACAAATGCGTTTGAAGATGGAGGCATCTTCGCTTTTCGAATGCCAGGAGCGTTCTCTGGTACAATCTCTTTACGAATTTCTTCACGGATCTGGATTGGTTTTTCATCTGAGAATACGACCGGAATTCCTTTTGTGATTCCTTCTTTTCTTAGACGCTGGCGAATAACCTTAGCGATCGGGTCATAGCTCGTCTTAGAGATATCAACGATCTGAAGGCGCGTTGGATCTAGTTTGTTCGCAACTCCCATGCTCGAGATGATCGGAATTTTGCGGTTCAAACATTCTTTCATGAGGTGGATCTTATAGGAGATCGTATCAGAAGCATCAACTACAAAATCAAGTCCATATTCAAAGATTTGTTCATACGTTTCTTCCGTATAGAACATCTTAAGAGCAATTACTTCACACTCTGGATTAATAAGCGCGATTCTTTCTTTCATAAGATCCACTTTTGGCTGTCCAACGGTATTTACAAGTGCATGTATTTGACGATTCACGTTCGTGATATCGACATCATCTTTATCGATAAGGATCAAACGTCCAACTCCTGAGCGAGCTAGTGCTTCAGCTGAAAAGGAACCTACTCCCCCGATTCCAAGCACCGCAACAGTTGAGTTTTTTAAGACCTCTATTCCATCTTTTCCAATGGCAAGTTCATTTCTTGAGAACTGATAAAGCATATTTAGCGAAATCTCCTTTCAGACGTGCACATAAAATAAAGAAAATGCATCTTTATCAGCATATCCACTTTTGAAAACAAAATCAATATGCTTACTTGGTTTTTTTCGCACAAAAAAATGAGCCCCAAAAATGCCGTATACCCTTAGTTTTGAACCTGCTCTCGCAGGTGGGTGCCCTGTTTCGCATTTTGTCCGTCCCCTAGCTTTCAGGGCATGGACGCTGTGTGAAAACACAAACTCCCTAATACTTAATGTTGGCTCAAAACTTTCGGGTTGTTAACGGTCACCATAGGACCCATCGCTTAAATTCATACTATCATACGAGTAATTCAAATACAAGACAAAATGTGTCTCTTTTTAAGACGATTCGTATTTTTCTAAATATTCACTTACTTGGTTTCTTGTTTCACTTTAACTGACAGGTGTAGTTCATCAAGCTGTTTTTCATTTACAGCAGATGGTGCATTCGTAAGTAAACATGATGCAGAAGCTGTTTTAGGGAAAGCAATCGTGTCTCTTAAGTTACTTCTACCAGCTAATAACATCACTATACGATCAAGCCCTAGCGCTATTCCACCATGTGGAGGCGTTCCATATTCAAAAGCCTCTAAAAGGAATCCAAACTCCTCACGTGCTGCCTCCTCGGTGAATCCTAATGTTTTAAACATTTTTTCTTGAACGTCACGTTGGTAGATACGCTGAGACCCGCCACCTAGCTCATAACCGTTAAGAACTAAGTCGTACGCTTGCGCTCTTACTTCAGCAGGATTGGAATCCATTAAGTGAAGATCTTCTATCTTCGGCATCGTGAATGGATGGTGCAGCGCCACAAAACGATCTGCATCCTCATCGTATTCCACAAGAGGGAAATCAACGACCCATAAGAAATTGTGTTTTGATTGATCGATCAGATCTAAATCTTTTGCTAGCTTTTGTCTTAACGCACCTAGGCTGTCTGCTACAACGGACGGCTTATCTGCTACAAACAACAACAGATCTCCCTCTTCTGCTTGTAGTGCGTTCGTTAAGTTAGCTGCATCTTCTTCGTTAAAGAACTTTGAAATAGGTCCTTTTAACCCTTCTGCTTCGACTTTCATCCAAGCAAGGCCTTTCGCTCCATATCGAGCAGTGAATTCAGTCAAACCATCAATATCTTTTCTAGAATAATTTGCTGCCTTGCCTTTAACGTTGATCGCTTTAACTTGACCGCCGTTTTCAACCGCTGCTGCAAATACTTTAAATCCAGAATCCTTAACGATTTCTGATACGTTGATAAGCTCTAGGCCGAAACGCGTATCCGGTTTATCTGAACCATAACGATCCATTGCTTCTTTATAAGTCATTCTTGGGAATGGCTTTGGAATCTCTACACCTTTTACTTTTTTAACGAGCCCTGTCATCATCTCTTCCATCATAGCTAAAAGAGGTTCTTGACCCATGAAAGAAGTTTCGATATCGACTTGTGTAAATTCTGGCTGACGGTCTGCGCGCAGATCTTCGTCTCTGAAACAGCGTACGATCTGATAGTATTTTTCAAAACCTGAAACCATCAAAAGCTGTTTAAATAATTGTGGAGATTGCGGCAATGCATAGAATTCACCAGGGTGCACACGGCTTGGTACTAGATAGTCACGCGCTCCTTCAGGTGTGCTCTTCGTAAGCATCGGCGTTTCCATCTCCATAAATTCATCGTTCTCTAGGAAGTTACGGATATAACGAGTTACTTCATGTCTCATCTTCAACGTTTCCTGCATGATCGGACGGCGAAGATCTAGATAGCGATACTTCAATCGAATGTCTTCTGTAATGTCCATATCTTCGCTGATGGAGAAAGGTGGTGTTTTTGCACTGTTTAAAATCTTAACTTCTTCTCCAGAGATTTCAATCTTACCCGTATTCATAGCTGGGTTTACCGTGCTTGGATCACGCTCAAGCACTTTTCCTGTGATCGTTAAAACATATTCACTTCTTACTTTTTCAGCCGTTTCTAACGCTTCAGATGAAACTTCTGGTGAGAAGACGATCTGTACAACTCCAGAACGGTCACGCAGGTCGATAAAGATCAGTCCACCTAAGTCACGTCTTTTTTGTACCCAACCTGTTATTGTTACTTTTTCACCGATATATTGTTCTGTAATCTTTCCGCATTGATGTGTGCGATATTCCATGAGATGTGTCCTCCTTATTTGCCTTGCTTCAAAAATGTGCTCAACTTCTCGATCGCTACTTCTGATTGTTCTCCAGAATCCATATTCTTAACGTTGATGATTCCTTTTGAAAGTTCTTCTTCACCTAAAATAGCTACAAACTTTGCCTTTAATCGGTCAGCTGCTTTAAATTGTGCTTTCATCTTTTTATCTAAATAATCTTTGTCACTCTTTATCCCTGCTTGACGAAGCTGACTTAAGATCGCTACTGATTTTTGTTTCGCTTCATCACCAAGTGCAACAACGTAACAATCTAATTCTTCTTCTGTTTCAAGTGTGACACCTTCTGCTTCAAGAGCTAATAACAAGCGTTCTAAGCTCATCGCAAATCCTATGCTTGGCGTAGCTGGTCCTCCAAGGTCCTCAACAAGACCATTGTATCTGCCGCCCCCACTAAGTGTTGTGATGGCTCCAAACCCTTCAGCCTCACTCATGATCTCAAAAGCAGTATGGTTATAATAATCAAGTCCACGTACGAGCGTTGGATCGATCACATACTCGATGTTCATCGCATCTAAGCTCGTTTTCACTTCTTCAAAATACGTTTTTGATTCTTCGTTTAAGTGTTCAAGAATTGAAGGAGCGCTCTTCATGAGCTCATGATCTCGATCTTTTTTACAATCTAAAATTCTTAAAGGATTCTTCAATAAACGATTTTGGCAATCGGAACAGAATTCCTCGATTCTAGGTTCAAAGTGTGCGATCAAAGCTTCTTTATGAGATTTACGGCTCTCAGCATCACCTAACGTATTCAACACAAGACGGAGCTTATTCAAGCCGAGCTCTTTGTATACCGTCATCGCAAGTGAAATTACCTCTGCATCGATGGCAGGATCGGCGGAACCCATCGCCTCAATACCAAACTGTACAAATTGACGATATCGACCTGCTTGAGGTCTTTCGTATCGAAACATAGGTTGAATGTAAAAGAGTTTTACAGGCTGACCTGGTAATCCAAACAATTTATTTTCAACATAAGAGCGAGTTACAGGCGCTGTTCCTTCTGGTCGAAGAGTTAAGCTGCGGTCACCTCGATCATTGAACGTATACATCTCTTTTTGAACGATATCTGTTGAGTCTCCTACACCGCGTTGAAACAGATCAGTGTGCTCAAAGATCGGTGTTCGAATCTCTTTATAATTGAATCGAGCTGATACTTCTTTTGCTTTTTGTTCGATCAGCTGCCATTTTTCCACTTCTCCTGGGAGTATATCTTTCGTTCCCCTTGGAATGTTAATACTCATTTTCTTTCATCCTCCCGTTTTTTGGTTGTTCGTTAAAGATAAAAGGCTGTTCTCTTCTCAATGTTGCTCTTGTAAGTGTTGATTTCCATTACAGGTGCTCGCTTTCCGCGGGGCAGTCGGTGAGCCACATTCGTAAGTTTCACTTTTAAGTGTCTCACCTGCCCACCTGTCCCGCAGGAGTCTCGCACTTTTCACTACAATCAACGAAGTCAGCGAAGATTAAAATAGAAACAACCCTTTAGAAGATAGCCTTTTATAAAAAAACCAATAAAAAAATCCCGTCCCTTATGAAATCAGTCATTTCATAAGGGACGGGATTTTCCCGCGGTGCCACCCTGCTTCGAAGCTAAAGAAGCTTCCTCATTATGCAAGTAACGATTGCCCACGTGTAACTCTACTGAGGTCAAAACTTAACCGTTCGAATTAAAACCTATGAAGTGTCTTTCACTTTATCATCAGGGAGAAATACTTTCAGCCATGGTATCTCATCTCTAACCCTGTGGGGTAAAGCTACTTTTCTTCGTCATCAGTTTTCATTTTGGAATTGTAGATTATCATACTTTTAGATGGGGTGTGCTGTCAATAGTTTTCGCGTTTTATTTTTTTCTTTAACTGATTGACTTGATATAGATTCATTCCAAATTCTTCAGCGAGCTCCATATCGTTTGCTGATTTTTCGAGAGAAAGAAAATCATGAAAGCTCAGCTGCTTCCATTGAGGGATCCCTTCTATGCCTCTCCGGTTCTGCCTCATAAAAAAACCTCCACCTTTTTTTGATTTAGTCTTTCCATCAAGGCGGAGGTTTCATTCATGTTCAATTTATATTTTAGAGTCCAAGATTAAGGTTACTGGTCCATCATTCGTAAACGAAACATCCATCATCGCACCGAATACACCTGTCTCCACATGTACTCCTAAGCTTTTAAGCTTGTCGTTAAAATAGTCATACATAGTAATGGCGTGATCAGGTTTAGCGGCGTCCATGAAATTTGGACGTCTTCCCTTTTTTGTATCTCCATATAACGTGAACTGTGAAATAGAAAGAATGCTTCCTTCTGTATCTTTTAATGAAAGATTCATCTTTTCATTTTCATCTTCAAATATACGAAGGTTTACGATCTTTTCGGCTAAATAATCGGCATCTTTCTCTGTATCTTCATGTGTAACACCAACTAAGAGGACAAGCCCTTTGTCAATTCTGCCCTTAACATCAGAATCGACTAAGACCTTCGCCTCTTTAGCACGCTGTAATACTACTTTCATTGCAGAATCACTTCCTTAAATCCTATTGCATCAATCTTCTAACCGCATATATGTCAGGAATTCTTTTAATTCGTTCGACCACTTTTTGAAGATGACTTACGTTGTGGATCGAGATTGACATACTGATGGTTGCCATCTTGTTGCGATCTGACTTGCCGCTTACTGCTGTAATATTCGTTTTCGTTTCTGCAACTGCATGCAGAACCTCATTTAGAAGGCCACGACGATCAAATCCGTTGATCTCAATGTCCACATTATAATTTTTCGGTTGCTCTAGATTCCCTTCCCATTCAACAGGTAAGAGACGTACTTGGGCATCTTCATTGTGTACGTTGACACAATCCTCACGGTGAACAGATACACCACGACCTTTTGTGATATAACCCACAATGTCATCTCCTGGAACTGGATTACAGCATTTAGATAAACGAATCAGCATATTATCGATGCCTTTAACTACGATACCAGAATCTGTTCTTCGTTTTGGTTCAGGTTTTTCAGCAGAATCTCTTATCGCATCAAGCAGTTCTGAATTATCCGGGTCTTGCTCTTTTTTGCGTCGGACTTTATCCGTTAATCGAGTAGCGATCTGTGCTGCCGTAATACCGTTATACCCTACAGCAGCGTACATATCTTCTTCCCCAGCAAAATTATACTTTTGAGCGACATATTGAATGTTATCATTCGTAAAGATGTCTTTCAGATCGTACCCGCGATTCTTTATTTCTTTTTCAACAAGCTCTTTGCCTTTTGCGACATTCTCTTCTCTTCTCTCGCGCTTAAACCATTGACGGATCTTGTTTTTCGCATGAGAGCTCTGAGTGATCTTCAGCCAATCCTGACTCGGTCCGTAGGAATGTTTGCTCGTTAAGATCTCGATAATATCTCCCGTTTTCAAACGGTAATCTAACGTGACCATCTTGCCGTTTACTTTTGCACCAATGCATCTGTTACCAATCTCGGTATGAATGCGGTATGCAAAATCGATTGGAACCGATCCTGACGGAAGCTCATAAACATCTCCCTTTGGAGTGAACACGAACACCATATCAGAGAAAAGGTCGACCTTAAGTGATTCCATAAATTCTTCAGCATCCACAACATCGTTTTGCCATTCTAGAATTTCACGGAACCAAGTTAATTTATTTTCAAATGAGCTAACAGGCGCTTTCGTTGCTCCTTCTTTGTATGCCCAGTGTGCTGCAATCCCGTACTCAGCAACGCGATGCATATCAGACGTTCTGATCTGGACCTCGAGCGGATCGCCTTTTGGTCCGATTACCGTCGTATGAAGGGACTGGTACATATTTGCCTTTGGCATGGCGATATAATCTTTAAAACGGCCAGGCATCGGCTTATAGGCTGTATGAATAATACCAAGAGCCGCATAACAGTCTTTAATATTCTGAACGATGATTCGAACAGCTAAAAGGTCATAGATCTCATTGAACTGCTTTCCTTGTTTAGCCATTTTTCGATAGATGCTATAGATATGTTTCGGTCTTCCAGAGATATCTACCTGAATGTTAACTTCTTTAAGCTTACTCTTCATCTCATCCATCACTTGATGAACATACTCTTCCCGTTCAGCACGCTTTTGCTGCATCAAGTTAACGATTCTGTAGTATTGCTGTGGATTTAGGTATCTTAAAGAAACATCTTCAAGCTCCCACTTTATTGTCGAAATCCCAAGGCGATGGGCAAGCGGAGCGAAGATTTCAAGTGTCTCATTCGCTTTTTGTATCTGCTTTTCTTTTGGCATATGCTTTAATGTGCGCATATTGTGAAGACGGTCTGCCAGCTTGATCAAGATACAACGAATATCTTGTGCCATAGCGACGAACATCTTCCGGTGGTTCTCAGCCTGCTGTTCTTCTTTAGACTTGAATTTGATCTTCTTAAGCTTCGTTACACCATCAACAAGCATTGCCACTTCTTCATTGAACTGAGTGGAAATATCTTTGAGTGTTATCGGTGTATCTTCAACTACATCATGAAGAAACCCTGCTGCTACAGTTACAGGATCCATCTGGAGATTCACCAGAATTGCTGCTACTTCAACAGGATGATGAATATAGGGCTCTCCCGATTTACGGAACTGTCCCTCGTGTGCATTTCTTGCGTATTCATAAGCCTTCGTGATGAAGCTTAAGTCGTCTTTTGAAAGATAGCTCTCCGCTTTTTGCAATACTTCCTCAATCGTCATGGAATCACCTTACGTTGTCATTGTATATTGCTTCTATTATCGTTAAATTGAACCTTCATGTAAAGCAAAAAACGAAATTTGTCGAATGATTGAGCAGATTTTGTGACAGGATTGTAAAAAAAACAATTTTTTAGAGGGTAGTTGATTTCCGCTCCAGGTGCTTCGCTTTCCGCGGGGCAGGCGGTGAGCCCCTTGCCGCTTTGCGCCTTTAAGGGTCTCACCTGACCGCTTGTCCTAGCCGAGAGTCTTGCACCTTCCGCTCCAATCAAAATTTACAATGAAGAAAAGAATTTATAGCAATCCTTCTTTTAGAAAAATCACTAAAAAGAGAGCCCCTTCAAAAGGAACTCTCTCATCGTTTTAGTATTGAGTTAAAGTGAAGATATCATAATCTGAAAGTTTTTTACGGCCATCTAGGTAAGTAAGTTCGATCATGAATGCGATTCCTACAACTACTCCGCCAAGCTCTTCTACAAGCTTGATCGTTGCTTCGATCGTTCCACCTGTTGCGAGTAGGTCGTCTGTGATCAAGACTCTTTGTCCTGGTTTGATCGCGTCTTTATGCATCGTTAAAACATCTTTACCATACTCAAGACCGTAATCAACTTTAATTACTTCACGAGGAAGTTTACCTTCTTTACGAACAGGGACGAATCCTAATCCTAACGTGTAAGCGACCGGGCAACCTACGATAAACCCACGTGCTTCAGGTCCGACGATCACGTCTACCTGTTTTTCTTTTGCGTATACAGCAATATCATCCATTGCTTGTTTATATACTGCACCATCAGACATAAGTGAAGTAATATCTTTAAAACGAATGCCTTCGATTGGGAAATTCTCTACTACTGAAATAAACGGCTTATAATCCATGAATCTTTGCCTCCTGAAAATTACAAACTGGCTTTTGGCCGTGTTTGTTCTGTAAACCAGCTTTTTAAAGAATGATAAGAAGAGTAAACGAGCTGATTTTCAATGTCTGCTTGTTCAAACTTTTTCTGATACGTTTCAGAACTTTCTAATTCTCTTTTGCTAGGTTCTTTGTTAATGAAAATAACACCATCGTCTATTGTAACAAAATCCAGCTCAAAAAACACCTTTGACATGAAATCTATTGTTTCTTTCGACCAGCCTTTCCATTTGGCTAGTTCTGCACCATCCCTTTTGACATTAAAGGTTTTTCTTTTAGCAAGAAACCCATAAAACCATTTGAAGTGTTCTCTGGTCGGTAAAGTCGTGAAAAAGTGTTCTGTACTCTGATGGAACACTGCGTAGATTCTTGAAGGTTCACCGATAGTCTCCAGCCATTCTGAAAAGCGGGTTAGAGAAGGAGGAACATCTAAGAAAACTAAATTCTTTTCTTTAAAATAATCCTCCGGTAGAGTCAATAACTCGTCTTCACCAATCACTTGGTCAGATAGCGCTTCAAAATCTTTATGCATTACTGTTTCTTCTTCAAACGCGATAAAACATGTTTTCGAGTAAGGCAGTCCGATCAACCGTTTTGCAGCATCTTTCAGACCTCGATAATCAAACAGCTGAAAATGATTTACAGAAAGATCTTCAAGAAGAAGCTGAGGTTTTCTATAGCCGTTCCATTCGTTCAGTTGGATCTGACCCACGATTGAAATCAATGAATATGGCGTCATCTCTTCTAACAAGCTACCTTTTTGAAAACCGATGCAATCTAAAACCGAAAGCTCACCATTGCCCACTTGCAGTTTGAGATGGTTTGATTGACTCCCAATCTTTTTCATCTCACGGATCGGAACTTCTTCAACCATTACGCGAGGCGATGGATTTCCAACACCGAAAGGAGCTAATGTACTTAGAAGCTCAACCGTTTCTAGTGAGATCTCATTTAATCTAGCTGTAAGATCAACCGTTGTAACCGGCAGATAATCTTCTGGTCTTAAACAATCCTTAGCTTGCCGGTTTAGCCTACTTCGTAATTCATCGACATCATGCATAGAAAGGGTCATTCCTGCTGCCATTGGATGTCCACCGAAATGAGGTAGAATGTCTCTAGATCCTGAAAGATTCTCAAACATATCAAACCCTTTGATGCTACGCGCTGATCCTTTTGCTGTTTCCTTTTCAGGGTCTAAACATAGAACGATCGTAGGACGATAAAATTTTTCAACCAATCGTGAAGCAACAATCCCAATAACCCCAGGATTCCAGCCCTCTTTGGCAAGGACTAGCACTTCATTCTCATCAGGAGGATAACTTTCTTCGACCATTGCAATCGCTTCTTTTGTAATCTCGTTTACGATTCCTTGACGTTCCTTGTTTACGGAATCGATCTCTTGTGACAACATGGCTGATTCGTCTCGATCAGTTGAAGTAAACAACTCCACCACCGGCATCGCTGAACCAAGTCTTCCTGCTGCATTCACTCGCGGTCCGATCGCGAATCCTACATCTTCAGCTGTAAGTTCTTTTTCATAAAGACCCGCTACTTTTAGCAGTTCTTGCAATCCGATCTTATCCGTTTTCGAGAGTGCTTCTATCCCAAGTTTTGCGATTACCCTATTTTCATCAACAAGCGGAACAAGGTCCGCTATTGTTCCAATGCATGCATAATCAAGCAAATGTAGCGGTGGCTTACCATGAAGAGCATGTGCTACTTTAAATGCTACACCTACACCTGCGAGTCCAGAGAATGGATAAGTGCAACCTGGTTTCTTAGGATTGATAATGCTATAAGCATCCGGCAATACAGGAGGTGCTTCATGGTGGTCCGTGATGATAAAGTCTAACCCGATCTCTTTTGCGATATTCGCTTCGTGTACAGCTGAGATTCCCGTATCAACGGTTACAACGAGAGAATAACCATCCTCTTTCGCTTTTCTTAATGCAGGCTCATTCGGACCATAGCCTTCTGTAAAACGGTTAGGAATATAATAGTCAAACTGTGCACCGAGTTCTTTCAGTGCATAGTACATTACCGTCGTACTACTTACACCATCAGCATCATAATCGCCAAAAATTAAAATCTTTTCATTCGATTCTATAGCTCTATGTATCCGCTCAACGCTCTCTGTCATCCCATCCATCAAGAAAGGATCATGAAATTGATCAGTATCTATTTTTAAAAATGCTTCTGCTTTTTCTATCGTTTCAATTCCTCTGACAACCAATAGATTCGCGATCAGAAGAGGGATATCTAATTCTTGTGACAACCATTTTGCCTTGTCTTCGGATGGTTCTTGAATCTCCCACCTAGTTCTAGGCTCCAACATAAAAATCACCTCTTAACCTATTCATTATACAAAACAGGATAAGAGGTGACAATTTATGAATGATATTTACTTTAAATTTCTGGCTCTGCTTCAACTGGTCGTGTCTTTTTTGATTTCATCTGTCTTGATTTCATAACGTACCACAACTGAGAAGCGATAAAGATGGAAGAATATGCACCGAAAGTAAGACCGATCAACAAGGCGATCGAGAAGTTTCTTATTGAATCAGCTCCAAAGATCAATAGCGCTACTGCTGCGATAATAACCGTTAGAACGGTATTGATCGAACGACCCAACGTTTCAAAAATACTTCTGTTTACGATTTCTGCCAGTTTTTCTTGTGTTCTTACTTTTTCAAGTCTCATGTTCTCTCGAATCCGGTCAAACGTAACGATCGTGTCGTTAATCGAATAACCAACAATCGTTAGAACTGCTGCAATGAATGGAAGGTCTACTTCTATCCTTAAGATACTGAATATTGCAATGATCATAAAAGCATCATGTAATAAAGCTACTACGGATGCAACAGCCATGCTCCATTCAAAACGGAACGCTACATAGATGATGATACCGACTGAAGCGATCAGCACGGCATAAAAAGCGTTCTGTGCTAATTCACGGCCAACCGTTGGCGTAACAGTACTTATACTTGGTGGTTCACCGTATTTTTCTTCAAAGTGAGTGTTGATCTTCAATACTTCCTCTTTTGACAAAGCACCTTTAAAGGAAACATTTGCTTGATCATTATCAGCGCCTGCAAGAACTACTGTAGCATCTTCAAAACCTAGTTCTTCAAACTCTGCTTGAACTTGTTCATTGGTTAAAGTCTCGTTCGCTTGTATATTAACACGTGATCCACGATCAAATTCAATACCAAGCTTCAATCCAGCTGTAAGCAAGGATACAATTCCTATAACCGTAAGGAGAGTCGAGATGATGAAGTAAAGGTTTCTGTTTTTTACAAAGTCGTATTTAAAGCTCACGGATGTCACTCTCCTTTACACCAAACAAACCTGGCTTCTTATCCATTACACGTGACTGTACCCATAAGCCTAGGAAAAGCCTTGAGCCGAACACGGCTGTGATGAAACTTGCCAGTACTGAAATAATTAGAACTAACGCGAATCCTTTTACTGAGCTTGTTCCATATGCGAACAAAACAGCGGCTGCAAGGATAGTCGTAATATTTGCATCAAAAATCGTAGTAAATGAACGACGATTTCCGGCTTTAAACGCACTTAATACAGATTTCCCGCTTCTTAGTTCCTCTTTGATTCGTTCATACGTAATGATGTTAGCGTCAACCGCCATACCCACTCCAAGAATAAGAGCTGCGATACCTGGCAGCGTTAATACCCCGTTCATCAGATAGAAAATAGCTAAGATCAACCAAATATAAATGGATAGTGTGATGACAGCAATTATTCCTGGCACACGATAGAAAATCAGCATGAATAAAAAGATTACGGCAATTCCAATAAAGCCAGCAAATACCGTTTCATTCAATGCTTTCTCTCCGAACTTCGCTCCAACTGATGTAGAATACACTTCGTCAAGTTTAACTGGCAAAGCTCCAGCATTTAAAATTTTAGCTAAGCTCTGTGCTTCTTCAACAGAGAATTGACCTGTGATGGTTACATCTTTTTGAGTAAGTTTTTCTCTTACATAAGGTGCAGAAATATACTTTGGCTGTTTTCCAGCAAGTTCTTTCTTCTGTTCTTCTTTAAATGAGTCACCTTTTTCATAATCTAACCAAATAACCATGATGTTTTCACCTTGCGGCTGACGCTGAAGAACTTCTTCTGTAATTTTTGCAAACTTATTAGCGTCTTTTAATTTCAATGAAACGATCGGCTTATTGTTTTGAGATTCGAACGTTTGCTTCGCACCATTTCCTTCTAGATCTGATCCATCTAAAAGCACCTTATCGTCCACATCTCGGAATGTTAACTCCGCTTGTGTAGATAATAGTTCTCGTGCTTTGTTCTGATCGGTTACACCAGCAAGCTGAACACGAATTCTGTTGTCTCCTTCAATTTGAATATCCGGCTCAGAGACACCTAATACGTTGATACGGCTGTTTAATGCTTCAACCGTACTCTTCAATGTTTCCTGTGTAATTTTTTGACCTTTTTTCACAGGTTTTACATCGTAAAGTACTTCAAATCCACCTTGGAGATCTAGTCCAAGCTTTGTACCTTTTACAATCTTTTCTGTTGTAAGCCCAATGAGTGCTGCGAACATGATAAGCACAACAAAAAAGATGACGATCTTACTCCTTTTTACCACTTCAAGAAACCTCCTTCATGCTGTATCAAAAGACAACACTATGTATAAGTACGAATACTAACCCTTCCCATTATAGCGATTGTTGTTTTTTTCTGTCAATTTGTCCTGTGAATGTTCATAAATAAAACATAATAAACTTAAGTTGTTTTTCGTATCCATTGTTCTCCTGCAAGAAGTTGATTTCAGCTCCACGTCATTTTCCATGGAGCGTGCGGTGAGCCTCCGCGAGTACAGGAATTTACAACTTCAAAGCTGCTATTTTAAACAACGATCTTTCAGAAAAACTCCCAAGATACAACAAGCCTAGGATCATCAAAAAGAACAAGGCTGCCCAAAAGTAAGTTCTACTCTTGGGTCAGCCCCTCTTCTTTATATGAGCGTATCGTTAGCCACGTCATAAAATCATTTAGTGAAAGAGCTAAAATTGTGTCAACCAACGCGTAGAGACGAGGCTCAACTTTCTTTTTCTTTAGTTTTGATTGCACACATTCCCATATTTCCTCTTCTGTTACACTTTCATACCCCAAGTAATGAAATTCTTCTTTTTTACTCTGTACCGCTGGCTTCACTTCTCTTTTCCATTCCGAAAAATGTGTATTCTCCATCTATATCTCTCTCCTTTCGAGATGAAACAAGCTGTCATGACTGTTCAATGTACTTGCATATAGTGATATATAAGATTGTCCAAGAAAGGACAGGTAAAGATGACAAAACAAACACTCGTGCAAGGAACGATCCTGCTCATATTAGCAGGACTTGTAACCAAAATACTCGGTTTCGTTAATCGTATCGTCATGGCTCGTGTCATGGGTCACGAAGGTGTTGGCCTTTATATGATGGCAGTCCCTACCTTCTTATTAGCTGTAACTTTAACAAGACTTGGTCTGCCGATCGCCATATCAAAACTTGTTGCAGAAGCAGACGCAACTGGAGATCGTTCTAAAGTAAGAAAAATCTTGATCGTATCTTTAGCCATCACTGGAATTTTGAGCATTGTGATCACAATCGCTTTGTTTATCGCAGCTCCGTTATTAGCTGAATACTTCTTTACAGATAATCGTACGATTTGGCCGTTGCTCGCCATCGCACCCGTAGTTCCTGTCATAGCAGTCTCCTCGGTCTTGAGAGGGTATTTTCAAGGTCTGCAGAACATGAGACCGTCTGCTTATTCACAGGTCATCGAACAAGTGGTCAGAATTGCTCTCGTCGCATTATTGACAGGTTTGTTCCTGCCATATGGTGTAGAATACGCGGCAGCTGGCGCGATGATCTCTGTTATTATCGGTGAGCTAGCTTCACTTCTTTATATGTTTTCCATGTTTAAAGTGAAAAAGAAGATGCGCATCCGAAAAGGTTTTTTCAAGCAGTTGAAGCAAGGTCATGAAACGATGAAAGATCTCCTGAACATTGCACTACCAACTACTGGAAGTCAATTGATCGGTTCTGTTTCCTACTTTTTTGAACCCATTGTTGTGGCAAATAGTTTAGCGATTGCTGGTATCACTACAGCTGTTGCCACCGCACAATACGGAGAACTCGCAGGCTATGTTATCCCACTATTGTTTCTGCCAACGTTCATTACGTATTCGCTTTCTATATCTTTAGTACCTGCCATCAGTGAAGCTAACGCACAAAAAAAATACCATTTGATTGAGCATCGCTTGAATCAAGCACTCAGACTCTCGATGCTATCAGGTGGTATTGCGGCTGTAATTATGTATGTATATGCGGTCCCGATCATGGACTTGATGTATGATTCACCTGCATCCGCATCATATGTAAAAATCATGACACCTTTTTTCTTTTTCCTTTATTTCCAAGGTCCATTACAAGCTGTGCTTCAAGCGTTAAATCTTGCACGCTCAGCCATGATCAACAGCCTTATTGGTGCTCTTGTAAAATTAACAGCCATATTCGCTCTAGCTACACGACCTGAGTTCGGAATCATGGGAGCAGCACTCGGAATCGTAATTAGTATAGTAGTGGTTACCTTGCTGCATTTCGCTACAGTGATCAAAGCCATCAGTTATACGATCGTAGTAAAAGATTTTGTCTTATGCTTGCTTTCCATTTTCATTACAGGAGGAGGGGCTGTTTATCTGTATAGGTACATGATGCCTCAATTTTCTCCATTACAAGGTCTGACCATATGTGTATCTGCAACATGCGGAATCTATTTGTTTGTTCTCATATTCTTTAAGCTCCTAGGTAAGGAAGACCTTAAACACATACCTATCATAAAAAGATGGATGTAAAACAGCCTGATCGGCTGTTTTATTTTTTGCTATTTAATTCGTCGACATACAGTGTTCCATCCTCATTAAGTGTACAGAACGAAATATTTTTTATTTCTTTAAACCCTACTTTTTTTAACTCTTGCCTTAACCAAAACGTTGTCTTGTCCAACTTTTCAAGATTATCTTCTAAAATTTTCCCGTCCAAAATAAGAGGCAGAACCATTTGAATCGGTATATTTTCAGAATCAGCCTCTTTTTTAATAATTGAGAGCTTGCCTGTTGTTTCTAAAATTCCAAATTCAACTTCATTCAAGCTTCTAATATTTTTCTCGCGCAATTGTGTTAAAAGGTCATCAAAGTTATATCTCTGTTTTTTCATCTCATGTTCATCCACTTGTCCTTCTTTAATGATTAAAGAAGGTTTACCGTCTACGATTTCTCTCATCCTCCTGCTCTTCAGTGAAACGAGTGCTAATATGAGCTGGATGCTAAGCAATACAAAAATGGATACGAGGGAATTCAGCATGGGAATCGTAGGGTCTTCGATTGAGATAACAGCTAACTCTGCGATCATGATTGAAACAACAAAGTCAATGATCGATAATTGTCCCATCTCGCGCTTACCCATCAGTCTGAAGATCACCATGATTAAAAAATAGATAAAAAGCGTTCTGAAAATAATCGTATACAGTTCCACGATTCCCCTCCTTCCATAATACGTTCTCTGATCATTCCATTTGTTAGTGTGGCACAGATATGAAAAAACATGTTACGCAGGTTTTGCCAAATATAAACCAATGGAAACGAAAGGGAAAATGCTTGCTTGTACTTCTATTTTTTTCGGTGTCTGAATAAAGTATATAGAAAGCTTCTAGGGATAAGGAGGATCAAGGATGGGGATTAAACATATGGCTTCTTCTATGGGACGGGGTTTGATTGCAGTTCTACTAATGATCATGCTCTGCAGTTTAGTACTCTCACTATTGTTGCGGTTTACAGGATTGACTGAAGCGTCGTTGAAATGGGTAACAGTGGGTCTTTCTTTTTTATCATTGTTTATAGGTGGAATGATATCTGGAAAGAAAGGACAGAGTAAAGGTTGGTTGTTAGGTGGCGGTACAAGTCTTTTGTTTTCTTTTATTGTTTTTCTTGTTCAATACTTAGGCTACCAAAGTACGTTCAACTCATCTCAGTATATGTATCATGCTCTTTTTCTTTTATTAGCGATCATCGGTGGAATTATGGGAGTGAACTTAAGCAGTCATAAACAAACATATAAATAAGACCCGTATGAACGGGTCTTTTTGTTATAGTGCTGCTTCTTCTTTTACTTCACGGATCGCATTACGATCGAAAGTTAACTTTGCTCCATCGTTCGAACGGATAACAGCGATGTCATCATCGATGCTATCAAGTGTTCCGTGTAATCCACCGATCGTTACAACTTTGTCGCCTTTTTTAAGGTTAGACTGCATCTCACGAACCGCTTTTTGTCTTTTTTGTTGCGGTCTGATCAATAGAAAATAAAAAATCGCAAACATCAAGATAATCGGTAATATTCCTCCAAGGTTTCCCATACTAATTCACCCCTTTCTATAAGTTAAAAATGGATTGTACATTTTAGAAATTACGCGCGTTCGGTTTATTGAATCCATACATTTCAAAGAATTCATTTCTAAAGTCAAGAAGTCTGTCTTCCATGATCGCTTGTCTTACTTGCTTCATTAAGTTTACCAAAAAATAAAGGTTATGGTAACTTGTTAATCGGAAACCAAATGTTTCGTTCGCTTTTACAAGGTGACGAATATAAGCTCTAGAGTATGTTCGGCATACGTGACAGTCACATTTTTCGTCGATCGGACGGAAATCGCGTGCATACTTCGCATTACGAACCACTAGCCTTCCTTCACTCGTCATACATGTTCCATTTCTAGCGATACGAGTCGGCAATACACAGTCAAACATGTCGATCCCGCGAATCGCCCCATCGATTAGCGAATCAGGAGAGCCTACGCCCATCAGATAACGTGGTTTGTTTTCTGGAAGATGTGGAGTTGTGAAATCTAAGACACGGTTCATCACATCTTTTGGTTCACCTACTGATAGGCCTCCAACTGCATAACCCGGGAAATCGAGCGATACAAGATCTTGCGCACTCTGTTTTCGAAGCTCTTCGTATTCTCCACCTTGCACGATACCAAAAAGGGCTTGATCTTCAGGTCTAGCATGTCCTTTTAAGCATCGTTCAGCCCAACGGCTTGTACGTTCTACAGACGCTTTCATGTAATCAAATTCTGCAGGATATGGCGGACACTCATCGAACGCCATCATAATATCAGAACCTAGAGCGTTTTGAATCTCCATTGCTCCTTCAGGGCTTAAGAAAAGCTTTTCACCGCTAAGGTGGTTTCTGAAGTGAACACCCTCTTCTTTAATCTCTCTCAGATCACTTAAAGAAAAGACTTGAAAGCCTCCTGAATCTGTAAGTATCGGACGATCCCAATTCATAAATTTATGAAGTCCACCAGCTTCTTTTACGATATCATGTCCAGGTCGCAACCATAGGTGATACGTATTGCTCAGAATGATCTCTGCTCCAAGTTCTTTTAGTTCTTCTGGACTCATTGTTTTTACTGTTGCTAATGTTCCTACCGGCATGAAGATAGGTGTTTCAAATGTTCCGTGCGGAGTATGAACTTTCCCTAATCTTGCACCTGATTGTTTACACGTTTTTATTAATTCATACGTTACTGCTGGTTTCATCTTAAAATATATCCCCCTTAAAGTATAAGCATCGCGTCACCGAAACTGAAAAAGCGATACTTTTCTTCGACGGCTTCATGATATGCTCTTAAAACGAAATCTTTTGAGGCTAATGCGCTCACCAACATGATTAATGTTGATTTTGGAAGATGGAAATTGGTGATCAATCCATCGATCGCTTTAAACGTATAACCAGGATAGATAAAGATATCTGTCCAACCTGAATCTTCTTTAAACTTGCCGTCGAATTTGTTAGCTACCGTTTCAAGTGTTCGTGTACTCGTCGTTCCAACGGTAATAATTCTTCCACCGGCCTCTTTAACCCCATTTAAAAGTTCAGCTGTTCCTTTTGTTACTTGATAAAATTCTGCATGCATGTCATGTTCTAGAACATTTTCTACACTAACAGGGCGAAACGTACCTAAACCGACGTGAAGAGTAATAAACGTAACATGTACACCCATAGATTTGATCTCTTCGATTAATTCTGTCGTAAAATGCAATCCCGCCGTTGGAGCCGCTGCAGAGCCTTGATGTACAGCGTAGACAGTTTGGTAACGGTCCTTCTCCTCTAACTGTTCCTTAATATAGGGCGGAAGTGGCATCTGACCTAGATCATCTAGAAGTTCGTAAAAAATGCCATCATAAATAAACTTCAGCTGTCTGCCACCATGGTCACTCTCACCCGTACAAACTGCTTTTAATCGGCCATCTCCAAATGAAATTTCCGTTCCAAGTTTTATTCTTTTTGCTGGCTTAACTAGTGTTTCCCAAGTATCGTTGCCTTCTTCTTTTAATAGAAGCACTTCAACTTTTCCGCCTGTTTCCGACTTTTGCCCAAAAAGCCTTGCCGGAAGAACACGCGTGTCATTTAAAACAAGACAGTCTCCTGCTTTCAAATAATTTTTTAAGTCATAAAAATGCTTATGTTCAAGTGTTTCTTGTGATCTATCTAAGACCATCAGTCGTGAGGAAGTGCGGTTCTCAAGCGGCGTTTGCGCAATTAGTTCCTCAGGCAGATGGAAATCAAAATCATTTACGTTCATGTCATGTATTCCTGCTTTCTATTTAGCACTTTTCTAAGTAACCTTTGCTCCATTCTTCATGACAAGTTGATTGGATAGCGAGCAACCGGGAGTGGAAATCAACCACTTCAAGAACAGAGTTGCATAACTTTCTATTTAAATCGACCTATGACCATGAAGATCAAGGAAAGTACAATACTAACGATAATGGACGTCACGATTGGAAAATAGACAGTTGTGTTTCCTTTTTTCCATACCATATCTCCAGGAAGTTTACCTATATACGTCCCTACTAATCCTATAATAATGAGAACGATTCCTGCAACGATTAACAGTTTGTTCAATCTGTGGAAGCCTCCAGTCCAAAATAATGGTAGGCCTGTTCTGTTACCATTCGTCCGCGTGGAGTACGTTGTAAAAAGCCAATCTGAAGAAGATATGGCTCATATACATCTTCAATCGTCATGGATTCTTCACCTATTGTAGCCGAAATGGTTTCTAGACCTACAGGACCGCCTTTATACGTGTGAATGATCCCTAGTAATAATTTATGGTCAATATGGTCTAAACCTAAACGGTCTACTTGCAGAAGCTCCAAGGCTTTTTGGCAGATCGGCAAAGAAATCGTATCCTTGCCTTCAACCTGCACAAAATCCCTCACTCGACGTAACAATCGGTTTGCGATCCTCGGTGTACCTCTTGATCTTCTCGCAATCTCTTCTGCTGATAGATCATCTACTCTTACCCCAAAGACATCACCTGTACGCCTTACGATCTCACCTAACTCATCCGGCTTATAATATTCTAGCCTTGCGAGCACGCCGAAACGATCTCGGAGAGGAGCCGATAAAGAACCCGCTCTTGTAGTCGCACCAATCAATGTGAAAGGAGGCAAGTCTAGTCTCACAGACCTTGCAACCTCTCCTTTCCCGATTACG
Source organism: Fictibacillus sp. 7GRE50 (assembly GCF_015903875.1). Lineage (NCBI taxonomy): Bacteria > Bacillati > Bacillota > Bacilli > Caryophanales > Fictibacillaceae > Fictibacillus > Fictibacillus sp. 7GRE50. The sequence continues at coordinate 26,522 of NZ_JACZDW010000001.1, forward strand.
ATATCTAAGCAAAAGTCCTCCATTGCCGAATATAAAATCTCTTCTATGGCACGGGACAATCGATGAATTTCATCGATAAATAATACATCACCTGGTTCTAACGAAGTTAGGATTGCTGCCAAGTCCCCAGGCCGTTCAATAGCTGGTCCGCTTGTTGTCCTCAAGTTAACTTCCATCTCGTTTGCAATGATCGCTCCCAACGTTGTCTTCCCTAAACCAGGAGGTCCGTACAACAGGACATGATCAAGAGGTTCGTTGCGAAGTTTTGCAGCTTTAATAAATATCCGCAAATTGTCCTTTACGGAGGTTTGTCCAATATACTCGTCTAATAGTTCAGGGCGCAGGCTTAACTCGATATTTGCTTCATCTTGACGTTCCTCTGAAGAAACAATTCTCTCTTCCATACATCCTCACGTCCTTATGAATTCATTAACTTCTTTAATGCCGCTTTAACATATTCGTTTGCTGACATCTTTTCTTTTTTCAGATCCGGAAGAATTTTTTGGATTTCTTTTCTGCCATATCCTAAGACTGCAAGAGCCTCAAGTGCTTCGTCAAGTTCATCACTCTCTGGTTCCATATCTGCGAATAGTCCATCCGTGAACTCTACATCTGCAAAGATTGAGATCTTACCTTTCAGATCCAAGATCATCTGACGTGCGGTCTTCTTTCCTACACCAGGAAATTTCGTAAGGAACTTTTCATCTTCCTGTTCGATCGCATTGACGACTTGCTCAGGTTGACCGAAGGCAACGATCGCTAACGCTCCCTTTGGACCGATTCCAGACACGTTCAATAGTTTTAAGAACAAGTCGCGTTCTTTTCTATTTTTAAAACCATAAAGTGCCAGTATATCCTCACGAACATATTGATACGTATATACCGTTTTTTGATCGTTCAATCTATAAATAAAAGGATTTGGACATAAAATCTTATATCCGATTCCATTATTGTTGATAACAATATATTCTGCCGTTATGTAATCTATATTTCCAGAAATGCTTTCAATCAAATTCTTCTCTCCCTAACGCTAAACACGAGCGTATGTTTCTATTGCTTATTGTATCATAGGCTCCCCCTTAATTCCTTATAAAAAGTGAATTTGATTTCTTTAAAAGCATCATATGACATACCTTATTTAAAAGCTGTTTACGAAATTCGATGTTGCCTTTTAAATTTCCAAAGCTACCCGCTTTCTACGGTGGACCACTATACATACGCTCCACTTAAGTAATTAAATTCACAGTAAAAAAAGAACTGTTCAAAAGTTGATTCAACTTCTGACAGTTCTTTCATACTAGCGGTTGTTTTCGAAAGGACGTTTTATCGCATTTCCAAGGTCACTGCCGGCATTTACGATATCGTTGCTGATTCCGCGAACATCTGATTCAACTTCCGTGTAAGCACGGCCATCTCGCAGATCGTTATCAACGTTCTCAATGCGGTTAACCATATTTTGATCAGCTACAATTTTCACATCACGATTTGGTGCCAATTTAGAAGTGATCTCTCTAACTTTGTTAGTTAGTTCGGCCTTCTTCTTTTTATCCGTGTCTATTCCTACAATGACGTTGTTATCCTCAAGAATAACGTGAGCATCGTCTACACCCCGGATGTCGTTGACATTTTTCGCAATTCGTTCAGCAAGTTTACCATCATAATCTTCATGGTAAGTGGCAGTATGATCATTTACATCTCGATCAGCCATATCAGAAATGAATCCCTTACCACGGTCAAGATCACCACGATTATCTCCCTCATTGGAGTAGTATCCAATCGGTCGAACGTCGTTGTCATTCTTATCCTGAGATTCATTTACACCATTACAGCCTACAAGACCTACAGCTAGGATTGTTACAGTAAGTGATTTCCCTAAAAAGTTCAATGGAAAAACCTCCTTTCACCATTAGCTTGGCAGAAGAAGGCTCTAAATAATCTGTTAAATGTAGGATGATCGTTAACTCATCCTCTTCATTATTTTTTCAACAAATTTTTTCCTGTGGGAAAAATCACGCAATGTAAATCTTGTAACGGCATCAATCATTTCCTTGTCCCCCGTTTTAAGGGCCCTATTCCATTCTCGATAGAGATCCGTGGGAAATACCAGACTTATCACAAACCATCTTTTGGTAAACCATTTTAAGAAATCTTCATTCCCTACCTCTTCCATCTTTTCATACGACCAATGCCAAAACGGTAAGATACGATTGGCGTACTGTAACCAGTCAAATGCTTGAGGAACTGCTGCAAAAAGATCAAAATCAATCAGATACGTATCTTTTTCTTTATGTTTCACAAAATTATGCGGAGCAACATCCCCATGTGTGATCTCTTTTTTCTTGTACGCTTTTTTCTCTAGCTTTTCAACAGCTTCATGATCAAAGTGGTTTAAACTCCATTCTCCCCACATGATTATTTCTGAAATTAAAGGACGCATCTGATGATTCCAATTTGCTGATCTTGCATGAAATTTAAAAGCATCAAGTCTGTCACTCCACTTTTTAAATAATGAGTACGAAGTCAGCTGTTCATATAAGGGATCTGGTATATGCTTTGAAAAAGAATGAAAACGACTGATTGCATCTATCCCCGCTTTAACGTCGTCTTTTTTACCAAAATGAAGACCTTCTCCTTTATAGAATGGCATGATCGCCCAAATATATTTCCCGAATTGAACTGTTTTTTTCTGATTTGGAAATACCGTATAAGTACCCATAATTCTTGGCTTTTGTCCATGATACAGTTTTGAAAGCTTTAATTGCTTGTTACAGGTTTCTGATCTGTTAAAACCTTTTAAAACATATTTACCTTGTTTAGTCTTAATCCAGATAACGTTCTCTCGAAAAAAGCCAAAGTCGATCACTTCAAGCCCCAGTTCATTCATCTTTTTCAAAAAAAGACGATCCCCTTGGAAATCGTCCCTTACGTCCCTATTCATCTTCTTCCGTTTCTTCCGTAACATTCTCATCTATTTCACGAGATTGTGCTTGTGAATATGGGTTTGGCATACCTTGTTGCATCTGTTGAGGCATTCCTGGCATTCCTCCACCCTGTGGCATCATGCCCATCTGACCCATCTGTGGCATTCCTCCACCCTGTGGCATCATGCCCATCTGACCCATCTGTGGCATTCCTCCACCTTGTGGCATCATACCCATCTGACCCATCTGCGGCATTCCTCCGCCTTGTGGCATCATACCCATCTGACCCATCTGTGGCATTCCACCGCCTTGTGGCATCATACCCATCTGACCCATTCCCGGCATTCCGCCGCCTTGTGGCATCATACCCATCTGACCCATCTGTGGCATTCCGCCGCCTTGTGGCATCATACCCATCTGACCCATCTGTGGCATTCCACCGCCTTGTGGCATCATACCCATCTGACCCATCTGTGGCATTCCTCCACCTTGTGGCATCATACCCATCTGGGTCATTCCCGGCATTCCGCCGCCTTGTGGCATCATACCCATTCCCATTTGACCCATCTGCGGCATTCCGCTAAATCCTTGCGGCATACCCATAGGCATCATGCTCATTGAACCTGGCTGTTGCATACCCATTTGCATATCCTGCATACCTTGTTGTTGCCCACCAGGTGTGTATTCTCCTGAAGGCATCTGGTCCATATCAGAATCAGGATATTCACCAAAAGGCATAGATCCTCCTTGCTGCATGCCACCTCCACCTTGTTGCCCACTTTGTGGATATCCGCCACCATAGAGTTGAGGCATTCCGCTGAACCCTTGTGGAGGCATCATTCCATATCCCTGTGGCATTTGAGAATAGGTTTGTGGTTTTGGAAACATTGGCGGCATAGAACCATACATGTTCTGCATCATTCCAGATGATTCTTCCATCAAAAATGGATGTTTATTTGGCGCATAGCCATCTTTTCCTGCATAGATCCCATGCTTGCTCGCCACGTTCGGCTGGTTTGCCATGTTTGGTTGATTCGCCATATTTGGCATGTTCGCTATGTTTGGTTGATTTGCCATATTTGGCATGTTCGCTATGTTTGGTTGTTGATTTGGGTACCCCATTGGCACATAATGTCCAAGATTTGACGACTCCACCATCCCTGCAAAGTCCTTGTCATGAATAGGGGCCATGGGCTGCTTCATCGGTGCTTTCATCGGTTGATCTTTTAACATAGGTACATCTTTTTTCATTGGCATATCTTTTTTCATTGGAACATCTTTTTTCATTGGTGCGTCTTTCTTCATTGGTGCATCTTTCTTTTCCATCTTGGTTGGTGCAGGTTTTAATGGCGCCGGCTTCATTGGAGCTGGTTTCTTTTCTTGTTTTATTGGAGCTGGTTTCTTTGGAGCAGGCTTAACCGGTGCCGGCTTCGGAGCCTCTTGTACAGGTGCAACCGGTTTTTCTTTAACCGGTACAATAGGCTGTTCTTTCTTCATACCAGGCATCTTGATCGGGATTTTAATCTTTTCCCCCCGTTCAATTACATCTGTTTTGGAGAAACCCGGATTTGCTTTTCTTAATTCATTCACTGGTACATCGTATTTTTCAGCAATTTTGTCGAGTGTGTCCCCTTTTTGCACAATGTGTATTCTCACGCTGCAAAACTCCCTCCTGCCAAATTTCCTTACAGTATATGAACATTTGGGCATATTGCTACATCGTATTAGAAGTGACATTATTCCTTTATCAATTTATGCCTCATAAAAGAAGGTTATGACAGGGGGAGAAACACTACATCATTCGGTTCAATGCTGTGATTGCATATTTTTTTGTTTCTTCATCTACCTTAATTACGTTTTCAAGGTTTCCATCAATAATATTTTCTAGCGACCACAGCAGATGTGGCAGATCAATTCGGTTCATCGTAAGGCAAGGGCATAGATGAGGGTTTAATGAGACGATTTTCTTGTCACTGAACTGTTGAGCTAACCGGTTTACAAGATTCATTTCAGTTCCTACAGCCCAGCTTGTTCCTGGTTCTGCATGTTTGATCGTCTCAATAATAAAATGTGTAGATCCGTTCAAATCACTAGCTCTTACAACTTCATGCGTACATTCTGGATGAACAATAATTTGGAACTCCGAATGGTTCTCTCTGAAGTCGGCAATCTGTTCTACTGTAAACTTTTCATGGACTGAACAATGCCCCTTCCAAAGAATCACTTTGATTTGGTCGATGTTCGTTCCATCATAGATTAATTTGTTTGAAATCGGATCCCAGATCGCCATATCTTCAAGTGGTATCCCTAGATCAAAAGCGGTGTTTCTCCCAAGATGCTGATCAGGGAGAAAAAGTAATCTCTCTTTTTGATCAAAAGCCCAGCTTACCATCTCTTTAGCATTTGAAGAAGTAACTGTAGCACCACCATTTTTTCCACAAAATGCTTTTATCTCCGCTGTTGAGTTCACATAAGTCAATGGCAGAATCGTATCACCAAAGAGCTTTTGAAGTTCGATCCAAGCTCTTTCTGTTTGATGAATATTCGCCATATCCGCCATAGAACAACCAGCTTTCAAATCTGGAAGAATTACAGTTTGGTTGTCAGTGCTCAACATGTCAGCTGTTTCGGCCATAAAATGAACACCACAGAATACGATAAAATCAGCATCTTTGTTCTCTGCTGAAATTTTGGCAAGCTGAAGAGAATCACCTGTAACATCTGCGAATTGAACGATTTCATCTTTTTGATAATGATGGGCTGGGAGGAATAAACGCGTACCTAAACTGCTTTTAATCTCGTGAACCCTAGCTTCCATCTCTTCAACTGACATAGAGCTATATCGATCTGGTAATGTATTTGTTTTAGAAAAAGTTTTTAGTAAACTCATGTTTTACAACTCCTTTAACATTCATGCTAATATCCAGCGCTTTATAAGAGTGAGTTAAGTAACCGAGAGAAATATAATCAACACCTGCTCGACTATATTCCTTGATCTCATCGGGAGCAATTCCACCAGAAGCTTCGGTTATAATACTCGAAGGTACATGCGTAAGTCTTTGTTTGATCTCTTCAGGACTGCAGTTATCAAACATGATTATGTCTGCTCCAGCTAAGACCGCTTCGATCACTTGTTCTTCCGTCTCTGTTTCAACTTCTATCTTCACGGTGTGTCCACACTTTTTACGCGCCGTTTCAACCGCTTCCTTAATAGAAGGAAATCCTGCTAAATGGTTATCCTTTAACATTACCGTATCGTACAGCCCGAACCTGTGGTTGTATCCTCCTCCACATCGAACTGCATACTTCTCAAACATCCTAAGACCCGGTGTCGTTTTTCGTGTATCACAAATACGAGTTCCACCTTCACAATAAGAAACTGCTTTAGCTGTTATCGTCGCTATACCTGAGAGCCGCTGCAAAAGATTCAGGATTACTCTTTCACCAGATAAAACACTTTGTCTTCTACCTGTTATCTCAGCTAACACTGCTCCTGCCTCAAACTGTTCTCCTTCGTTTACGAAAATGCTCGTTTGCACGGTTCTATCTATCAACTCATACCCTATAGACAAGATTTGTCCACCTGCAAATACACCATTTTCTTTGGCTATAATGGTGGCGGTCACTTCTGTATGATCTTCAAAGAGAGACACTGACAAGTCTCCAGATCCAATATCTTCAATTAAAAATTCCTGCAGCTGTTTTTTCAGCAATAATGGATTCATCATGCCACAAACTCCTTATAATTTTTTTTGAGTCCCACTCTTTTTTCTGGGATGGAAAATCTTTTCGATAATGGCTGCCTCTGCTTTCTTCACGCTTAAGACAACTTGTTACCGTCAACCATGCGATTGTTTGCATATTGAACCTCTTGATAACAGGTAGTGGTTCTTTGATCAGATCAGGTCTCCATGAAGGTAGGTTTAGGGTTTTTGCGGCACTCATCAATTCTTTTTTACTCCTGACGATTCCCGCGTATTTATCCATAAGAAGATGAATCTCGCTTTCTTGCAAGAGACCGTCAATCTGTATTGATTTATGTTCAAGATTTTTCTTTCTCTTAAAAGTCGCAGGCTTCATATCCGTTATCTCTGATGAAAGAATACTGTTTGCCACCTTTTTTGCAAATACAGCTCCTTCAAGGAGAGAATTACTCGCTAATCGATTTGCACCATGTACACCTGTATTCGCACACTCTCCAACCGCATAAAGCCCTCTCAACGAGGTCTTACCGCTTTGATCTGTAACGATTCCACCCATCGTAAAATGAGCACCAGGAGATACTGGAATCAGCCCTTTATCTAAATCGATACCAGCATTCTCGCAAAGCATTGTTACTCCAGGAAATTTACTTCTAAAATCTTTAATCGAAGATATATCTAAGAACACCTTCTCGCCGTGTTCATGAATCTCTTGAAACAGTCTCCTCGATACGATATCTCTTGGTGCAAGGTCTTTTAACGGATGCACATCCTTCATAAAAGGAACTCCACTTGAATTGATCAATATTCCACCTTGTCCTCGCACCGCTTCAGTAATCAATCCTGCTGGCACTCTATCTGATAGTAGGGTTGGGTGGAATTGAACAAACTCTAAGTCCGAGAGTTCAACACCTGCCCGGTACGCCATGCATAGAACGCTCCCATCCGATCCGAATGCATTAGAAGTCGTTCCATATATCCCTGCATATCCACCACCTGCCAATATGGTATTTTTCGCTTGAAAGATAGTGGTTTGATTTTCATCATCTTTACAAGATACACCGATACATTTATGATCTTGAATAATTAAGTCCACTGCATATTGGTGAGTGACGATCTTAACGTTTTTACTTACTCTTCGTATTAAGGCTTCAATCACTTTCTTACCTGTCTGATCTCCTCCAGCATGAACGATGCGATTCCGATTATGTCCGCCTTCTTTACCTAAGATAAAAGAACCGTTCTCGTGTCTGTCAAAGTTCACTCCCCACTCTGTAAGAGTACGAACGACACTTTCGCCTTCTTTCACAAGTTGTTTGACCGCCTCTTGATCATTATGATGGCGCCCAGCCTTTAGCGTATCTAAAAAGTGCTCTGCCCAAGAGTCCTCTTCATCTATTGCTGCAGAAATTCCACCTTGAGCTAAAAACGAATTTGATTTTTCTGCAGAAAACTTTGTGATAACTATCACATTCTTATGCGAACTTAAATATTCAGCAGCCATCAAACCAGCGATTCCTCCGCCGATAATTAGAACATCTGCCTCTTTATGTTTCATATACACAAAACACCTCAACTTTACACGTGTCTTGACACCTATATTTACATAGATTTAAACTAGATACAACTATTTTATTAAAACTGAGGTGGAAACCTTGATATATCTTGATTATGCAGCAACTACACCCCTGTCAGAATCGGCAGTGAATGCTTTTGTTCAAACTTCAAAAATGTATTTTCAAAACACAGAAAGTCTTCACGAGGGAGGCCAAGCAGCTCGTGATCTATTAGAACATGCTCGGTGTTCTTTAGCTGAGTTGTTAAATAAAGAAAGTGAAGGGATCTATTTTACAGGCGGGGGTTCTGATGGCAATTTTCTAGCTATTACTTCATTAGCGAATGGAGCAAACTATAAAGGAAAACACATTATCTCTTCAAATGTAGAACACCCCTCTATTGATTATGTGCTTAGATTTTTAGAGGAAAGTGGTTATGAGATAACAAGAATACCCATACAAAAAAATGGGAAGATCTCGATCCATACACTGCTGTCCTCAATTCGTCCAGATACTATTCTCGTCACCATTCAGCATGTGAACAGTGAAACGGGAATCGTTCAGGATATCAAAGAAATCGGTGAACATTTAAAAAATCGAGGTGTTTTGTTTCACAGTGATTGTGTTCAATCCTTCGGAAAATGGGAAAAAGATTATTTTCATTCTTTGAACATAGATGCTTTTACAATGTCTGCTCACAAGATAAACGGACCAAAGGGAACGGGTGCTGTATATGTATCACCATCTATTCATATAGCTCCTCTTCTTTCAGAAGTCACACATGAACGTGGATTCCGTGCTGGTACTGTTGATCTCCCATCAATCGTCGCATTCGTAACAGCAGCAGAAGAGGCATTCCATTTACAGCAAGATCGCTATCTGCATGCCATTGACATGCGAAAACAACTAAAATCGTCTATACTTACAGATAGGAATATAATCTTTGAAGACAATGACGACAGCTCTCCATTTATCATTCCAATCCGCGCAAAAGGAATGGAAGGTCAAATCGTGATGCAAGAGCTGGATCGATTAAAAATCGCTGTTTCAACAGGATCAGCATGCAAGAACGGACAACAAGCACCTTCTAAAACTTTACTGGCCATTGGAAGAACAGAAAGTGAAGCTCATGAATTGGTTAGAATCTCGACCAGTCATCAAACGACTTCTGCAGAAATTGCTTTACTTGGAAAAGCACTTATCGAAATTACAAATACATTTAGATCTGTTAGTGAGGTAATAACAAGATGAGCAACGATAAATTAAAAGGTGAAGACAGACGTTCGCAGCTCATAGCCTGGCTGATGAAAGCTGATAAGCCGCTTAGTGGTTCGATTCTCGCCACTAAAACGAATGTTAGCAGACAGGTTATCGTACAAGACATGTCACTTTTAAAAGCAAGCGGTGAGCCGATCATGGCAACAGCTCAAGGCTATATTTACTTAAAGGACGACTCAAAAAAACAATTCTCTCGTGTGATTGCAGCAAATCATTCTCCAGAAGAAACAACGAGTGAACTAATAACGATTGTGGATTATGGCGTTACAGTTGAAGATGTTACCGTTGAACACCCTGTTTATGGTGATATTAAGGCTTCACTTAAACTCTCCACGCGAAAAGATGTTGAAGATCTGATCCAACGGCTTAAAGATACGAATGCTAGCCTTCTAAGTGAATTAACAGAAGGTATTCACATGCACACTCTCTCATCAGACTCAGAGGAGAAGCTCGATAAAGTTTGCGGTGCTTTAAAGGAAAAAGGATTCTTATTATAAGCCAAAAAAATCCCTAGCTGTAACAGCCAGGGATTTCTTTATGCGCCGGTTCCTACTACTTCCACTCGTTCTACCGTTTCCATACGGTTCAATGTGCTTAACAAGTCCTTCATATCTCCTTGAAGCATGTTCGTTTCAATCGTCAATGTAATATGTGCACGTCCTTGTAAGGGAATCGTCTGATTAATCGTTAATACGTTGCATCCTTGGGAAGCAACAACTGTTAACAGACTCGACAGGGCACCGGATCTGTCTTCAAGGTGAATGGATAGTGTTATAATTTTCTCTTTAACCATCGTATGAAACGGAAAGATCCCATCACGGTATTTATAAAATGCACTTCTGCTCAATCCAACTTTTTCTGCAGCTTCTGCGACTGTTTTAACTTTTCCTCGATCTAAGAGAGACTTTGCTTCCAATGCTTTTTGCATAGATTCGGACAACACATCTTCTCTTACCATGTAGTATTGCTGATCATTTTTCATTTAGCTTCCTCCGGTGACTTTCTTACCTTTATTATAATAGGATTTACCTTTCGTGTCTATCTCACACGGACATTTGTATAAAATAAAGACAGCCTACAGAATAGGCTGCCTTCTTTTAATCGATAAATTCGAACTCATATTTTAGGATTCGAACAACATCACCATGCTCTGCTCCACGATCACGCAATGCTTGGTCTACACCAAGAGTACGCATTTGTCTTGCAAAACGCTTTGTTGCTTCTTCTCGAGAAAAGTCTGTCATCTTGAACAACTTTTCAATCTTCGGACCATTGATAACAAAAACACCTGCAGGGTCACGAGTAATATAGAAGCCAGCATCTTCTTTTTCGTGCTTATATAGAACCCTTTGTTGTTCTCCACCATCATCATGAATAAGAGGGAACTCAGGTGTTACTTCAAGAGTATCTGCTGTTGTGAAAAGCACTTCTCTAATACCTTGACGAGAAATCGCAGAAATTGGGAATACTTTTACGTCTTCTCCCACTTTTTCTTTGAACGTTTCAAGGTTTTCTTCAGCACCTGGAATGTCCATTTTGTTAGCTAGTACAATTTGAGGACGTTCCATTAAACGCATGTTGTACTGATTAAGCTCATCGTTTATTTTCACGAAATCATCATAAGGATCTCGGCCTTCCATTCCAGACATGTCGATAACATGTAGGATAACACGTGTTCGTTCGATATGTCTTAAGAATTGATGACCGAGTCCAATTCCTTCGTGAGCACCTTCGATCAAACCTGGAAGGTCAGCCATTACAAAGCTTCTTCCATCCTCTACCGCAACAACTCCTAAGTTAGGAGTGATTGTTGTAAAATGGTACTCAGCAATTTTTGGCTTAGCTGCTGAAACGATCGATAAGAAGGTTGATTTCCCTACACTCGGAAATCCTACTAATCCTACGTCAGCTAAGACTTTCAATTCTAATGTTACTTCTCGTTCTTCACCTGGTTCTCCGTTCTCAGCAATTTCTGGAGCCGGGTTTGCAGGAGTAGCAAAACGAGTGTTTCCACGGCCGCCTCGACCGCCTTTAGCGATGATCGCTTGCTGCTGATGATGTACGAGGTCAGCAATTGTCTCTCCTGTATTAGCATCTGTCACGACAGTACCTGGAGGAACTTTAACAATCATATCGTTCGCTTTTTTTCCATGCATGCCCTTAGACATACCATGTTCACCTCGAGGGGCTTTAAAATGACGATTGTAACGGAAGTCCATAAGCGTTCGTAAACCTTCTTCAACTTCAAAGATCACGTTTGCTCCTTTTCCTCCGTCACCACCAGCAGGACCACCGTCTGGAACGTATTTTTCACGGCGAAATGCAACCATTCCGTTTCCGCCGTCACCTGCTTTTAAATAAATCTTGACCTGATCGACAAACATTTCATTCTCCTCCTTCCATTAGGAAGTTAACTGAATATCAAAATAACACTTATTTTCCTGATTATAGCTTTCGATGAGTAACATGCTTTTATGTGTTGAAAAAATATTTCTCAATACTTCATACGTATCCTTCTCATCTGTTAGCATCCCTTGAAAGGTATAACAAACTCGAAGAGCTGCAGGATCAAATGTAACAGTAAGTGAGTATTCATCATAACCCGAAATGGAATTATTCAACACATCACATACTTCTTTCGTCGTATGTAACAATTCCTCTTCAAATAAGCTGAAATCCCCGCTTTCACCATTTACTTTTCCATACAATTTCACCGGATGCTTCAACCAGTTATATGTTAATAAGTACTCCGATAAATTCGGGGTTTTCAGGTTAGAGATTCTTGATTCTTCCCGTGATAGTTCAATAACTTCATTCATAATCTCTTTTGCCCGCTCTGTGCGGCCAAGTGATAGGTTTGCTTTAATAAGCTGTAGCTGGTTTAGCCAGTCATGCCTGGCGTGGCGCAAAAGATCGACAGTTGTCCATTTGTTTGACATCATCGCACTCCTAGCCTTTCCTTTTAATAGGGCTATACCTTACACCAACAAATTTAGCGCAGTACTTAATACTCTCACAAAGCAAAGAAAAAACTCTAACCAATCTGGTTAGAGTTTTCATCTCCCTCTTACGCTTCTTGCGCGATTGGGTAAACACTTACCTTTTTGCGGTCACGGCCATAACGTTCGAAACGTACAACTCCGTCTACCTTAGCAAATAGTGTGTCATCTCCGCCTTTACCTACGTTTGTACCAGGATAGATCTTAGTACCACGTTGACGGTAAAGAATTGAACCACCAGAAACGAATTGTCCATCAGCACGCTTAGCGCCTAGACGCTTAGACTGTGAGTCACGACCATTCTTTGTGCTACCTACCCCTTTTTTAGAGGCAAAGTATTGAAGGTTTAATTTAAGCATTCGTTGCACCTCCTTCATGTTCAGTCAATTTTATATACTCGCTGTATCCTTCTTCAATGGAAGCAAGGGATACAACCATGCCTTCCAAAAGCCACTGTGTTTTTTGATGTATAGAATCATTAAGATTACCCGGTACGGTTAACGTTAGAAAACCACCATCTTCATGAGTAGTTACTTCTGGCTCATATCCGCAAAGCTTTTCTATCGCATTGATCGTACCGAATGACACCGCTGTAGCTGCTGCACAAACCAAGTCTTGGCCATGTGGAGCATAATCAGCATGTCCTTCCATCGTAAACGAAAGTATGTCTTGATCGTTGTTCCTGTATATAGAAACTAGAATCATGAGAATTACCCGTTAATTTTTTCAATCACAACTTTTGTGTATGGTTGACGGTGTCCTTGCTTACGACGATAGTTCTTCTTCGCCTTAAACTTGTAGACAACCACTTTTTCGCCACGGCCATGTTTTTCAACTGTTGCCGTAACTGTAGCACCTTCAACTAAAGGAGCTCCTACTTTCAAGCTATCTCCACCTACCATCAATACATCCTCAAATGTTACTGACGCTCCAGCTTCAACATCTAGTTTTTCAACATAGATCGCTTGACCTTCTTCAACTCGAACTTGCTTACCACCAGTTTGAATAATTGCGTACATCAACGTGCACCTCCTCTTATACTCAGACTCGCCATCCCAGGTGTATAAAAATACTTAAAACCTGGTCTGTGCGGTTGGAGCGGGTGCTCCAAACACTAACGAAAAAAGGATACCATGTTTGGCACCCTTATGTCAATGTGAATCTTTTAACATCCTGTTTCTTATTTCATCTATTTTTCCTGATTGTCTGACTGCCATTTCTCTGTTTGACGAACCGATAGATACAAACACTTTAATATCATGCTGTTTCTCTAAATGTTTCAGCTTGTCAGGATTCTTTTTCAGCCATTCAGAAAAGTGTTGTGGCACTTCCATCCATAAAGCCTCGTCATCTTCGTATGTGTATTCTTTCATTATACGATCCATCTCATAATACAACGTTTCCTGGCGCAGGATATACCCATCCATCATATGGCGATCAAACCTTGTAGCAAGAGTCTCAAGTAATGATGGCCTTTCTTTTTTTCTAGTCATTTCAAACAAGCCCATTTTCGTAAAACCATGCAAAATCATGGTAGCAGAATCATTCTTTAATGCTTCTCGCATAACCTTGTTGATTTGTTCTTTGTCTTCGTTTGACTGCATCGTAATAAAGTCAATGACGATCATGCCGGCAATATTACGCAAACGAAGCTGTTTCATTATTTCTTGTGCAGCTATCTTATTTGTCTCAACAACAGTCTTAGACCGATCTTTTTTTCCAGTGAATTTACCCGTATTCACATCGATCGCTGTTAACGCTTCTGTCACATTAAAATAAAGCGAAGACCCATTCTTTAACCATACTAACGGAGAAAGTGCTTTTTCAATGTCTGTGTCAATTCCTAATTTGCGAAAAAGAGGCTCTTTTTCATTGTACAGTTTAACAGAAAATGGATTTTGAAAGGAAGCAGCATACTCTTTGACATGCTGATACGTTTCATAATCATCAACTATAATTTCTTCTACGTTATGATTTATCCATCTCTCTAAGAGTGGATAAAAAAATGGAGGTTGCACGATTAGATCAGGTGCTTTTTTACCATCTGAGCATTTTTGCACTTCGTTCAATTGTCTTCTAAGTCTTTCAAGCTCTTGATTCATTTCGCGCTCAGGAAAATCTTCGCAACCTGTCCGAATGATCAGACCTTCTTGATTATTTATAACAGAATCTCCCCAGTCTTGTAGCATTGCGCGTTGAGATTCTTTTATCTTTTTGGATATTCCAACGTGAGGAGTGAATGGAAAATAAACGAGCAGATGGCCTGTAAACGAAATAAGGGCTGTTAATTTGGCACCTTTATCTCCAGACTCTTCTTTAACGACTTGAACAAGTATCGATTCTCCTTCTTTAATAAGGCTTGAGATGGATACTTTCTTTTGTGCCTCACCAGAAAGTTGTTGATAAGCAGGCAAATCGTCTTTATGAAGAAAGCCGTTCTTGCTCGTTCCAATATCTACAAACACAGCTTGCATACCAGGCAAAACCTTTTGAACTTTTCCTTTATAGATATTTCCTGTTAACGGACTTTTAGTCGGTCTATGGACCGCACATTCTATAAGTTTTTCATTCTCCATTAACGCTGTACGTTTTTCCATTCCTACTGCATTGATTACTACGCGCTGCATCGTTCCATTCACATCTCCCTGTTTTTTGCTCTGTATCCTATTCTAACGAAAAACTTTTCCAATTGCACACTCGGGAGAATGATTATGAAAATAAGCTTCTAAGAGTTGCTTTTCATTGATCGTAATAGGATTGAAATTCTTAATAACAATAGAATGGGAAACACCTTTTACCAAGTGATGAGTGACTTTTGAAAGTGACCATGTTGGGGGTACGATAATTGTACGAGTACCTTTTATGCTTGATTGCTGCATTCTGTTCAGCAAGAACCGTATGAACACATAATGTCTGCTGCGCCATTCAAGAATATGAGCTAAGCCTAGGAAAAGACAGATTACCCAAAGGTTCAAATGCGATGGCTGTAAAGAGAGCTGCCATGCACTGCCTATGACCAACAAAGCACCGGATCCTATTAAAAACTTCTGCTGTGCTTCTTTGAATGGAATCCGTTTGGATACTAGAGCAAATAAAACTTTCCCACCATCGAGTGGCCATATCGGAAGAAGGTTAAATAAAAATAAGGTAAGGTTCAAAATAAAAAACCAATAAAAATCATTCGCAGAGATGAGGTTAGTCTGACTTAAGATATATGCGACTCCGGTAAGCCAAATGTGTTGTAACGGACCAAGAACAGCTACCCAAACCTCTTCGTGAATCGGACGTGTACCATGTTCTTCAACTACGGCTGCACCTCCAAAAGGGAGAAGATCTATTCTTGAAACTCTCCAATTAAAAAGACGGGCACCAGCAAAATGACCCATCTCATGAATTAGAACGACGAAAAACCAGACGATAATCTCCCTAAAATGCCCCGTATAGACCGCACCGAAAATGACGACCCAAAAGGCGGGATTAATCTTTATTTTTCGTATGAATTCTATTATTAATTTAATCAATATCAATCACCTTGCTAGGATCAATGAAACTCTTGTCTTTTTTTATCGCAAAATAAAATTTACCGGACTTCCCATCCTTACTTCCCGATACTTTACCTAATCGAGTACCGCTTTCTACATAATTATATAGCTTAATGGACTTATCAATTTCCTTTAGGTCTCCATACCACGATTCTTGTTCGTCCGAGTGTTGAATGATTACGGTATAACCCAAGTCATCCTTTTTTCCAGCATAAACAATGTAACCACTTTTCGACGTTTCTACATCTTCCTCTTTGCCCGTTTCAATAACGATTCCTTTGCCGTTTGTACTGAACGTCTCATACACCTTACCATCAGCAGGAACAGCAAATACTTCACTGACTTCTTCCGTTTTCTTTTCTTTCTGCAACTTATCTTTCGGAAATAAAGCTAATGGTTTTCCGAACTTATCTTCATACCAATCTTTTGCTGCAGCAAACTGAAACTCATCTTGATATACATGTTTGATAAAGTTTTGCGCCTGAACCGTATGATCATTATTATTCTTAAATGCGATTCCTACAATTAAAAATAAGATAATGGAAAACATAATCTGCATTAACATAGCATGACGGTTGAATAGAGGATGAGATTTCTCCGGTTCGTCCCTAGATGTGATAACCGAGCTACTTTCTTTTGAGCTGCCGTTCTTAGAAATATTACCGTACTTCTTTCGGATTTCATCTGCTCTATTTTTCATAACCGTTCCTCCATTTTTCTCATATATGTACATCCTATGACTTGTCCGTTGGAGATATGAGTAAATGGTTTGTTGATTTGTGCAGCTGAAAATAAAGATTTACATAAGCTCTGTTGTATTCGTAAGTGGTTGATTTCCGTTACAGGTGCTCGCTTTGCGCGGGGCGACCGGTGAGCCCCTTGCCTCTTTGCGCCATTAAGGGTCTCACCTGACCGCTCGTCCCGCAGGAGTCTCGCATCCTCCACTCCAATCAACTTGCAAATGTAGCAAAAAGAAAAAATCCAAAAGCTCCAAAGACAAATTGAATAGTGCAACACCTTACAAGCTTCTCACCGAGCAAACGACAATAAAGACTATACGGTAGGTTTACTAGTAAACAAAGGAAGCACAGTTGCTTTTGACTAAGCGTGAAATGATCAAATCTAAAAACAAGCATCATGAAAGTCAATAACCGACTTCAAGAACGCCTATGAAATAGCTTTGTAAAATACATCTTTGGTTTGTTGATTGGAGTGCAAGGTGCGAGACTCCTGGGGGATCAGCGGGACAGGTGAGACACCTAAGGACACAAAGTGTCGAGGTGGCTCACCGCACGCCCCCCGGAAAGCGAGCATCCTGGAACGGAAATTAACCACTTTCAAAACCTTCAGAGTAAAAAGCTCAAAAAAAAGCATCAGCGCGTAGCCGATGCTTATTTCATACCTAATAATGTTTTGATCTTTCCAAAGAAACCTTTTTCTTCTTCTAGTGACAGAAGCGGAACAGACTCACCTAAAATTCTTCTCGCAATATTCCGGTATGCGATAGAAGCTTTCGAGTCAGGCTGTAAAGCAACTGGTTCACCTTTATTTGCAGCTTTTATCACGTTCTCATCGTCGATCACGACTCCAAGAAGCTCGATAGAAAGCACGGAAACGATCTCATCAACATCTAACATATCACCGTTCTTAGCCAGATGATTACGAAGACGATTTACAATCAGTTTAGGCGGTTCCATATCCTCTTGTTCTAACAGCCCGATAATGCGATCAGCATCACGCATAGAAGCAGTTTCAGGATTGGTTACTACGATTGATTTATCCGCACCTGCAATGGCATTTTTAAAGCCTTGCTCAATACCTGCAGGACAATCAATAATGACATAATCGTAATCTTGCTTTAATTCCTGAACGATTGTTTTTACTTGTTCAGGGGTAATGGAAGATTTATCTTTTGTTTGAGCTGCTGGGAGCAGGTACAAACACTCAAAACGCTTATCTTTTATCAATGCTTGTTTAAGTTTGCAGCGTTCTTCTGCTACATCAACAAGATCATAGATGATGCGGTTCTCAAGTCCCATCAATACATCCAAGTTTCTCAACCCGATATCAGTATCTACAAGACATACTTTTTTTCCAGAAAGAGCTAGAGCAGTCCCTAAATTGGCAGAAGTCGTCGTTTTACCGACTCCACCTTTCCCAGACGTTATGACTATTGCTTCTCCCATGCTTCATTCCCCTTTCTATAGCAAACTGTTCAGTTTCGGTCTTAATCGATGAACAGCACTGATTCGATCAATACGAATCTGTTTTTCTTCATTGGATATGTAAGCAAACTCCATCTCATTTCCTAGTTCGGGATAAGAGTCTGGTGCTCTATTAATATGGTGAGCAATCCTAAGTTGAGAAGGCTTCATTACGGATGCTGCAATGATCGCTTCTTCGTTACCTTTCGTGCCGCAGTGAGCGATTCCTTTTAGCGAACCGAGAATATAAATATTCCCTGTCGCCATCACAGTTGCTCCAGGATTTACATCGCCGACCAGAAGCAAGTCTCCTTGTATATCAAGAACCTGACCTGATCTGACGACTTTAGATACGGTCACAACTTGAGCATCTTTTCTCATCTCTTCAGCTTCAGCTTTTGTGATAACATCTGACTCAATATGATCTAGGATAAGATTTTCTTTTTGTTTAAGAACTTCTATTAACTTCTCTTCTTGTTCAGCAGTCAAATAACGGTTCCCTGCTTTTACTTTAACGGAAATTACAGGTCCGCTTAACATTTGGCTGCTTCCGGCGGTTAATTTATCATTAAGCTCCTCGACTAATAGATCGAAGGAACACTTATCATCCAACAATAAAACGAGGCCGTCTTTTGTTCCTTTAATTGTTACGTTGTGCTGGAGTTTTTGTACCATTGCCATTGTTCACCTCAACGTACTAACATTCGACAGCTAGGTCTAAATTCCTCTTTGCAAAAGTTAGTTTTCTTTTAGAGTATCCTTTATTTGGTTCAACTGCTTTACAAACGGAAAATAAATGAGTATCGCAAAGAAACCGTTTAAGATGAGGGTAGGCAACAATCTTTTATACAGGAATACATCTAACATCTGAGTACTGATTCCTATAAGACTGTTCAAACCGTATACAAAAAACTCTAATATGGAAACCCCTACTACGGACAGAAGTAAAGTCACGATCAAGTTTCCAAATAAATACCTTGAAAAGATTGATGTAATATAGGCAGTAGCTGCCATAGAGAACAAATAAACACCAATGATGTCTGTATAGAGAAGATCAGTGAGCAAACCAAAAGCAAGTCCGTATAAAAGCCCGTATGTGGTGTTTACATACATGGCAACAAATAAAATTAATACCATTGAAAAACGGGGGACCAGCTGCCAATCCATACTATTATCATGAGGCAAGAAAGCTTGTACTAATGAACTCTCACTAATAAAAGCTAGATAGATAAGAAAAGGAAGAAAGACTTTTTTCATCATTCTTCCTCCTTTTCTCTTAAACTTTCATCCACTGCAGGCATTTCTCGTTCAAGTACCATCACATGATCAATATCATAAAGATCAGCTGAAGGTTTTAAATAAGCAGTTTGTGTCAATCCCACTTCATCTGGTTCAATATCAATTACTTCTCCGATGAGCAGGTTAGGCGGAAAGACATCTCCTAGACCAGAGGTGATCACCTTTTGGCCTTTCTTAATCTTTGCATCTACCGGAATCTTCTTAAACACCAAAGCTTGTTTTTTTGCATCATAACCTTCGATCGTTCCAAAGATGTTCTTCTCACCTTGAACGATAGCAGAGAAACGATTCGTACGATCATTGTCACTGATCAACTGAACGGTTGACTGAAACAAGGAAACATTCGTGACTTTCCCAATAAATCCTTGTGGTGAAATGACTGCCATCTTCGGTTTGATACCATCTTTTTCCCCTTTGTTGATGTAGATAAATTGATTCCACTGATCAGGGGAGCGTCCGATCACAGTACCTTCTCTCACTTTAAAATCGGTAAGATCTTCTTCTTTGTCTAATTGCGCTTTGAGTGTTTCGTTTGTTTTTTTAACTTCCTCATACTGTACATAAAGTTTTGCGTACTCATCTAACCTAGCTTTTAACATTTGATTCTCTTTGTAGAGCTGCTTCATTTCAGCTAAATTCTCAAAGAAACCCGCTAGTGTATTAGCGGGTTTATAGAAAATCGTTTGTGTTAGTCCTGCAGAATCTTTTAAAAACTGTTCAGGTAAGGTTAGGCTTTCCCTTTTTTTCATCGAAAAACCAATCAGAGCTACTAGAATGATAATGCTGACTAGCAGAATGATAAGGCGTTTGTTCGAAAAAAATTGTGGCATGAAAATACACCTACTTACTTGGATTTAGATCTAGAAGTTATACCAGCCTTGGATTTAAAGAGGTGCAGGTTTTCAAGCGCACGGCCAGTTCCAACTGCTACACAATCCAACGCGTTCTCAGCCACAATAACAGGCATCTTCGTCTCTTCACTGATTACTTTATCCAAGTTTCGTAATAAAGCACCGCCACCAGTTAAAACAATACCACGATCCATAATGTCAGCAGCAAGTTCTGGTGGTGTTTTTTCAAGAGTTACTTTAACGGCATCCATAATGCTATTAACAGTATCACGCAACGCACTGGAAACTTCTTCCGCCGTAATCGTAATCGTTTTTGGAAGACCTGTCAACAAATCTCTACCACGGATATCCATATCTTCAATTCCATCCGGCGCACCAGCTGAACCGACTTCTAGCTTAAGAGTTTCAGCCGTTCTTTCACCGATCATAAGATTATAAGTCTTCTTAATATAAGCAATGATCGCATCGTCCATCTCATCACCAGCAATACGAATTGACTGGCTTGTAACGATACCACCTAAAGAGATGATCGCAACTTCAGTCGTTCCTCCACCGATATCAACGACCATGCTACCTGTTGGTTCCCATACAGGAAGATCAGCACCGATTGCAGCTGCAAAAGGTTCTTCGATCGTGTAAGCTTCACGAGCTCCCGCTTGTTTAGTCGCATCTTCAACCGCACGCTTTTCCACTGCAGTAATTCCTGATGGTACACATACCATGACATAAGGTTTACGTGCAAAAACAGAACGGTTTTTTTGGGCTTGCTGAATAAAGTATTTCATCATTGTAGCTGTTGTTTCAAAATCAGCAATAACTCCATCTTTCATAGGTCGTACGGCAACGATATTACCAGGAGTACGTCCAATCATATTCTTAGCAGCATTACCTACCGCTTCAATTGAACCTGTGTCAGTACGCAAAGCAACAACGGAAGGTTCACGCACAACAACACCCTTGCCCTTCACGTAAACAAGTGTGTTTGCAGTTCCTAAATCAATTCCTAAATCTCTTGAAAATCCACCAAACATTTATGTAGACTCCTTTCATCAAGCAAAACTCATAAGTTTGATTATACGCTAAAAAAGAAACAAAAGACAATGTTAAACATATCCTTTTTCTTTTAAACTTACGTATCTTTGATCACCTATTATGATGTGATCCAACACTTCAATTCCTAACATTTTTCCGCATTCTACTAATCTTTTTGTCACTTCAATATCTTCCCTGCTCGGAGCAGGGTCACCACTCGGATGATTATGAAAACAGATGATTGAAGCACTTGAGCGTTTGAAGCCTTCTTTAAATACTTCTCGCGGATGTACGATAGACGTATTTAGACTTCCGATAAAAACCGTTTTTTTATAAAGCACTTGATTTTTTGTATTTAAATATAAACAAACGAAGTGTTCTTGCTGTAAAAAACGCAGCTCGTCCATCAGATACCTAGCTCCATCTTCAGGTGAACGTATCGTGTACCTTTCTTCAAACTGAAGACGGCTGATCCGTTTACCGATTTCTATGGCAGCCATCAGTTCCACTGCTTTTGCTGATCCTATACCATTGATCTCTTTCAGTTCACCAATTGTTGCTTCTTTAAGATGCATTAATCCTTCAAATTGCTGAATGATATGATGGGCAAGCTGGATAGCTGACATTTGCTTCGTACCCGTTCTTAAAAGAATAGCTAACAATTCATAGTTAGAGAGCGCTTCAGGACCATCATTTAAAAGTCTTTCTCGCGGCCTCTCCTGTAATGGGTAATCTTTTATCATAAGCGGCTTCGTTACCACTTACGTCCCCCCTATTATTCAGTCTTCGTGACTGACTCGGTGAAAGAAAACCCGAAATCTTTTAGTGATCGAACCACCTTAGAGATCGGTAATCCTACAACATTGAAGTAATCGCCTTCGATTTTCTCAACTAATAGCGATCCTGATCCTTGGATTCCATAACTGCCAGCTTTATCAAAAGGTTCACCAGTGTTTAAGTACCAATCAATTGTATTTTCATCTAAAGTGTAGAAAGTAACACTTGTCTTAACAGAGAAAATCACTTTTTTTGTTTGATCTATTAAACAGACCCCCGTGTAAACTTCATGTGTTTGACCTGAGAGCATCCTTAACATTTCGGCAGCTTCAATTCGATTCTTAGGTTTGCCAAGACGATTATTTTGATAAGATACGATTGTATCTGCACCTAAGATCACACACTCTGGTTTTTGAGTAAAAATGTCTGCAGCTTTCTGCTCAGCAAGTGATTCTACCAATCGACTTGGAGTAAGGGAATGATCCATTTTTTCTTCAAGTGTACTTGGATACGTTTCAAATGGAAGAAGCGTTAATGACAGAAGTTCATATCTTCGAGGTGAAGCAGAGGCTAATATGAGGCGTTTCATGTAATCACCTTTCATCTAATTCTTTGATGTATAGTTTCGTATAGATTTACAATAGCAAACTTGTAAAAATTAGACAAATCACGCCGAAAAACATACTTCTATTAGTTTTTCGGTTCTTTACTGCATTTTATGAGGGCAAATGATTAAATTCATTGACGAATTCCGACAAAATTCTTAAAAACCTATCAATCAAGATTTTGTTTTACGCTTTCACAATCAATCTTTATGGAAACTAAAAAAGTATGACTCAACAATCGAGCCATACCTTAAATTCCTTTAGTTTCTTCATTTCTAAGAATGTTACTTTTCTTTTAATGCAAGTTGATCAGAGTGGAGGGTTGCCGACTCCTATGGGACGAGCGGTCGATCCTAAAAGTAGAAGTGGCTTGTTAAGGCCCGACAAGCAAAAGTTGAATGGGCTATGAAGGAGCACTTTGCTCATCACAGACCGTATAACCTTTGTCCTCGAGGGGCTAGCCACTGCATCTAGACAGGTGAGTCCCTTAATGACGCAAAGCGGCGAGGCGCTCACCTGTCTCCTCATGGAAAGCGATCAACCCGGAGCTTAAATCAACTACTTTCAAAGAGCAATGAATAAGCAAACAGGCTATTTATTTTAATTATTTTAATGTTGCAAGCAGCTTCGTATAAGACTGTAAGCTATCCATTACTTTTTGCTGAAAAGCCCAGTTCAGTTCTCCTTTTTTCGAATCCTTTAAGGCTAGAAAGGCACCTTCAAGCTGCTTTTCAAAATCTGAAGCTGCTTTCGTTGTACTTTCACTCCACTTGCCCTTCTGCCCTTTTCCATACTCTTTCCACTTGTTAAAATCGCTCAGTGTCCGATCAAGACCTGATCCACTTATGTCTGGCATCTGAGAAAGGGTAAGCGTATTTTGAAGTAGAATCTGACCATTCGTAAAATAGGTTTCATCTAGCTTTGATGGTGTTTTTAATTGATCAAAAGAAAAAGAGAGCGATTTAAAAAGTGGCTTATCCATTTCTTTTTGATAAGCTTCATTAAATTTATCTAATTGATGCTTCTCATTTCCAATGCCTACGATAACAGAATACTTTTCTTCTTCAGCTTTAAAAACAACTGCTGAAAAGCCTTTATCTTCTATGGTTTTAACAGCTCCTTCAGCTCGATCTTTTGATGAGAAGACACCCGCTTGAAGTGCTGAAAAATCTAATTTGATCGGCCTGATCGTTACGGATTTACCAGAGTCAGCTACTTTTTCTGTAGCAACTGTTGATGCTTCTGTCACTTTATCTCCAGCTTCCGTGATATCGGAGGAGAATACCGTTAAGACTAATACTCCTAAAATTGTTCCTGTAACGATAGCTCCTATAATCGCTGCAACAATTTGCTTAGGAAAGCCTTTCCCATTATTCGGAACAAGGAAGCTTGTCCTCTTGTTCAACACATGTCCGTTCTTTCTTTTAAAGAAGTTTTCACGTTTCTTAAGAGAAGTTGCCAGAATCGTATATCCGCCTCTGTTCACTTCCTCGATGGCAGCAGCAACCTCATTATGAGCGGGCTGCTCTTTAACAGATGTTTGATCTTCACTATAGTTCTTTTCTTTACCATTGATCAAGATGGATATCTCTTGTTTCATATCATCCGCTCCTCTCTATCATCTACTAAAACATATGCTATTTTTGTTTTAATAGAACAAGAAAAAGATAGGAACACAAAAAAAATCCAGGCGTGAAACTGCCTAGATTTTTATCCGATATAAGCGGCGACTTTATTTCTTCCTTGTTGTTTTGCACCTGTATACATGGCACGATCTGCGTTTCGTACTAATGTAAGTGCATCTTCTCCTTGATGAGGAGCAGTTGCAACCCCGATACTTGCAGTTATGTAGATCGTATGTCTGCATTGGTCGGTGAGGTCATTATGTATATCAAATCCTTGATCAGAAATTACAGAACGAAGCTGTTCAGCTAATTGGATACCCGCTCTATCCCCTGATTCAGGTAGCAAGATAATAAACTCCTCTCCACCATACCTGGCAACTGTTCCTCGATCACCAATAAACTCTTCTAGTCTTCTAGCTAAGAGGATCAATACTTCATTTCCACTTTGATGACCGTATGTATCATTTACTTTTTTGAAGTGATCAATATCTAATAAGATGATTGAGAACTGCTTCCTAAAATACTCATAATTTTGGTACATTTCGGTAAGAATGCTCTCAAAATATCGATAATTATATAAACCTGTTAAAGGACATTGTTCACTTTTTAACTTTGTGGATTCGTAGTTTCTTGCGTTATCGATCGCTACTGCCAAGTAGTTTGCTAAGATTTCAAGGATGATGAGGTGATGCTTCTGAAAAGCGTGTTTTTCTTTCGATGCAAAGGTAATGATACCTACGATTTTTTGATTTCTGATCATAGGCACCGAGAGTACAGACTGTGCTTTTCCTTGAAAGAAAACGTTCGATATCTTACGCCATGGCTTCAATTTGCTATAACGTATACTTTTTCCTGTCGACCATACTCTACCACTAATAGCTTCATGTTTTTTGATAGGTACTGTGGTGAGTATGCCTTCTTCACTTTCATATTGGCGTATGATCTTAAGATTTTCTCCCGCATCCGCATCATATATAAACGCAAAATCAACATTCATAAAACCGATCAGTCTTTCTATAAAAACATCCAATATGTGATTTACCTTTAAATGTTCAGAAAGCTGCTGGCCGATCTCACTCGCTTTTTGAAGAGCATCGTTAATCTGTTGACTAACATGATAGAGATTAATAATGATAGATAATGAAAGAAATGGTAGGCCAACATAAAAGATTCCAGGACGCCCTAGCTGAGAGTATAGAACAAATAGCATGAGGCCAACAGGAATAGCTAGAACCTCCGAAACGAGGTCCCATACAGCATCACGCTCAAAAAAAGCAACGTCTTCTTCGTATAGTACTTTTACGATAAAGTAAAGACCAACATGATTTAAAACCAACCCCGTTAAAACATATGCGACTACAGGAATCAAATTAATAGATTCATCAACTGCAAACGGTCCCACTTCACCTCCAAAGAGATGAAATACCGAGCTCTCACAGATAATTAGCCATGTAAACATAAGGCTGTTCGCCATATATCTATAATACTCTTTTATGACATGAACCTTTAGAGAGATAAACATGGCTAAAACAGATAATAGCGTCATATATAACGCAACAGTCAGCCCATAATAAAGAAATACGGCTAGGTTGATTCCAGACATGAAGGAGATGTTCGTATTCATCACTTTGATCGGGAAACAAGAAACAACGATCGCTAAAAAGCTTATAATACCAAGGTCGATTACATTGATATCAGGCTGGTTACTCGTCATCTGAACAGCCGTCCAAATAGCGAGTGGGAAAAAGAAAATCCATGCCGCTATAAGAATCATACGTTTTTTTCTATTTACCATACGAGTCGCCACCACCTTGTCCCCCTTCCAAATAAGGATTGTTTAAAATACACAACTTTTTTACTAGGACAAATTCATTATCTTTTATTTTATCAAAAGTTCTAAAAATTACAATAAATGTTATTCCAAATTTGTAAATGTTTTTCTAATTTCTGAAATAAAGTAGAGCGATCCAGTAATTATGAGAATATCATCTTCCTCTAATTGGTCTTTTACATGTTGCAATGCCTCTCTCCAAGAAGAGATGCTATATGAATTTTCCAGAGGGCTTTCTGCCAACAATTGTTCCGCAGATGCTGCTCTTGGAAAATCAAAGGATGTAAAACACGCTTCGTACACGACACTTACCAAGTCTTGCATCATCGTTGCATACGCCTTATCTTCCAAAGCCGCAAACAAAAGAAAGATTCGCTTAGATCCATAATGATTGATCAGTGTTTGTTTAAGTGCTGCAACACCTTGTTGGTTATGAGCCCCATCAATTATTATATCGGGTGAATGTGATACTTTTTCAAATCTTCCAGCCCAAATTGCTTCGCGAAGTCCATCCATTAACGTAGAGAGCGAAATATTAAACTTGCCAGACCTTGTTAAATGCTTAACAGCTGCCACTGCTAATCCAGCATTTTTAATTTGGTGCGTTCCCATCATAGAAATCTCAAGTTCTATACCTCTATGAACTTCAGAATCTGTATAGAGAAATCTTTCACCACTATTTGTACTTTCTACGTGTACAACAGAAAAATCACGATCAAGATAATAGTTCTCTGCATTCATTTCCTTCGCTTTACGATCGATCACTTCACGTGCTTCAGATTGATCTGCTGTTGTAATGATAGGTACACCACGCTTGATGATCCCAGCCTTTTGAAAGGCAATCTCTTTTAGCGTTTCACCGAGTATGCCCATATGATCAAAGCCTATGTTTGTAATGAGGCTTAAGATCGGTGTTATTACGTTAGTAGAATCGTAAAGACCCCCAAGCCCTGTTTCATATACAACAATATCAGGCTGTTTATCAGCGAAGTAAAGAAGTGAGATTACGGTGATCACTTCAAACTCGGTAGGACTTCCTAGATTGGTTAAAGAAACTTCTTCAACAAGAGGCTTTACGATTCTTGTATAATGAAGCAGTTCTTCGTCTGCAATAGGTACCCTGTTCAATGATACCCTCTCATTGAAAGAAATGAGATAAGGAGATGTGAACGTACCTACAGAATAACCCGCTTTATTCATGATGCTTCTTATATATTCTACAGTTGACCCCTTACCATTCGTGCCTGCAATATGTATACACGTTATCTTCTTTTCGGGGTTGCCTGTTCGTTCTAAGAGCCATTCCACTCGTTTCAGACCGGGTTTTATACCAAATTTCAATAAGCTATGAATCCACTCTAGTGCTTCCTTGTAAGAATTCAAGTTAATTCCGCCTTTCTAACCATAAAGAAGGCGAATCCCTGCTGAAATAAGGATTCGCCTCATATAGATGATGTGTTAGCTTTGAAGTTCTTTAATACGCGCTAATACGTTATCATATTTCTCTTGATAATCCGCTTCTTTTGCACGCTCTTCTTCTATAACCTTTTCAGGTGCTTTCTTCATAAAGCCTTCATTGCTTAATTTTTTCTGTACGCGCTCTACTTCTTTCGCGTATTTCTCAGCTTCTTTTTCAAGTCTCTTAATTTCTTCATCGATATTTAACAACCCTTCAAGTGGAAGGTACATTTCTAAACCTGTTAAAATCGTGCTCATGCTCTTCTCAGGTGCTGAGATCTCATCTGAGATGATAAGTTCGCCTGGGTTACAGAAACGCACTAAATAATGACGATTTGATTCGAGTGCTGAAAGGATCTCTTTATTCTTTGGTTTAATCTGTAGTTCAACTGGCTTACTCGGAGCAACGTTCATTTCAGAACGGATGTTACGAACTGAACGGATCACTTCTGTAATCAGCGCAAATTCTTTTGCTGCTTCAGGGAAATGAAGATCTTCACGCTTTTCTGGCCAAGAAGCAATAGTGATCGATTCACCTTTATGAGGCAAGTGCTGCCAGATTTCTTCTGTAATAAATGGCATGAAAGGATGAAGCAATCTTAGCGTTTGGTCTAACACATGTGCTAGAACAGAACGAGTCGTTTTCTTCGCTTCTTCATCTTCCCCATAGAGTGGAAGTTTTGCCATTTCGATATACCAGTCACAAAGATCATCCCAGATAAAGTTATAAAGCAGGCGTCCCACTTCTCCAAATTCGTATGCATCGATCAAACGTGTGATATCTTCTGCCGTTTCATTCAATCGCGTTAAAATCCATTGATCAGCTAGTGATTTCTTTCCACTTAGATCAATCTCGTCGTATTGCATACCATCCATATTCATCAATGCAAAACGAGATGCGTTCCAGATCTTGTTAGCAAAGTTCCAAGTAGACTCTACTTTTTCCCAATAAAAACGAAGGTCGTTTCCTGGTGAACTTCCTGTTGATAAGAAGAAACGCAAAGCATCAGCGCCATACTTCTCGATCACATCCATCGGGTCAACACCGTTACCGAGTGATTTACTCATCTTTCTTCCTTCGGAGTCACGTACGAGCCCGTGAATCAGCACATCGTTAAACGGCTTTTGTTCCGTAAATTCAATCGATTGGAAGACCATTCTTGAAACCCAGAACGTAATGATATCGTAACCTGTTACGAGTACATTTCCTGGGAAGTAACGCTTGTAATCAGCAGCTTCTTCGTCTGGCCATCCCATCGTTGAGAACGGCCAAAGAGCAGATGAGAACCATGTGTCAAGAACATCTGTATCCTGCTCCCAATTTTCGGGATCTTTCGGCTCCGTTTTACCAACATAGATCTCTCCCGTTTCTTTATGGAACCATGCCGGGATTCTGTGACCCCACCAAAGTTGACGCGAGATACACCAATCACGAATGTTTTCTATCCAACGCATATACGTATTCTCGAAGCGATCAGGAACAAAGTTTATTTTATCTTCACCTTTTTGAAGCTTGATCGCTTCGTCTGCTAAAGGCTGCATCTTAACAAACCATTGTGTTGAAAGATATGGTTCAACAACCGCTCCACTTCGCTCAGAGTGTCCAACAGAATGAATATGCTCTTCAATCTTGAACAATACACCTTGCTCTTGAAGATCTTTAACGATCTGCTTTCGACACTCAAATCGGTCGAGTCCTTGGTAAGCACCAGCATTGTCATTCATCTGACCGCCTTCATCCATTACAAGGATACGCTCAAGGTTGTGTCTGTTCCCGATCTCAAAGTCATTTGGATCATGAGCAGGTGTGATTTTTACAGCTCCTGAACCAAATTCCATATCAACATAATCATCTCCAACAATCTCGATCTCACGTCCAACGATTGGGAGGATAGCTTTTTTGCCGATTAGGTGTTGATAACGTTCATCTTTCGGATGAACAGCGATTGCTGTATCACCAAGCATCGTCTCAGGGCGAGTAGTTGCTACTTCGATATGTCCAGATCCATCAGCTAGTGGATACTTCATATGATAGAACGCACCTTGAACATCTTGGTGGATAACTTCAATATCAGAAAGAGCTGTTTTCGTCTTTGGATCCCAGTTAATGATATATTCACCACGGTAGATCAAGCCTTTTTCATAAAGGGTAACAAAAACTTCTTTAACTGCATCAGACAAACCCTCATCTAATGTAAAGCGTTCACGGGAATAATCTAGGCCGAGCCCTAATTTTGCCCATTGATTACGAATAAACTCTGCATACTCTTCTTTCCATTCCCACGACTTCTCTAAAAACTTTTCACGGCCTAAATCGTATCGAGAAATCCCCTCTTCACGAAGCTTTCCTTCTACTTTTGCTTGGGTTGCAATACCAGCATGATCCATCCCAGGCAGCCATAGAACATCGTATCCTTGCATACGTTTTGTACGTGTTAAGATGTCTTGAAGCGTTGTGTCCCATGCATGCCCGAGGTGTAGTTTGCCTGTAACGTTAGGAGGTGGGATTACGATCGTATACGGCTGTTTACCCTCTTCGCTCTTTGCTTCAAAAAATTTACCTTTCAACCAAAAATCATAACGATTTTCTTCAGTTGCCTTCGGATCATATTTCGTTGGCATCGTCAGTTCTTTCTGTTCGTTCGTCATTCTATTCTCCTCCTTTATTTCTAAAAAAACAAAAAAGCCCTTTCGTCAAAAAGGACGAAAGGACTCCGCGGTACCACCTTTATTTACGGCAAGTCTAAATAAACTTGCTGTACACTCATGAATAACGGATGGACCGTCTTCTCCTACTTCGAGTTTCAGAGAAGATGCTCAAGGGCGACTTCCAACTAACATTCCTTAAGGATTCTTTCAGCAGATGAATCCTCTCTCTAAAAGGTGTTATGTTGTACTATTCCCTGTCTACGCGACAATATAGAATCTGAGTATATTTTATACAACTTATCTGTTTTTAGTCAATAGTATTACCGTAACTTATAAAAGTTATTCTATGCCTTTGATCGCCCTTTGGTGAAAGCCTGTCTTTCACATTAATTATATTGTTGCATAAATTATAAAAAATGGGCGAATGGAGGGCTTCTTTTGTCTAGAAAGTATTTTCGAAAAACACGTTTTCCTGGGTGGTTTGTCACACTCAAACAAACAATCGGACAATTGACTGCGCCACTTATTGTCTTTCAGCTTTTAAGGACGATACTATTTCCATCTGCTGTTGATTTTATCATCCTTTTAACCTTAGTGATCCTCCATGTGTGTTTCGCTTATGATGTTCTTTAAAAAAACAAAAAAAGATCACATATAGTCGTTATATGTGATCTCCTTCATCATTTATGTGAATTTTTGTTGGAATAGAATCTGTTTGCTCTAAAGGTGCAGGTGGGGGAGCCATCATAATCGCATCACAGAAATCCCGGATTTTTTTCATGGCTCTTATTCTGCTCTCAAGCCTATGCACCATTTCAATTTGAGAATAATCGTTCCGTTTCATGCAATAAAGATCCACTGCATTAAAAACAGGTTCAGGATAAGATAAATAACTAATTAATAATCCTCTTTCTTCGTTTAGCAAAGGTACGTGTTTTTCATAAAGGTCTAATAATGATTTTCCTTCTTCTGCAGACCATTCCTTTTGATGAGCTGCTCTTCTAAAATAAACGGCTAAGTCTCTGATTGGTGTATCCAGAACGGCCTTTTCAAAATTGAGTAGATGGCCTTCACCTGTTGGGTTAAAGATCAAGTGATTCCTTGAAACCTTACCGTGACAAAGTACGCTCCGGTAGCGTTTTTCTCTTTGACACGTTTCATACCATTCTTTCAATCTTCTT
The DNA here is from genome assembly GCF_015903875.1 of Fictibacillus sp. 7GRE50. Taxonomy (NCBI): domain Bacteria; kingdom Bacillati; phylum Bacillota; class Bacilli; order Caryophanales; family Fictibacillaceae; genus Fictibacillus; species Fictibacillus sp. 7GRE50. The sequence goes on from NZ_JACZDW010000001.1 coordinate 58,031, forward strand.
TTCGCTTCTTCTGTCATTCTCATGATCTGATGAAAGTGACTAAGGTATGTTAGTTCAAAGGGAGACATATACGTTTTCTGTTCTGCTTCTTCCGTAAATCTCTCCATTTCATATTGCCGATTTTCCCATCTGTTCATGAGATACTGATACGAATGTTCTACCACTTCATTTGAAAAGTCTTGCTCCTTCAGTGTTAACGCATGAATCTTTCCTAAGTGATCGATAAGAACTTCATCTTTCGCTCTCTCATTTCTTTCATCAGACGCAAACCATGGCATTAAATAATACGTTCTTGATCCTAATTGAACCGTATAATCACCAAACTTTGTAGGATACAGAGGAACGACCTGATGAAAACCTATCTCAGAAAGACGTTGGATCACATGCGTAAACCAGCTTCTTTCATCCTCTGACATCTCTGCTTCTTTCAGTGCAAATGTACCCCTTTTCGTTATGACCTTCTTAACTCTCCCATGCTGCTCTAACTTCTCGGGAAATAGATCATAATGAAAAAGGACGGGCCCGTAATTTAATGTATCTTTTTCCGTTGTCATAGGGCCACCTTCCTTCTTTTTTCATCAAACCATTCGGTTACTGTTTTGACCAATGTTCGATTTTTTTTCCAGCAATCTTCATATCTTTTCAAGCCATCTATCATTCTTTCTAAGGAGCTGTTATCTAATTGATCTAAGCAATCATACAGTTCCCAAGGCATAACGACCTCAGCTAAAAGTAACAACCCATGCTCTTGTTCCAAAGAAAAATGCTTATTCACCTCCGTTAACAGCCGTTTTAAAGAAGAAGGTGAGGTTTGTTCCAGCCACTCTACCATAAACTTACGAAGTGGCAGATACCCTTTTACTGGTAAAGATTCACCCCCCTGATAAAATAAGAAGTGAAAGATTTTCTTCCCATTTTTTACGCTTAGCTCTTTATCAAGAACAGGTAATGCATGATTTCTCATTCTATTTTTTATAGCACGAGAAAATTCCAATCTTTGCTTACTCTCTTTTATACTCGTAACCATACATTGAAAGTTAGCTTCTAAATACTTTTGAGCAAGCGTCATACAATGATTCAAATCAAAGACAGGAGGTTCGATTTGTTTCATGAACACCTCTTGATTTTTCACAGACACTGCCGCATTTAGTAATGTGCCGATGAACTGTCCCCAACGTTCAACATCTTCACATCCATACAATGTTTCTGTATGATCATGAACAGTTAGCCACCTGTTTCCATATTTTATGGCAGGTTCACCCGATTTAGTACGAATCATACGATCTGGCACAGCGCCTGAGCCCTTAGAGGACTCATCGCGCCAACTTATGTGCCATCTCATACTCTCGCTCTCACTCCAATAACGGATACGCTTCTCTCCATAATCAGTCAGGATGATATGAGGTTTCTCTTTCCATCGCATCCCATAAAGTTCATATTCCTTTTCTAAGGCGTTGATCAGCTCCATAATAGCACCTCGACCTAACGTGAACTTACTGGGATATATATGATCTGTCCTTCGGTTACTTCCCCTTGCTGCAGTTGGTTCATACGCATGAGAGTGTTCAATGAAATATCATATCTCTCACAAATGTGTTCTAGTGAATCTCCACGCTGAAGAATGTACATTTTCATTTTAGAAAAACGGTCTTCTTTAGCAGAAAGCATCTTCGTTAAATAAAGAGCGTTCTCGTCTCTAGGCTCTTCACGTTCTTTATGCATTTCCATAGACTCTGCTTCTGACTCATATTCATCGTAACTCGTATCGTAGGATTCATAAGCTGCTTCCTGTTCTTCTGCTCCGTTGTAACTTGCATTCTCGTATTCTTGTTCAGCTTCATAAGATTGTTCACCATACTCGTATGAAGGACGCTGTGAAGCATTCTGCTGATATTGATAATTTCCGTATTGATTGGATTGCTGTTGATAAGCATCATACTGTTGATACGTTTCTTGCTGCTGGTAAGCATCATGTTGTTGATTTGTTTCTTCTTGCTGGTAAGCCTCTTCCTGCTGCTGATACCCACCTTGATTTTGGTACGAAGCTTGTTGCTGATATTCTTCCTGCTGCTGATATGGGTTGTATGAATAAGGTCTGTTCGCATCTTGTTGGTAAGATTGCTCATATTGAGGATGGTTTGTTTGGGTGCTAGCTTCATCTTCTTGATATGAAGCATCATAGCTCTCATAGTCACCTTCTACGTGATCATAGGCATCTGAGTTATTATTTTCTTCCATCTCCTCTACCTCTCCATAAAGCTGTGAATTCTCTTCATCAGAATCCGCCAGTTCATCCATAGATGCAGCATCATTGTTTCTTGTATCGTTCATCGAGAACGCAATAGCTTTTAACGAATCGAATGTAGCTTCCATCGTCCGATCATCTTGTGCTTCAAAATGCGGTTTAAATTCAAACGGTGTTGTCTTTTCAGCACGAACGTCAGCTTCGTTCTCATCAAACCTAGCTGCAAATTCATTAAGGTGTGAAGATTGTGAAGGTACTCCGCCACTTTGACGTGCTTCAAACTGAAAAGGAGTAAAAATATCTTGTTTTTCTTCTTTTTGTACAGACCTTTCTTCTGCGGCACTCGTTCTAACCGCTTCTTTCGGAAGATCGTATGATTGACTTTCCTGACGCTGTTTCTCATCTTTAATCCCGTAAATACAGATCGATGCCGAAAGTTCAAAGCATGTAGAGTTCGGAAGTTCATATTCAAACGATTCGACTTCCACTTTTACCTCATTAGAATCCTCTACACGATAAGATGGGATGGTAATATCGACTGGAAAACGATGCACAAGATCTGTCATCCCATCTTCTGCAACGTTCAGTTGTGTAAGAGAGCGGTAAGACATACTCTCAGAGAGCGTATTATGATCTGATACTCCCTCAGTCTGTTCTTGTTTCTCTGACCGGTATCTGCCATTTAAAATTAGGGCTCCCTTGATATAAACCTGTCCGGCTTCCTCTGTAATACGAATCTCAGGATCTAGTGACATCGACAAAACTTCAGCTACTTCCTGTCCCTTCTTTAGCCAAACAGACTCCTCAATGGAGAAACGCAGCTTCGATTGACTCATGCCCTTCTCCTCCTTTCAGGTTGCATATAGTTATACAATATAGGTGTATGAGGGAACAGGACGAAATATGATTTTTATTAGGTAACAGCTTTCTTAAAAAACAAAAATAGCGTCCGCTGAAGTTAGCGGACGCTACAAAAAATAACTATTTTAATTGTGAAAAAGCCTTTCTGAACGCTGCAACTGTTTTATCAATATCTTCTTCTGTATGAGCTGTAGATAAGAATAATCCTTCAAATTGTGAAGGAGGCAGCGAGATACCTTCTTGTAGCATCGTTTTGAAGCAAGCGTTAAAGTGATCCAAATTGGATTGCTTAGCAGTGTCGTAGTTAATCACATCTTGATTCGTGAAGAAAAAGCCGATCATGCTGCCTGCACGGTTGATCGTATGTGCCACACCATAATGTTCAGCGGCTTCAGAAATTCCGGAAGCTAGTCGATCTCCTAGTTTTTGGAAATATATGTAACTTTCTTTCGTAAGTTGAGAAAGGGTAGCATACCCGGCAGCCATCGCAAGAGGATTTCCTGATAACGTTCCTGCTTGATAGATCGGCCCGCTCGGCGCGATTTGTTCCATGATCTCTCGTTTTCCACCATAGGCTCCAACAGGTAGACCCCCACCAATTACTTTACCTAGACATGTTAGGTCTGGTGTTACTCCAAAATAACCTTGTGCACATTCATAATCCACTCGGAAGCCTGTCATTACTTCGTCAAAGATTAATAAAGAGCCGTGTTGTTCAGTTATTTTACGAATGCCTTCTAAAAATCCTTTTTGTGGAGGGACTACACCCATGTTACCTGCGACTGGTTCTACAATCACACAAGCAATATCTTCTCCAAATTGATTAAATGCAACTTGCAAACTCTCAAGGTCATTGTACGGAACAGTGATCGTGTTCTGTGCGATACCTTCTGGAACTCCAGGAGAATCCGGCAGTCCAAGTGTTGCTACACCAGAGCCTGCTTTGATCAATAAGGAGTCTCCGTGTCCGTGGTAGCAGCCTTCAAATTTAACGATCTTACTTCGTCCTGTGTATCCTCGCGCTAAACGAAGTGCACTCATCGTAGCTTCTGTACCTGAGTTAACCATACGTACAACTTCGATCGATGGAACACGATCGATTACAAGCTTTGCAAGCTTCGTTTCCATTTCATTCGGAGCACCAAAACTTGTTCCGAGCTCAGCAGTTTGCTTAAGTGCCTCCACTACTTGATTGTCAGCATGTCCAAGAATTAAGGGTCCCCATGACAATACATAATCGATATATTCGTTACCATCGATATCATAAATCTTTGACCCTTTTCCACGTTCCATAAATACAGGATCCATTTTTACAGATTTAAATGCACGTACAGGACTGTTAACGCCTCCAGGCATAACTTCTTTCGCTTCTTGAAAAGCAGCTATCGATTTTTCAAAGCTTCTCATACCAACACCTCTTTCCTTATTTTTCATTCAGCCATCTTGCAGCATCTTTGGCAAAATACGTAATAATTAAGTCTGCTCCTGCTCGTTTCATAGAGATCAGTTTCTCAAGTACGATGCTTTTCTCATCTACCCATCCGTTCATAGCAGCTGCCTTAATCATGGAATATTCTCCACTCACGTTGTAAGCCACTAGTGGAAGAGGGTACCTGTCTTTTAACTCTCTTAGAATATCTAGGTAAGAAAGAGCTGGTTTTACCATTAAGAAGTCAGCGCCTTCAGCGACGTCTGATTCTGCCTCTCTGAGAGCTTCAAGTCGGTTCGCCGGATCCATCTGATACGTTTTTCTATCACCGAATTGTGGTGTGCTATGAGCTGCATCACGGAACGGACCATAAAAGGATGATGCATATTTAACTGCGTAAGACATGATCGGAACATCATAGAAACCTGCTTCATCAAGCCCTTGTCTGATCGCAGCAACAAAACCATCCATCATGTTTGAAGGTGCGATGATATCTGCTCCAGCTTTCGCCTGTGAGACAGCTGTTTTTGCAAGAAGCGTCAAGGTTTCATCATTCAATACTTCACCATTTTCAATCACACCGCAGTGTCCATGATCTGTAAATTGGCATAAACATGTGTCTGCTATCACAGTAAGTGATGGGGCAACTTCTTTAATTTGTGAGATTGCTTTCTGTACAATTCCATTATGATCATAAGCTGAGCTTCCGCATTCGTCTTTTTCAGCAGGTACTCCAAAAACGATAATAGACTGAATACCAAGACTTTCAATTTCTTTTACCTCTTCTTGAAGAAGGTCCAATGATAGATGATACACACCTGGCATGGAAGGGACTTCTTTTTTGACGTTCTCTCCTTCAACAAAAAACAATGGATAGATAAAGTCAGAGACATGAAGATGCGTTTCACGCACTAGTGAACGCATGGATGCTGATTTTCTTAAACGGCGATGACGCTGAAAATTCATATTAACTTCCTCCTTGAAAATAAGAGATGGCACAGTTCACCATATCTTCTGCGGTAAATTGTTTAGGCATTAATACTTGATGAAACCCGCATTTTTCTGCAGCACTTTTCGTTGTCGGCCCAACACAGATCACAGGCTTCTTATAGACTTCCTCTGTGTTTAACCCTTTACTTAAGAAGGTTACGGCAGAAGGGCTCATAAAAAACAGGCAATCAGCTTGATACACGAGCGACCAATCTAAATGGTCTTCTGATTCAGTTTTGTAAACAACTAATTCTTCAACAAATGCTGTTTCTTTCAACTCTTCTTTAATAAAAGATGGAGCTAGATTTCCTTTTGGAAATAGAACTCTTTCATGAGCTAAGACGTGGTTTTTTAACGTCTTCACTAAGCTTTCTGCATGATAATGTTCAGGCACAAGAATAGTCGTGATTCCTCTGTCTCTTAATGATTCAGCTGTTTTTTCACCAACTGCTGCAAACTTAACACTATTTAGTGAAACGTTATAATCATGAATCAATTGAAAAAAGTAGTCTACTCCATTTTTGCTCGTAAAAACAATCCATTGAAAAGACGACAGATTTTTCAACGTAGACTGTGAATCATCGTTTCTTACACCATTAATAGATACAATAGGAAAAGAAAGAGGGACGCCAGCGTTCTCTTGAATAAGTGAGATTAATGGCTCTGCCTGCTCTTTCGGCCGTGTAACAAGTATTCGCTTACCTGCTAATGGTCCTATAGAAGTATTCATTACGTATTTAAATCCTTTTTCACTGCATCTAGTATTGTTTTCGCACCTAATACCTTTAATTCTTCGGCTAACTCTACACCCACACGGTGCGGGTCCTTGCCTGATTTCATTTCTTTTAACACCGTTTTTCCTTCAGGATCTGCAACAAGACCCGTTAAAGAAACTTCTTGGTTCTCATCCATCGTAGCAAATGCCGCGATTGGAACTTGGCAACCGCCTTCTAACGTGTTCAGGAAAGAGCGTTCTGCTAAAACTGTGTCAAACGTATAAGCATCGTTCAGTGTAGCTAATAATTCTTTTACTTCAAGATCTTCACTTCTGCACTCAATAGCTAATGAGCCTTGTCCTACAGCAGGGAGACACAGGTCGATGTCCAAGTATTCGGTTACAACATCTGTAGACCAACCCATTCTTTCAAGTCCTGCAGCTGCTAGGATGATTGCATCGAACTCACCGGACTTTAATTTGTTAAGACGAGTATCAATATTACCTCGAATAGATTTAATCGTTAGATCTGGACGTCTGTTTAAAACCTGTGCAGCTCTTCTTAGTGAGCTTGTCCCAACAATTGCACCTGCAGGGAGCTCTCTTAACGACGAATACTTTTCAGATATTAGAGCATCTCTCGGATCAACACGTTTAGGAGTACAGCCGATCTCGAGCCCCTCAGGAAGTTCAGAAGGCATATCTTTCATGCTGTGAACGGCAATATCAATCTCTTTATCTAACATCGCTTGTTCGATTTCTTTGACGAATAAACCTTTTCCGCCTACTTTTGAGAGCGTAACATCAAGAATGATATCCCCTTTTGTTACGATCTCTTTTACTTCAAATTCAAAAGGCATTCCTGATTTTTTTAATTGATCAATCACCCAATTTGTTTGTGTAATCGCTAATTTACTTCTTCTTGAACCTACTATAATTTTTCTCATGATATGAATCTCCTATTCTTTACTTATACCAAAGGTGAAATTCAGTGAAAGTCGACGCTAAAAAGTAGTTGATCAAAACGACTAGGAAGGCAGCAGCGTTCCAAAGCGCTAACGTTTTACCTTGCACACCTCTTCCAACCTTTTGATAGAGGTAAGTACTGTAAACCAAAAGGACAATAAATGACGAGATGACTTTGGCATCAAGAAGTGTAAAGTCACTTATTTTCCAGAATGCCCATACGACTCCCAATATTAGACTAAGCAAGAGCAGCGGCACTCCGATCGTATTCAATCGAAAAGAAAGTTTCTCTAAGTATGATAGACTCCCAAAACGCTGCAGCCTTTTGCTCCATTTCTTTCGCTTCAACATGCCATGCTGTAGCAGGTACATGAACGAGAATATGAAGGAGAGTGAGAATGCTCCATAAGAGATAAAAGCCATCGTTATATGAATGATTAATAATTCTGAGATCAGCTGCTTCTCAATCACTGCACTAGCTTGCCCTGTTGGAGCAAACAAGTGGATCGAGACGAGCAAGAAACCAAGAATGTTCGTAAAAAACACGAGAAAATCAACACGGAAAAACCTGCTCATGACAACTGAGAACGTCACGAGGATCCATGCATAAAAAAACAGGCCTTCCGAGGGTGTTAATATTGGAAACCGTTGATCTTTCAGCATCCTTAACACAAAAAAGACCGTTTGAAGTACCCAGACAATAGAAAGCAACCAGAAAGCAAATCGGTTCGCTTTCCGGTTGTTTTGAAGAAAATCTATAAAATAGCCTATGATGCTAAGTGCATATAGAACGATAGTAAGATCATATATCCAATTCATTTTTGCTCACACTCCATGAGCTCGAGGGAAACGAGAGCTTAAGTTCTTACTACAGCCGAAGGAACCACTTCATCTGTTAGTGAAGACTTCTCTTCGACGTTTGCAGCAAATGCTGTTTCCAACTGCTTCTGTTTATCCAAGTATTCTTCGAGTCCGAAAATTTCGGTAAATAATTGCAACTGTTCTTCAGCTCCTGGTTCACCAGCCATCTCTTTGGCTCTAGTCACAGGATCACGAAGCAATTGATTCACGATACTCTTCGTATGTTTGCTTAAAATTTTTCTTTCCCGATCTGTAAGATCCGGCAGCTTGCGCTCGATGCTTTGCATGGTTTCAGCTTGAATGTTTAATGCCTTTTCTCGTAGTGCAGAAATTAACGGTACTACACCCAGCATTGAAATCCAAGATTGGAAAGCTACAATTTCAGCTTCGATCATAATCTCAATCTTTTCCGCTTCTTTCATTCGTTCAGCAAGATTAGACTCTACGATCCCTTCTAAGTCATCGATATCATAAAGAAAAACACTGTCTAAATCATGAAGCTCAGGATCTAGGTCACGAGGTACTGCAATATCTACCATGAACAATGGAAGACCTTTGCGTTTCTTAACTGCTGGTGCAGCCATTTTCTTTGTAATGACAAATTCACTAGCACCCGTGGAAGAAATCACGATATCTGCCTTAATGAGCAAACTTTCAAGATCTTCAAAAGGATGTGCTGTACCATGAAACTTTTTAGCTACCTCTTGTGCCTTTTCAAAAGTTCGGTTAATAACAAGTACTTCATTTCCTCCACTCGCATGCAGATGTTTCGCTGTAAGCTCACCCATCTTACCCGCACCAACGATCAAGATGGTTTTATTTTGCAAACCACCAAAGATTTTTTTAGCGAGTTCGACAGCTGCATAGCTAACCGATACCGCATTTTCACCGATATCCGTCTCTGAATGACATCTCTTCGCAAATGTGATCGCTTGTTTCATAAGTTTATTAAATATGGTCCCTGTTGCATCAAGTTTTTGCGATTCTAAGAACCCATCTCTTACTTGACCAAGGATTTGTGTTTCACCGATCACCATAGAATCCAAGCCAGCAGCTACACGAAAAAGATGCTCGACAGCTGCTTCTCCGTCTCTGATGCTCAAGAATGGTGAAAGTTCTTCTTTATCAATTGAAAACCAGTCCGCCAAAAAAGATTTGATGTAGTATCTTCCGGTATGAAGCTGATCGGCAACAGCATAGATCTCAGTACGGTTGCACGTTGAAACGATTACACATTCAAGTATACTTTTTTGTTTTCGGAGTGTAGAGATCGCATCCGTTAATTCAGCGGGCTGAAAAGAAACTTTTTCCCGAATTTCTACGGGTGCCGTTTTGTAATTAAGTCCAACCACTAGAATATGCATGCGCTCACCTCCCTTAATTATGTATGTTCTTTACTAATTATAACATGTCCCAAAATACGGAATATCCAATAATGTGAACAGAATTTAAACGTTTATGCTATGATGTATTTATTATCTTTTTGGTGCGTGTATAGCAGTTTTAGGATAACCATAATTACTAAAACTTAGCACCAATATTAAAAATAACAAAAATCGACCAATTTAGCAAAGGTTTACGTTTAAGATGGAGGCATTATGAAACAAAGAAACACATTCAGCGGCATCATTTTACTCGGAATTGGATTATTCTATTTTGCTAATAGAATGAACATTGAACTGCTACAACCGTACCTCACATGGCCAAGTATACTAATCATCATTGGGGTAGCTCTTCTTTTCCAATCTGGATCCGGAAAAGATTCTTCAAGTATGTTCTCAGGTGTATTCTTGACTGGGCTAGGCGTACATTTTCATGCTGCTACAAAAGTTGCGACATGGCCGGAACCACTTCCTGTTATCGTTTTACTAGCAGGTGTATCATTTCTGATTCAGTATCGAAAAACAAAAGAAGGGCTTATCCCCGGGTTATTGTTATCGCTTTTAGCTCTATGGTTGCTCTTCTTTAAGAGTAATACCCCTTCTGTAGAAAATATATTTGTTAAAGCTGAAGATTTTTGGCCGATTATTTTAATGGTCATCGGGGCTTATCTTATGTTCTTTAAAAAGAAATAGAAACACAAAACCCTCTATGTTTAAAAAACATAGAGGGTTTTGTGTTATGGCTGTTTTCGTAACACCGATGCTCGCCTGAAGTAGTTGATTTCCATTCCAGGTTGCTCGCTTTCCGCGGGGCAGGCGGTGAGCCACATTCGTACGCTACACGTATAAGTGTCTCACCTGCCGGCCTGTCCCGCAGGAGTCTCGCACCTTCCACTCCAATCAACAATCAAAGAAGTAAATAAAAAGATTTAAAAACCTAAAACTATAATCTATTAGCAAAGAGGCGTCATGCTAAAATTTTATAACAGTCATTATTTAGATAGATAAGAATTCAGTACGCCCCACGCTTCATCTTTTCCTTGTCCGGTTTCAGATGAGAAGAGTACGATCTTATCGCTCTTGTCCATGTTTAATGTTTCCTTGACTACTTTTTTATGCTTATCCCATTTTCCTTTTGGGATCTTGTCACTTTTCGTAGCGACTACAATAACAGGAAGCTCATGATATTTTAACCAATCGTACATTAAAACATCATCTTTTGATGGAGCATGTCTAAGGTCAACAAGTTGAACAACTGCTTTTAACTGATCGCGTTCAACGAGATACTGCTCGATCATCTTGCCCCAAGCTTCTCTTTCTGTTTTTGACACTTTAGCAAAACCATAGCCAGGTACATCTACAAAATAAAAACTTTCATTTAGGATATAAAAGTTTAACGTCTGAGTTTTCCCAGGTTTTGAAGACGTACGTGCTAAATTTTTTCTGTGAATCATCTTATTAATAAAAGACGATTTCCCTACATTCGAGCGTCCTGCCAAAGCAATCTCCGGAAGATTGCCTTCCGGATATTGTTTTGGTCCGACTGCCGATATTACGATTTCCGCTGTATTTACTTTCACTTTCTATCACCTGCTAATGCAACTTTTAATACCTCATCTAAATGAGATACGGTTATAAAAGATAATCCCTCTTTAACCGATTGTGGAATATCTTCAATGTCTTTCTCGTTTTCTTTCGGAAGGATGATGGTTTTGATTCCTGCTCGATGCGCACTTAATGATTTTTCTTTCAAACCACCAATAGGCAACACACGTCCTCTGAGCGTAATCTCCCCGGTCATCCCCACATCTTTTCTAACTGGCTTTTTGGTTAGTGCTGATACTAACGCTGTAGCAATGGTTATTCCTGCCGAAGGACCATCCTTTGGTGTTGCTCCTTCAGGAACATGTATATGAATATCTGTTTTTTCATAGAAATCATGGTCGATTCCCAGCTCTTCCACTTTCGTGCGAACGTAGCTTAACGCAGCTTGAGCAGATTCTTTCATAACATCACCTAACTTACCCGTTAAGATCAGTTTGCCCTTACCAGGTGATAGTGCTACCTCGATGGAGAGAGTATCTCCGCCTGCTGTCGTATAAGCTAATCCCGTCGCTGCACCAATTTGGTCTTCAAGTTCTGCTTGACCATATCGGAAACGGGGTTTACCAAGATAATCTTCAAGGTTTTTAGCAGAAAGTACAACCTTTTTCTTTTCAGATGATACAATTTGCTTCGCTGCTTTTCTGCATAATCCTGCAATTTGCCGTTCAAGATTACGCACACCCGCTTCACGTGTATAATTACGAACCAGCTTTAGAATAGAATCATCCTTGAACTGAATCTGGCTTTTCTTTAATCCATGTTCTTTCAACTGTTTTGGAATCAAGTGATTTTTAGAAATATGCAGCTTTTCAACCTCTGTATAACCAGCGATCGAAATAACTTCCATTCTATCTAATAACGGACCTGGAATTGTTGAAAGCGAGTTTGCTGTCGTAACGAACATGACTTTAGATAGATCGTACGGCTCTTCGATATAATGATCGCTGAAGGTACTATTCTGTTCAGGATCCAGCACTTCGAGCATCGCAGAGGAAGGATCTCCTCTAAAATCACTCGACATCTTATCGATCTCATCAAGCAAGAACACAGGATTGATCGTTCCCGCTTTCTTCATACCTTGAATCAATCGGCCTGGCATCGCACCAACATATGTTCTTCGATGCCCTCTAATCTCAGCTTCGTCTCTTACACCGCCAAGAGAAATTCTTACAAAATTCCTGCCGATTGCACGTGCGATCGACCTTGCTAACGATGTCTTACCAACCCCTGGAGGTCCAACTAAACAAAGGATCGGCCCTTTTAGTGAATTTGTCAGCTTCTGAACAGCAAGATATTCTAAGACTCTATCCTTCACTTTTTCAAGACCATAATGATCTTCATTAAGAACTGTTTCCGCATGTGGAATATCCAAATTATCAATCGTCTCTTGTTTCCAAGGTAGATTAACAAGCCACTCGATATATGTTCTGATAACAGAGCTCTCAGCTGAAGAATTAGGCATCTTTTCATAGCGGTCAAGTTCTTTTTTTGCAAGTTCCATGACCGTCTCAGGCATATCAGAAGATTCGATACGTTCTTTGAGCGTACTCACTTCCCCAACTTTGCCTTCTTTATCACCTAGCTCTTTTTGGATCGCTTTCATCTGTTCACGCAAATAATATTCTTTTTGCGTTTTTTCCATCGCCTTTTTAACGCGTTGACCGATTTTCTTTTCTAGACCTAGCACTTCTTTTTCATTGTTTAAAAGGTCCAGTAAGTGTTCAAGTCTTTCTTTCACATCAAAGATCTCTAGGATTTTTTGCTTTTCTTTGATCTTTAAAGAAAGATGTGAAGAAATAACATCAGCCAAGCGTCCAGGTTCGGTAATATCTTGAACTGAGGCAAGGGTTTCAGGCGTTACTTTTTTCGATAGGTTTATGTATTGTTCGAATTGAGCCAGAACAGCTCTCATAAGAGCTTCCGTTTCGGCTTCTTTCACTTCAATATCATCTGTTAGTTCAACTTCTACTTCTACATGGGTCTTCTCGTCCGTGAACGAAGTAATTTCTCCGCGTTTAATACCTTCGACAAGTACTCTAATCGTGCCATTAGGCAGTTTGAGCATCTGATTTACTTTTGACAACGTTCCTACATGATAAATTTCCTCTTGTGCTGGATCTTCAATAGAAACTTCTTTTTGAGTAGATAGAAAGATCATCTGATCATCAAGCATCACTTTTTCAAGTGCTTGAATAGATTTTTCTCTTCCTACATCTAAATGAAGTACCATTGTTGGATAGACCAACAATCCGCGAAGAGGGAGGAGCGGAAGAACTCGTTTTTCCCCCATTAAAAACACCTCCGAAAACTGCTATGTAATCATTAATTATATGCTTAGTCTTTGTACAATTCTACCGATAATGCTTAACTTTGTCTAATGTAAGCTTCGGATTGTTAGAAAACTCCTAATAAAACGTTCTCCTAGCCTGATAGAAATTTTTTATCATCCTATTTTCCGAACAAAAAGAAACTCCCTACTTCTCCTTATACAGAAGAAGGAGGGGAGTTTAAGGCAGCAGACGCAGGAATAGATTGCTCTTCACCGTCATCTAAAAATGCGTGTTGAAATACTTCTGAAAGTTTTTTTACTGGAATGATCTCTACGTCTTCAATCGTATCGAAAATCTTTTGGTTATTCTCAAACGGGATAAGAACACGTTTTGCACCTGCATCTTTCGCAGCTAGTATCTTCGCCATCACTCCACCGACTGGTTTCACTTTACCATGTATGCTGATCTCACCTGTCATTGCGATTTCATGATCTATTTTAATGTTGTGAATAGCTGAGTAGATGGAAGATGCGATCGCTATACCTGCTGATGGACCGTCTACCGGGCCACCACCTGGAAAGTTCACGTGGATATCATACATGGATGCATCTACTCCCATGTAACGAAGTACTGTAATAACGTTCTCCACTGAACCTTTTGCCATACTTTTTCTTCGAATAGACTTCGATTGATTACCAATACTCTCTTCTTCTGCTATTCCTGTTATCGTTATGGAACCTTGTTTCTTTGCAGGAAGTACGGTTGTTTCAATCTCAAGCAACGCTCCGCTTGTTGGACCATATACAGCAAGACCATTCACTAAGCCAATCTTTGGTTTGACTCCAATTTTCCTTTCTGGTCTTGGAGCCATTCTACTCGAGTGAGTTACCCACTCTACATCGCTCTTTGTGATGTTTTTTCGTTGTTCGGTGATCGCTAACCCTGCTGCAATTTGAATCATATTAACTGCTTCTCGACCGTTTCTAGCATATTGGGCCATGTATGATAATGATTCATCATCAATCCCTAACTGAATCTTATCAGCTGCTCTTTTAGCGATCTGTTCAATTTCAGCTGGCTGCAATTCTCTAAAGAACACTTCTAGACACCTAGAACGAATTGCAGGAGGTATTTCTTCCGGCATACGAGTAGTAGCACCAATCATTCGGAAATCTGCAGGCAGACCATTTTGGAAGATATCATGAATATGATGAGGTATGTTCGCATTCTCTTCCGAATAATAAGCACTTTCTAAAAAAACCTTACGATCCTCTAGAACTTTGAGTAACTTGTTCATTTGTATAGGATGAAGTTCACCGATCTCATCTATAAAAAGAACACCGCCATGCGCATTCGTAACAGCCCCTTGCTTCGGCTGAGGAATTCCCGCCTGTCCCATAGCTCCAGCACCTTGGTAGATCGGATCATGCACAGAGCCAATCAATGGATCCGCAATGCCTCGCTCGTCAAAACGAGCAGTCGTAGCATCCAATTCTACAAAAACTGCTGTAGAACGAAAAGGAGATGACTGATTTCGCTTCGCTTCTTCTAATACTAATCGTGCTGCTGCTGTCTTCCCCACTCCTGGAGGGCCGTAAACGATAACATGCTGAGGATTCGGTCCACATAAAGCAGCTTTCAACGCTTTTATTCCATCTTCTTGACCGATGATATCTTCAAACTTTCCAGGTCGAACACGTTCAGACAGAGGTTCTGATAGGGAGATCGAACGCATTCTTCTAAGCTGCTCCATCTCTTTTCTCGATTCTTTATCCACACTTACTTTTTGAGAACGCTGGTTACGCAGCAAGTTCCAAAAATATAGCCCGATAACAATCCCAAAGAATAATTGAATAAGTAATGCTATGCCAGTCCAGTTCATTGTTTTTCCTCCCGGTACCTATGTAGTGATAATCATAGTATCTCCGAGGAGGTGGTGAACTAAACGGTCAACCTTTTAAAAAGACAATTTTCACATAGGTCACAATATGTAATGAAGATCTGTTTACATTATTGAACATGACAAATCAGAAATTCTGATTTTAATCCTATTGGATATCACCGCTTCATTTACTTTTATTGCTGTTTGACCCAAAGGGTGTCCATTTTGACCCATAGATCTATGAATTTGACCCATAGATTATGGTTTGACTCATAGACCTCTCTTTTTGACCCATAGAAGTCTTCGTTTGACTCATAGGTGTCTAGTTACGACCCATAGAGATCATACTTTGACTCATAGGGATTTGCTCACACGCAATCAGGCTATAAAATGAAATAGAGCTTATCCTCCAAAGATCAGGCGAAGTGCTTTTTGGGGTCAGCCCTATCTTTTTAATAACTTAACTTCATCAATACGCTCTTAATCTCTTCATCATTCATCATCAGTTTTTAGCCAGTGCCACCACATCATAAAAGGACTCAATAAAAACTTTAATAAATGGCCGCGGTTTCGCCTTCAACGCTTGCCAGCTTTATCTTTCCATCCCTGCAAAGATGACTTCCGTATCATCGACGACCACTAAACGAAGGCGCCTAGCGAGTGATGTTCTTGTGCAGGAATCAACGATGTGCGCATGAGAAAGCGCGGACTCCAATACATCCACTCCCTGCTTTTCCTTTTCCAGCAGAATTGGTATGATATCGTCTTGCCAGCCAGATACGCGAATGAATTTGAATTTCTCCCCAAAATGATACGAACATTTTACCGAACAACTATCACAGGTCTAGTTTTTTTAATTTCCTAAACAACAAAAAAGACCAGCATAAGCTGGTCTCAAAATTAAGCACTCTCTTTTGGAGTCTCTTTTGATTGTTCAATAACCGTACCGTCTTCTAACTCAAGAGTTGGTGGTACTTTATCAGAGATCGTTTCTTTCGTCACGATACATTTAACAACATCTTCACGAGAAGGCAACTCAAACATTACGTCAAGCATAACTCCTTCAATGATCGAACGAAGTCCACGCGCACCTGTTTTACGTTCAATGGCTTGAGCAGAAATTTCTCGAAGAGCTTCATCGGTAAATTCTAGCTCGACACCGTCAATATCCAATAACTTTTGATATTGTTTTACAAGTGCGTTTTTAGGTTTTGTTAAGATTTCAATCAACGCTTCCTCATCAAGAGGGTTTAAGTTTGAAATAACCGGTAAACGACCGATAAATTCAGGAATTAAACCAAAGCGAAGTAAATCTTCAGGAAGAACTTTAGACAAGTATTCTCCCGCTTTTAAATCAGCTTGTTTCGTTTCAGAACTGAAACCGATCACTTTCTTACCAAGTCGGCGTTTGATGATTTGTTCGATACCATCAAAGGCTCCACCACAAATGAACAGAATGTTTGTAGTGTCAATTTGGATGAACTCTTGGTGAGGATGCTTTCTTCCTCCTTGTGGCGGTACACTAGCTACTGTACCTTCAAGGATTTTAAGAAGAGCCTGCTGAACGCCTTCACCAGAAACATCTCTTGTGATAGAAGGATTTTCAGATTTACGTGCAATCTTATCGATTTCATCAATATAGATGATTCCCTTTTCTGCTTTTTCTACATCGTAGTCAGCAGACTGGATTAATTTGAGTAGAATGTTCTCTACATCCTCACCAACATATCCAGCTTCTGTTAAAGATGTAGCATCGGCAATAGCAAAAGGTACGTTTAAGATACGAGCCAACGTTTGAGCAAGTAGTGTCTTACCACTTCCTGTTGGTCCGATCATTGCGATATTACTTTTCGCCAATTCTACTTCATCTGATTTTTGAGTTGAATTGATACGTTTGTAATGATTGTAAACGGCTACAGAAAGAGATTTCTTAGCCTGACCTTGACCGATTACGTACTCGTCAAGAATTTTACGAATTTCTACTGGTTTTGGTACTTCTTTTAGTTCTACATCCTCTTCTGTACCTAATTCTTCTTCTACGATTTCTGTACAGAGTTCGATACATTCATCACAAATATATACACCTGGTCCAGCAACCAGTTTTCTTACTTGATCTTGTGTTTTACCACAGAAAGAACATTTTAATTGCCCTTTTTCATCATTAAACTTAAACAATGATATCACCCCTAAAACGAGAATATGGATGAAACGCTTGACTAAAATTCAGATATGCTCTGAAGGAAAGTCTGATTATCTTTTCTACTACTTAAGCATTCCGTTGATTATAATGGATTGTATCACACTTCCATATTAAAACGGAAATAATAACGCTTAATAAATATGTATGGTAACGCTCTATATAAGTATGAACAATACCGTAAGATTTAAAACCTATTTTTCAAATAGGATGTGTATTTTAATAGAAATTTAATATGTATGGCAAAACAAGGCACGATACATAAGGATCGCGCCTTGCTTAAGTTTTATGAACTTATTTAATTAATGATTAAGCAGTCTTGCTGTTTTCCAAAAGGAAATCAATTGCTTTACGTACTTTCAAGTCAGCTGCTACTGCATCATTTCCACCTTGCATAGCAAGCATTTGCTTGATTTGTTCTACTTCCATTTGGTACATTTCAGCCATCTTGCTAAGTTCAGCATCGATTTCTTCTTCAGAAACTTCGATGTTTTCAGCTTCAACGATCGCTTCAAGTACTAGGTTAGTACGAACACGCTTCCCAGCATCTTCTTTCATTTGCTCACGAAGTGCTTCTTCGCTTGTACCAGAGAACTGGTAGTAAAGCTCAAGGTTCATACCTTGCATTTGAAGACGTTGGCCAAATTCTTGAACCATACGGTCAAGCTCTGTGTTTACCATTGCTTCAGGGATATCGATTTCTGCATTCTCAGAAGCTTTTTCGATAACTGTTTCACGAGTTTTGTTTTCAGCTTCTTGCTTTTTGCTCTCTTCAAGCTTTGTGCGAAGTTCTTTTTTAAGATCTTCTAGAGTTTCAGCATCGCCTTCAGCTTCTTTAGCGAACTCGTCATTAAGCTCTGGAAGTTGTTTAGCTTTGATATCGTGGATATTTACTTTGAAAACAGCAGGCTTACCAGCTAGTTCTTCAGCATGGTATTCTTCAGGGAAGTTTACGTTAACTTCTTTTTCAGCACCAGCTTTTTCACCAACTAATTGCTCTTCAAAACCTGGGATGAAAGATCCAGATCCGATTTCAAGAGAATAGTTTTCAGCTTTTCCACCTTCGAAAGCTTCGCCATCAACGAATCCTTCGAAATCGATGTTTACAGTGTCGCCATTCTCAACTGTTCCATCTTCTTTAACAACAAGTTCAGCTTGTTGTTCTTGTAAAGAAGTAAGTTCGTTTTGAACATCCTCATCTGTAACTTCAGTTTCAGTCTTTTCAACTTCAAGACCTTTGTAATCACCAAGTTTAACTTCTGGTTTTACGATTACTTTAGCTGTGAAAACAAGGTTGCTTCCTTGTTCCATTTTTTCGATGTCAACTTCTGGACGATCGACTGGCTCGATACCAGCTTCTTGTACAGCGTCTCCGTATGCTTTTGGCAATAGGATATCTAGAGCGTCTTGGTAAAGAGACTCTACTCCAAAACGTTGTTCAAAAAGTCTACGTGGCATTTTCCCTTTACGGAATCCTGGTACGTTAACTTGCTTTACAACTTTTTTGAACGCTTGATCAAGCGCTGTATCTACTTCAGTTGCCTCAACTTCTACCGTTAAGACACCTTGATTACCTTCTAACTTTTCCCATTTAGCAGTCATTAAATGTTCCCTCCAACATCGGTATTTCCATAACTATCATATAGATTACAACCATTCCATTATAGCATAGACGTTCTGTATTTCAACAAGTTACATCACTTTCTCATTAAGTCTGCATATAAAATCTTTCCAATTCGACGAGAACCTTTACTGCTCTTTGTAATTCTTCATCTTCTTGATCCGTTTCTTCTTCCATCCCACATAGAATATTCGCTGCCATAACAGCAGCCTCAAACCAAAGTACCTTATTCTCTGGAGTTGGTGAGAAAGGATATAACGCGAGTGAATAATCCTTCCAAACGGCAAGCGCGATCTCGAGCAGTGATGGATTCTCTTGTTCGAGTTCGTCTTTAATCAAAGATTTTACTTCCTTATAAAAGAAATGATCATTTAAATCAGTGAGCTTCGCGATGTCAACTTCAGTGAATTGTCCATATTTCTCTATCCTTACGATTTTGTCTACTTGATTTTCTTTAAGATATTGCAGAATTAAGCTTTTAACAGCCGGATGCTTTTTTTCATCTATTAAAAATGACTCAAACATCGGTACGATCATGTCAGGACCAAGCCGCTTCAACTGTTGTACAGCCATCCACTGCGAGTCTGCCTGATCGCTTGCAAGCATCTCTTTCAATACTTGAAAGTCAGGATTAGCTGGAGGTGCTGTTGGAAGTTCAGGATCTTTCTTTACTTCAGGAACACCTTCCTGCTCAATTACTTTACGACTGAACTGTAGAAGCTGATAAAACGTTTCAGCTTTGTCTGCAGGAATCTTCTGCTCTTCAAGAACAGCTTCGATCACTGAAACAACGGTTATGTATTCTGATAACTGAACTAATATGCTTAAGTAGATTTGAAGTACATCATAATATTCGCCGATCCCTTCTTTAAGCATACGATCACATCTCTGTTTTGCTTCATGTAATCGACCTAATTCAACCAAACTTAAAACAAGCCCAAGATTACCTTGTGCATGCATTGGGTCTGCATAAAGCAATTGTTCAAAACAGGATAAAGATTCATCGTATTTTTTACCTTTTAAAGAATCCATTCCTTTTTCTAAAAGACGTCCATTTAAGTTAGGAAACCGAACGATATTGTTTTTGTTGTTCTTTTCGTTAGTCATCACAACTCTCCGCTTCCATTAATATTTGACTAAAGAATAGCAGTTTCGCGAGGTGAACTCAAGATAACTAAGAAGTTACAAACCTGAATTCCACTTTAACACGCAGTGAGAAAATGCTAAACTTCTTCATTAACGGCTTTTATCGTACCCTTTGTTGCTTTTGTAAGTAGTTTGTTAAGCATAACCAAACCAAAAGGCTTACTCAAAAGATATCTCTTCTAAGCAAGCCTCTTTATTAACTAATTCTTTTCAAGTTCACCTTATCAGCCATCCCTTTATATAATGACCATTTAACGGGGTCTACATTACCGCCACTGATGATGAGCCCAACTTTTTGATCGAGAGCAAGACGGCTGTGAAACATAACTGCCGCCAAACTAGCCGCGCCTGCACCCTCTACGACCACCTTCTCACGTTCAAGCATAAACATCATCGCATATGCAATTTGCTCTTCCGTCACGGTGACCATTTCGTCAACATATTTTGTAATCACAGGAACAGTAATCTCTCCAGGCTTAACAACCGCGATTCCATCCGCGATCGATGTACAGCGAGTTAACGTTTTTCTAGAAGCGCCTGTGAAGGCTTGATATACCGCACTGGCATTCGCCGATTGCACGCCAACTACTCGCACATCTGGTCTGATTGACTTTACGGCGAGAGCGATTCCAGCCAATAGCCCTCCGCCTCCTACTGGTACAACAATCGTTTTTAGTTCTGGTTTTTGTTGCAGCATCTCTAGAGCTACGGTACTTTGTCCAGCGATCACATCGTAATCATCAAAAGGGTGAACAAAGACTCCTCCGTTGTTCTCTTCTTCCCTTTTTGCTGCTTCATATGCAGCCTGATAATTATCACCTTCTAAAACGATATCTGCTCCATACGATTTTACGGCGTCTATCTTGGAAAGCGGTGCATTTTCAGGCATGAAGATCTTAGAGTTTATTCCACGCAGTGAACAGGAAAGCGCCAATCCTTGTG
This sequence comes from Fictibacillus sp. 7GRE50, assembly GCF_015903875.1. Lineage (NCBI taxonomy): Bacteria > Bacillati > Bacillota > Bacilli > Caryophanales > Fictibacillaceae > Fictibacillus > Fictibacillus sp. 7GRE50. The sequence continues at coordinate 79,143 of NZ_JACZDW010000001.1, forward strand.
CATGGTTGCCAGCTGATGCTGCGATCACACCCCTCGCGCAGTCTAGTTCGTTTAGGGTTGAAACTTTGTAATAAGCTCCTCTTAATTTAAACGAACCCGTTTTCTGAAGGTTCTCTAGCTTCATATACACGTTTCCACCGGTCCATTTGTTAAGCGTTGTGGATTGTTTAAGCGGAGTACGGTGGGCGATTTTTGAGACTTCCTCCAATGCGTGAAATAAACGTTCCGCTGTGATTGTTAAATCCCCATTGTCAGTTCACAATCCTTTCATCTTCATATTTTTTTATGAATGCTTCCTGTTGAAGAGTTACAGATATTTCGTCCCATCCGTTGAGAAGCATCTTTTTCCAGTACGGATCAAATTCAAAGCGGAATACCTCTCCCGTTTCGTTTTCTACCTGTTGTTGCTCAAGGTCTACTCTCAACGTTCGTACAAGGTTTCCATCTCTTTCGCTCTGTAAGTTTCGAATCTCTGCTTTCGAGAGTCGAATCGGTAAGATACCATTTTTCACACAATTGTTAAAGAAGATATCAGCAAAGCTTTCAGCGATAATCACTTGAAATCCATAATCTTTTAAGGCCCAAGGTGCATGTTCTCTGGAGGAACCACAACCAAAATTTTTACCGGTAACTAATATGGATGCTTCTTTTGTTTCGGGTGAGTTAAGTTCAAAGTCTTCGTTTTCTTGTCCATTAGAATGATATCTCCAATCAAAGAACAAAAACTCTCCATAACCTGCTTTATCAATTTTTTTCAAAAATTGCTTTGGAATGATCTGATCTGTATCCACATGATCTCTGTCTAATACTGCAGCACTGCCTAGATGCGTTCTAAACCCCGGCATAACGATCTACCTCCTGTTCTTTTTTAGGAAGTATGGAACGAACATCGGTGAATTTCCCATTTAAAGCTGCAGCTGCAGCCATGATTGGACTGACAAGGTGTGTCCTCGCACCCTTTCCTTGCCTCCCAGCAAAATTACGATTTGAGGTAGATGCACATCTTTCTCCTTCGGGAACAACGTCATCATTCATACCTAAACACATCGAACATCCCGACTCACGCCATTCGAATCCAGCATCTATAAAAATCTGATGAAGCCCAAGGTTCTCCGCTTCTTTTTTTACTGCTTGTGATCCAGGAACTACGATCGCCCGGACTTCGGGGTGTACATTCCTACCTTCAACAACTTTAGAAGCTTGAAGTAGGTCACTAAGTCTTGAATTTGTACAAGATCCAATAAACACGTGTTGCACAGGTATATGCTCTATTTTTTCATTTCCTTTGAAGCCCATGTAATGGAGTGCATTTCGTAACGATTGCTTCTCTTCTATAGAAGAAGAATTTTCCTCTACAGGAATCACTCCGCTGATCGGCAAGCACATCGATGGAGTCGTTCCCCACGTGACCATTGGTTCGATCTCTGAAGCATCAATCTCAATCGTTTGATCAAATCTAGCATTCTCATCACTTGCAAGCTGTCTCCATCTTTTACAACTTTCCAGAAAGTCTTGACTCTTTGGAGCATAGCGCTTACCTGAAATATATGAAAAGGTAACTTCATCAGGAGAAACGATCGATGCTTTTGCTCCAGCTTCAATAGACATATTACAAAGAGTCATTCGTTCTTCCATCGAAAATTTCCTAACGGTGCTACCAGAAAACTCAATGATATAACCTGTACCGACATTCGTTCCATATTTCGCGATGAACCATAAGATGACGTCTTTGACTGTAACACCAAAACCTAACTCTCCTTCAATCTTAACGTTCATCTGTTTAGGTTTGTTCTGCCACAACGTTTGTGTAGCAAGAACATGTTCAACTTCGCTCGTGCCAATTCCGAAAGAGAGCGCTCCGAATGCACCGTGTGTGGATGTATGACTATCTCCACATACAATTGTTTTCCCAGGCAGCGTCAGACCCAGCTCTGGCCCTATAACATGGACAATCCCTTGTAGTTCAGAGTTCAATCCCTCGAGTTGAATACCGAATTCCGCACAGTTTTTTTCAAGAGTTTGCACTTGCAAGCGTGATGTTTCGTCTTTTATATTGAATCGGTCGACCGTCGGGATATTATGATCCATCGTGGCAAAGCAAAGCTCCGGCTTTCTGACAGTTCTATTTTTTTCTCTTAAACCTGCAAATGCTTGAGGTGATGTCACTTCATGAATGAGGTGCAGATCAATGTAGAGCAGGTCTGGTTTATTTTCCTCTTCTACGACAATATGGCTATCCCAAAGTTTATCTATTATTGTTTTACTCACAGAAATCTACCTCCCTACACATAAACCTCTAGAAGAGTTGCACTTGTTGAATCTTCCAACATTCTAAAATGTATTTGATTGACCATTTCTTTTGTCGTTACTAGCGTTCCGCTTTCTCCAAAGATATCTTGTGTTCGATACCCTGCCTGCAGCGTTTCGAAGACAGCAAGTTCAACGGCCTCCGCTTCTTTCTCAAGTTGAAACGAATGACGAAGCATCATCGCAACACTAAGGATCATACCGATCGGATTTGCTTTCCCGCTTCCTGCGATATCAGGTGCTGATCCATGTATAGGCTCATATAGACCAGGACCGTTTTCACTAAGAGAAGCAGAAGGCATCATTCCTAACGATCCTGTAAGAACAGAGGCTTCATCAGACAGAATATCCCCGAACATATTTTCAGTAACGACCACATCAAAGCTCGTAGGATTACTAATCATCCGCATGGCAGCATAATCTACCAGCAAGTGTTCTGTTTCAACGGTAGGATACTTTTTAGCTACATCCTCCACGACTTCTCTCCACAACTTGCTCGTTTCAAGAACGTTCGCTTTATCAACAGATGTTACTCTTCTTCTGCGAGAAGAAGCTAACTCATAAGCCTTTTCAACGATTCTCGTTATTTCCTCTCGCGTATATGACAATGTATCTACCGCACATTTCTCATTCCGTTCTTTCGGCTCTGAAAAATAAATCCCACCGGTCAGTTCGCGAACAAATACAAAGTCAGCACCTTTTACCTTATTCGATTTAAGAGGTGATAGATGTTCAAGACCAGGATAAACGTGAACAGGTCTTACGTTTGCATACACGTTCATCGCTTTTCGTAAAGCGAGTAACCCTTGTTCTGGCCGAACACTCCCTTGATCCCATTTTGGACCACCAACCGCTCCGAGCAGAACAGCATCGCTGTCACGGCAACCTTTTAGTGTGGTATCAGGGAGAGGATTACCTTCCTGGTCAATAGCAGCACCTCCAAATACTTGTTCAATCGTCTCAAATTCATGACCAAACCGCGTCGCTACACCATCTAAAACTTGCAAAGCACCCTTGATCACTTCCGGACCGATCCCGTCTCCTGGCAAAACTGCTATTCTCTTTTTCATCTAACATCCCTCCTAAATTTAGATACTCATCGCTTCATAACTTTTCTTTTCATCTTGAAGCTGAAGCTTATTATAGGCGTGAACATAAGCTTTAGCTGAAGCTTCTAAAACATCTTGCGCCGTTCCGCTTCCGTTTATCTCATGACCATCACTGACGATCTGAACAAATACTTGAGCAAGAGCGTCACGCCCTGCTCCTACTGATTGAATTCTATAATCATTCAGCTTGATTGAAGAAGGAAGCATTTTTCCAAGTGTATTGTAGATCGCTTCGACACTACCTGAACCTGTTGCAGCATCTTGAATCAGTTTTCCGTCTGGAGTCAACATTCTTAACGTTGCAGTAGGAATCTGATTCGTACCATAGTTTACTTGAATATCTTTTAATTGATATAACGGCACTTCAGGTTGTATTTTATGATCGATGAGTAGAGCGAAAATATCTTCTTCTGTCATCTCTTTTTTCTTGTCAGCAAGTTGTTTAAAATCTTCAAATAGAACCTTAACCTTGTTCTCATCTGGATGAAAACCTAATTTATGCAAATAATCTTTAAACGCGTGACGCCCTGAGTGTTTTCCGAGTACGAGTTGATTGGAAGGAACACCAACAAGCTCAGGTGTGATGATCTCATATGTTGATTTTTCTTTTAATACACCGTCTTGATGGATTCCTGACTCGTGAGCAAAAGCATTCTTTCCAACTACAGCCTTATTCGGTGGGACAGCAATTCCCGTCAGCCTGCTCACAAGCTGACTCGTACGGCTGATCTCATTTAACTTAAGGTCATTTCTTGCCTGATAAAAGTCTTCACGGATCGCTAATGCTACTGCAATCTCTTCTAATGAAGCATTTCCTGCTCTTTCACCAATCCCATTAATCGTGCATTCCACTTGATTCGCACCATACTCGATCGCCGATAAAGAATTGGCAACAGCCATCCCTAAATCATCGTGACAGTGAGCAGATAAAATAGCTTTCTCTATGTTCGGAACATTATTTAATAGATAACGAAAGATCTTTCCGTATTCCTCCGGATTCGTAAATCCTACTGTATCCGGTATGTTAATGACCGTTGCACCAGCATCGATTACTTTCTCAACAATACGCGATAAAAATACAAGATCTGACCGACATGCGTCTTCTGCTGACCATTGCACGACAGGGAACTTTTGCCGTGCATATTTGACTGCACCAACCGCCGTCTCAACGACTTGGTCAGGTGTTTTCTTTAACTTGTATGTCATATGAATGGGCGATGTTGCCAGAAAAACGTGCAACCTTGGTTCAGCTGAATCTTTTAGAGCTTCCCATGCATAATCAATATCTGAGGTGTTCGATCTTGCCAAAGCAGTAACCGTTGAATTCTTTACAATAGAAGCTACTTTTTTTACGGCATCCAGATCGCCTTTGGATGCAGCAGGAAAGCCTGCTTCCATAACATCCACACCTAGCAGTTCTAGTCTTTTGGCGATCTCGATTTTTTCTGCCGTGTTTAGATTGACCCCTGCTGTTTGTTCTCCATCACGCAAAGTCGTGTCAAAGATCTCAATTTTTCGCACTAGCAACGGCCTCCTTTTTTTGTTTTGATTTTACGAACGGCATCATTGCTCGAAGTTCCCTCCCTACTTTTTCAATAGGATGGTTCTTCTCTTGATTGTTCACAACATGGAACACAGGTCGATTCGCTTGATTCTCTAAGATCCAACCCTTAGCAAACTCTCCGGATTGAACATCTTTCAGAACGGATTTCATTGATTCTTTTACTCTTTCATCAATGACGCGAGGTCCTGATTGAAAATCTCCCCACTGAGCAGTATCTGAGATTGAATATCTCATCCCCTCTAGACCACCTTCGTACATGAGGTCAACGATCAACTTCAATTCGTGTAAGCATTCAAAATAAGCAACTTCTGGCTGATATCCAGCTTCTGTTAGTGTTTCAAATCCTGCTTTGACAAGTGAAGATAACCCACCACACAACACGGCCTGTTCACCAAAAAGGTCTGTTTCCGTTTCTTCTTGGAATGTCGTTTCGAGCACTCCAGCTCTAGCAGAACCAATACCTTTAGCATAACTAAGTGCAGTTTCACGGGCAGTGCCTGTAGCATCTTGGTATACCGCGAAAAGCGCTGGAACTCCTTCACCTGATTCAAATGTGCGTCTAACAAGATGACCAGGACCTTTAGGAGCAACTAAGAATACATCCACATCTTGAGGTGGTACCACTTGGTGATAGTGAACGTTGAACCCGTGAGCAAAAACGAGTGCATTGCCCGGAGACAGTTCAGGTAAAATTTCATTTTTGTAAACTTCAGGTTGCCTTTCATCTGGTAATAGAACCATTACGACTTCCGCTAGCCTAGCCGCTTCCCGAACAGGATATACCTCAAATCCATCTTTAACTGCTTCGTCAAATGAACGACCCTCCCGCACACCAACTACAACATCATAGCCGCTATCCTTTAGGTTCAATGCATGAGCATGCCCTTGAGAACCATAACCTACTACCGCTACCTTCTTATTCTTTAATACATCGTTAGAAAGATCGTTTTCGTAATATACTTTTGCCATTATCATCATTCTCCTTTACATAATAGAATAGGGGTGAAGCTCAAGTACTTTCTTTTGTGTTCCGCGGGGTATAGCTGTAACACCGGTCCTTGAAATCTCTTTTATTCCATATGGACGCAGCAGTTCGATCAACGCATCTATCTTTTCTCCATCCCCCGTTACTTCAAGCGTTACGTTTTCGAGTGATACATCAAGGACGGTTGCTCGAAACGGCTCGATCAGCATTTTGATCTCGCTGCGCGTATCAGGTGTTGTTAGAACTTTGATGAGCGCAAGTTCTCTAGAAACGAGGGCCATGTTTGTCAGATCACGAACTTTTAGAATATTAATCTGCTTATGAAGCTGTTTAACAAGTTGTTCAGCTTTACGATCATCTTCTACCCAAACCGTTAATGTTACTTTTGAAACGGCTGGATCTTCTGTATGTCCAACCGTAATGTTCTCTATGTTGAACTGGCGTTTTGTCAGCAATCCGGTCAAACGATTCAATACACCACTTTCGTTTAGAACCGTTGCTGAAATGATACGTCTCATCCTCTCACTCCAATCATTTCATGTAGTCCTTTTCCTGGAGCGATCATCGGATATACATTCTCATCAGCAGTAACAACACAATCGAGAACAAATGGTTTTTTGGATGCAAGAGCGAACGTCAAAGCTTCTCTTACATCCTTTTCTGTTTCAGCACGTTTGCCATCAATTCCGTAAGCAGATGCTAGCTTGATAAAGTCAGGTTGAATATCAAGCAAAGAGTGAGAGAATCTTTTTTCATAAAAAATTTCTTGCCACTGTCTTACCATCCCGAGAGATTTATTGTTCACAATGACTACGATGACAGGAAGTTCCCAATCTTGAAGAACTCCAAGTTCTTGAAGCGTCATCTGAAAACCACCATCTCCAACAACTGCTATTACCGGGAGCTCGGGCTTTCCAACTTTTGCTCCAATCGCTGCAGGAAATCCGAATCCCATCGTTCCAAGTCCTCCAGACGTTATCCATCTGTTCGATTCTAAAAATGTATAATATTGAGCTGCCCACATCTGGTGCTGTCCTACATCAGTAGCTACGATGGCTTCTCCTTTCGTAACTTCATGAAGAACCTGCATTAACTTTTGTGGTTTCAATTCTGATTCATCTGTCTTATACGTAAGAGGAAATTCAGTCTTGTGCTTCGTGAGTTGAATTACCCACTCGTTATAATCTCCTTTATCGACTCTCGACTGGTTTAATGCTGAAAGTGTTTCTTTCGCACACCCCACAATGGGAATTTCAGTTGGAACATTTTTTCCGATTTCAGCTGGATCAATATCGATATGAGCAACCACTGCTTTTTTAGCAAAATGATCCAAGTTTCCAGTTAACCTGTCATCAAACCTAGCCCCAACACCAATTAATAGATCGCAGTCATAAAGTGCCATGTTGCTCGCGTATGTTCCATGCATTCCTGCCATCCCTAAGCAAAGCGGGTGTTCAGCTGGAAATCCACCTAGGCCTAAAAGGGTCTGAGCAACCGGTATCTGGTGATATTCCGCGAACGCGACCAACTCTTTTTCAGCACCTGCTGCCAGTACCCCCGCACCTGTTAAGAGGACAGGTCTTTTCGCTTGCAACAAGGCTTCATTCAATCTTTTCACTTGAAGAATATTGGGTTTTAATGTTGGTTGGTAACCCGGAAGATGAATACCAGCAACCTCTTTAACTTCAGCTGTTTTAACCGCAACATCTTTCGGTATATCGATTAAAACAGGTCCTTTTCTTCCAGTGTTGGCTATATGAAAAGCCTCTTTCATAATTCTCGGTAGATCTTCTGCCCGCTGAACTTGATAGTTATGTTTTGTGATCGGCATTGTGATCCCGACGATGTCCGCTTCTTGAAAAGCATCCGTACCGATCACAGTCGTCGCTACCTGCCCCGTGAAGATAACAAGAGGAATAGAATCGATCATCGCATCCGCTATACCTGTAACAAGGTTTGTAGCACCTGGCCCTGACGTTGCTAACACAACGCCTGGCTTCCCCGTTACTCTTGCATAGCCTTGCGCGGCATGAATAGCTCCTTGTTCATGCCTCGTTAGAACATGTTTCATCTCTGATTTGTAGAGGGCATCATAGATTGGAAGTACAGCACCTCCCGGATAACCAAACAGAACTTCAACTTTCTCATCCTGCAACCCTTGAATAAATAGTTCAGCACCAGAGACTAATGAAGTTTCGACTGATTTTTTTTCAGCCACCCAACTGGCCTTCATTTTCATTCCTCCTTTAACTTCGAACCTTTACTTGGTAAAAGATGTTTCGGGAATCAGTTGTTGCTCTTGGAAAATAACCAAAAGGGCAACAACGTCTAAAAAAAAAATAAAAAAACTTCTCCACCCAAATGGACAGGTTAATCCTATCCAAAGGGGTGAAAAAGTTTTCTTTTCCACGGTACCACCCTTATTCACAGTTCATGCTCATATACGCAAGAACTGCCTCAAGACGAAATAATCGTCATTTGATAACAAGCGATAAATAATGGTCTTATCGCTTGGCCCTTCCTACTAAGAAACGTTCAAAAGGACACTCAGGAGGGATGTCCTGGTATTAGGGATAACCGGTTCACAGCAACCACCGGTTCTCTGAGTACCCCACATCTACCATTGTTCTCCGTCATCGTTTTATTGTTTTAAATTTTTAAGATTCCTCCAGTATTAGCTGATGTTACGAGCGCCGCATAGCGTGCGAGGTAGCCTTTTTTGATCTTCGGCTCTGGTTTCACCCAACCTTCTTTTCGTTCTTTTAAGTCTTCTTCCGTTAATAAAACGTGAATCGTTCTATTTACTAGATCAATTAAGATTGGATCACCATTATTCACGAACGCGATAGGTCCGCCTTGTGCCGCTTCTGGCGAGATGTGACCGATAGAGATTCCCCGAGACGCTCCAGAAAATCTGCCATCCGTGATCAGTGCTACTTTCGTACTCAATCCTCTTCCAGCAATAGCTGATGTGGGAGAGAGCATCTCCGGCATACCTGGTCCACCCTTCGGTCCTTCGTATCGAATGACAACGACATGCCCTTCTCTTACTTCACCATTATTAATGCCTTCGATCGCTTCTTCTTGGGATTCATAGACGATCGCCTCGCCTTGAAATGTTTTTATTGAAGGATCAACAGCTCCCACTTTGATAACACAGCCATCTGGCGCAATATTTCCATAAAGTATAGATAAACCGCCTACTGGCGAGTAAGCATTATCTTTCCTACGAATAACATCATCATCCATAATTTCCGCATGCCGGACTCGGTGCTCTAACGTTTCTCCACTTATCGTTAACCGATCGTTATGGATGGCTCCTTCCATTCTACAGAGTTCATTGATGATCGCACTGACACCGCCTGCTCTGTGAACATCTTGCATGGAATAATCCGATGCAGGACTGATCTTTGATAAATATGGAATTCGCTCTGCGATCTCGTTGATTGATGATAAGTCATAATCAATCTCAGCTTCATTTGCGATAGCAAGCATATGAAGAACGGTATTCGTTGAGCCACCCATCGCCATGTCTAATGCAAATGCGTCATCAATTGCTTCTTTCGTTATAATATCTCTTGGTTTTATATTGTTTTTCACAAGATCCATAAGTGACGTTGCAGCCTCTTTGATCAGTTCTCTTCTTTCGTCTGAGGTAGCTACGATCGTTCCGTTACCCGGCAGTGTAATACCTAGCATCTCCATAATGGAATTCATGCTGTTGGCTGTAAACATACCTGAGCATGATCCACAAGTCGGGCAAGCACTCGTTTCGAGTTCTAAAAGTTCTTCTCTCGTCATCTTTCCAGCTAAATGAGAACCTACTCCTTCAAATACCGAGGCAAGGGATAGGGATTTTCCTGCCATAGACTTTCCGGCTTCCATTGGACCACCTGAAACAAATACTGCCGGAACATTCGTCCTTACAGCTGCCATTAACATACCCGGCGTGATCTTGTCACAGTTAGGTATGTAGAACACACCGTCGAACCAATGGGCGTTGATAACCGTTTCTGCTGCGTCTGCGATGACCTCTCTGCTTGGGAGTGAATACCTCATACCGATATGCCCCATCGCAATTCCATCGTCTACGCCGATCGTATTAAATTCGAACGGAATTCCACCAGCTTCTCTAATGGCTTCTTTTACCCATTCACCTACTTTGTTTAGATGCATATGCCCCGGAATAATATCAACATAGGAATTACAAACACCGATAAAAGGTTTATCCATATCCTCTGGTGCAACTCCCGCTGCGTGGAGAAGACTTCTGTGCGGGGCTCTATCGATTCCTTGCTTGATCATATTACTGCGCATATCTGTAACACTCCTATACTTCTTTTATCCAGCTTGAACAGCTTGGTTCGGATACACCTTAACTCCTTCTTCAACTACTTTTTCTCTAAAGGATTTTAAAAGTTTGTTCGTATGTTCACCTGGTGCTCCGTTTCCGATTACTCTTCCATCAACTTTTACTACCGCAATAACTTCAGCTGCAGTTCCAGTTAGAAATACTTCATCTGCCACATAAACATCATGTCTCGTGAATGGCTCTTCAACCATGTTGTATCCTTGTGCTCGTGCGATCTCAACAATCGCGTTTCGAGTGATTCCTTCTAAAGCTCCTAAGTATCCTGGCGGCGTCTTGATCGTATTTCCTTTGATAATGAACACATTATCAGCAGAACCTTCCGCCACGTACCCTTGATCGTTCAGCATCAATGCTTCACTAACTCCAGCAAGACTAGCCTCGATCTTAACTAAGATATTGTTTAGGTAGTTTAGCGATTTAACTTTAGGACTTAACACATCCGGACGGTTCCTTCTGCTTGCCACCGTTATGATTTCTAAACCTGTTTCATAAAGTTTTTTAGGAAATAGTGCAAGCTGTTCTGCAATGACAATGACTCCCGGTTGGCCGCATGTAAAAGGGTCCAACCCTAAGTTTCCTTTTCCTCGTGAGATAACTAGTCGAATATAAGCATCACGATATTTGTTTTTCTGGAGCGTTTGAACGATGATGTCTGTTAGTTCTTCTTTAGTGTGTGGAATTGTCAGCATAATGGATTGAGCTGATTCGTATAAACGCTGAAGATGTTCGTCTAGCCGATATACATTTCCGTTATAGACTCGAATACCTTCAAACACCCCATCTCCATATAAAAATCCATGATCGTAAACTGAGACTTTGGCGTCTTCCTTTAATACGTGCTCACCATTAACATAAACCCATTGCTCCTGCATCGTGATCCTCCTTTACGTGTCAATTTGAATTATTTGAATTTTTTAAAAATAATTTAATAATTGTTGACAATATTACGCCCATCTTATTAAAGAATCAACCACGAATTTTCGATATTTCACCGAATTCTGACTTTTCAGTTATTTTGCACACGCTTTCATTCCCATGCCCATAAGGTTTTGAAGCTTTAACGCGTTGCATTGTAAACATTTTTAAAGCGCTTTCATCAAAAATAAAAAAACACGCTTGATATCCTTTAATAGAGGATATCAAGCGTGTCGAAAAGTTGTTATTATGTAAGTATTATGGCGTCCCAGGAGAGATTCGAACTCCCGACCGTACGCTTAGAAGGCGTATGCTCTATCCGGCTGAGCTACTGGGACATATGTATTGGAGCCCCTTTCGCATAGTAATGGCGCTTTCCGCAATTACCATGCGCTGCGGGCACACAGTGATTTGTTCCACCCGTCGACTGTGGATACAAATATATTTTTATCATGCATTTTAATTGTAAGATCTGTTAACTTCAGATGTAACTTTTCATGGACCATTTGAACGTGAGAAAAACAAATGGAGCGGGTGATGAGAATCGAACTCACGACCAGAGCTTGGAAGGCTCTTGTTTTACCACTAAACTACACCCGCAGACAATTTAGACCTTGTCGCGACGACATAACTAAATATACATGATATCTAAATTATAGTCAACCCATTTTCTCAACTTTTTTATTTTCTAACTGTTTTTTTTTCAAATGTTCTACTTAACTGATCGATACGTATACCATTGAGTGAATAAAAACTTACCGATATCCTATTATCTTCAATCTCCAACAACGCATATGTCTTTTCAAAAGAACCTCTAGGCAGCCTGATACTCCCAGGATTGATAAAGATCATTCCCTCACGTTCAAAGGCTTCAGCTACGTGTGAATGCCCAAAACAAGCAATTGCTGCACCTGTTTCCTCTGCCCTGTATGCGAGTGAAAGATAAGACATTTTTACATCGTATAAATGACCATGTGTTATATATATACAAGTATCTCCCAACAGCTCAATGGCTTCGTTAGGAAAATCATCGCCTAAATAATCCATATTACCTTTAACCGTTACAAATCCAGACATTTCTTTAGATGATGTCGAAAGCTCTGAATCACCGCAATGAATCATAAGGTCTACTTCATTTTGATAGCGGCTCTTTAATGTTTCTAACTCATCTGTTAACCCGTGACTATCACTAACGATTAAGGCTTTTCCCATAAGAGATCCTCCTCATTGATCAGTTTTTTTAGTTTTTCCAAAGCTATTGCTCTATGACTAATTTTATTTTTTTCTTCTTTTGCTAACTCTGCCATCGAACGATTTAATTGAGGAAGAAAGAAAATCGGATCATACCCGAAACCTTCCGTTCCCTTCTTTTCTCTTAAAATCTGACCTTTACACTCCCCTTTTACAACTAGCGTTTCTTTTTGAGGTCTCGCAAAAGCCAGAGCACATACAAACTGAGCGTTTCTATCGTTATCTTCAACATTCTGAAGTTCTTCTAAGACTTTGTTCATGTTCTCTTCATCACTTTTATGTATACCTGCATACCTAGCTGAATAAACGCCAGGTCGTCCTTCTAAAGCATGGATCTCTAATCCTGAGTCATCCGCGATAACAGGAATATTCATCTGTTTAGAGATGGTTTCAGCTTTTAAAATAGCGTTCTCTTCAAAAGTGACTCCAGTTTCTTCAACGTCAGGACTTCCTTCAATATCGTTTAAAGTGAGGATCTCAACCCCAAAACTTCCTAACATCGATTGAAATTCTTTAGCTTTACCTCTATTTTTCGTTGCAACTAAAATTTTCATTAGGTACGCCTCCGTTTTGTAAAAAGTTTTTCTATAGGATTGTGATATTACTGTCATTTGGTGAAGCGTCTTCAACTATAAAATGTACGCCTCCCATTTGGAATGCGAGGGACATAAAGCGGAATCAAATACTTTAAAAGTACAAAGGTTGTCCAAAGCTCTTCTCATTTCGCTTGCAAAAGATTGTTACTTTTGCATGTTCATTCTCATCGTCGACAAAGTTGATTGGAGTGTAAGGTTTGAGACTCCTGCGGGACGAGCGGTCAGGTGAGACCCTTAAAGGCGCAAAGCGGCAAGGGGCTCACCGATCGCCCCGCGGAAAGCGAGACACCTGAAACGGAAATCAACTACTTTCAAAACAACAGAGCAATAAAAAAAGAGACGAATATTCGCCTCTTTACTGTATCACAACCTATTTAATTTTAAAATTCACCTGTATTCACTTTTTTAGGTCTTGAAACCGGGGCTGTAAGTTCTTTACCTTTTTCATTGAATATCTTAGACTTCCCATCAACTTTAATCGCCACTTTCTTCACTTCAGATAGCTCTGTAAGCGAAAGAACAATTGAATTTAACACTTCATCTGCAATCATGCTTTCTTCTTTATTATCCAGCAAAGCTCCATTGAAGTTTAATGTAACAACACCATCTTTGACGACAGGTGTACTTAACAGTTTCACATCTGTTCTAAAGTCTGTTAAAAGGCTGCTTTCTGCAGATGGACCATCAATTAGATGTTCGATCGTTGCTGTTACTTTATCTGTCCCCTCTTTTGCAACTCGACGCGTTACAGGTACATAATACGTTTGATCCTGTGTTTGTGCCAAGAAATAGAGAGTTACGAGTTCACTATTCGTGATATCTGCCACACTGCCATTTTCGAGATTTATCCCGTCAACACGACTCACACCGTCACCAACTGGTGTATTATTAACAGGCATTGAATTTTGGTTCTTTCCTGCGATTTGTATTTTAACTTTTTTTATGTTGTCAAACTGAGTAAGTGTGAATGTAATAGCTTGCAAGATCTTCATTTCATCCGCTGCATTATACTCTGTAAATTCCTTTGAAAAATTTGCCGTAGCTGTCCCCTTTTTGATATTTACCGATAACACTTCTGTATCAGCTGGCAGAACAGCTTGAAAACCGTTAGGGAGCAGATTGCTTACAGGTCCGTCTTTTACAAGATACTGCAATACTTGTTTAGCCGTTTCATCGTTCTTTGGAAGAGCCAGTACCTGTGGGACAACCATCCCGTTGCTGTCGAATAAAAACAGTTGCCGCTTATTCGTTTGCTCTGCACTCGCCGCTTTGTCTTTCTTATCCAGCGACTGACCTTCTTTCACGTAATTCACTTTAGGGGGATCAAGCTCATTTCCTGCTTTCTCTCCCCATAGTCCGCAACCTGATACCAGCAATGAAGCTGATAATATGATAAGCGGTGCTCCTGACTTCATCATTTTGCGCATACTTTCCCTCCTCAAGTGGTTTGTACTATTATGTATACGAGCTATCCTCTCCCATTAGACCACTTGTACAAAAAATAAAAGAGACTGGCTTTAATTAAAAGAAAAGAGCAGAACCCCAAAAAGGATCCTACTCTTTCAATTCAATATTCTAATTATGAGGTTACCTAATTTTCATGCTCTTTGAAAACTATAACTTCATACATTCTACTTTTTCAATCTTACGGTCTAGCCAATGGTTGGCGATCTGCAGGAAATGATCGCTCTCTGCTGTCGCTAAAAATCGGTGCATCGGTTTAGCATCTTCTGTATTTAAAAGCCCACTATGGTCTAAGATGACAGAAACTTCACGCGCAGTTTCTGCACCTGAACAGATCAACGTGATATGTTCACCCATCACTTGCTGAATGATTGGTCTTAACAACGGGTAATGAGTGCATCCCAGAATTAACGTATCGATGGAAAGATCCTTAAGTGGATATAAAGTTTCTGAAACTGCACTTAATGTCTCTTCACCAGATAACTTACCTTGTTCAACAAGCGGAACGAACAACGGACATGCTAAACTTTCTACGATTACATCGTTACGAATCTGTGTTAGCGCCTGTTTATAAGCACCACTATTGACCGTCCCGACTGTCCCTATTACACCGACATGATTATTTTTCGTCGCTTTTAAAGCGGAACGGGCACCAGGATGGATAACTCCTAAGACAGGAATGTCTAACTTTCTCTTCGCTTCTTCTAAAACTGCTGCAGTAGCTGTATTACAGGCGATAACGAGCATCTTAATCTCCTGTTCTAAAAGAAAGTCAATCATTTCCCACGTATAAGCCCTAACTTCTTCAAATGGTCTCGGGCCATACGGACACCTTTTCGTGTCTCCTAAGTAGATAATCTCTTCTTTCGGTAGCTGTTTCATGATCTCTCTTGCTACCGTTAAACCTCCCACTCCTGAATCAATGACTCCAATGGGTCTATTCAAAAAACATCGCCTCATCTCTATATACATAATGGCGTTAGTCACTGTTTTCTATTCTGCTAATATTTTTATGAAATTGCAAGACCATTCGTTAATGGAATGTTTTAAATCCGAGCAACCTGGAGCGGAAATCAACCACTCTCGTGTCCAACCCTACTCACTCAAACATCTATAGAAAAAGACTATGGAAATTTCCCCATAGTCTTTTTTCCACTTTAGAAATTTTCTTCTGCAAACTTCACAACGTCTTCCATTGTTTCCATTTGTAGAATTTCATCCATGTGTGCACTGATCTTTTCTTTAGACAGACCGAGAATCTGACTACGAGCAGGAAGTACAGATGTAGCACTCATTGAGAATTCATCCAGACCAAGCCCAAGAAGAATTGGAATTGCGATCGGATCGCCTGCCATCTCTCCACACATACCAGCCCATTTACCTTCTTTATGTGCTGCATCGATAACCATTTTTACTAATCTTAAGATTGCTGGATTGTACGGCTGATACAAGTAAGAAACTTGTTCGTTCATACGATCTGCAGCCATCGTATATTGAATCAAATCGTTAGTGCCGATGCTGAAGAAATCAACTTCTTTAGCAAAAGTATCTGCCATTACCGCTGTTGATGGAATTTCCACCATGATACCTACTTCAATGGATTCTGAAACTTCAATTCCCTCAGAAACGAGCTTTTCTTTTTCTTCTAATAAGATTCCTTTAGCAGCACGGAATTCTCCAAGTGTTGCAATCATCGGGAACATGATCTTCAAGTTCCCATATTGGCTTGCACGAAGAAGTGCTCTAAGTTGCGTACGGAAAATGTCTTGCTCTTCTAAGCAAAGGCGAATCGCACGGAATCCTAAGAAAGGATTTAACTCTTTCGGAAGATTTAGATAAGGAAGTTCCTTATCTCCACCAATATCGAGTGTACGGATAACTACTGGTTTACCTTCCATCTTTTGAAGCACTTCACTATATGCCTTGAACTGCTCTTCTTCAGTAGGAAGTTGATCACGGCCCATGTAAAGGAACTCTGTACGGTATAAACCAACGCCTTCTGCACCGTTCTCTAGAACACCTTTTACATCAGCTGGTGTTCCAATATTAGCCGCAAGCTCAACTTGAACAGAATCGCTTGAGAATGTTTTTTCATTCACTAGCTTTGCCCATTCCGCTTTTTGCTTTTGATATTGTTTTTGTTTTTCTTCATACGTAGCGATTTCATCTTCAGTAGGATTCACGATTACATGTCCATCCAGACCGTCGATAATTACCATTACGCCGTTCTCAACGTTCTCTGTAATTGTTTTAGTCCCTACTACTGCAGGAATTTCCATTGAACGAGACATGATTGCTGAGTGAGAAGTTCTCCCTCCAATGTCAGTTGCAAAACCTTTAACAAAATTACGGTTTAATTGAGCCGTGTCAGAAGGAGTTAAATCTTCTGCTAAGATGACAACCTCTTCTGTGATACTTGCAGGTGTAGTAAACGTCACATTTAACAAGTGTGCTAAAACTCGTTTTGAAACGTCACGAATATCTGCCGCACGCTCTTTCATGTATTCGTTATCCATGGATTCAAACATATTGATGAACATGGATGAAACATCGTCCATTGCAGCTTCAGCGTTAACTTTTTCATTTTCAATCTTTTGTTTTACAGCATCAACTAGTTCTGGATCGCTCAAAACAAGAAGATGGGCAGCAAAAATCGCTGCCTTATCTTCGCCTAACTCTTTGTTCGCTTTTTCTTTTATAACAGAAAGTTCCTCTTTGGAAACGTTAAGCGCTGCTTCAAAACGATCGATTTCACTCGCTGAATCTGAAATCGATTTTCTTTCGATCGTTAATTCAGGGTTTTGAAGAACAAACGCTTTTGCGATTGCGATGCCGGCTGATGCTGCAATACCTGAAATTTTTTCAGACATTACTCACCAAGCCCTTCCTTTTTCATTACGTTTTCTAATGCAGCGATTGCTTCATCTGCATCTGAACCTTCTGCTTTGATCACGATTGAAGATCCTTGTTGGATCCCTAGGCTCATTACGCCCATGATTGATTTTAAGTTAACGCTCTTTCCGTTGTAGTCAAGTGTAATATCTGAGCTGAACTGACCTGCTTGGTTAACTAAAGTTGTTGCTGGACGTGCGTGAATTCCTGATTCGCTAGTTACTTTGAATGTTTTTTCTGCCATGATAATTACCCCTTTATTTTTTGAATGTAATAATATTTTCTTCCTCTATAGCCACAGTTCCTGTTTTTTCGACGGAAACTGTTTCATCCGATAGATTCGTGAATACAATCGGTGTGATTACGGATGGTGCATTTTCCTTAACAAAGTTCAGGTCAACCTTTAAAATCTTTTGACCGATCTTAACTCTGTCGCCTTCAGAAACAAAGCTCTCGAAACCTTCACCTTTCAGTTTCACTGTATCGATACCAAAGTGGATGAGAATTTCTTTGCCTGAATCTGACTCAATACCGATGGCATGTTTCGTCGGGAAGATATTCATTATCTTACCATTAACAGGTGAAACCACCAAGCCTTCTGCTGGTTCGATCGCAAATCCATCACCCATCATTTTTCCTGAGAAAACTTGGTCAGGAACTTCGGTGATCGGAAGTATTTTCCCTTTAATCGGAGAAACAAAACGATCATCATCTGTAGAAATCGATGAAGTTGGTGTAGCACCAGGATTGTTTGTTTCAACAACTTTTCCTTGTTCAGGCGTTTTCTCTGAATTCTTCGGTTTAGCTACAGTCTTACCACTGATAATATCTTGAATTTCACTCTTAATCGTATCTGAACGAGTTCCAAAGATCGCTTGAATGTTATTACCCATTTCAAGAACGCCGGAAGCTCCGAGTTTTTTCAATCGATCCTTGTCCACTTCCTTAGGATCATTTACAGAAACTCTTAATCGAGTGATACAAGCGTCAAGGTTAGAAATATTGGACTCTCCGCCTAATCCCTCTAAAATATTCGCTGCTAGTGAATCTTTATTGGACGGTCCAACATTCGTTTCAACTTCGTCATCCACGATTTCTCGTCCTGGTGTTTTAAGGTTCCATTTACGGATCGCAAAACGGAAACCAAAGTAATAGATCACTGCAAATACGAGACCTACAGGAATTACTAGCCACCAGTCTGTACGGTTAGGAAGTACTCCGAACAGTAAGTAGTCGATTACACCACCAGAGAAAGTCATACCTATTTTAACATTTAACAAGTGCATAACCATAAAAGAAAGCCCTGCGAAAATAGCATGAATTCCAAATAATACTGGAGCAACAAATAAGAAAGTAAACTCAAGTGGTTCCGTGATTCCTGTTAAGAAAGAAGTCAACGCAGCAGAACCCATGATACCCGCAACTATTTTCTTTTGTTCAGGTCGTGCTTCGTGATACATAGCTAATGCTGCAGCCGGAAGGCCGAACATCATGAACGGGAACTTACCAGTCATAAAAGTACCTGCTGTTAATTCAACGTTATCTTTTAGTTGTGCAAAGAAGATCGCTTGGTCACCACGAACAAGTCCTTCTGCTGCAGATTTATAAGAGCCGAACTCAAACCAGAACGGCGAGTAGAAAATATGATGTAGTCCAAAAGGAATCAATGAACGTTCGATCACACCAAAGATAAATGCTGCGACCGTCAAGTTCGAATTGATCATGCTTTCAGAGAACGTATTAAGTCCATGCTGTACAGGCGGCCAGATGAACGTCATAACAATACCCAGTGCTAAAGCAGAAACTGCAGTAACAATCGGAACGAAACGTTTTCCAGCAAAGAATCCTAAGTATTGAGGAAGTTCGATGTTATAGAACCTCTTATAAAGATAGGAGGCCAAGATACCGACGATGATACCTCCAAACACTCCCGTCTGAAGTGTCGGAATACCCAGTACGTTCGCAAAAGAAGGATCTTTTCCGATCATATCAGGCGTTACCCCTTCAATAACGCTCATGGTTACGTTCATGATCAAGTAACCAATAATTGCTGCTAATCCTGCTACACCTTCACCGCCTGCAAGACCGACGGCAACACCAACGGCAAACAGTAACGATAGATTAGCAAAAACAATGTCTCCCGATTTCTCCATTACGTCTGCAACAAGCTGGAACCATGCTGCATCTAATGCAGGTATTCTTTCAATCAACGCTGGGTTTTTAAACGCATTACCAAAGGCAAGCAAGAGACCTGCAGCTGGCAAGATCGCAACCGGCAGCATAAGCGCTTTACCTACGCGTTGAAGAACACCAAATAATTTTTTCCACATAGGAAGTCCTCCTTTTTATTATGATAACCCTTCCATTTACTTTCGCATCAAACAAAAAAAGACATAAATAAGAAACATGAGTAAATCCCTAATCAGAATTAATATATCCTAATTAAGCATCTGCTACACTTTTGTTTCTTACTTATGCCTGATCGAATCAGTAACACGTAAAAACGAGTTGTTCTATATTCATTTATCATTTGTCTTCATTGTCATAACGCGAAAGCCTTTGCAAATGCATTGTCAAATATACTGCTTCTGCATGGGGCACGGGTTTTTGTAAGGTATTTTGCATAACCTTAATCAACTTCCACGCCAAATTGTAGCATAAAGGATATTCTTCTTTCAACACTTTTGCTAACTTTTCTTGCTCTTCCATGATATCACCCATAGAGACCCGTTCTATCGCATGCCTTAGATGACGAACAAGACGTAAATAATTGATGCTTTTCGTATCGATCGTAAGGTCTAATGAATGTTGGATCATCTGCATCAAAGTGTTGATGAGCTCTGAATGTTTCTTTATATCAGTTACACTTTTATTCGTAATAGCACTGTGAATATGAAGTGCAACAAAACCGATCTCCCCTTCAGGAAGATGAATCCCTAACGATTTATTGATGATTTCGATCGCTTCTTCAGCGACAGTATACTCTTTCGGATACAGTGTTTGAGTTTCTGTTAGAAATGGGTTTTTAATATCCATATTCTGTTCTAATCGTTTGATCGCGAATGTAATATGGTCGGTTAACGCAACATGTATATGTTCGTTTAACTCATTCTCAAAACGAGTTCGTATGTGAACAATTACATCATTGATCAATTCTACAATCTTTTCATCTATCGAATTTAATAACGTTTTATATTGTTCTTGTTCGTTTTCATCTCTCAATACAAATAACTTGTCCACTTGCTTAGGAAGAATCTCTTCACCTGGTTTCTTGCCGAAGCCGATTCCTTTGCCAATAACAATTCTTTCTTCATCGAAGGAATCAATAGCAATAACCACATTATTATTAAGAACTTTTTTCACTTGCAGGCTTTTGTTCATGAATTTTTTCACCTTTTTCATTTAGGTCCATAAACCACTAACATCATAACTTTCATCATAGCGGAAAACTGTTAGAAAAATCAATTACACTTTTTACCTGCTGATAATCAAACTGAAAACGGCTTTCACAATGAAAGCCGCTTTCTGACTAAATCTCGAGTTCTCCAAGCCTCAATAACTCTACAACGGCTTGAGAGCGTCCTTTAACCCCAAGCTTTTGCATGGTATTCGAAATATGGTTACGAACTGTTTTCTCACTAATGAATAATTGTTCCGCAATTTCTTTTGTGGTCTTATCTTGAACTAGTAGTTCGAAAACTTCTCTCTCTCTTTTTGTAAGTAGAGGCTTCGGTCGGTAGTGTTTATCTTTCAATGAATTCACCCCTCCTTGCTAGGGTTTAGGAACCGCCAACGAATATTGGAAGTATTTAGTCAACATATAGTATGTAAAGAATCAGATGGGAGTGACTTGGTTCATTTAAAAAGTATGAAGAATATTACGGATAAACCATAAAAAAAAGCCCATTTTCATACATGGGCTTCTTTAGAAAAATTATTTAGTTGGTTTTTCAACTCTTCATTCCACTTTACGGGACGTCCATTTCTTCTAGAAATCTGTACGATAGCACCTCTCCCTGTAAATACAGGAATCTTCTTCTCATTTATGCCTAAGTAATGGATGTCTATTGAAGATGAACCTACTTCATTTATTTTCACATATACTTTTAATTTTTCATCGTACATGATCTGGGCCAAATAGTCACATTGAAGGTCTGCCACTACCGGAATCTCTTCTGAATCTGGAGCACCCCAGTCAGTCATCAAACCCAGTTCCTTAAACATCGCGATTCGTGATTCTTCCATATAAGTAAAGATATTCGTATTGTTCACGTGGCCAAATCCGTCAATCTCACCAAAACGTACTTGCAATTCGTGATAAAAAGAAAAGCCCTTCTGCCAATCATCCATATTTGATATGTAATCTTGCCTAGCCAAATTCTTTACCGCCTTTCCATACAGATATTTAATGAATCGCTATTCAGTTATTTGTTTTTAAAAAAAGCTTCTCCCTGATGAGAGAAGCTCTGTATGATACTTTAACGATCACTTCCAAAGAAGTTCTTGAAAGCTTGGAAGCTTGTATCACGGTTAAGTGCAGCGATTGATGTTGTCAAAGGAATTCCTTTAGGACAAGACTGCACACAGTTTTGAGAGTTACCGCACTCTGCAAGACCTCCGTCATCCATGATCGCGTTCAAGCGCTCTTCTTTATTCATCTCACCAGTTGGGTGAGCATTAAATAAACGAACTTGAGATAAAGGCGCCGGTCCGATAAAGTCCGAGTTCGTATTTACGTTCGGACATGCTTCTAAACAAACACCGCAAGTCATACATTTTGAAAGTTCATATGCCCACTGACGCTTAGTCTCAGGCATACGAGGTCCTGGTCCAAGGTCGTACGTGCCATCGATTGGAATCCAAGCTTTAACTCGTTTAAGTGCATCAAACATTCTACTTCTATCGATCGCCAAATCACGGACAACCGGAAATGTTTTCATTGGTTCAAGACGGATCGGCTGTTCTAACTGATCAACAAGAGCCGTACAAGATTGTCTAGGCTTTCCGTTGATCACCATGGAACAAGCTCCACAAACTTCTTCTAAACAACCCATCTCCCAAGTAACGGGAGTCGTAGCTTCCCCTTTAGCGTTAACAGGGTTTCTACGAATTTCCATAAGAGCAGATATTACGTTCATGTTTGGACGATGAGGAATCTCAAACTCTTCTAAATATGGGGCAGTTTCTGGGTTATCCTGTCTTGAGATGACGAATTTCACCATTTTTGTGCTCATTCTTACACCCCTGCCTTCTTCTTAGAATAGTCACGTTTACGTGGCTGGATTAGCGAAACATCTACTTCTTCATACTCGAATTCTGGTCCGTTCGTTGTTGGATTGAATTTCGCTTTTGTTGTTTTTAACCATTGCTCATCATTACGTTCAGGGAAGTCCGGTTTATAATGGGCTCCACGACTTTCATCACGGTTAAGAGCACCGAGTGTAATAACACGAGCTAGCTGAAGCATGTGCCATAGCTGACGTGTAAATGATGCACCTTGATTGCTCCACTTGGAAGTATCGTTAATATTGATGTTTTTATAACGCTGCATCAATTCTTGAATCTTTTCATCTGTTTGTTTTAACTTATCGTTGTACCTTACAACCGTTACGTTGTCTGTCATCCATTCTCCAAGCTCTTTATGGATCACATAAGCGTTCTCAGTTCCATCCATAGATAGAATATTGTTGTATACTTCTTGGTCTTTTTTCACTTGGTTATCAAATACAGTAGAAGGTACATCCTCAACTGTTTTTTCTAATCCTCTAATGTATCGAACAGCCGACGGACCAGCTTCCATGCCGCCAAAAATAGCTGAAAGCAGCGAGTTAGCTCCTAATCTATTAGCACCATGATACTGATATTCACACTCACCAGCTGCAAAAAGGCCTGGAATGTTCGTCATCTGATCATAATCAACCCACATGCCACCCATTGAATAGTGAACAGCAGGGAAGATTTTCATAGGAACCTTACGTGGGTCATCTCCCATGAACTTTTCGTAGATCTCAATGATTCCACCAAGTTTGATATCAAGCTCTTTAGGATCTTTGTGTGAAAGATCAAGATATACCATGTTCTCACCATTGATTCCTAGCTTCAGATCAACACACACGTGGAAGATTTCACGTGTAGCGATGTCACGAGGAACAAGGTTACCGTATGCTGGATACTTCTCTTCTAGGAAGTACCAAGGCTTTCCGTCTTTATAAGTCCAAACACGTCCACCTTCACCACGTGCAGATTCACTCATTAAACGAAGCTTGTCATCACCAGGTATGGCCGTCGGGTGAATTTGAATGAACTCACCATTCGCATAATAAACACCTTGCTGATAAAGAGCTGATGCTGCTCCACCTGTGTTAATAACAGAGTTAGTCGACTTACCGAAAATGATTCCAGGTCCGCCAGTCGCCATAATAACTGCATCTGCAGGAAAACTTACGATTTCCATCGTTTTCAAGTTTTGTGCGGTGATTCCTCTACATTGTCCTTCGTCATCAATAATGGCAGATAAGAATTCCCATCCTTCATATTTCGTTACTAGACCTGCAACCTCATGACGACGAACTTGCTCATCAAGTGCATACAATAACTGCTGACCCGTTGTAGCACCAGCAAATGCAGTACGATGATGCTGTGTTCCTCCGAAACGACGGAAGTCAAGTAATCCTTCAGGCGTTCTGTTAAACATTACACCCATACGGTCCATTAAATGAATGATTCCTGGCGCTGCGTCACACATTGCTTTAACTGGAGGTTGGTTTGCTAAGAAGTCTCCACCGTATACAGAGTCATCAAAATGCTCCCACGGTGAATCTCCTTCACCTTTTGTATTTACAGCACCGTTTATACCACCTTGAGCACAAACAGAATGCGAACGTTTTACTGGAACAACTGAAAAGAGGTCAACGTTCACACCAGCTTCAGCTGCTTTGATCGTAGCCATTAAACCGGCGAGACCTCCGCCAACAACAATTATTTTCTGATTACTCAATTTGTCTCACCCCTTTTAAATGAATGCAAAGATTGTTCTTACGCTAACAATAGCAAGTGCAACAAATACACCCATTGTTACGTATGTTGAAATTTTCTGTGAACGAGGCGAAACTGTAAGGCCCCAGCTGACAAAGAACGACCATAATCCGTTAGCAAAATGGAATACTGCTGATAAAACACCAACAAGATAGAAGACAACCATGAATGGAGAGCTTAAGATGTCTGCCATCATATCAAAGTTTACTTCTTGTCCCAACGCAGCCTGTACACGTGTTTCCCATACATGCCAAGCGATAAAGACTAATGTGATAACGCCTGTTACACGCTGAACGAGGAACATCATATTGCGGAAATAGCCATAGCGGGTAACGTTGTTTTTTGCTTGGAACGTAATGTAAAGTCCATACACGGCATGAAACAAAATAGGTAAGTAGATGACAAACGTTTCTAGGAAAATACGAAAAGGTAAACTTTCCATAAAATGCGCCGCTTTGTTAAATGCTTCAGCATCCCTCGTTGCAAAATGGTTTACAACTAGATGCTGTACGAGAAAAATCCCGATCGGAATTACTCCTAATAATGAATGAATCCTTCTGTTAATAAAATCTCTACTGCCAGCCATTCTCTTGCCCCCTTCAAATTTAGCCTCTCTCTGGCTGCTAATCTTTGTTCCTCTCCACATGTAAGCGTTTTAAGTTTCCTCTTCTAGAGGATGAGTGTTAAACAATTAGCTTAATTAACTAGCAACATGTCCATTTTACTCCCATCGTTTGACACCGTCAAGAAAACGCTAACAACTAAATACGTAAATTTTCTTGATACATCAACGCTTTTGGAGGTTTAAGATTTTCGACAAATACCGATAGTTGCTATAGAGTTTAAACCGCTTTCCCGTTATAATAAAAATTAGAAAGAAGGGATGCAGAATGTTTAAACAAAAGACAAAGGATGATAACACCCCTGTAGAACAGCTTTCTGTTTCAGCTTTTGGGTATGAGATCCTTCGAAGCGATTTGTTGCCTGAACTTCTTGGCAAACAAGAACGAAATATTCTCTATTGGGCAGGAAGACACTTGGCTAGAAAATATCCTTTACATACGATGGAAGAAGTTCACGCTTTTTTTGTTGAAGCAGGCTGGGGCACTCTTGAAATGATCGAAGCTTCGAAAACTGAGATGAATTTCTCTTTAAACTCTCAACTGATCATGCAGCGAATGGAAAACTTCAATCATCAAACGTTCAGCCTAGAAGCAGGCTTCCTCGCTGAACAAGTTCAGCTGCAAAAAAAATGCACAACAGAAGCTTTAGAATCTACAAAACGAAACAAAGTTTTTATTACTGTTCAATGGGACAAAAAAGATACGATTGAATAACAAAAGCCGGCGTATTGCCGGCTTTTTTCAATGTTTGGTCCTATGTGTTCTGAACGGGAACACGAGCATCTAGCTCAAACACATCATGCAGCGTTTCTATCGACTTAATCATATCTTCTTGTTTCACGACGGTTGATACTTTAATCTCAGAAGTGCTTACCATTTTTATCATAATATCTTCGTCTGAAAGAGCTTTAAACATTTTAGCGGCAACGCCAGGATTTGAGATCATGCCTGAGCCAACGATTGACACTTTTGCAAGACCTTGTTCATAACTGATCGATTCGAATCCTAATTTCCCTTGATGCGCAGCAAGTACTTCTTGTGTAGCAGATAATGAGTTTGATTCAATCGAGAACGAAATATTCGTTTTTTCTTCATTTAGGACATTCTGAATGATGATGTCTACATTGATGCCGTTTGATGCCAAAATAGTAAACAATTCCGCTAACGCGTGTATTTCATTGGGAACTGAAGAGACCGTAATTTTTGTTATGTTTCCTTCAAACGCAAGACCTCTAACCATTAAATTTTGTTCCATAGACACTTCCTCCTCAACTAATGTTCCACGTTCTTCACTCATGCTAGATCTTACTTCTAATGTAATACTATAGTTTTTAGCAAACTCAACCGCTCTCGGATGTAAAACGCCAGCACCAAGGTTCGCCATCTCTAACATCTCATCATAAGAGATCGAAGGTAGTTTTCTAGCTGAATCCACTACACGCGGATCCGTCGTATATACACCCGTCACATCGGTATAGATGTCACATCGATCGGCTTTTAAAGCTGCCGCTAGCGCAACGGCTGTTGTATCAGATCCACCTCTGCCAAGCGTTGCAATATCCTTTGTTTCAGGAATCAGCCCTTGAAAACCTGCGACAACCACGATATGGCCATCTTTTAATAGAGAAGATACGCGCTCTGAATCGATGTCTAGTATTCTTGCATTTGAAAAAGCATCTTCGGTTTGAATACCCGCTTGCCATCCGGTTAATGATTGAGCTTTATATCCTTCTTGATGCAGAGCCATCGTCAATAAGGCAATCGTAATCTGTTCACCCGTCGTAAGTAGCATATCCATTTCCCGTTTAGAAGGGTTCTGACTGATATCTGTAGCAAGCTTTACGAGTTCATCCGTTGTTTTGCCCATCGCTGAAACCACAACCACGACTTCATTTCCTGCATCTACTTCATGGATGATTCGTTTTGCAACATTTTGTATTCGCTCAACTGAGCCTACACTAGTTCCACCAAATTTTTGAACGATTCTCCCCATATACTCCAATCCCTTCTTGTTGTAAGATTCTATCTCTTTTATTAGAAGACTTTGTTGACGGTGCACGTATACCTTCTTTTTTTGAAAGTAAATACAAAAAAGCAACAATAAGGAAAAACCCTATTGTTGCTATAATCCGTAGCAAGCCAAGTTTGTTCCCCCTCGTGAGATAGTCCTCCACACAAACCCTGGGGGGACTTGTGTGACAGCTCTGTATTTCTTCAATACAGGTCCAGCATAAAAGGCTAGAAGTCCTTTTACACTTCGGCAAGAATCCCCTTTCCACCATCATCACTAGAGCTTCTTCTCTTCAGATGGGTTACTATTGGTTCCTGCTCCTCTACCATCACTTCATACGAAGCATGGCATATTTATAAAGTTGGATTTATTTTAACAAAGTTACTCAATAGCTGCAACTACTCATTTGATAAAAATGCTTTTTCAATAAGCTCGGCTACTGGTTTAGGCACACCTGCTGCTTGAATCTCATCAACAGAAGCTTCTTTTAACTTTTTTAACGATCCAAAGTGGCGAAGCAGCATCTTTTTGCGTTTGTCACCGATTCCAGCGATGCTGTCTAATGTTGATTCGAACATGCTTTTAGAGCGAACTTTTCGATGGAAGGAGATCGCGAACCTGTGAACTTCATCTTGAATTCGTTGCAGAAGATAGAATTCCTGACTGTTTCTAGGCAAGTGTATCATTTCAGGAGGATCCCCAATCCAAAGCTGTGAGGTTCTATGCTTTTCATCTTTCGATAGACCTGCTACTGGAATAAATAAGTTAAGCTCGTTCTCTAATACATCTTGAGCCGCAGATATTTGCCCTTTTCCGCCATCGATCAGAATAAGACTAGGAAGCTCTCCTTCTTCCCTCAATAGTCTTGTATATCTTCTGCGAACAACTTCCTTCATGGAAGCATAATCATCTGGACCTTCCACAGATTTGATCTTATATTTTCGATAATCCTTTTTGTACGGTTTTCCGTCAACAAAAACAACCATGGCAGAAACAGGGTCTGTTCCATGAATATTCGAGTTATCGAACGCTTCAATACGATAAGGTGCAGCAATTCCAATTCTCTCACCAAGGTTCTCAACGGCTTTAATCGTTCTCGCCTCATCTTGCTCGATCAGGGCAAATTTCTCGTGAAGAGCTAAAGACGCGTTTTTAGTAGCTAATTCCACAAGCTCTTTCTTTTGTCCTTTTTTCGGCTGCAATACTTTCACTTGAAGAAGTTCGGATACAAGATCTGCATCCACTTCTTGTGGAAGGAGAATCTCTTTAGGAAGAAGGTGATTTTTTTGCAGATAGAACTGACCAATAAAGGTTAGCAAGTCTTCATTCGCTTCTCCATAAAAAGGGAAGACCGAAATATCTCTAGCAATCACTTTTCCTTGCCTAATGAAAAAGACTTGTACACACATCCATCCTTTATCGAAATGATAACCAAAAACGTCTCGATCGACTAAATCTGCTGTCATCATCTTTTGCTTCTCCATAACAGCTTCAATGTGCTGTATCTGGTCTCGAAGCTCTTTTGCGCGTTCAAAGTTTAATGCTTCAGAGGCTTCGAGCATCTTTTCTGACAACTCATTTTTAACATCCTGATAGCCGCCATTAAGAAATTTCACGATGCCATCTACCATCTGTTTATTTTCTTGTTCTGTAACATCATATACGCAAGGACCTAAACATTGACCGATATGATAATACAAACACACTCTTTTAGGCATCGTATCACATTTACGGAGTGGAAAAATACGGTCTAAAAGCTTTTTCGTTTCTTGGGCAGCATAAGCATTCACAAACGGACCAAAATATTTTCCGCCATCTTTTTTTATCTTCCGTATATATAGAAGTCTTGGTTGTTTTTCAGCAGTGATTTTTAAGTATGGATAGCTCTTATCATCTTTTAGCATAACGTTATAACGAGGGTCATGCTTTTTAATCAAATTCATCTCTAGAACTAATGCTTCCATCTCAGTAGAAGTTACAATGTATTCAAAATCTCTGATCTCACTAACAAGTCTTTGCGTTTTACCATCATGTGTCCCCGAGAAATAAGATTTCACACGATTCTTCAACACTTTCGCCTTACCAACATAAATAACTTTCCCAAACTCATTCTTCATAAGATAGCAGCCAGGTTGATCTGGTAGCAACATTAATTTTTGTTTTACAGAAATAGAGGTCAATTTCTTCCCCCCTTCACTCATAGCAGTCTTTTCTACTATCATATCATGTATCAACGTGTTCATAATACTATCGTGATTTCAATACCACATATTTTCATTTATCGACAATATTTCCTAGAAAATATTGAACAGTTTGTAAAATGCACAAAAAAAAAGCCCGAGCAACGGGCTTTTTTGGGTAAACCTTATTTATGTTTGTTCAATAGTTCAACTAATGCTTCTTTCGGTTGGAAACCGACAACTTGATCTACCACTTGACCGTCTTTGAATACAAGTAGGGTTGGAATACTCATAACACCGAATTTTCCAGCTGTTTCTTGGTTTTCATCAACATCAAGCTTAACTACTTTTACTTCTTCCATTTCTTGATCTACTTCTTCAAGAACAGGAGCGATCATTTTACAAGGTCCGCACCATGGTGCCCAAAAGTCAGCAAGTACTAAACCTTCGTTCGTTTCTGTATTAAATGTTTGATCTGATGCATTAACAATAGCCATTTATTTGGCCCTCCTTTTAAATAACAAAGTGTAAACAAAGTATATCCCACAAATGTAACAGTTGCTAATAGTTTGCTCAACTTTATGGTACCCAAGTTTTTTATTCGACAAACGTTAGATTGTAGCACTCTTTTCTAGATGTCTCTGACAGTTGAATAATTCACAAGTCCAAGCGTTTTCTGCTTTTAGGTTAAAAATAGAAAAAGACGTATTGTTAAGTCCGTACCAGCGATCAGTATCGTCTTGCAGAAGCTCTTTGAAGATCCTTACAAGTAATGCTCCATGAGTGATGACCAGAACTTTCTCACCCTTATGCTTTTGAACAATATCGCTTAGGGCTGCTTTCCATCTAGTATCGGCATCTTCATTTGATTCTCTACCTAGATCAAGCTCCATCCAATTTTCTCCCCAGCGTTCGACTCGTTCGCTCTCAGTGGTTCCTTCTGTCTCACCGAATGAGATCTCGCGAAGTCTATCATCAGCCAACACGTTTAGACCGGTTATTCCGCTGATAGCATCAGCAGTTTTATATGCTCTGAGTAATGGACTGGCATATATAGCATCCCATTTTTCATCCACAAACCGTTCCGCTAAACGTTCAGCTTGATACTTCCCGTTGTCATTAAGCGGGATATCCTTACAGCCTTGAGCTCTTCTTTCAATGTTCCAATCCGTTTCACCATGACGAATGAATGCAATCGTAGTCATCATACACCTTCCTCGTTCTCAAATTGAAAAAACGTCCAGAAAAACGGACGTTTTCATTCATTTACATTCTATTATACTAACACTTTTTTAAACTCTTCCGTTAATAAAGGAACGACTTCAAACAGGTCACCAACGATTCCATAGTCTGCTACCGAGAAGATGCTAGCTTCGGGATCTTTGTTGATCGCAACGATGACTTTAGAGTTAGACATCCCAGCTAGATGCTGAATAGCTCCCGAAATTCCACAAGCGATATACAGATCAGGCGTTACAACTTTACCGGTTTGACCGATCTGTAATGAATAATCACAATAATCAGCATCACACGCACCACGAGATGCCCCAACTGCTGCTCCAAGTACATCTGCAAGTTCTTGAAGAGGTTTGAAGCCATCTTCAGATTTCACACCGCGACCACCAGCAACGATGATCTTTGCTTCTGCTAGATCTACGCCTGTAGATGCTTTACGAACTACTTCTTTAACAATCGTTCTTAAGTCTTTGATGTCAACAGATACAGATGTTACATCACCAGAGCGAGATTCATCTTTCTCTAATGGTGCGATGTTATTCGGACGAATCGTAACGAATACTAGACCATCTGAGATTAATTTCTTTTCAAAGGCTTTTCCTGAATATACAGGGCGAGTAAACACAGTGTTCTCACCAGCTTGTTCAAGTCCTGTAACATCTGAAATCAGTCCAGATTCTAGACGAGCTGCAAGTCGTGGCGAAAGATCTTTTCCTAACGATGTGTGTCCGAACACGATTGCTTCAGGGCTTTCATCATCGATGATCTGCTTTAACGTTTGGAAATAACCATCTGGAGTATAGTTCGCTAGCTTCTCATGTTCCGCTGTGAGTACACGATCAGCTCCATAGTGAATTAATTCTGCTGCTAACGACTGAACAGAGTCACCGCATAATACTGCGAACACTTCTCCGCCGCCAGAAATTTCTTTTGCTGCTGCAATTGCTTCAAATGAAACATTACGTAACGCACCGTCACGGGATTCTGCAAGTACTAAAACTTTTTTTGCCATGATGACTCCTCCTTATATTACCTTCGCTTCATTTCTTAACAGAGATACAAGTTCTTTTACTTGGTCTGGAGTTTCACCTGATAGGATTTTTCCAGCTTCCTTTTTTGGTGGAAGATATACTTCTACCGTTTTTGTTTTCGCTTCTACGTCATCTTCATCAATATCAAGATCATCTAACTCCAATGTTTCAAGAGGCTTCTTCTTTGCTTTCATGATCCCTGGTAACGAAGGATATCGTGGCTCATTCAATCCTTGTTGTGCAGTCACCAATAATGGAAGAGATGTCTCAATCTTCTCAAGATCTCCTTCAACATCGCGTTCGATGTTTACAGTCGAACCGTTCACTTCAATCTTTGTGATGGTTGTTACGTGTGGAATATCTAATAATTCTGCAAGACGCGGTCCAACTTGACCAGTCCCGTTATCAATCGCAACGTTTCCGCCTAGAATAATGTCGTATTCTTTATCTTTAAAGTAAGCTGCCAAAACCGACGAAGTCGTGAATTGATCTTGGCTGTCCAAGTCTTCGTTCGAAATAAGAACCGCTTGATCTGCTCCCATAGCTAGTGCAGTACGAAGCTCTTTTTCAGAATCTTCGTCTCCAACCGTTACAACCGTAACCGTACCGCCGTGAGCATCTTTTAATGTAATCGCTTCTTCAATCGCATATTCGTCATAAGGATTAATAATGAATTCTGCACTATCTTCAGAAATCTTGTTGTTTGAAACAGAAATTTTTTCCTCTGTATCAAAAGTACGTTTTAAAATTACATAAATGTTCATGGTTACCCTCCTAGTTATCGGTCCTGAAATTCAGGCTTTCTTTTTTCAATAAATGCAGAGATTCCTTCTTGTCCGTCAAAGCTTTTAAAAGCTTTCCCAAACAGTTCTCTTTCTTTCTCTGCACCTTTTTCATAGAGTCCATGTCTCGCATAATGCAACAACTCTAAAGTGTACTTAATGGAAACAGCACTCTTCATAGAAAATTCTTCAGCCATTTTGTAAGCCTTTTCAAAAAGCTCTTCTGTTGGATAAGAACTGTTTGCTAAACCAAATGTGACAGCATCTACTCCGGAGATCGGCTTACTTGAAAGAAGCATCTCGCAAGCTTTAGGTACACCTACAAGCTGTGGCAGTCTTTGAGTTCCAGCAAATCCCGGAACTAGCCCTAGTGTGAGCTCAGGAAGACCAAGTTTCGCATCTTCAGCCACAAGCCTTACGTGGCAGCTCATCGCAAGTTCTAGTCCACCACCAAGCGCAGCTCCATGAATCGCTGCAATTACTGGTTTTGAAAATTGCTCGATTCGGCTAAAAACATCTTGTCCTTTTTTCCCAAGCTCCGCAAAACCTTTTTCATCAGGAACTTCTGTAAACTCTTTGATGTCTGCTCCAGCGGAAAAGAATCGTCCTTCTCCTAAAATAACAACTGCTTTAACAGAGTTATCATTTTCGATCTGATCTAAAGCTTTATCGATCTCTTCAATAACTCCTGTTGATAAAGCATTAGCTGGCGCACGATTAAGTTTGATCGTTGCCACTTTATTTTGTTTTTCAATTTGTAAGAATTCCAACTTTGCATTCCCTCCTTTTTTGAATATCAATCATCTGGATGTACAGAGCGAACGGAAAGACCGTTTACAAGCATCTGATGAACCGGGCCAGCAAGAGCAGGAAGATCATATCGATGATCGTTCATTACCCAGTTTGTTGCTGTTTCGTCAATTGTTCCAAAGATCATCTGACGAGCCAATCTGTAATCCATGTTTTTAACAAAAACGCCTTCCTGCATACCATCCTTCAAGATCGAGTCGATTAAATCTAAGTACCTCTTTAATACTTCTCCGATCTTCGCACGAAGCTGCCTGTTCGTCTGCCTTAGTTCTAGCTGTGTTACGATTGATAGTTCAAAATCAGCAGTCAATTGCTTAAAATGCATCTCAACAAGAATTCTAAGCTTCTCAATCGCTGAATCATTACTTTTCAGCTCGTTTTCTGTTTTTTCGATAAAGGTCCCCATCTTCTCATTAAAAACAGAAACAAGCAGATCTTCTTTATTTTTAAAATATAGATAGATGGTGCCGTCAGCGACACCTGCTTCTTTCGCTATCTTTGAAACTTGGGATTGATGATAGCCGTGTTCTGCGATCACATTTACAGCTGCATCAATGATTTTTTCGTATTTTGGACCTTTACGCTTCATTTCTATCGCCTCTTTTTGTATAACACAATCATCTTTTCAAAAATGAATGATTGTTCATTCATAATTGTAAAACAAATCTTTCTTTTCTGTCAATTTCATTATGTCATTTTTTATATACATTTTACAAGTCTAACTTAAATCTTACTTATTTCATTCCTTGTTTGGTGACACTTTTGCATAGAAAAAGCCGCCAGATGGCAGCTTTCACGAACTTTGCTTTGCTTTTTCACGTTCTTCTTCCAAAAGAACTCTTCTTAAGATCTTACCAACCATCGTCTTTGGCAGCTCTTGTCTAAACTCATAGAGCCTAGGCACTTTAAAGGATGCAAGATGTTCTCGGCAGAATTTATTTAACTCTTCTTCCGTACATTCTGCTCCTTCCTTTAACACAACAAAAGCTTTAACTGTTTCTCCTCTGTATGCATCAGGCACACCGACTACTACAGCTTCTTTTACTTTTTCGTGTTCATATAAAACTTCTTCTACTTCACGAGGATAAATATTAAATCCTCCTGCGATGATCAAGTCTTTTTTCCGATCCACGATATAAAAGTAACCTTTTTCATCCATATAACCCATATCTCCCGTAATCAACCAATCTTCTCTGAATACAGATGCGGTTTCTTCAGGTTGGTTCCAGTACCCTTTCATTACTTGAGGTCCTCTTACAGCTAACTCTCCAATCTCACCCGGCTCCGCCCATTCGCCTGTTTCAGCTGAGATGATTGCTGCTTCTGTGTTCGGCCAAGGCAATCCTATACTCCCTCTTACCTGATCGCCATAAATGAGGTTCGCATGTGTAACGGGTGAAGCCTCCGTAAGTCCATACCCTTCAACTAATGAACCTGAGATGACTTCCTGGAATTTTTGTTGCACTTCAAGCGGAAGAGCAGCCGATCCGCTTATACATGCTTGTATGGAGGAAAGATCGTATTTCTTCAGATCTGGATGGTTCAGAAGTGCGATGTACATAGTCGGAGCGCCAGGAAATAGTGTTGGTCGTTCCTTATGAATCGTCTTCAAAACTTGCACTGGATCAAACCTCGGCAGAATGATCATCTCTGCTCTCGTGATGATGCCAAGATTCATAACACAGGTCATCCCGTAAACATGGAAGAAAGGCAGAGCGCCGAGTATCTTTTCTTTACCTTCCCTATTTTTATACATCCATGTATTGCACTGCAACGCATTCGTGACTAGATTTTTGTGAGTCAGCATCACACCTTTTGCTGGCCCTGTAGTACCTCCAGTATATTGCAGCAGTGCGAGATCCTCATCAGGATCAACCTCTACTTGTGGCTTTACTGGTTGAGAGCGTTTCTGCAGATCTCGAAACGAATGAACTTCATGATTGTACGTAATATCAACGACTACTGTTGGATTCTGCCTCTTTTGAATAAATGGATAGATCAAATTTTTAGGGAAAGGCAGATAATCCTTCACAGATGTCATGATAATGTGTTCAATGTTCGTATCCCCACGAACGGCTGAAATCCTTCCAAACAAAAGATCTAATCCTACAATGACTTTTGCCCCGCTGTCCGATAATTGATGGCGTAGCTCCCTCTCTGTGTAAAGAGGATTCGTCTGCACAACAATTCCCCCTATAAAAAGGGTGCCATAATAGGCGATGACTGCCTGCGGGCAGTTAGGCAGCATGATGGCAACACGATCACCTTTTTTTACACCAAGCGTTGTTAGAGCATGCGCAAAGCGTAAACTGCATTCATGAAGCTCACCGAATGTTAATGTCTTTCCTAAAAAGTGTACAGCAGTTTTATCTGTTTTTTCTTCTGCTGCTGATTCTAAATACGCGAATAAAGGTTTGCTGTCGTAATCAAGATGTCCCGGAATCTCACTAGGGTAACTGTTGAGCCACCGTCTTTCCACTTGCATCTCCTCCTTTAATTCACGCCTTCCTTCAAAATTTCTATATCTTTATTCCTATTATATTGAAAACGTATACAATTTTATATACTTTTTTAAAAATTATAAATAATTCAATAATACGGTTCTAAAAACTGTTTTTGAGCATAAGGAAACTTAAAAGCTGTTTATTCAGATTCAATGATAGTCTTGGTAGTAATTGATTTCCGCTCCAGGTTGCTCGCTTTCCGCGGGGCAGGCGGTGAGCCACATTCGTACGTTTCACGTATAAGTGTCTCACCTGCCCACCTGTCCCGCAGGAGTCGGCAACCTTGCGCTCCAATCAACCTGCACAGAAGAAATCAGAAACAATTAAAGTAACATCTTTTAAGTAATACTAAGTAAAACAATCATTAAAGATTAATAACAATTACAGAACAGTCTTAAGGAAAACAAAAAACCAGTTCTCCGAATCGAGAACTGGTTTTGAGACTTACGCAAAGAAGAATAAGTAGATAAGTCCTGCCGCAATGAATACTCCGCTTAACACAAACAACACTTTAAATAATGTTTCCATATCTTTTCCCTTCAGCTATTCGATTCCTTCACCGATTACAAATGATAAACCAATTGAGATGATCATCGAAATGAAACCAACTGCTCGGTTATCGTTCTCAATCTCTTTATCGATTTGAAACTTTGGGGTTAAGAATTCAAAAATAAAATAACCGATCAAGAGCAGAATGAACCCATAGGCACTCCACGTTATCATCATAAGTATGGAATCATTTTGAGCGATCGAGTAACGAAAGATGTTCGCGATACCGAAAATCTTGCCCCCTGTTGCCATAGCAACGGAAAAGTTTCCTTTTTTGATCTCGACCCAGTTTTTATAACGCGTAACCAGTTCAAACACAGCCAAAAAAACGACTAAACATAGCACGACAACGCTATAGTTTGCTGCTGTTCTAATAAAAGCGTTACTCATAAAATCCATTCAACAATACCCCTTTGTAAACGGCTTGGTTTAATTCACTATACTATTTCAATACAGCGACTGTTACTCCGCCGCCTTCACCAGCTGCACCCATACGAGTGGATTTAACATTACGATGCGTTTTCAACAGCTCTTGAACACCTTTTCTAAGTGCACCTGTTCCTTTACCATGTATGATATATACTTGGTTAAAACCAGCTAGAAGTGCTTCATCTAGATATCGATCCACCTCTAGCATCGCATCTTCATACCTTTTTCCTCTTAGGTCTAGCTCAGGACGAGAAGAATCAGAGTTTCCTGATACTTTTACGAATGAACGCGGTTCAGATTTCGGTTTACTTTGTTTTACCCACTCTAAATCTTTTTCAGATACATTCATCTTTAGAATTCCAATCTGAACTTGGTATTCGTTGTTGCTTACTTTTTCAACAATATGTCCTTTTTGACCTACTGTAAGTACTCTTACCTCGTCACCTGGAACATACTCTTCCTTTGTAGATACTGCTTTTTGCTTCTTGTTTTTTGCTTTTGATTTCGGGACAGCTTCTTCTAATCTCTTTTTTGCTTCGATCAGTTTATGTTCTTTAATCTGTCCTCCAGATTTTTGAAGTTCACGAATCTCATGGATGATCTCTTCTGCCGTTTCACGTGCTTTTTCAATTGCTTGTTCCGCTTCCTGCTTCGCTTTTTCATACAATCGATCTTTTTCATTCTGAAACAGTTCGAGTTCTCTTTCCAGATCACCCTTAATAGACTCTGCTTCTTTTCTTTTGTTCTCTGCTTCTTCCATCTCTTTTTCTGCGTTTTTACGATTATCTTCTAGAGACTTTATCATATTATCAATCTTGTTCTCATCTTCACTGATCTGAGAACGAGCTGAATCAATGATATCTTGACGGAGTCCGAGTCTTTTAGAGATCTCAAACGCATTGCTTCGGCCTGGCACTCCCACTAATAATCGATATGTAGGTCTTAACGTCTGCACATCAAATTCTACAGATGCGTTCATAACACCAGGTCGGTTGTATGCATATGCTTTTAACTCACTATAATGGGTTGTAGCTACGACACGTGCTCCCCGCGCAAAAACGAAGTCTAGAATCGAAATAGCAAGGGCAGCCCCTTCTTGAGGATCAGTTCCTGCTCCCAGTTCATCAAAGAGAACGAGTGATTCGAAATCGATCTTGTTTAAGATGTCTACGATGTTAACCATATGTGAAGAGAATGTACTCAATGATTGTTCAATAGACTGTTCATCACCAATGTCAGCATAGATATTCTTAAAGACAGCCATTTCTGATTCTTCTCCAGCAGGTATCTGCAGGCCACATTGTGCCATAAGAGTAAGCAGTCCGATCGTTTTTAGGGTAACTGTTTTACCACCTGTATTCGGACCTGTTATAACGAGTGATTGATACTCACCACCTAACATCACACTCGTTGGAACAACCGTTTCTTGATCGAGCAGAGGATGCCTGCCGCTATTCAGTGATATAAATCCTTTGTCATTCATAATCGGACGCGTACATTTTAGCTCATTGGCAAACCTAGCTTTTGCTAGAATAAAATCCATCTCTGCTAAAATATCTACGTTCAACAGAATATCATCAGCATGTTCTGCTACTCCAGCAGTTAGTTCTCTTAAAATCTTCTCGATCTCACGAGCCTCTTTCGCTTTAGCTTCTTTCACTTGATTGTTAACTGTCATAACAGATTGAGGTTCAATGAACAAAGTTGCTCCACTCGCTGATTGATCATGGACCATTCCGCCAAAATTACCTCTGTACTCTTGTTTAACAGGAATAACGAATCGGTCGTTACGAATCGTGATAATCGAGTCAGACAACATTTTTTGATAACTGGATGATCTAACGATTGATTCCAGTTTTTCTCTTACGCGTGTTTCATACGTACGCAACTGCTGACGAATCGCACGAAGTTCAGGGCTAGCGCTATCCATCATATGTCCGTTGTCATCGATACAGCTTTTAATTTCTTGTTCTAGCTCATGAAGAGGAATGATGTTTTCTGCTGCATTCTTAAGAATACGCAGTTCAATTCCATCCTCAACCAAGCCTTCGATAAACCGCTTAAAGCGTCTACCACCATAAAGAGTTGAAGCGATGTCCATTAAATCTTCTTCGTTTAGGAGACTGCCAATCTTTGATCGCTTAACATTTGATGAAACATCAAAGATCCCGCCGAATGGAACTTGTCCTTTTAATCGGAGAACTTTTACCCCTTCATCTGTAGCATCTTGAGCTTCGTTTACATCTTCAAGAGCTGTAAACGGCATTAAAGAATCTATTTTATTTAGTCCAAGTGAGCAGCTTGCATGCTTTTTTAGACGGTCTATCACTTTTCTTAGTTCTAAAACACGTAGCATTTTTTCTTGCATATATTCTTCCCCCTGATCATAGGATCTAGAGCTTTCTACGGTTTAAATAGGTTTCGAGTTCTTTTAAAGTCATTGTGTTTAACACATTGCTTTTTTGAATGTAACCTTTTCGGGCAACCGCTGCTCCAATCTCCATATGTTTCATCGTGTCTTTATAATGTGCATCTGTATTAATCGCTATCTTAACCCCAAGATCCTGAGCTTTCCTTAACCAGTGTGGAGCAAGATCAAGACGATTCGGATTCGCATTCAACTCAACAGCGGTACCTGTTTCATAAGCAAGCTGCAGCAGTGTTTCAACATCCACGTCATAACCTTCTCTGCGTCCGATCAAACGCCCTGTTGGGTGGGCGATCAGATCAACTTTCTTATGTGTTAACGCTGTCTTTAAACGATCCATGATTTTGCTTTGATCTTGAGAAAACGCAGAATGGATGCTTGCAATAACAAAATCCATTTCCTCTAACAATTCATCATCATAATCAAGTGTACCATCTGGGAGAATATCCATCTCGATTCCAGCGAGTATCTTAAAATCTGTATACTTTTTATTTAACTTATTAATCTCTTGCCTTTGCATACGTACTCTCTCTGGAGTTAGACCGTTCGCTACTCTTAAATATTGAGAATGATCCGTAATCGCCATATATTCATAGCCTTTACTTCGTGCTTCTTCAGCCATTTCTTCGATCGAGAACGCCCCATCGCTCCAAGTAGAATGCAGATGAAGATCGCCTTTTATATCAGACAACTGAATAAGGTCATGACCATCCTTAAATAGCTCTATTTCTTCACCAGTCTCTCTCGCTTCAGGCGGAATCCAACTTAACGAGAAATGAGCATAGAAATCCTGTTCCGTTTCAAACGTAAGAATTTCACCTGTCTCTACATTTTCTACACCATATTCACTGATCTTTTCACCTCTTGCTTTTGCGAGCTGACGCATTTTAACGTTATGCTCCATCGAGCCTGTAAAATGATGCAGTGTAGTAGCAAACTGAGAGGGCTGGACAATACGAAAGTCTACGGATACAGAAAGCTTTTCATCTAGTACGAGGGAAACCTTCGTATCTCCGCTCGCAATCACATCGATAACCCCATCAAGTTTCAATAGTTGCTCTTTTACTTCATTAGGATGTTCACTTGAAATAATAAAATCCAAGTCTTTGATCGTTTCACGGTATCGTCTTAGACTTCCTGCTCTAGAGTATTTCTCAATACTTTTCATTCTTTTTAACTGAGATTCTATTTTCTCTGCGATTGGCAGCATATAGGCAATAGGAAGCCTCTCTGGTCTTTTCCCAAGATCTTTTAAGGATGCTAAGATCTTCTCTTCCGTTTTAGCGCCGAACCCTGCCAATTCTCTTACTTTACCATTTTCACATGCTTCTTTTAGAGATTCAATATTCGTTACACCTAACTCGGAATAAAGTTTAGCAATTTTCTTACCTCCGAGATTTGGAACTTGCAGCAGTGTAATCAATTCAGACGGAACTTTATCCTGTAGTTCACCTAAAAGATCCGACTCACCCTTATCAATCATTTCAATAATTACAGCAGCTGTACCTTTGCCGATTCCTTTTAGTTTTGAGACATCCCCGATCTCTTCCATCGTTCGCTCATCACTCTCAAGAGCGTTCGCTGCTTTACGATATGCAGAAACTTTAAACGAGTTCTCTCCTAAGATCTCAAGGTACAAAGCAATCTGTTCAAGTGCACGTACTACCTCTTTTTTATTTACCATAATGAGCTCTCCTCTATAATAATTGTAGGCTAGAAAAACAAAGGTTGTTTTTGATTTCTTTTATGAAAGTGTGCAAATTCACCTTCCAAAAAAGGATTTCTTTGTGTTGTTTTTTTACCTTCTTTGACAAGTTGATTGGAGCAGAAGGATGCGAGACTCTAGGCTAGGACAAGCGGTCAGGTGAGACCCTTAACGGCGCAAAGCGGCAAGGGGCTCACCGCCTGCCCCGCGGAAAGCATGCAACCTGAAGCGGAAAACAACTACTTTCAAGATCAACTTAGTATAAACAACAAAGAAAAAAACTTCTCCGCTTTGGGAGAAGTTATGCCATATGTTTCATCCACATTTCCTTTACGGACTCAGAAAATACGGGGGTGTTTTTGACCATTCCCTGTGCGATCCATGAATTTTCATAATGAGCTTGAAATGCCTCAATTGGAACTAATGTCGCGATATACAATAAAATAAACACGATCAAATAGACTTCTACAAAACCTAATAAACCACCGAGCCATCTGTTGAACGTGTGAAGGATCGGTAAGTTTGCAAGAAAATCGAGCATAGACCCTAAAATCTGTAGGATAATCTTGGTTGCGAAGAACAGAATCGCAAAGGCAATTGCATTATAATAAGCTTGTTCAAGTGATATGCTGTTCATTAAAAAGGAAACAGAACTATCATTTGAAGAAGGGTATGGAATCCACAACTCTAGCTTTGGCGCAAGTTCATCATAATACAGATAAGCAACGATATACGCTGCTATGAATCCGATCAAATGAACAAGCTGCATGATGAAGCCTCTTTTTAAACCGATTAAAAATCCACCTGCTAATACGATAATTAAAATTAAATCCAACATACTAACTTTCCTCTTTTCCAATTCGCTGTTGCAATTTTTTCAGCTCTTCTTTAATCTTTAAATATTCGTTCATTGTATTTACTGCTGTAAGTACAGCTAGTTGTTTCGTGTCGAGAAACCGGTTATGAGATTGAATCTCTCTCATTTTCAAGTCTACTTTATCAGCTACTAAATGAATGTGGCTGGAGGATTCGGTCCCTGCAATTACATATCGTTGTCCATAGATTTCGACCGTCGTACGGTTTTTCTTTTTCTCTTCCGCCACAAAATAACCTCCTTAACATACAAAGGATCATTCATTTAATGAATACTCTAATCTTTATCTTATCAAATATCGTTCATAGTTGAAAATATTTCTGTTCTATTGTAGTGTTTTTTTGATATATTTGGAAATCTCTTCATTTTTAGGAGGATCACTATTATGTCTCACGTTGTTAAAAAAATGACAAATGCAGAAATACTTAAGATGAAAAAAGAACTCACTTCCGTTCTATCAGCTAAAACGCCACCCGGAGCTGTTTTTTCTGCAAAACTCTCAGA
Organism: Fictibacillus sp. 7GRE50; assembly: GCF_015903875.1. Taxonomy (NCBI): domain Bacteria; kingdom Bacillati; phylum Bacillota; class Bacilli; order Caryophanales; family Fictibacillaceae; genus Fictibacillus; species Fictibacillus sp. 7GRE50. The sequence goes on from NZ_JACZDW010000001.1 coordinate 121,299, forward strand.
TTGCACAGTTACAGCTTACCAATCAGGCAAAGTCCTGTTCCAAGGAAAGGGAGCAGAAGCTGCTTCTCAAAAATATTCGGGTGAAGTTGCTATTCCAAAAGAGAAAACCAAAACAGTTAAACCGCCTCATCAGTATGCCCCACCACAGAACGCTGCAGAATTGTCGATGATCGGAAGTGACGAAGTTGGAACAGGAGATTATTTTGGTCCGATGACTGTTGCTGCGGCTTATGTTTCTCGGGAAAATCTAGAACTTGTAAAAGAACTCGGGGTGAAAGATTCTAAGCACTTAAATGACAAACAGATCATTCAGATTGCAAAGGAACTGATTCATACCGTTCCATACTCACTTCTCGTACTGAATAATGAAAAGTATAACGAACTTCAGCAAAAAGGTATGACTCAAGGTAAGATTAAGGCTATCCTTCATAACCGAGCTCTGCAAAATGTAAAAGCAAAAATTGAAGGTGAAGAGATCGAAGGTATATTAGTCGATCAGTTTTGTGAACCTGGTGTTTACTTTAACTACTTAACAAGAGAGAAGAATCTCTTAAAAGAAGGTCTTTATTTTGCCACAAAAGGCGAATCGATTCATCTTTCTGTTGCTGCTGCTTCAATCTTGGCCAGGTATAGCTTTTTAAAGGAAATGGATAAGTTAGGGCACCGATTTAATACCGTTATTCCAAAAGGGGCAGGTCCTCACGTGGATGTGAAGGCGGCTGAGCTGGTAGAAAAATATGGAGAGACTGTTTTTGATACGGCAACAAAGAAGCATTTTGCAAATACACAAAAAGCGCTAAATTTATTACGTAAAAAGAAGATTTAAGGAGCGGAGAGGATGAATTCATAAGGAATCATCCTCTTTTTCGCAGAACGAGCATCCGCTATTGGTTACTAAAAAGTTATAATCACATAAAAAATGCGGTTCATCACATAAAAAATGAAGTCCATCACATAAAAATGATCCCTTTTCACATAAAAGTGTCCAGTTCGCATTGACACCATTTTCAAGAACAGCAAAATATGCAAAAACAGCCTAATAATAAAGACAAAAAAACTGGCCATCTCTCGATGAACCAGCTTCTTCAACAATTATTTTCTTAGCTGAGCTCCGAAGCGTTCTTCTAAGCTCTTTAATACGCGGTTATGCGCCGTTACTACTTCTTCATCCGTTAACGTTCGTTCTGGATCAAAATATTTCAGTGAGAATGCAAGTGATTTCTTGCCTTCTTCCATCTTTTCTCCTTCATACAGATCAAAAAGATTCACTTCTTTTAATAGCTCTCCACCTGCAGCTTGAATCACAGTAGTCAGGTCTCCTGCTGGAAGTTGTTGATCTACAACAAGAGCGATATCTCGTGTAATAGATGGATAACGCGGCAATGTTTGATAAACCATCTGATCTGTTTCTTTGTCTAAAAGACTTGTTGCGTTCAACTCGAACACGTACGTATCTTTTACATCCAACTCTTTTTGAAGAGCTGGGTGAAGTTGACCTACAAACCCTACAGAAATACCATCGAGTTTCACGATCGCCGTTCTTCCTGGATGCATGTTTTCTATTTCTCCAGCTTCATACGTGATTCGTTCAGATAGGTTCAATTCACCCATGAGACCTTCTAGAATTCCTTTTAACACATAAAAATCAACAGTCTTTCTCTCTCCTTGCCATAGATGCTCGTTAAATACACCTGTAACAGCGCCTGAAACGAATACATACTCTTCTGGAAGATCCGTTAATACCTCTTGGCGATTGATGAAGACAGATCCCATCTCATAAATAGCGAGATCTTCCATCGAGCGATTTCTGTTGTATTGAAGCACTTCAAGAAGCTGCGGCAATAAGCTCATTCTTAACGTACTGCGTTCTTCACTCATCGGATGTGCAACAGAGATCGGATATACCTTCTCATCACTAAACGAAAAATGAGTAGACTTTGCCGGAGTAGTCAATGCGTAAGTTACAGCTTGATATAGTCCAGCTCCTTCTAGATACGTTCTGATATTACGGCGTTGTGCCTGATTCTTCGTTAGTCCACCAGGACGCGCTTCTGATAAAAGATACGTAGTTGGGATGCGATCATATCCATAGATACGTCCTACTTCCTCAATTAAGTCCGCTTCAATCGTTATGTCTGGTCTTCGTGAAGGAACGTTTACTTCGAACTTTCCGTCCGACTCTTTATATGCAAAACCTAAACGATTAAAGATCGATGCTGTCTGTTCTGATGTGATCTCTGTCCCTAAAAGATTATTCATTCTAGAAACATCCATCTTCACGCTGTAAGAGTTGACTTCACGCTTACCTGCTTCAACGATTCCTTCAGCAACTTGACCACCAGCAAGATCTGCCATAAGGCTAGCCGCTCTCATTGCAGCAGCGTATACTCGGTTACGATCGATGCCTTTTTCATATCTCGAACTTGCTTCACTGCGTAAACCAAGGTCTTTAGAAGCTGCTCTTACACGACCTGAAGTGAAATAAGCTGCTTCTAAAAGTACGTTTGTTGTGTCAGATTGAACTTCACTCGTAGCCCCGCCCATAACACCTGCTACTGCAATTGGATCTTTACCATTTGTGATTACTAGATGAGATTCTTTAAGCTTACGATCTTGATCGTCAAGCGTTTGAATGTGTTCACCTTCTGCTGCACGACGGATCACAATCTCTTTTGAACCTAATCGGTTATAGTCAAATGCGTGTAGTGGCTGACCATACTCAAGAAGTACGTAGTTTGTGATATCAACAATGTTATTGATCGGACGAATGCCAGATGCCATCAGTCGATTCTGCATCCAAAGCGGAGAAGGACCAATTTTAACATCACGGATGATCATCGCTCCGTAATATGGATTGTCTTCAAGCGACTCGATATGAACAGAAATAAAATCCTCTGCTTTTTCTTCTGTCGTAGTGATCGATGTGTTTGGAAGTTTCACTTCTTGTTCTAAAATCGCAGCTACTTCATTAGCTACACCGATCACGTTCAGACAGTCAGCACGGTTTGGTGTCAGTCCAAGTTCCAACACATGGTCATTGAGATTTAAGTATTCTAAAGCATCGCTTCCTGGCTCTGCATCAGATGGCATCACAAAGATTCCTGTTGAATATTCTTTTGGTACTAATTTTGTATCTACACCTAACTCTGTAAGTGAACAAATCATTCCGTGAGATTCTTCACCGCGAAGTTTTGCTTTTTTTATTTTAAAGTTACCCGGAAGCACGGCACCAGGTACAGCAACAGCAACCTTTTGCCCTTGAGCTACGTTTGGTGCACCGCAAACGATCTGTGAGACTTCTCCTTGACCCACATCTACTTTACAAACTCTCAGCTTGTCAGCGTTAGGGTGCTGGATGCATTCTTCAACATATCCAACAACTACTCCACTGATTCCTTTGTTTAGTGACTCGACCATCTCGACTTCAATACCGCTTTTTGTTATCTTATCTGCGAGTTCAGACGGTGAGATTTCTACGTTTACATATTCTTTTAGCCAGTTATAAGAGATTAGCATATAATTCCCCTCCTCAAGTTATGCATTTTTGAATTGTTTTAAAAACCGGATATCGTTCGCATAGAAATGACGAATATCATCAATTCCATATTTGAGCATCGCGATACGCTCAGGTCCCATACCAAATGCAAAACCTGTGTATTTCTTTGAATCGAACCCTGCCATCTCAAGCACGTTCGGATGAACCATTCCTGCTCCTAATATCTCAATCCAACCTGTTTGTTTACAGATCGAACAGCCTTTTCCGCTGCACTTAAAGCAAGAGATATCCATTTCGACAGATGGTTCTGTAAAAGGGAAGAAACTTGGACGAAGACGAATTTTACGATCTTCACCAAACATTTTTTTAGCGAACGTTTCAAGCACACCTTTTAAGTCACTTAAACGAACATTTTGGTCAACAACTAGCCCTTCGATCTGCATGAACTGATGCGAGTGTGTAGCATCATCATTATCTCTTCTGTAAACCTTACCAGGAGAAATGATTTTCACAGGGCCTTCTCCTTCATGTTTTTCCATCGTACGTGCTTGAACAGGTGAAGTTTGTGTACGAAGAAGGATATCTTCTGTAATAAAGAAAGAGTCCTGCATATCACGCGCAGGGTGTCCTTTTGGCAAGTTTAACGCTTCAAAATTGTAATAATCTGTTTCTACTTCAGGACCTTCAGCGATTGTAAAGCCCATGCTCAAGAAAAGATCTTCAATCTCCGTAACAACAGCTGTTAAAGGATGGGGATTTCCTTTCTTTACAGGTCTTCCTGGTAATGAAACATCAATCGTTTCTTTTGAAAGCTTTTCAGCAATTGCTGCATTTTCAAGCTCTGCCTGTTTTTTATCTAATTCCTGCTGGATGCTGTCACGAACTTCGTTAGCATAAGCACCAACAACAGGTCTTTCTTCAGCAGACAATTTCCCCATCCCTTTTAATACTTCAGTAATGGGTCCTTTCTTTCCTAAATAAGCTACCTTAACAGCTTGCAGATCTTTTAGATCCTGGGCTTCTTTGATCTGGCCGATCGCTTCTACTTTTAGAGCTTCTAAACGGTCTTTCACCGTGCAACCCCTCCTTAAAAATATAAAAACTCCTCATCCAATAAGGGACGAGGAGTTCGCGGTACCACCCAATTTAACAATGAAAAATACACTGTTCACTTCATTTTAATAACGGCTCTTCACCGGTCAGCCCTACTTAACGTTTCAGGTGACAACTCAGGAGTGAATTCAATAACACCTACCAAAGAAATGCTCACAGTCCAGGACATTTCCTCCCTTTTTGGCGGAATCATTATCTACTTTTCTCCATCTTCGTTTTTGACACTATTCCATTCATCTTTTTCATTATATATGAAAAAATTCTATAATTGCAACGCTATGTCACAAATTACGTGCGATTTCGCTGCAATTCATACAAAAGGATACCTGTTGCTACAGAAACGTTCAGAGACTCAGCACTGCCGAAGATCGGGATCTTCACATTCAATGTTGATTCCTGCTGAAGGATCTCCTGCACACCTGCTCCTTCATTGCCCATGATTAAGGCAAAGCCATCCACTTCAGCCATTTCTCGCATATCTACAGCGTTTTGAAGGGAAGTAGATAATACCGGTAAATCATGTTCCTTACATTGCTCAATTATCTCCAGAAGGTTCGCTTTCACGATTGGTAGATGAAACAACGATCCTTGCGTTGATCGAACGGTTTTACCATTATAAAGATCCGCTGTACCTTCACCTAAGAATACACCATCGAGGCCCGCGCTATCAGCTGTTCGAATAATCGTACCAAGATTTCCAGGGTCTTGAACACCGTCGATTAAAAGGTAGCGTCCTCCGTTTTTAATGAGTTCTTCAGATTGATCCATCATTTCACAAACGGCAATGATCCCTTGAGGTTTTTCCGTTTCAGAAAGCTGTTTCATTAATTTCGCCGGAACAGACCATAGGCTGAATTTTTCCTTTAACCACGTCTCGTTGATTTCAAAATTTTCTTCAACGATCACATGTTGAAGTTTTGCACCAGACGCGATTGCTTCTTCTATAAGATGTGGACCTTCAAGTAAAAAGGTCCCGGATTTTTCACGTTCTTTTTTGGTATGAAGTTTTTTCCATTGCTTCAAGGAAGCGTTGGATTCTGATTCAATGTGCTTCATTTTCAAGTGTTCTCCTTTAAATCATAAATATTTTACTTTTTTCTCATAAAACATGCTCAAATCGTACACAATAAAAAAAGAAAAAATTAATAGAGGTGCATATCCATGAATCTAGACTTAAGAAAAGCTGTATTGCATAATGTCACTGGCAATAATAAAGAGCAGTTACAAGATACGATCGTAGATGCTATCGAGAGTGGAGAAGAAAAAATGCTTCCTGGTCTTGGTGTTCTTTTTGAAGTAATCTGGAAAAATTCAGATCAGCAAAAGAAGGAAGAAATTTTAAACACCCTTTCAGACGGCTTGAAGTAAAACCCGGATTCCCGGGTTTTTTATTTTTGTTTAATGTTAATTATTTTATTAATAGCCAGTATCTTGACGTTCATGATTTACTCTATTCTTTGCAAAGTAAGCTTCTTCGATCTCTTCAAAAGAAAAGCCGAGCTTCACACCGAGCCCTAAAAATGTGTCAAAAAACGATTGGAATTCTTCGTTTAATAAAGATTTAGACCCCGATTGATATAGAGTTAAAAATAAAGTATTGATATCTATCTTGTCCATTTTCTCGCCAAGATCAACCTCAGTGGTTATCTCTACCTCTTTAAAGCCCAAATCTAATCCTATTGATAAGACAAAATGTAGTCCGTCTACATATTCTTCTAAAATTACTTCTTTTTCAGAAGCAGGACGTTTACTCCAATATTTAAAGCATCTTGTTTCATTCGCTAGTTCACCTAGCTCAACAAGAAATGCTAATCTTCTTTGTTCAAATAATGATGAGTTATCAAGTTTATGTTCTTTTACTATGCGCATATTTAATTCGTTCTGCATCGAAAAGAGTTCTTTAATTTTCATGGTCCATCCCTGCCTTTCATACCTAAGCTATTATAACGTTAACTAGCCCTACATTCGAGGGTGAATTTTTAGTTGTTCTTAATACAAAGGATTCCAGATTGAGAAAGGCCTGTTAATATTGTTGCTTTGATTTTATTAAATAACTTCATTTGCAAGTTGGTTGGAGCGGAAGGTGCGTGCCAACTACTTGAGATACTTCTTGTAAGGCATGCGACGAGGAAAATTTTCTACTAAGCATTTACTTGTAGACGCAGGAGCAAGAAACCTTTTAAGAGTACAAATGTGGCTCACCGTTCGCCCCATGGAAAGCGAGCAACATGGAGTGGAAATCAACCACTCAAAGAGCTCCATCTTATGCAAAAAAATTTCTAATAAAAAAGCACACCTTATGCAGGCATGCGTTGTTTTTGCTGATCTTCTCTCTCTTCCTCAAAGAACTCACTCCATTTAATCACCCATTCTTTTCTTCTCAATAAATAAAACAATACAGATAACGCGACAATGATAGCTGCAGAAGTAACGAGCGAGAGAGAAAGTAATACCGATCCGAACGAAGAATAAAAAATGGCGATCGGAACGTTTGATATGATACTAGCTTTTGTATACTCTTTGAAATTTGACGAGATCTCGATCAAGCATAGACTCAACAGATGAAAATGCATAAAGGGTATCATTTTTAAAATAGCAATCTGACCTACCGAGAACGGCATTCGTTTACCAATCCACTTTTTCTGCAGTTTTTTTACTTTTTTCATAAGCTTCGGCATACTTTTCATTCCCCAGTAAAAAAGAACACTCGAGAGCGTGATCCCTATGACTGAATAGAATGCGCCGGCAACTGCACCAAACAAGATTCCTCCTGTAAGACAGATCAGCCCTACCGGTAGAAAGAAGAACTGTCGAAACGCTTGAAGAAGAATGAACAATAAAGGGGCAAAGATTCCACTGAACTTGAGCACCTCGATGAACACACTACTATTGTCTAACACGCACTCATCCCCCCTTTAAGTCAGCATATGACAGAAGACGAGCTCTATATGACAGAATGTTCGTATGCATAAACCATACTTCTTTTTGACACCTTAAAGATAGATTGTTTGCTTACATAGTTCTTAGTTTTTTTAGGAGGAGTCCATCATGGATACAGTTGTACTCGCGAGAGCATTCTTTGGAACATCGCTAGGTTTTCATATTATTTTTGCAACCCTTGGTGTTGGTCTTCCTTTGATGATCGTCATCGCAGAAATCATACATCAAGTTAAAGGTGACAACGATTACGCTATTATGGCTAAGCGTTGGACAAAGGCGTTTGCCGTTTTATTGGGTGTTGCCATTCCATCAGGAACGATTGTCGGTGTTCAATTATCATTGCTCTGGCCTGGATTTATGGAAATTGTAGGAAAGGTTATTTCCCTTCCCTTTCAGATCGAAATCTTCGCTTTCTTCTTAGAAGCCTTATTCATGTCTATTTACGTATATGCGGCTGACAGGTTACCGAGATATTTCCGTTTGATATCTGTATTTTTTGTTGCACTTGGAGCTGTTGCGTCAGCCATCTTAATTTCAGCCGTTAATACGTGGATGAATACACCGGATGGATTTAAGATCAAACCAGATGGGACGATCTATGATGTCTCCCCTTGGGATGCTTTCTTCAATCCTAGCTTTCTATCCTCTTCCTTTCACGTTGCCATAACCGCTTATATGACCGGCGCTTTTGCCGTTGCTTCTGTAGCAGCATTTAAACTTTTAAAGAAGCGACCTGAACGTGAACGAGCTTATCATTTAAAAGGGTTGTTCATGTCTCTTACCGTCGCTCTTTTGATGAGCTTTGTCTCTGCGGTTTCTGGGCATCATTCCGCCCAAATTTTGCATCAGCATTCTCCTGAAAAACTAGCAGCTGCTGAAGGACTGTTTGAGACTCAAAGGTATGCACCACTCGCAATAGGGGGGTATACAGATCCGAAGACCGAAGAAGTAAAGTACGGAATCGAGATACCTTGGGCTCTAAGCTGGCTTGCTGCCGGCAAGTTTGATACAGAAGTGAAAGGACTGTACGAATTTCCTCGGGAAACATGGCCACCTTTTTATGTACACACGCTCTTTAACTTAATGGTCGGGATCGGAACACTTTTATTAGGTCTTGCAGCAGTGGCTTTAGCCTACTGGTGGTTCTTCGTAAAAAGAAGAGGAAAACCTTTTCCAAAGTGGCTGTTATGGTCTCTTGTTTTATCCGGACCACTTTCTATGCTCGGCATTGAGTTCGGGTGGGTTTTCAGCTGTAGCGGAAGACAACCATGGACCATCTATCGCGTTCAGACGACAGCGGAAGCTGCGACTAAGAATGAAGACCTTGGCGTGCTCTTCCTGTTATTTTTAGGTCTATATGCGCTACTCAGCGTGTTAACCGTTTTAATTTTAACAGCTTATTTCAAACGAAACCCTGTTTCAAAAGATATGGAAAAACTTCAGAGTTAGAAAGGAGGAATGAAGGATGAGCGAAGAAGTTTTAGCGATTCTGATGATGTGGACCTTTATCTTTATCTATAGCATTTTCGGTTCAATCGATTTTGGTGCTGGATTTTGGGCGATGATTTATAACAATCATAAGACGATGGCTGGAAGAATAGCGAATCGTTTCTTGTCTCCCACTTGGGAAATCACAAACACGTTCTTAGTTCTTTTAGTGGTTGCGTTCGTTGGTTTCTTTCCAAAAGGCGCGTACACTCTCGGAACGGTCATGCTCGTTCCAGTTTCTTTGATTCTTTTTTTACTCGCTATCCGAAGTGCATTTATGGTGTTCTCGTATTCCGTTCAAGGATATCGCAGAACGATGTTTATCATCTCGGGTATCTCTGGCCTGCTTATTCCATCCTTGCTAATAGCCGTTCTTCCTATTTCACAAGGGGGATTCATCGCTGTTGATGGTGATACTCAGAGCCTACTTCTATCAAAACTTCTCACAAGTCCAACCCTCTATTTGTATGTACTTTTCGGGCTTACATCTGAGTTGTATCTTTCTTCGTTGTTTTTAGCAGATTACGCAAGAGTCTCGAAAAAAGAAGATGCCTATAGGTTATATCGGAGCAATGCGATTCTGTTAGGACCACTTACGCTACTCGCCGCTCTGTTCACTTTGTTATTTATAACACCAGAATCTCGATGGCTCATCGATAATTTAATGGATCACAAGATCTGGTTTATTCTTTCTTTGATCGCCTTTCTTATTGCATACGCTTCTCTTTGGTGGCCAAAACAAAACCGCCCAGGAATTGGACGGCCGCGTCTTACACTATTAGCAACTGTTTTACAATACGGTCTTGCAAGTGTTGGTTATGGATTAGCTCATCTGCCTTATATCGTATACCCTGAATTAACCATCTATGAGGCATTTACCGCACCAGAAACGTTTTATTCCTTAATGATTATGTATATCGTTGGTCTTGCCATCTTAGCACCAGGTTTCTATATTTTCTGGAGATTGTTCTTAAAAGACAAACGATACCTGCAACAGGAATAGTTTCTATATGAACCAGCCTGCTAAAACCGTTATAAACATACTTAAAAGAGGCAGCCCGTAACGAAATGAAGGATGTTTAGTCTTATGACGCAACTTCTTCATAGCAAGCCACATACCGGGTGCTCCACCAATAATAGCAATCAGCCAAAGTCTCGCTTCAGGGGTGCGCCATTCGCCTTTTTTGGCAGATAATTTGTCTCTTTTCATAACATAATAGGCGGCTACGTTTAAAATGATTAAATATATGATTAACACCTTGTTGTTTCCCTTCAGAATGAAAAAAGATCATCTCCATCAAATGAGGAAATGATCTTTTCTTTTTTTACTTAAGCTTTTAGGCTGTCTTTTGCTTTTGAAGCTAATTCAGCGAAAGCTTTTTCGTCTGTGATAGCAATTTCAGAAAGCATCTTACGGTTGATGTCGATACCCGCAAGTTTAAGACCGTGCATTAAACGGCTGTAAGAAAGACCGTTTGTACGAGCAGCAGCATTGATACGAGTGATCCAAAGCTTACGGAAGTCACGCTTCTTTTGACGACGGTCACGGTAAGCGTACATAAGTGATTTGAATACTTGTTGTTGTGCTACTTTAAATAATTTATGTTTGGAACCGAAATAGCCTTTAGCTAGTTTAAGAACTTTCTTACGACGACGACGTGTTACATAGCCACCTTTTACTCTTGGCATATTAAAAACCTCCTATTTTTAAATCGATTGATGAACGATTAACGTTTTTTGTAAGTTAACAATGTGCGGATACGCTTGTAGTCACCGCTGTGAACAAGTTTCGCTTTACGAAGCTTACGCTTAGCTTTAGTTGACTTGTTAGCAAACAAGTGACTAGTATAAGCGCGAGCACGCTTTAATTTACCTGATCCAGTTTTTCTAAAGCGCTTCGCAGCACCTTTATGAGTTTTCATTTTAGGCATAATGGTTATCCTCCCTGGTAAAAATTATTTTTCGGCTTTAGGCGCAAGGATAAGGAACATGCTACGACCTTCCATCTTCGGTTTCGTTTCAACCGTAGAAAGATCTTCACATTCTTTCGCTAACTTTTCCAATACCGTTTTTCCGATTTGAGAATGAGTGATTGCACGTCCACGGAAACGAATACTTGCTTTTACTTTGTCACCTTTTTCAAGGAACTTACGTGCATTTCTAAGCTTTGTATTAAAGTCGTTTTCCTCAATCGTTGGACTTAGACGAATCTCTTTAGTCGTAATGACCTTTTGATTTTTTCGTGCTTCACGATCTTTACGTTGTTGCTCGTATTTAAACTTACCGTAGTCCATGATACGACATACTGGCGGTTTAGCAGTTGCAGCAACGAGTACAAGGTCAAGATTTGCGTTTGTAGCAAGATCCAAAGCTTCTTGTCTAGATTTAATGCCAAGCTGGCTTCCATCAGGACCGATTAAGCGAACCTCACGAGCACGAATACCTTCATTGACAGACATGTCCTTACTAATAGTAAGTCACCTCCAAATTTTTTCAGTGAGTGTTTTAAAACACTCGACTTGTTATTTCTGCAAATAAAAAAAGCGTCGGCGCAACGATCACCCACACATAGTAAACCGGCTATGTACACTTTGACATGCCTGAATATCCATCTACCCATCAACAGCCTTTATTAGCGTCGAGTCAGGTGAGAAGCGGGTGCTTCTGCTTGTTTGATGCTTTTGCTTATTTTATTAACCTTACATACTATAACACATTGGAGATATGCGTGTCAAACAACGAATGTAATAACAGCAACGAAATTAATTTTACTTCGTTTACGAAAGGAATGCAAGAGTTTTTTTATTCACCTTTTATGTTTTGTTGTTTTACTGTCCACTCTTGAATAATTACTGTCCACTTTCAGTAATATACTGTCCACATTGAGCATTTTACTGTCCACTTTTCATTTCCCTATAAAAAAAGACGGCCAATTCAACATTGGCCGCTCTCTTTATAACCTTATCTCTTTTCGTTAATTTGAGCTAAAATCTTATCTCGGAAATCTTCATAAGAAACTGTCTCTGACTTTTGCTCACCATATTTACGAACGTTAACTGCATTGTCTTCGATCTCTTTATCACCTAGAACTAGCATGTAAGGGATCTTTTTCATCTGAGCTTCACGGATCTTATAGCCCATCTTTTCATTTCTAGTATCGATTTCAACACGAACAGCATGTTTCTTCAGATCTTCTTGTAGCTTATACGCATACTCATTATGAACATCAGATACAGGAATTAGTTTCACTTGAACAGGTGCTAACCAAGTTGGGAACGCTCCAGCAAAGTGCTCAACCAAGATCCCTAGGAAACGGTCGATCGAACCATAGATCGCACGGTGGATAACGACCGGACGAACCTTTTGATTGTTTTCATCTACATACGTTAGATCGAACTTTTCTGGCATTTGGAAGTCTAACTGAATTGTTGCACACTGATGACTTCTCTTCAGAGCATCTTTAATATGGAAGTCAATTTTAGGACCGTAGAACGCTCCATCTCCCTCGTTTAGATGATAGTTCATTCCAAGATCTTCTAGAACGTTTTTCAATGCGCCTTCAGCTTGTTCCCATAAACGGTCATCACCCATAGAATCCTCTGGACGAGTTGAAAGTTCTACGGAATATTCAAATCCAAACGTGCTGTAGATTTTATCAACTAACTTAAATACGTTCTTGATCTCACTTTCGATCTGCTGTGGTGTTACAAAGATATGCGCATCATCTTGGCAGAACGTACGAACGCGGATCATACCGTTTAGTGCACCACTATATTCGTGACGGTGTACTTGACCGAACTCAGCCATACGTACTGGAAGATCTCTGTATGAATGTAGTTTGTTCTTAAAGATCAGCATGTGACCTGGACAGTTCATTGGCTTCATCGCAAACTTTGTATCGTCCACTTCAGAGAAGTACATGTTTTCATGATAATGATCCCAGTGGCCCGATTGTTCCCATAGACGCTGATTCATCATAAATGGAGTACGCACTTCATCGTAATCCACTTGGCGTTGAAGTTCGCGAGAGAAATTCTCAAGCTCAGTACGAATTGTTTGACCGTTAGGAAGATAGAACGGCATTCCCGGTGCTTCTTCTGAGAACATGAATAACTCTAGTTCTTTTCCTAGTTTACGGTGATCACGTTTTTGAGCTTCCTCAATAAAGTGAAGATACTCATCAAGATCTTTTTGACTTAAGAACGCTGAACCATAAATACGTTGAAGCATTTGGTTATCGCTGTCTCCACGCCAGTATGCACCAGAGATGCTCATTAATTTATAAGCTTTGATTTTTCCTGTTGAAGGAACGTGCGGCCCTCGGCAAAGGTCAAAGAATTCACCTTGCTCATAAATCGTAATCTTTTCACCCTCTGGAAGGTCACGAATCAGTTCCAGCTTTAAGTGATCATTCAATTTTTCGTAAATCTCGAGAGCTTCTTCACGACTAACTTCTTTACGTACGATCGGAAGGTTTTCATTTACGATCTTCTTCATTTCTTTTTCGATCGCAGGCAGATCTTCTGGTGTTAAGTTATGAGACATATCTACATCATAGTAGAAGCCGTTATCGATAACTGGTCCAATCCCTAATTTCACGTCTGGGTAAAGGCGCTTAAGTGCTTGAGCTAGTAGATGGGCATTCGAGTGTCTTGTCATTTCAAGACCTTCTTTAGAATCCTGCATTACGATCTCGATCGATGCATCTTCTTCGATAGGACGTGAAAAATCAAATAATTGTCCGTTTACTTTCCCTGCAACTGCTTTTTTCTTCAAACTAGGGCTGATACTCTCTGCTACTTGTTCAGAAGTAACGCCTTTAGGAAATTCCTTGACTGATCCGTCAGGGAACTTAATTGAAATTGACGACATGTAAAACATCTCCTTTTTAGTTTGGGTTCTTCTCTGATTGAAAACAAAAAACACCCGTCCCTATAGAAGGGACGAGTGATTATCTCGTGGTTCCACCCTTGTTCCGACAACTTTTAACAAGCCAATCGGCACTCGGACAGTATAACGGACTGCGGCCGTCAGCGATTACTATAAATTTTCACCGCTGAAGTTCCAAGGTGGTAAAGCACTTTTCCGTGTTAGGAAGCTTTCAGCCTAGACTTCCCTCTCTATGAACCGTAAAAATATGCTTCGTGTCCTTATCAATACAGATTGAATGATAAAATTATACACCTATTATATGCAGTCGTTTTTCAAAAAGCAAGAGGACTCTGTAAGTTTATGACTTTTTTTTACGATAAGACCGATGTTCTCTGTAGGACATCCTCTCAATTGGTGTAATCGTAACCTTTTCCTGAAAGATGTTCTTCACAGTATGAAGCAATGGATGATCGGTATCATAAGCATAAATCCTAGCGGAATTTGGAGAGATTCCAACTAACGGACCTAAAAGTCTTTCATCTAGATTCGTTACATTTGTTAGCCGAAGTGCCTTTTCATGGAACATCATCAATTCAGTATGAGTTAACTGGTTTTGATGTTCATCAAAAAGAAGAATCTGCTCTTGTTCAAAAATTATTACGATATCTGCTGAAGTAAATGTTCTTTGTTTCGTTAAGCACGTTCTTAATTGCTCTACGAACATTTGGTACTCTAGTTCTAGCTTGTACTCATCGATAGCACATTCAACAATCTTCAACAAAGTTGCTAAATACTCTTTCAGCCTGAATTTAATAAATGATTCAAACTCTAAAAAATCTGTCTTTGCCTCGAGAATCGATTCCCATTGACTTCGGATCAGTTCATTTAAGTCTGGCAGATGTTTGACATCAGGTATACCTTCAATCTCTCCGAGTATGATGCTTTTTGTGATAGATAAGATCTCTTTTTGTTCTGCTGAATCGGTGTAACAAAATGCTTGTTCGATCATTTCCTTCAAACAAATATCCTCTACTTTATTTCGAGTAAATTCCGTTAACACATCCAATATGAACGTTTTCCTCTGATGTATGTGCAGTTCAAGAATTTTTGAAGAAGCTTCAGATAATTTGGCAAAGGAAGGGTTTATTCTATGCTCAGCTGCCATTCTGATCATTTTCTTCAAAACAGCTATACCATCTGATGGGTGTGAAAAAGCAATCGCGACCAAATAAGTCCCCCCCATATAAAATCCTCAATAATACACTATATGGGACGAGGTCCTAAAACATGTTACTTACAAAAGAAAAAACAACCCTTTGGGTAGGGTTGTTTAATCGTAAACAAATTTCCGTTCGATCTTGGACAGGACGAATGCCATTCCAAGTGTCAAGATCAGATACATCAATGCTGCTGTCATATAGGGTTCCCATGGCCGGTAGTATTCGCCCATCATAGCCCTGGCGTAATACATCAATTCAGGGGTTGCAATAATGGAAACAAGAGATGAATCTTTAATCAGTACAATAAATTCATTACCAAGCGGAGGAATCATCCTTCTTGATGCTTGCGGCAGTATAACATGTTTCATCGCTTGCACATGATTCATCCCTAAAGAACGTGCAGCTTCCATCTGTCCTTTATCAATCGATTGAATACCTGCTCTGAAGATTTCTGCAATATATGCTGCAGCATTCAGGGACAGAGCGAGAACACTCGATACAAACACATTAGGCGGCTTCATAAAAATCGGCATTAGTGCTGAATGAATCAAAAGAATCTGAACTAATAATGGAGTTCCTCTAAAAAAACTAATATACCAAACGCAAGGAAGACTTATGTAAGACTGTTTCATCATCTTTCCGAGTCCAATAAATAATCCTAGAATGGTGCCAAAAAGTATGGCTAACAATGAAAGCTGGATTGTAATCCATGTCCCTTTTAAGAACAATGGCATATACTCCCCAATAATCTGTAAAGAGAATTGCATGTAGACCTCCTAGGTTAGTTTATTGTTTAAGTACATCTACATTCGGCTCTTCACCAAACCATTTTTTATAGATCTCAGCGTATTCGCCATCATCAATCACCTTTTTCAAAGCTTTGTTGACCTCATCTTGATGTTCACCGTCTTTAGGGAAGATGATTCCGTAAAATTCGCTTTCAAAACTATCTTTATCACTAATCGTCACTAGTTTTTTATCAGGATTATTCTTTTCATACTCCTGAACAACTGCATTATCTGCTACAACCGCTTCTACTTCCCCGTTCAATAATGCTTGGATTGCCAGCGTATTGTTATCAAACTTTTTGATGTTCTCATTTTTTCCGAACATTTTTTCTAAAGCTTCTTGACCAGTTGTCCCATTTTGAACACTCACTTTCTTTCCTTCGAGGTCTTTTGCACTCTTAATAGATGTTCCTTCTTTTGCTAGAATCATATTTACTGATTCGAAGTACGGTGAAGAAAAATCATACGTCTTTTTTCTTTTATCATTAATCGTGATGGCAGAAATACCTGCAGCTACTTCTTTGTTTTTTAAAGCAATAAACAGAGGCTCCCATCCTGTGTTCTTGATTTCATATTCTAATCCCGCTTCTTTCATAACAGCATCAAGCAAATCTACATCAAATCCAACAATCTTTTCCCCATCCAAGGATTCAAAAGGGGCGTAGGCCGCATCTGTTCCAACCGTTAACTTATCTCCGGAACCAGACGAGCAAGCTACAAGAAACGCAGCAGATAAACCTATTAGTCCCATTTTAAATTTTCGTTTCATTTCCATTCTTTTATTTCCCCCTTTGTTCTAAATATTCTTATATTATACACAAAATTTTAAATATAAGGAAAATTAAGATAATTATTTTTAATACGAAAGTCACTCATTACCATTGGGATATAAAACAAAAGCCCAGTCTTGTAGTCATTTGTGTCATCTAAATTCGGCTTGTGCCTCTTATGACAATCATAAAAGCTAAATCATCCATCCAAACGAACGAAAAAAGCACTCGACATAAATATGCCAAGTGCTTCACTGTTAATTTTGCATAACAAAATCTTTTTCAGCTTTTTCTTCATCTTCAAACACACGAAGTGTTTCATATTTTGTATTTCGTTGAGCAGGAATCTTACCTGCTTCACGAATCAATCGAAGTGTTAAATTCGTGTTTACCTTGTGAGTCGTTCCAGCTGCTGAAACAACGTTCTCTTCCATCATCGTGCTGCCAAAGTCATTGCAGCCATAGTGGAGAGATTTTTTACCAACTTCTGGCCCCATCGTAACCCATGAAGATTGGAAGTTAGGAATGTTATCTAGGAAGATTCGAGAGATCGCAACATTTTTGAGATATTCTCTCGGCGTTGTCTTTTCAGCCTTCATATTCGTGTTATCTGGCTGGAATGTCCAAGAGATGAAAGCCAAGAAACAATCCGTCTCGTCTTGTGCATCACGAACACGCTGTAAATGAAGGGCACGTTCTTCGAATGTTTCTCCAAATCCAATGACCATCGTAGCAGTAGAATGCAATCCAACTTTTTTAGCTGTTTTCATACAGTCAATCCACTCTGTCCACGAGCCTTTAAGTTTGCTAATCTTCTTACGAGTGCGGTCATCTAAAATTTCTGCTCCCCCACCTGGAAGAGAATCAAGTCCAGCTTCTTTCAGTTCTCTGAGCACTTCCTCTAGAGACAGACCAGATACTTCAACCATCTTCCATACTTCTGCTGGAGAAAATGAATGCATCGTGATATCAAAGCGCTTTTTGATCTCTCTTAATAAGTCCGTATAGTAACTGAATGGCAAGTTAGGATTTGTTCCACCTTGCATTAGAATTTCTGTACCGCCTACATCAACTGTCTCTTGAATCTTTTGGAAGATCACATCATCATCCAACACATAACCTTCACTGCTTCCTGGCGCTCTATAGAACGCGCAGAATCTGCAATATGTATCACAAAAATTTGTATAGTTTACGTTACGGCCAATTACGAATGAGGTGATCGGTTCAGGATGCCACCTTTTCATAATAATATCCGCAACTTCTCCCATGCGTTCTACTTCATCACTCTCATAAAGTTTAACGGCATCTTCTACCGATAAACGTTCGCCATCTAAAGCTTTTTGTAAAATAGATTCTATACTCATCGGTAACCTCCGAATACAATGTCTTAAGATCTTGTCTGTTCTTATCCTATCATATTTTAGTATAAGAGACAGCTTTGGGTTTTCAAGAAAAAAGCTTCTGCCCTTTAAAAGAGCAGAAACTATATTAATAATCTTCTCTGAAATTTTTATTTCCGCCCATAAAAATCGGAGTACTTAAGTGTTTGATACGCTCCATGATCCTGAGAGCCTTCAGTTCATCGAGTCCGCCTTTTTGGGAATACGATAAGTGCTGCTGCAACATATCATAATCACAGTTAGACGTATAGAGAGTAGGTAGTTTTTCCATCATTCGATATTGAAGGATAACCCCAATAATCTCATCCCTGACCCAATTCGTCATATTTTCAGCCCCAAGATCATCAAGCATAAGTACTGGAACGGTCTTTAAGAGTTCCATCTTAGAGTCAAATGTTCCGTCAGAGAGTGAAGATTTCATTTCACGAAGAAATTCTGGTGTATGAATGATCAAAGAGTGAACGCCTTTTTCTGCTAAACCATTCGCGATGGCACCGAGAAGATACGTTTTACCAACGCCAAACTTCCCATAAAAGTAGATCCCTTTTGCTTGCTGACCCGAGCCTGCCATCTGGACAAATTCATAAGCCTTCGAGATCGCATTACGTCTTGTATCATCAATACTATGTTTGTACAAACGATCAAATCTCGCTTCTAGTATCTCTTTCGGTATAAAGTAACTCTTTATCAATGAAGTCATAGATTTCTTTTGCTCATCAATAATCTTTAATTCACAAGGTTTGTATCTAAGTTCTACAGTATGTCTAACTTTTGTTAGTTCAGAACGATACCCTTGCATGAGATTCGGACAGTTATCTAAACCTGGACAATTGCGGCAAGCATTCTGTTCGTTCTTAAAGGTGTAAAAACTGGACAATAATTTTTCCGCATGGACATCTGATATGTCAGGATTCTCTCTTAGAAAACGCATGACTCCTGGGTCTGTAAGCACTTCTTGTTTCATTCGCTCAAATCTTTCTTGAAACTTATCAAAACCCGGCATATTCTTAACAGATTCCTTAATAGATTCCATATTATCCCCCCTTATTTCGAACTATTTAACAAGCTTTCAAGCCACTTACGATTCTCGTCCTCTGTAGCATCAGTGCTTGAATGATCGGTTTGACTAGTGGCCACTTTATCCTGTTTAAGCCAGTCAGGAACAGTTACGTTACTCTTTTTATTACCCTTATTGTAAGAACCTGAATTTACTTTCTTTTCTTGCCATTCTTTATATTTTCGTTTTTCATCGCGTGCCAACGCCATTGCTTCTGTTACCGTTTGTGCTTTTTTTCGAGCCCAATGTGAAGCGATCCGTTCGATCAACCCTTTTGCAAGCTTCATATCATTCTCAGATAAGACATAATCTAAAAGAACATTCGTAACCCCTGGTGTTAAATTCTGATCGATCATACAGTAAGCAACAAGCTTCAAATCTACTTCTGAAGGAGTTGTACCTGAATAATCTTCTAACAAACGATAAGGTGACACTTCTTCAAAGTATTTGATAAGTTCTTCTTCTTTTGTTTGAGGTTGCATGCCATGAAGTGCCTTTAATGGAACCGGCTGCGTTTTTAATGCTAGAACTGGTAGACCTTCTTCATGTTCAAATCGATACCATTTTTGAATTTCTTTCCTTAAGCTCTCTGCAGAAATTTCTCCTGTGGAATAATATACGTTTTGAATCTGCTTACTCATATCCATCGGCTGTAACTGATAGATGTATGCCAGCTTATAGATGGCTTCCTTTAGTTTTGGAGTGAGCACCTCTTTAGGTACGATAAATGATGAGATCTGATTCACCATCGCTTCAAAATCAAAGGTAGATTCACTTAGTACAACTTTCCCATGAATGTCTTTTTCCTGTAAAGAGACATCTTTTGGAAGAACATTTTCGTTAATCTCAGCATAACTCTTTGATGACATTTCAGATGGATGCAAAGAAGTAAACACATCACTGAAAGAAGCGGTCACATCTCTATAATCTGACACATCCGTTTGAGAGATATAAAAAGATTCTCTAACTTCATTAAACTTCGCTTTTCCCAATCGATTAAAGAGATATATACTTAAAAAGCCATCTGTAAAAAAAGCATTCGGCGAAAGCGGGAGTTGAAGCTCATAAATGTACTCCCTGGAGCTATCACCGTCTTTTTTGAACGTCTTCAAAAGACCGATCGCTTCTAGCTTCTTTCTTCCCGATAAAATATCTTTTAACGAGAACTGAGTCACGTTCATGAGGTGCTGATGTTTTTGTGTCTGCCGATCCATATTTACTTCGCACCACAATGTCATGTATAAACTATGTGCAAATGCGCCAACCAACGGCTGATATAGCATGGTAAGAACTTTATGATCTATTTCATGCAACATACCCTTGCACTGGACGGAATACGTATCAACGGGCACAACTTCTTGAAAATGTACCGTCATCGTTTTCACCCTTTGTTAAAAAGTCTTAAAAGTAATGTGGCCGACGGATTTTAGTATCGTCAGCCAGAGTACTTTGTTCATATAATTTATTCTGAAAAGCAGAATACGGAGTTAGATTGGAATAAAAAGAGCGTTACAGCAGTCTAAGATACGCTTTAACGCTCCTCCTTGTTAATTAGTTCTTTCAATTCCTGTATAAAAACATTAATATCTTTAAATTGACGGTATACAGAGGCAAATCTTACATATGCAACCTCATCTGTTTTAGACAGATGCTCCATCACCTGTTCACCAACAGCTGTACTCGAAACTTCAGATGCACCTGAGTTCCGCAATTCTTTTTCGATACTATCTACTATATTTTCAAGTGTTTCCAAGGGGACTGGCCTTTTTTCGCAAGCTTTAATAAGCCCTCTAAGGATCTTTTCACGGCTGAACTCTTCTCGTTCCCCGCCTTTTTTAACAATGATAAGCGGTGTTTGTTCTACCGTTTCAAATGTAGTAAATCTATAGCTGCAAGATTCACATTCCCTTCTGCGGCGAATGGATCTTCCGCTATGTACAGGTCTTGAATCAAGCACTTTTGTTCCGTTGTGCTGGCAAGTAGGACACCTCATTGTAATCATCCCCAAAAAATTTTCTGTTCTCTATCTATCTTAAAGAAAAGGGAGGAATGTGACAAGCTATTCCTACAATTTTTCAGCCATTGACGTCCCAACAAACGTTAGTTTTTCTTTTAAGATTTCATAAATATTTACAATAAGTCTTTGATTGTTGCCAAAATTGAAAGGAAGAGCAGATTCTGTTGATACGTTTAAATCTACAGCAGTTCGATTCGCTTTAACTGTTACTACACTAATAACGACAAACGCACTCTTAGGCTGTCTAACTTCAAACGTTATCTCTCCCCTTTCTTCTGAAAAACCTAGCTCATGGAAATTCATGTCTTCATCTAAAATCTGTTTGATCACTTTCATTACTTCAGGTTTATTAGCTTTAAAATAATGGGTTCTAAGTCTTTCGTCCACATGCTGTTCACTCGTTTCTGCATGATTTTCCATTAGATTTTGAAGTTTTCTAAACATAGTAGTCCTCCAAAGCAATATAATTTGTATCCTATTATTCCCTATAATGAGTGAAATAAAAAAGAGGTGTGATTTCTCACACCTCACGTACATTCTGTTTTTAAATTATTGAGCAGTAACTTTTGATTTGGCAACAGAAATTGGACCCATTCCACGAGGAACTTCCAAGTTTTCGCGCTTTTTAGCGCCAAGTGCCTCCGAAATGTAATCAGCAGCTACGTTAGGATCGATTCGATCTCCACACGTATATACATCAATACTTGCATAACCATGCTCAGGAAAACTGTGAATAGTTAGATGAGATTCAGAAATAATAACAACTCCACTTACACCATGTGGAGCAAATTTATGAAAAGCAACCTCACGAATTTCTGCACCTGCTTTCAATGCAGCGTCAACGAATGTCTCTTCAATAAATTTCATGTCATTTAGTTTTTCAGAATCACAACCCCATAACTCAGCAATTACGTGTCTTCCCATTGTATCCATTAGCATAGTCCCCCTTTTAAAAATAATCATGCCTTCAAGCATGCGGTATCGAACATCTACCACGGGGGCAAGTTAGTCCAAAGAGGTCCTAACCCTTTAAGTAGCATTCAATGCCTTTGTTTGCTTTATTTGAAGTTCACGAATCATAGTATACTTCTTTTAAAATTTATTTGCAATAACTATGGGCAAATTTTTTTGCGTCAATTTTATATTGTTTTTTAAGGATAAGGATCAATTGAAACATACTAGTTCGTTTAAACGTAGAAAAGAGCTGGTGTGATATCCAGCTCTCACTCATTTATTTATTTTAACTGACTGTTTTTATGATACTGACACATTTTTTTCTTGTACCGGCATATTCAAAGCAACACTTACATGTTTCGCAAGATCTACTACTCGGCATGAATAACCCCATTCATTGTCATACCAAGCAAGGACCTTTACTTTATTACCGTCCATCACCATAGTTGATAAGCCGTCAATGATTGAAGAGTTTTCATTTCCATTATAATCAATCGATACTAGCGGCAGATCGCTGTACCCTAAGATTCCACGCATTGATCCTTCAGATGCCGATTGTAGAGCATGATTGACTTGGTCTTTAGATACAGGAGTCTTTAACTCCACAACAACGTCAACCAATGAAACGTTAGGTGTTGGAACGCGTAGTGCCATACCATTCAGTTTGCCTTCTAAGTGAGGCAAGACTTTTGCAATAGCTTTTGCAGCACCTGTAGAAGTTGGAATAATAGAAGTGCCACATGCACGTGCACGTCTTAAGTCTTTATGTGGGTTATCAATATTTTTCTGGTCATTCGTATATGCATGTACAGTCGTCATCATTCCGGACTGTACCCCGAACTGATCATCAAGCACTTTAATCACAGGGGCTAAACAGTTCGTCGTGCACGATGCATTAGATATAATATGGTGTTTCGAAGAAATGTAATCGCTATCATTTACTCCCATAACAATTGTAATGTCTTCATCTTTCCCTGGAGCAGTGATAATTACTTTCTTTGCACCTGCTTCAATATGAAGACCAGCAGATTCTTGTGAAACAAATTTCCCAGTTGCTTCTATAACAATATCAACACCTAACGTTCCCCAAGGAAGTTCACGAGGATCGCGAGAGTTAACTAATTGAACTTTTTTTCCATCAACAAAAAGGGCATCTTCTCCAGCAACAACTTCTCCCGGGTACGTCCCATGTATAGAATCGTACTTAACCATATGAGCAAGAGTCTCTGCAGGATAGCTGGCATTAACAGCTACAACCTCAAATTCATCGTTCTCCATCATTTTGCGGAAGACCATTCTTCCGATTCTCCCCAAGCCATTAATTGCAATTTTTGCTTTCATGAAGCTGCTCCTTCCAATGTGTTATACTCTTTCTTGTATCTATCTGTAATTAGTATATCATATTAACGCTTGAAAAGAACATACTTTTATTTAATTTAGGCTGAAAAAGGGCTTATATAGATAAAAACAGACCTGAAATGGTTATCAGGTCTGTTTTTTTGTTTGTTTTAGCAAGGAAAGAACATCATTTTCTAATGCAGAAAGAGATCCATTATTGTTGATTACTACATCTGCTAATTCCTTTTTTGCTGTGATCGGCATCTGGGAATGGATTCTAGACTTCGCTTGCTTCTCAGAAAAATGATCACGATTTATCAATCTTTGAAGTTGTATTTCGGGCGTTGCATATACTAACCACGTTTGATCTACCATATGTGTAAGCTTACTCTCAAATAAAAGTGGTATATCCATAACCACTATAGACTCTCCTGAACGTAGATAATCATCTGCTTGCTGTCTCATTTCCTTTCTAACAGCAGGATGAACAATCTCGTTCAGCATCGTCCTCTTTTCAGTATCGTTAAAAATAATCTCTCCTAATCCTGCTCTGTTTATTGTCTTGTCATCATTTAGTATCTGTTCACCAAAGCAGGCAACGATCTTCTCATACGCTTCTTTCTCTGGCATAACAACTTCTCTAGAAATGATATCAGCATCGACTACAGGAATTCCTTGACCTCTGATGATGTTACTGACTGTTGATTTTCCCGTTGCAATGCCTCCAGTTAATCCAATAATCACAAGTTATCCTCCAGTGTTACATTTTTAATAATCCCATTACAATCAACAAAACGCCTGGCAGAATGGATAATCCCTTCATCCAGTTTGTTTTGTTAAAAAGATATAATCCTAAAACCATACCACCCCATAAGAATAAAGCGCTCATCACCGCAATTGTAATGGTTGTTAATGAAGGAGACAAGTCGATGAGTGCTGCACCTATTCCCGCTCCAAAGGCATCAAGCGATAATGCTATTCCAAGCAGTACAGCTTCTAAGCCCGTAATTGAACCAGACTTATCGATATCTGCCATAACTGGTTTTTTAAGTATGTGTATGACGATTCCCAACGACTTAATTTCAAAAAGCACAATGTTCTTAGGTTCTTTTTCCATGCACTCAACGTTTTCTTTCTCTGGTAAGAAAACCTGCCATAGAGAGTAGATTCCGATTCCGAGAAGAATCACGCCTCCCAATATCTCACCTGTTTTAGGTGAAATAAATTGTTCTAACGTAAATCCAAGCAACATCGAAAGTAAAAAGGTAACAGCTGAACAAATTGCGATGATCATAATGGAGCGAAAAGGAATTTTAATGGATTTCATTCCATACGTTAATCCGGCTCCAAAACTGTCCAGGCTGACGGCTAGTGCCAGTAATACAAATGAGTAAGCCACCATTGTTCCTGTACTCCTTTCAGTTAACGGTAAACGTAGTATATGAAAGGAGTACAGAAATGGTTTATTTTTGACAAGTCTTACAGATGTGAGTTCCTCTACCCGCTACAACTAATCGTTCGATCTCAGTACCACACACACGGCATGCTTCATTTTTTCTGCCATAAACAAATAATTTCAGCTGAAAACCGCCTGTCTCACCCACTGCGTTCGTATAGGAACGGATTGAGCTTCCTCCGTGCTTCACAGACTCAGAAAGGATTTCAGTAATCGCTGTTTTCAACTTCTTTAACCGAGGTAGAGTTAGAGAATTAGCTGGTGTCTCTGGATGGATTCCTGCCTGAAACAGTACTTCATCTACATAAATGTTGCCTAAACCAGCCAGAAGAGTCTGATCAAGCAATACCGATTTTATGTTACGTTTCCGATTAGCAAACAGCTTTTTTAGTAGAGCGGCTGTTAAGGAATCCGAAAGTGGTTCTACACCTAAAGTTTTTAACGGAGCATGACTTTCCTCTGTTCCTTTTGGATACAGATGCATCGTCCCAAATTTTCTCACATCTCGATATCTTAGTTCAGTTCCATCAGAAAACTGAAAAATAACGTGAGTATGCTTATCAGCTGGCTCATCGCTTTGATTCAAGCCATATTTCCCTTCCATCCTAAGGTGAGACACCAATACATCTTCATCAAGATGAAATATTATAAATTTCCCTCTTCGATACGCATTTTGAAAGGTTTGACCTTTCAACTTCAAGATGAATTCTTCAGTACCTGGATGTTTAATAATATTTTCCCAGTATATTTTTACATCTGTAATCATTTTTCCTGGTAGGAATTGATTCAGTGTGTTTTTAACATTTTCGACTTCTGGTAACTCAGGCATCCTTTCACCAACCTTATTAGAAAAACAGCACCCTGGATCTATAGGATGCTGTTTCTTTATTATTTTGCTTCGAACCAGGAATCTCCCCAGTTCACATCTACTTTTAAAGGTACATCAAGTTCTACTGCTGATTCCATTACTTCACAAACGATTTCTTCAAGTTTTTGCAGCTCATTTTCTGGTACTTCAAAAATAAGTTCATCATGTACAGTGAGCAGCATTTTAGCTTCAAGTTTCTCGTCAGTTAACCGCTGATCCATATCAACCATCGCTTTTTTAATGATATCTGCAGCAGTTCCTTGAATCGGCGTATTCATAGCTGTTCTCTCCGCGAAACTACGCAGGTTAAAGTTTCTGCTATTAATTTCGGGCAGATAACGTCGTCTATGAAGCAGAGTTGAAACAAAACCATTATGTTTTGCCTCAGAAACGCTGTCCTTCATGTACTGCTGGACACCAGGAAAACTATCCAAATAGGACGCTATAAATTCTCCAGCTTCTTTCCTCGTGATACCTAGGCTTTGTGATAGGCCATAATCACTAATTCCGTATACAATACCAAAGTTAACGGCTTTAGCGTGTCTTCTCATTTCAGATGTAACTTCACTCTCTTCCACATGAAAAACATCCATGGCCGTTTTCGTGTGAACATCCATCTCCAACTTAAAAGCTTCCATCAAGTTTTCATCCTGAGAGATATGAGCCAATACGCGCAGTTCGATCTGTGAATAATCAGCGGCAAGAATCTTCCAGCCAGGCTGTGATGCAACGAAGGCATGTCTGATTTTTCTTCCTGCTTCTAAACGAATAGGGATGTTTTGAAGATTAGGATCGATAGAACTCAGTCTTCCTGTTTGAGCAAGTACCTGATTGAAGCGTGTATGAATCTTACCCGTATCTTCTTTAACTACTTTTAACAGACCTTCAATATAAGTAGACCTTAACTTACCAAGTTGACGATAGATAAGAATCTTGTTAATGATCTCATGCTTGCCTTCTAATTTCTCTAATACATCAACAGAAGTCGAGTAACCTGTCTTAGTTTTCTTAACAGGCGGCAGGTTCAACTTCTCAAATAATATTTCTCCTAGTTGTTTAGGCGAGTTAATATTGAAGGATACTCCAGCTAGTTCGTGAATGTCTTTTTCAAGTGTTGTTAACTGTATATCTAAGTCAGCACCCATTTTTTGAAGTGTGTCTGATTTTACTTTAACGCCGAACTCTTCCATCTTAGCTAAAACGAGAGCTAATGGCATCTCTAACTGATAGAACAGATCACTCTGTTCATTTTCTTTTAACTTCTCATCCAAAAGGTCGCTCAATTGAAAGACAGTATGAGCTTTTCTACAGAGGTGCTCAGCGAGGACAGCTTCATCTTCTGGCAGTTTCTTCTTAGCACCTTTACCGTATACAGCTTCGTTTACGTCTACATTAGACTTGCCATACTGCTTCGCAACATCTGCTACTTCATCTAACGATTCAGAAGGATTTAGCAGATATGAAGCGAGTTGAATATCAAAATCGATTCCGTTCAACACGATTCCTTGCCCATGTAAGGCAACATGAGCTCTCTTGGCATCAAACATTCTCTTCTTTTGACTGTCGTCTTGCAGCCATTCCTGAAATTCTTCTGATTGATCTGCAAGACTTGAAGGAATATAAAATGTTCCAGCATCATTACTTACAGCGAAACCATGAATTTTAGCTTTATGATAATCTTCAGTAAGCGTTTCTACAATAAGGGATGAAGGGCTTTTTAGCATATCAGCCTCGATTTTGGTTACCGTTTTAAAGTTAAGCTCTTCTTTTTCTTCATCCTGAAGAATTTCTTCATCGCCACCCAATCGTTCGAGCAATGAATTAAATCCTAATTCTTTGAAAAGAGGAAAAACAGAAGACGTTTCATAACCCTCGTAATCCGTCTCATCTAGACCGATTTTAATAGGAGCTTCCTTCGTTATCGTAGCAAGCTCTTTACTCATAATGGCTTGTTCTTTGTTCTCTGTTAATCTCTCTTTAAGCTTAGCACCTGAGATTTCATCAATTGAATCTAGAACTTTTTCGATCGTTCCATATTGTTTGATCAATTTGATCGCAGTCTTTTCTCCGACCCCAGGTACTCCTGGAATATTGTCAGAAGGGTCTCCCATGAGCCCCTTCATATCAATGATTTGGTGCGGCGTAATGCCGTACCGCTCATTCACTTGTTCAACGGTATATGCCTCAACCTCAGTGATTCCTTTTCTTGTCAACACCACTTCAACATCAGGAGTAACAAGTTGAAGTAAGTCTTTATCACCGGTGAACACTTTTACATCCCAGTTCCCATCGGCAGCATAAGAAGCAAGTGTTCCAATAATGTCATCTGCTTCATAATTTTCAAGCTCATACCGTTTGATTTTAAATGCATCTAACAACTGTCTGATAAAAGGAAACTGCTCTGACAATTCGGGTGGCGTTTTCTGACGACCGCCTTTATATTCACCAAATGTCTTATGTCGGAATGTCGTTTTCCCTGCATCAAAAGCGACGAGGATATGAGTAGGCTTTTCATCTTCTAAAATTTTCAGAAGCATCTGAGTAAACCCGTATACTGCGTTTGTATAAATACCTTTATCGTTGTTTAAAAGTGGTAGAGCAAAAAAAGCTCTATATGCAATACTATTTCCATCAATAAGTACTAATTTGTTTGTTTTTGCCAAGTCCGTTACCTCCTGAGGACATTTCTTCTATCATCTATTGTATCACGATGACAACCAGAAACAAAAAAGTAGGAATAGAAGAGTTCTTGGCCATAAAAAAGGCGAGAATCCATGAAGGACTCTCGCTAAGGGGGTACTGAAAAAGGATAACTTAATCATAAGATTTAACTGTTAATTAAAGAAAACAAGCGTGTTAAGGAATTGTAAATCTTATAACTCGAACTTTTTTGGAAATAGAATTGTAAACTGAGAACCTTCACCTGGCTTACTTTGAACTTCAATGGTTCCGTGATGAGCTTCTACAAGGTGTTTAACGATCGCAAGCCCTAATCCAGTGCCTCCAGAATTCCTGCTTCTTGCTTTATCCACACGGTAAAAGCGTTCGAATATTCGAGGGATCTCACTTTCCTTGATGCCAATTCCAGTATCTTTAATCAGCAGCCTCACATGATCTCGTAGTTCTTCCACCACTACGTTTACACGGCCACCAACAGGCGTGTACGTTAAGCTGTTTGAAACAAGGTTAATGATGATCTGCTTCAATCGAGGTGAATCTCCGTCCATAATGGTTTGGCCAGTAACATCAACGGATAGAATAATGCCTTTCTTTTCAGCTTTAGGCTGAAGAATCTCAAAGGTATCGTTTACTAAAGCACCAAGATCAATAGATTGAGTTTCTAGGTGAAAACCTTGCTCACTTTTAGAAAGGTCTAACAAGTCTTGGATAAGCGCCTGAAGCCTATCACTTTCATTTAACATGATCGTTAAAAATTTATTTCTAAACTCTTTATTTTCACCTGCACCATCTAATAAAGTCTCAGCAAACCCTTTTAAAGAAGTGATCGGCGTTTTGAGTTCATGTGAAACATTAGCCACAAAATCTTTTCTTACTTGCTCGAGTTTCTTAAGCTCTGTTATATCGTGAAATACAAGCACGATCCCTTTTAGCTTACCTCTTGCGTTCAGGACAGGTGCACTATAGACATCGAAATGTTTCGTATCGATGTGAATTGGAATAACTGTGTTTCTTCTAACTTTTTTTTCAGTTAAATACGTTTCTTTTACAATATCCTTAATAGATGTGTAAGGAAACACTTCATAGAAGAGATGACCCGTCCAATAATCCGTATGCTCTTTAAACAGTTCTTTGAACGTTTTGTTTACTAAGTTGATATATCCATTTTTATCAATAAGAATAAGTCCGCTTCCCATATTTTCGATCAATGTTATCAAGCGATCGTGCTGTGATTCTTGGGATTTTGTCATCTTCTCTAAGTTACGGGCTAATACATTTAATGAGTAGTTTAACTCACCAATATCTTCCCCAAAATACTCATACGTTCTTGCTTTGAAATTACCTTTGGCAAGCTCTTTCGCAGTCTGAGTAGCCTCTTCTACAGGTCTAACAATCTTATGAATCACTTTGAGGGATACGTACAGAATGATGATAAAGCAGATAAGGAAACCGATCGACATCATGATCCAAATCGATCTCTCTTCAGATTCCGCAGCACCTTCAGGAATTGCAAACTGTATATATCCTGTTTCATCTTTCTTTTTTAACGTATAAAATAATTTACCGTTGTCATTCTTTAGCACAAGATTTTGATCATTCATTTTTTTATCTTTTGGGTAATACGAAGACATGTTTCTTGGACTGTCTCCGTCAGATGTGTATTTTACATTCCAATCTGAATCAAGTATATAAATCTCACCTTTAAGATCTTCAGAGGCCGTTCTTAATAAGTTCGTTATGTTTGATTTTGATTTTTCAGTCTTAAGAACTTGTTCAATTAGACTTAATTCACCTTTATAAAATTCCATACGCTTATCTTTCACACTATGATGAACGATGTTCCCCATAATGAGAGCTAATAGAATAAAAACCAATAAAATACCGAGCAGGAAAAAGGTAAGTACTCGGTTCTTAAAATCATGCATTATTGAGGCTCCTCTAGCTTATAACCTAATCCCCTTATGGTTTTAATATAAATTGGCTTACGAGTATTATTCTCAATCTTTTCCCTTAAATGACTGATATGAACATCAACAATTCGTGTGTCACCTACAAAATCATAGTTCCATACTGCAGAAAGCAGCTGTTCCCTCGAAAGAACTCGGCTCTTATGTCTAGCAAGGTAAACAAGCAGTTCGAATTCTTTTGGTGTAAGTTCTAGTGCTTTTTCCTTAAAATACGCTTCATAATTTTCTGGGTAAATATCAACTTCTCCAATTTTAAGATGTTCTACTTCTTCTTTTTTCTTTTCTGAGTCCGTATTCGCTGATGATGATCTTCGTAGTATTGCCTTCACCCTTGCAACCACTTCACGTGGACTGAACGGTTTCGTCATATAATCATCTGCACCTAACTCAAGTCCTAACACTTTATCAAACTCATCATCCTTAGCCGTTAACATGAGAATAGGAATATTTAATTTTCTTAGACGGAGTTCTTTACATACTTCTATTCCATCCATTTCCGGCAGCATAAGGTCTAATATGATTAGATTAGGTTCTTCGCTTTCTGCTTTTTCTAATCCACTCTTGCCATCCATTGCCGTAACTACTTGAAATCCTGCTTGTTCTAAGTTAAATTGCAACAATGTTGAGATCGAAATTTCATCTTCTACTACGAGTAACTTTTGGCTCATCATATTCCCACCTTTTTACGACTTGTACAGATTCATCATACTATTTTTTTTATAGTGTGTACAAAAATCGCAAAATTTTCATAGTGGCTTTACATATCCTTAACATTCCCTTTACATTGATAAGGTTTTTTTTATATTTATTGTTCAAATTGGGACAGATAAATCGGATAAAAAATTTTATATCCGTAATTAATCGGTAGTTTTACGGATATATGGTTCTTATCTACGGATATAATGGTGTTTACCTCGTATAAAATCCCCTTGTATGCCTCCTATGTACTTTTACATCATATTTGTATATTTAAAGAGGACATAGTAAATTTATCACCTTTATAAGAGCATAAAAATAAACCTTTCATATGAAAGGTTTAGAAATTTTCCATTGTATTAGATGTAATCGATTTTGGAGCATATGGAGGACAAACGTGTAAATGACTCTTTAACACTTCGATTCCTTCCTCATTCTCTGCTCTAACGTTCATATGCACAATATGCTTGTCTCTATTTACTTCTGTAATTTCAAATAAAAAGGTTAATTTGGAATAATGATAAACGGGTTTAATAAATGTGAAACTTGATTCAACGATCGAACTTCCAGGACCCGGTAAATATTTTGATACTGCTGAAGTGACCATACCCATCAGCATGACTTGTGGCACGACAGGCTTTTTATAAGGTGTCAATGTTGCATAATCGTGTTGGATGAATAGTGGGTTGTTATCGTTCGTTAAGCCTAAATACAATAGAAGATCTTTATCTTCAATTGTTTCTTGCATCTCTAATTTTTCCCCAGCTTGGATCTCGTCTATTTTTCTTCCGAGTTTTCGCTTTTTTCCGATCAGCATTTAAAGACCCCCCTCTATATGATAACGCTTTCATAAATATCTGGAGAAAAGATTCGGGGATCTGCCCGAACCTCTCACACGCTTATGCTAATACTTTCATAACGGATTTAACAGATTCTGCCGATTGATCAAGCGCTGCTTTCTCTTCTGCCGTCAGCTCAAGTTCAATGATTTCTTCTAGACCGCCACCGCCTAGGATCGTAGGGACGCCAAGACAGATACCATCATAACCATACTCACCCTCTAAAAAGGCGATTGAAGGAAGCACTCTTCGTTGATCTTTAACGATCGCTTCTACCATCTCAACTAAAGAAGCAGCTGGTGCATAATAGGCAGATCCGTTACCTAAGAGATTAACGATTTCTCCTCCACCTTTACGTGTGCGCTCAACAATAGCATCTAAACGCTCTTTAGAGATTAATTTCTCTAACGGGATTCCACCTGCATAAGAGTAGCGTACGAGTGGCACCATATCGTCTCCATGACCACCAAGAACAAAACCAGTAACATCTTTTACAGATACGTTAAGTTCCATAGCAACAAATGTACGGAAACGTGCTGTATCTAGTATTCCTGATTGTCCGATTACACGGCTTTTAGGAAAACCAGATTCTTTTAATACTGTGTAAGTCATGGCATCGACTGGATTTGTTAAGACGATAATCGTGCAATCCGGAGAATGTTTAACGATCTCCTTCGTTACGCTCTTCATGATTCCAGCGTTTGTGTTTACAAGATCATCACGACTCATACCAGGCTTGCGAGCAATTCCTGCTG
The DNA here is from genome assembly GCF_015903875.1 of Fictibacillus sp. 7GRE50. Taxonomy (NCBI): domain Bacteria; kingdom Bacillati; phylum Bacillota; class Bacilli; order Caryophanales; family Fictibacillaceae; genus Fictibacillus; species Fictibacillus sp. 7GRE50. The sequence goes on from NZ_JACZDW010000001.1 coordinate 154,012, forward strand.
TTATAACAACCACATCAGATTCTGCTGTATCTGCATAATCGCTCGTACCCGTAATCGATGCATCAAAACCTTGAACAGGACTTGCTTCCATCATGTCTAGTGCTTTACCTTTTGTAGGGTTTTCCATTTGAGGAATATCAACTAATACTACATTCCCAACTTCTTTTTGTCCTAAGATAAAAGCCGTTGTTGCTCCTGTAAATCCTCCACCAATAACCGAAATCTTTTTTCGTTTGTTAGCCATGTCTTTCCCTCCAGGAACAGTTTAAAAAACATAAAATATGTTGAGAAGACCCCTTATAAAAAGGGGTCAGTTAGATTACATGTTTTTGATTAGTTCGTCAGCAAACTCAGAACATTTAACTTCTGTAGCGCCGTCCATCAAACGTGCAAAGTCGTAAGTAACAACTTTACTTTCGATTGTGTTTTCCATTGAAGAAAGTACTAATTTAGCAGCTTCTCCCCATCCTAGATGTTCAAGCATCAACACACCTGAAAGAATTACAGATGATGGATTTACTTTATCAAGACCAGCATATTTTGGAGCAGTACCATGAGTTGCTTCAAAGATTGCATGTCCTGTTTCGTAGTTGATGTTTGCACCTGGTGCGATACCGATACCACCAACTTGTGCAGCAAGAGCATCAGAGATGTAATCTCCATTTAAGTTCATTGTAGCTACTACATCAAACTCAGCTGGACGAGTTAAGATCTGTTGTAAGAAGATATCAGCGATAGAGTCTTTAACAATGATCTTACCTGCAGCTTCTGCATCTGCTTGAGCTTTGTTCGCAGCATCTTTTCCGCTTTCTTCAACAATGCGGTCATACTGAGCCCATGTGAATACTTTGTCACCAAACTCAGCTTCAGCTAACTCATAACCCCAGTTCTTGAAAGCACCTTCTGTATATTTCATGATGTTTCCTTTATGAACAAGTGTTACACTCTTACGCCCTTCGTTGATCGCATATTGAATCGCTGCACGAACTAGACGTTGAGTACCTTCTGAAGAAACCGGTTTAATACCGATACCTGAAGTTTCAGGGAAACGGATTTTGTTAGCACCCATTTCATCTTGTAGGAATTGAATCAACTTTTTCACTTCATCAGATCCACTCGCATACTCGATACCAGCATAGATATCTTCTGTATTCTCACGGAAAATAACCATGTTTGTATCTTCAGGGCGTTTTACTGGTGAAGGCACACCTTTGAAGTATTGAACTGGACGAAGACAAGTAAATAGATCTAACTCTTGTCTAAGTGCAACGTTTAAAGAACGGATCCCTCCGCCTACTGGCGTTGTTAATGGTCCTTTAATCGCAATTATGTAATCGCGAATCACATCAAGCGTTTCTGCAGGAAGCCATTCACCAGTTTGGTTAAATGCTTTTTCTCCTGCTAATACTTCTTTCCAAACGATCTTTTTCTCACCGTTATATGCTTTTTCAACAGCAGCTTCTAAAACACGTGAAGCAGCAGCCCAAATATCAGGACCCGTTCCGTCACCTTCGATAAAAGGGATCACCGGTTGATTTGGTACGTTTAATACACCATTGTCGACTGTAATACGTTCTCCGTTAGACATTTCTAAATTCCTCCTAATTCTTGTATTGCATGTACTATACTAGTCTACTAAAAAACATAGGGAAAAGAGAAGAAGAATCCCTTCTCTTTTAAAGATATAACCTATAGTTTTTATATTATCTTTGTTCTAAAGCAACATACTGCTGCATGTCAGGTCCGATATATTCAGCACGAGGGCGGATTAAACGGTTGTTTTCATATTGTTCTAAGATATGTGCAATCCAGCCAGAAACACGGCTGATCGCAAAGATTGGCGTGAATAAGTCATGGTCGATACCTAAGCTGTGGTAAACACTAGCAGAATAGAAATCTACGTTTGGCAGCAAGCCTTTCTTCTGCTTAAGCGTATCATCAATCTTTACGCTCATTGTGTACCATTTTTCTTCACCTGTAATCGATGTTAGCTGTTTAGACATTTCACGCAAATGTTTTGCACGTGGATCGCCGTTCTTGTATACACGGTGACCAAAGCCCATGATCTTTTGTTTGTTCTCAATCGCGTTGTCCAAGTAAGATTCTACGTTTGCTTCTTCACCGATCTCAGAAAGCATCTTCATTACTTGTTCGTTCGCTCCACCATGAAGTGGTCCTTTTAAAGCACCGATCGCTGCTGTAATGCCTGAATAGATATCAGAAAGAGTAGCTACACAAACACGTGCAGTGAACGTGGATGCATTTAGCTCATGGTCAGCATGTAGAACTAATGCTTTATTAAAAGCTGTTTCAGAAATTTCATCAGGTTCTTTACCTGTAAGCATATATAGGAAGTTAGCTGCATAGCTAAGTTCTTTTTTAGGAGCAATCGGATCTTTTCCTTCCCTAATACGTGCAAATGCCGTTACAAGTGATGACATCTGTGCTTGAAGACGGATGGCTTTTTTGTAGTTTCCATCTGTAGACATATCCTCTGCTTCTGAATCATACATCGCTAATGTTGACACGATTGTACGCAATACAGTCATAGGATGTGTATTCTTCAAAGGAAGCGATTTCATTTGTTCCAACAATTCTGCGGGCAGCTCACTAGCCTCAGCAAGTTCTGATTTAAAAGATTCTAGTTCAGATTGGGAAGGCAGTTTACCATTCCAAAGCAAGTATACAACTTCCTCAAAAGTTGCATGTTCAGCTAAGTCATCAATGCTATATCCTCTATAGGTTAATACATCGTCAATGATAGAGCTGACAGAAGAAGTCGTTGCAACAATTCCTTCTAATCCTCTTGTAGCTGTCATGGCTATCTCTCCTTTTTTTCTGTTATTCTCTCTTCTCCTTTAATTGTTTCACTTTTAAAAAAATAGAAAGAGCTTACATTTTCCATGTAATAAAAAAGCCGGATTCAAGGTTACATTCCCAACTTTTTTAATCTCGAAACTGAGACTTGAAAAATGAAAGACTATTTAAAGGAAATGGGACATACACATCAATTATAAACAATAATCTGATATTTGTGAACGGATATCACTTATTTCGTGCGGAAAGCGTCATGAACCTGAAAACATTCCAACGACTTTCATAGCCATATATGCAATTCCTGCCCCGATCAATGGTCCTACAGCAACTCCTTTAAAAAGAGCGACGGCCAGGATCGTTCCAAAGACCAAAGCAGCAGTAATATGAGGATCATTCTGAAGCAGATGAAGTCCTTTACTTGCGATTACCGCTACGAAAATGCCCGATAATAGAGCAACCCACGCATAATAAGAACGCAATGATTCAGACAACTGTTTAAACCCAATCTCACCAGATGCTATCGGAACTAATACGGCAATTGTAATGATCGTCACACCCCAATTTATCCCTTTTTGCTGTATAACAGAAAACCATTTATCACCCATACCGGTAAATTTTAACACTAACAAAAAGGCGACCGCGACGATTAAAGATTGATTTTTTGCCAATAAGCCAATGATTAATAATCCGAATAAAAACAGTAAAGGTCCCATAGATTTTCATTCCTTTCTCACTAATTTATATGTACGTAAAGGCAGGTGGAAAATTTGTATGCTGAACTGACACATCGTTTATTGCGTATTGGATTTATTCTATCCCTCGCTGTTGCCCTTATTTTTTCTGGCTATTATGTTTCTGCTATTCTTTATCCATTCATAGCAGGCGCAATCATAGCGCTTATGATCAACCCGTTTGTAGACTTTATCGTAAATCGTTTTAAAGTGAATAGAGCACTTGCCGTCATTCTTTCTATATTAGGCCTTTTAGGTGTAATTGTCTTGTTACTAACCTTGCTCATTCAAGAGATGATGACTGGTTTTGCCTATATTGCACATGAGTTACCCGCTTATATTCAAGAATTGGTCTTTTACTTTGAACGATCATTTAAAATGAACGTTCTCCCTTTATATCAAGATTTACTCTCTATCTATAGCAAGTTGGGAACCGATCAACAAGAAACGGTCATGGATAATATCGAGAAGATTGGAACAGGAATAACCACGAATGCATCTAGTATGACACAGGCCGTGATTAATAGTGTCTCTCTAATGATCGTAAGTCTTCCAACTTTTTTAACGGTTTTTATCTTTTCTCTTCTCGCTGCTTTTTTTATAAGTAAAGACTGGTACCGACTAATAGGGTTTCTTAACGCGATCTTTCCTGAAAAATTAATCCACACCGTCACAACGGTATATGTAGAACTGAGAAAAGCTTTATTCGGTTTTTTAAAAGCACAGTTAACCTTAATCTCTATCACAGCATGTATCGTATTAGTAGGTCTTTTGTTGATGCGAATTGATTATGCAGTTACTATATCTGTTCTGATTGGGGCGATAGATCTACTGCCATACCTTGGGACAGGTGCTGTCTTTCTGCCATGGATCGCTTATTGTTTCTTAACAGGAAATTATACGCTGACGATCGGACTATCCATTTTGTATGGAGTTGTTGTTATACAAAGACAGATTATGGAACCAAAGCTTTTATCAAAAACGATCGGACTCGATCCTCTTGCTACACTAGTCTCTTTATTTGCTGGATTCCAGCTTCTTGGGTTTGTTGGCCTTATCATCGGACCTGTTATCCTAGTTGTTATTCGTGCACTCTACGAAGCAAAGTTCTTTCATGAGATCTATCAATTTGTTATGAAGCCTATACACAAATAAAAAGAACGAATGCCGGAAGTGAGCATCGTTCTTTTTGTTATGTTTTTGTATTCATAGATGTTCTTGTTAGTGGTTGGTTTCCGCTCCAGGTTGCACGCTTTCCACGGGGCGAACGGTGAGCCTCCTGCCGCTTTGCGCCATTAGGAGTCTCCACCTGTCTAGTTGCAGTGGCTAACCCCTCGAGATCAAAAGTTAAACGGACAAGAAGGCAAAATGCGCCTTCCTAGCCCATTCAACTTTTGCTGGTCGGGGCTGAACGAGCCACTTTTACATTTCGGACTGACCGCTCGTCCCGTAGGAGTCGGCAACCTTCCACTACAACCAACTATCTAAGAAGAAATTCAAAGAACTTAAAAGAAAAAACTCTTAGAAAACAACCCTTTCTAAGTTGACTCTCTGTCAGTAGCTAGTAACTCTACCTTCTTTTTATGAAGTAAAACTGTCCTGATTGCATCTTTTGGAAGAGTTTCGCTTTCATCCACAACTTCACTGGTTTTCTTAGTGGAGGGATAAGTAAGAAGAAACCTATAATGTCAGTTAGAAATCCAGGTGCTAAGAGTAATGCACCGCCGACCAGAATACATGCCCCATCAAGAACTGCTTCTCCTGGCATCTGACCGCTCTCGAGCTGCATCTTCACGCGTTGAAGCGTCTCTACCCCTTCTTTTTTTGCCAAATAAGCACCTAATATACCGGTAATAAATATTCCAGCAATCGTTGCAGGAATTCCTATATATTGCCCTGCCAAGATAAACAGAGCTACTTCAATAGCAGGAATAAGAATAAATATAGGTAATAGCTTACGGAACATTTAAATCACCGCTTTCGTTAAACAAATAATAAGGAGATTAAGCCTATGCCATTTTTTACGTATCAAAAAAGAGAAGGTTTCACCCTTCTCTTTTCGTATAATTAGATAACGTTCTTTCTTCCGTCATAAATGTATCCAACAGAAGCATCGATCGTGATCTCTTGGCCATCTTTAAAGATTTCCGTAGCATTTTGTAAGCCAACGATAACAGGAATACTTAGAGATACTCCACATACAGCAGCATGGCTTGTTAATCCGCCTTCTTCTGTAATAACAGCTGATGCTTTTTCAAATGCAGCAATCATATCACGGTCCGTTCCAACTGTTACAAGAATTGCGCCTTCAGTCATCTTTTCCATCGCTTCTTGAGCTGTTTTAGCTACTACTACTTTCCCTGAAGCTGATGATTGTCCGATTCCTTGAGCTTTAGCAAGCACATCACCAATAATGTGAACTTTCATCAAGTTTGTAGATCCTGATTCACCTACTGGTACACCTGCGGTGATCACTACAAGGTTCCCATGTTGAACAGCTTCAGCTTTAATCGCTGAATCAATCGCAATTTGGAACATTTCATCTGTTGTTCCAGCTTTCTCACCTTTTACAGGTGTTACTCCCCAAACAAGTGCAAGCTTACGGCAAACGTCTTCGTTGCTTGTTACAGCGATAATAGGAGCTTTTGGACGATATTTCGAAATCATACGAGCTGTTTGTCCTTTTTCAGTAGCAGTAATAACAGCATCTGCATCAAGGTTAAGAGCTGTAAAGGAAACAGATTGAGAAATCGCGTCTGTAATTGTCGTTTTGCTTTCTTTGCTTCTTGAAGATAATAATGTTTTATAGTTCAAAGAACTCTCAGCACGGCTAGCAATCTTATGCATGGTAAGAACCGCTTCAACTGGATAAGTACCAGCAGCTGTTTCACCTGAAAGCATGATCGCATCTGTTCCGTCAAAAATCGCGTTTGCTACGTCACTTGCTTCAGCACGTGTTGGACGCGGGTTACGCTGCATGGAATCTAACATTTGAGTTGCTGTAATAACAGGCTTTCCAAGCTCGTTACACTTTTTAATCAGCATCTTTTGTACAAGAGGTACTTCTTCAGCCGGAATTTCAACACCAAGGTCACCACGTGCTACCATAAGACCGTCAGAAACAGCAAGGATCTCATCGATATTGTCTACACCTTCTTGGTTCTCGATCTTAGGGATGATTTGAATATGGTTAGCGTTGTGTCGATCTAAGATCTCACGAATTTCAAGAACATCTGTTGCACGACGTACGAATGACGCAGCAATAAAATCAACACCTTGCTCGATACCAAATTCGATATCTTTTGCATCTTTGTCTGTGATACCAGGAAGTTTCACGCTTACGTTAGGTACGTTTACACCTTTTTTATTTTTTAATGTACCGGAGTTTAAGATTTTTGTAGTCAGTTCTTTTTCGCCGATCGCTGTTACTTCAAGTTCGATCAGTCCGTCATCAAGCAGGATTCTTGATCCAACATGTACGTCTTCAACAAGACCTGGATATGTTACAGAGATCTTTTTGTCGTTACCCACTACTTCTTCCATAGAAACGATTAATTCGTTTCCAGCAACAAGTTCAGCTACTCCGCCTTCTAGCGTTTGAGTACGGATTTCAGGTCCCTTTGTATCTAACAAGATCGCAACTGTTTTTCCAAGCTCTTTCGATGCTTCACGAATGTTGATGATTCGTTGACCGTGCTCATCAAAGTCACCGTGAGAGAAATTTAGGCGGGAAACGTTCATCCCAGCATTCATTAATTCTTTTAACTTATCAATACTTTCGCTTGCCGGTCCTATCGTACAAACGATTTTTGTTTTGCGCATCATGTAAATGGCCTCCTGATTTTCTTTTTTCGCAGAAAGGCATCGTAAGGCTTCTGCAGTTAACCCGCAGCCGTACGATGCATTAAGCAGATTATATGGATAGTTCTTGTGATAACTTGTACATTTGTCTATCTATCGAATGTTTTCTAGATAATACCTCTGTAATGTCATAATCAACAAGTTTGTTATTTTCAATACCTACTGTACGACCAGCTTTGCCTTCTAATAAGAGTTCAACCGCTTGCGCACCTAGACGGCTTGCTAATACCCGGTCAAAAGCTGTAGGTGAACCACCGCGTTGAATGTGCCCCAGAACAGTAACCCTTGTTTCGAAGTCTGTAAGCCTTTCGATCTCTTTAGCAACATCCACGCCGCTTCCACAGCCTTCTGCAACAATAATGATACTATGTTTCTTACCGCGCTCGTGTCCTCGTTGCAGCTTTTGTACGACTTGATCCATCTTGTGGTCTTCTTCTGGAATGAGAATCGTCTCAGCTCCATCTGCAAGGCCAGCCCATAGAGCCAAGTCACCAGCGTCACGTCCCATAACTTCAATGATATAAGTACGCTCATGTGAAGTAGCTGTGTCACGAATCTTGTCGATAGCATCGATAATCGTGTTTAATGCTGTATCAAAACCGATTGTGAAATCTGTACCAGGGATGTCATTGTCGATCGTACCAGGTACACCAATCGTTGGGTAACCTTGTTCAGACAATTTCTTAGCACCTTGGAAAGAGCCGTCTCCACCAATAACGACTAATCCTTCGATACCGAATTTTTTTAACTGCTCGATACCTTTTTGTTGTCCTTCTGGTGTTTTGAACTCTAAACAACGTGCTGAATGAAGCATTGTGCCTCCACGATGTATAATATCTCCAACAGATCCTAATTCTAGTTTCTTAATATTCCCCGAAATTAGTCCTGCATAACCATTGTATATCCCATAAACTTCTAAGTCATGGTAGATTCCTTTTCGAACAACCGCCCGAATCGCAGCGTTCATGCCTGGTGAATCGCCACCACTTGTTAGAACTCCTATCCGCTTCATGAAACATTTCACCTCTCTAGTTCTCTCGTCTTATTAAAATATCATGTTCAAATGTTGAACACAATAGACAACAATAGGCAAAAAAATGCGCCTTTCTACAAGCAGAAAGGCACATTCCCTATTTAACAACAATGGAATCGTTTACAAACCCAAATTGTCCGATTTTTTTATATTTTTCATAGCGTTGATTTATGAGCTCTTCTTGAGACATAGACAACAGAGAATCTAAAGAAGTTTCCAAAACCTGGTCGATCAATTCCGCCTGGTACTTAGCATCTTTATGTGCTCCGCCCTTAACTTCTTCAATAATCTCATCTATAATTCCTAACTCCTTTAAGTCTGGAGCAGTGATTCTCATCGATTCTGCTGCTTTTTTCGCCATCGAAGCATCTTTCCAAAGAATGGCAGCTGCACCTTCTGGGGAGATAACAGAGTAGGTTGAGTTCTCGAGCATGTGTACATAATTCCCTACACCTAATGCTAATGCTCCACCGCTTCCACCTTCTCCGATCACAACACAAATAACAGGAACAGTTAATCCTGCCATCTCAACTAGGTTACGAGCGATCGCTTCACTCTGCCCTCTTTCCTCAGCTGCTTTTCCTGGATATGCTCCTTTTGTATCAATGAAACAGATAATAGGTCTATTAAACTTCTCCGCTTGTTTCATTAAGCGAAGTGCCTTACGATAGCCTTCTGGATGTGGCATCCCAAAATTACGACGAAGATTTTCTTTCGTATCTTTCCCTCTTTGGTGTCCGATGATCGTTATAGGTAGATTCTTATAAAAAGCTACGCCTCCAACGATCGCTTCATCGTCACCAAAAAGACGGTCTCCATGTAATTCGATGAAATCCGTAAACAGATAACTAATATAATCAAGGGTGGTTGGGCGTTCAGCATGTCTGGCAATTTGAACACGATCCCAAGGTTTCATCTCTGAATACGTACTGTTTTCTAGGTTAGACAATTTTTCTTCTAGCCTTTTGATCTCATCAGTTAAATCAATATCTTTTTCATCCATAAATGATTTAAGTTCTGCAATCTTTTTCTCCAGCTCATGTATCGGTCTTTCAAATTCTAGTTCTGCAGCCATACCTTACACCCTCCCTTCTGTATGAATCTTTAATAGCGTACTCAATGTTTTCTTCATTTCGCTTCTATGAATGACTTTATCTAACTGTCCATGCTTCAATAAAAACTCAGCAGTCTGAAAATCATCTGGTAATTCTTGGCGAATGGTTTGCTCGATGATTCTTCTGCCAGCAAACCCAATTAAGGCTTTAGGTTCAGCAAAATTGTAATCACCAACAGATGCGAAACTTGCGGAAACTCCCCCAGTAGTTGGGTGTGTCATGATAGAGATGAACAGCAACCCTCTGTCACTTAATCGTTTAAGAGCGACACTCGTTTTAGCCATCTGCATCAGGCTTAAAACGCCTTCTTGCATTCTAGCTCCACCTGATGCTGTAAAGATAATAAACGGTGTTTCTTTATTGATCGCGTGCTCGATCGCACGTGTGATCTTCTCACCTACAACAGAACCCATGCTACCCATTCTAAAGCGAGAATCCATAACCGCTAATGTTACATCAAGGCCATCTATCTGACCTGCACCTGTAACAACAGCTTCGTTAATTTTGGTTTTCTTTCGGTCGCCTTCAAGTTTCTCCACATAATCAGGAAACTCTAAAGGATTTCCTGAAATCATATCTGCGTCATATTCTGTGAATGTTCCTTCATCAATCAGTGCAGCTATTCGTTCTTGTGATGACATTGGATAATGGTATTGACAACCTTGACAAACAAGCAAGTTTTTTCTTAGTTCTTTTGTTACCATGATGTGCTTGCATTCTGGACATTTACTCATAATCCCTTCTGGTACGTCTTGTTTAACTTTACCAGTCGGTATTGTGGCATATTTTTTCTTTTTTACAAACAATCCTTTTATCATAAATGAATAACACCACCTATTCGATTGCGTTTAGAGCATCGTTTTGTTTTGATAACAAACTCGTCAGCTTCACAGCATCTTTTTGTTGAAGAAGTGTTAAAACTTCCTCACAAAATGCTTGTGGCCAATACGAATTTGCTCGTTGCAATGAAGACCCATAACCCGTTAGTTCAACATATAAACGATAAAGAAGATGATTGCCGCATGCTTGAATCACAATCTTTTCAAATTGCTTGCAAGCTTCATTAACTTGTTCATGTTCGTTCGGATCCATCTGCTTAATTAGTTGTGTAAGTTTTGAGATGGTCGAAGATTTGCACCTTCGTACTGCAAGCTCTACACAGTCTTTAATAACAATATGCCTTGTTTCCTGAAGATCGTGTCTAGCTTTATTATCATTTAAAATGAAAGATGCTAGTACTTCAACAAGTCGATGACCAGTTGCTTCACGTATAAAGGTTCCTTCACCTCTTCGTGTCTCAATCAGACCTAGAAGCTCTAGAGATCGCAGTGCTTCACGGACAGATGACCTTCCAACCTTCAGGCGGTCACTCAGCTCCCTTTCAGAAGGGAGCTTGTCACCCGCTTGAAGACCATCCTCAACAATAATAGCTTTAATTTGTTTAAGAATTTCAATATATACTTTTTCGGTAGGCTGGACAGACATTCCTCTCTCCTCTACCGGTTTCATTCATCTTTTCCGATGATCGCTAGTTTCTTAGTCTTTTCAGCGATGTCTTCAGGATTCACCCGAAGTCTTGCAACGCCTGTTTCCATAGCCGCAGTCGCTACAGCTGCCGCAACAGCAGGTGCAACGCGCGGATCGAATGGTGCAGGAATTACATAATCTGCAGTCAATTCTACTGGGTTCACTAGATTTGCAATCGCATGTACGGCTGCAATCTTCATTTCTTCATTGATATGTGTTGCACGAACATCAAGCGCACCGCGGAAAATACCAGGAAACGCTAACACGTTATTTACTTGGTTAGGAAAATCAGAACGTCCTGTTCCAATGACCATAGCACCTGCTTCACGCGCTTCATGAGGCATGATCTCAGGGTTTGGGTTGGCCATAGCAAAGATGATCGGTTCTGGATTCATTGACTCAACCATTGATTTTGTTAATGCACCTTCTACTGAAACACCGACGAAAACATCTGAGCCGCTGATTACATCAGCAAGTGTTCCCTCTTGTTTTGTACGGTTCGTAAAGTTTGCAACTTCTTTTTTTACAGAGTTCATTCCGAACGGACGACCTTCATAGATCGCACCTTTCGTATCACACATGATAATATCTTTCACACCAAAACGATCTAGCAACTTAATAATAGCTATCCCAGCTGCTCCTGCTCCATTAACAACGACCTTAATCTTAGACATTTCACGTCCTGTTAATTTAAGCGCATTAACTAGACCAGCTAGTGTAACAATGGCAGTGCCATGCTGATCATCATGGAAAATTGGAATATTTGTTTCTTTCTTTAAACGCTCCTCGACTACAAAACAATTCGGCGCAGCGATATCTTCTAAGTTCACACCACCAAATGTAGGTTCAAGCAATTTTACCGTTTCAACAATCTTGTCCACATCTGTAGTATTCAAGCAGATTGGGAACGCATCAACACCAGCAAAACTCTTGAATAGTACTGCCTTTCCTTCCATTACAGGAAGTGCAGCTTCAGGTCCTATATTTCCTAGACCTAATACAGCTGTCCCATCAGAAACAACAGCTACAGTATTGCCTTTCATCGTATAGTCATAGACTTTCGTTTTGTCATCATAAATATCTTTACACGGCTCTGCCACACCAGGAGAATACGCTAAGCTCAAGTCTTTCGCGTTACGTACAGGTACCTTTGATTTCGATTCTAATTTCCCTTGATGTGTGCGGTGCATGTGTAGTGCTTCTTCTCTTAATGTAGACATTTTTTCATCTCCTAATGATTTTAAATTTAAGGTTGATGAGCCAATTAGGAGGTGGTCAGACCACTAATATTGACTCATCCATTATAACAAAAGTTAACAAGCTGTAAAGGTTTTTAATTTCTTCTAAATACGACATTACCCTCACCAATAACAGATTGCAATTCTAACAACAAATTTTCAGAAACATTTACTTTCTGAGAGATCTGGACCTTTTGTCTATTTTCTTCATAGATAAGAACAACAGATGTACTTCCTTTTGATTCATCGAAAATCGCCTTCACAGCATTAAGATGCTGAGGTGATTGATGGTCTTTATCTATCTTAAGAAATAGTGTTGGCTGCTCGTTTGACTTCAGATCTTGGAGCAGTCTGCATTTGTTCACAAGTATCTGTAATGTTTCGTTACGGTGTTCCACACTTCCTTCTATGAACAATTGTTGTCCTTTCTGCAGAAGAGAGTGATTGGCTTCATAAACTTTTGGAAAAGCCACGGCTTCTATCTCACCGCTCTCATCGCTAATCGTCAGGAATGCCATGAGCTCTCCCTTTTTTGTTTTAATCGCTCGTACTTTGTCCACTAATACACCAAGACGAACGGAAGATCTTTTTTCGTTTAATTCATTTATGTGGACGGCTTTCCAGCTGCTTAACGTCGTTCGATATCGTTGCAGCGGATGTGAGGAAAGGAAGAAACCTAGAGCTTCTTTTTCAAATTTAAGCTTCTCGCTTTCTTGAAAAGATTGAACGGAAACGTAAGAAGGTTTAGGTAAATTAATATCATCATCAAAAAGATACATCTGATTCTTTCGCGAGATTTCCTGAACCTCTTCTCCATATTCTATCGCAGTTTCTAATGAAGCTAGCAACACTGCTCTATCTTGTCCCAATTCATCCATTGCTCCAGCAAAAATTAATGATTCGAGTGTACGCTTATTCACAACTTTTTGAGGACAGCGTGAACAAATATCGAACAGATCTTGAAACGGTTCTTTTTCATTTTCTGCCATCAGCATCCTAAGGGCATTGTATCCAACATTTTTAATAGCCAATAACCCGAATGAAATATGAGATCCGTTTGAAATGAAAATTTCGCTGCCTTTTTTTATAGATGGTGGGAGTACAGGTATGCCTCTTTGCTCAGATTCTTTAATATATTGATTTACTTTATCATGATTGCCGATAACACTTGAAAGCAGGGCAGCCATAAAGTGGGCAGGATAGTTTGCTTTTAAGAATGCAAGCTGATAGGCGATGACACTGTATGCAACAGCATGGCTCCTCGGGAACCCGTAATCAGCAAAGCGTACGATCAAGTCATATAGCGCATCTGCAGATTTTTCATCATAGCCTTGCTTTAAACAACCTTCAACAAAGTGTTGTCGCTCCCGAAGAAGAATATCCCGTTTCTTCTTACCTACTGCTCTTCTCAGTAAATCTGCTTCTCCTAGTGTGAAACCAGCCGCTTTTGTTGCAATCTGCATGATCTGTTCTTGATAGACAATTACTCCGTACGTGGATTTTAAAATCGGTTCAAGATCAGGATGCATGTAGTGTACGGTCTTCAGACGATGTTTACCCGCGATATAGTCAGGAATATTCTGCATCGGACCCGGCCGGTAGAGAGCATTTACTGCTACGATATCTTCAAACTCTGTCGGCTTAAGCTGCTGAAGAACTTTTCTCATCCCATCAGACTCAAGCTGAAACACACCTGTAGTATCTCCTTTCGCAAGAAGATCAAATGTTTTCACGTCGTCGAATGGTATATCATTTAGATCGATCTTCACATTTTCATTTTCTTCGATCGCCAATAAGATATTTTCAATAAGCGATAAATTCCGCAAACCCAAAAAGTCCATCTTCAAAAGACCTGCAGCTTCAAGCCACTCCATACTGTATTGTGTAAGAGGTATACCGTCATGCCCGGTTTGTAAAGGTACTTTTTGAACAAGTGGAGCTCCCGACAAGACTACACCTGCAGCATGAGTGGATGCGTGTCTCGGTAAACCTTCAAGTGTCATCGCGATCTCAACAAGCTTTCTAACATCCGGCTCTGTTTTGTACGCCTGTTGCAGGCCAGCTGACTCTTTCAATGCATTTTCCAACGTGATTCCAGGTCTTGATGGAATATTCTTTGCGGTAAGATCGATGAGCGCAGGAGCAAAATCCATCACTCTGCCCGCATCCCTTATAGCAGCTCTTGCTGCTAGGGTACCAAATGTAATAATCTGTGCGACATAATCTGTACCATACTTACGAGCTACGTAGCTTAGTACTTCGTCCCGACGGTTATCAGGAAAATCGATATCAATATCGGGCATCGTAACCCGCTCCGGATTTAAGAAACGCTCAAAGATCAACTGATGATGGATCGGGTCAACGTTCGTAATCTGAAGAACGTAAGCTACTAGTGATCCTGCTGCCGAACCCCTTCCTGGCCCTGTAATCATCTTTTCGTCGTGTGCAAATTTCATAAAATCCCAAACGATTAAGAAATAATCTTCAAAGTTCATATTCTTAATAATGTTAAGTTCATATGATAATCGTTCGTTTATTTCAGGTGTTACCGTTTCATAACGCTTCAAAAGTCCTTCATTACAAAGCTCAGTCAGATATTCATAGCTGTTCTTATTATTTGGTACAGGATATTTGGGCAAAGCAATGCTACCCAGCTCAAGCTCGAGTGAACATCTTTCAGCCAGTTTAACCGTTTCATCTAATGCATCCTCCGCATGAGAAAATACACGTTTCATCTCTAATGGGGATTTAAAATAAAAGTCATCTGTCTGCAGTTTAAATCGATCACGATTGCTTTTCTTTTCGCCTTGTTTGATGCAAAGCAGGATATCATGTGCGTTTGCATCCTCTCTTCTCATATAATACGTTTCATGCATGCAGACGAGTGGAATGAGAGACTTCCTTGAAAGGTTTTGAAGTTGGAGATTAATTGTTTTTTCTATACCTGTATCATGATCTTCTAGTCCAAGATAAAAACGATCTTTAAAGCACGTTTTATAAAAGTGAAGTAGCTTATCTAATCGTTGATCGTCAAGATTTTCACGAGTAAGAAATTGCTGAATCTCACCTTCCATACCTGAAGAAACAGCGATAAGGCCCGCTGCATGATTTGAAATTTCTTCATAAGAAAGAGATGACACTTCACCGTCCAGCTTTGTCTGCATAAGCGTTGTGAGTTTTAATAAATTTTCATAGCCTTCTATGTTCATCGCATACAAAAGAAGTTTATTGCCTGAACTTATCTTCTCTTTTGTATCCTCTTGATTACTTCCAACCTCTGCTTCCAATCCAATGATAGGTTTGATGCCAGCTTTTACACATGTAGTATAAAACTTTAAGGCACCATGCATGTTTGATTTATCTGTTAAGGCTAAAGACGTATACCCAAGCTCTTTTGCATACTGAACAAGCTCTTCGATCCGACAAGAGCTTTCAAGAAGCGAGTATTCACTATGTATATGCAGTGGGACAAACCCCATACCATCACTTCCTTTACGCACCTGTTTGCATTCCATTATAGTACAGAAGTTCGTATGTGTTAATGAAACAGTTTTCAACAGCGAGCGGTTATTCATTTTCTATCAAATAAGCATACACTCCACCTATTATCCATACATTGAGTAAGAGGGGAGGTTGTCTCATGGTGCGTGAATTTTTTGCGAATATCATATTAGATTTTGCTATAGCTTTCGGCGTGTTGTTGGGTGGAGCGTTAATCGGCGGTCTTGCCGCTTTTCTTGTTGGAAAAGCACCTATATATGAAATGATGGAGCTTGCAAAAAGACTTAAAATATGGGCAATCGTCGCTGCTATCGGTGGAACGTTTGATACGATCACGAATTTTGAGCGAAGCTTTGAAAACGGCGCTACTATAGAGATTTTCAAACAATTAACCTATATTTTCGTTGCCATTGCTGGTGCTAATTCTGCCATGCAATTGATTCAATGGCTCAGCCAGGAGAACATTAACTGATGAGGATCCCACCGCTATATCAACGAAAAGGCTACCAGCGTTTTTTTGCTGGGATAGCGATCGGGTTTATTATCGGCTGGGCATTTTTTTTAATACAAGGCGGCTTAGCTCATGAAAGGCTGATTGTGAAAATTGAAAAGCAACGAGTAAAAATTAATGATCTGGAAAAGAAGAACAAGATCTTAACCTCGGATGATGAAAAAGCAAATAAAGAACTCGCCAAGAAGTTTAAACTTCATGAAGTGAATGCTAGGTTCTCAAACCAGGATTCTTCAAAGTTATCAAATTTAACAAGGCTGCACATAGCAAAAGCAGTTGAAGACGATCTAGAGCATCTAATAGGAGAAGATACAGAAACACTTGCTAAAAGCCATTCCTTACTTGTACAAGCTATTGAAAATAAAACATACCGTCTTGATGACGACGAGCAAACTTATGAGGTGAAAATCGATCACTTGTATTTATACACAGGTGTTCTTCGAATCTATATATCAGCTAAAATCAGTGAATGATTATGCATAAATAATGGTCGAAATATTACGTTTTTATGAATCTTTGGGCAAAGAAATGGCAATCCCTCCTTCAATTGTATAAAATATGTGTAAAGAATAATTCTAGAGTGATTATTGGGGGGAAACTACATGATTATCAATCGAAAAGAACTTGCCCGTGAAAAGGTAAAGGAATTACAGAATGGTTTTTCTGCTTTTGCAGAAACGAAAGAAGTAGCAGACCTAATCAAGAGAGAGCTTGCAAAATTAAACTTGAAAGTGCATGAAGATGTAACAGATGTTGGCTCTTGGTTTATCCCTGAAAAAGCTAACTAAATCTATTTCATGCTAAAGCATAAAAAGGCCCCCCCGATGAGGCCTTTTTTATTTGGATTTATATTCTTTACAGAGGTTTCGAAGTTCAGCGAGTACAGACATCGTTTCGTCTTCTGTATATACGGTTGCTCCTGATGCTCTCGGATGTCCACCACCATTGAATTTAGTTGCGATCTTATTAACTACAGGACCCTTGGACCTTAATCTTACTCTGATCTGATCTGGTTCATCCACAAAAAACACCCACGCTAACAAGCCTTCAACATGTGAAAAAGAATTCACTAAAAGGGATGCTTCACCTGCTGACGTGCCGAACTTTTTCAATGTATCTTTTTTTAAGTGGATATACCCTACGCAATTATCAACAATTGAAAAGTTTTGAAGAACATAACCGTTCAACCTCACAAGTTTCTCAGAAATTTTATATAGATTTTCGTGAATTTCTGATGGCGAGAATCCTGTCTCTAATAACGCCGCTGTATAATGATGAGTCTTCTGAGTCGTATTTGAAAACAAAAAGCGACCAGTGTCCCCAATAATACCAGCATAGATAAGTCTTGCTGCATGTTCATCAAGCTTAAGTCCAGACGTTGCTCCGAAAAGATAAAGATCCATTATCATCTCAGATGTAGAACTTGCTTCAGTATCCACCCAGATTAAATCTCCATAAGGATCTTCGTTAGGATGATGATCAATTTTAATAATAAAATCTCCAAGTGAATAACGATGATCACTGATACGAGGTGAGTTTGCTGTATCGCAAATGATGACTAAAGCACCTTTGTAAACATCGTCTTCTATGACATCCATTGTATTTAAGAAGGTAAGACCCGCTTCCTCTTCCCCTACAACATACACTTCTTTTTGAGGATAGCTCGCCTTAAGGATCGCTGAAAGCCCACCTTGTGATCCAAGCGCATCTGGGTCTGGTCTGACATGTCGATGAATGATTATTTTTTCATACTGTTCGATTACTTGTAAGATTTGTTCTTTCATAGCAGACTCCTTTTAGATGTCGTTGTGGCAATTATGGTTTTAAACGTTTACAATATAGTGGAGTAAATACGTGGGGGAATTTTCAATGCCTATTTTTATTATCCTAATTATACTTTCTTTTGCTCTATATGTGTTCTATAAAGTTTCTGAAGTACGTGCAAAAGAACCATTCTTAAAGCGCTGGACAGGCACAAAAGCAAAAATGGCACTCGGTTCATTCTTAGCTTCCTTCGGTCTGAACGAACTAACAGCAGTTGAAGGACGTGTACAGCTTTGGGTGGCACTAGTCTTTTTAATTTACGGAATCGTTCTTTTAATCATGAATTATAAAATGTACAAGCATTTCCTTACGCTTGCACGTGAAGAAGCACAGAAAAATTAATACGTATGGATAAAAAGTCCCTGCAGGAGGGACTTTTTTTTATGAACGATGATCAAGAAGCTGTGCCATCATCATTGCTTTTCCAACAATCTTTCCATCATGATGGATTTCCACATCTACTTTTCCAAATTTCCGACTCACTTCAAGCACTCTTGGGATCAGTTCGATATCACTATCAATCTGTACAGGCTTAATATAGTAAAATGTTACGTTCTCCACAACGAGGTCGCCTTTTTTAATTTTTCTGAGTGCTTTCCGTGCGGTTTCAGTAACGATGGTCATCAATACACCATATGAAACAGTACCTAGGTGGTTGGTCATCTGCGGTGTAATTCTACAGAAGTACGTAACCTCGTTATCCACCTTTTGTTCTTTTAACTCTGTAGTTATCAAATCATCAAAGGTCGCGCCCACTTGAGGCTGCTTTTGCATCATTTGCATCGCTTTTAATACATCTTGCCTTGTTAAGATTCCGATCAGTTTATGAGAAGTTCCGATAACAGGGAGCAGTTCGATCCCTTCCCAGATCATCATATGAGCACATGCTGCAACAGATGTTTTTTCCGTAACGGTTAAAGGTGCACGAGTCATTACTTTTTCAACCTGCATGGAAACAGGAACACCTATAATGTCTTTAGAAGTGACTACACCTGTTACGCGATTGCCTTGATCGACCACCGGATAACGACTATGCATCGTTTGTTGATTCAATTCGTGCCAACGCTGCACTTTATCATGTTGATAAAGATAATGCGTCTCATCGATCGGAATTAAAATATCAGAAGCTAAAACGATATCCTTCTTGATCAAACGGTCATGAATCGCTTTATTTATCATTGTCGCAACAGTAAAGGTATCATAGCTCGTAGAGATAACAGGAAGTTCAAGCTCGTCAGCGAGTCTTTTCACTTCTTCTTCTGTATCAAAGCCACCAGTAACTAAGATTGCACTCCCTGCTTTCAGTCCAAGTTCATGCGCGTTCACACGGTTACCGACGATCAACAAACTCCCCGCATCAACATAGCGCATCATCGCTTCAAGTTTCATAGCTCCGATTACAAATTTATGCAGCGTTTTATGAAGACCAGCGCGCCCGCCTAGTACTTGTCCTTCAACAATATTTACTACTTCAGCAAACGTTAACTTTTCAATATTACTTTTTGCTTGTCTTTCGATACGTATCGTACCAACACGTTCGATCGTGCTTACGATCCCCTGGTTTTCAGCTTCTTTTATCGCTCGATAAGCTGTTCCTTCACTAACGGTCAGATCTTTTGCAATTTGCCGAACGGAGATTTTTGATCCGACATCAAGGTCCAAAATATGCTGTAGTATTTGTTCATGCTTGGTTAGCATTACATTCACCGTTCCTTCTACCTGTATCTATCTGTTTTATCACTTTGACTAATACAGATTATACAGTCATTAGAACAGAAACTCAACTTTCCATGTGTATCCTTTTTTTCATTTTTGAATCTGAAGCTATACTTTGCTTTTTAACAGCCCTTTTTGGAGCCGTATCCTTTTTAAACAATAAGCTGACCAAAAGCATACCGGCAAATCCTATCCAAGCTACTGAAAAAAGTTGTTGCAGAAGCGGGCCGTCAAACGATATAACAGGTATCGCTACATAGAAAAGCACCAACAACATTAATACTTTTGCCATTTTTTCTTGTCTCATAAAAAACACAACCTCCCTTACTATCATTGGTATGCATAGAAAGGGAGGTTAGAATCATTATACGCTTATACTTTCGCCGCTTTGGAGCACTTTTCCTTTGTTTCCAAGTTTAGATGTGAATGAGGTTTCTGGATCTTGTTCAATCACAGGAAACGTATTGAAATGGATTGGAACGGTCACCTTTGCACCGATCCACTCTGCGGCAATCAATGCATCCTCTGGGCCCATTGTGAAATTGTCACCAATAGGCAAGAAAGCAATATCTGGTTTTGCAAACTCTCCGATTAATTTCATATCTGAGAATAGAGCTGTATCTCCTGCATGATATAGCGTTTTTCCATCATGTGAGAATAAAATTCCCGCTGGCATTCCCGTATATACGACCGTGCCATCTTCTTGTGAATAGCTTGATCCATGAAAGGCTTGAGTGAACTTCACTTTTCCAAAATCAAATGTTCGGCTTCCTCCGATATGCATAGGATGTGCCTCTACGCCGAGTGTTTGCATGTACTCAGCAAGTTCAAATGGCGCAACGACCAAGCTGTTATTCGCTTTTGCGATCTCAACTGTGTCTCCTACATGATCGTTATGACCGTGTGTTAAAAGAATCACATCAGCTTTTACGTCCTTAACATCGATCTTAGCTTGTCCATTTCCATTAATAAAAGGGTCAATCCAAATGGAGTGTTGCTCTGTTTGAACTTCCAGTACGGAGTGTCCGTGAAAAGTCATTTTCATATTTACATGCTCCCTTCTCAAATAAACGCTGAAATATCTTACTTCCATTACATACCCTATTATAGAACAGAAAAAAAGTCCGATTCCAGAGAAAAGGAATATTGGACTTTTTCGTTTGTTATCTTTTAGTTAGATTTTAGAATAGATACGGCATCTTTATAATCTAGTTGATGCGCTTCAGCAACCGCCTTATACGTTACAAATCCATCCAACGTATTGATACCTTTTAGTAGAGCTTCATTATCTAAACACGCTTTAACATAACCTTTGTTTGCGATTTGAAGAGCATACGGTACTGTAACGTTAGTCAGACCAATTGTCGAGGTTCTAGGGACAGCGCCTGGCATGTTAGCTACAGCATAGTGAAGAACACCATGCTTTTCATATGTTGGATTATCATGTGTAGTGATTCGATCAACCGTTTCAAAAATTCCACCTTGATCAATGGCAACATCTACGATTACAGCCCCTGGCTGCATGCCTTTAATCATCTCTTCGGTAACAAGTTTAGGTGCCCTTGCCCCAGGAATTAAGACAGCCCCAATAACTAATGCTGACTCTTGAACGGCGAGAGCTATATTTAACGGATTGGATATGAGCGTATTGATCTCAACACCAAAGATATCATCGAGCTGACGAAGACGTTCTGGGTTTAAATCGATGATTGTTACATCTGCTCCTAGACCCATAGCAATTTTAGCCGCATTCGTCCCGACTACTCCGCCTCCGATAACTGTTACTTTGCCGCGTCTTACACCAGGAATTCCACTTAGGAGGATACCTAGACCGCCTTTTGGCTTTTCTAAAAATTGTGCTCCTATTTGAGCAGCCATTCTTCCTGCTACTTCACTCATCGGTGTAAGCAAAGGTAGCGTTCCGTTTGGCAACTGAACCGTTTCGTACGCAATACCCACTACTTTATTATCTGTTAATGCTTTCGTTAGTTCCGGCTCTGGTGCAAGATGTAAATAGGTGAACAAAATTAAACCTTCACGGAAGAAGCAGTACTCCTCAGGAAGCGGCTCTTTTACTTTCATGACCATGTCCATCGACCAGGCTTGAGTTGGTGTTTCAACGATAACACCACCAGCACTTTCATATTCTTCATCTGTAAAACCTGATCCGATCCCTGCGCCTTTTTGAATAAAGACCTCATGACCTGATGCCACAAGGTTCAATACTCCTGCTGGTGTCATCGCTACACGATTTTCATTATTCTTTATCTCAGTCGGTATACCTATTTTCATATTTCAACCTCCTTTATATCACATGGAAATTTTTTCATTATTCTATAGTTAACATACCACCAAAAATTCAAAATAAAAAGTTGAATTTTATTTGAATATGAACATAGTTAAGACAGCATTAAGATGCCCTAAATGGAAAAAGAACATTCTAGTTTTTAGTATCGAGAAAAATTCAAAAGCTGCTAATAATCAGAGCAATCTTTTTTTAAGTACACAAAAAAGGATAGCTCGACTATACGAACTATCCTTTCTTCAGTTATGAGAGACTTTCTTCTTCATCTAACTTTGTTCTTTGCTGTCCTTGATCTACTTTATCAACGATTCCGCTTTGATAAGCTTCTGTTATCTGCTGATGAACAGTCATTTCACCTTCAGCATCATATTCAAGCTGTTGATTGGGACGTTTTTCATTCTCCATCATTCTTTCCTCCTTCACTTGCAAGACTTTAACCATAGTTTTAGTCTTCTGAGGAAAGTTCATTTGAGCTAATTATTGGAAACGGCCATTCTTGATTGTGCTGCATCAATCTGCTGGCGAACGGCTTCGAAGCCTGTTCCACCTTCAGAATTTCGTCTTTCTACAGCAGTTTTTGGAGATAGTGCATCAAACAAATCATTTTCAACGAGCGGACACCATTCCTGATATTCATCTAAAGATACATCAAGAAGGTAGCAGCCTTTTTGAATACATTGAAGGACCATCTGCCCCACTAATTCATGTGCTTCTCGAAATGGAATTCCTTTTTTCGCTAGGTAATCAGCAAGTTCTGTAGCATTAGAAAAGTCTTGATGAACGGCTTTATTCATCTTATCAACATGAATCTTTACTTCATTCATCATGCCCGTCATGATACTTAAGCATCCTTTTACTGTTTTTACCGTATCAAAAACAGGTTCTTTGTCTTCTTGCATGTCTTTATTGTATGCAAGTGGCAATCCCTTCATCAAGGTAAGTAGGGAGATCAACGAACCATATACTCTCCCACTCTTCCCACGAATCAATTCAGCCATATCAGGGTTCTTTTTTTGCGGCATCATGGAGCTACCTGTAGTGAAGCTATCACTGATCTCGATGAACCCGAATTCTTCTGAAGACCAAAGGATCAGTTCTTCACAAAAACGAGACAGATGCATCATGATCATTGATGCGTTGCTGCAGCATTCAATCGCAAAATCTCGATCACTCACAGCATCCAAGCTATTGAGATATTTATCTCTGAATCCTAGTTCGTTCATTGTAATGTTGCGGTCGATATCAAATGTTGTTCCCGCTAAAGCCCCAGCTCCAAGAGGCAAAATATCACTACGCTTTAGACTATCTTGCAGTCTTCCTTTATCTCGATCAAGCATCCAGAAATATGCTAAAAGATGATGAGCAAATGAGACGGGCTGAGCACGCTGAAGATGTGTATACCCCGGGATGATCGTCTCTACATGTTCTTCTGCAAGATTCAACAGAGATTTTTGCAATTCTTCTATATGATCCATGATCAATATGGTTTCTTCTTTAACATACAGATGGAAATCTGTTGCAACTTGATCATTTCGACTTCTTGCTGTATGAAGTTTGCCGCCATCAGACCCAATTTTGTCTGTTAATAATTTTTCAAGGTTCAAATGAATGTCTTCATATTTAACTGAATAAGTAAGCTCCCCTTCTTCCACTTCAGACTGAAGAGAAAGCAAACCATTCTTAATATTTTCATAAGCACTCTTATCAATTATCTTACATTGGAAAAGCATCTTAGCATGAGCCAGACTTCCTTTAATATCTTGACCGGCCAATTGCTGATCAAAAGAGATGGATGCTCCAAACTCATCTACCCATTCTTCAGGCTGTTTTGAGAAACGTCCTCCCCACAACTTCTTCACACTTTCACCTCATTTTTTTGAACCATGCTGCTTACTTTTGTAGGAAGTCCCCATAAAGAGATAAATCCTTTCGCAGCTGTATGATCAAAAGCATCGTCTGATGTATATGTTGCTAGTTTTTCGTCATAAAGGGAATAAGGTGATTTTCTTCCTTCGACGATCGCATGACCTTTAAAGAATTTAACACGTACCGTACCTGTTACATGTTTTTGTGTTTCATCTAAAAAGGCTTTTAATGATGCATTTAGCGGTGAGAACCATAAACCTTCATAGATCAGTTCAGTCATCTTCTTTTCAATGATCGGTTTAAAGTGAGCGACTTCTTTAACTAATGTTAGATCTTCAAGCTCTTTATGTGCTTTGATAAGTGTTGTTGCCGCTGGGCATTCGTAAACTTCACGGGATTTTATTCCTACTAATCTATTTTCGACATGGTCGATTCGTCCAACACCATGAGCGCCTCCCCATTCGTTCAACTGATTTATCAGAACATCTAATGTAACATTCTGACCGTTCAGTGAAACAGGTACACCTTGTTCAAATCCAATTTCGACGACCTGCGGCTCATTTGGCGTATGTTCAAGAGCAACAGTCATCTCATAAGCTTCTTCTGGCGGAGCAGCCCACGGATCTTCTAAGATTCCACATTCATTGCTTCTTCCCCATAGATTCTGATCTATTGAGAACGGATTTTCCTTTTTGATCGGTACAGGAATATCATGATCTTTCGCATATTGAATCTCTTCTTCTCGCGACCAGCTCCACTCACGAACTGGTGCTAGAACCTCAAGATCAGGTGCTAGTGCAGCGACAGAAACTTCAAAGCGGACTTGGTCGTTTCCTTTCCCGGTACATCCATGAGCAACTGCTGTAGCTCCATATTTCTTAGCTGTTTCTACTAGCTTTTTCGCGATCAACGGTCTGCTTAATGCAGAGATAAGTGGATATTTCCCTTCATATAATGCATGTGATTGTAGAGCGACTAATGCATATTCATCAGCGTATTCCTTTTGAACATCAAGTACGATCGATTCTGATGCTCCGATTGATAACGCCTTTGATTGTATAAAAGGAAGGTCTTTTCCTTCCCCTACATCCAAGCATAATGCAATGACTTCGTATCCTTTATCCGCTAGCCACGGAATCGCAACAGATGTATCTAACCCTCCAGAATAAGCTAAAACTACCTTTTTCCCCATATGAAATCTCTCCTTTTGTTATAGACAAAAATGAATAATTATTTATTTTTATACATTTTTGTTTATAAAAATACCATTTATGATAGTTCATACTATAACAAAAACATCACAGGAATTGCAAGGTTATTCTTTAAAATGAATAAAAATAACATTTGATTTTTAACTACCATCAACACCCACCCTTTTGTACAATAGGATTAGAGGTGATTTCAGTTGCAGAATGACTTTGTTTGGGATGAAAGACTTGGAATCTTTGTTCCACATTTAAATAAAGCGTGGGAAAAGTACGATACATCCACTCAAGAAGCAATCATGTTGCATTGGGAAAGGATCAGAGGAAGAATTCCGGACCGAATCGGAGAGATCGAACGGAAAATTAACGAGCTGCAAGATCAATTATCGACTGAAGAACATTTTGAGGTCTCTTGCGAATTGAACAACAAAATCGCGAGCCTCGCTTCTGTCATAAACGATCTTTGGTTATGGTATCGATTGAATCAGAGTATAACATCCAAAATACACGATTAATTAAGGGGAATGCATATATGGTTCCCCTGACTTATTAGAAGTCTTCACATAAAAAAAAAGAGGATGCAAATGCATCCTCTTTTTTTGGGGCTGTTTTCGTATACAATGTCACTCTTTGAATGTAGTTGATGTCTACTCTTTAGCAAACAGCTTTATTTTTTTAGCTGTTGAACAACATGTGACAGCTCGGGGATGATCAATTTTTCCATGCCCAGTTTTACAGCACCTGACGAACCAGGGAGTGCAAATATCGCTGTCCTATCCTTAACTCCCGCTACTGCTCTGCTTAGCATCGCACCAGATCCAATATCTTCTGTATAACTTAACATGCGAAAAAGCTCACCAAAACCATTGATCTCTTTATCAAACAAATAGGATAACGATTCGATCGTTACATCTCTAGAAGCTATCCCTGTGCCTCCATTAAAAAGCACAACATCAATGTCTTCGTTCTGTATGCCGTATTCTGCAGCATATCGTATAGACTTCATATCATCTTTTACAATTCTATATTCAGAAATCTTATGATGATTTTTCTCTAAAAAAGAATGTATCAATTTGCCGCTCTTATCTGTTTTTTCATTACGTGTATCACTAACGGTTACGATCATGCATCTAACAACTTCTGGAGCTAGAGCTTTATGTTCTTGAACACTCATGAATGCAACACCTGTTTCTTAATATTTTTCGTAAAGATATCTTTTTTGATAAAACTTGTGTGCAATTTCTGTAATCTTTCTCGACTGTTGATAGTTCATAATAGCACCCAATGCCATACCGAAGATCGGCAGACCTTGAGTGAGCTTCTTTCTGAGAAGGAGAATTGCCATCATCTTCACAGCTTGCTGTATCGGATGAGACATCCAGGACACATCTGCAATCACATCTTTTCCTGCATAAAAAATCGGATCTTCTTCCTCTCTGATCTCAACCATCAGTTCGTCCCACTTTTCCTGCTGAAAACGCTTTGGCATCGTGGCTGCATGATAGACTTTTAAGGAGCGCATCATTTCTGCAGGTCTTTGTATATCATATCCATAGTGCATCGCGATAGATTGCACAGAGCGAATTCCTAGAGCAACCATTGCAGGCAGGTCTGTACCTAAGAAGAGAAGTCCTCCTGTACCTGCGAGTCCTCCTTGAGAGAATGACAACAGTCTGTTTCTTGCGATCTGCTGGTCTGCCATATAAGACAACTGATCGATCGAACACTTTTTCAGATCTTCAATTTCAAAGATATCGTCTCTAAAGACTCTAGCTTCAGACAACAGCCTTTGCTTCGTATCCAGTTGGAATTGTGAATTCTGAATAAGAGCATGAATATGAAACAGTGCAGAATCAACATACTCTCCTATCGTCTCTTGCATCTCGTCTGGAAGAAGGTCCATCTGCCTTGTTGCCCATTTTTCGTAAGTACGGCCAAAATCCGTTGGTTCATATGTAAAAAAATCTTCTTCCCACGCATTAATGTCCTGCCAGATCTGTTCTTCACGCTCTGTTAGTGCCATACATATCCTCCTTTAAAACCTTTTAAATAGTGTAGTATAAATTACTCTTAAAGTAAAAAATCTGGAGTGATCAAACTCACAGAAAAGGATTTTTCCATTCCATCAATAAAGCATGATTAGACGATTCTTCATCCTCTAAATAATCTGGAATAACCATCAACGGATTTCTTCCACAGCGCATTAGAAACGAGATGACCGGATCATATAGCTCTCCACTGATCACTTTATCAGCATACTGTTGAGGAGAAAGAACATG
The DNA here is from genome assembly GCF_015903875.1 of Fictibacillus sp. 7GRE50. Lineage (NCBI taxonomy): Bacteria > Bacillati > Bacillota > Bacilli > Caryophanales > Fictibacillaceae > Fictibacillus > Fictibacillus sp. 7GRE50. The sequence goes on from NZ_JACZDW010000001.1 coordinate 181,541, forward strand.
GGAGTGCTGAGAAAATCCCGGCATCCTTCCGCCACCTAGCAATCGCTCCAATTTAAGGTGAATGACCGTTTCGTACAAAGCCTGCATAAGAAGCTTGCCTAAATTTAATTTCCGATAGGATGGCCGTATACAAATATCTACAACATAAAGAGTATTCCCATTTTGATCATGATTCGTAATATAGCCATTACTGGTTATCTCTTCCCACGTATGCTGTGGATGTTTTAAATCATAATCCACGAGCAAACTTGTTATGGATCCAGCAACAACTCCATCGATCTCTACACATAGTGCGCCGTTTGAAAAGAGTGAGGTATGATTATGTAATTGTTCTTCATTCCATAATAATTCTTTTGGAAACGGAGGAGGAAAGCTTTCTTTTTGAATGGCAAGGAGTTCAGCAAAATCTTTTTGTTCATAATTTCGAACGACAGCCTTTACATTTCGATTGTTCAAGTAAAGATATTGTTCCTTTATGTACATTTTCAGCCACCCTCTTTTACAAACTGATCGTTATTTATTTACTCATTAGATGGTTTACGCTAAACGACTCCATATTCCTCCTTACACTTGCATATCTAAGCATAAAAAAACAGCCTTTTCCGGGGGGAAAAGACTGTCTCTATCACTACATCGCATAGCGCATTGTATCACGCGCGATCATTACTTCTTCATTTGTAGGAATGACGATAACTTTTACTGGTGAGTGAGGATAGCTGATGAATGCCTCTTTACCACGAACTTGGTTAAGAGCAGGATCCCAATATACTCCCATGAACTCTAAGCCACGAAGTACGCGCTCACGTACAGCTGTACTGTTCTCACCGATACCAGCAGTAAAGATGATCGCGTCGATTCCAGCCATTCTCGCTGCATAAGATCCGATATATTTATGGATACGGCTAGCAAAAACTTCTAATGCAAGTTCAGCACGTTCGTTTCCTTTTTCTGCTTCACTTTCAATGTCGCGAAGGTCAGAGGAGAACCCAGAAACTCCAAGCATTCCACTCTTATTGTTCAATACATTAATTACTTCTTCAGCGCTTTGACCTGTTTTTTGCATGATATAAGGAATCAATGACGGATCAATGTTACCGGAACGAGTTCCCATTGTAACACCTGCTAAAGGTGTGAAGCCCATAGATGTATCAATCGATTTTCCACCTTCGATCGCTGCGATACTTGCACCGTTACCTAAGTGGCATGATAATAGACGAAGTTGTTCAACCGGACGTCCAAGGAGCTCCGCAGCTCTCTCTGAAACATACTTATGACTTGTTCCATGGAATCCGTATTTACGAATACCATATTCTTCATAATACTCGTAAGGAAGGCTGTATAAGAATGATTTTTCAGGCATGGACTGATGGAAAGCCGTATCAAAAACAGCAACTGCTGGTACGTTAGGCAACACGTTCTTGAAAGCTTTAATTCCAACAACATTCGCTGGGTTGTGTAATGGCGCAAGATAAGAGATCTCTTCAATCTCATGTAAAATCTCATCTGTGATCAGAACAGAGTCGTTAAACTTCTCTCCACCATGCACAACACGATGACCAATTCCTTCAATCTCATCTAGAGAAGAAATGATGTTATGTTTTACTAATTTATCTAAAAGCATAGATACTGCTTCTGAGTGATCTTGGATATCTTTAATTTCTTTTACTTTTTCACCGTTAACTTCGATTGTGAAAACTGAGTCATTTAATCCGATACGTTCTACAAGTCCTTTAGTCAGTACTTCTTCTTCAGGCATTTGAAGCAACTGAAATTTTAAGGACGAGCTTCCGGCGTTAATTGCAATAATTTTAGCCAAAATAGCCATCTCCTTCATATTCAATGAAATAGTAGGGTGTGAACTCACACTTCCATCTCACTTGAAACTATAATCCTTCCTTATTTAAACATTGACCCTTATTAATATCAAGGTTGTAAAACGCTTACACCTTATATTCATGCAATTCAGACTTGAATCCGTTTGCAATTCCATGAAAAAAACAGCATAGGATAGACCCACGCTGTTATTTTTCACGTTCCCACTCTGTTTTAAACCACTCATTAATCTGTTCCATAACATTTCCTAATCCACTCTTATTTGAGAAGGATGGAAGCTGAGCAAGCATCGCTTGTTTAGGCTTGATCGCACCTTCTCCATTCTTTTGAAGAATCAGGATACTTTTCGCATGTACGGAGGACTTGAATAATGATTCAGGTAGCTGAAGAAGACCAAGTACGGTTACTGTTTCCTTCATCCAACTTTTGAATAAGTCCGCTTGTTCACTTTCAAACAGGTTGTTCGGCACGATAAAAATCCCAATGCCAGTTTCTTTCAAATGATGAACCGCTTGCTCGATGATTAAGTGATGTGCATAAGTATGTCCTTCTTTTTCATAAACTTTAAAGGCTTTAGCGGCTTCGTCGTCTGGATAATATCCTACAGGCAAGTCGGCTACTACAATATCAACAGGATCAGCATAAAGCGGTTTGATCACATCTTGATGAAAAAGCTCTAACTTATGCTTTTGGATATTCGCATTGACCCAAGCTAATCGCAAAAGAGTTTCATCCACTTCTACTCCAAACGAAACACACTCTTTGTCTTTCAACTGGTTCATTACAGCTGTTAGCAAGTTCCCTGAACCAACTACAGGATCTAACAACGTAAGATTTTCGGATTGTTTCATGAATTTTTGAACAAGATATCCAGCGAATAATGCAACCGCATCTGGTGTCATCGCATGGTGTGGTTGTACAGCTTCTTTCATGCCTTTAAGTACAGCCAACTGGAAAGCCTTGCGCGTTTCTTCTTTACCGAATTCTGTAACGTTCACTTTTTTGTATTCATCTGTTAACACAGTTGTTAATTCTTTCGGGTATTCTTTTGGTATCTCCTGAAAGAACAGGTTTTCTCCTGATTCCACAAGAGCGTCTAAATAAGGCAGTTCAAGTTTATCCTTAATTGCCGTCGCTGTATTGTCGAGAACAACAAACAGCTTTTCTACATCTTTAAAAGAACTCATATTTAGCTTCCTCCTAAGTTTTCACAGGAAACATTTTAGCAAACTACGTACAGGATATACAATCATTAACTTCTATTGCTTGTAAAATGAATGGATTCTGCTGGATTCTATCCCTTTTAAACAAAAAAATCTCCGGTATATTAAACGCTATACCGGAGATGTCTGATTGCTTATTTCGCTGCTTTAGCTGCTTCGATCGCTGCTTCGTAATTCGGATGGCTCGTAACTTCGTCTACGTATTCTACATACGTAACTTTATCAGAGCTATCAATAACAAATACGGAGCGTGCAAGAAGACGAAGTCCCTCGATCGCAACGCCGTATGCTTTACCGAACGAAAGATCACGGTGATCGGATAGCGTTTGAACATTTTCAATACCTGCTGCAGCACACCATCTTTTTTGTGCAAAAGGCAAGTCCACTGATACCGTTAATACTTTAACGTTATCCAGCTTAGATGCTTCTTCATTAAAACGACGCACTTCAGCATCACATACGCCTGTATCAACTGAAGGAACAGCAGCGATCAAACGTACACTTCCTTTAGAATCTGCAAGGCTGACTTCAGACATGTCGTTTGCCAGCACTTTAAAATCTGGAGCTTGGTCCCCTACTTTTACTTCATTTCCTAGTAATGTCACTGGTTTTTCTTTAAATGTTACAGCCATGATTATATTCCTCCTTTAAGGTATAAATTATGTACTTTCCCTTTCATCTTAAAGCAATGCAGAAAAAAAAGCTAACGAGATGTTAGCTTTTTTAAAACTCATGTGTTTGTGTACTTGATGGACCATTATTATGTTTGTTCTTGTTCATCATATGCTGTAGCTTATCAATCACACCAGGTGCTAGATCTAAGATTCTCTCATACAGATGCGTACTATTATCTAAGTGGATCGTCTTGATCCCTGTATTGCTTACTACTAAGAATGCAATCGGAGTAATAGAAACTCCTCCTCCACTCCCTCCACCAAAAGGCATCTCCTTTGATTGACTAGATGAACCTTGTTGTGTGGAAGAATTACGGGATTCTTCCTGTCCACCGAACTCACTTCCACCTGCTGCAAATCCAAACCCTACTTTTGATACAGTAAGAATGACACTGCCGTCTGGTGTCTCTACAGGATCACCAATAATCGTATTTACATCGATCATTTCTTTTAAGTTTTCCATCGCGGTTTTCATTAAACCCTGGATCGGATGTTCACTCATTTTTACATGCCTCCAGTCATATATTCAGAATTCACCTTAGCCGAACGACTTACTATTCGCCAGGACTTTAAGATTTTCAACATAACGACAATAGCATGCCCGATTTTGAATGAAATCATACAAGAAAAGCGCGTTTCACTATGCATCCCCTGAAAAACAGGAACAACAGATACATTCGGAGATTCTTCAAGTTTAAAAAACGTATTGAGCACTTGTATCGCTATTCCTTTAAAACCCCATACTGCTCCTGCTGCAATGGCAGACGAAGAAGCTTCTCCGAGTCCGATTGCACTGTGCCATTCTACTTTTTTCATCCTCATCTTCTTCAAAAATGCAGCGAGTATTTGATAAAAGTGGTTTATATGCTTTAGCATCTTTTTAAATGATTGATATTGATTTTTTAGTTGTAAGAACGTAATCTTCTTCTTTTCTTTTTTCTGTCCGAGCGTCGTTTCTTTTTCTTCTCTTATCTTTACAGAGTGATCTTGAGCATCTACCATGATTAGAGGTACATTCAATTTATATTTTAAAAAATGATACATTTTAAAATTGATCTGAATGTTACTATTATCATTTCGATGAACGAAATAAATGGAGATGTGGATCGTTGAAAGACTTATCACGATTAATAAAAATAGTAAGATACCTATTATGATTGTAAACCAAACCATACATGTTCTCCCCTTCTGTTATCTTTTCATTATAGGCAGAGCGCATTCAATCTAAACCTTAAGAAGTCTGTCTGTTACAATAGAATTAGGAATTTGATCTCATCACTCAGAACAAAATAGTGAAGCAGAGAAATTAAGGGAGGAAAGCAATTATGGCTGTTCGTAATAAAATTTTCTTTTTTTACAAAAAGGAAGAAAGCACTTTAGAAAAGATCAACCAATTACTATCATTAGCCATAACAGAGGGGTTCGAAGTAGTTGAAGATGAGCAGGAAGCAAACATCATAGCTAGCATCGGTGGTGATGGCACCTTCTTACAAGCAGTCCGTAAGACTGGTTTCAGAGATGATTGTCTTTATGTAGGTGTGAGTACACTTGAGAATGAATTTTATTGCGATTTTCATATCGATGATCAAGCGGGTATGATTGAAGCGATGAAAAACGAACAAGTTGAAGTTAGAAAATACCCTGCTCTATCTGTAACCATTGATGGTCAAGGGTCGTTCTTCTGCTTAAACGAATGTTCTCTTCGTTCTTCCATTATTCGAACTCTTGAGATTGACGTCTTCATCGATGATCTATATTTTGAAACCTTCCGTGGGGATGGAATGATCATTTCGACACCTACTGGTAGTACAGCTTACAATAAGTCAGTTAACGGTGCGGTCGTTGACCCGATGCTAGCTTGCTATCAAATCAGTGAACTCGCTTCGTTAAATAACAATCACTACCGCACGTTAGGTTCATCGTTTATACTCAGTGATAACCGTAAGATGACATTAAAGATCAAGCATGATAACAGCCATTATCCGATCATCGGAATGGATAATGAAGCAATGAGTATTAAGCATTGTGAGACATTGAATTTTGAGCTCACAACTAAAAGAATCAAGACTGTAAAATTAAAAGACAATTCATTTTGGCATAAAGTAAAAAGAAGCTTTTTGTAGAAGATAAACAACCAAATAAAACAGCTTGCATCATCTGCAAGCTGTTTTTTTGGTTCATGATTCGCGTTCTACAAACCCTGGTTCTCATAGACAATATCACCATCTACAATTGTAAGTACAACCTTAGATTTTAAGATCTCATCTTCTGAAACTTCAAATAGATCTTGATCTAATACAGTAAAGTCAGCTAAATATCCTTTTTTAATGACCCCTTTAACATCTTCTTGCATAATGGCAGAAGCACTTCCGACAGTATATAATGATATCGCTTCAAACCTTGTTAATTTTTGCTCTGGAACATAACCTTCATGACTCTCCCCTGGTTTTCTTCGTGTTACTGCAGCAAATATTCCAAGAAGCGGATCCACTGGTTCAATAGGAGCATCAGAGCCACCTGCACAAATTAGTTTTTCATCGATCAATCTTCTGAAAGGAAAAGCATTTGGAATTCGATCCGTACCGAGTCGTTCGATCAACCATGGAAAGTCTGATGCTACAAATCCTGGTTGAATATCTAGTATGACTGGAAGTTGTTTCATTTCTGCAATTAAATTATCATCTACAAGTCCAACATGAATTAGGCGATCTCTGCCTTCCTTTGCAGGGTGATTTTTTATCGCTTCAATCGTTTGTTTCAATGCCATATCACCAATCGTATGTACAGCAACATTCATATAATACTCTCTCGCTTTTTGAACAAGTTTAGCTAGATCAATATCTGCATGGATTGATACACCTGAGGTTTCCGGTGCATCATTATAAGGCTGAGATAGCCAAGCGGTCCGGCCTCCAAAAGCTCCATCTGCAAATATTTTCAATGCCCCATACTCTACGAAAGGCAACTCATATTCCTTTTTAACATTCTTGAAGTCTTCAAAGGCTTCATGATGCACCAATAGATGAGCTCGAAACTTAATCTCTTCTCCATCAATGACAGTTCGATAAGCACTCAACGGCCTTTCTACATACCCATAATAGCTTAAGTCTTCCGAATGACCTCCTGTTAATCCTAATGAAAGTAAATGTTTGATAGAGGTTTTTAAGGCCGTATTCAAATAGTTCTGTGAAGCTTCTGGCACAGCTTTCTTTACAAGTTCTGCAGCACTATCATGTAACAGCCCTGTTGCTTCTCCATCATTATCTCTTACGATAATTCCACCAGGAGGATCGATCGTCTCCTTAGTGATACCTGCCAATTCTAAAGCTTTCGTGTTCGCTAAAAATGCATGCCGACACACTCTGGATAGAAGAACAGGTCGTCCACCTGAAATACCATCTAATTCTTGCCTATGAAAAATCTTACGGTCGATAAAATTGTTCTCATTCCATCCTTCTCCAATCAACCATTCATCGGATGTAAGTGTAGTTGCTTTTTCTCTCAGAGCACGTTCCATCTCTTCAGCAGAAGTCATTTCTGAGAGATCGAGTTTTATCAACTTTTCACCATGACCGATCAAGTGTAGATGACTGTCCACAAATCCCGGATACATGAAGTTCTCATTTAGATCAACCCTTTTCGTAATATGCTCTCTAAATGTATTAGTTAGATGTTTTTCCGTTCCTGTTTTAATGATATGACCGTTCTCCACGTAAACAGCTTCAATATGTTCACCTTCGTTTGCCATCGTGTAGATTTTTCCGTTATAAAAGAGAGTCCCCAATTTATTTGACCACCTTTATTCATCTTCTTTTAAAAGTAGTATAACTTAAAAACCAAGCAAAAAAGCAGATAAGTTATCTGCTTTTTCCTTAAAAATCATCTTGATTTTGACGCTTCTAGCTGACGAAGCTCGATACGTCTGATCTTTCCTGAAGTTGTCTTTGGAAGATCATCAACATATTCTATGGATCTTGGGTATTTATATGGAGCTGTAAGTTCTTTTACGTGTTCTTGAAGTTCTTTTGTTAAGGCATCGTTACTTGCAGTATGATCTCGTAAAACAACAAACGCTTTAACAATATGACCACGTATTTCATCTGGACTTGCCACCACCGCACATTCTTTAACAGCTGGGTGCTTTACAAGTGCATCCTCTACTTCAAAAGGTCCAATCGTATACCCTGAGGAGATGATAATATCGTCGCCTCTGCCTTCGAACCATAAATAGCCTTCAGCATCTTTCTTCGCTTTATCACCCGTCACATAATAGTCACCACGAAAAGCCATCATCGTTCGATCACGATCTTTATAATATTCTTTAAACAGAGCAGGACAATTTTTATGAACGGCAATATCACCAACTTCTCCAGCAGCAACAGGTTTTCCGTTTTCATCAATGACATCAACATCATTTCCAGGCGTCGGCTTACCCATTGAACCTGGTTTGATCTCCATACCTTCCATCGTACCGACTAATAACGTATTCTCTGTTTGTCCATATCCGTCACGTACTTTAATATGGAAATATTTTTCGAACGTATCGATCACTTCTCGGTTTAACGGTTCTCCAGCCGATACAGCGCTCCTTAATTGTGGTAGCTTATATTGATCCAAATTATCTACTTTTGCCATTAAACGATATTCTGTTGGTGTACAACATAAAACAGAGATCTTCTGGTCTTGCAAAAGTGTTAAATATTTTTTCGGATCGAACTTACCTTGATAGACAAAACCGGTAGAACCAGTACCTAGAGTGGATAAAAAAGGACTCCAAATCCATTTTTGCCAACCAGGTCCCGCTGTTGCCCATACTTTGTCATCTTCTGATATGTTCAACCAGCTTTTAGCTGCCGTTCGAATATGCGCATACGCCCATCCGTGTGTATGAACGACACCTTTAGGCTGGCCGGTTGTACCTGATGTGTAGGATAAAAAAGCCATATCATCCTTCGCCGTTTCAGGTGCTTTATAGGAAACGCTTACATCATTCGTTATTGCTTGTAAGCTTAACCAGTTATCTGTTTCCCCGTTCGCACTAATTTTATATGTAAGTGTAGGCAAGTGGTCTTTGATCTCATTAACCTGCTCTGTAAATCGGTAATCCGCAATGATCGCTTTAGCTTCACTATGCTGAACACGGTAGCTCAGGTCCTTAGCTCTTAACATTTCCGAGCATGGAATAACAGAAATTCCAGCTTTCAAACAAGCGATATACACCGCATACGTTTCAATCAGTCGCGGCATGATGATCAGAACTCTATCACCTTTAGCCAGTCCAAGTTCTTCTAAAGAATTTGCAATTTGATTCGCTCTGTCTAGGAGCTTCTTATATGTAATCTCCTCTGTAATACCTTGTTCATCCATCCAGATTAAAGCTTTTTTTTCAGGGTTTAAAGCATACTTTTCCATTTCTTCTGTTAAATTATAAATGTTTGGAGCAATCAAGTTCATTTACTTCACCCTTTCAATTCATGTTGTTCTTTACCATTATAATATATTTTAGAAAATTTTTAAAATTTAGTCATATATGTACAAAAATAAAAGGAGCGGGGATAACCCGCTCCGTTAGCCATTTGCTATTTATTTAGAGTATCCACCTAGAGCTTGAGCTACTAGACGCTTAGTGATTTCTCCACCTACAGATCCGTTAGCACGTGAAGTTGAATCTGGTCCAAGGTTTACACCGAATTCAGAAGCGATTTCATACTTCATTTGGTCTACAGCTTGTTGTGCACCTGGTACTACTAATTGGTTTTGGTTTGCCATGTTGTTTCACCTCCTTTGTACTAATAAGATGTGTCTAAATGGCCGATTCAATTCTTGGAAATTGTTGTGTGTGTTGCCATTTCGTATATTAGTTAAGAAGCAGGCTATTGAACGCAGTTGATTTCAGCACACACTTGCTAACTTCAGTTATAAAAATGACCACTTCAAGCTTGCTGTTGCATACTTGCTACTGCATCTAACAAGTCAATGCTTCCTCAGTACGCTTTCTCGTTGCATGCCTTCAAAAGTAGCTTCTCATGTAGCAGGCAAGCATCCTTGCACTCTAAGCAAATTGCAATGGACAGACAATCTGAATGCAAAAACAACAGCTCTATAAGTAAAAAAAGCCTGCACAATATGCAGACTTTTGTTATGACTTACCTTGATTAACTTGTCATCAAGCTTTTAAAGTTAATAATCTTGATGTTTTTAAAGAGGCTGATTTATTTTGTAATTTTCTTCATTGACTAGTTGATTGGAGTGGAAGGTGCGAGACTCCTGCGGGACAGGTGGGCAGGTGAGACACTTAAAAGTGAAACGTTCGAATGTGGCTCACCGCCTGCCCCGCGGAAAGCGAGCAACCTGAAACGGAAATCAACTACTTTCAAGAACTAACAAAACACGCAAAAAATGCCTTAGAGTAAATCATCAAACGTTTCGTCCGTTGATTTCCCTTCTTCAAGAATCAGCGTCTCAACTTCATTAACCGCTTCTTCAATCAACTCTTCAAGGTTTTCAATATTTTTCTCAAACCGAATCGCTTTCTCACGCTTCGGCTTAGTCTTTGGTGCAGAAGGCAAGAAAATGGTACAGCAATCTTCATAAGGACGAATTGAAATCTCATATGTTCCAATTTTATGCGACAAATTCATGATCTCTAGCTTATCCATTGTAATAACAGGGCGAAGAATAGGCAGGTTTGTTACTTCATTGATCGCATACATGCTATGCATCGTCTGACTTGCAACTTGGCCGAGATTCTCTCCGTTCGCGATAGCCATCGCATGGTTGTTCTCCGCTAAACGCTCAGTGATTCTTAGCATTACTCTTCTCATGATTGTCATGCTATAACTAGACGGAATCTTATCTTTGATCGTTTGTTGAATTTTTGTAAAAGGTACAACATGAAGCTTGATCTTGCCTCCGCTATAGCGAGTGAGCTCTTGTGTCAGATCCACCACTTTTTGTTTTGCCCGTTCACTTGTAAATGGCGGACTATGAAAATGAACACCTTCAATACGAACACCACGCTTCATAGTCAAATATCCCGCTACTGGACTGTCAATACCACCTGAAAGCATTAGCATCGCTTTACCGCCAACACCTATCGGCAGACCGCCAGCTCCCTCAAATGATTTTGAGCTGATGTAAGTTCCTGTATCTTTTACTTCCACTTTTACATTTACATCTGGATTATGAACATCAACGGTTAAACCTTCCGTGTTTCTTAAAAGGTATCCTCCAACTTCTTGGTTAAGCTGCATGGAGTTAACTGGGAAGGACTTTAATGAGCGTTTACCAGTAACTTTAAACGTCTTCTTTCCTTCCATCGCTTCATTAAGAGCGATTAACGCTGCTTTCTGAATCGCTTCTAAGTCATTTTCAGATCTTACAGCTAAACTGATCGAGTGGATGCCAAAAATATCTTGTAAAGATTTGACGATAGGCTCATATGATTGGCCGTTTAACTCAATAACAATTCGGTCAAAGTGTTTTGACATATGCAGATCCTGAAACGGACGCATTTTTCTTTTTACTGTTTCAAAAAGCTGTGATTCGAAATGCCTTCTGTTCTTTCCTTTTAGTGATAATTCACCATAGCGTACGACTAAATGATCATAAATCATCTTCATTACCTCATTACCTTCTTAAAATTTATTAGTTCTTCTTTTAATATTTTTAAAGACAGTTCTGCTTCTTTCAAAGTGTTTCCATAGGAGGTACTCAAACGAATAGCCGTTGAAGCACGATTTTCTCCTAACCCCATCTCTAGTAAGATACGGCTAGCTCCACCTTGTTTTGATGAACATGCAGATCGAGTTGATACATAAACATCTCTTTTATCAAGTGAATGGATCAGCACTTCTGGTTTGATACCCTTCACTGAAAAATTAATAATGTGAGGAGCTGAGTACTTTAAAGATGTATTGATGTCTATTCCATCTATGGAACGCAACTCTTCAATTAAGAACTGTTTAATCTCAAGTAAATTTTCTTTCTTTTCTTTCATTTCTTGAAGAATTAACCTTAACGCTTTTGCCATAGCTACAATACCTGCAACATTTTCAGTCCCGGCTCTTTTCTTTAATTCTTGTTCTCCACCAGTGAATAAAGAAGAGACACTCACACCATTCTTCACAAATAGAATCCCATTTCCTTTTAAACCGTGAATTTTATGAGCAGATATCGTGCATAGATCAATCCCCCACTCCTTTAGTGGCAGGTCAACCTTACCGACACCTTGAACATTGTCGACATGGAAAAAAATCTTCGGATGCTCTTTCAAGATCTTACCTATCTCTTGAATAGGTTGTATCGTTCCCGTTTCGTTATTGACATGAATAAGTGAAACAAGAATCGTATCTGGCCGGATCGAACACTTAAGTTCTTCTAATGAAATCAAACCGTTGTGATCCACCGGAAGATACGTTACTTCGAAACCTTGTGATTCAAGATATTGAAAGGATTCATGACTCGATGCATGCTCAACAGAAGATGTTATAAGGTGTTTACCTCGATTTTGATGTTGAAAAGCAATCCCTTTGATCGCAATATTGTTGCCTTCTGTACCACCAGAGGTGAAAACGACTTCTGATGGAGCAACCTCCAGTAACTGAGCAATTGACTTTCTGGCCTGACCAAGCAATTTCTCAGCTTCGCCTCCTTTAGAATGAAGGGAAGATGGATTGGCAAAATACCTTTCTGACACCGTAACGAACGTATCAAGTACTTCCTTATATGGCTTTGTTGTTGCACTATTATCCAAATAAATCATTGTTGAATCCTCCAATTATCCATTCCAAACCGTTCTAAAACACACATTTCATTATCATACCATAATTTAGCTATCGTGCACATCTCCACTTATATCCTAGTTTTTGTTAACTCACTAAAATAAAATTCTTTTAAACAGCAAAAAAACTGCAGGAATTGAATCCTCGCAGTTTTTATACATGTGACTTTAAATTGATTTCCATCTCTTTAAGGATTCCAGGTCTAACACTTTCTATCGCAGAAGCTGCAATCTCAAGAGCATCTTCATACTGATAATTTCGAAAAGCGATCTCTGCTTCAATCAATCGAACGGATACAGATTGATAAGAACTTCTGAATCTATTGCCGTACTGTATGAGCTTCTCAGCTAAGAAAGCATTCTCGATCATCTTAGACGTTTCATCGTAACCTTCGTTTACTGCTTCGTGCGCTTTGTTTAGTACATAAGAAACATCTGACATTTCAAGAGGCTTCTCATCCAGCTTTTTAGAAACTTCGATGATATATTCTTCTGCCTTCCCGATCGTGATCAAGTAGTGTTCCGGTAATCCAGGAAGGTTGCTCTTTTGTACCATTCTTCTTGCTTCGAGCAGTTTCTTTCTTAGTTCTCTTAAGCTTTGTTTCGTTTCAAGCTCATCTTTTCTTAAGTTATGAAGCATTTCTTCATATACTTTCTGAGAACGCTGCAGTTCTTCCATCTGCTTTTGCATCTCTTCCATCATCTCTCGAATAACTGAATAAGATTCTCTTTTTTCGTCTATTGAATCTTCAATGATTAAGAAACGACTCTGTAGCTTGTGAAACAGTTTTTCAATCTTCTTTTGCATTTCTGCTTCATTTTGTTCGATCAAGTAAGTAGAAGAAACAATTTGGGTCTCTTGCTTTAAATTCTCAATTCTATCTTGAAGATCTTGAATGGAAGAGAAAAAGATTTCTCTTTCACTAATTACAAATTGCTTAGAATGCACTTCGTTTTCGAGCATTTCATAGAGCTGATCCATTTTCTGAACCGTTTCGTCCATATCTCTTTGAGCACTCTCAAGCTCCAAATCTAACACTCTGTTCAACGCTTGTTCGTTAAGATCTTTCAAAGAACTGATCTCTTTTTCAATACCGATATGATGTAGAACGTAGCCTTGCTGTTCCATCTCAGTAAAACCTGCACTTAATTCTTTCAGTGAATTTGGTATATCCGATTGAAGGATCACTAGAAGTTCAGGAACACCCTGCATCTTCGTTTTACAGTCTGAAATACGGTTTAAACTCTCTACAAGTCTTTGTCTAGCTTCTAGATGGCTTCCTTGTACAGTAAGTGATTCAAATGTTTCAAACAGTGCTTTAATCTCATCCAGCTCTTTATCAAAAATTGGTGCTGTCTGACCAAGTGCGCGGATATGTGTTAAATAGTACTTCTTTGTTTCTTGCAGCTTTTCTTTCGCTTCAACGATCTCTTCTCGATTTAGTTCCTCACTCGTAACTAACTCATTAATCTCTGAAGTAATCTCTTTAATTCGCAATTCAATTTTTTCTAATGATTGGCTAACCCCAGCTAAAATAGATCTAGCTTTTTTAAAGCGGTACTTATCTGTATATTCCTCAGCGTCGAATAAGTCTTCTTCTAAATTAGGAAGTTGAGCCGTTACCATCTCATCCCATTCTTGACGCCACATTTCAAATTTTTCTTCCGTTTCCCCAATCATCGCCATACCCTTAACTTTTGAAATCTCTTCTGTTAATGGGCGATTCATAATTTGCATTTTCCATGCTTCGAGTCGATCAATTTCTTTATACACTCTTCGGCGTGACATGGCACCGTACAGGATCAATGCTAGGAATGTAACGATGGCAATGACTATGTATATCATCAAAGGCACCCTTTCTATCTGTTCAAATTTCTATATGGCCTACATTATGTATTCGTATGTTTAAATCGCTTTACCGATCTAATTTAGTTTTTATTCTATAAAAATTGCAGTTTAATGCTTTTATGATAACATGTAAACAAACATTTGACGCAAAAAAATTGCATAATCTGATAATTTTTTTCCAATTTAATGAAGATTTTGTCGAAAGGAGGAGTAAGAAAGATGTACTATGATGGACATGTCCATACGCCTTTTTGTCCCCATGGGTCACTAGACACATTTGAAATGTATATCGAAAGAGCTATCTCTTTAGGTATGAAAGGTATTACCTTTACAGAGCATGCCCCGCTCCCTCATACATTTACCGATCCTACTCCCACAAAAGACAGTAGCATGACACACGAACAATTAGGAAGTTACTTTAACACTTTGAGAGAAGTTAAGAAATTTTATAAAAGTAAAATAGAGATTTTTACTGGATTAGAGATTGATTTTATAGATGGATATGAAGACGAGACGAATACGTTTCTTAAAGAAGTTTGGCCAGAGCTCGATGATGCCATTCTCTCTGTTCATTTTCTAAACGTCAAAAATAAGCACTACTGCATGGATTATGATGAGAATGTATTTAAAGAATTGATTGAACAGTCGGGTAGCCTTTCTGCTGTCTACTCCCTATACTTTCAAACGGTTAGAAGATCAATCAGTCATTCATTTGGGAAGCATCAGCCAAAAAGGATTGGTCATATCACATTAGCTAAGAAGTTTCAGACACTTTTCCCTCCAGATTTTAGTTATGAAAAGGAAGTAGAAGACATTTTAACAACCTTGTCTGAACGTAAAATGTATTTGGATTATAACGGGGCAGGTGCTGTTAAGCCTTATTGTTTGGAGCCTTACCCTTCAGATTGGATCATAAATGAAGCACAAAAAAGAAAAATCCCTCTCGTCTATGGGTCTGATGCCCACAGTGCTAAGGGACTCGGTCAAGGATTTGATCAATTAGTAGCAACAGCAACATTAACTTCCCCACTTCTCTTGAATAGAGCCGAATAACGGCTTTTGAACAGCAGACAGTAGGGGATTTTTTCTTTCAGGAAGACAAACACATTTATCAAACCAGTTCATCATCCATTTTTTATAAGGTTGGATGAACGTCTCTGTTTCAGCACTGATCTGATACACTTCAGCTAAATATAGTGGATGCAAAAATGGTAGCATCATCATATCCTTGAACTGAATAGTTAAAAAGTCCACAGGCTGCCTTCTGAATTCTTTTTTCTTCATCCCTTTTTCAAACAAAGTTTGCAAAAAGTATTTTTCTTTTACTAAGTAGGTAGACATGAGTTCACGTACCAATGTTGAATCAAGCGTCATCTCACGATAGACAAAGCGTGCAAGAGGAAGGTTTCGCTGTTGATAGATCAACAATGCTTCTACTATTTCAATAAAACTCCCTTTTACTGTTGGAGAGCTCGATGTATGATAGATGATTTCAATCCTTCTGATATACCCTTCAAAAAATGAAGTGATCAACTCTTCTAGAAGACCTTTCTTTCCTCCAAAATGGTACGAAATTAAAGCGATGTTCACACCAGCTTTTTTTGCTATCTGCCTAACGGTCGTTCCTTTAAATCCTTGGCTTGTGAAAAGAGCAATCGCAGCCTCAGCTATTTTCAGTTTCGTTTCCATCGGATCTGTCTTCATTTTCTTCCACCGTCCTTCCCTCTTGTATAAAATTCTTGGGCGGAAGACATAAACCTTTAATAATCGCTCGACAAATAAGGGCTTTTGGGTGTATAGTTCAACATTATTTGATAGGATAGAATAAACAATTTATCAGGTTTGGAGGAATCTTGATGTTTTCCGTTCAGCAATATAGCACAGACAGAAATGAGGGGTATTCTCTTCTGTTAAAACAACTTTCTGCTTTACTTGAGGGTGAAACAAACGCTACTGCGAATCTTGCAAATGCTTCTGCTTTACTGAATCAATTCTTAGACAGAGTAAACTGGGTCGGATTTTATACACTTGAAGTAGAGACGAACCAATTAGTTCTTGGACCCTTTCAAGGGCTTCCAGCTTGCGTAAGAATACCTCTTGGAAGAGGAGTATGCGGAACGTCCGCTCAAAACCAAGAAACATTAGTAGTAAAAGATGTTCATGAGTTTCCTGGACATATCGCCTGTGATGCAGCTTCTCAATCCGAGATCGTTGTTCCGTTAGTTAAAGACGGCCAGCTCCGAGGAGTTCTAGATATTGATAGTCCAGAGAAGGAACGATTTGATGAGATTGATCAAGAGAACTTAGAAAAGTTCTGTGAGGTTTTACTTCGATATATCTAATTTCTCTTACCTATTAAAGAAGCCCTGCGCCGATATAAGCGCAGGGCTTCTTTTGTTTATAACGCTCATCTAAAAGGTGTTGCTTTCATTACAGTTGATTGGAGTGGTAGGTGCGTGTCTCCTGCCCAGCGGAAAGCGAGCAGCTTGGAACGGAAATCGACTACTTCCAGAAGCAACAAAGTTTAAGAAAACAGCCTTTTATAAAGAATCTAAACTTTGTTCTATGTCACCCCAAATATCTTCCCATGCTTCTAAACCAACCGATAAGCGCAGAAGCTGATCACTGATTCCCATCTGAAGACGATTCTCCTCAGGTACGACAGCGTGCGTCATCGTAGCAGGATGCTGGATGAGTGTTTCTGCATCTCCAAGACTAACTGCGATTTTAATGAGTCTTAATGCATTCATGAATTTTTGTGCGACCACTTTATCTCCTTTTATTTCGAAACTGATCAGACCGCCCGCGTTTAACATTTGTTTGTTCGCAAGCTCGTATTGAGGAAAATCAGAATCACCCGGATACAAAACTCGATTTACAGCAGGGTGTTTCTTTAACAAGTCTGCCAGCTTTTTTGCATTATCACAATGACGGTCCATTCGAACAGGAAGTGTTTTGATTCCTCTTAAAAGCAACCAGGCATCAAAAGGAGACATTACTCCACCAATATCCTTTTGAGTGGTCATAGCAAGATGGCTCATCAATTCTTGCTTTCCAACCGCTAGACCTCCTATTACATCCCCATGTCCACATAAATATTTCGTGGCACTGTGCAAAACGATATCACAGCCTAATTCAAGTGGACGCTGTAGATAAGGAGAGGAAAACGTATTATCTACAACTACTGGAATATTAAATTCTTTTGCAATTCTTGCCACCATACTTAAATCAACAAGTTTCATCGTCGGGTTTATCGGAGATTCAATATATATGACTGTTGTATGGTCGTTAATTGCTGACCGTATTGATTCCTCATCGTTCATCGAATGAAAGTTGTGTGTAATATGATACTTTTCTTCCATAAGCTGAAGCAGGCCAAAGGTACAACCATAAACTCCTTCAGAACAGAGGATATGATCACCTGTTTTCGTTAAACCGAGAAGAATAGCTGACACGGCAGCCATACCGGAACCAAACGCTAGACCTTTCTCCCCCTTTTCCATCGCTGCTATTCGCTCTTCTAACATCGCGACGGTAGGATTGCTAAGTCTAGAATAGATATATCCTTCCTGTTCACCTGCAAACCGTGCTGCACCCGTTTCAGCACTGTCAAATACAAAAGTTGAAGTTTGAAAAATCGGAGGAGCCAAACTCCCATTATGTTGTTCTGCATTATACCCTTTGTGAATCACATCTGTTTCAAAGCGTTTTGTGTCCATTTTTACTTCTCCTTTGAAGGCAATATAAAATGTAAGCGCTTTCTTAAACATATCATATATGAATTTTCATGTTTTTACAATTTGTCCCTGAAAATGTTTTATGTATTTATAGATAGAGTTGACACGGTATAACAAAAAAGCTTATACTATTCTTTGTGTAAAATAAGCGGCACTGTGTCCATCATTTGTTTTTATTTTGTACCCTGGTTTTCATTAATCCGGGAACATCTCGTAGCTTCATGGCTGCTGAAGTGAAGATGTTTTTCATACAAAATATGCTCATGAAAAGGCCATAGTCACTGTTGTTGTTTTAACACAAACAAACATGTGAAGGAGGAGTCTATAATGGCTCGATATACAGGTTCAACATGGAAAGTTTCTCGTCGTCTTGGAATTTCTCTAAGCGGAACTGGGAAAGAACTTTCTAAGCGTCCATACGCACCAGGACAACATGGTCCAACTCAACGTAAAAAAATCTCTGAATACGGTTTACAATTACAAGAGAAGCAAAAGCTTCGTTACATGTACGGTGTAAACGAGCGTCAATTCCGCCGCATTTTTGATGATGCTGGTAAAATGACTGGTATCCACGGTGAAAACTTCATGATTCTTTTAGAATCTCGTTTAGATAACGTAGTTTACCGTCTTGGTCTTGCTCGCACGCGTCGTGCTTCTCGTCAACTAGTAAATCACGGTCACATCACAGTAAACGGAAAGCGTGTTGATATCGCTTCTTACCGTCTATCTGCTGGAGATGTAATCGGTGTTCGTGAAAAATCTCGTAACTCATCTGCTATTAAAGAAGCGATCGAAGTAAACAACTTCGTACCTGATTTCTTAACATTTGATGAAAACAAATTGGAAGGTACTTTCACTCGCTTACCAGAGCGTTCTGAACTTCCTGCTGAGATCACAGAACAACTTATCGTTGAATACTACTCTCGTTAATAAGAGTGAAGAAACCCCTAACACCTTTTCTAAAGGCATTAGGGGTTTTTCTTATTTTGTAGACCTATAGAAGTTCCTTAAACTTACTTGCCTGTGACTCCAACTGTCTCGCAGAAGTTTCGATACCTAAGAACTCTTGCATCGCTTGTTCGATCAATTGTTTGTTATTCGTTATCCCTTCTTGCGATCGGTGAGTCACATCATTGATCTTGTTTATCTCGCCAGTGATTCCTGAAATATGTGCATTCACTTCTTGGATAGAGTCTTGCACGCGATTAGCCAGTTTTCTAACCTCAACCGCCACAACGTTAAATCCTCTTCCATGATCACCAGCTCGAGCTGCTTCTATAGCTGCGTTCAACGCTAACAAATTGGTTTGTGCCGCAATTTCACGAATCGTTTTTACAATATCTTCTATAGAAGTAGCTTGCTTTTTCAGAGATTCTAATATAGATAAATTCTGTTGGGATTCAGACACTAATTTTTCGGTAGATAATGAAATCTCATTACTTTTCTTTAATCCTTCTTCCGCTCGTGTAAGCAATTCTAGGGACATCTGTTGTAGGTCGGAAGCAACCCTGATCGTATTATTTTCTCTATTCGTAATATCTGTTGCAATCTTTACCACAGCTGTCACTTTATGATTTTCATCCAGAACAGGTGTATACGTAGCTTCTAACCAAATCAAACGCTTTGACTTCGTTACACGTTGAATCTTTTCTTGAAATGTTTTACCTTCTCTTAGACTTCGCCAAAACCGATCATACTCACCGCTTCGCAAAAACTCTTCTGTGCAAAATTGCTTATGGACCAAAAACGGCATCTCATCAACATGGTATTCCACCGTTGTTGCAAAATTTTCATTTGCCCATAGTACTTTTCCATGAGGGTCAAATTCAATCATGGCTACTGATCGATCAATCGCTGCCAGTACAGCACTTTCATTCAATACTTGTGAGCTCTTCGTAGAACTGTTGTTGCTTAATGTAATCATTGATGCATCCCCATTTTTTAGTATTTATTTCTAATATTATACTACTAAGGAACTAATTACTAACGAAATGTTCTATAGATATAATAAAAAAATCCACACATCATACTGTGTGGATTTCGGCTTATTATTAAATGAGTAAAGTATGAATCAATCTACTTCTTTCCCCATACTTTCTTGTAAAATGTAGAACCATTGCTCGCGTGTTAGCGGTAAGTTTGCTGCATTTATCGCTGCCTCAATACGATTCATTTTTCCGCTACCAACAATCGGCATGACCTGTGCCGGGTGATTCAACAGCCATGCATAAGCTACTTCATCAATAGATGAGGCTTCTGTTTCACTAGCGACTATTTCTATAGCCTTTTTCACTCGTACCGCTTTTTCATCTTTTCCATTAAACAATCTTCCTCCAGCAAGCGGAGACCAAGCCATCGGTCTAACTTTTTCTTTTTGAAGGTGATTGATCGTGCCATCAAAGAAAGACTGTTCATGAAGAACGGACAACTCGATCTGATTCGTTACAAGTGGTCCATCATACTCATTTTGCAGCATTTCCATTTGTTTAGGTGTGAAGTTAGAAACACCGAAATGTCTCACTTTCCCCTCTTTTCTTAAGATGTGAAACGCTTCTGCTGTTTCAGCTGGGTCCATAAACGGATCTGGGCGATGAATCAATAGTACATCTACAAAGTCTGTGTTCATTTTTTTCAATGAATTTTCTGCAGAAGCGATGATGTGTTCTTTACTCGTATCATAAGATTTAATCGTATGATGTGGACGGTTTTCAGAAATGAGTTTAATACCACACTTAGTCACGATTTGCATTTCATGTCGTAAGGATGGTTTAAGAGCTAGGGCTTGTCCAAACAGCTCTTCACACATGTAATTACCATAAATATCAGCATGATCAAACGTTGTAATTCCTGCCTCTATACATCTTTCTATAAGTGAAAGAAGCTCTTCGGGAGAGAGATTCCATTCTGCTAAACGCCAATGTCCGTGAACGATCTGTGAAAACTGAAGGTCTTCTGCTAATTGAATTCTTTTCACAACAAACACATCCTTTAATAAAATTAGATAGGAACCCTGCTACGATTGGGTTCCTATCCTTCATTTTAATATCTGATCAACGTGTATTTTTTCTTTCCGCGACGGATGATCACAAACTTATTTTCAATGCGGTCTTTTTCACCAATCATATATGCTGTATCTTGAATCTTTTCACCGTTGATTGATACAGCTCCGTTTGTTACATCTTCTCTTGCTTGCCGTTTAGATGGAGAAATCTTCGCATCAACAAGCAGATCTACAATGTTTAAGTCCTCCGTATTCGTTGCGTTAAATGACGGAACATCCTTGAAACCTTGCTCGATCTCAGCAGCCGTTAAGTCAGACAGATTTCCACTGAAGAGTGCTTCAGTGATTTTTACTGCTTGTTTGTATGCTGCTTCACCGTGAACTAAAGTTGTTACTTCTCGTCCTAACGCTTTTTGCGCCTCACGTTTTTCTGGCGCTTCAGCTAAGGATTTTTCAAGAGCTACAATTTCTTCTTTAGATAAGAATGTAAAGTATTTTAGCCAGTTGATTACATCAGCATCTGCTGCGTTTACCCAGAACTGGTAGAACTCGTATGGAGTCGTTTTTTCTGCATCTAACCAGATCGTTCCTGATGCTGTTTTACCAAACTTCGTTCCATCCGCTTTTGTAATTAACGGAATCGTTAGTCCGAAAGCCTTTTCTTCCTCGCCAGAACGACGAATCAATTCCATACCAGCTGTAATATTCCCCCACTGGTCACTTCCACCTATTTGAAGTTTTACGTTTTCTTTTTGGAAGAGATTAAGAAAATCATACGATTGTAAAATCATGTATGAGAACTCGGTAAAAGAGATACCCGCTTCTAATCGAGAGTCAACAGAATCCTTGGCAAGCATGTAATTAACTGAGAAATTCTTTCCAACGTCACGAAGAAACTCGATCATCGTAAGTTGACTTAACCACTCATAGTTATTCACTGTCTTAGCAGGATTGTTTTCTCTTTCAAAATCAAGAAGTCTAGAAAGCTGATTTTTAATTTTATTTGTCCATTGAACAACAATCTCAGCTTCGTTCAATGTTCTTTCTGTTTGTCTACCACTTGGATCACCAATCAAACCTGTTCCACCGCCAACTAGCGCAAAAGGTTGATGTCCAGCTTCTTGAAATCGTTTAAGTGTAAGAATCGGTAACAGGTTTCCAATGTGCAGGCTGTCTGCAGTTGGATCAAATCCGCAATAAAGCTTTACGATTCCGTTTTCAAGTTCTTTTTGCAATCCCTCTTGATCTGTTACTTGATTAAGAAGACCTCTAAATTCTAGATCTTGTAGAATATTCATTCCTATCTTTCCTTTCGTTGTTTAATGACAATAAAAAAAGTCCCTCTCCAGTTGGAAAGGGACGTGATGACAATCTCGCGGTACCACCCTAATTAAAAGCCCCAAAAAAAGGCTTTTCACTTCATTTCGTAACGGTTTTATCCGTTCTCTGCTACTTAACGTTCACAGAGACAGCTCCAGGAGGTAATTCACAGCATGCCTTTGCACTGGTTCGCATCAACCACCAGCTTTCTGAAACAGGGAGACACCTGCTACTCATTCCTATCTTCGCTTTCAACATATAATAATCTTCATTTATTTTTACCACATAGTTGAATTTCATGTCAATCTTCATCTTCAAAAACGGTGTTCTATCATAAATCGACCTTATGTTATAATACACGAGGGGGAGGGATTACCAAATGATGTCTCGTTTTGATGAATTGAAGCAAAAATGGGAGAAATTTGTCCACTTTTTGAAAGAAAAAGGAATTATTCGAACAGCACGAATTACATATAACGTCACATGGAACATGTTCTTGATCGTAACTGTATTACTTATCCTCGGTGGTGTTTTCGCAGCAGGTGTAGGAGCTGGTTTCTTCGCTTCTCTTGTAAAAGACGAACCCGTGCGAGCTCACACTTCTATGAAAGAAGATATCTACAACTATGAAGAAACGAGTACCGTATACTTTGATAACGATCAATACATGGGTAAACTTCAATCAGATTTAGATAGACAAGAGGTTAGTTTAAAAGATGTTTCTCCTTTTGTCATAAAAGCTGTTATATCTACAGAAGACCAATACTTCTATGAACACGAAGGTGTCGTACCAAAAGCTATCTTACGCGCCATGTATGAAGAGTTTTCTGGTGCTCCAATCGTTACAGGAGGAAGTACTTTAACTCAACAGCTTATTAAAAATCAAATTCTAACGAATGAAGTTTCATTCGATCGAAAAGCAAAAGAGATTTTATTAGCTATGAGACTTGAAAAAGTACTTAAGAAAGATGAGATTCTGGAAGCATATTTAAACATAGTACCTTACGGAAGAAATTCATCAGGTCGAAATGTAGCAGGAATACAAGCTGCTGCAGAAGGAATTTTCGGCGTTCCAGCTTCTAAGCTAAATCTAGCTCAATCGGCATACTTAGCTGGACTTCCAAAGAACCCATTCGTATATACGCCATTCAGTAATGGAGGAGTACCTAAAGAGGACATCTCTGCAGGAGTTAAACGAATGCAAACCGTATTAAATAGAATGCTATCTGAAGGCTCAATCACGCAAGCCGAGTATGATGAAGCAATGAAATATGATATTAAAAAGAATCTTACGACTAAACAGCAATCATCATATGAAAAATACCCAGCATTAACAGTTGAAGTTCAACGTCGTACGGTTGAAGTTTTAGCAAAAGTTCAAGCAGAAAAAGATGGTAAGAACTTTGATAAACTTACACCAGACGAACTAAAGGAATACAAAGACAATGCTAGAATTCAAGTTCGTCAAAAAGGGATAAAAATTCATACGACTATTAACCAAAAAATATATGACGAGATGCAAGCAGTAGTAGCAAACGATAATCTTTTTGGTCCAGCTAATGAATACGTTAATGGAAAGAAATTAGACAAACCAGAACCGGAAGAGGTTGGAGCTTCTTTAATAGACAATAAGTCTGGAAAAATAATTAGTTTCGTAGCAGGCCGTGACTTCAATCGTGAGCAAACCAATCATGCTACATATATGAAACGTCAGAACGGCTCTACAATGAAACCGTTGCTCGCTTATTCTCTAGCACTTGAAACAGGTAAAGTGCAACCAGGTTCTATCGTTCCCGATACTCCAATACAATTTGGTTCTCATCCAATAGGTAACTGGGATGGGAAATATGATGGTCTTGTTTCTGTTAGACACTCTATGAAATGGTCAAGAAATACACCTGCAGTTAGAAGCTATATGAGAGTGAATACCGATGAGGCACTTAACAGATTAGAAAAAATGGGCGTATCTTCACTAAGTCCTAATGATAGAGGAGCACCTGGGCTTGCTATCGGAGGAATGACAAACGGTGTTACTGTCGAGGAAAATACAAATGCATTTGCCACTTTTGCTAACGGCGGTAATTTCGTAGATGCATACATGATTGAAAAAATAGAATCAAACAATGGTGAATTAATCTATCAGCATAAAGCAAATCCTGTTCAAGTTTACTCGCCCCAAACATCTTTCTTATTGTTAGATATGATGCGTGACGTTGTAAATGGTGGTACTGGGAATAATATTAATCGTTATCTTTCCTTTAGCACTGATTGGGCAGGGAAATCAGGTACAACAAATGATGATTATGACTCTTGGTTTGTAGGAACAAATCCAAACGTTTCCCTTGGAGTATGGATTGGATATGATACACCTGATTCACTAGCTAAAGGGAACGGCGGTACTGGGAAAAGAAATCAACGAATTTGGTCCCTACTTGCTAACGCAGCTTATAAGCATTCACCACAATTAATGGATCCTGAAAAGCAATTCGCAATGCCTTCAGGAATCGTACGTCGTGAGATCTGTGGAATATCGGGTAAACTGCCTTCTGATCTTTGTCGAAGTGCTGGACTCGTAACGACTGATCTGTTTAATGCGAAGTTTACACCTAATGAAGTGGACGACACACTCACAAAAGGTCGTTATGTGCTTGTAGGCGATGCGAAGTATAAAGCACTTCCTTCGACACCACAAGAGTTCACAAAAGATGGTGTTCTGATTAAGGAAGAGTTCCTACGCGAACTTGGATTAGAAGCGCTAAACAAATTAACGAATACAACGAATCTATTGAACAACATTGTTCCTGAAAAAGAGTTAAAAGAGAACGGTAAAGTTCCTTCCGCTGTTGCGGGCGCAAAAATGTCGGATGGCGTGCTTTCTTGGGCGTCACATGGAGAAAATGATGTAATTGGTTACCGCATCTATCACTCTTCAGATGGTACATCATTTAAGAAGATCGGTTCTGTAACCGCTGATAAAACTTCTGCAAAAGTTCCTGCCGGAGTCGTTTATATTACAGCAGTGGATATTGCTGGCAAAGAATCTCCCGCACAGACAAAAGTTCAGGTCGGTGAAAAGAAACCACCAGCTGAGCCACCAACACCTCCAACAGTAGGAGATGGAGATAAGCCTGATGAGCCACAAGATCCACCGCCGCCACCAACTGAACCTACAGATCCTGGCACTGGTGATCCGCCACCAGCCACAACACAAAACAATAATAAGAAAAAACCCTCGAATTGATTCGAGGGTTTTTCATTGTTATTAATCTTCCATCGTAGAAAGATCACCTGTCGGTAGATCAAGCTCCCACGCTTTAAGAACACGACGCATAATCTTACCACTTCTTGTCTTCGGAAGCTTATCACGGAATTCTATTTCACGTGGTGCCGCATGTGCAGCAAGACCAGCTTTTACAAAACTACGGATTTCCTCGATCAGCTCATCACTTGCTTCATAGCCAGAACGAAGGGCGATGAACGCCTTAATAATCTCGCCTCGAACAGGATCGGGTTTTCCGATAACACCGGCTTCCGCAACAGCAGGGTGTTCTACGAGTTTACTTTCCACTTCAAACGGCCCGACTCGTTCTCCAGAAGTCATGATAACATCATCAATTCTACCTTGGAACCAGAAGTAGCCATCTTCATCCATATAAGCAGAATCTCCGGAAACATACCAACCACCTGGCGTGAAATATGAATCATATTTTTCAGGATTGTTCCAGATTGCTCGCATCATGGACGGCCATCCTTTTTTGATAGCTAGATTGCCCATACGATATGGTGGTAAGATGTTATCTTGGTCGTCAATGATCGCTGCTTCTATCCCTGGGAACGGTTTACCCATCGAACCAGGTTTAATTTCCATCGCTGGGTAGTTGCTGATTAACTGACCACCTGTTTCCGTCATCCACCAGTTATCATGTATCCGTAAGTTAAACACCTTCATTCCCCATCTAACGACCTCGGGGTTAAGAGGTTCACCTACACTTAAAATATGTCGAAGTGAAGACATATCAAATTTCTTTACCACTTCGTCTCCAGCGCCCATCAACATACGAAAAGCAGTTGGAGCACTGTACCAGATCGTTACACCATAATTTTCAATCGTTCCATACCAATCTTCAGGTGAGAAACGCCCCCCGCGAATGACACTTGATGTACCGTTCAACCATGGCCCGAATATGCCATAAGAAGTTCCTGTCACCCAGCCCGGATCTGCCGTACACCAGTAAACATCATCTTCTTTTAGATCAAGTACCCATTTTGAAGTTTGGAAATGCTGAAGCATCGCATTATGAACATGAAGCACACCTTTTGGTTTACCCGTCGATCCAGACGTATAGTGAAGGATTAATCCATCTTCACGATCCACCCATTCAATATCTAGATCCTTCGATGCTTTTTTCATACGATCAAAATAATTTACATATGGTCCCTCTTCTTTAATATCTTCTCCTACCAAAATAACATTCTTCAATTTTGGCAGTTGATCAACCGGGACACGCTCTAAAAGCGCTGGCGTGGTAACAAGCACTTTTGCCTCACTATCTTCAAGTCTATCTCTTACTGCTCCCTCCATAAATGCTTCAAACAATGGGCCAACGATTGCTCCGAGTTTGATCGCACCAAGGAATGCGAAGTAAAGTTCAGGTGAACGCGGCATGAAAATGAAGACGCGATCTCCTTTTTCAACACCTATTTGGCGTAACATATTCCCCGCTTTGTTAGACATCTCTTTCATGTCTTTAAACGTATACTTCTCATCTCTTTTTTGATCTGAAAAGTAGAGTGCTACTTTGTTTTTACGATGGGATGCTGCATGACGGTCTATAGCTTCATATGCCATATTAACTCGTCCTGTCTTGTGCCAGGAGAATTCTTTTTCAATGTCTTTCCAATCAAATGCTCCGTATGTAGCCTCATAATCTTGTAGATTAAAATCACCTTTTATAATCGGAAGCGCTTCCAGTTTCATTGCCAAATCTCCCTTCCCTTTTGGATATCCCTTTAATTATATCATATTATCTAAATTTTTTAACTTATTAGAACTATCTATAAAAACCGTTATGTAAACCCTTACAACATGGTTTTATGATGTATAATAGAAGTTGGAAACCAACCTAGGTGGTGTAAAAATGAAACATACGAAAACATACAACTGTGTAGCACTAAAAACGAGTCATGGAACCATTACCGTCGAAGGACCTGTATCAGCAGAAACGTTAGAAGGTCTTTCTTTCCATGAAGATCTAAAAGCATTCAGGCCAGCTCAAGAGCAAAAAAAAGCAGTTACCGAAATCGCGAGGCTAGTCGAAGGAAGAATCATTATCGCAAGAAATAAAGATACCATAGTCGGTTATGTTACATATGTCTATCCTGATCCATTAGAACGCTGGTCAGAAGGAAACATGGAAAATCTATTAGAACTAGGTGCGATAGAAGTCATTCCTGATTATCGAAACTTTAAAGTTGGAAAAACACTATTAAAAGTTTCCATGATGGATGATGCCATGGAAGACTATATTATTATCACAACAGAATACTATTGGCACTGGGACTTAAAAGGAACGAAACTATCCGTTTGGGATTACCGAAAAGTCATGGAAAAGATGATGAATGCAGGTGACCTTGAGTATATGGCAACAGATGATCCTGAAATTAGTTCGCACCCAGCCAATTGTTTGATGGTCCGTATCGGAAATAGAATCGACTTAGACACGATTCAACAGTTTGACCGGCTGCGTTTTAAGAATCGTTTTATGTACTAATAAACTATTAGGATGTTTTTCTTTTACTTCATATGCAATTTGATTGAAGCGCAAGGTTGCCGACTCCTATGGGACGAGCGGTCAGGTGGAGACTCCTAAAGGCGTATAACGGCAGGAGGCTCACCGCACGCCCCATGGAAAGCGAGTAACCTGGAGCGGAAATCAACTACTTTCATGAGCAACAGTGTATACGAAAACAGCATAATAAAAACATCACTTTATAGAGAGAAATCAAATGGGAGTGTTACATATGATCGTTCAAAATATGATGCAAAAGAATGTTGTAACGATTCATGAAAGCGAGACGATCGGTACAGCCATTCAACTAATGCTAGAAAAAGATGTTCGAAACTTGCCTGTCATTGATAACAACGGAGATCTACTAGGACTGGTTACAGATCGTGAAGTGAAGGATGCCAGTCCATCTATTTTTCACCAAAACGAACATCCAGAAGATTTTGAGAAGCCTGTTTCAAGCATTATGAAACAAGCTACCTTTTCAGCTCATCCTTTCGATATCGCAGAAGAACTTTCCACGATTTTTTATGAACATAATGTAAGCTGTATTCCTGTACTTGAAGAGACGAAGTTAGTTGGTCTAGTAACTGAACGAGAGATGCTTCATGCTTTTATCTTATTAACAGGTACTCATCAACCGGGGTCTCATCTAGAGGTAGCCGTCCCGAACGAGTCTGGTGAACTGGCTAAGGTTGCGAGTGTGTTGAAAGATTTTCACTTGAACATCAGCTCGGTCCTTGTCTATCCGTCTCATAATGAGCGAGAAAAGATTATCGTATTTCGCGTTGGTACGATGAACCCGCTTCCGGTCATCGAACACTTGATTGAAAACGGCTATGAAGTGAAGTGGCCACCTGTTCCGGGTGAACGCGATGAAAAATGATTCCGTTTTTGTTTATTCACCAGATCTTTTAGGATATAAGTTCAGTGACACCCACCCTTTCAATCAGCTTAGAGTACAACTTGCTTATGAGTTGTTAAGAGATTCAGGGTGTTTGGATGACGATCAGATTGTCTTACCTAGACAAGCGACAGATGAAGAGATCATGATGATTCATGATTCAGGGTATGTGGAAGCCGTAAAGCAGGCTGGAAAAGGACAACTTAACCGTGAGATCGCTCTAAACTATGGACTTGGTACAGAAGATACACCCATATTCCCAAATATGCATGAAGCCAGCAGCTGGATCGTCGGTGCTACTCTTACAGCTGTAGATCATGTCATGGAAGGAAAGTCCAAGCATGCTCTTAGCCTCAGCGGTGGACTTCATCACGGTTTTAGAGGCAAAGCTTCTGGATTCTGTATCTACAATGACAGTTCAATCGCAATCGAATATATGAAACGAAAATATAATGCACGTGTTTTATATGTCGATACGGATGCCCATCATGGTGATGGTGTGCAGTGGGCTTTTTATGATGATCCAGATGTTTGCACACTTTCCATCCACGAAACAGGACGCTACTTATTTCCTGGAACAGGATCAATCCATGAAAAAGGAGCTGGAAAAGGGTATGGCTTCTCCTTTAATGTTCCTGTTGATGCCTTTACAGAAGATGAATCCTTCTTAGAGTGCTATGAAAGAAGTTTGTGGGAAGTGGCAGATTTTTTCAAACCGGACGTCATCATTACCCAAAATGGTGTTGATGCTCATTATTATGACCCTTTGACTCATTTGTCCGTAACGATGAAAACGTATACTGAAATTCCAAGGATCGCAAAGAAAGTCGCCGAAAAATATTGCGGCGGCCGCTGGATTGCAACAGGGGGTGGCGGTTATGATATTTGGCGTGTCGTTCCGAGGGCTTGGTCTTACCTTTGGTGTGTCATGAACGATCAAGCACCTTCCGGACAGATAGCAGAGAACTGGCTAAAGCGTTGGACGAGCGAGGCGAAGTATCCGCTTCCTCCTACATGGGAAGATGAATCTGGAATCTATAAACCGATTCCAAGAAAAGAAGAGATCACATCAAAAAACAGAGCAACATTGGAAAAAAGCTTATATTCCATTAAAAAGAGTTCATAAAAAAAGAGGACTATACCGTTTAGTCCTCTTTCTTTATACTTTTTGAGCCGGAAAACAGCTGTTCAAGCCATATTTTCTAACGAACATGTTCATAATTTCACGGTAATCAAAAATATATCCACGGTAAATAGAATTAAATTCACGGTAATGTAAATTAATTTCACGGATAAAAATTTTTAACCACTTTTCGACAAATCCATAAGACCTCATGACCCTCAACCAAAAAAACTGACCCGTCCATTGACGGGTCAGTTCTCCAAAGTCACATTCTATAATGATTCTATAATGCTTTCGACCATGTCTGACGAACGACGTGCAGCTAATGCGGTGAATTCAGCAAAGCTAGCTGGCGCTTCACCGTTTGCTTTATCAGAGATCGAACGGATGATCACGAACGGTACTTCATTTAAGAATGAAGCCTGAGCCACTGCTGACCCTTCCATTTCAATGCAAGTTCCATTGAAAAGAGCAGAATATACTTCAACCAGTTCTCGATCAGCGATAAACTGATCACCGCTCAGTACTTTTCCGATCTTCACTTTCGGTCCTTGTAATCTTTCTGCTGCTGTTTCTGCAAGTTTTACTAACTGAGCATCTGCTTTAAACTCAGAATCAAACGCGAACATCGGAATCGTTCCTTTTGGAAAGTCAGGGCTCAATGCAGATGCATCCATATCGTGCTGCATCGCACTTGATGAGATTACAATGTCTCCTACTTCAAGTTCAGGATCAAGTGCACCTGCTACTCCTGTAAAAAGAACATGAGTAACTTGAAAGCGATCGATAAGAATCTGTGTGGTAATCGCTGCGTTAACTTTCCCTACACCAGACTTACATAAAACGATCTCTTTGTTATGATGTGTACCTTCATAAAATTTATTTTGAGCAAAAACGCTCTCCCCATAAATATCCAGTGCTTCTTTCATATAAACGATTTCCTCGTCCATCGCACCGATGATGCCAATCCTCACTTCGCCCACCTCAACACTTCGTTATTGTTTTGTAGAATCTCTGAATTGAATACGATGAGGCAATACTACCGTATGTTCTTCAACTGTTTCTTTGTTCATTAGTTTTGTTAACAAGCGCATCGCTACAGCTCCGATATCATACATTGGCTGAACGACCGTTGATAATGTCGGACGCACCATCGTAGCAAGTCTTGTGTTGTCAAACCCGATCACTTCAATATCTTCTGGCACGCTCAAACCTCGGTCTTGTGCACCATGGATCACACCTAGTGCCATTTCATCCGTACCTACAAAGACAGCTGAAGGTTTGTTTCCACTGTCTAAGAAGCTTTCAATCGCTTCAATTCCAGAATCATATGTGTATTCACCAACGAATACTTGACTTTCATCAACCTTCTTACCGTGCTCTTCTAACGCTTTACGGTAACCGTTAAATTTGTAATAACCGTTGATCGGATCTTCTAATGGGCCAGTTACCATCGCAACAGAAGAATGACCTTTTTCAAGCAAGTGAGAAACTGCTTCATAAACAGCATTTTGATAATCGATGTTTACAGATGGAACTTCTTCGTTCATATCAACAGTAGCAGCCATTACGATCGGAACTGCCGCACGCTTGAATTCCTCTACATGCTCTTCTGTGATCTTCCCGCCCATAAATACAATTCCGTCCACTTGCTTACCTAGTAAAGTGTTTAACAGATGGATCTCTTTGTCCTTGTTCTGATCAGAGTTACAAAGGATAATGTTGTATTTATACATGGTGGCAATATCTTCAATCCCACGAGCTAATTCCGCAAAAAAGATGCTAGAGATATCCGGAATGATAACGCCGACCGTTGTTGTTTTCTTGCTTGCTAATCCCCTTGCTACTGCATTCGGGCGATAACCTAATCTTTCAATCGCTTCAAGTACTTTCTTTCTAGTAGATGGCTTGACGTTTGGGTTTCCGTTAACAACACGAGAAACCGTTGCCATTGAGACACCTGCCTCACGAGCTACATCATAAATTGTTGTATTCAAAAAAAATCCTCCTTATATACTGCATATCCGACAGCTATGTAATGCTATTATCATACGATAAAGTAGTAAAGTAGGCAATGAATAGAGACATGTTTCACCATTTATTCATACATTAAAAAAAGAATAAAATAAAATGAACCTATTTTACTTATTTTTGGCGAAAAAAGGCAGAATCATACGCTTTTTCAGAGTAGTTATTTGCATACAAAAAAACCGGCAGCTAAATCCTTAAGCTCACCGGTCCTATGTTGATCACTTATTAAACCATTTGATTGATTTTAAGAAAACGTGAGGAAACAAGTTCTTCAACAAATACTTGAAATTCTTCGGTGTTCATCTGCTGTGCAGCATCTGATAAAGCCACTGCTGGATCAGGATGTACTTCTGCCATCACGCCATCCGCTCCGATCGCAAAAGCTGCCTTCGCTGCTGGAAGGAGCAAATCTTTTCTCCCTGTTGAATGGGTGACATCTACAAACACAGGCAGATGGGTTTCTTGTTTTAAAATCGGTACGGCTGTAATATCTAATGTGTTTCGTGTCGCTCGTTCATACGTTCGAATCCCTCTTTCACAAAGGATAATCTGCCCGTTTCCTTGCGACATGATATACTCCGCGGAATTAATGAACTCCTCTAACGTTGCTGCCAGTCCTCTTTTTAATAGAACAGGCTTATTGAGCTTCCCTGCTGCTTTCAACAGCTCATAGTTCTGCATGTTTCGAGCACCAATTTGGATGATGTCTAAATACTCACACGCCATATCAAGGTCTTGTGGATGGACGATCTCACTGATCACCGCACAATTGTATTCATCTGCCACTTTTTTTAGAATCTGAAGTCCTTCCACACCTAATCCTTGGAAATCGTAAGGTGACGTTCGTGGTTTAAATGCTCCTCCTCGTAATAGTCTTACTCCATTCTTTGTAACAGCATCTGCTACAGAAGCTGTTTGTTCATAACTCTCTACAGCGCACGGCCCAGCAATCAAAATAGGATTTCCGTTTCCGATCTCCATCCCCTTAACAGAGATAACCGTATCTTCAGGTCTTTGCTTTCTAGAGACAAGAAGCTCCTTTTTATGATCTACTTCCTGTAATTCTAGACCTGCTTTAAATATTTCTTTAAAAAGATGCTGAAGAGTACTCGTTTCAAATGGCCCCTCATTATCTGTTGAAATGAGATCTAACATATGTCTTTCTCTAACAGGATCGTACTTCTTCATACCTTGATCTGATTTGATCTTACCGATCCGCTGAACAAGCTCACCACGTTTATTGATTATCGCTAATAACTCTTTATTCACATCATCAAGTTCTGCTCGTAACGTGTTTAATTCTAGATGATTCATATCTTAGCACCTCAGTATTTATATAATGTAAGAAATATGATACATTTCTAATAATTAGGACGTTTTCTATCACTTATAAGACTACCTATACATCTATCGTAACAAAAAGAGGTGCCTTCGTGGACAAAAATCTTTTATTCGCATTAGATATCGGTACACGCTCCGTGGTCGGTATGATTTTAAAGCAGCATGAAAATGGAAAGTATGAAATTTTACATAAAAAAATGATCGAACATGAAGAGCGCTCTATGCTTGATGGCCAGATCCACCATATCCCTGCTGTTGCTAAAGTGATCAGGACTATAAAAAATCAGCTCGAACATGAAGTAGGTTCGCTTTCTAAAGTTTGTGTTGCTGCAGCAGGAAGAGCTCTTAAGACCGTGAAAGGCCGTTCTGAAAAAGATCTCTCACTTGGTGATATCACTTCAAATGAAGAAGTGATCCATATGGAACTTGCAGCGGTTCAGCAAGCTCAATATCAATTAGCGAGCTTATTAGATGAAAACTCCAATTTACTCTACGATTGCGTTGGATATTCTGTCCTTCATTATTATCTCGACGAGCAGGAGATCGGAAGCTTTATCGGTCAGCAAGGAAACAGAGCTAGTGTAGAAGTTATCGCTACATTTTTACCGAGAGTAGTTGTAGATTCCTTAATGAAAGCTCTAGACGAAGCTGGCCTTGAAATGGAAGCTCTAACGTTAGAACCGATCGCAGCCATCAATGTGCTGATTCCGCCTTCTATGCGTAAGTTAAATGTAGCTCTTGTTGACATTGGAGCAGGTACTTCAGATATTGCGATAACTGCTCAAGGAACAGTTATTGCATATGGTATGGTACCGGCCGCAGGGGATGAAATTACGGAAGCAGTCAGTTCTGAGTTTTTGTTGGATTTTCCTGTAGCTGAGCAGATTAAACGTTCGTTAACGCAAGAATCTGAAATAACATACACAGATATCTTAGGATTTCCATCCAAGAAAGTCACATCTGAAGTGATTTCAACGATAGCCTATTCGATCGACAATTTGGCAGAAGGAATTACAAATGAAGTCCTTCGCTTGAACGGCAAAGCACCACAGGCGATCATGCTTGTGGGAGGAGGCAGTTTAACACCTCTATTACGCGAGAAAGTCGCTGAAAAGCTTACCCTGCCAATGGAGCGAGTTGCGATTCGTGGTCTTAACGCCATCCAATCATTGATCCCATCATTAAAAGAAGATGGCCCTGAACTCGTAACACCTGTAGGTATCGGTATTGCGGCTAAAGAAAATCCGGTTAAATATGTAACCGTCTCTGTGAATGGAAAGACAATACGTTTATTTCAAGTAAAAAAACTTACGATCGGTGATGCCTTGATCGCTGGAGGAGCTGATCTTTCGAAACTTTACGGTAAACCTGGAATGGGATTGATGGTTTCTGTGAATGGGAAAGTGAAGATGTTTAAAGGAAAGATCGGTTCAGCTCCTACCATTGAGATGAATGGTGTTCCTTGCACGCTATCAGATGAAATCTTAGAGGGTGCAACCATCCATTATGAACCTGGAAATAACGGGGAGGATGCGGAAATCTCGATACAAGACGCAATTGATGATCACTCTGTCAAATCGTTATGGGTGAACGGGGAAGCTGAGACATTTGAAACACATTATTATATAAATGAACAACGTGTATGCGCCAATACTTTATTATCTGATAGAGATGATTGTTATTATCGCTTCCCTTCAACCCTTTCAGATATTTTTGATCTAAAAAAGTGGAGTAGCGAAACAAAGAATTTGGATTTTACTCTTTTTGTAGATGGTAAACCGCTCTCTCTTCCTACTACAATCACGAGTACGGTGCATCTAAACGATCTAAGTGTTACCCTTCATACAGAATGGAACGACGGAGATCGTTTAGATTATCAACGTTCTGAAGAAGAGCAAGTAATTTTGAAACATGTAACGAACGCACTAGACCTAAACCTTCATCAGTCATGTACGGTTATTTTTAATGAAGAAGAACTGACTCTTGTAAGACCACTTTATACGTTCTACCGTGAAGAGGAAAAACTGTGTAGCGACTCAGTTCTTCATAGTCAGGAAAGACTTTTGATGAAAAAGACCAATCAACAACCGTTTATATTTCAAGACGTTTTTACAGAAGTGGAACTTACACTTCAACCAAAACCAGGTGAGAGCCTGATTTTGTTAAAGAACGGAGAAAAAGCAGGCTTTCAAACCGAAATCCAAACAGGTGATCAATTACTATTAAAATTTGAAGTACTTGTTTAAAAAGAAAAAAGCGTAGCAATTTCTGCTACGCTTTTGTTTTTTCGTTCGCTTGTGCAAGCTTCTTATTCGTAATATTCCAGTGTGAATCATGCCAAACCACGTTATTTCCATCGAAAATTAAAACTTGAGGAGATTCGTGCTTCACTCCTGTTTGCTCAGCAATCGCATTACTTAGTGGTCTTGAATCTTGCACGTTCAGATAATACAACGTTTCATTCTCGTTATCAGCTGCAAACGTTTGGAATTCTTTAAAAGCTTCATGACTTACTGGACATGTTGTACTGTTTTTCATCAAGATAATGCGGTTTCTTTGTTCTTTTACTAAATTCCAATCTTGTTCGTTTTGTAATTGAATGAGTGACATATCGATTTCTACCTCCATAATAAAAAGAAAAGAAAAAGAAACAAGTTCTTTTTCTTATCTTTTCATATTCACACCATACTTATCAATATTTTTGCTCTACTAATTCTTGCTCATTAGCAGGATCATAATCCAGCTTACCTTCATCTTGGATATCGTCTGTAATCTCACCATACAGTTCAGACGCGTTTTCCTCTTCTTTCGCACGCCACTTATCAATATCCTTGCGAAGATTTGAAGTTAGATCTTTAACCTTTGTTGCGACTTGGTTCGATTGTTCAGATACGGTCTTAACAATGTTTGAGGATTTTTCACGAGCCAAATGAGAGATCTCATTACTTTTATCCTTTAAATAGACAGCTTGTTCATTCAGATCGCTTCGCAATTCCTTCCCTGCTTTAGGCGCTAATAATAGCGCTGCTGCAGCCCCTAACATGCCACCAACAAGAGCACCGATGATAAAATCTTTGCTATCAATGTTTTGATTGTTGTTGTTGCTCATTTACACTCCTCCTCTGGAATATTGATTTGTCGCTGTGTCAACATTGGATTTTTTGAGTTTGTATTTTTCCCATAAATTCAATGCTGCATTTCCCCATTGAACCGCTTGCGATATTTGTTTAGACTGTCGCTCTGTTTCAACCGTAATCTGGTCTGTTACTTTGCGGACAGATTGGTTCACCTTTTGAACGGATTGACCGAAATCCTGAACTGCAGAAAACACGTTGTTAAGAGAATCTGATTTCTTTTGAACATCCTCGGCTAACTGGTTTGTTTTATGTAACAAATCGGTTGTCTCGCGCGTTACGCCATCTAATTGCTTCTCTAGACTTTCTAGCGTTACCGCGACATGATTGAGGGTAATTTGTAATGATTTCAAAGCCCCTGATAAAAAATAAACGAGTACGACAAATGCAACTGCGACTAATGCTACACTGATTGAGATAATGATATCCATTATTCGAGACACCTCCTGAAAGTATATTATTGCTTTTTCCCGAGTTTTTATCAAAGGAAACGTGTTTTTTTATAGTATTCTTTACCACTTCATTAAAATCCTTTTCTAGAACATTACAAATTGTTTAAATTAAGTTAAAATAAAGAAGATATCAAATATATAGGGGGCTTCTTCAACATGAGAGATCCAAGAATTCAACAACTAGCAAAAAACTTGATTACATATTCAGTAAACCTGCAAAAAGGTGAAAAAGTATTGATTGAAAACTTCGGCCTGCAAAAAGAACTCGTGAACGCACTTGTTCAAGAAGCATATGCTGCTGGCGGTTTTCCATTCGTTCTACTAAAAGACCATTCTGTAATGCGCGCTCAATACACACAAGCAACTGAAGAACAAATGGAGATGATCGCTAAACACGAAGGTGATCTGATGAACCAGATGGATGCTTATATTGGTCTACGTTCAGGTGACAACATCAACGAAATGTCTGATGTACCTTCCGAAAAAATGGCGCTTTACGAAAAAACAATCTTTGCAATGCACCGTAAGATTCGTATCAAAAAGACGAAATGGTGTGTGCTTCGTTACCCGAACGCATCTATGGCACAATCTGCAAGCATGAGCACAGAAGCTTTCGAAGATTTCTATTTTGAAGTATGTAACCTTGATTATGGAAAAATGGATGACGCCATGACTGCACTAAAAGACCTCATGGATAAGACAGATAAAGTTCGCATCACAGGACCTGGAACAGATCTATCGTTCTCGATCAAAGATATTCCTTCCATTAAATGTTCTGGACAAAACAACATTCCAGATGGTGAAGTGTTTACAGCTCCAGTTAAAGATTCTGTTAGCGGAACGATTTCTTATAACACGCCGTCACCATATAACGGTTTTACATTCGAAAATGTACAGCTAACGTTTGAGAACGGGAAGATTGTAAAAGCGACAGCTAACGATTCTGAGCGTATTAACAAGATCTTCGATACAGATGAAGGTTCTCGTTATGTAGGTGAATTTGCGATCGGTGTAAATCCGTTCATCAAGCATCCGATGAAAGATATTCTTTTCGATGAGAAGATCGACGGCAGCTTCCACTTTACGCCTGGTCAAGCGTATGAAGAGGCGTATAACGGAAATGAATCAAACATCCATTGGGATATGGTCATGATCCAACGTCCTGATTACGGCGGAGGAGAAATCTTCTTTGACGATGTGTTGATACGTAAAGATGGCGTTTTCGTTCTTCCTGAATTAGAGCAATTAAACCCTGAGAATTTAAAATAATACTAGTAGAAATGCTCATGTAAGTAGTTGATTTTCGTTCCAGGATGCTCGCTTTCCGGGGGGCGTGCAGTGAACCTCCTAACGCTCTGCGCTGTTAGGAGGCTCACCTTGCACTACAATCAACTTATCAATGAAGCACTAGCCTTCACAGGTATAAACTTTCACGAATTAATCAAAAGAAAATACAAAAAAAGACTTGCCGTCAGGCAAGTCTTTTTTTCTTAAGGTTTTGCAGTCAGTGTTTCCTCGTATGCTCTTTGGAATTTTTGAATATCTCCAGCACCCATGAACAATAAAACACCGTCATTGTATTTTTTTAGTACATCCACTTTATCTTCTGTAATGAATTGTGCGTTAGGGATTTTTTCTATCAAATTCTCGATCGAAAGATTCCCCGCATTCTCTCTTGCAGAACCAAAAATATCACATAGATAAACGTGATCTGCTTCACTTAAGGCTGCTGCAAATTCATCTAGAAACGTCTTTGTTCGTGTAAATGTATGTGGTTGGAAGATCGCTACCACTTCACGATTTTTATACTTATACTTTGTTGCTTCAATCGTTACTTTAATCTCAGTCGGATGATGAGCGTAGTCATCGATCAGAATTTGATCACCTACTGATTTTTCAGAGAACCGTCTTTTAACCCCAGTGAAGTTCTTTAATTGCTCTTTAATGATATCCATCGGTAATGTTTCATAATGACAGATCGCAATGACTGCAAGGGCGTTCAAAACGTTATGTGTGCCGTATCCTGGAATCTGGAACGTCCCATAAAACGTGTTGCGAACAAATACATCAAATGTTGTTCCTTCATCACCACGATTAACATTCTTTGCTTGGAAATCATTATGATCACCAAAACCATAGAACACAACAGGTACTTGTGCATGAATTTCTTGAAGATTTGCATCATCACCACATGCGATGATTGCCTTTTTAACCTGCATCGCCATAGCCTGGAATGCACTGATTACATCTTTTAAATCAGAAAAATAATCAGGATGATCAAAATCAATGTTTGTGATTATCGCATAATCAGGATTATAAGATAAGAAATGTCTGCGATATTCACATGCTTCAAACACAAAGTATTCGCTGCCTTTGCTGCCTTTACCTGTTCCATCACCGATCAAATAGGAAGTAGGTTTTGCTGCACCTACAACATGTGCTAGTAATCCTGTAGTTGACGTTTTTCCGTGCGATCCCGTAACGGCGATCGATGTAAAGTTAGATAGATACTCTCCAAGAAAATGGTGATATCTATGAATAGGTATATTTTTTTCATTTGCAGCTTGAATCTCTTCATGCTGTTCGCCAAAAGCATTACCCGCGATAATCGTTTGACCTTCTTCAACGTTGTTCTTGTCAAACGGTAACACCGGTATGTTTTTCTCTTCAAGTGCTGTTTGAGTAAAGATATATTGCTCAATATCAGATCCTTGAACATCATGACCAGTGTCATGAAGGATTTGTGCCAACGGGCTCATTCCTGTCCCTTTAATTCCAATAAAATGGTATTTTGTCATGTATAGCCCTCCACAAAAAGAACACCTTCTAAAAGGCCTATTTGTATTATTATATGCCTGCTGTTTGAATCGGTTATTTATGCACAGTCAGGCTTGATTCGGAATACTTGAACCATTATATCAAAGTTGTTGTCCTATCACCATGATAGACAAATGATAAAAGTCTAATAGACCTTTTTATCTATTTTTACCCAACTTCTCCAAAATAATGATATCTGTTATTCCACTAACTCTAGTCTTGGATTATGGCGATAGATTCTTCCAGCTTTTGCTTGATGCTGTTCGTTCATCATAACGTTATCACCGGTAAATCCAATATTAATCTTTAATAGATTGCTGCCTACCCCGTAAATATCTACAGGTACTTTTTGTTCTTCAAACTGCTCGATTCTTTCTTTCTTGAACCCACCGCTAACAACGATTTTGACATGTTGGTAGCCTTCTTCATCCAGCGCTTTTCGGAGTGCAAAGATCAATTCTGGATTGACGCCTCTAGGGTCAAACGAACCTAACACATCAGGATTTCTAAAGAAATATTGATCGACCATCGTTCGCGAAGTATCAACCCTTACCCCTTTTAAAGTCTCTCCAAACTCTCTTGCTACTTTTAAGGCATCTGTTATCACATCATTGTTATAATCAACGAGTGAGATAAGGTCGTCTTCAGGGTATTTTGCATGATAAGCTTTCGTAGCTTCCACTATGTCACCATTGAAAATTTGAATGAGGGCATGTGGCATCGTGCCCATTCCTTTTTTGCCCCACCATTCATTCATCGCATGTGTAGCCTGTGCAGTTGAGCCGCCAATATAAGATGCATAACCATCTCCTGCTTGCTGTGCAAAATGATCATCTCGGTCTCCCATAAAGATGACCGGTTTCTGTACGCCCGATTTGCTAGCAGCTTTCACAACATTATAAACATTCGTTGCAACCGACGTTCTTCTGGCTAGTATTCCATCTATCATACCTTCTAAGAACCCAAAGTTCTGGTAAGGTCCCTTAATCGTTAACACCGTTTCAAACGGAGAGATTTTGTCTCCATCTTTTAGAGAATGGATCTCTAAAGAATCAACATCTTTAGCAAACGTTTTAATAAGAGCGATCGCTTCATCCGAACCGCACAGAACGGCATCACTCTTTTGAAAGAACTGCATGGTTACGATATTATCTGGTTTAAATGATTCTACAATCTCACACGTTTTTAGAAAATAAACAGCAGAGAACCAGCCTTCTCTGATCCGTTCATCAAATTTAAATGTTTTATTTGTGAGCCGCTTGATCTTACCTTGCAGCTTTAATTCTATCTCTTTCATTAAATTACTCCTCATGACTTATTCCAAGGTATAAAAGAAAGGGAACTATTCCCCACACTATAATAGCGAACAAGGCACAATAACTCAAGAAAATCATTTAATAGAGAATTTTAGAGAGCAACCAGAAAGTGAAATAAATGAATAATCGGTCAAATTTACCGATATAAAAGCAATTTTGCTGATAAAAGATATTTCCCGCCGATATAATCGGTTTCTTGCCGATATATCTTTATTCTTGCCGATATCCTTACTTTCTACCGAAGTGTAGACTTCACCACTCTGCTTACAAAAGAAGAGCTGATGTAAGGCGTCCCTTACAATCAGCTCTTTCTGATTACTTCATTACTCTACACCACTATATAAACGATTCTCTAGTTCTTCTTGTGTAAGAAGAACATGTCTTGGTTTACTTCCCATCGTTTCAGAGACGAGGCCGAAGCTTTCCATCATATCTACTAATCTTGCTGCACGGTTGTAACCAATTCTAAATCTACGCTGCAAGCTAGAAGAGGATGCTGCACCTACTTCGATTACATAGTAACAAGCTTCTTCAAAAAGCTCGTCTTCTACTTCTGTTGTTTGCTGATGCTGAATCAGTTCTTCACGAGTAAAAAGATATTCCGTCTGATATTCTTCTTTTACGTAACGTGTTACTTCTTCAATTTCTTCATCAGATACGAACGTTCCTTGAATACGAACCGCTTTGTTCGAGCCGTTCTCCATAAAGAGCATATCGCCTCGCCCTAATAACCGTTCTGCACCACTCATATCTAGAATGGTTCGTGAATCTATCGCGGACGATACAGCGAATGCTGTACGAGTTGGTACATTAGCTTTGATCAGTCCTGTGATAACATCTACTGATGGACGCTGTGTTGCAAGAAGAAGATGGATACCACATGCTCTTGCTTTCTGAGCAATTCGGCAGATCGCTTCTTCAACTTCTTGCGGTGATACCATCATAAGATCTGCCAATTCATCAATGACTACAACAATATATGGCATCTTGTTCTTATAATGCTGCTCTTCTTCCATCTTTTGATTGTAACGTTTGATCTCACGTACACCTGTTTTTGCAAACTCTTCATACCGGCGTTCCATTTCTTCAACCGCCCATTTCAAAGCAGCTGTAGCCTCTTTTGCATCTGTGATAACAGGAGTCACTAGATGCGGGATATGATTGTATGGTGCGAGTTCGACCATTTTAGGATCGACAAGTAACAGTCTGACATCTTCCGGCTTTGCTTTATACAGCAAGCTCACAAGTATAGAATTGATACAAACGCTCTTTCCTGAACCTGTAGCACCTGCGATAAGTCCGTGAGGCATCTTTTGGAGATCTGTTACTACAGGTGCTCCTGAAATGTCTAAACCAAGAGCCACTGTTAAGGAAGAAACTGAATCCTTAAACACATCATCTTCAATGATCTCACGTAAATAAACAGCTCTGCTATGCTGGTTGGGAACTTCTATACCGATTGCATTCTTTCCTGGGATCGGCGCTTCAATTCTTATATCACGAGCAGCGAGGCTAAGTTTTATATCATCTGTAAGGTTTGTAATCTTGTTTACCTTAACGCCTGGAGCGGGTTGAACTTCGAACCTTGTTACGGCAGGGCCTTTTGTCATATGAACTACTTTTGCGTTCACATTAAAGTTATCCAGTGTTGATTGAAGTGTGTTCTTTTGTTCGTTTAACCAAAGATCATCATCTTCAAGTGATATCTTCGCTTTATTCAATAATGACATTGGAACAAATAGCTGATTTTTTACAGATTCAGCACTTTGATGAATGTTTAATTCTTTTCTTGCTGTTTGTCTACTTTCTGACTGACGCATTTCTGGATTTGAAACACTGCTTAGTGACTTTCTGTCTTTTTTTAGCATCAGCACATTGAAAGGAACGAATTGACCTCCACTTTTTGGAGCTTCTTTCTTAGGCGGAGACTGTTCAATGACTACATCTTCTTGTACTTGCTTCTCTGACTTACTTAGGGCTACCTCTTGAACATATTGTGTATCAGGTTTCTCCGCACGTTCATCAGCAGGTTCTGATTCATCAACAGGCTCAATCATTTCATCCTGTTTCTCCACATTTAACGTGTCAGGTGCAACCTCGAAGACCTCCTCTGACACATGCTCTTGGTGTTCGATAACCATTTCAAGCGACTCATTATGCTGTTCTTCTTCAGATGCTACATCCTGACCCAATATTATTACTTCATCTTCAACCGGTAATTGTTCTGGTTCAACCATACTTTGATTCGAATCTTGAAATTGAGAAATCTCACGCCGAATCTCTTGTGAATCCATCGTGTCTTCTGTTGTTGCAGCTGGAAGAACTTCTTCAACAGTCTTTAAAAGTTCTTCTGTCACAGAATCCTTCTCAGGTATATCTCTACCGATGAACAAGATACCTTCTGGCTTTCTCTTTCCATACCCGTATACAGGAGAGGGTACATCTGTAGGCATAAACCTAGATTTCACTTCAGGAGTGGTATCCTTTTGTTCAGGCTTTACCTGTGCATCATTCTTATTTCTT
Source organism: Fictibacillus sp. 7GRE50 (assembly GCF_015903875.1). Classification (NCBI taxonomy): domain Bacteria; kingdom Bacillati; phylum Bacillota; class Bacilli; order Caryophanales; family Fictibacillaceae; genus Fictibacillus; species Fictibacillus sp. 7GRE50. Next base: position 225,387 of record NZ_JACZDW010000001.1, read on the forward strand.
CTCTCATATCCGTAAACAGGCGACGGAACGTTAGATGCTTTGAATGCTTGACGTTTTGGTTCCCGGCTAAAAGTAGTTGATTTGGCTTGAGTTCTTCTGTTGTCTTTTTGAAGAGATCGTTGCTCACGTACAGTGCGCTCATCTCGGTATGGTTTTTCTTCCCTAACAGGCGCTTTATACTGTTGTGTCTCTTTCTGCTGATATGTATGTCGTTGTACAGGTGGTTTTGCCGTTTTTTCATCCGGGATCACAGGAAAACGAAATGGCGCATTCTCTGGATACTTATGCAGCATTTTCGCAGGATGCTGTATATTTGATTGAGACGGTTTTCTCCCATTGTTTACAAAAGGAACTGACCTCGTCTTTTCTGTACTTTCCTTTTTTTCGGTTGCTTGTTGCTTTTTTACTGGCTCTTGGTTTTGCTTTCTCTCATCCTCATAATAGGAATCATCTTCATTTTCATCGTCAAAAAACGTATTCATTAATTTTTTTATCCAACTCATCTTCTCACCTATTTCTGTTGGTTGTTTCTTTATTGTAGCGAAAATAGAAGAGAAACAATAGTCTAAATATTCATCAATAGCACATGCGTCTAAAAAGATAAGAAATAAAAACCACTAGATGATCTAGCGGCTTTTATTATTAATCAATCTGTTGTTTCTTCTTCTACTGGTCTATTCTTGGCTAAAATAAAGACAGGTTCTAGCTCTTTGTTTTCATACATAAACGGTAAAGCCGTGATCGGTACTCGTCCGTTCATAAAAAATTGCATCGCCATCTGAGCCAAGACATCGTATCCTTGCTTATTTTTGATATCTGCAACAATCAATACATCTTGATGTGGTATGGCAACTGCCATTTCTCCGGTAATGTTTTTCTTCATTTCTTCTAAGAACTGAACATTCAGGATTCTGCTCGCATCGTATCCATCGTTATGGTTTAAAAAGAAGAACGTATTTCCCGCAACTTGGTCTTCTTTATAATCTGTTGATAATCGTTTTACATTGAACTTTGCTGCATCAAGTATTTGAGACTTTTCTACCTCCAACGCCTTCATCTTATTATTCGTTAGAAGTTTGTAGGTTTTGCCTAGGTCTAAAGCATAATAAATCCTCGTCTCTGCTGTATGCTCTTGATAGAACAGTTCTTCTCCTTCTGGTGTTTCTGTAGGAAAGGAAGCAGAACGAATGACTGGGAAGATGCGTGATAGGCTATTCGAACTCTCATCTTCATGGGACGCGGCGTTCAATCCTTCTTCAACGTAGTAAACAAGTTTATCGATAAGCTCATCTTTTTCTTTCGACCAGCGCGCACTGAGACCTCCGAGAGATAAAGATACACCTTTACCCGTTAACTTATTCGTAATTCGCAGTGTTTCATCTTCTCTATCATATGAAAATTCTCTGGTTGGACTCATTAGTCTCTCTTGTAACGTTTTCTTTAGTTTAATGGAACTGCTCATATATGAATCCTCCTTTCCTAAACTACGGTTACTCGTAACGTGAAAAACCTCCTAATGGAGGTTTTTGTTCGTTTACTTGCTGTTCTCTTCTTTATATTCTACTACTACTTCTGTTCCTAGTCCGCCACGTGCGTTCCAGTTTCCTACTACTTTTATATACTTTGGTTTAAGCAGCTTCACTAGATCTTCCAGAATACGATTTGTAGCATGCTCTTGATAGATTCCAACATTACGATATGAAGTTAGATAATACTTCAATGACTTCATTTCTACTAGATCTTCATTTGGAATGTAGCTGATGATGATATCAGCAAAGTCCGGAAGACCTGACCAAGGACATACAGATGTAAATTCAGTCGTAGGAATGGTTACCATTGTATCTTTTCCTACATACTCATATGGAATCGTTTCTAATATATCAACGAGGATTACGTTCTCATCTTGGATGTCAAAACGAATTCCTTCATATTTACTGTGATTTACTTCAACTTTAGCCATTAAAAAACTTCCCTTCACCTAAAAAAATATCATTTTTCGTTATTATAACATACTCTTTTGACCTATTTTGAAGGAATGTTAAGCTCTTCTAAAAAGGCAACAATCTGCTCTTTTGTTTTTCTCTCTTTATTCACATAACGTCCGATCTCTTCGCCGTCCTTAAATGCTAAAAAGCTCGGTATACCAAAAATATCATGCTCTTGACAAAGTTCGATCAGTTCATCACGATCCACATAGACAAATTGATAGCTTGAATATTCTTCTTCAATTTCTGGTAGGATCGGCTTAATTACCACACAATCCGGACACCAATCAGCAGAAAAGACAGCTATTGTAACGTCCTTTTTGATTGTTTCTTTAAATTGTTCGATCGATTTGATATTTTCCATTTAGATCGTCTCCTTATTGATTCAGCTTCATATCGCCAAATTTAATATATCCTTTTTTTCTTAACCATTCTGAAAGTATCAGACTAATGATAATGGGTCCTATAAAATGCAAAATAAATATAGCAAGAAACGTTTCAAAGGTAAAGCCCATCGTCCTGAGCGTCATAATTTGCCCTACGAGGCCACTTGTACCCATCCCTGCTCCGGCTGGAATATTCTCCATTTGAAAATAAAGTGTTCCGATGGGTGCTAATAAGATACCTGCAACTGTTGGCGGAATTAAGATATACGGATTTCTTACCACATTCGGAAACTGTAGTTTTGATGTTCCGATTCCTTGGGTAAGCCAGCCTCCAAATCCATTTTCCCGGTATGAACTTGTGGCAAACCCTATCATTTGAGCTGCACATCCAATTGTTGCTGCACCAGCGGCTAGACCCTCTAGGCCAAGCATCATCGCAATTGCGGCAGAAGAAATCGGACCTGTTAGTGCAAAGCCAAGCAATAGAGCTACTAATATCCCCATGATCAACGGTCTCTGATCGGTTGACCACATAACAAGCTGACCAAATGCCTTCATGAATTGATCAATTCCTGGTCCGATAAATGTTGCAATCGTAAAACCTGTAAAGATCGTAACTGCAGGTGTGATTAAAATATCAAACTTCGTTTCTTCAGATACTAGCTTTCCGGTTTCTACAGCAATCAACGCTGCTACATAACAACCCGCAACACTCCCTAGATCCGCTCCTGCTGCACCCGCTATACCTGCTGAAAAGATAACGAGTGGAGGTGCTTTTAATCCGTACGCCACTGCCGTACCGATCACTGGACCCATCAAAGTCATCGCTAACTGTCCCATCTCTGTGAAAAATGGAAGCGAGAGTTGCTCACCAATCGTCTTTAGAATCAGTCCTACGATAAGCGATGCCATCAAACCTAGTGCAAAATATTGAAACCCCGTAATAAAATACGTTTTTGGGGATAGACTTACCCCTTTTTTATTTAAAAAATCCCTCATATGAAATGACTCCTTTTGCTGTTCTGTTAAACATGTCCCCCAAACATTATAACTTGTTTTAAACCCATGTAAAGACAGGTGTAAAGCTAATTAGTTTTACATACAATTCTTTTTACTTTGAAACTTAAAATAATTCAAAAAAGACCGATAAAATGGCAGGGGGGAATTCATATGAACATGTCGATACGAAGAAGAGTGCGACTGATGCTTTTCATCAGTTTAGCCGGAATGGTACTATTACTTGCATTTATTGGATTATTTTTATGGCAGAACACCCAAATGGAAGAGGAAAGAGATCAAGTACAACTAACATTACGTTCTAGTAATGATATTCAAAGTACATTTAATGAAGTGCGTAAACTTGAACAAGAGTATTTAAGAGATCCTAGCACAGAGGCTAAAGAAAAAGTTTTAACTTCATTGAATGACTTGCAAAAAGCAACAACTAAAATAGCTAAAGAAACGAACAGTTCTTCAATTAAAGGAATAGAAAAAGACCTGTCTGCTTATCAAACATCGTTTAATTCTGCCACAAGCCTAACTACACAACTTAACTCATTAAAGCAGATGATGACAGAAACATCTAACAACTTTTATGAATCAGTAAAAGCCATGAACGACCAAGCTTTATTGATCACACTGCTGCAGATGCAAACGTATGAAAAAGATGTTCATATTAAGTATGACAGCACGACGGTTGAAAGCTTTAAAGAAAGTGCTCAAACGTTTGATCGTATGTTAGATGAGAAAAACCTGCCTGCTGATCAGTTGTCTACTTTTAAATCAAATTTATTAAAATATACAACCTCTGCAGATACGATCCAATCGATCACAAAAAAGATCGGGGATGATATTTCGACTTTTGAAAAGATCGCTAATGTTGTAGATCAATCAACGAAAGATGCAGAAAGTAACTTGCAGAAGGAAAATGTTGAATTAACGAAAAACCAAAAATCAGTTAAGTTTTGGCTGACGATCAGTTTAATCGGTTTGAGTGTCGTAATCTTATCGATATTAAGTGTGATCGGTGTTTGGCTTCTACGATCGATCCAATCCTCAATTTCGGTACTTAAAGAAGGAGCTGCCATTATTGGTGATGGTGATCTTTCTTACCGTGTAGAGACGAAATCTAAGGATGAAATGGGAGAACTAGCTCAAACCTTTAATCGTATGGCTGAAAAAATGCAAAAATCAATGAACGAAGTAAAAGATGCCGCAGAGAAACTAACGAGTTCATCTCAAAACTTAGCAGCTGTATCAGAAGAAACCACCGCACAAAGTGATGAAGTGACAGAAGCGATCTCTCAAGTCGCTACAGGAGCTCAAAGTCAGGCTGATCATCTGCAAGAATGTACACTTTTGCTTTCTGATGTGACTGGATATATTAAAGAAACGGCTTCGATCAGTGACGAGATTGCTTCTGATGCCATTCAAGCTGAAAACGAAGGAAAAGCAGGATCCAATATCGTCCATCAACTAAATACACATTCTGAGAACTTTTTAGAACTTGCTCAAAGTCTTATTTCAGAAATTCAAGACGCGAGCAAACAATCCAAACAGATTCATTCAATCGTTGAAACGATCCAAGAGATAGCAGGAAGCACTGACCTTCTTGCACTTAATGCAGCCATTGAATCCGCAAGAGCTGGTGAAGCTGGTAGGGGCTTTTCCGTTGTTGCCAGTGAAGTTCGAAAACTTGCTGAGCGTTCTAAGAATGAAGCACTAAGAATTCAGCAGCTAGTAAAATCCATGACTTATCAAATGGAATTGTTATCAAAAGAAACAGTGCGCTTTGAGCAATATCGTGTTGATCAAGTTGAATCTGTTCAACAGACAGAAAAAGCGTTTTCAAGCATCATTCAAAATGTTTCTCAAATTAACGGAAGAATCTCTCAAGTAAAAAGTGCGATCGGTCGTGTTGAATCCGCTAATGAAAACTTATCTGAAAAACTCTTTGAAGTGAGTGCGATATCTGAGGAATCCGTTGCTACAAGTGAACAAGTTAGTGCCTCAAGTATTCACCAAAAAGAAGCCATTCACCAAGTAAACATTGCTGCGACAGAACTGCAAGAAATTGCGCTCACTTTGCAAGAAGAAGTAGACCAATTTTCTTTAGGTGAAAGAGAAAATCTAATCACTGATGAAGAGATAGGATTTATCGACACTTACCATGAAGCAGCAGCAACAGTTGATGATAGTGATGCAGAAGAGCATGATGCTCCATACGATGAGTACAGAGAAGAAATTGAAGCAGAGACAGAAGTAACACCTGATCACCATGTTGATGAAGAGGAAATAGAGAATGATACGGAGTCTGTTCATTCTTTAGATCGTGAAACTAAAAAAGAAGATTAAGTATAAAAACCCGGTGATCACTCGCCGGGTTTAATAATTTCCACTCAATTGAGTATATTTTCTATGTTCTTTATACGTTTTTGAAAAGTAATGACTCCATGTACCATCCTGTTTTGCAACAAAGTAAAAATAGTTATGCTTTTCGGGATCTGCTGCGGCTTTTAATGAAGATAGATCTGGACTAGAAATCGGCCCTGGCGGCAGACCCTTATTGATATACGTATTGTACGGACTTTTAATCTTAATGTCTTTTCTTCTTAATGTTGCTTTTGGTTTTTCTAGCAAGTATTGAACGGTAGAGCAGGATTGCAGCTTCTTCTCTTCTTCTAACCTATTCACAAAAACACCAGCGATCCTACGTTTCTCTTCATTCAAAAGAGCTTCTTGCTCAATAATTGAAGCTAATGTTATCATTTCATAAGGTGTTTGATCACTTTTAATTGTAATTTTTGTTGTTTCTTCGATCAGTCTTTTAGTCATTTGATGAATAATTTTATCTGCTCTCATTTTCTTCTCAAGATAATAAGTGTCTGGAAAAAGAAGTCCTTCCACAGCAAACTTTGTATCCGATTCTTTTACTTTCTTGTTTATTCCTAATTGTTCTTGTTGATTATCAGTTAATGTATCCCACGTTTTTGCTACTTCAAGAAATTGATTTCTATCCACTATTCCCGCTTTGCTTAATCGATCTGCTATCTCTGTAACTGTCAAACCTTCTGGAATGATCACTTCGATGGCTTCTGTTTCATTTTCCAAAGTAGATAGATCTCGCAGAATCTCTTTATACCCTTTTCCTTGTTTAATCGTATGTTCTCCGGCTATAACTTCACTTTTCTTTCCTGTAACTGTTGCATAAACGGTAAATAAAAATGGGCTTTTAATAAATTCGTTTTCTCTTAAATGATCGGATATCGTTTCAAAATCACTGTTTTCTTTTATAACAAAAGCCTTCTCTGCTGTTCCTTCAGGTGGTGAGACTTCATATACGACCCAGCCAACACACAAAGCGATGAGGACAACAAACAAGATCAGTACTCTTTTCGAATATGAGTTCAAAGTTAAAATCCGCCTAACGTTTTTGTTTCTAATTTCCCCTGATTATCTTTATTCATACAAAAAGGCTGTTAGGTAAGGTATACAAACCTTACTAACAACCTTCGATTGAAAAATATACTCTGCAATAGCATCGCGTTTTTAAACTTTTATTTGTTTAAACTGTATATATATTGCCCTAAAAGGATCGTGGAAATATGCAAAAACATCTCACTCCTAGACAGCATGCCACTGGTAAAGACGCCTATCGCTCCATCCTTTTTTCTGATCTCTGGGTCTTTTGTTAAGTCCCCCATCAATGTTCCAAGTTCCTTGCCCTGCTTCAGACCTGTTACGATTACCGATGGAAGTAGAATGCGAGCTCCCGCAGCTGAATAGACGTTCCCATGTTGGTCAGCCACCGCTCCCCAGTTACATAAATACATGCCATCTTCCATCTCCATAACACCGCCTTCAAAACCAATGCCGATGTCCGCTCCTTGCTTCACACAATCTCTCGCACGATTGATAGCACCGATCTTGGTTTCCTCATCAGAAAAAGGCTGAGCCGCAACCAGTGAATCAGATGCGTAAGATACGAGTTCAGCATCCTCAAAATGCGTAATAAAAGGATGAGCTGCTTTGATCTTTGCAGGATTAGATGATCCAATTCCAATTTTCATCGTGCGTTCACCCTCAGCTATTTTCTAAGATCGTTCTTAATGTAGATTCATCTGCTGTTTTCACAAGTTTTATAAGCAATTCTTTAGCAGCAGCATAATCGTCAACATGTATCATTGAAGCATGTGTGTGAATATAACGTGAACAGATTCCGATCACCGCAGAAGGTACACCGTTCCCTGAAATATGTACACTGCCAGCATCCGTTCCACCTTGTGAAATAAAATACTGGTAGGGAATCCTATGCGTTTCAGCTGTATCTAGAATATATTCCTTCATTCCACGGTGAGTGACCATCGTTCTGTCTAAAATCCTTAACAACGCACCTTTTCCAAGCTGTCCGAACTCACTTTTATCCCCCATCATGTCATTCGCTGGACTTGCATCTAAAGCGAAAAATAGATCAGGTTGAATTAAGTTAGCTGCTGTTTTGGATCCTCTAAGTCCTACTTCTTCTTGAACCGTAGCACCACTATACAATTCGTTAGGCAACGTTTCATCCTTTAATTCTTTTAATAGTTCAATCGCTAATCCCACACCATAACGATTATCCCATGCTTTAGCCATAATCTTCTTCGGATTGGCCATCGGTGTGAACGGACAGATCGGAACGATTTGCTGTCCGGGTCTTACGCCTAGGTTATGAACTTCTTCATCATTATCTGCACCAATATCTATGTACATATTCTTAATACCCATCGGTCTGTTACGCTGATCGTCGGAAAGAAGATGAGGTGGAGTCGAGCCGATAATACCTGTTATAACATCACCTTTATCCGTATAAATATTTACACGTTGAGCTAACAGAACTTGGCTCCACCAGCCACCTAACTCTTGAAATTTAAGCATGCCGTTCTTCGTAACCTTCGTAACCATGAAACCAACTTCATCCATGTGCCCTGCTACCATAATCTTTGGACCATTCCCTTTTTTGACACCAAAGATGCTGCCAAGACCATCTTGAATAATTTCATCTGATACAGGTTCGATCTCTTTTCGGACAAACTTACGAACATCTCTTTCAAAGCCTGGCGCCCCTGGCAATTCAGTCAATGTTTTAAACAAGTCGAGTGTTTCATTATTCATATAAAAACAACCCCTTCTAATTAGTCACATGTACATTTTTATTGTACACCTAATAAGAAGGGGTTTTCTATACTTATGAACGTTCTAGATTTCGTAAGTGATCGGATCGACTGCTCCTGCTTCTTTAAAACCTTTTAAACGTAAAACACAGCTGTCACATTGACCGCAAGCTGCCTCTTTCCCATTGTAGCAAGAAGTTGTTAGATCATATGGCACTTCAAGAGAAAGACCTTTTTCAATCGTTTCCTTTTTAGATAAAGAGATCAATGGTGTTTCTACTGAAATATTTTTCCCTGTCACACCCGCTTTTGTTGCTAGATTAATCGTTTCTTCCATGCTCTGAATGAATTCAGGACGACAATCTGGATAGCCGCTAAAATCAACCGCTGAAACGCCGGTATAAACAGCAGTAGCTCCGATAACTTCAGCATAAGCGCTTGCGAGTGATAAGAAAATCATATTTCTAGCAGGCACATACGTTACAGGGATTCCTTCTTCTGCCTCAGTCGGAACATCTACCTTTTCATCAGTAAGGGCACTTCCACCAATATCTTTTAAGAAGGTGAGATCTACAATTCGATGATCTGCTACATCATAAAATTTACCTACTTCAATCGCTTGTTGAACTTCTCGATTATGCCGTTGTCCATAGTGAAAAGTGATCGGATATAAGTCATATCCTTCCGCCTTTGCGATCCCCATACAAGTTGTGCTATCAAGTCCTCCGCTTAAAACAATAACCGCTTTTTTGTTCATGGTTAAACCCCTCTTTCTTCTGGATGCCAGATCACTTTATGAAGCTGAAGACTGAGCTTTGCATTTGGTAGTGGATTCTCCAACAAAAGTTCAACAAGACGTCTCGGAGGCATACTCTCCCATACCGGACTTACACAGATCTGACCATTTCTGTAATGTTCAGAGACTACTTGTTTCGTTATCTCAAAATCGTTCTCTGACCCCACAACAAATTTGATCTCATCTTGGTGCTGAAGCTCTTTGAAATTCTCCATGTGCATCCGTTCCATCTCACCAGATGCTGGGAGCTTGTAATCCATCACGAATCTCATCTTTTTTTGTAAATCATGGTGAGAGTTGCGCAATTGCTCAAATGGCTGTAGATCGATAGCTCCGTTCGTTTCAATGTGGATATCCACAATATGATCCAAGTCAGCCATAGCTAGAAGCAAGGCAGCTGATTTTTCTCGGTGGATTAAAGGCTCTCCACCTGTAAAACAGATTCGTTGTGAACGAAACGTCTTAATCGTATTCACGATTTCTTCAATCGTTGCTTCAAACTCAGGCTTAGCTGGTGCATAACTGTATGTCGTATCACACCATGTGCAACGGAGATTACAATGAAAAACACGTACAAAAACCGTAGGATACCCAGCTTGTAATCCTTCACCTTCTACCGTCTCAAAAATCTCGACCATAGGAACTTTCCAATGTTTCCAAACGTCTTTAGACGGCAGATTAAACATCATCCTTTTCCACCATCCATTCTCTTTTCATGACAGCATAGCTAGTAGGTGTCTCATACAGCTTTAACTCTTCTAACCTGTGACCTTGTTCACTTAGACCTCTTTCGTTTAGTTCAAGATCAATTTGCTCCCAAATCCAAACCACCATATTTTCTGCAGTCGTATTCATCGGCGGAAGAACTTCATTTAAATATCGGTGATCTAGTTTACTGTCGATTGCTGATTTAAAGATTTCTTTTATCTCTCCAAAATCTACGGCAATACCGATCGAATTCACAAATCCGCTCATTGTGATCACTAGTTTGTATGTGTGACCGTGGAGATTTTTACATTTTCCATCATAGCAATGCAGATGATGAGCCGCATCAAACGTAAACTCTTTGCATACTGCAACCCGCTTATTATGGTACTTTAATTGTTCGCTCTTAATGTCGCGACCAAGTATTTGAACATCTGTTGGAATTTTATAAGTCATTCCAGTTCATCCTTTCGAATGGAGCACGAAAACAAAAAAACTCTGCTAAAAACGCAGAGAGTGTAAATGTTCATTCTTCACGCTCCCTAGTTTTGTTTTAAGAGGGGTGGGAATTTCGAACCCTCCATCTTTATCAAGTGTATCTTATCAAAAAAGCCCAAGAAAAAGAAGGCTTTTCTTTGTTATACTGATAAAGAAGAACCAATATGATTTTTAAAAATGAACTTACATAAGGTGGGAATAGTAATGAATTGGAGAAACCTGATTCTAGCAGGCCTCACAGGTGCTGCAATCGGTTATGTTGTTACAAAGAAGCAAACAGAAACCATCACACCAGAAAAAGCTTTAAAACAATTTAAGGAAAAAGCAAGAGATCATTACACAATCTCTGGAGCCTGGATCATGGTTAACTCAGAAGAAAAGAACGTGCACGGTCTTCCATACTCTGTATATAAGGGTGGCTTTTCAAACTCATCACCTGGAATGGAAGCCTCGCATTACGAATTCTTAATTGATGCTTCAACTGGAAGTCTGTTAGAGCTCATTCAAAAATAAAGGCTGTTTTCTTAAACTTTATTGCTTTCGGAAGTGTTGATTTCCATTCCAGGCTGCTCGCTTTCCACGGTGCAGGCAGTGAGCCACATTCGTACGTTTCACTTTTAAATGTCTCACCTGTCTAGTTGCAGTGGCTAGACCCTCGAGGTCAAAAGTTAAATGGCTGTGATGAACAAAATGCGCCTTCAAATCCAAAAACATACACAAAGTAAAAAAAGCCCTTAGGAAAATAATTTCCTGAGGGCTTTCTTATGGAGATTAACGATATAATTTTGTTTGATCATAAAGATTGTTATCGATCTTGAATTTCGAAGTAAGATACTGACGCTTTTCCCAAACACCTAAAATCAATAAAGGAACGATAATTAAAAGAAATAATAGTCCTGTTACAACGATCCAATCCATATGTGTTCCAAGATCTGATTCGTGTGCTTTTTTATAATCTTTAATTTGGGAGTTTGCTTTAGCTACTGCTGCTTCAGCCAAAAGTTCGTTTTTGTCAGCATCATAGAACACAACTTCTGTGTGATCGAAGTAAAAAATATTATCTCTAACCGTATCATAGTTAGCAATGGCAACTGTTACTTCTGATGCATCTAGTTCTGAGTCTTGATTTGGGTATGTTTCAATGTCTGTTAATGTTAAAGAACCCTTTTTTAAATCTTTGTGCTTACTTTCAATTCCCTTTTCAATCGTCTTTTTCATTTCATCTGTAGCTTGTTCAGCAGATACGAAAGTACCCATGGATAAAAACAGTGCTAAAACGGTAAAAATGGCAACTAACTGTTTTTTCATTTTCAAATCCCCTCTCATTTTTTACCCTTTAAGATATAAATAAAGTTCATCAATACATGCCTCTCATATTTTAACATATCCTGTCGATTTCGACATTCACTTGAAAATGGAAAATATGTGACGGTTTTTTTACATTTTCGGGGAACGTGGAATTCTTTCTGTCATGTCACCTTTTGCATCCCACTTAACAGCACGACAAATACAATCATGATAAAAGAAATACCATGTGTCTGGCTTTATCCATTTCTGTTTTTGAAAGATGGAAGTCATGGGATAATCATCATAAGCCAGCACCCATAGTGGGTTATGATGTGCATGAGTTGGCATGATGTCACCAATGTGATAGAGCTTTTCACCATTCTCTATCGTTAGCTCAATTAGGGAATGACCATCACTATGCCCGCCCGTATGAACCATTCTTATCCCTTCTAGAACATCTATCTCTTCTTTAAACGTCCTTACTTGATGCTGAATAGGTTCCCAATTTTCTTTCCAATATGTATTCTGAGACCTGATATTTGGATTCTTAAGCTCATTCCACTCTGTTTCAGAAGTATAAATAACAGCGTTTTCAAAAACAGGTACTAACCTATCATCTTCCCATCTGGATAGCCCTGAGGCATGATCAAAATGCATATGTGTCATAAGAATAATATCAATATCAGCTGTTGTTAATCCCTCTTTTTCTAAACTTTTTTCAATAAGCGACTCTTCTGTAACGCCATAATTTCTTTTTTGTTTTTCTGTTAATTTCCCATAACCGATTCCAGACTCAATGAGTATGTTCTTTCCTTCAAAACCTTGAACAAGGATGGGTTCAGTTCTAAGTTCTATTTGATTCTTCTCGTTAACAGGATATTTCCTTTCCCATAGAGCTTTAGGAACGACTCCAAACATAGCACCGCCGTCCATATGTGTGACCCCGCCATCCAACCATGTCAATGTCTTTTTACCAATCTTCCACTGATCCATATTTAGTCTCCTTTCTATTTCGATCTCTGTACAAGTGTATCATAAGAAACACAGATCGGATGAAAAGAAAAGACCCAAGCATATGCTTGGATCTTTATGAACGGAATTGTGCTTCCATTCGGTAAATTCGATATCCTTTTTCAGAGAATTTCTCTTCATATTCTGTCATAACGTTATCTTCCATATCACTCTTATGAAGATCAAGACTTACTTGGTTAAAGAACATGCCATAAGTTGACATGCTATGAAGTGAATACTCGAACAACCCTTGATTATCCGTCTTAAAATGTATTTCACCCGGCTTTTTTAATACCGTTTCGTATCGTTTCAGAAAACTTTCATGCGTTAATCTTCTTTTAGCATGTTTGGATTTTGGCCAAGGATCTGAAAAGTTGAGGTAAACACGCTCAATTTCTCCCGGTTCAAAGTAATCCAGCAAATGTGATGCATCTGCTCTAATAAGTTTTACGTTTGGTTTTTCGTCTTCTAGAATACGATCCAATGCAGTAATGATGATGCTGTCATAAAGCTCCATCCCTAAATAATTTATAGAAGGATTTTGTTTAGCCATACCATTAACAAACTGTCCTTTACCTGTTCCAACTTCAATATGAATCGGATTGTCATTCCCAAAAAAAGAATGCCATTTCCCTTTCATCTTTTCAGGCTCTACTGAAACATATTCAGGATGGTCGATTAATTTTTCTTTTGCCCAAGGCTTAAATCTTTGACGCATAGTTTCTCCCCACTTTTCACACTTTTATATACGATTTCATTTACCTCATAATAGTTTTAAACGAAGGATATTTTTTAGCATAATCCATAAGCTATGCAATGAAAGGATGTGCAGGAAAAATGCCCTTAAATCACAATGATCAATTGCATATCATAAGAGATCTTCTTCAAGACCATTATACCGATTGTGCTGGTTCACCATCCGAATGTGCTCAATTAGAACGTCTTGCTGCACATTTATTGGAGAACGGCGCAGTTCATGAAGAAGTACGAAACATCTTATCCAACATTAACGAATATAGTCATACAGGCTTTTCACACCAGCATTTAGAAGAGCATATTACCAATCATCGTCCTCACTTAGAATCATGGATCAACACAATTCAAACACATCATCCATATTAAGACACTATTCCCTAGGAAATAGTGTCAGATGGTCTTATATATTGTCAGTGTTAGATCGAACCAGCAAGTTTCTTAATACTTTCTGCAAAATGGGCAGTCTCTTTAGACTGTCCTTTTTCTTTATACCAGAAAAAAGAGCTTATCGTTTGTGCCAAAACATACCAATGCATTCTTCTTTCTAAATCATCATCAAGGGTTTCCCCATAAATCTCGAGCCATTCTTCCCATTTTTCATAAGGGATATAGCTATAGAGAAGCATTCCAAGATCTAATGCAGGATCAGCAATCATCGCTCCATCCCAATCGATTAAATATAATTCATCAGAATCGCTTAGCAGCCAATTGTTATGATTAACATCACAGTGGCATACAACCAAATTATCGACTTCCACCTCAGAGGCAGTCTCCATTAAATATGCAAAGGAATCATTGATGATTTCTAGATAATCTTTTTCTTTACGCATCTGCAATTGTATATCATTTAATAGGTCAACTGGTGTTAACCTTTTTTTCTCTAAGCGGTTCATCATGCCTAGCAGTTCTTGAGATCGGTGAATTTTTGCCAAAAGTTCAGCTACATTCTCACTTTTCATATCTGCTGCTTTTAATTCACGGCCGTTTAGCCATTGCTGAGCTGTTATAACATCTCCATTACCTAATCTTTTTGTCCATAAAAGTTTAGGAACAATTCCTTCTGCAGAAAGAACAGCTAAAAACGGAGAGGAATTACGCTTTAAAAACAGTTTTTGGTTCCCATATTCAGCTATATATGCTTCTCCCGTTGCTCCGCCAGCAGGGGAAACCTGCCAATCTTCTCCCAAAATCTGTTCCAAAATGTTCACCTTCTTGTCTAGTTAAGAAATCCGTTTTTTATTAGTTGTTCATTCAAAAAATTAAAGCTTTTCCGTATCGAATTAAATTACTGCGAAGTCATTATTTTAACACAAAAAATCAAGAAAAGCACTTGATTCTTGATTCTTTACAATTCTAAACAGAATAAAGCAAAGAAAAAGATAACGGTTCTAATCTATACGAATCCTCATTTAATACTACATTATCGTATCTTTCATCTTCAATCGCTATCATCCATCTATGCTGTTCTAAAGGGATGATTATCGGTTTAGTCGTTTGGTTGAAAAGCAATAAAGCTTTGCTCCAATAAGAAGCACCATCTTTTATATCGGTGATAGGAAGGTGGTACTTAAATCCTAAACATCCATCTGGTACATTCCATTCCAAAAGCTCAACAGAGTTATCACGAAAAATAGGCTGTGATTTCCTTATACCTATCAGATGTTTAAAATAATCAACTTCTTTATGAAAGAACTCAACAAGGTTCCAATCGAACGCATTGATCGTGTCGGGAAGATTATAGCTGTTCTCTTCACCTTTTTTCGTTCGAAAACATTCTTGCCCCGCATGGATAAATGGAACGCCTTGTGCAAAGATCGTAATCGCTAAAGCAAGCTGTTGTCTCTTCCTTCTCATTACTTCATCTTCGAAGGGGTGCCGAATGTACAAAAGATCGAACAATGTGTGATTATCGTGACATTCTGTATAATTAATGCTTTGTTCAGCTTTAATAAATTTATCATGCTGACCTGCATAACCCTTCATCACATGACTCATCTGATGTTTGATTCGTTCATCATTATTACCATTAATAAACCCGCTTTGACCCTTAGGAAAGATACTTCCTTTAACATGGTCACGAAACGCATCATTAAAAAATGAATAGGATGGCATCTTCTTAGCAGATGACAGAGAAGCTTTTCTTTCAGGTTCTAAATTCGTATTTAAATCCCAGCCTTCTCCAAGTAAAAACACGCCAGGATTCAAAGATTTTAACTTTTCTGCAGCCTGATTCATCGTTTCAACATCATGAATCCCCATCAGATCGAATCGAAATCCATCCACTTTATATTCACTCATCCAAAAAGTTAGCGCATCTAAGATGAACTTGCGCATCATTTTCCTTTCAGATGCTGTATCATTTCCTACACCCGTTCCATTAACCGGGTTTCCGCCATCGTCATAACGAAAATAATAGCCAGGAACGAGCTTTTCAAGTGATGATTCTTCACGTTTATAGACGTGGTTGTAAACCACATCTAAAATGATCGAGAGCCCATTATGTTGAAGAGTCTGAATCAAAGTTTTTAGCTCTCTTATTCGACAGATCGGGTCATAAGGATTTGTAGCATACGATCCTTCAGGAGAGAAGAAATGAACCGGATCATATCCCCAGTTGTACGCTGAATCTGGCCTTGTTTCATCAACACTTCCAAAGTATGCTACTGGCAACAACTGAACATGAGTAACACCAAGACTTTTTATATACTCCAATCCCGTATGAAATCCATTGGATGTTTTTGTCCCTTGTTCTGTTAATCCTAAATACTTTCCTTTATTTAAGACACCACTATCAGAATGAATCGTTAAATCCCGAATATGAACTTCATAGATAATACTGTCTGTTTTTGAACGAAGGTTTATCTTTTTTTCTGATCGATTCCATCCGTCAGGATCTGTCTCAGGTAGATGGATGACAACCGAATGAACTCCGTTTGCAGTAATCGACCTCGAATAAGGATCTGTTGTTTCTATCCATTCATGATTTACGTTTACGACAAACATATATTCTGTAAGATGGTGATTTCCGTCTAACGTAGCTTGCCACACTCCTCTTTCAGACCGTGACATGTTTTGTTCAACAAAGGTATTAGAATGTTTGGTTTTATACTTAAGTATCATTGCAAAGGCAACAGGAGACCAAACTTTAAATGTCGTACTCTCTGGTGTGTAATTCGCTCCAAGACTACTGTCATCATAATAGAGGCTATCGAACTTTTCGGTCCGTACAATGCTACCGATCATTAAAGGGATCTTTGTATCGTTATATGTGACCCAATATCGGTTTTTTAAATCAATGGGCGTTCTCGTTCTGCATTTGTAGATCACTTGATTATGATAATGTTCTTGTTTATCGATGGTTAATGGCTGCAATACCTTCTTATCATCTACCAATGAAAGTGATGGGATGATTGAAAAAGGGTTACAGACTACAATGGTTATCATAGAAAAATCATCGATATATGCCGACATTGAAATATGATCAACTTTCATTGACCTCACCCCTTTTTATCGCTATTACATCATATTGAACTTAAAATGAATTTGTTATTCCTATCTATGAAAAAGAGGCCTATCCTAAAAGTAAGATAGGATTACTTTAGGCGGCCTCACGCATTTGGCGAAGATAACTAACAGAAGTTTTTTATCTTCACTCCGCATTTAAATACTTATTCTTCATGATTCTCCCTGCAATAACGATTGCCGCATAAACGATGACAGGTACAACAATCCCAAGAATAAGCTGGTCATTGGTTACATCTAAAATCCATTTCTTCAAACCTGACTTCTTTTCGATCAACATAACCCAAAGGAAGGCAAATAGAGCAATATTAAAAAAATCTGTCCATTTCATTTTTATTCCCCACTCGTTTTAAAAATTATATTTTAACTGAAACCGTACCTGGTTGAACTTCAATACGAACCGGAGTGGTTCCTTTGTACTCACCATCGGCATGAATGGCTACTGATTTACGTGTTATCACTTCAATCTCTTTTCCTTTAAACTGAGAAACTCCTTGTACGTTAACATGACCACCCCAAAATACAGAAACAAAGAGCAATAAAAGTTTGAATAGAGATAGATCATGCACAATACAAACATCTAAAACTCCATCATTACACTTTGCGGAAGGACAAATTTTCATACCCCCTCCATAATAGGGCATGTTACCAACAGCTACAAGCCAGACATTGCTAAACTGATGTTCATGTCCATCGATTCTGATTTCCATGGAATCTGGTACATAAAATTTTAAAACCTTAAACAATGTAAAAACATAGGCAAGTGAACCTAATTTCAGCTTATGTAAATACTTTTTGTATGTCGCTTCATTTGTAAACTTTGCGACTTCTCCATCCAAACCAATACCAACGGCACTTATAAAAGACTGGATCTTATTGCTTCTTCCTAAAAGCTGAATACTTCCGGAGTCAGTCTTGACCGTTCGATTGCGTTTAAGATATAGAAGTTGTTTTTTTACCCCTTTAACCTCTTTCGTTAATACTCGAACGATATCATTGCCAGATCCTCCAGATATAAACCCTAAAGGAATGCTAGGATTCTCTTTCATACCATTTAAAACTTCATGGACCGTACCGTCTCCACCAACTGCAATAACAGCTTTAATATCATCTTTGTTTATGTATGTAATCTTTTTCGCAATTTCTGTGGCATGACCGCTATACTCTGTATAAAACGTTCGGTAGCTTATCGATTCCTTGTCCATTACATTTTTTAATTGATCAAATGATTGAATCGCTTTTGCGTTGTTTGCGTTGATGATAAAGAAATATTTTTTCATTCAGTGCGTCCTCGATTTATGTTTTTAAAAGTAATTCGACAAAATCTCTCAAATACCTTCAAAATGAAACTCAGACTCACTGGATAAAGGATCTTTTCTGTATAGAGAATTCGTTACACCTAATTTTAAGAGATCAGACACAAATTTTAATTGCAGTCCTTTAATCGGTGCCGGATTTTGTTGAAGAAGTGCATGCCATTCATTAAAATTGCGTTTATCTACATAGCTCACTCTTCTCCAATCACTCGTAAAATCAACAAAGGCATCCGGTGCAACAATACACGCTTTTAATGACAGCTGTTTTTGATAAGGTTCCCAAGCTTCTCGAACGAATGATTGCATGCGTTCGAGTCGAATAAATGGACTCAAGACGGTTTCTTTCTGCTCATCTCGAACATTTTTCCAGAAACGTTTATTTTCAGCTTCTTGCCAAATTCCTTCTCCATTCATCCAAACGATCAGCCAAACCTCTGTGGGTCCTACCAAAATAATATTTAGTTCCACTCCTGTATTCTTCACTTGAAAGACAGGTTCATAGAACAAAAAGTAATTATCAGGAATTCCTTGAATGAGTAACTTTAGTGTTTCATCATGAAGGTATTTATTATCCCAGTTTGAAATCTCTTTTACAGTCGAAGTGGCCCAGTTCATCTGATGATGAAATAATTTTTCCCGAAATTCTTGATGAGATTTCTTACGATTTTCTGTTCCATATTGTTGTTGAAATGCCCTCCAGCGATTTTCTTTAATCCGCATAAATAACGATTGATAATGATGCAAATTATTTTCGTATCTTGATACATAATCAAGTAATTTTACAAGCTGCGCCATTCGAACTCCTTTCTTTTCATCACTCTATATCGAATAAGAGTGTAAAACATGGTATTTGGGCTGTTTCTCTATATGTGTTTCATAGATAACCACTTCATCAGCTTGGAATCGAATGTTTTCACCGTATCGTCTCCACCACTGCTGAGAATTCAGGGAATTACAGTCTGACTCTATATGTTTCCGTGCAAGCGTTATATGCGGGGCATAAGGTCTTTTATCAAGTTGAAAACCTACCTCTTCACATACATAAGCCACTTGTTTTTGCAGAGTATATAAACAGTGTTCTTCTTCAACACCTGCCCAAAAGATCCTTGGATGTTGTTCGTTTCCGAAAAAGCCAAATTGGTTTATTTGTAGTGAAAAACCACCCTCTGTTATACTCATTTTTTCGTTAAGTAATTCTTGCAGTTTTTGAAGCTGTTCTAACGAAGCAGCACCTAGAAAAGCTAAAGTGATATGAAAGTCATCAGGATGTACCCATGTTTTAAAATGATGTTCATTCCTTATAAGATTGCATATATTCGCAAGCTCTGTTTTGGTCTCATCAGGAAGCTTTAGTGCCAAAAAATAATGTCTTTGCATACTTCTCACACACCTTCATTTATTTTATCAAAGAATACATGGATTCATCTGCTTTTTTCCCGCGTGACTTATTTGTTATAATCGAATCAGCAAGAAAAAGGAGTGCAGTTTATGAGAGTTGTTACAAATATCGCGGAATTAATCGGTGATACACCTATCGTAAAGTTAAACCGCCTTCCTCATCAAGAGGGAGCAGATGTATATGTGAAGCTAGAGTATTACAACCCTAGTCGAAGCCTTAAAGACCGCGCTGCCTATAATATGATCGTTGATGCAGAACAAAAAGGTCTCTTAAAAGAAGGCTCTACTATTATCGAACCTACTTCAGGAAATACAGGAATCGGACTCGCTATGAATGCGGCCGCTAGAGGTTATTCTTCCATTATTGTGATGCCTGATACGATGACAGAAGAAAGAATTAATCTTTTAAAAGCATATGGAGCAAAAGTGGTGCTAACTCCTGGTGATGAAAAGATGCCTGGAGCGATAAAAAAAGCCAGAGAGCTTGCAGAGGAAATTCCAAACAGCTATATGCCTATGCAATTTGAGAACCCTTCAAACCCTGATGCACACAGAGGAAGCACAGCGATTGAGATTAAAGAAGCCATCGAAGAGTTAAACAAGCCCTTTACTGCTTTTATCGCACCCGCTGGTACAGGAGGAACGATAACAGGTACGGGTGAACAGCTTAAAACATTTTTTCCGAATTTAACTGTTCATGTTGTAGAACCAAAAGGGTCTCCTGTTCTTTCGGGAGGAAAGCCCGGGAAACATAAATTAGTAGGAACAAGTCCTGGTTTCATCCCACCAATCTTAAATCAAGAGGTCTATGATGAGATTGTTCAAGTTAATGATGAAGACGCGTATACGATCACAAGACGTCTTGCTTCAGAAGAAGGGATCTTGGTCGGTCCATCATCAGGAGCAGCTGTATATGCCGCTTTAAAAATTGCAGAAAAACGCAAAAAAGGTGAAGTCGTAATCTGTATGACGTGTGATTCAGGCGAACGTTATTTATCGAGTGATCTGTTTCAATTTGAATAAATGACAAAAGCATCCCAAACAGAATTGGGATGCTTCTTTTGTACATTGTTGCCATGAGGGTTGCTAATCTTTTATAGAGATCTTTGAATCAGTATGCGACCTTGCACTTCCATCTTTGTGAGGATTAACACCATTACCAGTCCTATGAACGATAAAGCACCAAAAAATAAGTACGTGTAAAAGATGCTGTATTTATCAAAGATCACACCACCTACAAACGTACAAAACCAAGAGCCTAAGCCATTCCCTACAGCTGTGTATAGAGAAACTGCGGTTGCTCTCACTTCTACTGGTGTATAAGCTCGCACATATTCCATGGCTGCTGGGATGAACAACCCGACTGAAAATCCTTGTACGATGGTTGTCAATAATACGATTTGGTAAGAGGGTTCAAAAAAATAAAAGGTCCAACGAACAGCAGAAACCGTCGCTGCAAAGACCATAATATGCATCATTCCCCATCTTTTTATGGTGAGTCCAGCAAACTTCATAAATGGAGCTTCACTTCCAGCTGCGATCAAGAAAGCAAGTCCCACACCTGCTAAAGTTCCCCCTGTTTCTTGAATATAAAATCCAAAGTAAAAGTTATTAGCAAAAATAGGACCAAACACCAAGAACGTAGCAGCGAGAAAAACGAGGTAGGAAGGCATCCTGACTAGCTGCCCAATCCCCTTCCTTAGATCTGTACGGAGCGATTGGTTATCTTTCGGCATCTTGAAAACAAATAAAATACAAAGAAGAAGAACAGTGGTAAACATATAGAAAATCACTTGAATTCCAATGGAATCTGAAAGCTTTCCTGCTATATATACAGCTACTGCAAATCCGATCGCCCCAAAAAGTCTGTAGTTTCCATACTGCTTGTTCTCTTTTTGTACGTAATTTAAAAGAATGCTGTCTGAAACAGGAACTAACGCACTCTGCATAAAAGAAAACGCGATAAGTATCCCGATCAGCCAAAAATAGGACTCGAAAAGATAGATGGTATATCCTAACCCAGCTGTTAACAGCAATGATAGAACTAACACGGATCTTGGACGCCTTGAATAATCTGTAACCACACCCCATAGAGGCTGAGCAAATATCATCACGACTGGACTGATAGACATTAATGTGCCTATTTCTGTCCCACTGAGACCTACTGAATCTTTAAAATAAACACCCAATAACGGAAATAAACTCCCTAGACCAAAAAAACTTAAAAGATAAAAGCCTTTTAGACTGATAGAGGTTTTATCGAAAGAATTATTCATGATGTACCCTCTCTTACATGCTATTTAGCTAGTTCGTAAATGGCTTGAGCGTATATGGCAGAAGCGAGAAGTAAATCCTCTACAAACATGTGTTCATCCTTTTGATGAGCCACATCTTCTCGTCCAGGGAACAACGCGCCAAAAGCAACTCCTGTCTCCAATGACCGTGCATAAGTACCACCGCCAATAGCCATCAATTCACCCTTTTTACCCGTTTGATCTTCATAAACCTTTTGAAGGGTTTGAATCAGTGGGTGACTTTCTTCTACATAGTTAGGTGGATTGTTTTCAATAATTCTCATAGACCAATCATCTGTCTTCGCTCTTGTTGATAAAGTATTTTCGATCTTCTTGCTATCATGTGTAACCGGATAGCGTATATTTAACCCTACTTTTCCGCCTTCTACTTGATCATAAGAAAGGATTCCAGCATTGACCGTTAGATTACCGCTCGCCTCATCTTCTGCAGCAATATCTAGCTTATTACCTGTAAATTCGCCAGTAAGTTCGTCCAACAAGCGAAGAAATGACTTAGCGTTTCCAGTGAAAGAAAGAGTGTTTAAGAATTCACCAAGCATAAGTCCAGCATTCTTACCCATGTCTGGTGTACTTCCATGTGCAGATTTCCCTTTAACTTTCAGGATTAAAGCATCACCTTCTATTTGAGCTTGGTATTCTATTACAGATTTCTCACCAAACGCTTCGAACGATTGTTGAATTTCCTCTAAGTTGCTTGCTTGAATCTTAGCCTCTGCATAGTCTGGAACCATATTTAAACGCTGACCCGATGTAAAAGAAAGTAAATGAAGGTCACTTGTTTCTTCCTTTTGATTGTTATCTAGACGAAACTCCACATCAAAGATTCCTTTTTCTGCAGAGATGATCGGAAAATCAGCATCGGGTGCAAAACCTATCGCTGGCATCTCTTCTTTCGTAAAGTAATGTCTCACACATCGCCAGTTGCTTTCTTCATCACAACCAATGATCATGCGGACTTTTTTCGATAGTGGAAGCTTGAGTTCCTGAATGATTTTCATCCCATAAAAAGCTGCCATCGTTGGTCCTTTATCATCAATCGCACCTCGTGCGAAGATCTTTCCGTCTTTCACTTCTGCTCCAAAAGGTTCTACAGACCAGCCATCACCAGGAGGTACTACGTCAACATGACATAGAACACCTACGATGTCTTCTCCGTTTCCAATCTCGATGTGACCGGCATATCCGTCCACATTCTTAACAATCATTCCACTTTCTTTTCCGAGGTCTAACATATAGGATAAAGCTTTTTCTATTTCTGGCCCAAAAGGTGCTCCTTCTTTGACATTCTCTTCATCGAGCAGACTAGGAATGCGCAATAGCCCTTTTGTATCCTCCATAAGCTGTTTTTTTCTCAATTCAACTTGTTCTTTCCAATTGACCTGATCCATCACACTTACATCCTTTCTAAATTGTTCTGACGATTGTCTTTTCGATCACTATCAGATGATCGATTCGTATACATCTTTGCTGCAGATGATATAGAGACGTGCATCATCACGAATTGGTTGGTCCAACTTCTTGTTTATCGATAGATCGTTGCCGTCCGCAATAAGTGTAGCACCTTGTTTCAACAAACTGTCAAAAGCGTCTTTGTATGTTACCCATTCCGATCGTTTTCGCACCTCAAATAAGTTCTCTCCTTCTTTATGAGAAAGAAGCTGTGTGTAGATCTCCGTAATACCTTTAGAAAAGGCGGACCGTACAGCCATACGAGAAACTGTTTCATGACTTAAAACAAACTCATCTACTTTAGCATGCCTAAAGTTTTTAATATGTTCCTCTTTTTTGATCTCTACCGTACTATGTATGTGAGGAGTTAAACGTTCTACAGAAGTTACGATCAATAGTGTTTTACCATCAGCGAGTGCTGAATCATGAATCGAATCATCTGAAAACACAAGTACAGATTTGGCTTCCTTTAAATTTGCTTGTACGAGAGTCCCTTCTATTGATGGGTCACCTTGAATGTAATGCACACTCTGATGTGTAATCGGTGTAACAGGCAGGTTATCAATAAGAACTACTTCTAGGTTTGGATGAGTTTCGATGATTTCACTAACAGCATATTTTGCTTTCTCAGACCATCCGATAATAACGAAATGATTTTTACCTTGAAAAGTCAATCTTCCTTCCTCCTTTCGTTTACGATGAGCTCCTAATGCTTCTACCAGTTTCCCAATAGCCAGACCAGCAATACCGATGCCGATTAAAAAGATGAAGATCGCGTAAATTCTTCCTGCTGTGGATACCGGATAGTAATCACCATAACCGACCGTTGTAACAGTTGTCATTACATACCACAAGGCGTCAAACCAGTGAGGGAATGTTTTTGGCTCTAGAAGATGCATAACGACTGACGAAAAAATAACGATAAAAAAGGTAAATGAAAAAATTCCAAGCTTATTCAAAACGAAAAGCCTATTCATCAGTTTTTGTAAAATATACACCTCATCGCTCCTAACATAATAATTTTTTATAACCCTATTATTGTACCTTATTCCCATTAAAATGGTTAGAGTGTTTTGCTTTCTCAGGAATTATGGGGTATTGACAAATAAATATTTTAGTGTATAATGGTGCCAAATGGGAGGTGTAGTGTTGGTTAACTAACAATTTTCCTCCATATCTTTATATTTAGGATCATATGTTCGTTATGAGGTTTTGCTGCCTAGCCGCACAGACATCTTTTTGAACGTTATTACTACATCTAATGGCTGAAGCAGCGAAGAACCAATACGGATTCTTCGCTTTTTTTTATAAAAAGGATGGGTCTTAAGAATTAAAAAGAATGTAATACAACGTTCATATTTCATTAACTTTAGACTGGTATCATATAGTGTGTTAACAACTATCTAAATAACAAGGAGTGGTTTTTTGAGTCCTTCAACTGACAGAATGTTGAATCGTGTGAAAGCCCTGTATTTGTTTATTCGCAAGAAAGGTACTGTAACAACACGAGAACTAGTTGAAGAATTTGGAACTACGCAACGTACCATCCAGAGAGATCTTAACGTCCTCTCTTATAACAATTTAGTAACAAGTCCTGCCCGAGGTATGTGGGAAACAACAGGAAAAAAAGTAAAAGTATCTTAAAAGATATAATAAATTTTCGGATAAGCATATTGCATTAAATAATCCCCGCTAATTTCTTAGCAGGGACTTTTTTTGTTAATATTAAAGTTCATCCTTGTTGTCTTTTAAGAGCAGATCAGGAGTTCTTTCAATGTTCCATTCACGGCTTTCCCAATTCGGCTTTCCTGAAACAGGCATATACTTATCATCCTGACCGAATAAGTTTTTCCAAAATCCTTCTGCAAGAGAAAAACCAATAACTTGCTGACGATCTGTATCAATGATCAAATCTTTTATCTTCCCAATTTTTTCACCATCTTGATCAATGACAGTCCAATCTTTTATAGCCATATAAGAATAACACTCTTTTGGTTCATCTCTTTGTAATTCATTTCCGGAGAACACGAGTTTATCTTCATCAAATTCTTTCACTTGATGCCAAGGGATAAAAAAGGTTTCTTTTCCATAGTTCTGATTAGCAGCAAGGTTAGAGCTTCCTGTAAACGGAGTATGCTGTGTACCGATGCCTGAAGTGGCAGCAACTACTGTTTCCATATGTTTATCTGAGGGAACCTCTTCACGCTGATTGATTCCGTTGTCAACGGTGTACGTAAAATAGCATAAGCGATGGTCGTACATATTAAATAGAATGTCGTTGATCTTATGCTCTGTTTCTTCCGTTGAAATCGTATGATTTTGGGCTTTAGCATCCATTAACTTTTCTACAGATAATTTCATTGGTATACATCTCCTTTTTATTGGAAGATACCCCTTATAAATTATTCAAAAACATCCTCTTTTAAAGAAAGTAAGGAAAGTTCTTCGTCTGCAAGCTCTCTATACATTCCTAACTCAAGCGTTTCATCAAGCTTGAGTTGCCCCATCTGAATTCGCTTCAAGAAAATGACCTTTCTGCCGATTGCCTCGAACATTCTTTTCACTTGATGAAACTTCCCTTCAGTGATGGTTAACTCTATCTCTGATTCTTTGTCATCATTAGTCAGGGTTCTTAAAAAGGCAGGCTTTGTTTTATACCCATCATCTAAGATAACTCCCTCTTTAAAATCTTCAAACGCGCCTTCTGGAATTGATCCATTTATTTTGGCGTAATACGTCTTAGGGACATGTTTTTTTGGTGATAACAAAGAATGTGACAACTGACCATCATTGGTCAAAATTAATAATCCTTCTGTATCAATGTCTAATCTTCCAACAGGGAAAGGCTCGAAATTCTGATCTTCCATATAAAGAAGATCAATCACCGTCTCATGCCTAGAGTCTTCTGTCGCTGAAATTACTCCTTGGGGCTTGTTCATCATCAGATAGATAAACTCTTTATAAACAGCTTCTTCTCCATGAACCATCACGTTGTCATGATCAGGGTTCGCTTGAGTTTTTGCATCCTTTACCACCTCACCGTTTAACGTAACTGCACCTGATTTTAGTAACTGTTTTACTTCTTTTCTGCTTCCATAGCCTGTATTTGATAGCCATTTATCTATTCTCATAAGAAACCTCCTGATTGAATGATCTTTTTTTCCTATATTATTGTAAAAAATTGATTGATTTTTGAAGAAACAGGGTAATTTAGTACTATAGGAGGAATTGGAATGAAAAGGAAAATAGGTCTTCTAGCAACTGCACGAAAAAAAGCGTCTACCCCTTCTGCAGCTATAGATTTATACATAAGTCCCTTATTCGTTAAGTCTGTTCAATACGCACAAAATCATTATGATGATTTTTACTTTTTTAGTGCAAAAGAAGGACTATTAACGAAAGACCAATACATTGAACCGTATAATGTTTCTATCAAAAATTTTAAGACATCTGAAAAACGGGAATGGGCCCATCACGTTATTCAAGACCTGGAACAAATCATCAAGCCTTCTCAATGTAAGATTTATATTCATGGCGGTTGGGTATACCGAGAATTTTTACAGCCCGCGCTTGAAAGAGCAGGTTTTCAATTTGAAGTCCCGCTCGAAGGCTACAG
The DNA here is from genome assembly GCF_015903875.1 of Fictibacillus sp. 7GRE50. Taxonomy (NCBI): domain Bacteria; kingdom Bacillati; phylum Bacillota; class Bacilli; order Caryophanales; family Fictibacillaceae; genus Fictibacillus; species Fictibacillus sp. 7GRE50. Next base: position 252,579 of record NZ_JACZDW010000001.1, read on the forward strand.
TATCGGTAATCAACTTAAATGGTACGATGAACAGAATCATCAGAGTAAATAAAGACTATCGCAGAAAAAGAAGGCCAATAATCAGCCTTCTTTTTTCTTATGCTTATTTTCTGCGTTTCAAGAAAGGAATGCGATCTCCTAATATGATCTTTAATAGTCCTGATCGGTGACTTAAGAACACATACACCGCTCCACCAGTAAGAATACCGATCGTTAATTTAATGATCGTATCAAGTCTTGTCTCTGTCTCACCTAAAAGTGCCGATACAATCATGACGGTAACTGCCATCGCTGCGCAAAATAACGTGATCAGAACCGTTCTTCGATATACCCATTTAAAAGAGAAGCCGCTGTATTTTTTAATGATATACAGATTAAACAAGATCGAAAGTGTATATCCGATGTTTGTGGCAATGACAGAGCCAGTCCCACCGAACAGCAATAGCAATGGCTTGTTCAAAATCAGTTTCGCTAGGAAACCAGCTGATAAACTGATAAACGCATAACGTTGCTGATTAAGCCCTTGTAGTATTGCTGCCGTAACGGTAAACATCGCAAACCATAACCCAGTCGGCGCGTACCATTGAAGATAATAGCCACCAGTTTCCATAGATGATAACCCAAAGAGTGCGCCATATGCCGGGTATGCAAGAACCGTTAGCCCGATCGCTGCTGGTGCCGTTAAGAACAGCACCATCTGAAACGTTTGGGTGATCTGTTTATGAAGAATTTCATCATCGTTTTGAGTGAAAGACTTCGTTATCACAGGTATCAAGGTTAGTGCAAGAGCAGTTGCTAATGATACCGGGATCATAACAAGCTTATGCGCGATCTGTGTGATGATGGCGAATACAGATTCTGCTTCTTTTAACGTATAATCCATCTTTTTCAGCGTGTTAACGATCGTAAACTGATCGACCATCTGATAGAGCGGAATAGCTAGACCAACAGCTACAAACGGTATTGCGTATTTGATCGTTTCTTTATAAATATCTCTTAACGATATATCAGCAACAGGTTTACTTTCTCTATACATCTTGTCCAGATGGGGTTTTCTTTTTATCCAATACCAGATAAGAACGGCTAAGCCTGCGATTGCACCTAGTGTAGCTGCAAATGTAGAAAGCGCTACAGCTGTAGTAATCTCCCCGTTCATTAGGTTGATTACGACGAAACTTCCAACAAGAATAAACACGATTCGAACGATTTGTTCAACGACTTGCGACACAGCTGTTGGCCCCATAGATTGAAAGCCTTGGAAGTATCCACGAATCAAACTCATAGAAGGTACTACGATTAGAGCGGTACTTACCATTCGAATAACTAAAGTAATATCTTCAATCGTGTTGCCTTGTCCACCTTTTTCATCAATGATCTGATGAGCAAGTATAGGCGCTAACATATACAGTATGACAAAAGCTAGAGTTCCTGTCAGCGTCATGACTAGAAGACCGGATTTCAACAGTTTTCTTCCTGCTGCATAATCTCCTAATGCATTATATTTAGAAACAAATTTAGAAACAGCAAGCGGAACTCCCATTGTGGAAATACTAAGTAATATGGTATATGGAATATAAGCATAGCCGTATAGAGCCATACCTTGTTCTTCTACTAGATTTGTAAATGGAATTACAAAGATCAATCCGATAAATTTCGAGAAAAAGGTCGCAGCGGATAAAATCAATGTTCCACGAAGTAATCGAGACAACTATTTTCAGCTCCTACTAATCATCCTAAAAAACATTATTGATATTGTATCACATTAAAAGCGGAAGTAACCTACTTTAACTTTTTGCAAAAAAGTAAGGATTATGAAAACATATAGTCTTTTTGATTAAGCTATGCTATTGTATGAAATGATTTTTATTGAACGTATTTAGAAAGTTGGGATCGTATGATTTATGATTGTATAGTGATCGGCGGTGGACCTTCTGGCCTCATGGCTAGTGTAGGGGCTGCCACGAATGGTGCACGCGTACTATTGATCGATAAAGGAGAAAAACTAGGTCGTAAACTTGCTATTTCTGGAGGCGGGCGTTGTAACGTCACAAACCGACTGCCTGTTGAAGAAATTATCAAACACATTCCAGGTAACGGCCGTTTTTTATACAGCGCCTTTTCCGTTTTTAACAACGAAGACATCATTCAATTCTTCGAAGGACTAGGCATTCATTTGAAAGAAGAAGACCATGGGCGTATGTTCCCTGTTACAAATAAGGCGACTGATGTGGTTGCTGCTCTTCTGCAAAAAATAAAGCAGCTTGGAGTTACGATTCGAACCAACACTCCTGTAAAAACGATTCATTATGGTGATGATATCCACGAAATCATTCTGCATAGTGGAGAAGTGATCCATACTAAATCAATCGTAATCGCTGTAGGCGGTAAATCAGTTCCGCATACGGGTTCCACAGGAGATGGTTATGCATGGGCAAAAAAGGCGGGGCACACGATTACAGAGCTCTATCCAACAGAGGTTCCCATCACTTCAAATGAATCATTCATCAAACAAAAGACCTTACAAGGTATCTCGTTAAGAAATGTTGCACTCTCAGTATGGAATCCAAAAGGAAAGTTGATTAAAGCCCATCAAATGGATATGATCTTTACTCATTTTGGAGTATCAGGACCTGCAGCATTACGGTGCAGTCAATATGTAGTCAAAGCCTTGAAAAAGTTCGATGTACCATCTATCGAGATGAGAATCGATTCGTTTCCTGAAGAAAATGAAGAGACCCTGCTTACTTCTCTACAGAAAAAGATAGATGCTGATCCTAAAAAAGCCTTTAAAAATGTAATTAAAGGACTACTTCCAGAAAAGTTTCTTCACTTTTTAATCGAACGCGCTGAGATTGATGGTGACTCCATCGCGGATCAAGTCTCCAAACAAGCCCTTCGTCAGCTTGTTGCACAAATGAAGAGTTTCACTTTTTCTGTTAATGGCACCTTATCTATTGAAAAAGCTTTCGTTACAGGAGGCGGCGTATCAGTTAAAGAGATCGCACCTCAAACGATGGCATCTAAGAAGCAAGAAGGTTTATTCTTCTGTGGTGAAATCTTAGATCTGCACGGATACACAGGCGGTTATAATATTACTGTTGCCTTTGTTACAGGAAACATTGCAGGAACTAACGCGGCTTACCATGCAATGGGGTAAGCTTGAGCCCTAAAAAATAGGAAGAGTGGCAACCCATTTAGCGGTTGCCACTCTTCCTTATTTAGGTGATTCTATTTTTTTATAGATAATCATGGCTGAAAAAGAAAACATCGTATCGTCCTCTGAGTGCACATTATCACATACGGCTATTTGATAGTTAATATCCACAATATTTTCAGGAGGAACAGTACTCAAAAACTCATTTATAGCGACCTCTAAATCCTCTTCATGATCTTCATCAAAGATTTTCACTTGAATCATAAAAAAGCATCCCCTTTCAGCCAAGTGTTTTGGTATTTCTTCGGCCTCTGGAGATGCTTATCCTTTGTTAGGTTTTGACTAGTTTTGTCTTTTACAGATTTTCAAGAGCAGTTTGAATAGGTACTTCTCCTTCAATCAATTCAAAGACTTTGTGGTTAACTTTTTCATTTCCGAGGCAGGCTGCAAGTGTTCTTGCTACATCTGCTCGAGGTATAGAACCGCGCTCGTTCAGTTTTTCTTTGGCTTGAATCAATCCCATTCCATCATCATCTGTCAGCGCACCTGGACGTAAGATCGTATAATTTAAGGAGCTGTTTATCAGTTCTTGATCAGCTTTTCCTTTTGCCTCTAAATAATGCTGAAGTCCTTCTGGTCCTTTTTCAGGAGTGTCTGCGCCAACTGAACTTACTAGAATGAATTGTTTCACCTTATGTTTTTGCGCTAATTGTATGGACTTTACCGCTCCTTCATAATCTACAGCATCTGTTTTCTCTGGTCCTGTATGGCCACCTGAACCAGCTGTGAATATGACAGCTTCAATCCCTTCATAAACATGTTCAAAATCTTGTTCCAAATCACCTAGAACGGCAGTAATATTCTCATGCAGAAAATGATCTTGCTGTTCTTTCTTTCTAACCATCGCTTTTACAGAGTGTTCTTGATCAGCTAGTATGTTAGATGTCATTTTACCAATATTACCGTTTGCTCCAATCACTAATACATTCACTACATATCCACTCCTTCTATTTGTCTACTTATGTAGTGTTTCACGAAATGATGAATATAAAACATTTGGTTGTGTAATAGAAGTATTTTAAGTAGGTCAGGAGGTTCTGAACGTACAATTTGAGAATTGTGATTTGTTCTGAAATCCAATAAAAAAAGCTCAAAACACCGTTCATCCACGACGTTTTAAGCTTCTTTCTAATTCATAACAACATTCTTATGTAACTGTCTTTGGAGTTCATCAGCATGAAGCGGCTTGTACAGATGATAACCTTGGCCGAATACACACCCTTGCTCTACTAAGAAATTGATCTGCTCACGGCTTTCGATTCCTTCTGCAATTACACTAAAATCGAGATTATGTCCCATATCAATTATCGTTTTTACAATCGCTCCTGCTTTTGAATCTGTCAAAATATCATCGATAAACATCTTATCAATCTTTAATGTATCAACGGGTAATTGTCTCAAATACGTTAACGAGGAATAACCTGTACCAAAGTCATCGACAGATATGCGAATTCCTTTCGCCCTTAAAGAATTTAATATCGGAAGAGCTTCCTCCATGTTTTGCATCGTGGTACTTTCTGTAATCTCCAGCTCTAATGAAGTAGGAGGAAATTCAGTTTCAGCTAAAATACTTTCAACTCTTTCGATAAATGCTTCTTCTAATAGTTGTCTAACCGATATATTTACGGAGATTAAGAGGTCACTAAAGCCATTTTCATGCCAATGTACCCCTTGCAAACAAGCTTCTCTTAACACCCATTCTCCGATTGGTAGAATCATCCCCGTCTCTTCAGCTATTGGTATGAATTCAGCAGGAGAGATCATCCCTTCATCTTCTTTATTCCAGCGCAATAACGCTTCGACACCCAGAATCTTATTATTTCCGATATGAACTAAAGGTTGATAAACAAGAAAGAATTCTTTGTTCGTTAAAGCTCTTCTTAAACCATGCTCGAGAGTTAACCTTCTTTCCATCTTGCCATCACGTTGCTCCGTGAAAAATTGATAATTGTTTCGTCCTTTTTCCTTTGCTTGGTACAAAGCGGAATCAGCGCGTTTTAAGAGTGTTTCACTGTCTGAACCATTCCCTGGATATGTACTGATACCTATGCTTGGTGTTGTAAATACTTCTTGCCCACTCAACTTGAACGGTTTTGTAAAAGCTTGAATGATCTGTTCTGCTTTTTGTTTAATCTCACTGATTTCTTTAAAGTTTAACAAAATCAGAAATTCATCTCCACTTCTCCTAAACACGGTTCCGTTATATCCAACCGTAACCTTTAAAAGTTCTGCTACCTTCTGCAGCAACAGATCACCAAAGCTATGCCCAAGAGTATCGTTCAGAACATTAAACCGATCTAGATCCACGTACAACAGAGCTAGATTGCGACTCTGTACGTCTGCTTCCTTTATTTGTTTTTCTATCGTCTGCATAAATCCATTACGATTAGGCAGCCCCGTTAGTTCATCATAATAAGCCATATGCTCAATCGTAATTTCAGCTCTTTTTCTTTCTGTAATATCAATAAGAATAGAGTTAAAATCAACTAATTTTTTGTTGGCATCTAAAAAGGGAATTCCCCGATCTTGAATCCAGCGTATCTCACCGTTCGGCTTCATGATTCGATACTCACTTGTAGTGATCAATCCGTTTTGAATAGCTATACCTCGGTTTATGATGATTTCGTCATCATCAGGGTGAATGACCTTTTTCCACAATTCTGAGTCATCATAAAAAGCTTGCAAAGGATAACCATATAACTTTTCAATACCCGATGTGATCAAAAGTTTATTGGTCTTCAAATTGTGTGACCATATCGCAACATCGATACTGTCAAATATATTTTGAAGCTTCACTCGACTCGCTTCTAATTCCGCAAAAGTTTCTTTGTGATTTAAGATCTCTTGCTCTAAATTTATTGCATAACTATCTTTTACGATCAGCATCTTATAAATCAAAATTGCAAAAAGAACAACAATTCCTAAGTCGATCCCATACATCAAATAGCTCTGATTATACATTAATCCTATTGTGCTTACAGTATGTAAGGTAAACAAAACCGCTATGATATAGGTCCATTTTTTTGTTTTTGCGTGTTTTAATGGCATTTGTAAGCCTCCAAGGCTATTAAGTATACCTTTTCTATCGGCTATTTCATGGAAATTTAAACTTTCTTCAATAAAGTAAACATACTTATAAAAAAAACTCTCTGCTCAAGTCATGAGCAGAGAGTAATATTATCGTTTTAGTCCTTATTATATTCCAGCATGCCGCCTGTCATATTCTTGACCTTAAATCCATGATCTAGCAGGAAATAAGCAACATTCTCACTGCGGCGTCCGGAACGGCAGACGATGATGTGTTCTTCGTCCTTGTTTATTTCATCTAGACGAACTGGTATTTCACCCATTTTGATATGCGCTGCTTCTGGGATCTTCCCTTCAGCTACTTCTTCATCTTCTCGAACATCAATCAGAGATATCTTTTTGCCCTCTTGGAGCAATTGCTTTACTTCTGATGGTGAAATTTCTTTTAACTCTTCCATGAACGTTTGCCTCCTTTAATTCGCAACGATATTCACAAGCTTACCTGGAACTGTAATCACTTTGCGAATCGTCTTTCCTTCAATGCTTTGTTGAACGGATTCATCTTTTAGAGCAGCTTCTTCCATATCAGAACCACTGATGTTAGCCGCAATCGTCATCTTTGCTTTAAGTTTGCCGTTAACTTGAACAACGATTTCAACTTCATTTTCTACAAGCTGTGCTTCATCCCAAACCGGCCAAGACGCATATGCGATGCTGCCTTCTCCACCCAGCATTTCCCAAAGCTCTTCACAAATATGCGGAGCGATCGGGGAAAGCATCTTAACAAAACCTTGCATGAAATCCTTTGGAAGAACTTCTTGTTTGTTTGCTTCATTTACAAACACCATCAATTGTGAAATGGCTGTATTAAAGCGCAGCCCTTCATAATCTTCCGTTACTTTCTTTACCGTCATATGGTAAAGACGGTTGAAGGCCTCTGTTCCTTGTTTATCTTGGATAGAAGGATTTATCTTCTCTCCATCTTCAGCAAGAAGCAATCTCCATACACGATCTAGGAATCTGCGAGCTCCGTCTAAACCAGTTGTGCTCCATGCGATGGAAGCGTCAAGTGGTCCCATGAACATCTCATACAAACGCAGTGTATCTGCACCATGGCTCGTTACGATCTCGTCAGGGTTAACTACGTTTCCTTTAGATTTACTCATCTTTTCATTATTTTCTCCAAGAATCATCCCTTGGTTGAAAAGTTTTTGGAAAGGTTCTTTTGTTGGTACGATACCTAGGTCGTAAAGAACCTTATGCCAGAAACGAGCATAAAGAAGATGCAACACCGCGTGCTCCGCTCCACCGATATAAATGTCAACCGGAAGCCAATGCTTAAGCTTCTCTGGAGATGCCAATTGCTCCTCGTTTTTTGGATCGATATAACGAAGGTAATACCAGCAGCTTCCTGCCCACTGAGGCATCGTATTCGTTTCACGACGTCCTTTCTTTCCTGTTTCAGGATCAACAACGTTTACCCACTCTTCAACGTTAGCGAGAGGAGATTCTCCTGTGCCTGAAGGTTTGATCTCTTTAACAATCGGAAGAAGAAGAGGAAGTTGATCTTCTGAAACCGTCGACATCGTACCATCTTCCCAATGAATAACCGGAATCGGCTCGCCCCAATAACGCTGACGTGAGAATAACCAGTCACGAAGACGATAAGTAATCTTCTTCTCACCTTTTTTGTTCTCAGAAAGCCATTCGTTCATTGTTGCAATCGCTTTTTCTTTCTGCATGCCATTCAAGAAATCTGAATTAACGTGTTCACCATCACCTGTGTATGCTTCTTCTGCCACATTTCCGCCGGCAACCACTTCAGCGATCGGAAGTTCAAACTTAACTGCGAACTCGTGATCACGTTCATCGTGAGCAGGAACTGCCATGATCGCACCTGTTCCATAGCTTGCTAATACATAGTCTGCAATCCAGATCGGAAGTTTTGCACCTGTTACAGGATGAATCGCATATGCACCTGTAAACACACCAGACTTTTCTTTTGCAAGCTCTGTACGTTCAAGATCAGACTTTGTTTCTACTTGTCTTTGATAAGCGGTTACTGCCTCTTTTTGGTCTTCTGTTACAATATCGTTCACTAGTTTATTTTCAGGAGCTAAAACTAAGTATGTCGCACCGAAAAGTGTATCAGGTCGTGTCGTGAACACTGTGATTTTAGAAGAATGTCCATCTACATCAAAGTGTACTTCAGCTCCCTCTGAGCGGCCGATCCAGTTTCGCTGCATGTCTTTCAAGCTCTCAGGCCAATCTAGTTCATCTAGATCTTCTAACAATCTGTCAGCGTATGCTGTGATCTTAAGCATCCATTGTCTCATAGGTTTACGAACAACAGGATGGCCGCCACGTTCACTTTTTCCATCGATGACTTCTTCGTTTGCAAGTACCGTTCCAAGTGCTTCACACCAGTTAACAGGTACTTCATCTACATATGCAAGTCCTTTATTATAAAGCTGGATAAAGATCCATTGAGTCCATTTGTAATAAGAAGGATCTGTTGTGTTAACTTCACGGTCCCAGTCATAAGAGAAACCAAGCTCTTTAATCTGTCTGCGGAACGTATTGATGTTTGTTTCTGTAAATTCTGCTGGATCGTTTCCTGTATCAAGCGCATACTGTTCGGCAGGAAGTCCGAAAGCATCCCACCCCATCGGATGAAGTACGTTGTATCCTTGCATACGCTTCATTCTAGATAGAATATCTGTCGCCGTATAACCTTCTGGATGACCAACATGAAGGCCAGCTCCAGATGGGTATGGAAACATATCTAGCGCGTAAAATTTCTTTTTATCATATTCTTCTTTTGTTTGGAACGTTTTGTTCTGATCCCAAAACTGTTGCCACTTTTTCTCGATTGTTTTGTGGTTATAATACATAACCGATCCTCCTTAGAAAACTATACTTTTAAAAACAAAAAACCTCCCGCCCCTAATAAACATTAGGGACGAAAGGTTAGTTAACAATTTAAACCTGCCGCGGTACCACCCTGATTAATGCAAAAATCGCATTCACTCGGAAACATACCTTAACGCGGCGAACGGCAAGCATTACTTCATTCACACTTGCAACTAAAGGGCGAGTTCAAAAAAGTCCGGGTTGACTTGCACCAGCCGTCAACTCTCTATCATTCCATTCTTTTTTTACTATTCCCTATCATCGTTATTAAAAATTTAGATGCTAATTTGTATTTTATGAATAACTCCCTAAATTGTCAAGGTTGTTTAGACGTATAATAGCCTATTTTTCCCACTTTTAAACAAATGCTATATCGCTGTAAGCGGTATCTTGACAAACATTTAGGAGCTGTATAATGTTATGTTAACCGTTATTATTTTCATGTTAACATTTAAAAGGGGTGCAACAAACATGCATGAAACCAACGAAAAACTGAAGATGTCACTTTACGCAGCACTTATGGCAGGAATTACAGCGATTCTTGCTCAGCTGACCATTCCACTACCGGTAGTTCCGATTACAGGGCAGACATTAGCGATTGGTCTTTGCGCAACTATTTTAGGTCGTAAATACGGCACATTAGCTGTGATGATCTACGTCGCTATGGGTGCGATCGGTCTCCCAGTATTTTCTGAAGCTAAAGGTGGGTTCATGGTACTGATCGGTCCAACAGGAGGCTATATCGTCGGCTTTATTATCGCTGCTTTTATCACTGGACTCATTTTAGAAAAGACAAGTTTTACTCTGCTGCCTGCTGTTGTAGCAAACATGGCAGGTATGGTGATCACACTTGTGTTCGGTGCCGTTCAACTAAAGTTCATCGCAAGCCTTAGCTGGGAACAAGCGTTGAGTCTTGGTGTTATTCCTTTTTTACTTGTCGGAGTAATTAAAGCCATTTTGGCTTCCGTTCTTGGTGTTACGATCAGAAGAAGATTAATGTCAGCTAAACTGCTTCCAAAAGAAGAAACAAGAGCTGCTTAATTCATTAAAATATGAACAACCAAGAGACCGTGATTATCACATCACGGTCTCTTGGTTGTTCATTATCTATCAATCTCAAGAAGCTTGTTGAGGAATTTCAGTCTGTTGTATGGCATGTCGACTCTTGCTATATAGGATCGTTAAAATGAAAGCAAGCACCATCAGGCCGATAATCGTTTGAAACAACACAGATATGTTGAACAGATCTGCAATCATTCCTCCAAACAACGGACCGAGCATCCTTCCGCCTGTGGCAGTAGAATTTACGATTCCTTGATAGAATCCTGCTCTGCCTTCAGGAGCGAGCTCTGCTGCGATGGATGGAACACCTGGCCATACGAGCATCTCTCCTATTGTCAGCACAATCATCGCTACCATAAACCCACTAAAGTCTTTTGCATTTCCCACCATCACAAATGAAATGACAAATATACAATAACCGACCAAAATTTGAGATGTTGTAGAATGAAGCCACTTTTTCAAGAAAAGGTTGACCAGCGGCTGACCAAGAACGATAAACACACCATTAACGGTCCAGAGTAAACTATACATTTTCAGACTTACCCCTAGTGATTGCGTATAAGCGGCGATCGTGGACTGCCACTGAACATAACCTATCCAAGCCAACAGATACCCTCCGCATAAAATTAACAAAGCAATAAACGCTTCTTTGTTGTGAATTCTTTTACGTTGAGAAAAAACGGTTTGCACAGATGCTTCTTCTTTTTCATCTATGCCTTTAAAGCCGAATAACACAATAATAAAAAATACAAAAGATAGAGTGGAACAACTGATGAATGACAGTGTGAAAGAATACGAAGCTGCAAATCCACCAAGAGCAGCCCCAAGCGCCACTCCTACATTCTGTGCAATATAGATTCTGTTAAACGCCTTCCTTCCACCCTCTTTCCACATCGTACCTGCTAAAGCATACATAGATGGAAAGACGATTCCCATTCCAAATCCCATAAAAACAAGAAGGATACTGTACATCCAAAAATCATGAAACCAGATTAATAAGAAAGAAGTCGTAAATGAAATGGAGACTCCGAGCATAATCGTCTTGTAGCCTCCTAATTTATCAAACAGCAATCCTCCCGTTAAGTTACCGATGATTCCAGCACCTGAGTTAAGTAATAGAACCATTCCTGCTACGGTAAGTGATTTACCAAGGTGTTCATGTATAAAAATCGTATTGATCGGCCACAAAAAACTTGAGCCCGTCACATTAAGTGCCATTCCAATAATGAGCAGCCATACTTTCGCTGGCATAAATATCCCCCGCTTGCTAACTAAGATGTCATAAACCACTCTGTATTTTATTCCTTTTTCCTGCACTTTACAATTTGAAAGTACTGACAACTCATTTTGCCGCTCAACGTGCGAACATGCTACAATGTCATATGGTGCTCATCACCGTATGAAGGAGTGAGAAAGATGACACACCTTATGGAAAAACCAGATTATTTTGGAGAAAAAAGATATTACACATGGAATCAGCATTTAAAGTCCCATTTTGGAGATAAAATTATTAAAGTACCACTTGATGGCGGATTCGATTGTCCGAATCGTGATGGCAACGCAGCATTTGGAGGATGTACCTTCTGCTCTCAAAGCGGCTCAGGAGATTTTGCAGGAAACCGCCGTGATGATATCATCACACAGTTTCACACCGTTAAAAAAAGAATGCATTCGAAATGGAAAAAAGGTAAATATATAGGCTATTTCCAAGCTTTTACGAACACGTACGCTCCTGTTGAGCAACTAAAAGAGCTATATGAAACGGTGCTCGAACAAGAAGGTGTTGTTGGACTTTCCATTGCTACGAGACCTGATTGTTTACCGGATGATGTAATTGAATATTTAGCTGACTTAAATAAACGAACTTATCTTTGGATCGAGTTAGGACTTCAGACTGTACATGAGCGAACAGCATTGCTCATAAACAGAGCTCATGATTACGCAACATATGTAGAAGGAGTAGAAAAACTTCGAAAACATAACATTAGAGTGTGTACACACATCATTAACGGATTGCCTTTAGAAACTCCAGAAATGATGATAGAAACAGCAAGGGAAGTTGCGAAACTAGATGTTCAAGGAATCAAGATTCATTTGCTTCATCTTCTAAAAAAGACACCGATGGTCAAACAATACGAACAAGGTATGTTAGAATTTCTTGATTTTGACACATATGTAAAACTTGTTTGTGACCAACTAGAGATTCTTCCCCCACATATGATGATTCATCGCCTGACTGGAGATGGACCATCTGATCTATTGGTCGGACCAATGTGGAGTTTAAATAAATGGAAAGTGTTAAACGCGATTGAAAGTGAGCTTAAAAACAGAAATAGTTTTCAAGGGGAATTTTATAATACGTCTGAGGTGAATACACCATGAAATTAGAAGGAGTTTTGCCGTTTGCGAGAACACTTCTTCGTACATTTTGTGATGAGGGAGATATCGTAATTGATGCAACATGCGGAAACGGAAACGACACTTTATTTTTATCAAAACTCGTCGGTGAGAGCGGCCATGTGTTTGCTTTTGATATTCAAAAGCAAGCAATCGAGAACTCAAAGCAACGGCTTGTTGATCATCATGCAGATCATAACGTTACTTTTTTTCATTCCTCTCATGATGAATTAACAACTCAGTTACCTAGTAATCTTCACACAAAAGTAACTGCCGCTATTTTCAACCTTGGTTACTTGCCTGGAAGCGATAAGTCGATTACAACAACAGGATCATCTACAATCGGTGCTATTGAACAGCTCTTGCAACTATTAAAACCTGAAGGCATCATCATACTCGTGATCTACCATGGGCATGAAGAGGGAAAAAGAGAAAAAGAACTAGTCATGAATTATGTAAAACAGCTGGATCAAAAACAGGCTCATGTTTTACAATACGAATTTATTAATCAAAAAAACGACCCGCCATTTGTAGTCGCAATCGAAAAAAGAGGCTGAACTCAACTAATCAAAGTTGATTCAGCCTTTTTTAAAGTATACTCTTGTTAAATGGTGCAGTCTCAGGATTCAGAAACTAGTCGCCATCTATACACGTTGGGGTATTATGCATCATCAATCCAGAAATTTGAGCACGCAATCCAGAAGTTTCGGCTGTTTATCCACGAGATTTGCCTCTCCATCCAAAAGTTTTTGTCTTTTATCCACGAGTTTACAATCCTCGACAAATTACGCAATAGTTACTATCCTCACATACCCCTGCTAAAAGCGAAGCACATGGAGCGGAGACCAACCAATTCCAAGAGCTACAAAACTTGCTCTATCAGAAATTTATTTATGAGATAGAAGGTTTTAATCTTTGATATAATTTTCGATTTACATAGAAGAAGTAACTCGTTACGCCACCAACTTTAACGAGCTTTGCAGCCATCTTTTTGATTCCAGGGCTCTCAGACACCTTCCGATCTGCAAGATAGATCCCTAAGAGACCTCTTTGGATCAAACGGTGAAACCTTGAGTTAGGCAGGTTTGCACAGCTTTTCTCTGCTTTTTCCGCAAAATAAACCATACGTTCTAACATGTGCTGATCATTCTTATAATACGTACAAAAATTAAGATCACCTTCTAACTTGTCCTCATTTTGATCAATAAAATAATCCAAAAGAATATGAAGACCTTGTAGCCATGGAAAATATCCTTTCTTTATCGTTGCAGCAGATTCTTTCGTGAAGTTTCCTTGAAACGCATAGCTGACTAAACAAAAAATACCGAGCGTTGATCCTGCACAAGCTGAAAATTCGTACCAAGTAATATCCGGTAGAACAGATTGATACTCTCCGAACCAACTGATTAAGCGGGGCTCTCTTTCTTGAACGATTACATGTTTATGTACTTGCAGGTCACAATAAATCGAAGCAAGTCCGATTAGTTCACTTGCGATATTCGGATAAGCTTTCATCTCTGACAAAACACTTTGACACGTGTAGACAAGTTCGTTTAAATAACCTCCGTCGTCCTGTTCTTCTCTGTAACGATAATAATTAGTAGGAACAGCGCCAGGAGATAGGGCATGAAACATGCTTTCATGAAGTGCTCGGAAATCTTTTTCATTCAGTGACGTGCTTCTGTCACAAAGATTATCTAAATAGTCGCTGATCGTTTGGTACGCCACCACAAACTCTATAGCTTTTTTGCGCTGGTTACCTGCTAGCAGTGTGAGGATAGCTCCCCCTTCACAGTGAAACATCTTATCCGATATGCTGCTAACTGCCTGTTTTCTTAATTCAGGGTTAGGAATCTTTTCAGCTCTATTATGCCAGGTCTTCAGCAGAAGACTGACGGCCGGAAAAATCTGCGTATAAACGGAATACATCAATCCCCAAGGGTGAACCGGAACTTTGTTCATAAGATGGCTCCTTTTGTTTATTTCTTTCCTTACCTTTTTCTTTAATCGACCTCGCTATGCAAAAATAGAAATTTTTTCACATAATTAAACACATGATCTCTTTCAGGCTCGTTTAATACTTCATGATATAGGGACGGAAATTCTTTATACCATTTCTCTTGGAGCTGCACTGCGTTAAACCATTGCATAACTTTCATTTTGTCCACGATTCGATCATCCCCCGCTTGTAAAAGCATTAAAGGTACATTTGGGAAATCTTTATAATGATCAAAAACATGTTTTATCGAACCAATCAACTCTCGATACCACCTGACAGAAACTTTCTTAACGATCAACTTATCCTCTCTATCACGAATACGTATCTCTTCGTTCCTTGTAGCACTGCCTTCAGGTAAGTTGGTCGCTAACCTTACACTCGGAGCGAGTTTGTTCAATAGAACGGAAACGGCTTCTTTTCCTTTTGATGGGTAATGAACCAATCCTAAACACGGAGAGGATAAGATTACCGCTTTTACGCTTAGCCTTTTTTCCATCAAGGTTCTGATCACAGCTAATCCACCCATGCTGTGTCCTAAGATATATACGGGAAGGCCTAATTTCTCGGCTTCTAGATACCATTTTTCTATGGTTTGGATATAATCGTCGAATGCATCAATATGTCCTCTTCTTCTCGTTGTCGTACCTTGACCAGGAAGATCGCCTGAAACACAATGCAAGCCCGCTTCGTTCAGTTGCTTGATGACCCAATCATACCTGCCATGATGTTCATTTGCACCATGTACGACAACGATTGTTCCGATCGCATCCTTTTTTGTTTTCCACGTCCACATTTCTCCACCTTCTTCTCTATTCATAAGACTTGATGATTTGCTAAACTGTAGATAGATAAATATTGATAATAGGAGTGTATAATGATGATCTATCCATTTGGAGATAAACAACCTAAGATTTCAGAAACTGCCTTTATTGCAGACTATGTCACCATAACGGGTGATGTTCAGATTGGCGAATATTCTTCTGTATGGTTTAACACATCCATACGAGGAGATGTTTCCCCGACTATCATTGGAAACTATGTAAATGTTCAAGATAATTCCGTTCTTCATCAAAGCCCGAACCGCCCTCTTCATTTAAAAGATGGCGTTACAGTTGGACATAGCGTGATTTTACATAGTTGTGTCGTTGAAGAGAACGCATTGATCGGAATGGGTTCACTCGTGCTCGATGGAGCTCACATTGGACAAGGAGCTTTTATAGGCGCAGGAAGTCTTGTTCCTCCTGGAAAAAAGATACCACCTAATACGTTAGCTTTCGGTCGGCCTGCTAAGGTGATTAGAGAATTAACAGAAGAAGATATCACGGACATGAACCGCATTCGCCGTGAATATTACGAGAAAGGTCAGTATTATAAGTCCTTGCAGCCTAAACGTTAAACTCGATTAGGTTACCATCTGGATCACTCACAAAAACTTGATGCCACTCTGTTTTGTTTGTTGGTTTGTTAACATAAGGAACGTTATGAACATCTAATGTTTTTATTAGCTTGTCCATGTCGGTAACTCTTATCGCAAAATGACCGTCTCTGCTATCAATCTCAGTCGTATTTCTTCTAGCCTTACCTTTAGGATGAACGATCAAATGAAGCTGTGTGTCACCGATATCATACCAAACGCCTGGAAAATCAAACTGCGGGCGTTTTTTATTTTGCTTGAAACCGAGAATTCCCTCATAAAAATAAAGGGATTCTTTTAGATTTGTTACAAGTAAGGATACATGATGTATTCCTGCATACATGTACTTCCACCTCACCTCTCTGTATGTTTTGCCCATAATTTTAACATAGAAACAAACAATTTGAGATGAATTCGTACTGAAACTGCCTTCCTTTTGAATACTTATAATAAAAGTTAACAATATGAAAGGAAGTTGTCTGATGCGTCCATCTAACCAAAAGTCTTATGTTCCTTATCATAGCCCTTACGATCCGTGCCCTCCGATCGGAAAAAAATATTACTCTACTCCTCCTAATCTATATATGGGATTCCAACCATATAACCTGCCACAATACTCACCAAAAGAAGCACTCCAAAAAGGCACATTATGGCCAGCATTTTATGATTATTATGAAAATCCCTATGAAAGAAGGAGGTAATCTTCGTGCCATCAACCTTACCTGAAGAGTTCTATCAGTGGATGGAAGAACTGCAAGCAGTTGATTTTGTTCTTGTGGAACTTACTTTATATCTCGATACACACCCACAAGATGAATCTGCAGTCCAACAGTTTAATCAGTTCGCAAAACAAAGAAAACAGATCAAAAGAGCCATTGAATCAAAATATGGTCCTCTCCAGCAATACGGAAACAGTTATTCAGGTATGCCATGGAATTGGAGTGACGGACCATGGCCGTGGCAGTTATAAAGCGAAAGGAGGTTCATTTAAATGTGGGTGTATGAAAAAAAACTGCAATATCCCGTTAAAGTCACTTCATGTAATCCGACACTTGCTAAATACTTGATCGAACAATATGGAGGTGCAGATGGAGAACTCGCAGCGGCTCTTCGGTATTTAAATCAGCGTTATACAATTCCAGACAAAGTGATAGGACTTCTTACAGATATAGGTACAGAGGAGTTCGCGCATCTCGAGATGATCGCAACCATGATCTACAAGCTGACAAAGGACGCCACACCAGAGCAACTAAAAGCCGCTGGCATCGCAGACCACTATGTAAATCACGACAGCGCATTATTTTACCATAATGCAGCGGGTGTACCGTTTACTGCAAGCTACATAGCTGCAAAAGGCGATCCGATAGCTGATTTATATGAAGATATTGCAGCGGAAGAAAAAGCACGAGCTACCTATCAATGGATCATTAATATGTCAGATGACCCTGACCTTAATGACTCTCTTCGGTTCCTAAGAGAAAGAGAGATTATCCACTCTCAACGATTCCGTGAGGCAGTTGAAATCTTAAAAGAAGAACGTGACAGGAAAATATATTTCTAACCATTCTGCACATGCAGGATGGTTTTTTTATAATAATTTCATACTGTCTTCATGTTCCCCTTACAATTGTATTTTATTATTATAGTATCAAACAAAATATGAATGGTAAGGGGGATATTCATGACAAAAGTAATCGACTGGCTTTATGAAAAAGAGTGTACATTTTTCCGGCTGATTAATGGAAGATTACACAGAAATTCAATGGATCATTTTTTTCACTTGTGGACACATCTTGGTGGTGCAACAGCTACTATCTCAACAAGTATTCTGCTTCTGTTATTTCTCCCTATGCATTTAAAGTCTTGGGGAATTGTTTGTATGCTGTCATTATTGATCAGCCACATTCCTGTTGCGATTTCTAAGAAAATGTACCCGAGAAAGAGACCGTATTTAAGCCTTCCAGATACAAACATCGGCGATAACCCATTAAAAGATCATTCTTTTCCATCCGGTCATACAACAGCTGTATTTTCAATCGTAACGCCTTTAATACTATTGAATCCGTTTATCGGTATATTTTTATTAGTCGCCGCTCTTTTAGTGGCCATCTCCCGTATGTATCTAGGTCTTCACTATCCATCTGATGTACTTGCAGGAATGATTCTAGGCATCAGCTCCAGCTTCTTTTCTTTGTTCTTAGTTAATAGCTTTGTCTTGCCTTATTTCTTATAAAAAGGAGATGAAGAAATGAAGCTTGCTCTTTTTTCTGATACGTTCCACCCACAAATTAACGGAGTTGCTCGTACGTTAAAAAGATTTACGAGTTACCTAGAAACCAATGGAGTTGATTATAAAGTTATCATGCCTTCATTTGAAGATGTTCAAGAAACAGAGGGCAAACAGTATTATGCCATGAAAAGCCTGCCACTCTTTCTATATCCAGAGTGCAGGCTTGCCATACCTCAGTTTAAAGCCTTGAACGATGAACTGAATACATTTAAACCTGATCTCCTCCATATAGCGACTCCTTTTAATATTGGTCTGTTCGGAATGAGATACGGTAAAAAAGAAAGCATTCCAATGGTTGCCTCCTATCATACTCATTTTGACCGCTACCTTGCTTACTACCATCTAGATTTCTTATCCCCCTTGCTCTGGCGTTATCTGCAATGGTTTCATAAACCTTTTGAAAAGATCTTTGTTCCAAGTGAAGAAACACGGAAGATTTTATACACAAAAAGCTTTACTTCTATTGAAATATGGTCCAGAGGAGTTGACTGTATGATGTTCACACCTCAAAATCGAGATTTCCATGTTCGTGAAGAATATAAGATCACACAGAAGTATATCTTCTTGTTCGTGGGAAGACTAGCACCTGAAAAGAATCTAAACATCCTCAAAGAAATGATAGATAAGCTGCCATCCCCTTTGAGCGAGAATGTTCATTGGCTGATTGTGGGTGACGGACCAAGTCGACGTGATGTCGAACAGTGGGAAACTGAATATAGCAATGTAACATGTGCAGGCTATCTATCTGGAGAAGATCTTGCGCGGGTTTATGCTTCAGCCGACCTTTTCGTCTTCCCTTCTTCTACAGAGACGTTCGGCAATGTTGTTTTAGAAGCAGCTGCCTCTGGGTTACCTGCTATCGTGTCTGATTCTGGCGGAGTAGCTGAAATTGTTCAAGACGGTGTAACGGGTAGAATCTGCAAAGCTAGAGAAGCTGACTCATTCATACAAAATATCGTTTCTATTATGGAAGATCCTATGCTCTTAGGCTCTATGAAACGAAAAGCAAGAAATTATGCGATGACTCAATCTTGGTCAGCTATTTTCGGGAACCTTTTAATGCAGTATGAAGAAGTTATTTATACGAAAAATAAAAATAAAACGATCATTGCGTAGCAGGTGAATAGTTAATAAGATATGAAAATACGAGGATAAAATAAACGTATCTTCCAAATGAACATTAGCGATTAAGATGTTCGTTTGGAAGATACACAATTTTTTTTACGAGGTAATTACAATTATATCCGCAGATAAAATACATATATCCGTAAAACTAGCGAATAATTCCGTACATAAAATTTTTTATCCGATTTTCGACATAACCTTCTAAACTAACCACTAAAAAAACCAGACTCCCAAAAGGAAGTCTGGTTTAACATGTTATTAAATATTAAATATTTGCTTGTTTCTTAAGCTCTGCAGCCTTATCTGTGTTCTCCCAAGGAAGGTTGATGTCAGTACGTCCAAAGTGGCCGTATGCAGCAGTTTGCTTGTAGATCGGACGGCGAAGATCAAGCATCTTAATGATTCCAGCCGGACGAAGGTCGAAGTTGTTGCGAACTAGTTCTACAAGAACTTCTTCAGAAACTTTACCTGTTTCAAACGTGTTTACAGCGATTGATACTGGTTGAGCAACACCAATTGCATAAGCAAGCTGAACTTCAACTTTGTCAGCAAGACCTGATGCTACGATGTTTTTAGCAACATAACGAGCAGCATAAGCAGCAGAACGGTCAACTTTAGTTGCGTCCTTACCAGAGAATGCACCACCACCGTGACGAGCATATCCACCGTATGTATCTACGATGATTTTACGGCCAGTAAGTCCAGCATCACCTTGTGGTCCGCCGATTACGAAACGGCCCGTTGGGTTGATGAAGTATTTTGTGTTCTCGTCGATTAGTTCAGCAGGAACAACCGGCGTGATTACTTTTTCTTTGATGTCTCTTTGAATTTCTTCAAGTGTGTTCTCAGGGTGGTGCTGAGTAGAAATTACGATTGTGTCAATACGAACAGGTTTGTCGTTCTCATCATATTCAACAGTTACTTGAGTTTTTCCATCTGGACGCAAGTAAGGAATCTCTTCAGACTTACGAACCTCTGTAAGACGACGAGATAATTTATGAGCTAGTGAGATTGGTAGAGGCATAAGCTCTTCTGTCTCGTTACAAGCATATCCGAACATTAGACCTTGGTCACCTGCACCGATCGCTTCGATCTCAGCATCTGTCATAGAACCTTCTCTTGCTTCAAGAGCTTGGTCAACACCCATCGCGATATCAGCAGATTGCTCATCGATAGAAGTTAGTACTGCACATGTTTCAGAATCGAAACCATATTTGGCACGGTCATAACCGATTTCTTTAATTGTCTCACGTACAACTTTTGGGATATCTACATAAGTAGAAGTTGTGATCTCACCTGCAACAAGTACAAGACCTGTAGTTACAGATGTTTCACATGCTACACGAGCATTTGCATCATTAGCTAAAATTTCATCTAGAATCGCATCTGAGATTTGGTCACAGATTTTATCTGGATGGCCTTCTGTAACGGATTCTGATGTAAATAAACGACGACTAACTTTTTTGGACAAGTTAATATCCTCCCTTTAACTGCTTTTGAGTATGATACGGTACTTTATTCTTATCTATTTTACACAGTTTATGTTCTTAACCTGAAAAAGGCATAAAAAAAGCCCTTCCCTGTCTCACATACATTCACGAGGGAAAAGGTTTATAAAACCAAAATGCCTTCAACCTCTTATTGTCCAAGGTTATTTTCACCTTGCAGGTTAGCACCTTTTCATTTCCAGTAGCGTTATTATTGCCACTTTCATGTCGGTTGCTGGGTTTCATAGGGCCTGTCCCTCCACCTACTCAGAATAAGAGTAGCCGTTCTCGAAATATGATAGCGTAATGCTTCACCTCTGTCAATAGAAAACCCTATGAATAGCAATAAGTTTGGAGTATTATATTCTATAGAATGAAAGCGTTTTAAATAAGATGGATAATTCACAACATTTTGTTCTTTTTTTCAGAAGTAAGAACTTTTTTGATGCACTTTCATAAAATAGTATACATTATTTAAATCAATGTGTTATACTAATTTTCGAATATATCACTCTAGGATAAAGGATGGTACTGTCTCATATGAATACATTGGAATTTACGACAACCTTAAACGATCTTGTGACCCGTGAAACAACTCACCAGAACTTACCTGTTCCGGTTTTAGTAGAAAAATCTCTTCAGCGCAACGAGGGCATCCTTACATCCACAGGAGCACTTCAAGCTACAACGGGGAAATACACAGGCCGTTCCCCTGAGGATAAATTTATCGTTGAAGATGCTTCCATTAAAGATTCAATCGATTGGGGAAAGGTAAATAAACCATTTTCACCAGAAAACTTTGATAAATTATACAAAAAAGTACTCCAATACTTAAGCAATAAAGAAGAACTATTCGTATTTAAAGGGTTTGCTGGTGCGGACCGCGAGTATCGCCTTCCTATCCAAGTAATTAACGAGTATGCATGGCATAACCTTTTTGCTCACCAAATGTTTGTGCGCCCGAACCACGATGAGCTAGGTTCTCATGAATCTCAATTCACAGTGATTTCAGCACCAGGATTTCAAGCTAATCCGGCTGAAGATGGAACTAACTCAGAAACATTTATTATCGTCTCTTTTGAAAAGAAAATTGTCCTTATCGGTGGTACTGAGTACGCAGGTGAAATCAAAAAATCTGTATTTTCTGTCATGAACTACATTCTTCCTGAAAAAGGCATTCTGTCTATGCACTGCTCTGCCAACGTTGGGAATGAAGGAGATGTAGCTTTATTCTTCGGACTATCTGGTACTGGTAAAACTACATTATCAGCAGATCCGAACCGTCGCTTAATCGGAGATGATGAGCATGGTTGGGCTAACACCGGTGTCTTTAATATCGAAGGTGGATGTTATGCTAAAACAATCGATCTTTCTAAAGAAAAAGAACCACAGATCTGGAATGCGATTCGTTTTGGAAGCGTTTTAGAGAATGTTATGATCGATCCCGTTACAAGAGAAGCAGATTATAAAGATTCTTCACTAACAGAAAACACACGTGCTGCTTATCCTGTTGATGCTATTCCAAATATAATTCAACCAAGTGTTGCAGGACACCCGAACACGATCATCTTCTTAACAGCTGATGCATTCGGCGTGCTTCCTCCAATCAGCAAACTGACTAAAGAACAAGCGATGTATCATTTCTTATCAGGGTATACGAGCAAACTTGCAGGAACTGAAAGAGGCGTAACATCACCACAAGCTACGTTCTCAACATGTTTTGGTGCACCATTCCTGCCACTCCCTGCTACCGTTTATGCTGAGATGCTCGGTAAGAAAATCGATCAGCACAATGTTCAAGTTTATCTTGTTAACACAGGATGGTCTGGTGGAGAGTACGGCATCGGAAGCCGTATGAATCTAGGTCACACGCGTGCAATGGTGCAGGCTGCTTTAGAAGGCGAACTTGCTTCTGTTGAAACAGTCGTTGATCCTATATTCGGGCTTCATATTCCAACACACTGCCCTGGTGTACCAGATCAAGTTCTTCAACCGAAAAAAACGTGGCGTGATCAAGACGCTTATGACGTTAAGGCAAAAGAGCTTGCGGGCCAATTTAATGCGAACTTTGAAAAATTTAAGTCTGTTTCGGCTGAAATTTCTCAAGCTGGACCACTCGTTTAATACACGGAATAATGACCTTCCATTCTAGCGATGGAAGGTTTTTTCATTTATGAAAAGGAGCTAAAATCTCATTCAGCTCCTTTTCCATGTCCTTTCATCCATGCGCATAAAGCATATGTAATCTTCCGGTTCTCTTTTGGAGGAAAATAATGGGTGTACTCCGGATAGATCCATGTTTCACATGGCTTTTTGAGTTCTTTTAATCTTTTTTCTATCTTAAGTGTGTGTTCGACCGTTACATTCTCATCCTTCATACCGTGAATGCAAAGTAAGGGTGTATCTAATTCTTCACAATAATTAAGCGGCGATCGCCATTCAAATTCTTCTGGATATTTCTCTGGTGTTCCTCCAATAACTCTCTTCATCATCCTGCGCAGATCCTCTCTCTCTGCATAGGTGATAGCCATATCAGTCACACCGCCCCATGTTACGACAGAACGTATCACAGGATATTTCATTGCCGTAAACAAGGCCATAGGACCGCCACGAGAAAATCCGAACACATGAATGTCCTCTTCATCTACTTTTGGAAACTGCTTCAAAACTTCATAAGCTGCAAATGCATCTGTTCGATCTTCCCCAGCAAAATCTTCGTTGCCTTCCCCCCCTAGATTTCCACGGTAATAGGGAGCCATCACAACAAATCCTTGTGAGGCAAACTGAATGATCCTAGCAATTCTGACCATGCCAACGGACTTGATTCCGCCCCTGAGATAAAGGAAACCCGGAAAAGGTCCTTTCCCTTCTGGTAATGCTGCTAGTCCTTTTATTTTTAACCCATCATTTAAATAAGTAACTACATACAAACGAATGGTAGGATGCGGAGAAGGAAATCGCTGCCACTCTATCATTTTTGCCTTTTTCATTCCTACACTCCTTTATTTTTGTGGGCAAACACACATTTGCACCAATCACATACATTATTACATAAAAGTCATGACTTCATTCCTATGTGCAGGAGGATCCAATATGAAATATTTCAAAAGAAAACTAATGCTACTTTTTACTTGTTTACTAGCTTTCTCCATGCTGCTGGCAGGGTGCAATACCTCAAGCCCTAAAAAAGATAAGATCAGAATCGCCGAAGTAACACGATCCATTTTTTACGCTCCACAATATGTTGCCATAGAAAAAGGCTTTTTTAAAGAAGAAGGTTTGGACGTTGAGCTGACTACGACCTGGGGCGGCGACAAAACGATGACGGCTCTTCTATCTGATGGAGCAGACGTAGCACTCGTTGGTTCTGAAACAACAATCTATGTACATGCACAAGAATCGACTGACCCTGTTATTAACTTTGCACAACTCACTCAGACAGACGGTACTTTCTTGGTTGCAAGGAAAAAGCCGGAATTCTTTTCGTGGGATCAATTAAAAGGCAGTACTTTCTTAGGTCAGCGTAAAGGTGGAATGCCACAGATGGCAGGTGAGTTTGGTATAAAGAAACACGGGATCGATCCTAAGAATGATCTAACAATGATTCAAAATATTGATTTTGCCAATATTGCAAACGCCTTTGCATCTGGAACTGGAGATTACGTTCAATTATTCGAGCCGCAAGCAAGTCTTTTTGAGCAAGAAGGAATTGGGCACATTGTCGCTTCGTTCGGTGCCGAGTCCGGGAAGATTCCTTATACAACATTCATGTCAAAACAAAGTTATATAAAAGAAAACAAAGAAACATTGGAAAAATTTACAAAAGGCTTATATAAAGCACAGTTATGGGTCGAGAACCATTCGGCAAAAGAGATCGCAAAAGTAATCGCACCATATTTTGAAGATACCCCTGTGGAACTTATTGAAACCGTTGTGGACCGATACAAGAATCAACACAGTTTCGCTCTTAACCCGATATTAGATGAAGAAGAGTGGAACAACTTACAGACCATTATGGAAGAAGCGGGAGAACTTCCGAAGAAAGTGGATTATAACATTCTTGTTGATACTCAAATAGCTAAGAAAGCCATTAAATAAGAGAACTTACGTCTCTGCATAATGAGACGGCTACAAAAATGAGCTTCTTGTTGCATTTTTACACGAGAAGCTTTACTGATGATTTGCTGAGATTACAAATAAAAATTCAGGAGGGATCGTCGTGGCTTTATTACAACTAAAATCTGTCGGGCAAACTTACTTTTCAAAAACGTCTGCCACAACGGCCTTAGAAGATATTTCGCTTTCTGTACAAGAAGGCGAGTTTATATCCTTACTGGGACCAAGCGGGTGCGGTAAATCTACACTTCTATCTATGATCGCTGGTCTATTAACACCAACGGTTGGATCGGTAATGGTGAATAATCAACAAATTACTTCTCCGCACCCAAAAATCGGTTACATGCTACAGCAAGACTATCTATTTCCATGGAAAACGATCCAGGATAACATAACGCTTGGTTTAAAACTGAGGAATCAGCATTCCTTAGAAAACGTTCAATCCGCTATACGACTTCTTAAAGAGATCGGGCTTGATCATACATTAACAAAATTTCCTTCAGAGCTTTCTGGAGGTATGAGACAGAGGGTGGCGCTCGTTCGCACACTCGCTACACAGCCTAAGATTCTCTTGCTCGATGAGCCCTTCTCAGCACTCGATTACCAAACAAAGTTAAAGCTTGAAGATCTCGTATCCTCAACTCTAAAAGAACATGGAAAAACAGCTATCTTAGTTACGCATGATATCGGTGAGGCCATCGCGATGAGTGATACTGTTATCCTGTTATCAACAAATCCTGGACGTATTTTCAGGACGTTTAAAATGCCAGAAACATTAAGAGATCTCCCTCCCTTTGAAGCTCGTCAGCATCCAGACTTTTCAGCAACCTTTCAGCAAATATGGGAGGAGTTGGAGCACATTGAACAAAACGATAAAGAGTAAGATTCACCACGAGTATCTTGAATCGATAAAAAAAGAAAATAGAAATATACGTCTTGTTCAACTATTTATTTTTATCAGCTTTTTCTTGTTATGGGAAGTTGCCTCTCTACGAGGTTGGATCAATCCTTTACTGTTTAGTTCACCAACGAAGATAGGGTCTCTTTTTATAGAAAAGGTTAGTGATGGATCGCTTTATATTCACGTAATATTCACTCTAGGCGAGACCGTATTAGGATTTATATTAGGTACACTGCTTGGGACTTTACTTGCAGCCCTGCTTTGGTGGTCTCCATTTCTATCTAAAGTCCTTGATCCCTATCTTGTTGTTTTAAACGCCATGCCTAAAGTAGCGTTAGGGCCTATATTGATCGTTGCGATCGGGCCGAACTTCGGTTCAATCATCGCTATGGGAATTTTAATCTCGATCATCATTACGACCCTCGTCGTCTATACGGCGTTTCAAAATGTGGACCCTAACTATATTAAAGTGGTCCGATCTTTTGGAGGAAATAAAAAACAGTGCTTTAAGGAGGTAATCCTTCCAGCCTGTTTTCCGAATATCATATCATCTTTAAAAGTAAATGTGGGGTTGTCATGGGTAGGTGTTATCGTAGGTGAGTTTCTTGTCTCAAAACAAGGCTTAGGGTACATGATTATCTACGGATTCCAAGTCTTTAACTTCACACTCGTGCTGATGAGTCTCTTGATCATTGCCGTTATGGCTACCATCATGTATCAAGGAGTCGAATGGCTTGAGCGAAAACTTATTAAACACCGAATATGAACTAACAATCTAGGCCAGGGAATGCAGAAGGGCGTATTTCATACTCTCCTTTAGCACCTGGTCTTTCATCATAAAACTGAACGCCTTATCAGTGGATACATCTTCAGGTAACTCACTCATTAAGACTGGCCCGTTCGTTTCAAAATAACGATGTTTTAAAAGAATCTTATCCACAGTCGCAACATAAATATTCTTAATGATCTTTCCACCTTTACCATCAACAAAGTACTGACCAATATACTTAAGATCGGATACTCTTCCACCCGTTTCTTCAAAAACTTCCCGAACTGCTGCTTCGTCTGCGGTTTCTCCTGGTTCTACTTTTCCACCTGGAAATTCAATTCCACGTCTCGGATGTTCTGTCAGCAACCATTGATCTTTAAATTTACACAAACACCACACATGTTTAGGCGTATCCGAAAAGGGGTGGTCTGAAAACGACAATTGTACAGTGTTGTTATAAAAATCTTTAAATGTAATTATATCCATCACACTACTCCATCTCGACTGTTTCCTTTATTGTAAAGTTCACAACATTTAAAGTCCATTTGTTTTAATTGCTACTCTTTATACGTACGCTTCTAAAGAGCTAATAACTTCCTCTTTCTATTATGTAACAATCCTAGTCTATTCAATCTAATCGTAAAAAAACATGGGTGGTAAAACCCATGTTTAATCTACTGATGCAAATGTAATAATCCATTTCCCGTTCATATACTCAAATCCTAATGTAATTTCATAAGAACCATAAAGATCAGACTCATTTTTTTGGTGAACTCTATAAGAATGATCTGAAAGCTGTTTAATTATTACAGGTTCACTTTCTTCTAACCATGGTGGAAGTTCAGTTGGAATAATATACAAGGAGCTTTCTCGTTCTTCAAATAATCCATTCGTATAATACGTAGCTAGATCTTTAGACACAAAATTCGTTAAGTATGTCATATATTCTTCTTTATTAGAATAATTTAAAACCCTATAGTTTTCATCTGTTTCTTGCTTTAATGCTTCAATAAAGAGATTCGCCTGTTTCTTCGCGATATCCTCCGTAAATGCAGGTGCAGTTTGTTTTTCTTTCGTTTCTTCAGCCGTTACTGGCTGAGTGATAATCTTGTCCGAGGCACCGGACTTCTCTTGAACGTTTTCAGGAATGTTAGGGACAATGATGAATGATAGCATAACAGCCAAACATAGTGCTAGAAAAGCTTTCATGATAGTTCACCGCCTGACATTGTTTTCTTACTATAATCTATTCACTGATTTCGGAATTCTAAACCCTTTTTAAGCAAAAGATGAAAGTGCTACCATAAATAATCACATGAACCTCTCTAACTTGCTCTTTTATATTTTTTACTTTTCTTGCCGATCTCATACAATCCTGTGGCGGCTAAGCCCGCGATTCCTCCAGACCATAACCGTAGCTCTACATTCATCTCTGTAACAGGGGCAGCTAACAATCCAATCATCAATCCCATAAAAAAACTAGTAATGGGTATATATTTTTTCGGAATCGGGAAAGTACGTTTTAAGAGCTCCATCATAGCTGTCACTAAAGGAGCTAATAGTGATGAAAACATGAGTACTTGCTCCAACAGGACCACCCCCCTTTTCATTAGCACGACCTTCCTTTAGTAACTTAAAGATTCAAGCTTCATAACTTATTTCCTGCCAAAATAAAAAATTACTTTTTGTCCTAAGCGTTATATAACAGATCGCATAAAATAAAGTGCCATGATTTTTTTCGGTTATTTTATTGAATTGAGTCAATACTATTGGTAACGAAAGGCAAGACAGGAGTGAGTTTTATGGTAAAAGGCGATGATCTTTTTTTAATACGCTTAGAAGCAAATGAAATTTCTTGGTGGGAGTATGCTAGAAATGTCTCACCAGTTTCCAGACCAAAACAATATTTAACGTATTGGTCATTCTTAAAAAACAGAGGTAAATTACCTAGAAGATTAGTAAAAGAAGCTGAATGGCGTATGGAAGCCAGAAGAAAAGGATTATTAGATACTTAACGTAAAAAGCAAAAGACCCTTGAGAAAAGGCCTTTTGCTTTATTTTTTAATTATGTAATTTTTTTAAAAGTCCGTTCAGTCTTCTTACTTTTGATTCATAATCTGGCTTGAGCTCGTATTCTAGATCTTTCAGCTCAGAATCAACAACTTCATATGCATACCCTTGACTCAACAGTGCTTCAATTAACAATTCTTTTTCATCATCGGTAAGGTTTATCCTCAATTTATCCAATTGTTAATCCCCCTCTCATTCATAAATCCATTATAACGTGAGGGTTCTATGCTTATCCTTACTAAAAATTTGGAAATTTTGCAATTCAGTATTTAACTCGTGATAACCACCCAAGCGATAGCACCTAAAATGATTAGGATATTTGTAAAAACATCTATGATTCTGTTATCTTTTTTAAGCTGGCTTCTAGTGAAAAACAGTAAAAGTGTTAGAAAAAAAATTGTTGCAAAATAAAAACCAATCGCTGACCATGAAAAGAATAATAAGTGCTGATCCAATGATATCCCCCCTAAATGATTTCATAAATCGAAGGATAATGTCGTAAGGTAGCTGGCTGGCATATTTGGAAAATGAAGCCCCTTTAGCTTTGCGTCCTCACTTTTCAATGAGTTTGCCTTTATCAAACGATTTATGGCGATATGTCTTAGCCATTTTTGGATAAATCCCACAAGACATTCTTCCTATTTTATAGGTATATTATATCAGAAAATAGTTAAGAGGACTCATTATTTTTTTACTATTTAAACGATTTAGCTTATATGATTTTCTTGATCAATAAATTGAGCATTCTTCCATTCTAACTCTAGTTCACTTAATGTAAAATCAGTTAGATACCTATGGTCTTCATACCCATACAAACCTCTATGAATTAGATGCTGGATGAGTCGTTGTTTACGTCCTTCAACCGCTCGACGCAGTTGTCCTTTCTGCGAATCCATATAAAATCTTCTCCTTTTTGTGAATCATCATTGTTATCCATTCTAACCACATAAAAGAAGATTCAAGCCTGCTAAGCAAACAAAAAAGTTCCTTATACAAAAAGGAACTTCACACGAGATTATTGCTAGTGTAAGACAGATTTACTCCATTGTTCATAAACCGAATTAGGGGCATTCCAGCATAGCCAGGAAACCATGGTTTTAATTCCATGTTGACTTACTTCCCAGTACTCCCAGCGTCGTTTGGAGAGATTTTCATAAATTCCTGTTTCATTCACCCAACCGTCCATATTAAACGCCTCCTATTCATCTGCTTTATAAAAAATTCTTTTTTCTTTCGTAATTTCCTCTTTTTTACGGTTTGTAAAACTTCGACAAAAGGAAACATAAATTTACATGAACCTGTTGTTATTGTACTAATAAATAATACATGTCATACATAACAAGGAGATATAAATGAAACTATGGGGATTACCAACTCTAGATCTAGCAAAAGAACTCTTAGGAATGAAGCTGATACATATCCATGAAGACGTAATAACATCGGGATACATCGTAGAAACTGAAGCCTATCTAGGCCCTGAAGATCGAGCTGCGCATTCCTATAACAATCGAAGAACAGCTAGAACAGAAGTGATGTACGGTGAAGCAGGTACAATTTACACCTATTTTATTTATGGGATGCATGTTTGCTTTAATATCGTTTCCGGACCCGTTAATAAACCTGAAGCCATACTAATTAGAGCACTGCAACCAATTGAAGGAATAGAAATAATGAAGGAAAGAAGAGCGAGCGTAAAGAATGAGGTTCAGCTTACGAATGGTCCAGGTAAACTGAGCAAAGCAATGGGGTTCACATTGAATGATAATGGTAAGAAAATGAATGAGGAAAATATACGGATAGAACAAGGAATTGAATTAGTACCAAATGAAATAATCTCTGGTCCACGCATAGGTATACACTATGCCGAAGAAGCTGTTCATTATCCTTATCGGTTCTGGATAAAAAACAACCCTTACGTATCACGTTAATACGCAGGGTTGTTTTCTTTGTTCGTTGAAACCGTAACATCCTCTTCCCGCATGTAATCAACCGCTGTTGTCCGATTGGTATCTTGCATCCATGCTAGATGATGATACGTTTGTTTTTTCATAGCAACGTATTTTGCTTGCATAATGAACAACCAGAAAAGGATGAACAACGTTGTTTTCAATACATTTTCCGCAGTAAGCGCAGCCGCCTCGATCGGTAGAACATTCACTGTTATACTTGAAAGCAATCCAATCACAACAGCTCCCAAGATGAACAATGGCTGGTTCGTACGTAAAAATTTCAGTCGATGCTGCAAGTAGTTCTGGATGGATAAACGTTCTTGAGCATTGAACTGGAGGTATCTGCTTTTAGCTGATTTGGCATTGGCCACTAAACCTTTAGATCGATCTTTCTTCCAAAGGGATTTCATAAATAGGGTGAATTCTATATCACTAGCGGGTTCGTTATTCATTTTTCTGTGAATAAAATTATGAGCTTGATAATAAGTAATTGCATTCTGTACAAGCCTTAGTAATACGTAGCCTGTGATGATCGTGAGTGAAAAGACAAACCAAAAAGAGTTCATCGCGCTCTCTGTTAACTCGATGATAGGATTAATAGCGGTTTGAATCTGTACCCATATGATCTTTGCTGCAAGCGTTAGTATCTCTAGCCATTTTTCCAAGAAGATCACTCCGAAATCTCATTAAGTATCTTCTTATTTTACCATGATTTTTCATTAGTGCTTACATTTATTTACTCAACATTTGTAAACTAGGGAAATGGGCATACAAAAAGGCCGCAGGTATATGTATACACCGCGGCCTTTTGAAGTGATTATTTATGCACTAACTTCTTGTTCACGAGTCCCAAGATGTTTGTCTTCGCCTTTATCAACGATTACAGCACAAGCAGCATCACCAGTGATGTTAACAGCTGTTCTAAGCATATCAAGAAGTCTATCAACACCTAGGATTAAGGCAATACCCTCGACAGGTAATCCTACAGAGTTCAATACCATCGCTAACATGATCAATCCAACTCCAGGAACACCAGCTGTACCGATACTAGCAAGCACTGCCGTTAAAATAACAGTAAGCATCTGTGTTAAACCTAAGTTAACATCGTATACTTGAGCGATAAAAATCGTCGCAACACCTTGCATGATAGCTGTTCCATCCATGTTAATCGTTGCACCAAGCGGCTGTACAAAACCACTTATCGATTTTCGAACACCTAAATTCTCTTGAGCTGTTTTCATTGAGATTGGAAGTGTTGCATTTGAACTAGACGTACTAAATCCAACTGACATTGCCGGCGCGAAGCCTTTAAAGAACCAGAGCGGGCTCTTCTTTGCAAATAGAGCAATTGAACCACCATACGCGACAACAGAGTGGATGAATAAAGCTAAAATAACTACGCTCATGTATAAGCCCATCGCTTTGATAGCATCCATTCCTTGACTTCCTACCGCTGAAGCAATCAATGCAAAAGCACCATATGGAGCAAATTTCATAATTAGGTTTACAAGATACATCATAATGTCGTTACCTTGTTCAATTAAATCCATAATACCTTTTGTTTTGCTTCCCAACATCGTTAAAGCAAATCCTACAAATACGGAAAACGCGATAATTTGAAGCATGTTTCCTTCAGCCATCGATTGAATTGGATTAGTAGGAATAATGTTCAGCAACGTGTCCGTAACTGCTGGCGCTTCTTGTTGCTCAAACTTAGCACCTTCTGTTTTAAAGTCCCCTACACCTGGTTGAAAGATAAGCGCTAAAGCCATCGCGATCGTAATCGCAATTGTTGTAGTTCCTAAGAAGAACCCAACCGTTTTGGCACCCACTCTTCCAAGTTTCTTCGGATCACCTAATCCCGCAGTTCCAAGTACGATTGAGAAAAAAACAATTGGAACAACTAACATTTTAATAAGGTTTAAGAATAATGTCCCGACTGGCTTTAAAACGTATTTATCCAGTGTTGAAAAAGCATCTGGTACAGCTAGATTAAGAATTAATCCCGCGACAACCCCAAGTGCAAGTGCAATTAAAATTTTTGTAGACAATTTCATAATAAAGTACCCCCTTTGTTAAAATCTTCTCACTATTTAGTGTGCAGTACGATGAAGAAATTTTATACTAATACATGCCCTATTTGTTGCATATAAAAACCCACCGAAAATAGAGAGGATTTTCCGTGGGAATACACCGCAACACATAGACTGAGCCCATGTATAGAGTTCTCTCTCCAAAAACGCTTACGAGGTTAGCTGTCGGATTAGGAAATTGAGAGTTGTCCCTTTTGTGTATGCACAAATTCATCCCTAGGCTTTATAAGCCATATCGTGGTTCCCCCGCTTCAAGATATTCTATGGAATAGAACATCCGAATTCAGCGAATCATATATAATATGCTCTAATTTTATCAACATACATAAATTTTTGTCAAGAATACTCACTATGCTTATTTATTCCAATTAATTGTTTCATAATGAATGTTTTTCCATATTCTCACTTCTACCCCATAAGCATATAGAAAAAAACGAATTATATATAAGGTTCTATTTTTCAGGGAGGTATTGTAAATGAAAATCGTATTTTATGAAAAAGGTGAATTAAGTATAATCGTTGGAGCATCCAAATTAAAAGGTGAACTTACGATTGAACAAATAAAGAACGAAAGCGAAAAGAAAGCAAAAGAATTAGGTGAATTATTAGGAAGAGAAATCGGATTTTTAATCGATATGAACGGTAAATTAGATACTCAATTTAAAAAATAAGGCTGTTTAAAACATAGGTTCTTTTGGGAGTGTGGATTTCCGTTCCAGGCTGCTCGCTTTCCATGGGGCAGGCGTGAACCACATTCGTACGTGTCACTTTACCACTCCAATCAACAGTTATATAGGCAAATTCAAAAAGATCTATTAGTAACAATTCTTTAGAAAACAGCCAAAAATAAAAACCGGGATATCCCGGTTTTTTGTTTTTATACGTATGCGAGTGATAATTGTTCTTTATTCCTCTTCAATACCATTTCTGGACGCCCTTCATCCTGTATCTTTCCATTGTTCATTAGTATGATCCTGTCCCCTATAGCACGAGCATCCTCTTCATCGTGAGTTACAAAAATAGACGTGATCCCCGTACGTTTTAAAATTTCCTGTAACTCATCCCGAATCTGTAGTTGAAGCTTAGAATCGAGATTGCTAAATGGTTCATCAAACATGATCAAAGATGGATTTGGTGCCATAGCCCTAGCTAGTGCAACACGCTGCTGCTGTCCACCGCTCAATTCATAAGGATAACGAGAAGCATAGTCCTCCATTCCCACAATAGCCAATAATTCTTCCATGCGTGCTTGCTTCTGCTTACGATTCATTTTCGTTAAGCCAAATTTTATGTTCTTTTCAACCGTCATATGAGGGAACAAAGCATAATCTTGAAAAACCAAACCTACACCACGTTTTTCTGGCTGAACAAAACGAAATGTATCATTCATGACAGCCTGATCTATGAGGATCGATCCTCTTGAGGGCACCTCTAGTCCTGCTATAAGACGAAGTAACGTACTTTTCCCGCTTCCGCTTTCTCCTAAGATCACCGAAACTTCTCCTTGATTAAAGTTTAAAGAAAGATTTTCGAACAAAGGGTTACGCGAATTTTTATAATGAAACGCTAAGTCTTTGATTTGAACAAACATTATTTTGGCTCCTTTTCTAAAACTCTGTGTAAAAAGAAGATGGAAAGTGCACTTATACAAATAATCACCATTGATGAAACAGAGGCTTCGTGAATACGTTCGTCACTTGCGTATTGAAATGTTTTGGTAGCTAGCGTATAAAAATTAAAAGGCTGAAGGATAAGAGTAAGAGGCAGCTCTTTTAATATATCTACAAAAACAAGGATAAAACCACCAGCAATAGCACCTTTAATCATCTTAATATCCACTTTAAAAAACGTCTTCGTTACCGACATACCTAATGTCCTCGAAGCTTCTGTGAAAACCGTTCCTACCTTATCAAAGCCTGATTCGATGGAGTTAAAACCAACTGCTAGAAAACGGACCACATAGGCAAAGATCAGCATACTAATACTTAAGCTCAGCACAAGAGTTGGCTCTAACCCTAACCATTCATATAACGTGAATACCTTTTCGTCTAGTGAGAGAAATAAGGTCAATACACCTATTGCAATTACAGCTCCAGGAATCGAATACCCTAAAACCGTTATTTTTGAAAAAAGCTTCCCCATCCAACCTTTTGATAGACGACTAAAGTTGGCGATAATTAGAGCGACGATAATGATAAGAACTGAACCTATAGAAGCAACAAAGACCGAGTTCCAAATCAAGTCAACAAAAGCAGTATTTAAAATAACGTCATAAGTCATATACACCCAATGTATAAGCTGAATGAAAGGAATTCCGAAAGCTAGAGCAAATAAAGAGATGAAAAAACTAAGCACAGCGAACTTTTTCCAACCTTTAAGTTCTTTAGGTTGTAACGGGCGGACTTTTGAAGTGGAATAGCTATACTGTTTCCTGCCCCTTATTACTTTTTCTAAGATCAAGATCAAAACTACGATAAACATCAAAGTACCCGCTAACTTGATAGCCGAATAGATATCTCCCATCCCAAACCACGCTTGAAATATTGCTGTACTAAATGTTTGAATACCAAAATACTTTACTACCCCGTAATCATTGAAGACTTCAAGAATGACCAAACTAACTCCACCAACGATCGCCGCACGTGACACAGGAAGGACGACTTGTATGAATGTCATGAACGAGCCTTTTCCTAGCAACCGTGCATTCTCAATCAGTGATGATGACTGATTTTCTAAGAAACTTTTTGTGATGATATATACATATGGATATAGGAACATCGTAAAGATAAAAACAGCACCGGGTATGTTCATGATGTCAAAGAACTTTTGGTCCACTTTTATACCAAACTGGTTCCTTAGTGACGTCTGAATGACACCTGTATAATTTAAAATACCATGGTACGTATAGGCCCCAATGTATGGTGGAATCGCAAGTGGGAGGATAAGACCCCACTTAAAGAACCGATGCATAGGAACTTTATAGGCGGAAACTAGCCATGCCGCACTTACACCGATCAGCACTGTGAAAAGACCAGTAAAACCAACGAGTGTCACGGAATTTACGATATAATTTTTCAACATGAATTCTTTAATGTGTTCCCAATTCTCATTACTCTCAGCGAATAACTGAACCATGATGAGCAAAGCCGGTAAAAGGATTAAAGTAGAAAAAATCACACTAAGCAAAGCCCAACTATTAAACTGTGATCTCATTTTTCGAATGAAATACAATATTTTCACCTTCTTTACTCATCAGCATTGTTCTTGTTGTTTGTTTTTACATGGAATTAGCCGTATCACAAATCGTGATACGGCAAAATATTAACGTTTATTTCCAGCTGACTTCATTCATAATCTTAACAGCATCTGCATTGTTTTCACCTAACTCAGAAAGGTTAAGATCTTGTTCTTTAAACGGACCCCAAGACTTTAAAAGCTCTGAAGGTTCTACTTCTTTATTAACCGGATACTCGTAGTTTGCTTCAGCAAATACTTCTTGAACTTTTGGACTAGACAGATATTCCATTAATTCTATAGCATTCTCTTTGTTCTTAGCGTGTTTCGTAACACCTATACCACTAATATTGATGTGAGTACCTGTTGTTTCTTGGTTAGGGAAAAACACACTCAGCTGTTTAGCAACTTTCACTTCTTCAGGATCTTCTGAGTTCAACATCTGACCAAAATAGTATGAGTTCATGATGGCAACATCACCTTCACCAGCAGCGATACCTTTCGCTTGGTCTTTGTCTCCACCTTGTGGATCACGAGCCATGTTGTTAACGATCCCTTCTGCCCACTTCTTCGCTTCATCTTTTCCGTTTAATGAAATAAAGGATGATACTAATGATTGATTGTAAATATTTTCTGATGAACGGATCAGAACTTTACCTTTCCATTTGTCTTCAGTTAACGCTTCATAAGTAGATAGTTCTGATTTGTCTACTTTTTTCTGATCATATACGATAACACGTGCACGTTTTGTTAGACCGAACCATTGATTGTCTTTATCTCTTAAATTATCAGGAATATTCTTATTCAAAGTTTCGCTTTCTACACTTTGTAAGAGGTCTTTATCTTTTGCCCAGTGTAAACGTCCAGCATCAGATGTGAAGAAAAGGTCTCCTTTTGTTGCTTTCCCTTCTCTTGTAAGACGCTCGATCAACTCATCTTCTTTACCCTTAATAAGGTTGACTTTAATTCCTGTCTCTTTTGTAAAATCAGCAAAGATTTTATCATCAACTTCATAGTGACGACTTGTATATAGGTTTACTTCTTCTTTTTTTGTCTCATTATTATTCGAACTCGCACCCTCGTTTGATTTACCACAGCCTGCTAAGACTAAAGCAGCTAGTAGGACCATTGTAACAACCGTAAAAAGATTCTTTTTAAACATATGTCAGTTACTCCTTTTATGTATAAGTAATTGAAAACGATTATCAACTTCACTTTTAATTATAATGATAATCATTCTCAAGTCAACCGTTTTTTTAAATGTTTTTCTCTGATGGATTATTGCTCTCAAATCCTAATCTCCTTTAAGAGCTGATTGGAGTGAAAGATGCCAAGTATCAGGTTCGGACAAGCTCGGAGGTAATACTTATAAAAAACGAAACTCACAAACGACGCTCAAGTTTCGCCCTGGAGCCTGAAAACAACTACTATCACAAAGGATGGTTCTATCCAAAAGAAGCAATTAAAAAAAATCAAAAAAAATCTCTTAGAAGTATCTACTTCTAAGAGATCATTCCTGGTTTAAAGGTTTCCACTGGTTATAAACCCAATTTCCTAATCTGTTATATCCCCTTCTATTAGGGTGTATAGAATCAGAAAAATACAGTTCTTTCTCAACGTTTTCATAGAGTTCAAAAGTGGAGATATACTTTGTAAGCGTGCTTTCTTTGCTCGCCTCAACGATTGCTTCATTCCATGTCTTAATACTCTCTGCAGCTGTGGGATCGTATTCTTTCCCAAAATAAGGATTATAAAGACCTAATACGTAAACCGGTGCAAACGAATTGTTTTCCCTCACCACTGTCAGTGTTTTAGTTAAATTGTTTCTTAGCTTTTCTTTTCCTAGCATTAATTTCTGCTGAGGCAACTGGCGAAAGTTCCAACCGGCAGCGTGACGAAAGTCATTTGTGCCTATAAAAACAAAGATATGATCTGCTTGTCTTAATGACTTGATCACGACTCCATTATCCAATTGTCTTAACAATTGGTCGGAACGCTGTCCACTGATCCCAAAATTATTAATGATTACATTTCTGCCTGTTTGCTGCTGAATATTTCGTTTAACGATTCCGATATAGCCTGTTTTGGATGGGTCACCAACTCCATACGTTAATGAGTCTCCAAGGGCAACGACCTTCAGAGTTTGTGTATCGCTCGCCCCTTCTGTTTCTCCATAAAATTGAAAGATAAGGAATAGTATGAGGGCTAGTCCTGTACCACCAATTAACCATCTTTTTGATACTTTCCGCACATCAAATCCTCGATTCTGTTACAAGTTATTGTTATATTACTTTTTACCATAACGAGGGAAAATATCAAGTAATGAATGTGTTAATTTGTTATTTCAAACGATAATCTTCAGATGTAAGTGATGTATCCTCCCAAAGATTTTCTTGATCGTATTGATATGAATCTTTTTTCGCGAATGTATGAATCAACATAGCAACTCCTCCACACAATAGACTTGCGGGCACTAAGGTAATAAGAAAACCTATCATCTACATCCCTCCTGTACCAAACTATATGAGGGGCTATATATGTTTATGAAACGAATAAAATATTTTATTTCCTCTATATAAATAGAAAATAAGGGTATACAGGTAAAGAAGAATTTTAACGGAGGTGCCTTTGTGGGGTTTTTATTCACTTTGCTTTATTTTGCCATCATAGGAATTGTGATTGAAATTAACGTTCTGTTATTCACGTTAACTGGTCTTAAAAAAGAAATCGCTCGCTTCCAGGTCATCTCAATGTTTACAGCCACTGGATTTACGACAGGAGAATCAGAGTTGATTCTGGAGCATCCGGTACGCAGACGTTTAAGTACGTTTCTCATTTTGTTCGGAGTCTTTTCATTAGCGGTTATCATCTCATCGATAAGCAGCATCTTATCAGATGAATTTCGTTCGATCGAACTTGGAATCATTATTTTAGTACTCATCAGTTTATATTTAATCTTAAGCGTACCTAAACTAAA
Source organism: Fictibacillus sp. 7GRE50 (assembly GCF_015903875.1). NCBI lineage: Bacteria > Bacillati > Bacillota > Bacilli > Caryophanales > Fictibacillaceae > Fictibacillus > Fictibacillus sp. 7GRE50. The sequence continues at coordinate 291,616 of NZ_JACZDW010000001.1, forward strand.
AAAATACATGAAACGTTCTTTTGAGAGTCACATGGAAAAAAGCTATAACTTAGCAGATCTTCCTTTAAGAGATGTTATGTATTTTGAAGAGGATGATGTTGTAGTAGAAATTCCTATACATAAAGATTCAAAGATTATGGGGAAACAATTAAAAGACGTCATTCAAACAGAAGATGATCTAATTGTCTTATTTATAAAGCGAGGGGACGTAACAGTACGGAAGGATAGTTATACGACAAAAATACAAGAAGGAGACATGTTGGTCCTATATGGTCACCAAAGTTGTCTACAAGAAAGATTTAAAAATGAAATGGATGAATTGAAATCAAAAAAAGAAGTAGAGGAATCTAAATAAGAAGTGATCTTTTTCACTTCTTATTTTTTTTACGACTTTACCCCCTGAAAGCAAAATATATGAGCGAATAAAACTCTAGGTAGTAAAAAAGAACCTCTTTATGAAGAGATTCTCAATTAACCAACTTCTCTGACTGTATTAGGGACAAATGATAACAGTAAGGAAATAATATTATTAATTTGCTCTGGAGTTATATGTATACCATCATTTGCTAATAATTCTTCTTTTAATTTGATTATTGAATCCACTTCCTCAAGTCTTGCACCTGTCAAGCAATGGTCTATCGTGTTCAAAAGTTCCAACAACTGATTGTTTTTATTGGTTATGTAATATGTAGTATCCACCAACAACACCCCCTACGCTTACTATTATTATCGAAACTAAGGTCATTTTCCTACAAAAACAATTCGTCAAATGACGACATATCTTACTTTTTATGGATTTTACCCTATAATACCTATACATTTATGTCGAAGGAAGTCGAATAAACAGGGAATAAGTCCTATCCTCGTCTTAATGGTTAACTGTTTGCATTGAAAAGTTTACATTTAAAACTAAAATTACTTTAGTTAAATAACTTTGATAAGGAAGCAAAGGGAGACTCATTCACTTCAGACTTTGTTTTATAGACTAATTTTTCAGGCTCAAAAAGCTTTGATTCTAAAAAAGAAGTCGGGTTTTTTACAAATTTGATCTTTCTATATATCTTTGTGAGAATTCTAGCTGTATTCATGGCATCGTCTAGTGCTCTGTGTTTAGATCCTTCATAAACAAGTTCCATTGCCTGGAGTGCACGCGACAACCCATAACGGAATCCCTTTTCACTATCGTGGAGCATACTGAAATGAAATTGCAGATCGTTATGGTTGATGATCCAATCCGTATCTGCTTTATGAAAAGTTGAATCAGTAATGAGTGCCCACTTATCTTCTGGTCCCCAAGAACAAAGATAATATTCTTCTACGCCGATCCAGGATCTAAAATTTTCAATTGCCTCTGTATAAACAGGAGCAGAAATCAAATCTTTTTTGGTGATACCAGTCAGATTCGTAATTCGTGTATTCAACTTATCCATTTTAGGTTGAACGAATGATTGAAACGTATCCAAAATTTTAAGCTCACCATCAACTTCGACCATTCGAATGGCACCTATCTCAATAATCTCTGAGAGCCGGTTTGTCATTTCTAAATCATACACAATATACTGCATCCCATTCCACCTGCCCTTCCGCATTCATGCCTTTAAATGGATGTCTACCATATATTGTAGTTGATTTGTTAACAAAATGAAATAATCCTCCATGCATTCGACTGATAATGACTTCTTTAATAAAAGCATTGCAAAGTGCCCCCAGTGAATAGATAGGCACGAGATGTAATCAACTACTTTGGAAACAACAAAAAAGCGATAACAGCTATATCCTTATTTTATGAAAATGAGGTATTTAAATGTCATTCTATTCTTAAAAGGATATAAGTTTCTTCATTTGCCAAAGTTTTCATTTTCAATTTTTATACTCTTTTGTTAACATTGGAAGTGTCTGTTAAACAATATGAATTACATAATGAGGGAGTATCATGAGAAAACTTATTACGCTATTGCTTATAATTGGGTTACTAACTGTAACAGCTTGTTCAAAGGATACGAAACAAAATGAACAAGGAACTTCTGAAACAAAAGCAGAGAAAGAAGAATCTACTGATAATTCCACATCTGAACCAGAAAAAGAAGATTCAGAAGCAACTGAGACAACAACTACAGAAGATGACAACAGCAATGCCGAAGGTGAATCAGAAAATAGTGATAGTGAACAAACGGACTATCTAACTAGCGAGCATCAATTTGTTGCTAGTGAACTAACAAATTCTTCAGAAAAACAAATAAGCGACAAATGGGGTAAACCAACCCGCTCTGAAAAGATTCAGTTCCGCTACTCAGGTACGACTGAATTCGTTCCCGCTATCGTAAACTACTATCAAAATGATAAGTATGCGGTTACGTTTGTGGAAGGAAAAGCAGCTCGTCTTGTTTATTCTGTAATAGACGAAGAAATTATGTTTAATGATGAAGAAATGACAAGAGCACTTGAACTTGCGGGTCTACCTGTAGACGTTGAAGAAACAACAGACACAGACACAGCTTATGTATACAACGACCTTGGTAATATATATGAAGTTACGATGTTTTCAAAAGGTGAATTCGTAGATTACTTATACATCATCTTAGATGAAGCATACAAATAGACTTCTTGTTGACGGCAACTCTCTTAAAATGAGGCGTTTATCTCCGTTTCTATGCTCATCCTACTTGCATAAAATAAGCTGAGGAGAGAAATCGGCTTCTCACATGCAAGAAGAGGAGTGAAATTATGTCGTCAAGAAAGTACTGTTCTGATAGCTTTACGCTTTACGTGGTACTATTCGTGCTGCTCATTATTGTCGGAGCCGTCTCGTTTAATGGAAACAGCTGCGTATATGCTTATCCATGTTCCTATGGATACGCAGCAAACGTACCAGTAAGTGGTTATTGGAACGTGTAAGAAAAACATAGACCGCCATTTTCTTCAAGAAGATGGCGGTCTTTTTTTATAGCTTTATAGCTTATCTCTCATACAATCTGCGATCGGTTCAACCTCAGAACCTACGACAACCTGTATATTTTGGTTATTAAGCTTAATCAGCCCTTTAGATCCTGCTCTCTTTAAACCTTCCTCATCAACTGCTGACAAATCTTTAATCTGAACTCGTAATCTAGTAATGCAGTTTTCAAGCAGCACGATATTGTCTTTTCCACCGAGTGCACTCAAGTACGCCGATGCAGATGTTTCGTACCTTTCATTGGTTGTAGAAGTTGCTGCGGCTTCTGAAACTATAGATTCTTCATCTTCTCTGCCTGGTGTTTGCAAGTTCAGTTTTACAATCAGATAACGGAATATTCCATAGTATAAGACAAAATATACCGCTCCCATCGGAAGTAACAACCAACCATTTTGCGAGATTCCAATATTTAAGAAATAATCAATCGCACCAGCAGAAAACGTGAACCCGTGATGTATATCTAGTAATACTGCGACCGACATTGAAACAGCCGTTAATACAGCATGAATCACATACAATAAAGGAGATAGGAACATGAACGCAAATTCGATAGGTTCTGTGATACCAGTGACAAAGGAAGTGAGTGCTAAACTTCCTAACATACCCGCAACTGCTTTCTTCCGATGTTTTTTTGCTGTATGAATCATGGCTAAACACGCAGCTGGTAGCCCGAACATCATTACAGGAAAGAATCCAGCCATATAGAAGCCTGCCTTAGGATCTTCGGCAAAGAATCTCCATAAGTCACCCGTAACTACCTTCCCATTTTCACCTGTAAATTCACCAAATACAAACCATAAGAAGCTGTTGAGTACATGATGAAGTCCAAGTGGAATTAATAAGCGGTTAAAGAAACCGAATATACCTGCACCGATTGCTCCTGCACTTGTTATCCAAGTACCAACGTTCTCTAACCCCATCTGAAGGTATGGCCAGATAAATCCGAAGACTAGCGCTAAAAGTACCATCGTTCCAGCAGTTACGATTGGAACAAATCGTTTACCTCCAAAGAAAGAAAGCCATTCTGGCAGTTTCGTATTATAAAATTTATTATATAAAAGTCCAGCTATAACCCCTGCGAGAATACCTCCTAAGACGGACATATCAAATTTCCCGTCATAATTCAGGTTTACTTCGGCAAATGTTTTGGCTCCTTCTGTTAATACAAAGTAACCGATTGCTCCTGCAAGTCCAGCAGCTCCACTCCCATCTCTAGATAGTCCGACTGCAACGCCTATCGCAAATAAAAGTGCTAGATGACCAAAAATCGCGTTTCCTGAAGCAACTAAGAATGGTATGTCTAGTAAATCGTCTTGACCAAAACGTAGCAAAAGTCCAGCTGCAGGAAGAACTGCAATCGGAAGCATGAGCGCCCGACCAATCCGCTGTAAGAAACCTAACATAGTACCTACCCCTCTCACTTTTGAGTGAAATTACGTATCGCTTCTTTTAACTTTCCATTATGCTCATCTAGTTGCAGTTTAGCTTCATGTGGTGCGACGCCTGTCACAAGCTGAAAAATTGCGGCCTTTGTGTTGCCGCCTTGTTCTTGCAAAGCCATTTCCGCTTCTTTTTCTGTTGCACCAGAAGCTTCGATAATAATATTTTTAGCTCGTTGTCTTAGTTTCTCATTCGTCGGTTGAACATCTACCATTAGATTGCTGTACACTTTACCCCATCTCACCATGCTCGCTGTACTGATCATGTTCAACACAAGTTTTTGAGCGGTACCAGCTTTCATTCGGGTAGAGCCTGTGACCACTTCTGGCCCCGTTATAACAGGAATGCTAATGTCCGCAAGTTTTTCCATCGGCGAATCCACAGAACAAACAAGAGCCACCGTTAATGCTCCTTTTGTTTTGGCGTATTTCATCGCACCTAAGCAATATGGAGTTCTGCCAGAAGCCGCAATCGCAACAACAACATCTCTTTCTGTTACATTCAATGATTGAAGATCGGATTGACCTAACTCTGCATCATCTTCCGCTCCTTCGATCGCATGTTGTAAGGCATACTCACCGCCTGCAATTATCCCTACGACTAACTTTGGATCTGTGCCGTATGTGGGAGGACACTCTGATGCATCTAACACACCTAACCGCCCACTAGTTCCAGCACCTATATAAATCAATCGACCTTCATTTTCAAAAGCTGTTACTACTTTTTCAACGACAGAACTGATTTCTTTTAAAACAGGAGTAATACGACTGGCTACTCCCAGATCGGCTTCGTGTATTTTTTGGATCACTTCTAAAGTTGTAAGTTCATCAATTGTTAACGTGTCAGGGTTTCTTTTCTCTGTAGCCAATTTGGTTAAGTCCATCTTGATCTCCTTTAAATGATTGATAGTTAACAAAACTTTATTTCACATCTGAATTCAGCAGCACAAATCTCTTGCCGCTTCCAACTTTCTTCATCAGTGACAAGCTCTCTTCTTTTATACGTCCCGCTACATTCGTTTTTGTATCAGCAGGAATATCTTTTAAACAAATCTGAAGTTCACCCGCATACCTGCCATATAACTCGTTTTCAACTGTTATCGTTCCTTCATTAAATACATCTAACTCATGAGCTTCTGATCGAAAATGAGAAGGCTGATGTCGTGACTCAACGGACCGGATCACATACTCTGCAGCATCCATTCTATTCGTATGAACCATGTTGCCGAATGTCTCGTATCCTTTGTTCAAGTCGGCATAAAGAGGGACTGTACCTTCCATTAAAAACTTTAATTCTTGCAACGTTTTGTTCGTAAGGTTCAAATCTCCTACACAGATTTTATCCGTATTCATTTCTTGAAGTTCCAACGCAGCAAGTGCAGGTGATACATGTCTGTGATTCTCAATTGTAGGAAGCCCTAAATGAAGAGGGCCGCGTAATTGTTCATCACCTTGAATAAATCCCATCGTCTTGATTCCATACCGATGAAACAGAGCATTTCTCTCATAAAGAGATTGCTTAGAGATACCTGTAAACGGTTTTGGATAAAAGTTGTGCCAAGCCTCTGTTTGATTCGGTTGAAGTCCCTCATCCATCAACTTCTTAAGCTCTTCTTCGTCAATGGTACTTGCGTTCAGGCCAACTTTCAGGTGGTGAGACAGCCAAGCGATCTGCTTGGCTGTAAACCCATAATCCACCCTGATACCCGAAATGCCCCAGTCTGTTAAAGAAGGTAGTTCATTAAAAGATAAACCCAACCGCTCTAGAGAAGCCGGTGAAACATCAGCCATTACTTCCATATGAAACTTTTGAGCCGTTTTCCCTAACCATTTAACTTGTTTAACGTAATCCACGTCCTTCTCTTCAGGAATATGAAGAGATGTAAAGATGTATTGAAAGCCACTTTTAGCTGCTTTCTCCATCCAGTTTTTATTAAACGTGTCTGATTCACTCAGGTAAATTGAAATACCATAACACAAAATGTTCACTCCTGATTCGTTAGATGTCTTTTGCCATACTCTCTTTAAATCCAAACGTCCATGTGAATAAAAACCCGAAGAAATAAGCAATTACTAAACCTACTAGATAGAGAACCATTTCGTTTGCATTTACAAGGAACACGAGTGGAATGCCTGACACACCGATGGCAACAGTGGCTATCTTAAAGAAGGCTTGAAACGCTCCACCAACTGCTGCTCCTAGACATGCTGTCAAGAACGGTCGCCCGAGCGGAAGGGTAACACCAAAGATTAATGGCTCACCAATTCCGAGCATACCAACAGGTAATCCACCTTTAATAACTTTACGAAGACGCTGATTCTTTGTCTTAAAGTAGATAGCAAAGGCAGCACCAACTTGCCCTGCTCCACCCATCGCTAGAATCGGCAATAGCGGATCATCACCGATCGTATTAATAAGCTCCATGTGTACTGGTGTTAACCCTTGATGCAATCCTGTTACGACCAATGGAAGGAATGTTCCTGCTAAGATAAGTCCAGAGAAAATACCGCCTACATCAAGAATATTTAATAGTCCTTTTGTGATAACATCTGAAAGAAAACCACCAACTGGCTGCAGGACATAAAGTGTTGCAAAGCCTGTAATCAGTAACGCTAAAGTTGGCGTAACAATAATATCAATAGCTGCTGGAACAAATTTACGAATTCTCTTTTCTAAAAAGACGATAAATATGGCAGCTAACATAACTCCTATTAAACCACCACGACCAACAACTAATGGATCACCAAAAAGTGTAATATTAGCTAGGTTCGGATTGATGATTAAGATTCCGGCAGCTCCTCCAAGTGCAGGGGTGCCTCCAAATTCTTTTGCTGTGTTGATACCAACGAATACGGCCAAGTAAGCAAACAATCCTCCACCGATAACACCCATCATCTGCATGAATGATGTGTCTTTATCTGCGCCATAGTTAATTGCCGCATTCGTGATTCCCATAATTAAACCAGAAGCAACAATAGCAGGAATCAGCGGAATAAAGATACTAGCGATCTTGCGTAAAAACTGTTTGAAAGGTGTTGCATTCTTCTTGTTGATGGCATCCTTATTCATCCGGGCCAACTGTTCGAGGTCCATAGGATCCGTCTCATCAACAGATTGAATATTCATACCTGTTTCTTCGCTCATCGCAAGCGTGACGCGATTAACGATGCCAGGACCAACAATGATCTGCAATGTATCATCTTCAACGACACCCAGCACACCATCTACTTCTTTAAGACCTTTTAGATCTGCCTTTGAAGGATCGTGTAGATTAACCCGAATTCTCGTCATACAGTGCATCAACGATTGGATGTTTGAAGAACCTCCAAGTTTTTCGATGATACCATGAGCCATTTGCTGCTCTTTCCCCATGCTTCTTCCCCCTTTTAGTAAACGCTTTCATTTTTATATAAAACGCTTTTTATCAGCGTTTCATATCGATCATAAATTTGTAGCGATCGCCTCGATACACCGAATGAACGAGCTCAAGTGGCCTTCCTGTCGTTAAATAAGTCTGTCTCTTAATAAGAAGAACGGCTGCGCCTTTTGTAATCTCGAGTATCTCGCTTTCTGCTTCACGCGAAATGGACGCTTCTAAACTTTGTGTCGCGTAATCTATTACAAAGCCTGCATTCTCAACTTCAGAATACAAAGAACCTTCTTTTATATGTGATTCGTTTAATTCAAGAAGATCAACGGGAACATAAGTAGTCTCAAACGCCATCGGAATGTCATTTGCAAGGCGAACACGTTTAATCTCATAAATTTCTTGACCCTCTTCGATCTCAAGCGCTTTTGCTAATCTGTTTTCAGCGGTCGTTTTTTGGAAAGATATGAGTCTAGATGCGGGTTTATAGCCCCGTGATTTCATGTCTTCTGTAAAGCTTGTAAGGCCTAGAAGCTTCTGCTCTATTTTCTTTGCAGAAACAAACGTACCTTTTCCTTTTCGGCGGGTTAAATAGCCATCATTCACAAGATTATTGATAGCCTGCCGGACTGTCATGCGGCTTACTTCATAGTTTAGAGAAAATTCTCTTTCAGAAGGTATCATGGTTTCAGCTTCCCATTCACCCTTATCAATCTTTTGTTTGATCGCTTCTTCGATCTGAAAGTAAAGTGGCATTGGTGATGTTTTATCAATCATAAAAATACTTAACTCTCCTCTTCTAAAAGACTCCTTGCACCTTTGTCGGCTAACACAGTAACGTTAGGATGATGATTAAGAACTGTCGCAGGTATATCGGAATTCATGATACCTTGAAATAGCGCTCTTACTGCCCTCGCTTTTTTTTCGCCAGCAGCAAGAAGCAGGATTTCTTTACTCTCTAGTATCGTGCCGATGCCCATCGTAATCGCTTTTCGCGGCTGTTTCTCATGTGTAAAATATTTAGCGTTCGCCCTTAATGTCGACTCTGTTAACTTCACTACATGCGTGCGCGAACTAAAATCTGTACCCGGTTCATTAAAACCGATATGTCCGTTCTCTCCGATACCGAGCACCTGAAGATCGATACCACCCAGTTGTTTGATCACTTCTTCATAGCGCTTGCATTCATTTTCAAGATCTACGGCGTTACCATCTGGGAGATGAGTTTGATTCTTATGGATTCCGATATGGTCGAAAAAGTTTTGTTGCATGTATTCATGGTAAGCTCTGGAACCGACATATTCGTCAAGGTTAACCGTGTACACTTGTGAATAGGACTGCTTATACTCTTTACTATATTTTGAAAGGTGTCGGTACATGCCTAAAGGTGTCTTCCCCGTAGCAAGACCAAGTACAATTTTTTCTGAACTTTTTATTTTCGAAAACACATATTCAGCTGCCATTCTACTAAGCTCTTCTTCATCGGAAACCTTGATCAATCTCAAACTCGTTCCCCCTTTCGATGATACACAAGCTCGCCTCGACAAAATGTCATAAGTACATCGCTGTCCTCCGTCAACACCGTAATATCGGCATCTTTACCAACCGAGAGACTTCCTTTCCGCTCAAAGATCCGCAGCTCTTTTGCAGCATTCTCACTCGTCATCTTCACAATATCCGACCAAGAGCACTGTGTATAATCCATCATATTTTTAACAGCAACATTCATCGGTAAGATACTTCCTGCTAGTGTTCCGTCAATTAATCTAGCTTCATTACCTGTTACAGTTACTTGCTGGCCACCAAGTGTGTAGGATCCTTCTCCTAAACCTTTGGCTCTCATTGAATCCGTAATTAAGACCGTGCGTTCTGCACCAGTAGAATGGTAGGCTAGTAGAATCATCTCAGGACTAGCATGAACGCCATCCGCGATCATCTCAACCATCAATTCTTGCTGTAAGAGAGCAGCACCAGCAACACCTGGATCTCTGTGATGTATTCCGCGCATGCCGTTAAATAAATGGGTAACATGAGAAATACCTGCTTCAATCCCACCTTTTACTTCTACAAAAGAACTGTCACTATGACCGATCGAAGCGATCACATCTTGTGAAGATAAGTACTTTGTAAGTTCAAGTCCACCATCCATTTCAGGTGCTAAAGTGACGAGTTTTATTTGATCCTCAGCACTTTCTTGAAATTTTGTAAATAAATGTACGTCAGGCTCCTGAATAAAAGACGTAGGCTGTGCACCTGCACGTTTTGGAGAAATAAAAGGTCCTTCTAAATGGATACCCAGCATTTCAGCGGCTGGACTTCGAGATTTTTTTATGAAGTTTGCAGCAACATTCAGTGCGTTATGAATAACAGATGTCTCTTCAGTCATCGTTGTTGCTAAAAAGGATGTCGTTCCTTCTGCTGGGAGATGTTTTGCAACAATCTCAAGTGCTTCTTCCGTACCGTCCATACAATCTGCTCCAGCAGCACCATGAATATGAATATCGATCATGCCAGGAATGATGATACAGTCTTGAGGCATGGTATACCTTATTACATCTTCATCTGGTGAAAAGGGGGTTGGAGTACCAACATAGTGAATCTTATCGTTCTTGATCCACACATATCCATTTTTAATGAGCTTTCCTTCTTCGTTAATCAAGTTCCCAACTAGTAAAATATCAGGTTTCATGTCCACTCCCCTTTATCACTTTATGCCTAGCCTATCATTCTTATGACTAGTTGTCTATACCAGTCAGAAAATTCAAATAAAAAAGCTAAGGCTAAAGAAAACGCCTTAGCTCTCAAATACGATTAATATAGTAAATATTTTTTTCGTAAATCTTTAAACTCTTCCAGTTCTTGATCATACCGAGAAACAATTTCATCTACAGTTCGCCCTGTCTCAATATATTCTCGAACCCATCCGTTTCCGGTTAATAGATCGAAGAAAGAGATCCCTCTACTATCTTCTGCCCTAAATTCAAAATCATTTGGGTAAAGATCATGAATGCTTTTAACAAGAGTGATTCCAGTAAGAACAGGCTGGAATAACTTTTCATCCTTAACATGAATCTCAACTCCGTGAGATAGCTTCCCTGCATGTTTTGATGAAGCAGGTGTAAACGAGGCTGCTCTAAATGTAACACCAGGCAGAGCTTCTTTATTTAATTTCTCAGCTAGTTGATCTCCATTAATAAATGGAGCACCGATCAATTCAAACGGCTTAGTCGTTCCACGACCTTCTGAAACGTTCGTGCCTTCGATCAGTGCACTTCCAGGATATACAAGTGCCGTATCTTTTGTAGGCATATTAGGTGAAGGCAACACCCATTCGAGTCCACTATCTTCATAGCTCCAAGATCTCTTCCACCCCTTCATCTCTACTACTTTTAAATCCGCATCAATATCAAACTCTTTGTTAAATAATTTAGCTAGTTCTCCTACAGTCATACCATGCCTAAGCGGAATGGGATAAAGGCCAACAAATGAAGAGTAGGCAGGATCTAATACAGGTCCTTCTACTTCTTTACCTCCTAATGGATTCGGACGATCGAGTACCACAAATGGAATATTGTTCTCTTTGGCTGCTTCCATCGCATAAGCCATCGTGTAAATATACGTATAGAAACGCGTGCCTACATCTTGTATATCGAACACTAAAACATCGATTCCTTCAAGCATCTCAGGAGTTGGCTTTTTCGTTGCTCCATATAAGCTGTAGACTGGAAGACCTGTTTTTGGATCAATGTAGAATTCAACATATTCTCCAGCTTGAGCGCTTCCTCGAACTCCGTGTTCAGGTCCGTACAATGCTTTTAACTCTACATCTGGATGATTGTATAAAACATCAACGATACTGTTCAAGTTGCGGTCTACTCCAGTCGGGTTCGTGATTAAACCGACCTTCTTACCCTTTAATACCCTCATATCATGATTCAACAATTGCTCTAGTCCTGTCTTAAACTTTTTCTTATGATCGAAACCTTTCTGGTTCGTAGCTTGAGCACCTGGCAATATAAAAGAAAACAACATCAATATCGTTAAAAAAATTCCCCATTTTCTCATAGTCTATTTCCCCCTATTAGTAGCTTTCGCCATGACCAAACGGATATAGAATCTGTTCTAAACCATCTTCATAGATCGTAACAGGCAGCTTACCTGAAGGGTTGTTCAATCCAAAAATAGTTTCTGCTGCCGCCCTAAAGCTAGCATCTCTGAAGCTGTATTGTGCAAGATAAGCTGAAACTTCAGGAAACGCCATAATATCATATGGATTTCTTATTCCCACAGCTGCTGTTTTACCAGGTGCTGTATCAATAACTTGATTCACCATCTGCATTTGTGGAGATGATGGTAGTCGACCAGATACGGTAGACGTATAAGTTCCGAGTACAACGAGATCCGCATCTTTTACTTTTTGCAGTTGTTCAGCATTTAAAGGTTTATCTGCTTTAATTAACTCTACTGAAGAGTGGTGAGCAGCTAACGCTTGTTGAAGGTTTTCAATATAGGTATTGCCAATAACAACTACAGAATTGACTTCGTTTTTGTTAACAGGTAAAAGGTTTTCGTCCTTTACAAGTGTTATTGATTTTCTTGCTACCTCATTCTCTAAAGCCTTATGCTCTTGGTTGCCAACAACTTCTTCTGCGTGTCCAATTTTCTCTTCTATTGGTGTTTCGCTTACTTGTTTGTAAATCCCGCGATTCGCTTTTAAAGTCAATAGGCGTTCAACCGATTGATTCAACCTTTTTTCTGTAATTTCACCATTATCTACTGCTTCATAAAGTCCATTTGCAACTTCTTCTAACCCCACTGGCATTAGTACGATGTCTGTTCCAGCATTTACTGCACGAACAGCAGTATCAACTGGACCAAAATGATCTACTATGGCTTTCATATTGAGTGCATCTGTAGAAATAACGCCTTTAAAGCCCATTTCTTTTCGCACCAAATTCGTTAATACTTCATAGGACAATGTAGCTGGAAGATTGATTTCTGTTCCATCTTTTTTAGAAATAACAGTTGTTGGATCAATCTTAGGAAATGTAACATGAGCTGTTAATATGGCATCTATATTGTTATTGATCGCTTGCTGAAAAGGATATAGCTCAACTTCTAGGAGTCTTTCCTTTTCATGAGGAACAGAAGGCAGACCTAAATGAGAATCTACTGCTGTGTCTCCATGACCAGGGAAATGTTTAGCCGTAGCAGCCATTCCTGAATCTTGCAATCCTTTAATATATGCAGTTCCTAAGTCAGCAACAAGTTGTGGATCTTCGCCGAATGAACGAACACCGATAACAGGATTATCAGGATTATTATTTACATCTAAAGCTGGCGCTAGATTCATGTTGATTCCTAGCGAATGAAGCTCTGATCCAATGGCATGTCCGACAGATTCCGCCATCTCCGTTGATCTTGTGGCACCAAGCGCCATATTTCCTGGGAAATCGGTACCGCTCTGCAAACGTGTCACAATTCCACCTTCTTGGTCGATTGAAACCAATAAACCATAATCTTCATTTGCTTTTTTATATTCATCCACTAATCTAACTGTCTGCTCTGTTGTTACTACATTTTCTCTAAATAGAATAACGCCACCGAGGTGATATTTTTTTACAAGTTCTCTAATCTCATCGTTCATTTCCGTTACAGGTTGCCCTTTCCAATTTCGGAAATCTGGCATTAACATCTGGCCAACCTTTTCTTTTACTGTCATAGACTTTATCGCTTTTTTGATCACGTCATATTTTTGGTTTTTTTGTTTTATAAATTCTGCCTTCCCGTTTTTAACGTGTATTCCGATTTTGTCGAACGACTTACCATCTGTAACTATGATGATTGTTGAACCATTCTTACCATTTAAGCTTACAAGGCCCTCACTGTTTACAGAGGCAACTCTTTTATTAAGTGATTTCCATATTAAATGATTTGTCGCTTCGACATATGTTCCATCTTTACTTGTTATCAATGCTGCTAAATCTACTGTATCGCCGTTAATATGCTTACTTAGTTGCGGCATATTTTGAGCGATCATTAATCCTTCATTTCTTTTATGTTTGGCTGAAACACCTTCAGCCTTCCCAATTCCAGCAAACATAGGAACGATCAATAGGGCGATCAAAAGAACATACCGAATGTTTATTGATTTTTTCACATTACTAACCTCCTTAAAATTTGGTAGCGCTTTCTTTCTTTGTCACTTTTCGGTAGAAAAAAAGCGGTTCCTGTCGTAAGAGTACAAAACAGAACTTAAGTCCTTTAAACTACTAGGCCTAGTTGTCTATACCAGTATTAATAAAAATACTTTTAAGGTAAAAAAGACTTATATCTTTTGAGAAAGTGTCATTTAGAGGAGAGTTAGGTATGACTAAAATTTTTGATAAATCATAACTGTTATATATTTTAATTATTATTTGATGTTAAGAACGAGGGTATGCAGATTTATCCAAAAAGGACTTGCTCCACTTTCAGAATAATTATATACTTTTCTATGTCAGTATTAATCGGGGGCTTAGCTCAGCTGGGAGAGCGTTTGGCTGGCAGCCAAAAGGTCAGCGGTTCGATCCCGCTAGTCTCCACCATATACATATAAATTCAAACGAATCACTAATCCCTTGAGAGAGCTCAAGGGGTTTTTCTATTCAGAACAAAAAAGTATCATGCTCTTATACGCCATGATACTTTTTTGGAGACTATTCTTGTTTATTATTTTTATTTCTTGGATCTTGTTCTTCAGCAAATTCAGTTGCATAACGAAAACCTGGTCTAAACCTTCTTTGTTGTCTCCCGTTTCTCTCTTTATTCTTTGAAGGCATGTGTTTTAATAAGTATTGATGAACAAAAACTTCTGTAGCGGTGATAATACCCGCTGCGATTACACTTCCCCACGCAATCTGCATGTACCCATTTAACAGAATCGAACCGAAAATCCAAACCACCATATACGCTAGAATAAACTCTGCCATCAACGTGTTGTTCTTTCCTATTCTAGGCAGAAGAATACGGTCCGCTACAATATATGTGATTGCAGTTGTTGTAACCGCAAAAGAAACGATATCACTGATCGAAGCGTCAAAGAACAGATCGAGTCCGATCCAAAATGCGATCAGGCACACAAGAAATTTCATAATAATGACTTTTACTTGATCCATAATAAAAAACCTCCTTAATCTGTTCCTAGTTTGCAACAAATAGTGGAGGTTCATACTTCTTGAACTGAATTGTGTTTGCCTCGAATATTTTATTCAGATACCGCTGGGATCATCGGTTCTTTTTCTTTTTTCTGAGTAAAGCTTGTTTTTTTATCGAACAAGCTAACAATAATAAATACAGCCGAAGACATAGGTAAAGCATAGAAAAGAGGGTCTATATGCGTCCATGGATAAGGAAATATTGCTGGTTTTCCAAACCATGCTTGTGATAACCCGATAGCAGCAGATTCTTTAAGGTGCATGAATAAGAAACCGATGATACTTACTGTAAACCCAACGATCATACTTGCTGTAGCTGCGGTCTTCGTAGCTCTTTTCCAATAAAGTGCTCCTATCAGAGCTGGCATGAATCCGGCAGCACATATACCAAACCAAAAGGCTGTTGCTTGAGCGATGATTCCCGCTGGAAGCAAGTAAGCTAATATAACAGCAGCGATTACCCCAATGAGCACGCCGATTCTTGAAGGATTGAGCTTCGATCCAAATAAGGATTGAATACCAAGAGTTTTTAAAATATCTTGGCCAAAAGCTGTTGCTTGAACATGAATGAGTGAACTAACTGTAGAGATTGTGGCAGATAATAAAGTGAGTGTAAACAGATAGATAAACCATTCAGGCATGATTTGGTTAATGAAGATAGGGATGATAAGATCGACGTTTCCTTTTGCGGCTGTTAAAGCGATCTCACCTGTTTTTTCATAAAAATAAAGATTGCTTAACGGGCCGATCACGAATGCTGCACCTGTCATAAAAAAGATAAAAACACCTCCGACTAATACAGAACGATAAAGTGCTCGATCATCTTTTACAGTCATGCATCTCATCGCAAGTTGAGGCTGTGCTAGAACTCCTATTCCTACTCCCATGATAATGGTACTTACAATAGTCCACCAAAGAGGTGATCCGAATTCAGGCATACTTGTCCAGCCTTGATGACCTTGATCGATAAGAGCTTGAGGCACAAGATCCTTCATTGCGGTTAATCCATTATGCCCCTCCATAATGCCTCCTACTGCTTGGTAGGTGACGAATAAGAAGATAGCCATCCCAATCAACATGACAACCGCACCAAACGCATCGGTATACATGACCGCCTTAATTCCACCTGTTACTACATAGATCCCAATGATTGCAGCTAGCAGAATAAGAGCGAGATTAAAGTTCATCGAAAGAGATTCTTGAAGAAATCTTCCTCCTCCGATCAAAACAATACTCGTATAGGCTGGCATTAAAATAAATATCATAGCTCCTGAAAAAACAGTGATAAATTTTGAATCATATCTTTTTCCTAGCAGTGTAGGAAACGTTGTAGCGTTTAGATCTAGTGACAACTTTCTAATCTTGGTTCCGAAAATGGCAAAAGCGACAAATATACCTAGTACGATGTTAAGAAACGCTAGCCATAACAAGCTAAATCCATGAGCCGCTGAGACGCCACCAAAACCGACAATGGCCGACGTACTGATAAAAGTAGCTCCGTAAGACAATGCCATGATCGCTGGGTGAATGTTTCGACCGCCTACTAAATAATCTGACTCTGTTACCGTCTTTTTATATCCATAATAAGCCAGCCAAGACATGATACCCATATATACGATAAGAATCGGAATGAGGACTGCAAAATTCATTTTGAGTCATTACCTCCTCTGTTCCACATGATTCCCCCAAAGACAACACACCCTAATGCCGAAACAACAGTAGCCACCCATACAAATGCGATAAGTCCATCTTCCATTCCAAGCATAAATATAATCCCCTCCAATGAAAAAATGTGAACACCAAATATAATGAATGCGCTTACATAAAATATGTAAAAAAATAAACTCGCCTATTGCCTCCTCACACCGACGTATTATATGACTTCTTTTTATCCACAGAATCCCCTTTAAGGTTCACGTTTTTTTATAGGAAAATGCACTTTGTAATATTTATGAAATATTTCTGTAATATTAGTGAAACCATTTCAGGACTTCTCTCGTCTAATAAATAACAAGACAATGAGGAGGACATAACATTGAAATTCAAAAAACGTACGGTCATCTTTACAGCAACAGCATTACTAACAATCGGGGTATTAAATGATAGCGATTTTGAGAGCAAAGTAAAAGCAACAGAACAAAATACTCCTATTAAACAGGAGGTTGTCACTCCTACACAAACCGATAAAGTAGTTACACTAAAACTAAATCAAAATGATGTTGAAAAAAATGAAAAACGGGTAGCAGCATCGAAAGTGAACGTTCCTGTTCAAACGCAAAATGAAGAAGCCGTCCAAAAACATGTTGAAAAAGAAAAAGTAGAACAGCCAAAGATTTCCGAAATGCCGAAAGAAAGTAAAACTCAAACAACAAAACCTGAACCAAAGCCTGCTGTTCAGCCACAAACAAAAAATGTGGAGGAAAAACCTAAAGTAGAAGAGCAAGCACAAGCGAAGATGCCTGAAACTAAAATTATTGGTGGTTACACATATGTTAGCTTAATGGATGATACACATGAGAACTTAAAAGATCTCGTAGCCATCGCAAAGAAACATGATGCTACTCTTTATGCGATTGAATACAGCGACAGTTTTTTGATGTTTGATAGTTCTACCGATCAAATGATTATGAGTTTTAGCACGGGTATTAATATGACTTCTATCGAAAACATAGATGTACTATACGATATGCATCCTACGATTAAGGAACAGATTCAAGAAGTTATTAAAACTGGGAAAGAGATTCAAGTCAAAACTGGTGAATTTGAGAGCTACCATATTTCAAAAGTTGATGGAAAAATTAGAGTATCGTTTTAAAGTCATAGAAAAAAAGCCCTGTTACGGGCTTTTTTTATTTCTTCTTTATCTCTTTTAAAGCGACTACTTTAAGCGCCATCAGCTCATCATCTGTAACTTTTTCGAGCAGCTTCTCATATACAGCTTGCTTTTCGTCTTCATTCAAGCCTTTACTTACCTTCTCTCTAATGGAAGCTAGTTCTTGAATGGTGTATCTCTCAGAGATGAATTGAACAGCATCATTCTTTGTAGTAAATGGCAACTTCTGCTTTGGAGGCTTCCCTGTTTCTATGTACTTTCTAATCTCTGGGTCTTCTAGAAGTTTCGTGATCTCATCTTCATTGGACTTTAATTCTTTTGTGATTTCTACCATTGCTTTTTCAGAAGCGTAATCCATCGTCAAGATGTACAGAATTACACCAGATGTGATAAAAAACATTAATACTACACTTAACCACCATTTGATCACTTCATCACCCGCTATATAATGAGATAATTCATTCATAACACAACTTACAAAGTTTGGAAAGGAAATGGTATGATTTTTTATAATTCATACATAGACTTTACACGCGTTATATTCCCTTATGCTATCATTTAATTTAGAATGGTTAATCTTAGCAACTTTTGGAGGAGTGTTATGTCCCGTCTAACCAATCATTTAGTTGTCATCTCTTTTGACTGTCTTTCTTCCCTTGATTTTCCTATCTTAGAGCAGCTTCCGCATTTTAAGGAATTATTGGATCAAGGGTCCCATTGCAAAAAAGTAGAGACAATCTATCCTTCTGTAACGTATCCCTGTCATACCTCGATTGTTACAGGAAGGTATCCAAAAAACCACGGAATCGTAAATAATACGTTAACACAGCCAGGCAAAGCTTCGCCTGATTGGTATTGGCACAGAAAACATATTAAAGGAACTACTTTATATGATGAAGCTAAAAAAGCAGGTATGACTACCGGTGCTCTCCTTTGGCCAGTGACTGCAAGAGCGAACATCGATTACAACATGCCCGAAATTTTTGCGAACCGTAAGTGGCACCACCAGATTCCTGTTTCTCTCTTAAACGGAAGTAAAAGATATCAACTTGATATGAACCGTCGATTCGGACATCTGCGTAGTGGTTTGAACCAGCCTGAGCTTGATGATTTTGTTTTAGAGTCCACGATACATACGATTAAGAATAAAAAACCTGAGCTATTGCTTGTTCATTTTGTGGATCTTGATTCACAGAGGCACTATCATGGCTTTTCTTCTGATGAAGCAATGGATGCGATAAAAAGACATGACAACAGACTTGGCAAAATTATCGAATCCTTACAGGAAGCTGGTATATATGAAGAAACGACGATCGCCGTATTAGGAGATCATAGCGCACTTGATGAGAGCCAAGCTATTAAACTGAATGTACTATTAAAAGAACATGGATTGATAGACACTGATTCAAAAGGGGCTATACAAAATTGGAAAGCCTATTGCAAAAGTTGTGATGGATCAGCATATATTTACCTGAAGGATTCATCTGATCTACAAACAAAGGAGGTAGTGAAAAAACTGCTGGACCACTTATTGATTGATGAAAGAAATGGTATTGAAAAGATCTACAGTCAAGAACAAGCGGCTGCAACCGGTGCTGATGATCAATGTGCGTTTATGGTAGAAGCTAGACGAGGTTTTTATTTTAACGAAGAACATCAAGGCTCTTTTCTAAACAACATTACAGATCAAGATGTGAGGGAAAAACGGTTCACGCATGCTTGTCATGGTTATTCTCCTGAAAAAGAAGACTACACTACTATCCTGTTATTAGCAGGTAAAGGGATACAAAGAAATGTTGTTGTTCCTTCCATGCATTTAATTGATGAAGGGCCGACGTTTGCTAAACTATTAGGTCTAGATTTAGGAAAAACGGATGGTAAAGTCGTACAAGAGTTTTTAAACATCTAGTTTTTAACTAAATTCTAGTATAGAGAGGACAAAACCTATGAAACGGTTTACGAAAGAAGAGAATAGCTGGATGTATTATGATTGGGCAAACTCAGCGTATTCAATTATTATCTCAACAGCTGTATTTCCTTTGTTCTTTAAAGCAGCTGCCACAAATGCAGGAGTCAGCTCTTCAGATTCAACCGCTTATTTGGGTTATACGATCGCGATTGCTACGTTCATATTAGCGATGCTTAGCCCCGTACTAGGAACAATTGCTGATTATAAAGGATTAAAGAAGCGATTCTTCACTTTCTTTTTCGCACTTGGTCTTATTTCTACCGCATCATTAGCTTTTATTCCAAGTGATCAATGGCTCTTATTATTAATTTTTTATACATTAACTGCAATCGGCTCTAGCGGATCTAATGTCTTTTATGATGCTTTTATAACCGATGTAACAACAGAAGAAAGAATGAACAGAGTGTCATCAAGAGGATTTGGATTAGGATACATCGGGAGCACGATTCCTTTTTTGATCAGTATCGCGATTATCGTGTTGGCACAAAATGAAGTTCTGCCGATCTCAACTACTCTAGCTAGCAAGATTGCATTTTTGATCACTGCGATATGGTGGGGGATATTTACGATTCCTATGCTGAAGAACGTTTATCAGAAGTACGGTATCGAACGAGAGCCGAAACCTTTGATCAACAGCTTTAAACGTTTAGGTAAAACAATGAAAGAAATAAGAAAGTATCGGGCTCTATTTTTATTTCTGCTCGCCTATTTCTTTTATATCGATGGCGTCGGGACCATCATAACGATGTCCACCGCTTATGGTTCAGATCTTGGAATCAGTTCTACTAACCTTTTAATCATCCTTTTTGTAACACAGGTGGTCGCTGCCCCTTTTGCCATTCTATACGGAAGGTTAGCAGAAAGATTTACAGGTAAGAAGATGCTTTACGTTGGAATAGTGGTCTACATTATCGTTTGTATTTATGCTTATTTCTTAAAAACAACAATGGATTTCTGGATTTTAGCGATGCTAGTTGCTACGTCTCAAGGTGGAATTCAAGCGCTAAGCCGTGCTTATTTTGCTAAATTGGTTCCGAAAGAAAACTCGAACGAATTCTTTGGCTTTTATAATATTTTCGGCAAGTTCGCCTCCATTATGGGGCCGTTGTTAATCGCCGTAACCGCTCAAGTTACCGGTAATTCTGCTAGTGCCGTGTTCAGTCTTGTCGTTCTTTTTATCATCGGCATTACGATTCTTATGTTTGTTCCAGAACCGAAAGTGGATTCATCTCACACGATCAGCGCATAGAAAAAACTGCTCTCTAGCAAATTCTAGAGAGCAGTTTTTTCTTTATGTTTTATTTAACGATCCATTTTGGTCCAAGTATGGTTTGGATGCGATAAAAGTTTCCATACGCTGCATTCGCTTTATACGTTCCTGGATACAGACTGGCTGCAGCCATTTTGTGGTTTACATGAGGACGGTCATGCAAAGGAACTTTTTGAGTAAGAGTGATGGTTTTGGTCACTGGTGTTATACGTTTCTCCCAACGCTTATCCCCTTCTACTGCCATATAAAGTCCTGCTTTTTTGTTCCTTGTCCATTCTTCATTAATAATCGTGATTGGCGGATTCGTCTCTCCTGCATATGGAGCTAGTTCAAACGTAAAACCAGGACGTTTGAAGGTTTGAATGAACCAGTCTTTGTATCCACCACCACTTGATAACTGTGTATCAGGAGGGATTAGTCGATACCCTGTCATGTTGGCAAGAGTTGTACCGAGGGTTTTGTCCCCTTCAAAGGTGTTGGTTCCATAATTGAAATGGTAGTATAGTATTCTTCCAGCTGTGTGGTAGGAGTTCGTAATTTCCGGGTCTACTAGATAAGTGAGAGCCGACACCGCTTTTGCTTCCTTCGTTACAAGGGGAGCGCTACCTTTGTAATCTTTATAAGAAGGAGCTTTTGCATTATTTGATATCTGTTCCCAACGCGCAGGATATTGTCTGTTCAGATCAACCCCTTGGGCATTCGACTTCCATCTTTTAAAATCTTTGCTTCCACCATTCATCTTAATGAGATTGGCATGAGCTGATGTAGGAAAAGCGGACAATCCTTTTTGCTGAAGTACGACACCATCTGGGTTCGTCATCGGTACGAACCAGATCGACGTATTGTTTAATACGTTTGCAACATTATAGCCGTCCATCGTACCGTTGGAGACATAGCGTTCACTATATTGATCGATCATTTCCATCACGATATTTGTTGTCATCCACTCTCTTGCATGATGTGATGCATTGTATAAAACCGTCGCATCACCTCTCCCTAGCTTAACAGCCCAGATGTCTCTGCCATAAGGCGTTTTTCCAATGGATCGATATTGGACTAACCCCGGGTATTTTTGGGCAAGTGTCTTGATGTTACTCGTCATCGTTTCATATGTATACGTTTGATTTGGATTTACATAGCTTGCTGCTTCTCCCTTGTAACTCCAAAATGATAAGCTCCCAAGTAATATCCCCATAAACAACACTAGACCTTTTTTCAATCTGTTCTCTCCTTTCAATACACTCTAAAATTATTTGAATATATTAATAGTATAGATAAGGATTAGCACGGCTTCGCATGAGGATAGTCACCTTTAATATTTCAATTTGTTTACCATAATTAAGTCGATTTTCATATAAATTTGGTATTTAAAAGTAAATAATAAGATTTGTTGTATAAATTTCATCATATGTGGTTTTGCTTACTTCGAATTATGGGAAGAGTAGTAGGACGAGGATGACATAATAAGAGGGAATGCAAAAATGAAAGAGAATCAGGACAACAAAAATAACAAAAAAGCTGATATTCCAGATCGGCAATACTTTTTTCCAGTACAGATTATTGAGTATTTTATTGAAGAAGGCAAAGCTTCTTTACAGATTACAAACTTAGCTCAATTCATTTTATCTTTTATGGCAGGAGCATTTATCGCATTTGGTGCACTAGGTTCTGTTTTGTTATCTATGGGAGTAGACACAACTGGTACCTATAACCTGTTATCAGGTGTTGGATTCGCGATCGGCTATACTATGATTTTTCTATCAGGATCTATTCTTTTTACGGAAATTAATGTGTTACTTCCAAGCTATATTCTACAAAGCAAGTATTGGATCAGTAAAAAGGTTCTGCGATTTTGGGGGATCTGTTATATTGGTAACTTTTTAGGAGCATTATTTGTTGGGTTCCTTCTAAATATGTCAGGTTCATTAGACAAAGAGTTTTATGAAACCCTACTAAAGTTCATGGAAAAAAAGATGGAGTTCACTGAACGAGGAACATGGGGTTGGTTTCAAGTATTATTCTCTGGTATTCTTGCCAACTGGCTGATCGGTATTGCAGCCGTTCTCGCAACAGCTGCACGTGATGTAATGGGTAAAATTTTTGGAATTCTTTTACCTGTAATTATCTTTGAAGCAGGAAATTTTCAACATGCCGTGGCCAACATGGGGTATTTCAGCATTACCGTTTTAGAAGGCTTTGAATACAGTTGGTATGAATTTATACTTCTTAATTTAATTCCTGCTACGATTGGTAACTTGATCGGCGGAGGTATATTAGTATCATTGTTACTTTCTTTTGCTTTTAAAGAAGACATTGATGATAATATCGTGAAAGAGGAAGAAGAGGAAGTAGAAAAGATAAAGCATAAGATGGAATAATAAAAGAAACTCCGAAACACCTTTATTGTGATATACAGTAAAGGTGTTTTTTGTTAGAGTTTCAGTAGGATTAAGATTATTTTTTTAGGGGATGAACCAATTTGCCTTATCAAACGAAACTTGCTTTTCTATATGTAGCGATAGGCGCATCTCTTTGGGGCATCATCGGCTTTTTCGTTAAAGAACTTTCGCTTGCCGGTTTTACTTCGTTACAGATTGTCTTTTTACGAGCTATCAGTGCTTTTCTACTATTCCTTGCATGGATTGTTATAAAAAATCCTGCTCTACTCAAAATCAAGTTAAAGGATACTTGGTATTTCTTAGGTACCGGGATATTAAGTGTTTCCTTCTTTAATTGGTGTTATTTTACGACGATACAAACGTCATCACTCGCCATTGCAGCTATTCTTTTGTATACGGCTCCAGCTTTTGTGCTTGTAATCTCTAGTATCGTATTTAAAGAAAAATTAACTCATCAGAAGCTGCTAGCCCTTACCGCTACTTTCATTGGATGTACACTCGTATCAGGTCTGTTCTCCGCTCAATTGGAACTATCGATTACTAGTCTTCTGATTGGTCTAGGAGCCGGCTTTGGCTATTCGCTCTACAGTATTTTTGGAAAGTTAGCGAGTCGAAAATATGAAACGCTCACTATCAGCATCTACACTTTTTTCTTTGCGATGCTTGCTCTATTTCCGATTAGCGATATGACTTCTGCTAATATCCAAGTGTTTCGCCCATCCGTTTTAATGAATGTTATCGGACTCGGCCTTTTTCCAACCGTATTTGCCTACTGGTTCTATACACAAGGCTTAAAACAGATGGATGCTAGTAAAGCAGCTATTGTATCTACTATTGAACCGGTTGTAGCTACCTTAATGGGAATGATGCTATACAAAGAATCCATATCCATTGTTCAGAGTATCGGTATTATATTTGTACTGGGTGCTGTTCTTATGATACAAGAACGAAAAGGAAAAAATATTCAAACTCCCACCATTCAAAACAGACATTAAAAGGTGCAGCATAAACGCTGCACCTTTTTTGTTTCATTATAGAATAGAGCTTAAAAAGTCTTTCGTTCGCTCTTCTTTCGGGGCATCAAAAATCTCTTCTGGCTTTCCTCTTTCCCAGATTTGTCCATCGTGCATGTAAACGACCTCGTCTGCAACTTCTTTTGCAAAGCCCATCTCATGAGTTACAACGACCATCGTCATCCCTTCTTGCGCTAGCTCTTTCATTGTGGCGAGCACTTCTCCTACAAGTTCTGGATCGAGTGCTGATGTCGGTTCATCAAAAAGCATGATATCTGGTTTCATCGCAAGCGCTCTTGCAATAGCAACACGCTGCTTCTGTCCACCCGATAACTTCGCTGGATAGACATCTGCTTTATCAGAAAGACCAACTTTCCCTAGTAAAGCTTTTGCATCCTGTTCTGCTTCTGATTTACTTTGTTTTTTTACATTTAGAGGAGCTTCCATCACATTTTCCAATACGGTTTTATGAGGAAACAAGTTAAAGTGCTGAAAAACCATCCCTACTCTTTGACGTACTTCGTTTAAGTTATGTGTTTTCGGATCGATTTCTTCCTCTTCGATGACGATCTTACCACCATTTTTAATCTCTAGAAAATTAATGCATCGAAGCAGCGTGCTTTTTCCAGAACCACTTGCACCGATTAAGACGACCACTTCGCTCTCTTGTACGTTAAGATTCACTTCTTTTAATACTTCTAAATCTCCAAAACTCTTCTTTAAGTTTTCAATGCGTATCATTTCTTTTTTCAACTCAGACACCTCCTATTCCCCAGCTGATAGTTTCTTTTCTAACAGATTAACAAGTAATGTGAAAAGCAGAACGAGTATTAGATAGTATAGACCAACAATAATCAGGTACGTCATCTCATCAAATGTCCTCGATCCCTGTGTCGTTGCTATACTGAACAACTCGTTAAGGGCAATAAAGGATGCTAGTGATGAATCCTTCAGACCGATAATAAACTGGTTGCCTAGAGGAGGTAGTGCTCGTTTAAAAGCTTGCGGCAGGATGATTCTTCTCATTGCCAATCCATAAGTCATCCCTAAAGAGCGTCCTGCTTCCATTTGTCCCTTATCAACCGATTGAATAGAACCTCTGAAGATCTCTGCAATATAAGCTCCATTATGCATAGCAAGACCAAATGCCGCAGACCAAAAAGCAGAAATACCTAACTCTGCTAGACCAAAGTAAAAGATGAAAATCTGTACGATCAAAGGTGTACCACGAATGAGTGCAATATAAATATTCGCGATCCAATTCAGGACTTTAATTCCAGAGATTTTAAATAATGCAAAAACAAGTCCAATCCCCGTACCGATTAAAATAGATACAAAGGTAAGTTGTAGAGTGATCAAAAGTCCCTTCATGAAGAGCGGATAACTTTCAACTAATACGTCTAAAATGTGTGCGAGATCAAACATGCCATTGTCCTCCCCTTTTTATTCTCTTTGTTAATGGTGTGTGATCGAATGTATGGATAAAAGAAAGCCACCCTGCACGTAACCTCATGAGGGCGGCTCCACCATTATTCAGGCTTCTTCGTGATATCAGCACCGACGTATTCTTCACTAAGCTTCGCGAGCTCACCGTTATCCTTCATTTTCTTTAATGCTTTATTAACCGCTTTTAGCAATTCTTTATCTTCTTTTTTAATAGCAATCGCTTGTTCACTCGTACCAAGCTGCTCTTGTTCGACGATTTTAAATCCTTTTTCGATCGCTTGTTTACCAGTGATAGCATCAGTAATAACCGCATCGTGTTTTCCTTCGCTCAAAGCACGCAATGCTGTAGCATCACTGTCATAGTTTTTAATTTGATCTGTAAATTCTTGTGCAGATTTTTCATAGGTAGAGCCTTTTGAAACAGCAACTTCTTTTCCTTTTAAATCTTCTTTTGTTTTAATATCACTGTCTGGTCTTGTAAAGATTACCGGACCTGAGTAATAATAAGGCTCGCTAAAATTCACTGCTTTCTTGCGGTCTTCAGTGATTGTATGGCTTGCCACTGCTGCGTCAAAACGATCTGCCTTAATAGCGGATACAGCGCCGTGGAATTTAAACTTCTCTGGAACAGGCTTTAGACCAAGTTCTTTAGCAATCGCCTCACCGACTGCAACATCAAAGCCTGTTAGTTCCCCTCCCTTATCAACCGAGCTGAAAGGCGGAAACTCTCCTGATACGATAAAGTTAAATTCACCTTCGTTCTTTAATTCTGGACCCCCGTCACTTGATTCACTACTGCCACATGCAGCTAGTACAAACATTGAAAAAACGACAGCTAACATCCCAATCTTCTTTTTGAAATCTTTCATTCTTATCCTCCTTGAATATCCCATTTTGTAGATTCCCCTACTAGACAAGGGTAGCATGAATTGGAAATGTTCTCAATTTTACGTGAATTCCCACCTATCAAAAAGATCAGATTTTTCATGCATCTTGTATATGGTTACCCTTTACAAAAAACTCGTAAACACTTATTTAGCAAGCAAAAAATGCGCATTTCAGATATACTGAAATGCGCATTATCAAATCTTTATGGCAAAAGTTTAGTCGGCAGCAATATTGTAACCGTGGTTCCAATATCTAACATACTTTCAAATGTAATATTTCCATGATGATTTTCAATGATCTTCAAAGATACCATTAGTCCCAACCCTATGCCTTTTTCTTTATTGGAATAGAAAGGTTCTCCAAGTCTTGCAAGTCGCTCTTCGCCGATTCCCACTCCTTGGTCAGTAACTTTAATAAAGACATAGCCTTCATCATGTGCTCCTGTTTCTACAAAGATGGTGCCGCCGCCATTCATAAATTCGATCGCATTCTTAATCACATTAATGATTACTTGTTTAATTTGATTTCCTTCACAAAGAATCTGAGGAACGTTCATTAAGTGCGTCTCGAATTGAACGTTATTAAGGTTCGCCTCTGAATCCAACAGCGTTATCGTCTGTTTAATAAAATCATTTACGTTTCTCTGCTGAAAAAAAGTTTCCTGGTGCGGTTTAGCTAATACTAAAAATTCAGTAATGATCGATTCAATCCGATCCATCTCAGACAAGATGATTTCACTATGAAGATCTTCCATGTCTGCTTTCATAAGTTGGACGAATCCTTTGATACTTGTTAGCGGATTACGAATCTCATGAGCGATTCCTGCCGCAAGCTCACCAACGACCGTGAGTTTATCTGATTTTCTGAGCAATTCTTCTTTTTCTTTTAAATCTGTAATATCTTCTGAAATACCTGCTATGCGATAGATCTCTTCATCGTCATTGGTGATCGGAAATGCTCTTGTTCTGATCCAACGGACTCTGTTATTTTTCCCATGTATCCGGTATTCAATCTGTGATTCACCTTGCGCGATTAATTTGATGAACGTTGAAACAGCTTCTTGATCTTCCGAGTGAACGTCTGTAAAAACAGATTCAATCAGCTCCGTTTCTTCGACATCCCAAATTTGCTTAAAAGCCTTTGATATGTAAAGTAGCTGATGCGTTTTATAATCTTGCATCCAAAAGATGTCTTTTGCATTTTCAGCAAACTGACGGAACCTCTCTTCACTTTCTCGTAGTCCTAGTTCCATCCTCTTGCTTTGGGTGATATCTCTAGAAACACCTACAATTCCTTCCACTTGACCTTGGTCATTATTAATTGGAGATAGGATAGCCTGATAATAGAGACGTTCACCATCACGCACATTACTCCACTCATAAAATTGAGATTTGCCTTGCAAAACAAGACGACATGCCTTTTCTTGACCATCAGCAATCTCAGCGCCAAAAACTTCGCGAACGGTCTTGCCTAAGAAGTAGGATGGCTTAACACCGTGTTTCTCCATCCATCTTCCATAGATGCCAGTATGTACAAAATTTGTATCTAACGTAAAAACAGTGTCTTCCATTGAGTCGACAAGCGAGTTAAAGCGCTGCTGACTGCGATTCAATTTTTTTTCCGTACGTTTTAGCTCCTGGTTATCCGTTAGTGTAATGACAGATAGATCACACACATTATCTTTAAGAGGAATGATAGAAACAGACAACGAAGAAGAATAGCCCGTGTTTTTACAGATTAAATCTATTTCGATCTGATATTCTGCTTTTTTGTTTTTCTCATGTTGAATGTAAGCTTCTTGAAGTGACCATTTCTCTTTGTTTGAATCTGTTATAAAAAATGGCAACTCATATACATATGAGCCTTCTACTTCAGAATCAGACAATCTTAACATGCCATACGCTTTTGTATTGGCGTAAAGAATTGTGCCACATGGTTCTATAACGATAATCCCATTATTAACCGCTTCATAGAACGTATGCATCATTTGTTTTGTATTTTGTAATTCAAACGAAGTCTCTCGCATGTTCTACATCCTTGTTGAATTATTTTTAAAGTATTTACAAGAAATGCCTTTTCTCTATTTTTCTATTAAATACAAAAAAACACAAGAGTTATTTTCCTCTTTTTGGATTCAGATCAAAGATTACCAATTAAGACTTAGATTTGAATAGAACAGGTTCTCTAGTGAATAACAATCCATCAAGTGAACATTTTGAAGAAAACCTTTTGAAGACCTATAATAATTAAAATACAAAAGCACACTGATTATTTCTCAGTGTGCTTCGATAAAGCTGTCTTAAATGATTTAGCATCTCCCAAGCTTTTTGAGTCAGCTAATATCTCCTCAGGTGCATTTGCTTCTCCTATTAAATAACCAACAAATTCTGTACCTAAAAAGTCGAATATATATTGAAATTGCTGAATCAAGGGCAGTGCTTTTATTCGAGGATGGTCTCCCCCTACTGTAATAACATAAGCTTTTTTATCGCCCATGGTTTTCTTAAAGTTTAAGGTTTCGTCTCGTAAACTCTCTGAGAACCGATCTACAAAGTTTTTCATGATCCCACTCATTCCATACCAATAAACAGGTGTAGCAAAAATAAGTACGTCATATTGTAGAATCTCTTTGATCAATTCCTCGTAGTCATCATCTACCTTAACAAATCCGCCTGCATCATGGCGTAGATCATCTATAGGATTGATTTTGAAGTTTTTGAGGTAAAAAGAAGTATGCTGAATGTTGTCTAATGCCTTTTGAGTCAGTGCTTCCGTGTTACCATGTTCTCTAGAGCTGCCGTTAATAACTGCGATTTTCATTCTTATCACCTTTCTTTTACGTATCATCTTAATTGCTAGAAACTCTCTTCAAAAAAATGGTTGATTGCATCGTAATCTCATAAAAAATAGAAACAAAGAATAGAGTATAAGATAACAAATTAGGAGGTCTATAATGATCGTATTCACCATTATCTGCATGATTGCTTTCTATCTTCTAACGATACATGATTCTAAGAAGTTGAAACAAGTCATCTGGCCGTTTTACGGAATAATAGGCATCGTGTGTTTTATCAGCTTACTCTCATTAACATCTGATACCGTGACTTATGAATATTGGGTACGATTGTTCTTTCTCGTCTTAACCATACCAGTGTTGATTCTTGTTGTTCGTAAAGTGTGGCAGCTCAGTTCTGAAACGACGAGATGGATTCAATATACAGTTTCTGTTCCTATCTCTATTCTGTTTATCCTCACACTCTGGTTTTGCTGGAACATGTTTCCGATTTTTATGTATGTTTTATAAGAAGAACCAATACAACCGTCTTCAGTTGCTCACTGAAGGCGGTTGTATTGGTTTAGAAGTGTCCTCTTTAGATGGACAAAATTGCTATTTGTCTTTTTCGGGGGTCTGACCCCCTTGCATGAACGAAAGCACTTCCTTGACGATCGTGTTTATCTTTTGGTTGATAAATTGATCTCCAAAGCTTTCTTTTGCTTGCCTGATTGCGGCAATTACTTCTTCATCATATTGAATGAGTTCTTCATCATCTTCTGCTTCATTGTATAAATCGATCATGCTGTCTAACCCCTCTTGCATGCGATCTATCGCTTCACTATATTTTTCTCGATCTTCCTTATTATATTTCAACTTCATCACCCATTCACAGCTTTTCCATCAATGAGTGCTAACAAACTTCATAAACATTTACTCTTGTGACTTTTTTCACTATTTTTTCATAGGAAAGTATACTATAATAATTTGGTTATTATTATCTTGAAATATATTATTTTACATATTAGTCGGAAGGAGGGGGAACAATTGATCCGCCGTTGGTTTACGAAAAAAAATAAATCATTGCAGCCTGCATTTGAAACACCGTCTTCAAATTCATCGTTGAGTCTATGCACAAGTACCACGGATGAACCAGATCCTGTAAAAGAAATATCGCATTTTAAAATGCGGTTAAAAGAATATGGAATAGAGTTTAGTCACTTAGTCTCCAGCACTCCTAAGGATGTTGAAAACAGACAGCAAGCCATAAAAGTTGCTGAAGAAATCTCGAAAGACCCTGAGATGCGGAATTACTTTCTAACGTGGAAACGGTTGCCCCTTCTTCATAACGAAAGTACACAGCATCAAAAGCACACCATGAAGAAACAGCGAGAATACATAACCGCTCTTACCCTTATCTTTATAGAAAACTATCAAGTGTTGCTGCAATATGTTCCTGGCACGGGAGGAAAACACTAATGAACAAAGCGATTATTGTAGAGGTTAACAAGCGCCATGTCATCGTTCTTGCAGAGGGCGGAGAATTTAAAAAGATTAAAAATACCAATGCAGCCTATATGGTCGGTCAAGAAATTCGTCTTCCAGTAAGACAAGAAAACAAGAAATCTATTTTCTCTATTTTCATAAACTGGAAAACAGGAACTGCCGTAGCTCTGGCTATCTTTCTCTTATTCTTTCAAGTACTCGCACCGATATCAGGGCCTGGGGCGTATGCCTATGTCGGCATAAACATGGATCCAAGTCTTGAATTGAAGATTGACGAAGAAATGAGAGTACTGGATATCTTGGCTTATAATCAGCAAGGTCATATGGTTCTTGATCGATTGAACGATTGGGAAAATGAAGAAATCGAACATGTAACTGACCTTATTTTTGATACATGCGAAGACCTCGGCTATCTGAAGTCAAAGGAAGAGGTATTGATTACTACAACCTTATCTGAGGAAATACCTGCTGATAAGGAGAAAGAAATCAAACAACAAGTGAATGAAGTGATGACAGAGACCGCTAAAAAGAAATCGATAGAGATGACAACTATCGTGATGAGTTCTAAAGAGCGCGAACAATCTAAAAAGATGAAAATGTCACCTGGTCATTATGCGATTTATAAAGCAGCTAAGAAGTCTGGAATGAAAATTACGAAGAACGAAATTTCAACTCTTACAATAGAAGAGATTTCAGAAAAAGTGGGCCCTATAAAAGAGCTTTTAAAAGAGGATCTTGAAACAGTTGATGCCTCTGAAGACAAGAAAGAGGATCTTGTATACGAACCGCCTCTACCTATCTTAGATATAAAAGATTCGAGTAACGAGGTAAAGGTTGAGAAGGAAGTAACACCGGTTCAAGAAAAAATACAGGAACCTCAGAAAAAGAAAACGTTCGAATTACCTGTAAGTCATGCTGAAATTCCTTCTGCACCAAAAAAGGAAGAAAAGCCAGCCGAAAAACCAATTAAGAACGAGCAAGAAAAACATGTGAATACGCCTGCTCCTTCTGGTGGTGAGCAGGACAAGAATACACACAAAGCACCTACGAAGAGTACACCTGTCGTCACAGCACCAAAGGAAGAGAAACCAAAACCTGTAAAACCCGTAGAGGATAAACCGAAACAGGAAACACCAAATGAGGAAAAACCTAAACCAGAAATTCCGAAAGAAAACATTCCTAAGGAAGCACCTAAGGAAGATACTCCAAGGGTAGAAACGCCTAAGGAAGAAACACCTAAAGAAGAAACACCTAAAGAGGAAACGCCTAAAGAAGAAACACCTAAAGAGGAAACGCCTAAAGAGGAAACGCCTAAAGAAGAAACGCCTAAAGAAGAAACGCCTAAAGAAGAAACGCCTAAAGAAGAAACACCTAAAGAGCACTGGATTTATATTGAAATTATTATTGATGGTATCGTTATAGAAGTTCGCATTAAAGTAACAACAAATGTCACTGATGCTGAGTTAAAACAACAAGCATTAACCACTTATCATCAAAATGCTTCAAAAGAACAGTCATGCCCTACGTCAACTTCAGCATTCACGCAAGAAGTTGAGCAAGCTGAAGTTTCTAAAGAGTTACAACAAACAACAGAAAATGAAGTTGCATCAGATTCTTCCATTGAAGAACCACCACTTTTAGAAGAGGCTTCATAATGGCAAACCCCAGGACTAACTCCAGTCCTGGGGTTTTTGTTTTCATTTCGGTATAGACAGCAAACTTTTATGGCAATAGTGATAATAGGAGGAGAGTGTTTGTATGCGGTCTATTTATTATGCTTACTTAAGAATGCCGATGCTGATTCGACTTGCGATTATTCTTTTTAGCATTCTATTATCCAGCGCTATTTTAGCTCACCTCTTAGAAACAAAAACATTTCCAACTATATTTGAAGGGTTTTATTGGGCAGTTATTACGGCCGGAACAGTTGGATATGGCGATTTCACTCCTGAATCAACTGAAGTAAGGATACTAGCTATTTTCCTTGTGTTCATTGGCGCGTCTTTTTTTGCCTTTTTGACTGTTCACTTGGCAAGTTCTGTTGTTAAAAGAGAAAATCGCTTTCTAGAGGGGAAAAATATGTATAAAAATAAAGATCATTTCATTATAGTAGGCTGGAACGAAAGAGCTAGACATACGATTCAAGCTCTAAAAGAGCAATTAAAATCCAACCATATCGTTTTAATCGATGAATCATTAAAAGAAAATCCGTTATATGTTGAAGGCATTCATTTTATCCATGCTAAACCTAGTGAAGATCATACTTGGATGATGGCTCATGTTAAACAAGCTCATACCATCTTAATTACAGCTGATGCAAACTTAAAGGAATACGAAGCTGATACGAATACGATTCTTTCTATTCTAACAGCCAGAGGACTGAACCCTACAGTATCTATTCATGCAGAAGTGTTAACAACGGAGCAAACTTCAAACGCAATACGAGCTGGTGCCGACCATATTATACACACTTCAAACCTTGCTTCACATGCGATGGTTTCTAGCCTTGCAAAAGAGATACTATAAGAAAAACAGATAGACGTCATGGTCTATCTGTTTTTAATTTAATACTGCAGTTTCTACCTTTTTCACTAAATCTTTGGCGATCCCGATCCACTTTTGATCAACCGTCGCATCCGGATCTTGCGGCTCTGAAAACTGATTGAAGCTCCCTGAGATATTACCTGTCTCAGCATTGTCGTCGAGCCCAACCTGATATTTGTGAGCCAGTAAAAAAGGTTCACCAAATTGAATAGTGGTATCTTTTTTATCTAACTGACCATCAATGGCTTGAAAAGGAATTCTCAAAAACGTATACCCTACTTCATCATCCAGTTTATAATCGAAATAGCCGTGATCATAATCCCAGTTCCCGCCGTAAGAAAAGCCCATCCCTTTCAAAACATCTTCAGCTTCATTTAATGCACAACACTCATTTTCAAGTTTGCTTTTTATCGGTTTCATCATTGTCACCCCTTTATTGTCTATTTCTTAGCGTATCCAATCTGACATGAGATTATTTGACCATTAGAATAAGTAAACATAAAAAAAGCCTGACTCAGCAATGTTTGAGTCAGGCTTAAAAAATGATTATAGACGCTTTTCTAATTCTTCTTTTTCTTTTTCAAATCCGGGTTTACCTAGAAGAGCAAACATGTTCTTCTTGTATGCTTCTACTCCCGGTTGGTCGAATGGATTAACACCTAACAAGTAGCCACTCACCGCACACGCTTTTTCAAAGAAATAAACCATATATCCAAAATGATAAGGTGTCATTTCAGGAATACTCACCACTAAGTTTGGTACTCCACCATCTGTATGAGCAAGCATTGTTCCTTGGAATGCTTTCTTGTTAACAAAATCCATTGTCTGACCAGCTAAGAAATTCAGTTTATCCAAATTCTGATCATCTTCTTCGATTGTAATTTCTTCTCGAGCTGAACCTACGTATAACACCGTTTCAAAAAGGTCACGACGCCCTTCTTGCACGTATTGCCCCATTGAGTGAAGATCAGTAGTGAAGTCAACTGACGCTGGATAGATGCCTTTGTAGTCTTTTCCTTCACTTTCACCGTAAAGCTGCTTCCACCATTCAGAAACATAGTGAAGACCCGGCTCGTAGTTTACCATTAATTCGATGGTTTTGCCTTTATTATAAAGAGCATTACGAACTGCTGCATATTGATAAGCTTCGTTCTCTGAAAGGTTTGGGTTGTTGAAATCAGCTGCAGCTTCTTTCGCTCCGTTCATCATCTCTTCAATGTTCACTCCACTTACTGCGATTGGTAATAGACCAACAGCAGTCAGCACTGAGTATCGTCCACCTACATCATCAGGGATGATAAAGGATTCATAGCCCTCTTCGTTCGCTAATGTTTTAAGTGCACCCTGAGCTTTGTCAGTAGTTGCATAAATACGTTTACGAGCCTCATCTTTACCGTACTTTTCTTCTAAAAACTTTCTAAAGATACGGAACGCAATCGCAGGTTCAGTCGTTGTCCCAGATTTAGAGATCACATTTACAGATACATCTTTATCTTTTAATACATCAAAAAGTTCTTTAACATATGTCGATGAAATGTTCTGTCCAGCAAAGAATACTTGTGGAGTCTTGCGGTCTTCTTTTGATAAAAGGTTGTAGAATGAATGATTTAACATTTCGATCGCTGCACGAGCTCCTAAGTACGAGCCACCAATTCCAACAACAATCAATACATCAGAATCACTTTTAATTTTTTCAGCACTTTTTACGATTCGGCTAAATTCTTCGCGGTCGTAGTTTTCAGGAAGGTCAACCCAGCCAAGATAGTCATTCCCTGCACCGGTTTTTTCATGAATTGCTTCATGAGCAGTTTTTACCGCACCTGTAAGATAATCTACTTCATGCTGACCAATAAAAGAAAGGGCCTTGCTATAATCAAAACTAAGTTTCTTTGTCATATGTAAGCCTCCTAAAACATCATTATTCTTTCACTTTATACAAGTACAAGGACCAAATCAAGAAACCAGTCAAATGTAATCGGTTTCTTTACAAAAGACGAAATATTCAAAAAGCAGCCATATAAAAAGAAGGATCGATCCCCTCTTTTTATATGGCTTACAGTTATTTCATGCTCCTCAGGCAAGTTGATTGCAGTGGAGGGTGCGAAAAACTCTGGGGCTCACCGCACACCATCTGGAAAGAAAGCATCCCACAACGAAAATCAACCACTTTCATGAAACTTTTATAAAGACATTCTTAAAATGTTTAGTACATCTTCTTTATTCTGCTTCTTAAAGTTACCGAACTCACCTCTTGCCATCGCTTTATCTGCGATAAGGTCAAGCTTTGAATCGTCAATATCATAATCCTTAAGAGCGTTCGGAGCTCCAAGAGACGACCAGAATGCAGAAAGACGATCAATACCTTCAAGAGCCACTTCTTTATCGGACTTTCCTTCTGTTTCAACGTTAAACACTCGAACAGCAAGTTGCTTGAAGCGAGCTACATTCGTATCCACATTATGTCTCATCCAATTAGGGAAAAGAATAGCTAAACCGCCAGCATGCGGAATATCATAGACTGCTGAAACAGCATGTTCAATGTTATGACTTCCCCAATCACCTCGAACACCCATTTGAAGTGTACCGTTTAGTGCCATCGTTCCGTTGTAAAGAATTGTTTCACGCAACTCATAGTTCTCAAGATCTTCTAGAAGCTTAGGTGCGGTTTCCATTACTGTTAATAGAATGGATTCAGCAAAGCGATCTTGTAGTGGTGTGTTTGTAGCGTTATGGAAATACTGTTCAAATACGTGCGACATCATATCTACAATTCCATAAATCGTTTGATCCTTAGGAACTGAGAACGTATAAGTAGGATCTAAAATTGAAAATTTAGGGAATACAAGTGGACTTCCCCAACCATATTTCTCTTGTGTTTCCCAGTTCGTAATAACAGAACCTGAATTCATTTCAGATCCAGTTGCAGCTAACGTAAGAACTGTTCCAAAAGGAAGTGCATCTTCCACTTGAGCTTGTAGAGTAATGATATCCCATACGTCTCCATCATACTTAGCCCCAGCTGCGATTGCCTTTGTGCAGTCAATAACACTTCCACCACCAACTGCTAATAAAACATCGATGCCTTTTTCTTTACAAATTTCTACGCCTTTACGAACAGTAGATACTCTCGGGTTTGGTTCCACACCTGAAAGCTCACTAACCTCTGCATCCATCTTATTAAGCTCATTCATCACTTCATCAAACAAGCCATTTCGTTTTATGCTTCCTCCACCATAAACCACGAGGACTTTCTTTCCGAATTTCCCTAATTCGTCCTTTAGCGTTTGAATTTGATTTTTACCAAAAACTAATCGAGTTGGATTGTAGTATATATATTCGTTCATGAATATCTCTCCTTCTTACATGGTTAATCCGTATTATGTGGGACATAAAATGTAATGTAAAGTAATTAGCTTATCGAATACTAGCATGTGTTTTATTGATTAGTTTCATGCCAGTGATTAAGGGAATGAATAATTGTAGACATAATATGCCACCCTAAGGAAGCTTTTCAATTATTAAAAAGAGGAGGGAATTACATGAGTGGATTACAGCGTTTCGCACTTGCATTGGTTATCATTGGAGCCATCAACTGGGGTTTAATCGGGTTCTTTCAGTTCGATCTAGTTGCTGCTATTTTTGGAGGTCAAGATGCTGTTCTTGCCCGTATCGTCTATGGTCTAGTAGGTCTTTCTGGTCTTTACTGT
The DNA here is from genome assembly GCF_015903875.1 of Fictibacillus sp. 7GRE50. Classification (NCBI taxonomy): domain Bacteria; kingdom Bacillati; phylum Bacillota; class Bacilli; order Caryophanales; family Fictibacillaceae; genus Fictibacillus; species Fictibacillus sp. 7GRE50. Next base: position 328,920 of record NZ_JACZDW010000001.1, read on the forward strand.
TTAACACTATTGTTTAAACCTTCCGAGGAACTTAGCCGAGAAGGTCATACAGAACATAACCGTGTATAATTTAAATAAAAAAAACCTCTCGATCGAGAGGTTTTTTTATTACTTTTTAAGGCGCTTGTTTAGTTGAGCTTGACGATCTGTAGACTCTTTCAACCAATCTTTAAGTTTTGCTTCAAGAGTGTTGAAACCTTTGTTAGCGTCTTGATTGTTTGTGTTGCTCTTTTTGTTATTATTGTTGAAACCACCAGGGCGGCGTTCTTTTTTAGGTGCAGGAGCTGGAGCTTCCTGTGTTTGTCGGATGGACAGTGAAATCTTCTTGCTGTCTTCGTCAACAGAAAGAACCTTTACTGACACAACGTCACCAACACTTAATGCATCGTTAATATCTTTAACGAAACCATGTGAAACTTCAGAGATGTGTACAAGACCTTGTACATTATCATTTAATGCAACGAACGCACCAAAAGGCTTAATGCCTGTAACTTTACCTTCAACAATGCTACCTACTTCAAAATTCATGAAAACACTCCTAACTATTTTTTAACCTGTTAAGTATAACATAACTAAATCATACAAGCAAAACTAATAAAGAGTGTGTTTTATCGACTTGAAACCATCATTTCTTGAATTTGATCTTGTTTTGGTGAGAGGTCTTCACCAAAGTGATACATTTTCTCAATATTTATTTGATGCCACAACATGAACATGAGTACTGTCCATAATTTTCTGCTGTAATCGCCTCTGCCAGCTCGGTGTCCTTCTAAAAGATTCAGTACTACATCTTTATTTAGATATTGGTCTGTATGACTCGTCTGTATGAGTTGTATAGCCCAATCATACATCTCATTTTTTAACCAATGTCGAATTGGAACAGGGAAACCTAACTTACGACGATGAAGCACAGAATCAGGAACGATCCCATTCATCGCTTCCCTTAGTGCATATTTTGTTGTTCCATTCGTTACTGTAAGACTTGGATGCAATTTGGAAGCAACATTGAATACTTCTTTATCAAGGAAAGGCACCCTTAGCTCTAGCGAATGAGCCATCGTCATCTTATCAGCCTTAACGAGAATATCGCCTCTCATCCAAGTATGAAGATCAATATACTGCATTTTATGAACATCGTGAAAAGCTCTCGCTTCCTCATACAACGGCTTAGTTACATTTTTGTAGTTATAAGCAGGACGATATTCCTTTAAGAGCTTACTTTTTTCACTCTCTGAAAACATTTTCGCATTACCAATATAACGTTCTTCAATTGTCATACTTCCTCGCTGCATAAAACTCTTCCCTTTAACACCTTCAGGTAGGATGCTTGCGATGGCAGCTAGCCCTTTTGCAACACCTTTTGGCAATGAAGAAAGATGTCTTAATGAGTGAGGTTCATGATAGATGTTGTATCCTCCAAACAACTCATCAGCACCTTCTCCAGAAAGAACTACTGTCACGTGTTTTGCTGCTTCACGAGCGACAAAATACAGGGGAACAGCTGCTGGATCGGCTACTGGATCATCCATATGCCAGATGATTTTTGGAAGTTCTTTAATAAATTCTTCTGGTTTAACTAAATAGTGGATATTTTCAACGTTTAATGCAGCAGCAGTTTGAACAGCTACATCAATCTCACTAAATCCTTCTCTTTCAAATCCGACCGTAAACGTTTTTAGCGATGGGTGCAGTTCACTCGCTAGAGCGACAATTGCACTTGAATCTATTCCTCCAGACAAGAAAGCACCTACAGGAACGTCAGAACGCATATGAACTTTTACTGAATCTCGCATAACAGAACGAATTTCATTCTTCGCTTCTTCAAGTGTCATATTATTTGGTTTAAAACTAGGCTTCCAATACGATTGGATAGACATCGGTCTGCCCGCTTTTTTTACAAAATAATGGCCAGGTTCAAGTTTTTTGATCCCCTTCGTTAAAGTCATTGGCTCTGGCACGAATTGATAGGTCAAATAATGATGAAGTGCTTCGGCATCTACTTCTTGCTTTTCTTTAACAACGTTAATACTTTTCTTTTCAGAAGCACAGTATAGTCCTTCTTCATCCTCAAGATAGAAAAAAGGTTTGATCCCGAAACGGTCTCTTGCTCCATAAAGCTCTTTCTTATCTTTATCCCAGATTAAAAAGCCAAACATCCCTCGAAGTTCAGTAAAGGCTTTTTCTCTTCTCTCACTAAAAAGAGCGAGGATTACCTCGGTATCCGAATGGGTTTTAAACATATATCCTTTTTCTTCTAGATCTTTTCTTATTTCAACATAATTATATATTTCACCATTAAAAATAATCCAATAACGGTCATCTTCGTATGAAAGTGGTTGTTTACCACTTTCTATATCAATGATGCTCAGACGGCGAAAACCGAAGCGAACATACTGATCTACAAAATGACCACTATCATCTGGACCTCGATGAGTAATGATGTTAGTCATATTGATTAATTGCTCAGTTTCATTTTGTTCTACCGTCTCAGGCGTGTTTAACATATATCCAATAAAACCGCACATTTTCAAGTTCCTCCCCAAAAAACAGTTCAAATGTCCACTTTTCATTTATTAAACCAAGTTAACTAATTGGTTTTCCAGAATATTATTTATTTCCCTTTATATGTGAATGAACTTCTCTATTATAACTCTGTAAATTCCAATCTTCACTAATTATTTGTTAATAATATGAAAAACAAGAAATCTGTACTATATTTGTCGAGAACAGCGATTTAAAAGTTACAGCATAACTTTAAATCATTGAATTTGGATCTAGGATTCGGTCAGCTTCTTCTCTAGTTAAGATCTTTTTTGCAACCAGCACTTCTTTTAATGTCTTGCCTGTCTCGAAACTTTCTTTTGCTACCGCTGCTGCTTTTTCATATCCAATATGAGGGTTTAGCGCTGTTACAAGTGAAAGACTCTGCTCGAGCCAATTTTGTATATTCTCTTCATTAGCAGTGATATCTTTTAAACATTTTTCTGTAAAGATAGTGATTCCATTACTCAAGATTGTGATAGATTGGAGCACATTGAAACCAATTACAGGCATCATTGCATTGATTTCTAGCTGACTTCCGATTGCAGCTGTGGACACACATGTGTCATTACCTATTACTTGTGAACAGATCATATACATGTTTTCTAAAATGACCGGGTTGATCTTGCCTGGCATGATCGATGATCCTGGCTGCACCGCTGGCAGCATGATTTCAGCAAATCCTGTCCTTGGGCCACTGCTTAACAGTCTAAGGTCACTCGATATTTTTATTAGGTGAAGAGCTAATTCTTTTAAGTGGCCGCTTACTCGAATCGCTGCGTTCGTATTCTGCATAAAAGCATATGTATTGTCACTCTGTGTAAACGGCAGCTTCGTTTTTTGTGCAATCTGTTTTATTGCGAGTTGTGCATAATCAGGGTGAGCGTTTATTCCTGTACCTACTGCATTTCCACCCAATCCTAAATCATATAAAGAGGTCTCTGAATGTTCTAAAGCATGCTTTACAGATTCAAGTGTGCCTCTGTAACCTTTGAATTCGCTGCCTAATCGAATAGGCACAGCATCCTGCAAATGTGTTCTGCCCGCTTTAATAATCTCGTGAAACTCTTTTTCCTTTTCCTTCAAAACTTGAATCAAACGACTAAGAGCCGGATAAAGAGTTGTTTGAAGTTCAGATGCAACTGAAATTTGTATAGCTGTCGGAATGGTATCATTGGTGGATTGTGACATATTCACATCATCATTAGGGTGAACAATTGAATAATCACCTTTTTCCCCGCCTAATATCTCAGAAGCACGTGAAGCTAGAACCTCATTCATGTTCATATTTTGAGAAGTGCCCGCACCTGCTTGATAGGCATCTACAACAAATTGATCTCTCAAATCGCCGTTAACCACTTCATCTGCTGCCGAAATGATGGCATTCGCTTTTTCGTTACTTAGTGCCTTACATTCTCTATTCGCGAAGGCTGCGCTACCTTTAATGATAGCTTGTGCTTTTATGAATGATAACGGTAACCGAATACCGCTGATCGGAAAATTTTCTACCGCTCTTTGTGTTTGAGCTCCATAGTAGGCCTCTTTAGGGACCCTAACTTCCCCCAACGTATCTTTGGCAATTCGAAATTTATCCAAGATCTCTACCTCCTTAAGTAACCTTATATCTTGTATCCCCTTCTTAAAAAAGATGTAACCCTTTTCCAAAAACACCTTTACTATCTAATTAATTGTTGTAAACAAAAAAACCGCCTAGTTAGACGGTTTTCGTTTTGTGCAGTGAAACGACCACAGCAGGCTCTTTTTTTATAAACTTATGCTCTGTTGTAAACCCTGCTTTCTTTTGTTTCAGAAAGGTCTTTTCCGATATTGGACGGGGCCTTGACCAGGAAAGGGAGTCAAGATTTTTCCAGTTATCATGTGTAATGATCTCACTTTTGTAATAATAACAGTTACCGCTTACGTATTCTTCACATATATAGCGGACTGTTTGTCGACTATGCATAACATCTCTCCATTTTTTTCTTTCATTATCCCCGCATAACTGTTCATCCATACTTAAGCAAAAAAAGGCCTGAAGACCCTACCTCCAAGCCTTAATCTGTTAGTCTCTAGTGTTCCACCACCACCAGCCACCAAATATCAAGATGAGAATAAATACTATAATTATTACAGCCCAGATCCAACCGTAACCATAGCCGCCATAACCGTAAGCTCCGTAAGCATACGGGGTATAGTAAGGATAATATGGAAATGCCATCCTGCTACCTCCTCTTATTTCTTTATGCGTTCTTACTCCTTATTAAAATATGTACGAAGTGGGTAAAGAGGAATAGAGGCAAACGCACAAATTTTGGCTTTCCATTACTTTTTTAAGTTTTAAAAGGCTGTTTTGGATGTTTTCTTTTTCTCTTTCTTCTATGCAAGTTGATTGAAGCGTAAGGTTGCCGACTTCTATAGGACGAGCGGTCAGGTGAGACCCTTAAAGGCGCAAAGCGGCAGTCCGAAAAGTGGAAGTGACTCGTTTAGCCCCGACAAGCAAAAGGTGAAAACACCTTCAATATTGTATTCTTCATGGACTTCGAGTGGCTAGTCAATGCAAATAGACATGAGGCTCACCGTTCGCCCCATGGAAAGCATCAATGTAACTATACACGAATGCAAAAATTTTTTAGAAAGTAATAAAAAAAGAGGAAATAATTTCTCGTTGTATCTTGTGGATCGATTGGTGAAACTACTCATAGAATTCTGCGGACGGAGGTAAGACATTCATGGCTCATGATGAAAAGCACAATTATTATCCAGGATATCGAATCAATGTGAATAATGTTCAAATTTATTATGAATACTTCGATCACGAAGATCCACATGCGAAAGTCTTAGTTCTTGTGCATGGATTTTTATCTTCTACGGTTAGTTTTAGAAAACTGCTTCCTTACTTAACGAAGACGTATAAAGTATTGTCTATCGATCTTCCAGGGTTTGGACAGAGTGAAAAATCGACAAATTTCATCTACAAGCTTTCTAACTATGGACAACTGATTATAGATTTCTTAGACGCTTTAAACATTCAAAACGCCATATTGATCGGGCACTCTATGGGCGGCCAAATCTCTATGCATGCAGCAAAGAAGTCTCCTGAGCGAATTGAAAAATTAATCCTTCTTGGCTGTTGTTCATATGTAAAAAGAGCAAGCCGTTCTTTAATCGCATGCTCCTACTTACCGTTGTTTAGTTGGGGAATGCGCAATTGGATTCAGAGAAAAGACGTAAAAGAAAATTTGCTTTCTGTCTTACATGACTCAAAGCTGGTTACGGAAGAAATGATTGAAAGTTATAGAAAACCGATTAGCGAGGTAGCGTTCATCCATTCTTTAGTCAGGCTATTACGGCAACGAGAAGGAGATATGTGCTCACAGGATTTAAATCAGATTCAGCAGCCCGTATTGATGTTATGGGGCAAAGAGGACAAAGTGATGCCCGTTAAAACAGGTTATCGTTTAAAACATGATCTACCTAGCGCTGAACTTATCGTCTATGATAAATGTGGACATCTGCTAATGGAAGAAAAGCCCCAAGAAATATGCAGTGAAATCACACGTTTTATTGAGCGAGGAATCACTCACGGAACTGATTTTCAACAAGAAACTTCCTGATCAATTCTGATGTAATATAATTAATAAAAGAGGCTGAACCCATGTCTCCTAACAGGCTCAACCTCTTTTTTATTGTTCGCGACTCTTTGTCATCTGTTGCCACACTGTACCCGCTGCTTCTTCACCGCTTTGGATCCGTTCGATCGCAATTTTCACTTGAAGAGATACTTCAAACTCAGGATCATCTTGAGCTGCTTTTAAAGCAGGAAGTGCTGTCTCGTCACCAACTTCAAATAAGAAGCGCGCCGCTCTCCATCTTACTAGTTTATTTTTATCGGATAATGCATCACACATTACAGGGATGGCTTTTGCATTTCCTAGATCAGATAATGCATCACCTGCTGTACGTCTTACCGAAACATTCTTATCCTCAAGAGCTAAGTATAAGAGAGGTAGCACAGCTTCATCCTCGATCATTCCTAAATAGACGACAGCCAAACGTCTTATAGAAGGTTTTTCGTCTTTAAGAGCCTGTTTCAATACCATTACATCATCAATAGATGGGTTTATTCGTTCTAATGCCGCATAACGCGTCTGCCAATCTGAGTCGCGAAGTTGTTTCGCTACTTCTGAAGTGGAAAGTGTTTCGACTTCAACTTCTTGTTCGGTATTTGTGCTATATGCTTGTTTTACTAATTGATCTAATCGTTCTTGAGGATAGACGGCTGATAGCTCTTCGGCTACTTCACTGCCTACTTGCTCAAATGTACCATAACGAACTCCTTGATCTTCCCATTGTCTTTCCATAACAAGGTTGTCGGAAGAATCTTGAGCCTCTAGTGCAGCTTTACCAAATTGCTCAGCGAGTCCTACTCGTCTTTCTTCCTGTTCGGTTTTAAGTTTGATCTGCATAGGAAGTCCTCTAAACATCTGAACAAGAACCGTAATTTCTTTTATCTCATCTTCTTGCTGAGCTTGTTGATCAGAAGTATCAAGCTCTTCTTCTTGACCAAAAACGGATCTAACTCCTGCGAGTACATCTTCCCATTTCGCACGAGGGTTTCGTTCTAGTGCAATAAAGTCTGAAACATGATAAATGCTTTTAACTCCGTCCACTTTAAGGATCTTTTGAATAAATTCTGGAGCATTCTCAGCTTCATCTTTCTTATAGTTGTAACGTTCAGATCCCGGCAGAGTTTCTGTTAGGTTAATCTTCATTGAATTTGGGCTTGGAGTTGGTTCGATACCTGTAATTTTCATTTTCACTCACTCCTCATTTTCGTGTTTCAAATCTATGCGTAGCAGATATTCGTTGATCTGTTCTTTTTCCTTGTCCGTGAACTTATATTCACAATCAACACCTTCATCGTGCGCAATGATTTCTTGCAGCTCACCATTTCCATTATAGACAGCTAACGCACTCGGCTCATTGAGTCCTTCAGGAAAAATCTCAAGGTTGTCTATCTCAAAAGAAACATATACATTTGTCCATGGACCAACCTGCACCACATCATGCCCTGTAAAGTGTAAGGTTCCTTCAAAATAATTAGTAAATCCATATTTGTACATAGCCGTCCTCCAAGTAATATCTCTTATCTATTATAAGGAACAATAGGTAAAATCTCAAAAATGCGGGTTTTACTTTAGCAACACTGCGAGACCCATCATCAAATATTATTACAAAAAGAAAAAACAAACACATCATTTCGTGTTTGTTTTTATGAAAGTTATTTTACTAGTTCTCTAAGAACGGCTCTCACAGGACTTCCATCAGCCTCGTCAAGGGAAAGTGGAAGAGCGATCAACTCGTATTCTCCTTCAGGCACTTCATCTAATACAAGTCCTTCTAATATATGAATGTTGTGCTCAAAAAGAGCATGATGTGCACATAGCTCTTTGCTATCTAGTGGATCAACGGAAGGCATATCTACACCGACCAAGCCGACTCCGCACTCACTAAACAGTTTAACCACTTCTGGTAATATAGGCACGATCTGTTTTGGAAACACGGACCGATCTGTCCAACATCTTGTTTTAAACAGAACTCGTTTTGTACCAGCTTGCAGTTTATCTTTCACTGTCTCAGCCGTTATCTCTTTAGCGTTCGTCACATCAATAACGACCGCTGGTCCCACATATAAGTCGAGGTGTAAGCCCCCGATCCTTTCTCCGCTATTCGTGAAGTGATAAGGTGCATCAATATGTGTACCGGTATGTGTGCTCATCTCCACTTTTCCAACGTTTACAGAACCAGAATCTTCTTTCGTCCAAGCAAGATTGAAGTGATAGGGTGTATCCCCTGGCCAACCTGGTACTCCGTTGTAAAGCGGCATGGATATATCAAATAATTTCACGACTGCCACTCCTTATGCAATAACTTCTCTCTTATTTTCATACTTCTCATATTCACGATTTTTCATGATCTTGCTTAATATTTTGACTGCTTCGAATACATCACGATATGAATTATACAATGCCACAGGAGCTAAACGAATAATGTTAGGTGCTCTAAAATCCGGAACGATGCCCTTGTCTTTTAATGCCTTGCAAATTCTCGCAGAATCATTATGCATGATAGCAACATGCCCGCCTCTTCTTTTATCGTCTAGTGGATTTACAATCGTAAACTCGTTTTCAAGCTCTTGATTCAACAAGTCCATGAGCAGAGTCGTTAACTTTAAAGATTTCGTACGAATGCGGTCAATCTTGGCTTCCTCAAAAATAGATAACGATCCGATCAATGGTGCTGTGCTCAGCATATGAGGTGTTCCAATCTGGTAACCCCCCGCAGAATTTTCCGCATCAAAATGGTGATCCATATCAAACTGTGTTTCCTTTTTGCTCCCAAACCAGCCAGATAGTCCGGGCGTTTTCGTGAAATGCTTTTTATTGACGTACAATCCACCGACTCCACCAGGACCTCCATTTACGTATTTGTAATTGCACCAAAATGCAAAATCAACGCCCCATTTACTGAGTTCGTGAGGCAGAGCTCCGATCGAGTGACAAAGATCGAATCCGATTGGTATATTTCTTTTATGTGCTTCATGCGTTAAACGTTCTATGTCTAACAATTGCCCGCTTCTATATAGGACAGATGGAAGTAAGATAAGAGCTACATCCTCTGTCATCTTATCGATGATATCCTGTTCATCCAGCGTTAAACCATTTTTGCTTCCTACTTGAATCAAATCAGTATCTGGATTGAGCCCCTTTAATTTTAACTGACTTTGTAATCCATAAATATCAGAAGGGAAAGTGAGCTCATCTGCTAATATCTTCGTTCTTCCCTCTTTTGGTTCAAAAAACGTAGCGACCAATTGATGAAGATTTACAGTAGTTGAACCTGTTACGATCACTTCTTTCGCTTCAGCTCCAACCAATATAGCAAGTTTCTCAGCAAGTTTTTCACTAAGAGTAAACCATGGGTATTTACCACCCATCCATCCGTCAATTCCATTCTCTTTCCAGTCATTTAATACATCTAGCAAAGATTGTTCTGCACGTTTAGATAGAAGACCTAGCGAGTTTCCATCTAGATAGATTGATTCATCTTTTGTATAGAACTCTTCTTTAAAAGAAGCCAGTTCATCATTTTGGTCCATAAGGTCTACTGTTTGCGCTGTGATTTGTCTCATTTTGTACTTTCCTCCCGAATGCAAGAATTGAAACCGTTTCCAATACAGAGTAATTTGACATATACATATCCCCTCTTCTTCCATTATGATAGACAGAAAGGGGGTGTTACCACTGAAACGTCTTTGGTGGTTCACAGGTATTGTAGTCGTATTCTTTTCGACAATCGCATTTATATATATGTATAATAACGCAGATTTACAAACGGTAGAAGAAAAAAAGATACCGAAACAAGAAAACACATCTACGCCAGAAGAAATAAAGACAGAGCCGATTTCTCCGGAGCCTGAAGAAATAAAAACAGATCTCACACTTGCTGCAGTTGGTGACATCTTGATTCATGATACGGTTTATAATAAAGCGAAAACTGCAAAAGGCTATAATTTTAATCGCAACTTCACCTCAGTAAAATCATATTTAACCGAGCCTGATATTACGATTGCTAACCAAGAAACAATGATTGGTGGTACACAGCTTGGTCTATCGTCCTATCCCTCGTTCAATTCACCACATGAAGTAGGTGATGCTTTAAAAGCAAACGGTGTTGATCTCGTTACCTTAGCAAACAACCACACACTTGACCGTGGAGAAAAAGCGATCGTAAGTGCCTTGAACTATTGGAATCAAATAGATGTGATGTACACCGGTTCATATTTAACAGACAAAGACAGACAAAATATTAGACTGATCAAAAGAAATGACATTACGTTATCCTTTTTGAGTTATACATACGGAACGAACGGAATTCCTGTACCTACAGGCAAGGATCATCTTGTCAATCTGATTGAAGTAGAGCGAATCAAGCGAGACATTAAAGAGGCTAGAAAGTTATCTGATGTGAATGTGGTATCTCTTCATTTCGGAAACGAGTATGAAAGGATGCCGAATGAGTTTCAAAAGAATATCGTAAAAGTTGTAACCGAAGCAGGCGGAGACATCATCATCGGTCACCACCCTCATGTTCTTCAGCCTGTAAAATGGGAGACCGCAAGTGACGGATCAAAAACGTTCGTCGCTTATTCTCTCGGTAATTTCTTATCTGGTCAGAGACGAGAATATAAAGACATCGGTGGGATCGTTCAGCTGAAGGTAACAAAACGGCAAAAAGGATCGGAAAAAACCATTGAATTATCAGAACCGAAATTTCTGCCGACCCATGTAGATCAAGCTTTTGTAATTCAACCGATGAAAGACTTACCTGCAATGAAAAAATCTTATGAAGAAATAAAAACACATATGAAGCAGTGGGTTCCCGAACTTACTTTTTTTGAATAATCCTTCATAAAAATAGCTGACTCCTGCTTTTTAGGAGTCAGCTTACTTTTACTTTCCTTTTGATCTTGGGCTTTGGGTATCTCTTTTTGGTAATTCATCACTAAATTTTTCATCAGAAAATTCTACATTTGTCATGCTTTCTGTTGGTGTTGAGTTGTTTTTCGCCGCTGCGTCCCAAGCGTGTTTCCGTTTTGTCATGGTCTTTCCCTCCTTGTTTTTAGCATGTGTATTTATGCTGAAAAATAGCATGCGATGAACCGATAAATTTCTGATGATGAACAAAAAAACCGCACATGGCGGTTTCTCAGTGAAAACAAACTTTTTTATAGTACCATCGCTGCAATAAATCCAAAAGCGATTAATGGGATGTTGTAATGCAAAAATGTCGGTACACACGTATCCCAGATGTGATTATGCTGATTATCAACATTAAGACCAGAGGTAGGTCCAAGTGTACTGTCAGAAGCAGGGGAACCTGCATCACCTAACGCAGCCGCTGTACCGATCAACGCGATCGTCGCCATAACGCTTAGTCCTAATTCTCCAGCTAAGGGTACGAAGATTGTTGTTATGATAGGAATTGTTGAGAACGATGAACCGATTCCCATTGTTACGAGCAGACCGATAACTAGCATTAACAGTACGCCGAGAGCAGTTGAGTTACCGATAAATGAAGCACTGTCTTTAACTAATGTTTCTACTTCTCCTGTCTCGCGCATTACTGCTGCAAAACCTGCGGCAGTGATCATAACAAATCCAATATACGACATCATTTTCATACCTTCGGTTAATATTGCATCTGAAGCATTCAACTTTAACTGTCCGCTGAAATACAGAACGATAATCCCTGATAAAGCTCCGAAGATCATTGAGTCCGTTTGTAATTGTACAAACAATGTAGCGACAATAGCCAAAACAGCTACAATGATGGAACGAGCTGTATAAGATACATCATCTGTTTTAGTCATTCCGGTCGTTCTATCTTCATACTTGCGTGGTTTACGATACGTAATAAAGACAGCGATCAATAGACCTACAATCATGCCTAGAGATGGAATCGTCATCGCAGCAGGAATCTGATCCATCTTTACAGTTAATCCACTATCCTTCATGTTTGTCTGAAGAATCTCATGAAAGATTCCTCCGAATCCTACCGGAAACCACATATAAGGTGTGACCAGTCCAAACGTAATAACAGTTGCAACTAACCTACGATCAAGCTGCAGTTCATTTAAAACGTGCAACAATGGTGGAATGAAGATTGGAATGATCGCAATATGAACTGGAATCAAGTTTTGGGAGAATGAAGAAATCATAAGGATGATAAATAAGATTAGTACTTTTGATAACGACTTCTTTTTTGATTCTCCTTCTTTTCCAACCAATACGATAGCTTTTTCAACCATCAGTTTTGGAAGTCCTGTACGAGATAACGCTACAGCAAAACTTCCCAATAACGCATAACTTAATGCGATGACTGCATTCGATCCTAACCCCTCAGTAAATACTGTTATGGTTTCTGTTAAACCCATTCCTGCTACGAACCCGCCTACTAAGGCTCCGATTAACAAAGCTACGACAACATGTATACGTAAAAGGCTAAGTACTAGCATAACAGCTACCGCTAATACCACAGCATTCATTTCATTTCCTCCTCAAATAACTTTATTGCTTTATTTCGCTAAATCACTAATATGTTAAACCTTTAACAAATTAACATGGATAACGGGATTTTGTCAAACCCAAAACAAAAACTGGCTCTCATCAGTGAGAACCAGCTTCGATTATTGATTATGCTTTAAAGTTTCTTACGAAGTTAACGAGTGTTCGAACCATAACACCCGTTGCTCCTTTTGGACCTAACTCTGTAGATTTTCCAGAATACGCAGTACCTGCGATATCTAAGTGGACCCAAGGCGTATTTTCAGCGAACTCGCCTACAAACAATCCACCTGTAATGGCATGACCCAGTCTGCCTGTTGAGTTGTTTAGGTCTGCAACATCACTTGTTTTTAACATATCTTTAAATGGCTGAAAACTTGGCAGGAGCCACAATAATTCTGCTTCATCAGCTGCAGATTGCTTAATATGTTCATAGAACTCTTCATCGTTGGTAAGAGCACCTGTTGTACAATCTCCGAGTGCAACAACAACTCCGCCAGTTAAAGTGGCAACGTCAACAATATATTTTGCTCCTTGTTCCTTTGCATACGTAATCGCATCAGCTAGGATAAGACGCCCTTCTGCATCCGTGTTGCGAACTTCAATTGTCTTACCACTCAGTGAAGTGATCACATCTCCTGGCTTCATAGCCTCTCCGTTGATCAAGTTCTCTGAGGATGGAATCACAAACATGATATTAATCTCTGGCTTCAGACGGCCGATCGCCTCCATCGCTCCCAATACAGCTGCACTTCCACCCATATCGCTCTTCATTTCATGCATGTTTAAAGCTGGTTTGATCGAATAACCGCCCGCATCAAATGTTAATCCTTTTCCGACTAAGGCAACATACGAATCTTCCTTTTTACCGCCTTGATATTTTACTGTGATCAATTTAGGAAGCTGATCTGACCCTTTACTAACCGCGAGTATCGCTCCCATTCCTAGCTTCTCCATGTCTTCCTTTTCAAGGATCTCATATTCCATGCCATATTCGAGCGCCACATCAATTGCTTCAGCAGCAAGATCTGTAGGTGTAAGAAGATTCGCTGGCGTGTTCACAAGATCTCGAGCAAAGTTAATCCCTTTCGCATAAGCAAACCCGCTCGTCAGCCCAGCTTCAGCCTCACTGTTTTCCGTATATACAGTAACCCCTTCTAGCCGTTTTTGTGGTTCATTCGTTTTCTTTTTGTAGTCTTCAAATTTATAAACCGCGGTACCTGCAGCTTCACTAAAGGCATGTGCAAGCTTTTCCATAGGGAGCTGATCTGTATGGAACGTATCTAGCAATATAGAAAATTGTTTTCTCTTTTCTTTTGTAATTTCTTGTACCGCTCTTCCAAATGTGCTTCTTGCTTTGTCATACGTGAAATCTTCGCGTTTGCCTAAACCCGCAAAATAGATTCTTTTCGTTCCAAGCTGACCTAGCGTATTAAGTTTTTTGATGCTTTTTAGGCGATTTGATAAATCACCGTCTTTTATAAGATCAGTCATTATTCCTTTTAATTCATTATCCATATCTGCCATTACACCAGTAAGTTTTGGTTCTTGAAATAAACCGACCAGTAGGACTTCTTCTTGTTCGCTGGTATTCCAAAGTTGTTTGATCGTAAACATGTTAAAGTTCCCCCTTTTTCGTTATAAAGCTCTGCTTCTCATTATACTCTTTCTTTTAGAATATTTCGAATTCACGTTGCTTTATTCTTCTAAATTTATATAAAGTTTTGGCAGGGCTGGCAATTGAACAACTTCTTCAAATCTTACCCTGTCTGGAACTGATGGTATAACTCCAAGGCAATGCTCAATAAACATTAATACTCTCTCTACATCCAGCTGCCAATACGATGGTTTATAAGAAGATAGATACTCTTTAGCTACCCTCATCATTTGCCTTGCCCCTTTAAGGTTTCCATATTCATAGTGATAGAGAGCAACCGTCATCTGTAGCAGTCCTTTGATGAACAAGTTACTGCGATCTGTGAGCCAGATCGCTTCTAACAAATCGTGTCCTGTGTAATAATCTCCATCGTTAAAAACAATAAAAAACTCGTAATATTCTTGAGGAAAATACTCCATTCTTACTCCCTCCCCCTCTTTCGTTCAATATTAGTAAAAGATTGAACTGTACCTAAATCGGGTAACAACTATCTAAAACAGCCATACTATAAACCACCATATTGAAAGGATAGTCCCCATGCCAGATATTCTATTAAATTTTCCATTGATAGCAGCTTTACTTGGTGTATTTTCTGCACAATTCTTAAAAATCCCTATCCATTTTTATCATACTAGAAAAATTAGATGGGAGTTATTTATAAGTACAGGAGGAATGCCAAGTTCACATTCAGCTTCTGTTACTTCCTTAGCAACTGCCGTTGGAGCCTTGCACGGTACAGGTTCAACTCTCTTCGCCATCGCTGCCATGTTTGCGATCATCGTCATGTACGATGCAAAAGGTATCCGTTGGCATGCAGGAGAACAAGCAGCAGTATTGAATGATTTAGTAGAGGAATTCAGAAACCACGTAAGAGAATCAGAGAAATTTCAGGAAAAAAAGGTGGAAGAACAAAGAAAAGAATTAAAAGAACTTCTTGGACATCGTCCTAGTGAAGTGTTCTTTGGCGGACTTCTTGGTATTCTTCAAACATTACTCTTATCATGGTTGTTCATATCATAGGAGGTTCTTCTCTTTGAGAATCATTTCAATTTGCCCAAGCAATACGGAACTATTGCATTTTTTAGGATTAACATCAATGTTGGTCGGAGTCGATGACTTTTCAGATTGGCCAAAAGAAATTGAACAACTTCCGAGATTAGGTCCAGATTTATCGATTGATATGTATAAACTTCAATCTCTAGAGCCTGATCTTGTACTAGCTAGTTTAAGTGTACCTGGAATGGAGAAAAACATAGAGGAATTAGAGCGTCGTAATATTCCACATGTCATTTATAATCCACAAAGTCTTACTGATATCCAAAATGATCTGCTCGATTTGGGTAAAGTAACAAATCATTTGCCAGAAGCTGAAAAAGTAAATGAATGGATGAAGAATGAGATTACTCACTACGATAAAATTAGCAACTCCATAAAAAAACGAAAAAAAGTATATTTTGAGTGGTGGCCTAAGCCCATCTTTACACCTGGTAGGGTGAACTGGCTCTCAGAGATCGCTTATCTTGCTGGCGGAGAAAACGTGTTTCAAGACGTAGAATTGGCAAGTGTTCAAACATCGTGGGAAGATGTTGTAACTCGCGAGCCAGATATCATAGGAATGGTTTGGGTCGGTGTTAAAACAGAAAAGATGAAGGTTTCCCACATTAAAAAGAGAGAGGGATGGGACCATCTAGAAGCTAACACGCGCACTGAAATCTACAAACTTGAAGAATCCCTCTTTTGTAGACCCTCACCACGGTTAATCATCGGAATGAAACGATTAGCTGCACTTGTTCATCCGAATGACTTTCCTGCATTCTTACCAGAAGAAGAGGAAAGCTACATAAAAAAGCTTCAGGTCACTTAAACCTGAAGCTTTTATCATTTATATAAGTATTGCTGTCTGAATACTTGCATGGACTTTTCTTCGTTTAGATCATTCAGTTCATTTTCAGTTATCTTACCGTCTCCACGCTCGACAATATACACATCAATATTTTTCTTGCCCCACTTTTTATACACTTCGTCTACCGTATTATAAAAGAGATCTAACCTGTTCCCTTTAATGGCTGATCCAGTATCTGCCACTACTCCATATCCGTATCCTGGAATCCATAGAACGGTGCCGATCGGAAAGATTGAAGTATCTGCTGCAATGGTAGAATAGAGGTCTCTTCTCACCTTTAACCCTGATTTGGTGATTCCGTATGCAGGATGACTTTTAGTCTTTCCTGTACTCTCATGACCTGCCGTATAGCCAGTTGCTGTTACTTTAACTGAAGGATATTGAGTAAGATTCATCTCATCTTCAAGGGATCGCTGCTTCACCTCAGCAGAAGAAACCATCATGTTAGGCTTATAAATTGTAGGCAATGTCTTCAGGGACTCTGTTAAAACACTAAGTGTAGCCTCAACAATCTTGTTGTCTGACTGTGTTTCATCTAGCCATGTTGCTAGATCATCTGCTTCTACACCTGAAATGGAACGAAATGTCGTAAATATTGCACAGATGAATAGGATAACGATCGTGGTTCTCTTTACAATTTTTCTTAAAATCAACAAAAATTGTCCACTCCTCTCCTATCTATTCCTTCCCAGGCTAGTTATTATGTATACCCGTTTCTTAATAAAAGGAAAAAAGTGCAAATAAAAAAACCCCTAAATAAGGGGCTTTTTAAAACATCTGATAACCGCGTACCCGCAACATCTTAATGGCAACTCCGGAAAGTATCGCACCGATCAATCCACAAGCAAGAATCGTAATATCAGATACTGACAAATTTAGAAGATCACTTCCAAGTAGTCCAAAGCTCGTACCTGGTTTTGTAAAATACTCGAAAAACCGAATGTCATCTACTATCATAATGACGACTATTGGATATAGAATAACCATAAACCAAGTAGCACGTAAAAGCATGTTAAATAAGAAACCGATTCCAAAGAATAGAACCATAAACAGCAACATTGAAATAATGAATTGCGGCAATAGCAAATCCATGATGTAGACACCCCCATAATCCTTAGGTTAGTTTACTAAACGGGGGCATATACGTCAATCGTGTTTGAGAGCGTTACGGTTTTAAGCTCTTTTTTTACCGCTTCCGCAGCATTCCACACACGTTTCAGATCCTCCAAGCAAGAGCTGAAAATAACCCTTTCCCTCACAGTATGGACATTGATCATGTTTTTTCTGAATCGCATGTTTTCTCATGTTGTAACACTCCCTCTTTTTTGTTTAAATTTTCAGATAATAATAACAAGGAAATGAGGGAATGAAAAACCGATTTTAAAGCTAAATACTCCAATGTAAGCGTAATCATCATGAACATTCTTTAATTATCAGAATATTTCGTACATTTTTGTTGTTACTTGTTTAAAACCCTTTCTAAGGAGTTTAACTAAAATAAACAGAGCTCTTCGGAAGCCCTGAATCAATAATCTTTTTCGATAAGTATGTACTTTTATCTACAATCCATTACCTTATAAGTCGTATAACCGAATACGTCTCCAGGATTGATTTTATCTTCTAGAAACTTCACTTTTCTTTCCATAAAGTAATGAATCATTAATGATGTATCAGGATCTGCTCTTAGTTCTTCAGGCGTCATGAGAGCAGCTGTTTCAATTTCACTTGAATGCTGTGAAAGATCGCCATGCTTCTTCCTCAATAAAAAAACAACCATATTATCACTAATGGTTTCTTTAATAACACCTGAGCGTATACCAAGTATTGTACTGACCTCACCAACGATGCCTGTTTCTTCATAAACTTCTCGAATCGCCGCTTCATCAACTGTTTCTCCAGCATCTACAAAGCCAGCTGGAATAGACCATTTTCCTTTTAGCCCGCCATAATTCTTTTTTACGACGAGCCATCTTCCATCCTCATCGATCAGTAGACCAGCTGCTGCAAGCCAAACATTTCCTCTGTCTTTTTTCGTCATCCGAACGCTCGCCCTTTCTCAACGTAATAAAAAAGAACAGAAGCTTTACGCTTCTGTTCTTAGTTTACCACTATCCATTAAAACAGTTTTAATTTTCCTTTTTTAATAACCATCGGTACCCCACCTAGTAAGAACAGGTAGCGGTTATCGATTACTTTTTTCATGGCAGATGCAGTTGCACCAAATAATTTCTTGTTTCCAACTTTACCAATCGCTTCACCTTTACCAAGGGACGCAACTGTACCTTTAATATCAGGCTTGAATTCTTCAAGCTTTCCACCGTTCATCAATGCTTTGATGTTACGGCCGATCGTGTAAGCTTGTTGAATCGCGATTTGAGCTGTTGGAGGATATGGACGGTTCGCTTCTTCATCGATGATAAGTGCACAGTCTCCAGCAACAAAAATATATTCGAATCCAGGCATGCGAAGGTCTTTATCAACTTTCACACGTCCGCGCATCGTTTCGAATCCAGCTTCTTCAACTAAGTGGTTACCGCGAACTCCACCAGTCCAAACGATAGTAGCTGCTTTGATCTCTTCGCCATTTGCAAGAATTACACCATCTTCATTACACTCTTTGATCGGTGTGCTTACAAGGAATTCAACGCCACGGCGTTCTAAGTTATTGATTGCATACTCAACTAGTTCCTCATCAAATCCTGGAAGTACTGTTGGAGCAGCTTCAATATTTACGATACGAACTTTTTCACGAGGAATATCATATTCACGGCAAAGTTCAGGAACACGGTCAGCTAGTTCCCCAACGAACTCAATCCCTGTAAATCCTGCTCCACCTACTACGATTGTAATAAGTTCATCAGGTTGTCCTTCGTTATTGTAACGAGCGAAAGAATAGTCGATATGCTCGCGAATTTTACGAACAGAGTTGATGCTGCGAATGCTGAATGCATTCTCTTTAAGACCTTGGATACCGAAAGTTTCTGGATCAGAACCAAGAGCAATAATTAAGTAGTCGTATGTTAATTCTTGATTATCTAGGATAACAAGCTTTTCATCTTTTTTGATTTCTTTAACCGTATCTTGAACAAAGTTCACTTTGTTCATGTCGATAATGTTATCGATCATGATACGTGTTTTGTCATGATGTAATGTACCCGCTGCGTTCTCATGAAGCCACGTCGTTTGGTAATGATAGTTGTGCTTGTTTACTAACGTGATCTCAGCTTCGTCTGAACCTAGCTCTTTTTGTAAACGGACAGCTGACATGATTCCACCGTAGCCGCCGCCTAATATTAGAATTTTTGGCTTACTCATTTAAATTCACTTCCAGTTCTCATTTTTTTTAGTTTGACCTTTTCAATCATTAAATATGATGGAAAGGAATAGATTGTGATATATTTCACGTAATAAGATATAAATAAATGCAAAAAACGTTCGAAATTTCGACATTTTTTAACCATACACCCTCATCTTATTCCTTTTTTCTTGTTTTTTCAACCCTTTTTTCGTTATGATGATGTTTCAATTTCTATTGTGAAGTACCTTTCATTACGTTGTTTGACAATGTCAAAATCTACAAACAAAAAGAGGACTTTGGGCTTCCTTCAAGAATGTAAAAATGAGAGATAGCACGTTCTGGTCAGAACATATTACATGTTCGTCAGTCATAAATCTAGAAGAGGTGAAAGTTATGACAAAAGAGATTTACGATATTACGATTATTGGCGGAGGACCTTCAGGCTTGTTTGCTGCTTTCTATGGTGGCATGCGTCAGATGAAGGTGAAAATTATTGAGAGCATGCCTCAACTTGGCGGTCAGTTATCTGCTCTTTATCCTGAAAAGTACATATATGATGTTGCTGGATTTCCTAAAGTACTTGCTCAAGAACTCGTCAATAATCTTAAAGAGCAAGCGATGCAGTTTAACCCAACAGTCGTTCTAGAAGAATCGGTTCAAAATGTTGAAAAAAGCGAAGAAATCTTTGAGTTAACAACAGATAAAAGCGTGCATTACAGCAAAGCCGTTTTAATTACGGCAGGCGTAGGTGCATTCCAGCCTCGTCGTTTAGAACTGGCAACCGCTCAACAATACGAAGGGAAAAACCTTCATTATTTCGTAAATGATTTGAATGCATTCGCAGGAAAACGCGTTTTAGTTTGTGGTGGCGGAGATTCAGCTCTTGATTGGTCATTGATGCTTGAGCCTATTTCTCCACAAGTTACGTTAACACACAGACGTGATAAGTTTCGTGCTCATGAACATAGCGTCGAGCAGTTAATGAATTCAAAAGTTGCAGTTAAAACCCCTTATCAAATTACAGAGTTGATCGGTGATGGAGAGAATATCTCAGCTGTTGTTTTAGAGAATGGAGATGTTAAAGAGAACGTTGAAGTGGATGCTGTAGTTGTAAACTATGGTTTCATCTCCTCTCTAGGTCCAATTAAAACATGGGGGTTAGATATTCAAAAAAACTCAATCGTCGTTAACTCAAAAATGGAAACAAATATAAAAGGGATTTATGCTGCTGGTGATGTATGTACGTATGATGGTAAAGTAAAGTTGATCGCTTCAGGTTTTGGTGAAGCGCCTACGGCAATCAACAATGCTAAATCATACATCGATCCAAACGCTAAGACACAACCTTTACACAGTACTAGCTTATTCTAAACTTTTATTGGCGCGGGGTAACAAGCTCCTGCGCCTTTTTATTTTCAATCATTCAAATAGTCATATAAGGGAGAGAGTAGATATGAACAGACAATTTACTGAAGAGGAAATGCATGCTGCTGACTGCCTTCAGGAAATGCAAAGGATCATCAATCAGCTTCATATATCAGACGAATCTTTCCTAGAAGATACGAAAAAAGAAATTCCACGTTTATCTAAGTTGCTACAAGATCTAGAAAAATACACAGTGGAATAAATTGCATATGGTTAGCAACCTTTAGTTCTGTTATCATGGTATTTGAGGCGGACAAGTGCCGCTGACTCATATGAATTTTTACCCGGTGTTGGCGCGCCGGGTTTTCTTATATCTTTTTTTAGATAAGGAGACTTACATAATGGAGATTAGTTTAATACTTGGAATTGTTTTCTTTATCCTTGGTACCTTTTTGATGCCTCTTGGTTTAAAAGAGCAACACAAACAAAAGAAATTCTTACTTATCGGTGCTGCTGTTTTATCAGATATACTTGGGGTGCTTTTTATTTTTAATATCATTTAGCTCAAAAAAGCTCCTGCCTCTTGAATAAGAGGCAGGAGCTTTTATTATCGCACTTTATTTAACACTCTTCTGGTGTTCCAGCGTTTGTCGCTGTTCGGAAAGAAGATCCACAGCCACATGATGCGATTGCGTTCGGGTTTGTAATCGTAAACCCTCCACCCATCATGTTCTGTTTAAAGTCGACAACTGTTCCTTTTAGGACTTTTGCACTTTCTTCATCCACAACCACGCGGATTCCTTCAATCATCTCTTCTCGGTCTGAGTCACTTTTATCACTATCGAAACCCATGCCATAAGAAAGTCCTGTACATCCGCCGCCTTTTACCGCTACACGGAGAAATTGATTTTGATCTTCTTCATCAGCAAGCATTTCTTTAATTCGACTCGCTGCACTATCTGTTATTTCAACGATCATCGTGATCACTCCTCTTATAAGGATCTATATCTATAGTATAACGACTCTTAAATAAGCCCTCAAGGAATCGGCTTTCGATTAGTTGGTTTTTTGCTGCATTTCCATAATCTTATTATGTGTCTCATCAATTTTTCTACTATATTTTAACACCATTGGATGCTGCAGACCTAACACGTTCGCCGCCTGTATCATTTTATTACGCAATGCCTCTAATTGTTCGATCTTTTCAAGTCTAGCGGCTGGTATTGTGGCTTTCATTTTCGTCACTCCACTCTTCGTTTTCAACATATCCGTTCCTTTTATTTTACATTTTTTCTATTTATTAGACAACGAGTCACTAATAAAAAAATTAAACTTTTTATGTGCTAATATCTGTAAAAGCAGCTTCCCTTGTCGTAAAGTTTGAATAGGATTATAATGATTATGCAATTAAGACATGTATTGAATTCTCTTAATACATAAGTATTCGTATAAATTTGGTAAAGAGAGAGTGTCGCTTTATGCCTATCTCTTAAAAAATTGTGTACATCATCCGAACATTTCATTTGAAAAATTAGGGGGATTAGTAATGGCAAATATATTAACGCTAGATACGCGTATGGAGGCAATCGCTGAGAAGATAACTCACGGTGAGCGTCTTTCGATTGAAGATGGATTATTTCTATATGAAACGAATGATTTGCTAAGCGTTGCTTCATTAGCAAACGAGGTTAATAAGCGTAAGAACGGCGACAACGTTTACTTCATTGAAAACTTGTACATCAACCCGACTAACGTATGTGAAGCTACTTGCAGTTTCTGTGGCTTTAAACGTAAGCCTGGTGAAGAAGGCGCTTATACGATGAACGATGAGCAGCTCTTGAGCTATGTTGAAAAACGCTGGAACGATAACATTAGAGAGTTTCATATCGTAGGTGGCCATAATCATGAAGTACCTTTCGATTATTATCTAGATACGATTCGAACGTTAAAAAAGCATTATCCACAAGTAACGGTTAAAGCATATACAGGTGCAGAGATCGAGTTCTTCTCCAGAATAGCTGGACTTTCTATGAAAGAAGTATTAGAAGAGTTGATTAAAGCAGGTCTTGATACCCTGCCTGGTGGTGGTGCTGAGATTCTGACCGAACGTTACCGTTTAAAAATGAGCCCAGACAAAGCATCGACTGATCAGTGGTTAGAAGCACATGAAATCGCTCATGGTTTAGGATTAAAAACACATGCAACAATGTTGTACGGATCTATTGAGACGAAAGAAGAACGTCTCATTCATATGGACCGCTTGCGCCAACTTCAAGATTCAACAAACGGATTCATGGTATTCATCCCGTTAGCTATGCAGCCTCGTACACAATCTATGGGATTGATGAGAAGAACATCTGCTTTTGATGATATGAGAACCATTGCGATCAGCCGACTCATGCTAGATAATTTTGACCATATCAAAGCATATTGGATCAACATTGGTGTTCAGTTAACTCAAATGGCATTAACGTTCGGTTCAAGTGACATCCACGGAACGTTGATTGAGGAACGTATCTCTCACGCTGTTGGAGCATTAACGTCATCAGGGATTACACGTAAAGAACTTGTTCACTTGATCAAAACAGCCAACAAAGTTCCTGTAGAACGTGATACATTTTATAACATTATTCAAAAATACTAAAAAGTGGAGGCGATTGTGCCTCCACTTTTTTATGTTCGTTACTCAATCCATTTCACAACATCGCTCATATCTTGACGAACTTTTGGACGGGGTTCATTTACGCGATAGCCGAATCCTACCATAACCGCTACTTCAAAGTTTCCTCCTTGAAGTACTCCTTCTCTTTCTAAAATTGCCTGAACTTTCTCTTGATCAAATCCTTCGATCGGGCAAGAATCAATTCCTATCTGCGCTGCAGCTGTCATCATATTTCCTAGTGCAATATAGACTTGTTTAGCTGCCCAATCGACCATAGCGCGGTCGTTTCCAAGAAGCTTAAAGTCAGATTCTAAGAATGTCTTGTAAAACCCACTGATCGCATCATACGCTTCTTTCGGAAGATTCTTTACATCTTTCTTTATATGCTCAATGTATTCTGAATCGTACATCATATCTTCTGCCGTACGTGCTAGCATCACGATATAGTGACTCGCAGTCGGCAATTGTTTTTGTGCGCCCCATGATACAGGTTTCAACTGTTCACGTAGCTCTGGGTCTTGAATGACAACAAAACGCCAAGGCTCAAAGCCGAAGGAACTCGGTGATAGACGTCCAGTTTCTAAAATAAATTCAAAGTCTTCATCTGAAATCTTTTTCTCTGGATCAAATTCCTTTGTTGCATGTCTGAACTGAAATGCCTCTAAGATCTCTTGTTTTTTAGCTTCTTTATTCATGATGTTTATCTCTCCTTCAATATTTATGAACGTAATTTAAAGTTGTTTTGATATCCTACACAATATATTATAAAAGTAATAACAAAAATGAAAAGTACGCACATTTTTGTGTCATAGTATCATTTTTTATACTAAAGGAGCCATTCAATGACTAATCAACAATTCGACCTTTCCAATTGGCAATCTCACGGCTATTCATGTCCAGTCGAAGCGACTCTTGATATTATCGGTGGTAAGTGGAAAAGCGTTATTTTGTATCACTTGATCGAGGGCAAGATACGTTTTAACGAACTAAAGCGCCTCGTCTCTGGAATTACACAGCGAATGCTTACCCTACAGCTACGAGAATTAGAGCGTGACGGCATCATACACCGAGAAGTTTATAAACAAGTCCCGCCGAAAGTGGAATATTCTCTAACTTCATTTGGTGAAACACTGATCCCTATTATAAAGTCCATGCTTCAATGGGGAATTGAACATACGGAGAAAATCGTTCAACATCGTGAGCAGGCTGAAGTTAAGGATTAAAAAAAGAAAGCATCTCTGCTTTCTTTTTTAGTAGGTGTAGGCTTAATGTGTGCACCTTCTACCTATTAGTATGATATTCACCCGTACAGATTATTTCTGCTGGGCCAGTCATCCAAATATCTCCATTATCTTTCCAGTTAATGATGAGATCTCCGCCTGCTAAATGAACAGTAATATCCGTATTTCTATCTGCTTCTTCGTTTAGAACGGCAGCTACAGCTGCTGCACAAGCTCCTGTACCACAAGCTTGTGTAATACCTGATCCTCTCTCCCAAACTCTAAAGTGCATTTCACTTTTAGACACCACTTCTACAAACTCTGCGTTTACCCAATCAGGAAACATTGAATCTTTTTCGATGATTGGTCCTAACGAATGCAGAGGCGCTTTCTCAATATTATCCACAAAGAAAACGGCATGTGGATTTCCCATTGAAACAGCAGTGAGTCTTAAAGGTGTCCCATCAAAAGATACTTCCTCATTCACCACTTGTTGGAGGTGGTCAAATCCCGTGACAGGAATTTTTTGAGGTCGAAGGATGGGGTTACCCATATTAACCGTAACGAGTGATACTTTATTGTTGTTACCTATTGTTACTTTTGCAGTTACTAAACCACCTAGTGTTTCAATCTGAAATTCGGTTTCTGTTACTAACCTGTTTTCGTACGCATATTTGGCTACACATCGAAGTCCGTTACCACAGTTTTTAGCTTCAGAACCATCATTATTAAAGATTCTCATTTTAACTGGCGCTAATTCGCTTGGGCAGATTAGAATCATCCCATCTGATCCGATGCCCGTGTAAGGATTTGAGACTTCCGCTGCTAACCTCGGCAGATCAGCTTCATCAATACACTCTTCAAACATGTTTATATAGATGTAATTATTGCCTAATCCATGCATTTTTGTGAATTTCAACGTATCCATCGCTTAACCCTGCTCCTTATGATTGACCTCTCAATTTTTCATCCGTATAAAAATAATCATCGTCGGCGTTTAGTATGGTTAACTTGCCATGACAACAAGGCATAATAAGTATCTGTTTAATTCCTTCTTGAGCAAGATTCAGTTGTTCTTCTTTAAAGGAAGTCAATACATTGTCTCGTTGGCAGAACGGACATTCCGAAATATAAATATCCTTCATCATTCTTTCATATGGCCATGTATATTCAAATGTTAATTTCATATCGGTTCATCCTCTATTTGGAAGGTATGGTTATTGCATATTCGTTCACAACTTACATTTTTTAAAGTATAATAGGTGATGTAACAAAATACAATAGCGATCCATCTTCGGGGCAGGGTGAAATTCCCGACCGGCGGTAATTGAAGATTCCCTCTTCATCAGCCCGTGAGCGAAAAAGTTTTCTTTTTTGCTGATCTGGTGTAATTCCAGAGCCGACAGTATAGTCTGGATGGGAGAAGATGTAGGTACAGCGGTTCAACTCTAATTAGAACCCTTTGTTTAAGCATGCCATTTTGTGCATCTTTTACATGCTGTTTATCATACTTACAAACTCCCTTAGTCTCATTAACTGACTAAGGATTTTTTGTGTGAAGCAGGCTGTGCTGCATTCGAAATCATGAGATGGCGCAACACAAAAGAGGAGAGATTTCAATGCAAAAGGGAAAGATCAAACAAATGGTAGCGGTATCGATGCTCAGTACGATTGCTTATGTGCTGATGATGCTCGACTTTCCGTTCCCAGGGTTACCTCCATTTTTAAAGATTGATTTTAGTGAGGTGCCTGCACTTCTAGCTGCAATCATTTTCGGACCAGCGGCAGGAGTTATGGTGGAAGCCATAAAAAATGTTCTACACTACGGGATAGTAGGAAGCTTTACCGGTGTACCAGTTGGTCAATTAGCAAACTTTGTGGCCGGTATTCTATTCATTCTTCCAGTATCCTACTTATTCCGCAAAAAGAATTCTGTTAAACGTCTTTCAGCGGGCTTGATCTTAGGAACGGTTTTGATGACATTTATGATGGGTCTGCTCAACTACCTAATCATCTTACCAGCCTATACGTGGTTCCTTGGTGCTGATCCGATGTCTAGCCAGATGATGCTTGATCTTATATTAAAAGGTATAACGCCGTTTAACTTGATAAAAGGTACAATAATTACACTGTTATTCGTAGCATTATACAACCGAATGCAGCCATGGGTGATGAAACAGATCGCTCAACAGGCCTAAATATAGAAGATAAAACCGCAGGGGGGATGATTCCCACTGCGGTTTTTTTATTGTTCATGATAGGGGTATTAAGCTGGACTGGCGGTTAGATTGCTTGTCGAAATTTAGCGAACCGCCTTTATTTTTGAATTTAGACTTAATTGAACGCCGTTTCGACTTAATTAAGTCTTATTTCGACCCAATTTTGTTTGCTTAGACTTAATTATAGATGATGATACCCTAGCTGGTATTATTCAGGGGACAATGTCCCAAGTGTGACAGAGAATTGCACCGCACGCTATCTGCTAAAATCCTCTCTAACAAAAAAAGATGCTCAAGCATTAGCTTGAACATCTTAAAATGAAACCATTCTTATAAAATGAACATACCTGCGATTGCACCGCTTAGTAAGTTTGCGATTGTAGCTGCGATTACAGCGCGCATTCCAAGTCTTGCGATGTCAGGACGACGAGTAGGTGCCATTGCTCCAAGACCACCTAAAAGGATTGCGATCGAAGAAAGGTTCGCGAAACCACAAAGTGCGAAACTTACAACCGCTACTGTTTTCGGCATTAAGTCTGGAATTTGAGGTGCGAATGAAGAATAAGCAACGAACTCGTTCAATACGATTTTTTGACCGATGAACGTACCGGCTTTAACTGCTTCTTCCCACGGTACACCAATAACAAATGCGATTGGAGCGAAAATATAACCTAGAATTTGTTGAAGTGTGATCTCATAACCGAACCAGCCACCGATTCCGCCAAGGATACCGTTAACTAAAGCGATAAGAGCGATGAATGCAAGTAACATTGCCCCAACGTTAAGTGCGATTTGAAGTCCATCTCCTGCACCTTTTGCTGCAGCGTCAATTACGTTTACTGTATCTTTATCACGTTCTAATTTGATCTCACCCATTGTTTCAGGCTCTTCTGTTTCAGGAACAATGATCTTAGCGATCGCAAGTCCTGCAGGAGCACACATAAAGCTTGCCGCGATTAAGTATTCTAACGGTACTCCTAATAGGTAATAACCAATCAATACAGAACCTGCTACTGATGCTAGTCCACCTACCATTACAGCAAAAAGTTCAGATTGAGTAAGACGGTTCATATATGGACGAATAACTAGAGGTGCTTCTGTCTGACCTAAGAAAATATTTGCAGTAGCACTCATTGATTCTGCTTTACTAGTTTTTAATAACTTAGATAATGCTCCCCCTAAAATTCTTACAACCCATTGCATGATGCCTAGGTAATAAAGAACTGAGATTAGAGAAGAGAAGAAAATGATTACGGTTAAAACTTGAAACGCAAAGATAAATCCTTTTCCTTCTGCTGGAATCATACTTCCAAACAAGAAAGTAATCCCTTCGTTCGCATAAGCCACAACGTTTGAAACTTTTTGTGAGACGCTTTGCAATGCTTGTTTTCCAGCATCCCATTTAAGAACGATCAACGCAAAAGCAATTTGAATTGCTAGTGCACCGATTACCGTTCTCCAGTTAATCGCTTTCTTATTTTGAGAAAGTAAGAATGCGATTACAAGAAGAACGAGCATACCACCTAATCCCCATAAAATTTGCATATTCGTACACCCCTTTTGTAATTTGGAAGAAAACGCTTACTATTAGCACGTTAGTTGTCAGACATCCAATGACTGACCCTTTTCTAATGTAACAAATTTCGACAAAAATGCAATCGTTTTTCAAAAAATTATATGCTAGATATTTTTCCCAATCATAACTCCCTTATCCATAGAAAAAGCAGCTATCCCATTTTTAGATAGCTGCTTTTTAAAACATTCCGTTTTCTTCTATATGATTGTAAATATTTTTCACAAGTTCATCTGATGTTTCTCCGTGAACGATATCTCCATTTACGAGAGCAAACATCGACTTTGCACAGTGTCCACAATACCCTAAACACCCATACTCGATAACGTCTAGATCATAGTCTTTCTCGAGTTCTTCGAGCGCTTTTTGTGCACCACTCGCTAAATTACTTACACAAAACTCTATAATCGGTCTCATTTCCGTCTTCACCTCTTGATGAATCCATCCTAACGGTTTCTATAGTTGTAGTCAATGTAAACACTCATTCTTCCTGTGTTTTTTCTATAAAAGAGTTGTGAAATTGTTGCAAAGTGCTATACTTAAACATGTCAAAAACGTGTAATCGTTTACTTATTTCGAGTTAAGGTTATTTACTTATATATGCATTTTTAAAAACAGATAAGAATTGTCTTGAAAGAAAAGGGGAAATGACAAATGAAACACCTCGTTTTACTTGGCGGAGGATATGGAAATATGCGTGTGCTAAAGAGACTTCTTAATTCCTCAGACCTCCCTGAAAACATTCAGCTTACGCTTATTGATCGTGTACCTTATCATTGTTTAAAAACTGAATACTATGCACTTGCTGCAGGTACCATATCTGATCATCATGTTCGTGTAACTTTTCCAGATCACCCACGTCTAAATATTAAGTATGGCGAAGTTACTTCAATTGATGTAAAAGAAAAGAAAGTTCTATTAAAAGCCCAAGATGCAGTTTCATATGATGATTTGGTTATCGGCCTAGGTTGCGAAGACAAATATCATAATGTCCCTGGTGCTGACCAATTTACGCTCAGCATTCAGACCATTGATAAGTCTCGTCAAACGTATCAAATTCTAAACAACTTGCATGCTAATGCGGTTGTTGCAGTAGTTGGTGCCGGACTTTCAGGTGTAGAGTTAGCATCTGAACTTCGTGAGAGCCGTCCGGATCTTACAATTAAACTCTTTGACCGTGGTGATATGATTCTTTCCGCTTATAAGAAGCGATTGAGCAACTATGTACAAAACTGGTTCGTTGAACACGGTGTTGAAGTAATCAATAATTCAAATGTAACAAAGGTTGAAGAAGGCGCTCTTTATAATCATGACGAAAAGGTAGAGTGTGATGCTATCGTTTGGACGGCAGGTATACAGCCGAGCCGAATCGTTCGTGATTTAGATGTTGAAAAAGACAGTCAAGGACGTGTTGTTCTAACTGAACATCATCACCTTCCAACCGAAGAGCATGTATACGTTGTTGGAGATTGCGCGAGCCTTCCTTATGCACCAAGTGCACAATTAGCAGAGGAGCAAGCAGAACAGATCTCACAAGTCCTTTTAGCTCGTTGGAACGAACAGCCTCTTCCTGAAATGAACGAGATTAAACTAAAAGGTGTTATGGGTTCTCTTGGTAAGAAGAGCGGATTTGGTACGATGGGTAGCACTGCTCTTATTGGTAGAGTGCCACGCTTATTAAAGTCAGGAATTCTATGGTTGTATAAATATCAAGTATAAGAAAAGACCCATGCAGCAGCATGGGTCTTTTTCTTTATTTTTTTTTTACCAATAATAAGGACGAAAACGACGAATTCGGTAAAAAGGAAAACCAAAAACTCCGAAGCCTGGAAAAAACGGCCCGACAAAAATGATACGGCTATTACGGTCAGCGTTCTCACCTGGCATGATCATATACATGTTATCCTGATCATAGCTATGCAATTGACCGTGATATACATTTCCATCATTCAATTCGATCGTAACCTTCTGTCCCATGTACTCGAGACAAAGATCATGATAATGATGGTGATGATGTCCTGCATATGAGGATGATTCATCTTTATGACTTTTACCTTTTAAAGGGTTCAACAATACAATTTGCCTCCTTTTTTCTCTATACATCTTATTCTTAAGAGAAAACAAGGCGTGTGTACAAACCCAAAATAAAAAAAATAGGCGCTTAACTTACAGCGCCATAACCGTTCTGTTCTATAATTGCGTAGATCGTTTTTAAATTCGGATTACCTTCTGCTACTACTTCTCCATCTATCACAACGACAGGATAAAAAAGGTCTTCTTCTACAATTCTTTCTGAAAATGCCTGATCGATCTCATTTTCCGTATTTTCCATGTCTATATAAAGAACATTAAACAATAAGTTCGGAAACTTTCTTGAGATTGCTGCTTCTAGCCATTCAGCCGTTTCTTTTGCTGAAGGAAGATGAACACAGCTGGCACATTTTTGTTCAGCTCCATATACTTTAATACTAAATGAGTTACTCATGAAGAATCACCTCAATGTATGCGCTTATTTGCTTTCATCATACCTTATTTTTCAAAAAAGAAAAAGGAGCAAATATCATGATGCTTGCTCATGGATTTTTTATTCCATATCCCGTATACTAAGAGTAAGTTCTTTTTAAGAAAGGAGCCTTGATTATTATGGCTGAAACTCAAAACTTAGAGATGCGTGAACAAGTTGAAGAAGTTCTTGATAAATTACGCCCGTTCCTTCTTCGTGATGGAGGAGACGTGGAATTAGTGGATATTGAAGAAGGTGTAGTAAAAGTACGCCTAATGGGAGCATGTGGTAGCTGCCCAAGTTCAACAATCACACTAAAAGCAGGTATCGAACGTGCACTTCTTGAAGAAGTTCCTGGTGTTGTTGAATTAGAACAAGTATTTTAATAAAACGCAAGAAGCCGCTCTTTTGAAGAGCGGCTTCTTTTTTTTGTTGTTTTTTAAAAACTTAGTTGCAATTGAAGGTAGTAATTTAGCATACTCGCACAAATTATTTGAACGCTATCAAGAGTTCTTTAAGAAGCTTCATTAACAAGTTGATTGGAGTGTAAGGGCGAGACTCCTGGGGGATCAGCGGGACAGGTGAGACACCTAACAGCGCAGAGCGCTAGGTGGCTCACCGCACGCCCCTCGGAAAGGGAGCACCTGAAACGGAAATCAACCACTCACTAATCCTAACTCGATTATACTTAACTCAGCAAACGAACAAGCAGTGCTTTTTGTGCGTGAAGACGGTTCTCCGCCTCGTGAAAAACAACAGAATGAGGACCATCAATAATCTCCGCCGTCACCTCTTCCTCTCGATGCGCAGGCAAACAATGCATGAAAATAAAATCACTCTTTGCATAGGACACAAGCTCTCGGTTCACTTGATAACCCTTAAAATGTTCGAGACGTTCCTCCGCTTCCGCTTCTTGACCCATACTCGCCCAGACATCCGTGTAAATAACATCACTATTTTTAACACCAGCAACTGGTTCATGAGTTACCTCGATAACAGAGCCGTTTTGTTTCGCAACTTCCTTTGCATAAGAAACGATTTCTTCTTTCGGTTCGTAGTTTTCAGGTGAAATAATAGTGCAATCCATCCCCACTTTTGCAGCTCCAATCATTAATGAATGTGCTACATTGTTTCCGTCACCAATATAAGCCAGCTTTTTCCCTTTGAATGATCCTTTATATTCTAAAATCGTAAGAAGATCCGCTAGTATTTGACACGGATGAAAATCATCCGTAAGTCCGTTAATTACAGGAATAGATCCACTATGCGCAAGCTCTTCAACTGTGGATTGATGAAACGTACGAATCATTAGAGCATCTAGGTATCCGGACAATACTTTCGCTGTATCTGAGATCGATTCTCCTCTACCCATCTGAATATCACGAGTCGATAGATGGATTGCATGACCACCGAGTTGCAGCATAGCAGCCTCGAACGAAACGCGAGTACGTGTCGATGATTTCTCGAAAATCATTCCTAAGATCTTTCCTTTTAGTAAGGGTGGTGCAGATGGACCTTGTTTTTTTAAGTCTTTCGCAAGGTTCAATAAGTCGATGATCTCAGATGTAGAATAATCCATAAGTGTTAGAAAATCTTTCTGAGTTCGCGTTTGGCGAAAAGGGTGTACGATTGACATCAGTTCAGCACTTCCTTTCTCATTTTATTCGTGGTGCGTATCGCATTTAAATAAGCGTTAGATGTTTCTTTCCTTGTTAGTACATGGACTCTTTCTAGTACGGCACGTTTAGCATTCTGGCTTTCGCTATCATTCGAAAAGTTTATATATATGACTTTGTTATCCGTTTTTAACCACTCATCAAATGTCAGATCATTTGCTGTAAGGACGGTATACCCACATTCTCCCCAGGCTTTTGAAGCAGCTTCATCAAGGATTCCTTCCACAAAAATACTTCCATGATCATTCCAGAGATCTGCTAATTGAAGGCTTGAGCCTTTCAAAGCTTTCACTAGAGCTCCATTAAAATCTGCATCCGTTCCAATCACTTCTCCGGTTGAGAGCATCATTGGATTTAACACCGGGGAAACACCAGGCAGTTTAATGGTTGAGAAAACAGGTGCTTTTACTGTAATCTCTGGTTGTCCGTTATGCTCTTGTTCAAGGTTCAGTGAATGTAATGAGTGACCTAGAAGCAATTGTGTTGCTTTCTGGACAAGGTTTACATTCGTGATTTTGCTCATGATCGGTGCTGTTCGAGATGCTCTTGGATTCACTTCAATTACATAAACACACTCATTCTGTATGGCAAATTGAACATTAAATAATCCTTTATATGATAAGTTTAGTGCTATCTTTTTAGAGTACGACTTTATTTGATTGATCACATGGTTAGATAAAGATTGAGGTGGTGTAACAGTCAAACTATCTCCTGAATGAACCCCGGTTCCTTCTAAATGTTCGAAAATACCTGGAATGAATAGTTCTGTACCATCACTTAAAACATCTACCTCCGCTTCTGTTCCTTCTAAGAATGTATCTATCAAAACGGGATAATTCACTTGTTCATGGTTCAGATAACTTGTTAGTTCGCTTTCAGAATAAAGAACCTTCATCCCGCTTCCACCAATCACGTATGATGGACGCAGAAGAATTGGAAACCCTAGTTTGCCTGCATATTCTTTGACTTCTTTTTCACTTAATGCCGAGAATCCAGGAACTTTAGGAATATTTAATGCATCTAAAAAATGATAAAAACGCTCTCTGTCTTCCATTTGGTCCACGGTATCTGCTGGACTTCCAAGAACAGAATATCCTGCCTCTTCTAACTCTTTAGCCAAATTGATTGATGTCTGGCCCCCAAATTGCAGAATGACATCTGATATTCCTTCAAACTCCAAAACATGATTGATGTCTTCAAAGGTTAGAGGCTCAAAATATAGGGAGTCAGATACTTCATAATCCGTGCTTACTGTCTCGGGGTTATTGTTGATCAGTATCGCTTCATATCCAAATGAGCGAAGAGCGATAGCGCTGTGCACGCAACAATAATCAAACTCAACACCTTGCCCGATTCGTATGGGACCTGACCCGATAACGGCAACCTTCTTCTTAGTGTCAGGGATTCTATCGCTCTTCCCGCTCCAGCTGGAATAAAAATAAGTCGTTTTTGCTTCAAACTCTGCTGCACACGTATCCACCATCTTATATGTCGGCGTGATCCCCCACTCTATTCTCTTGTTGCGTACCTCTATTTCTGAAACAGACCAGATATTCGATAAGTATCGATCTGAAAAACCATATTTTTTTGCTAGTTGCAGTTGTTGTTTATCTACTTTTTCTAATCCCGTTTTTTGCAGCATATTGTCCATAGAGACCATCTCTTGAAATACCGATAAAAAATACGGTGTAATTTTAGTCAATTCATGAATTTTGTCTGAAGAAACTTCTCTTCGCAACAGTTCCATCACAACGAAAAAGCGGCGATCATCTGCTGATACGACTAGGTCAAGAAGTGTATCCTCATCTAGTGCAGATAGTTCTTTCAAATACATGCCATTCGTTTTCAGCTCGAGTGAACGAATCGCTTTTTGAAAGGCAGAAGCCATATTTCTCTCTAACGCCATCACTTCGCCTGTCGCTTTCATCTGGGTTCCAAGTTTGCGGTCTGCATGAGGAAACTTATCGAACGGCCACCTTGGCATTTTTACAGCTACATAATCTAACGCCGGTTCAAAACTCGCAAATGTCGTTCTGGTTACTGGATTCTTCAATTCATGCAGGTTATACCCTAGGGCAAGTTTGGCAGCAATCTTTGCGATCGGGTATCCGGTTGCTTTTGATGCTAAAGCAGATGACCTGCTCACACGAGGATTCACTTCGATCAAATAATACTGTGAGTTATCCGGATGAAGCGCAAACTGTATATTACATCCTCCGACGATTTCAAGCGCAGAAATGATGGTTAAAGACGCTTTTCTTAATGACTGATACTCATCATCTGTTAACGTCTGGCTAGGAGCTACTACTACAGAATCACCTGTATGAACACCAACAGGGTCAACATTTTCCATGTTACACACCGTGATGCATGTTCCGTTCTTGTCACGCATCACTTCATATTCAATCTCTTTGTAGCCTGCAATACTTTTTTCAATCAGACATTGGTTGATCGGACTCGCTGAGAGACCTTGTTTGACTAGTGAGATCAGCTTTTCTTTAGATGAAGCAATCCCGCCACCAAATCCTCCGAGCGTATATGCTGGTCTAACAATCACGGGATAACCCGTCACTTCAGCAAAATGGATTGCTTCATCTATTGACGTAACAATCTCACTTTCTGGTACAGGTTCTCCTAGATGCTTCATCAATGATCGAAAAAGCTCACGGTCTTCTGCTTTTTGTATAGAGTCAATGTCTGTACCTAGAAGTCGAACTCCATATTTCGCTAATATCCCATTTTCATGAAGCTCCATTGCTAAGTTAAGTCCTGTTTGGCCACCAACTGTCGCTAGAAGTCCATCAGGTTTTTCCTTCAGAATAATCTGTTCGGCATATTCTACTGTTAAGGGCTCAAAGTATATAACGTCTGCAAACGTGTTGTCCGTCATGATCGTAGCAGGATTGTTGTTGATCAGGACCACTTCGATCCCTTCTTCTTTTAATGCTTTACA
This sequence comes from Fictibacillus sp. 7GRE50, assembly GCF_015903875.1. Taxonomy (NCBI): domain Bacteria; kingdom Bacillati; phylum Bacillota; class Bacilli; order Caryophanales; family Fictibacillaceae; genus Fictibacillus; species Fictibacillus sp. 7GRE50. Next base: position 364,617 of record NZ_JACZDW010000001.1, read on the forward strand.
TGCTTGTGTTCCGGAATAGTCAAATTCTGCGGCCTGCCCGATTACGATCGGTCCTGATCCGATCACGAGCACCTTCTTGATGTCTTGTTGTTTAGGCATAACTTCTCACCTTCTCTGTATGTTGTACACTGTTTATAAAATTTTGAAAGATTTCTTTATGTTCGTTCGGACCCGGTGCTGCTTCTGGGTGGAATTGAACACTCGCAACGTTAAATGAACGATGCCACAATCCCTCAACACTTCCATCGTTCACATTTTCAAACCAGATGTTAAAGCCTGTTTCTGCTAAACTTTCTTTTTGAACGACATAGCTATGATTTTGAGAACTCATTGATACTTTACCCGTCTTCAAGTTCATAACCGGCTGATTCGCACCACGGTGACCAAATTTCAGCTTTTGTGTCTCACCACCGAATGATAAAGCTAGGATCTGATGACCAAGACAGATGCCTAATGTCGGATAGCGCATGGCCAGATTTTTATAACGATGAAAATAGTTAGAGAACCTCATAGGGTCACCAGAACCGTTTGAAAAAACTAAGCCATCAGGATTCAATTTTTCGATATCGTTTAACTCATGATCAAAAGGAACAATTGTTACGCTACACCCTTCGTTAACAAGAGCTTCAGCAATCGACTTTTTATATCCGAAGTCGATCAATACTATATGTGTATCTCCTGAACCGGTCTTTTCCATTGATGTCGCTGGCCAATATTCTTCTAGACTAAAAGAATCAGGAGAGATACTTGATACATGCATAACAGCAGGCAAAGATCCTTTTATGCGAATTTGTTGAATAAGAGATCTCGTATCTACATTCTTTAGTGCAGGGATTTGATATGCATTTAACAAGTCCACGATCGATTTGCGGCCTCCTTTTGCAGCAAATCCAAAGCAATCTGCCATAACTACTCCCGCTACTTGGATTTTTGCGGATTCCATACTCTTAGGATCAAATCCATAATTTCCGATGAAAGGATAAGAAAACACGACGATCTGTCCTTGATAGGAAGGATCAGTCAAAACTTGTTCGTATCCAGTCATTCCTGTATAAAATACAATTTCACCTGAACCATATTGGTTATCACTAATCCAGTCACCATCGAATGTATTACCGTTAGATAGTGTTATACAGCCTTTCATAACATGTTCCTCTCCTTGTATAAAAATTATATTTATCTGTATTTTTATTCATTTATGTGTAAAAAAATAGCACCTTTCATTTAGGTCACTGTTTCATACTTGTTGTTAAATGCTCTTTGAATCGTGTTTAGAGCAATCGATAACTCTTCATCCGTAACGTTTAACGGAGGTAATAATCGAATAACGTGCTCGCCTGCAGGAACGGTTAATAAGCCCTTTTTCTCTAAGTTTATTATGAGTTCTCCGGCGTTCTCACACTCAATTCCTATCAATAATCCTTCTCCTCTTATTTCTTTTACGGATGGAAATTTTATTAAATGCTTCTCTAATTGCTCTTTAAAGTTCTTACCCTTACGCTCAACCTCATTTAAGAATTCGTCATGAAAGATAATATTCAAAACACTTTGGCTGACTGCACAAGCGAGAGGATTACCTCCAAACGTCGTTCCATGACTTCCTGGTCCAAACGCTTCAGCTAGTTTTCTTTTACCTAACATAGCCCCTATTGGAAAACCATTTCCTAGTCCTTTAGCAAGGGTAACGATATCAGGATCTAATCCGAAGTGTTCATAGGCATATCTTTTACCCGTTCTGCCGATACCCGTTTGGACTTCATCAATGACCAATAAGATATCGTTCTTCTCACAGATTTCTTGCACTTCCTTATAAAAATCTAAGTCAGCGATTTTGATACCGCCTTCTCCCTGGATGACTTCCATCATGATCGCAGCTGTGTCATTGTCTGCTTGATTCTTCAGTTGCTCAATATCGTTCCATGGCAGGTGTATGAATGTTGACACGAGGGGTCCATACCCTTCTTTTATCTTCTGTTGACCAGTCGCCGACATAGAACCGAATGTTCGACCGTGAAATGAATCGTTAAACGTGATGATCTTATTTTTCTTTGTGAATTTCTTAGCCAGCTTGATTGCAGCTTCGTTTGCTTCCGCACCACTATTGCAAAAGAAAGCTAGATCCAAATGCGTGTGATTTACAAGTGTCAGAGCGAGCTGCTCTTGCTGTTGGATTTCAAATAAATTGGAAGTATGCCAAATGCAATCGCTCTGTTTTTGAAGCGCTGCAACCACTTCAGGATGACAATGTCCTAGACTTGTTACAGCTATTCCGCTCGTGAAATCAAGATACCTTTTATTATTTTGGTCAAATACATAACTTCCGTTTCCTTTTTGAAGTTGTATCTGTTTTCTTTTATAAGTTGGAAAAAGTGCACTCATGTGATCAATACCTCCTTAAGCAACTCTGTTCCTGACAGAGTTTGATCGGTAATTCGTACTTGCTTGATGTTTAAATCGAGACATTTTATAGCCGCTTCAACCTTTGGTACCATGCCTCCCTTTATGTGTCCTTCGACAATACTTGTAAAAATGTCAGCGATCGTTAAGCATTCCATCCACTCTCCAAGCACTGAAACACCAGGGGTATCTGTAACAAAACAGATCGACTCAGCAGATAAAGAAGCTGCTGTTTCTCCAGCCGCTGTGTCTGCGTTAATATTAACCGTTTCACCCGACTCTGTTACACCTAGAGAAGCAATGACTGGGACCTTGCCAGCATCTAACACGTTTTGGATAATCTCTGTATTTACTTTCTGTATACTTCCAACCCAACCATAATTCTCTTTATCTAAAAAATCACAAGTGAGTAAGCTATTCTCTTCTCCAGAAAGTCCTTGAGCTGATATACCTTCGTTATTTAATCTCTCTACAAGATTTTTGTTGGTAATGTCCTTTAACGCTGTTTTTACATAGGAAAGTGATTCTGGGCTTGTTACTCGGATGCCATTCTTCATTTGTAACGGCAACCCCGATTCTGACAGCTTTTTATTGATTTCCGGCCCTCCTCCGTGAACGATGACGATCTTTTCACCTTGTTGAATCCTATTTTTAAGAACTTCAAAAAAAGCAGGTTGTAAGTTAGCTAGCGTACTTCCTCCAATTTTCACAACATGAAACACAACACTCGCCTCCATTTAGGTACGATAACTTGCATTAATCTGAACATAATCATACGTGAGATCACATCCCCACGCTCTTCCACTTCCAAAACCTTCTGATAGTTCGACTGAGATATGAATTTCATGGCTTTTTAAATAGTTGCGAATTTTTTCCTCTGAAAATAGTACTGGCTCTCCATCTACTACGACTTCATGTTCACCAATCTGTATTTTTACAGCGTCCGGATTAAACGAAACTCCGCTATATCCAGCTGCAGCAAGAATTCTGCCCCAGTTAGCATCGCAGCCAAACACAGCAGTCTTCACTAAGGGAGAACCTACTACCGTTTTGGCTATGATTCTCGCATCTTTATCGGATGCTGCTCCGCTAACTTGAACCTCGATCAGCTTGCTCGCACCTTCCCCATCTTTTGCAATAAGTTTGCCTAAATCTTCACAAACGAGTACGAGTGCATCTAAGAATAGTTCCCACTCAGGGTGGTCTTTGTTTAACTCTTCATTCTCACCCATTCCGTTTGCAAGCATGAGTACCATGTCGTTCGTCGATGTATCACCATCAACAGTAATACAGTTAAACGTACGTTCTACAGCAAATGACAAAGCCTCGTGGAGATCATCTTGTTGGACAGCCGCATCTGTCGTGATAAAGCCCAGCATCGTAGCCATATTGGGGTGTATCATCCCCGATCCTTTTGCCGTACCTGCAATCGTTATATTCTTATTATTAATTTTCAACGAGTAAGCCGTATTCTTGGAAACCGTATCTGTCGTTAAAATGGATTGAGCAAAATCAATCGAGCCTTTTAACTCAGAATCTAATACTAGGTTTTCAATACCCGTTGATATCTTATCCATCGGCAGATGTTCACCGATTACGCCAGTTGAGGCAACTCCAACATAGTGCGGAGGAATACCCAGCTTTTCGGCCGTCTGAATCTGCATGTGCCGAGCATCATTCAAGCCCCTTTTTCCTGTACACGCATTTGCATTTCCAGAGTTCACGATGATCGCTTGAAGCTTGCCTTCTTGAGAGATACTATTCTGAGTAACTTTTAGTGGTGCTGCCTGTACTTGGTTCGTTGTATAAACACCTGCCGCATTCGCCGGAGTAATACTATACAACAATCCTAAGTCGAGCTTTTTATGTTTCACACCACAATGAAGTCCGCTTGCATAAAATCCTTTTGGCGTCGCGATGTTGATACCTGTTACCTTTTGAATCGTTGCTTTTGTTGCCTGCATATACTGCCTCCTCTAGTTAAGGGAACATCGGCGAAGACTTTAATCCCTTCGTTTCTTCCATTCCGCACATCACATTCATATTTTGAACCGCCTGACCTGCAGCTCCTTTTAATAAATTATCAATACAAGAGATCACCGTGATACGGTTTGTACGCTCATCAACGGCAAACGTAACATCACAAAAATTGGATCCGTACACTTGTTTTGTAAACAGATTTGCTTTTTCATTATGAACTCTGACGAAGTATTCACTGTCGTAATAAGATTCATAGATTTCTTTTACAGATGAAGAGGTAACTGAATCTGTGAGTTCCGCATACATCGTAGTCATGATGCCTCTTGTCATTGGAACAAGGTGTGTATTGAATGTTATTTTCGTTTCGGTATCCGTACATGACTGTATCGTTTGCTCGATCTCTGGAATGTGCTGATGTTGATTGACCTTGTAGATGCCGAGGCTATCATTTACTTGTGCAAAATGCGTTGCTTTACCAGGCGTTGCACCCGCTCCAGAAATCCCGCTCTTTGCATCAATCACGAGTGAAGATGGATGGATCACGTTTTCTTTTAGTAACGGGAGAATACCTAGGAGAGCTGCGGTTGGATAACATCCTGGGTTTGCGATCAGCTTCGCATTCTGTACCTCTTCTCTCTTCCATTCTGTTAATCCGTATACCGCATCATTCACGAGTGATTGTGGAGGAGGCTCTTTTTTGTACCACGCTCGATAGGTATCTGCATCTTTTAAACGAAAATCCCCTGCTAGATCAATGATCTTCAAGTTCTCATCGAGTAGCGAAGGAAGAAACTCTGATGAAACGCCGCTCGGTGCGGAGGAAAATACGATATCTAGGCCATCGGTCGGCAGTTGTTTCAGTGATCTTAGCTTCTGATCATGAACGTGAGACAGATGCTGAATTTCTTCTGAAAGCTCATTACCCGCTTTAGAGGATGAATAGAGAACAACTTCGGTAATCTCCGTATGTGCCGATAGCAGCCGGAAAAGTTCCATCCCACCATATCCGGTTACACCAATAATTCCTGCTCTCATTCCATCACTCCTTAAATAAGTTATGGTTCATTATAGGACTGTATAAAAATTAATTCAATAGTATATTTATAAATAATTTAATTTTAATAAAAAAACTGACTTTTTGGGTACACTTAGATACCACTAAAGCCAGTCTCAAAAATGTTTCTATTGTCTTAAGAATCCACCCTCTGAATGGATGATCTGTCCGGTTATCCATTCTGCTTCAGGTGTTGTTAAAAATGCGACTAACTTTGCCGCATCTTCTGGTTTCCCGATCCTTCCTCCAGGAAACTTAGGCAGAAGAATTTTTTCTAAATCCGGGTTGATCCAGCCCGTATCTGTTGGACCAGGGTTCACTGCATTAACAGTAATTCCTTTATGTCCGATTTCAGCAGCTAAGGATATCGTTAACGCATCGACGGCTCCTTTTGTAGCCGCGTATGCTACCTCACCGAGCATCGGACCTTTCGACTGGCCGGAAGTTAGATGAACGATACTTCCTCTGTCCCCTGTAAAACGCTTGGCAAACTCTATACTTAAAAGAGTTGTTGCACGAATGTTGATTGCATAATGAGCATCTAAAATCTCACTTGTTGTATCTTCCCAGCTGTGATTTTGTGACATACAGGCGTTATTCACAAGTATGCTTGCTACTCCTAATTCACTTTCAACTTTCTCTAGAAGTTTCGGAATGTCTTCTGCAGCACTAAGGTCAATTTCTTCATACAAAGATTTTACTCCGAAATTTTTTAGTTTCTCCACAAGCTGTTCTGGGTCATTTGTATGGTCACCTGTGTGCATGGTTGTGTCATATGTACCCCAAGTCGTAAAGAAAATATTAGCTCCCCTTTTTGCAAGCTCAACACAAACGGCTGCGCCAATTCCGTTTAAACGGCTTGCACCCGTAACAATGGCTGTTTTACCTTCTAAAGAACGATACATCTTGTACCTCCTTATGTAACAGGCGTTTCTGCGCCTTTTCCATCCAATATATTCGTTATGTTTCTGCATGCAAGTTCAGCCATCTTCATTCTTGTTTCCACACTTGCACTTCCGATGTGAGGTAGGGCTACCACTTGTTTCATCGACAGAAGAGGATGATCGACTTCAATCGGCTCTTGCTGAAATACATCAAGCCCTGCACCCGCGATTTCCTGGTTACGTAATGCTTCAATAAGTGCAGATTCATCAACCGTCGCACCTCTGCCTGCATTAATGAATATCGAGCTATTTTTCATACTCTGAAACGCTTCTTCATTAAACATTCCTTTTGTCTCAGATGTTAATGGTGCAAGAGAGACAACAAAATCTGATTGCTTTAAGAGCTCATGAAATTCTTTGTATTCAGCGCCGAGTGAGATTTCTGCATCGGGCTTACGATTTCGATTATGATATAAAATTTTCATATCAAAGCCTTTTGCTCGTCTCGCTACGGCTTCACCGATTCTTCCCATTCCAACAATACCGATTGTTTTATGATGAACATCTGCTCCAGCAAGCAATAGAGGTCCCCAGCTGTTCCACTTTCCTTCTTTCACATAATTTGCTGATTCAACGATTCTGCGCGCTGTTGCAAGAATTAGAGAAAATGCTAAATCCGCCGTAGAATCTGTTAATACATCTGGTGTGTTACAAACCGTTATCCCTTTTTGTTTTGCGGCTTCGACATCGATATTGTCATAGCCTACTGCTAGATTGGCAATTACTTTTACTGAAGATGCTTCATCAAGTAATTCGCTATCGATTTTGTCTGATAGCATCGTGAGCAGTCCATCAGCTTTTTTGATTTCGGTTAAAAGTACTTCACGTGGAACTGCCTTTTCTTCATGTGGCCACATATTGATCTCTGCAATTTGCTCTAGTTGACTAACCGTTTCTTTCGGTAATTTTCGTGTAATAAAAACATAAGGTTTTTGCATACGCTTTCACTCCCTGCTTGCTATTTTCTCATGGGAAAGTGAGAAAATAAAGAAATGGTACTTATGAATGGTGGTTTTAATTACATTGTTGTCTTCGAAAGTAGGTTGATTTCCGTTCCAGGTTGCTCGCTTTCCATGGGGCGAACGGTGTTCGAAGAAGTATGGGTGCTCCTGCGTCTACGAGAAAATCCTATCGAAGCAAGCTTCCTCGTCACATACCTTACGAGAAGAATTTGCAGAGTGGCTGGCACGCTACGCGACGTTAGGAGTCTCCACCTGACCGCTCGTCCCATAGGAGTCGGCAACCTTGCGCTCCAATCAACTTGCAGAGGAAGGGGAAAAAGAACCTACACAAGCAATAATCTATTAGAAGATATGAAAAAGACCAACAAGTAACCAACAGAAAAAAGAGGTATAACTCAAAAATCTTACTTTTTGAGCTACCTCTTTCATTAGATCATGGGAACGAGCCAATCGACCATTGGAATATTTAACTCTTGAACCGGAAGACCGATCGATCTGTAAAAGCTTTTTAAGAAGTATTCATTTTGCTTTTCATACGAGATTAAGTCAGTAAAGCGGCGAACATACAGTTCTTTTCCGATATCTCTCTCATTATTATAATGTTCATCAACCGTATCAAAGTACTGTGAAGGAAAGAGGAGTCTGCCGTATAGAAGCCTCCAAGCCCCTTTAGATAATGGCTTTACTTTTTCATATTCGTCGATCAACTGCAATACTTCGTGACTTCTGAATTCTGGCTGATAGATCTTCTCCCTGATGCATTCTGCAAGGTCTCTCATCGGACTATCGATCACCCAGCCAACAGGCAGTTTCACAAAACTGTTAGACGTCCGAATCCATGACCGCTCACTGAATCGATCGTAACAAATTGCAGCAGAACCTATTCCTTTAGGTCCTCTCTCTAGTTGGTAATCCGTAATATATTGAATTGCATTTTCTGCCATTCCCTCATAATAAGGAAATGTAGTCAAAAATAATTGATCAAAATCGTTTTTTTGCTTTCTGGCTGATATTTCTGCATATCGGTTATGCATTTCATCCACACGATTGATCCATAATAACGGCCATTGTCCGTATGCGATTTGTTCAACGGGATAATACTGTTCAAGCCCTTTTCCTCGCTTATGAAATTCTGCTAGTTCGGAGCCCATTTCAATATTACGATTTTCCCCTTTTTTAGGCTCAACTTTAAAAATGATAACAGACTCACCATCTACATAAGCGCTAGGCATATTGGTGATCGTAGGCTGCAGAACAGGAATGTTCTCTTCTCCACGCTGCTGTAAATAATCACTGATATACATCATTTCTTGCAGTTTCTCATAAGACATCTGCTGCTGCGGTATCACGATGTATTGATTTCCTTTGCAATAGAAGGTCCGATAACCTGATTCAGATCTTCTGTCTTCACAAACTAGTTGATAATGATGAAATATATCTCTTTCAAACAAAGCCGATCCCCCCACCCCTTCAGCTTTCCAGCGGTCGATCTTTTCACACCACCGCATGATTGGATACAACATTGTATGCCCATATAGGCGAAGTGGTTAGTACTTTTTATAAATTCATAACTTTACTATGAAAACATATACTATACAAAGCTAAGGAGACTAACAGAGAAAAGGAGTACAAGGATGCCAAACAAAAAAGTGGAAAAAGTCGAAGAAACTGCTCGCAAACAGCTGAACGAACGGGGCGTTACGGTAAACGATATTGCTGAACTTGTTTATTTTCTCCAAGTCCCCTACCATCCTGATCTTAAAATGGATGTATGTAGAGAAAACGTTGAGAGAGTCATCGCAAAACGTGAAGTTCAGAATGCCATTCTTACAGGCATAGCGCTTGATGTATTAGCGGAACAGAAAAAACTTGAGCAGCCGCTTCAGGAAATATTGGCTCGCGACGAAAGTCTTTATGGGATCGATGAAGTGATCGCACTCTCAATCGTAAATATATATGGCTCGATCGGCTTTACCAACTATGGATTCATCGATAAACAAAAACCGGGTATTCTAGAAAAGCTTAATGATAAGTCTACAGGTATGGTTCACACTTTCTTAGATGACATAGTCGGTGCTATTGCAGCTGCAGCATCGAGCAGATTGGCACATCGTGCAGCAAATGAAGAATAAAAATAAGGCTTAAGAACAAGAGGATCCTCTTTGACTTAAGCCTTTTTCATTTTTTATTAACTGGGTGTTGCTAGATAGCCTCCATCGGGAAAAGCAAGTACCTGAACCGGAAATCAGATTAATTGATCTCCCACTCATCCAATCCGTTAACGGTATACGTTGGATGCACTTCAATTTCTTCAAGGTGTTTCTTAGTTGTGACTCCTGTGTGCACAAGCAGAGTATCTATCCCGGCACGAATACCAGCTAATATATCTGTTTGATAGTTGTCCCCGATCATGAGTGTTTCTTCTTTTTTCGTTCCCAGCGTTTCTAACGCCATCTCCATGATGATGGACTCAGGCTTACCGATAAACGTCGGATCTGTTTGCGTAGAAACCGTAATGACAGAAGTTAGTGAGCCGTTTCCTGGCAGAAGGCCTCTTTCTGTTGGAAGTGCAATATCGCCATTTGTAGAGATAAAAGTTGCTCCGTTACGGACTGCTAGGCATGCTTTTGCTAATTTTTCATATGTGATCGAGCGATCGATTCCGACCACAACATAGTCAGGGTTCTCTTCAACAAGTTGCAGTCCTTGCTCTTGAAGCGCTTCTCTTATTCCATCTTCACCGATACAATAGACAGTCGCATTTTTCTTTTGTTCTGCAATATAATTGGCAGTTGCCATGCTCGTCGTATACACATGCTCTGCTGAAGCTGGAATATCAAACCCTGCAAGCACATCTGCCACTTGCTTTTTTGTTTTAGAAGAATTATTGGTCACAAACAAATAGGGAAGATTTTTTTCGTTTAGTTTTTTAACAAAATCAACGGCCTCGATTATTCGTTCTGTCCCTCGATACATCGTTCCATCCAAGTCGATCAAGAATCCTTTATATGCCTTCATTATGCTCTCTCCTTTTATGTACCTTCTCATTTTACCCACTTCAAAAAAAAACACACCTGAAGCGATTTAGACTTCAGATGTTTGCTTTTCTTCTTTTATCACATAGCAACAATAATCTCCGCCTTTTGCCATGCACGTCTTTCGCTCAACGGCATCTGTTTGAAGCATGCGCTTAAACAGCGAAAGTTCACAAGAGCAGGCTTGCTGATATTCATTAGCTACCTTAGCTATCGGGCAATTGTACTCTGTTAATACGTAGGTTCCTGGATCTTCGCCTCTTTCCCAGTCCACCATATAACCCGCTTCATTTTGTATGTTCGACAGTTCATTTACTTTTTGCTCAAACTCTGTGAGTGTGTTCATTCGATCTTTGTATCTATCCTGAAGACGATTTTCACGACGCTTAAACAATTCATCAATTGTTTCTGTGCCACTCACTTCTTCTATATCTTTTAAAAAATCTACGGTAAGTCCTGAATAGTTACGTGGAAATTGTTCGTCACCGCTTGCTGTAAGATGATAAAAATGAATTGGTCTTCCCATAGCCTGTCGCACAAGAGTCGTTTCAATCACATGGTCACGCTCTAATGTGTTGAGATGACGACGAACCGCCATTTCGGTTATTCCTAGGGATTTCGCCATTTCCGTAACTGTCATCCTCTTATTTCTTTTTAAAAGATAGATGATTTCATCACGGGTTGAGGTGTGATTCTTCATGGTCATCACCATCCTTTGTCACCATTTTATCGTAAATAAGGGTAAACGTACATTTTTAAATATAAATGTATAAAAACTCTACTTATCCTTATTCAGGTAAAAATGCAGAAACTGGCCCCAACTCTTCCTCTAAATACCGTCTTACATGTATTGGGAATGCTGAAAGTTCTTTCTCTTTTGAAGCGATTGTATCGTATATAATTTTACTATCAGCCGAAGTGTAATCTTGAACAAGTGATTTACGAAGGTTCACCACTTCCTTTAGAGATAGTGCTTCATCATTTGGGATTACCTTTTCATCAATCAGGATATCAAGGATATCTTCAAAGCTTCCTGGATCGCGCATGATAAATCCATCAATGATCATATTTCCAACGTCCATCATCGATTCGATCAACATATGTCCGATTCTTTCCACCACAAGTGTTTCAAGCTTATTTTCTGGGGCTGCTACTTCCTTGAACGTATGGATTAACTCATTCATATACACTAAATGTTCATTGATTTTCTTTCGATCAACAAAATACATAGTCATCACCTTTTGTAAGTTTCTCAAGTAAAGTGTAACATAAAGTAAGAGCAATCATATGGACTCAAAATTTAAATTTTGCTTAGTACGAAGGAGGAACAAAATGAACGAGGAAACATTTTTCTTATATGATGATAAAGAAACAACAGAAACGCGCTTTGTAAGCTTCATGGGACGAAATACTCGCTTTGATCTTGCCATCACCAAAACAACAAGACATTACGGTAAAGCTTTAGTTCTGAACATGTTAGGCAGTACGTATGCCATCATCGGTCAAGATGACCTAGAAGAAGAGGGCTATTTAGAACACGCGTTTAATCTAACTGAAGAAGACGCGATGGAGCTTCGTGAATTTTTAGCTGAAGTTGTTTAAGATGTAATCAAAATGTACCAAAAAAGAATCATGCTTTCTTGGAGACACTTTAGATAAGGATACTTTTCTTATCCTAAAATGACCGAAGAGAGGATGGTTTTTTTGTTCGAAAAAGAAAAAGAACAATATACCGATTTTTCGAATGTAGAGACTGGTCGTAATTACGTACTTCCTGAGGATTTACCTGAAGGTCCGTACGGCTCTCCAATCAAGAGAGCTTTAGGAAAATCGACTCCTTGGAGAGAAGAACAGCGTTATTATAGTGCCTTTAACTATGAAAACAAAACCCTTCATGAAGGTCTGGAAAGACAAGATCCTGGTGCTCATCCCACACACGATAATCCAGAATATCATACGGAAAAGCCTTATGAAGATTCTAGAGGCTCGTAAAGTAACCTTGGTGACTTTTTAATAGCCTTTACGTCAAATTTAAGATCATCGCTAAGACAAAGAAAAACCCCTGAAATTTCTCAGGGGTTTACTTTTTTGACTACAAAATACGGACAACCGAAATTACAATATTCGTAAATGTACTCCGGCAGTGTACTGATCTTCGTATCAAACGTAGCCTTTTCATGATTGTCTTCAAAGAATCCACGAAGTCGAAGCTGTTCGTAACCGAGATCACCAACAATATAATCGTATTTATGTAATATTTCACTATAGCGCGCTTTAAATTGTTCCTCGTTAAAGGCTTCTCGTACATCTTCAATCACTTCATAGGAATAATTACCAACTGTAATCAAAAATGCTTCACCTCGTTTCCTGATACTTATTTTACCATGCTTGTACTCGTTTCAGCCAACAATTTCTTCGTAAAGATCTTCCCATTTAAGGCACTCTATAGAATAAGGAGGTGAAACACCTGTGAAAAAATTAGGAATGTTCTTATTGATCGGCTTGATGCTCGCTGGATGCGGCGGTGGTGATCAGAAAAAGATGGGACAAGAATATAAATTTTCTAAAACCAATGTAAAAGATGAGAATCGAATTGGCAACAACATGAACTATGGGGACTTTGGATATATGCGTCATATGTCGGGGGACAAAGTAAAAACAGGAAATGCGGTTCCATACTTAAATCGCCAAAAGCTTGCTGATATGATCTCTGATATGGTCCTTCAACTACCGGATATTAAAGATGTCGGTACATTAGTTACGGATGAAGAGGTACTGATCGGCTACAAAACAACAAACAAGGATCGAAACGCAGCTGCTGACCAAGTAAAGATGACTGGATTCTCTGTCGTTCCAAGATATTATCACGTCTACGTATCTGACGAAAAAGGAATGATCGATAAGATCGAACAATATCAATCACTAAATAATGATACGGAACAGATCGAAGGCATCATGGACACGTTAATCCAACAAATGAAAAAAGCGCCTCAAGGTAAAAAGTGGAACTATGGGGAAAATGAAAACGGTGAGATGAACGGCGAAACAAACAATATGCGTAGTGAAATGGAAGGCAAATAAAAAACCAGAAGCAGATCGTTGCTTCTGGTTCTCTTATTTTTTAGCTATTTTGTGCAGCTGCGTTTACTTGCTCATCAGCATGGTAAGAAGAACGCACAAGCGGTCCAGACTCACAATGCTTGAATCCTTTAGAGAACGCGATATCACGCAGCTCTTTAAACTCATCTGGTGTATAGTATTTTTGTACTTTTAAATGTTTCTTAGTAGGTTGTAGATATTGACCAATCGTCATGATATCTACGTTATTTGCACGTAAGTCATCCATCGTTTCTACAATTTCATCCCACGTCTCACCTAACCCGATCATTAGACTGGACTTTGTTGGGATGTTAGCATTCATTTCTTTTGCACGACGCAAGAACTCCATTGTTCTGTCATACGTAGCACGTGCACGAACTCTCGGAGAAAGACGTCTCACCGTTTCAATATTGTGGTTCATAATATCTGGTTTTGCATCCATCAATGTTTTCAGTGCATCAAAATCACCTAACATGTCAGATGGAAGGACTTCGATGGAACAGAATGGATTACGAGCACGTACAGCACGAACGGTTTCGGCGAATACATGAGCACCGCCATCTTTAAGGTCATCACGCGCAACCGCTGTGATTACAACGTGTTTTAAACCCATTTGCTCAACAGATTCTGCAACACGTTCTGGCTCTTGTAGATCAAGTTCTGTCGGTAATCCTGTTTTAACGGCACAAAAACGGCAAGCACGTGTACAGATATCTCCAAGAATCATGAAAGTAGCCGTTTTTCGAACAGCCCAACATTCATGGATATTTGGACATTTTGCTTCTTCACATACCGTATGTAGCTTTTTCTCACGCATCATTTTTTTAAGTTCTTTATAATTTTCATTCGTGTTTAGCTTTATTTTTAACCACTCGGGTTTACGTACATATTCTTCTTTCTTTGCCATCATCATCACCCCAAATTTTCTTGGTCTTTCGTATAATGAACGTTCGTATTTTAGTTTCTACTTAAACATTATTGTCCCCTCAATACTCTACCATACGACAGGGTAAAATTCCAAACATGAGTTTTTTCCAACATTTTTCCTTCATGTTTTTCCTTAACTTCAACAAACTATAGATAAATGATAAGAAAGGAGTGGATTGGGACGCATGAGGAAATTTTCAGTCCTGTTCCTCACTCTGACAGCCCTTCTAATAACCTTTCTTCCAGAAAGCAGGAGCACGGCCGCAGAGCGATATACGAAAGAAGATGTGGAAAGGCTTAGCCTCTATAAAAAAATGGAGTCCGTTACTCTCATTCCATGGCACTACTTTGCAGGCGTAGACCAATATGAAAGAAGCGTGAGAAAAGCGAGAAGAGATCTACCTGCCAGAAAAGGATTAGTCGGCATTTACTTTTCTCCTTTACAATGGTCTGGACCGATCAACCCTACTATGGACGATACGAACCCTGAACGTATTTCTATGTTTGGTGGCATCGGAAAAGACGGTAACAACGACGGAATTGCAGATCGAAACAACGATGAAGATATTTTATATACATTTAGTGAGATTATTCAAAAGCATGGGCATGATATAGAGAATTTCAGAATCGGCCTTTGGAGCTATTACCAGCGTGATAAAGCCGTGGATATTATTATGGAAAACGCGAAGATCTATGAGACCTATGGAACCGTTTCTCTAGACAAACACAGCTTTATCGTTCCATTAAGATCAAACTATAGTTACCGAAGCACTTGGGGAGACCGACGCGGCTTTGGTGGATTACGTATCCATGAAGGCACAGATATCTTTGCAGATTATGGAGTTCCGGTAAAAGCCGTTTCATACGGAATTGTTGAAATTAAAGGATGGAACCGTTTTGGCGGATGGAGAATCGGTGTCCGTGATATCAATAATGTGTATCATTATTACGCCCATTTAGGCAGCTTTAATAAAACAATTGAAAAAGGATCTATCGTCGAACCCGGAACTGTGCTTGGTTATGTGGGCAGCTCAGGCTACGGTCCTCCAGGAACATCAGGAAAATTCCCTCCCCATTTGCACTTTGGTATGTACCGTGACAACGGATATACGGAATGGGCATTCGATCCATACCCTTATTTAAAAGCATGGGAACGTCAGGAGCGCATTAGCAACAGGCGAAGATAATGATAAATGGTGGCAAAGTTGAAAAAGAAGCTTGAGGGCTTCTTTTTTATATGGCGCTCGTAAATCTCGAGCCTTGCTCTGATTTACGAGCGCTATCATAAGAAAAAAGCTGATTCTTCAATTTGAAGAACCAGCTTTACCCTTTATTTCTTTCTCGAAACGCGAACCACGTTTGCAATACTCGCTAGGAGGCCGCCCCATAGGATAACCATGCCAATCACCATCATTGTAATCGCACTGCCTGTCATATTAGCTGACCTCCTTTTTCTCTACTGCCACTTCAGATTTCCACTTCACTAGACCGAGTACGATGCCGAGTACGATTACGCCAACTGCCACGGCTACACCATACGTAAGGATCAGTTCTGTAGGATAACCTTCATAGTTTTCTGCAAGGTTTTGTTTAATGTTATCAAACATCATGTAACCAAGAAGGATTGGTGTGATCACACCTAGACAAACCTTCCACCATAAACCTGTTCGTAAGTCAGAGATGGCGTTCGCATGGTTTTGAAGTCCAGCCAATTGTCTGACGAACCAAGCAACAATGACTACTTCTACAAGACCTGCTAAAGTGATACCGAAGTTGTTGATGAAGTAATCCACGATATCAAGCATGTACAGTCCGCCTTTTGTAGCGAAAAGTAATGAGATAACAGATGCTACTCCTCCACCCATCAATACAGCTTTTGTTCTAGAAATGCCAAACTTATCTTGTAATGCAGACACATACGTTTCAACGATCGAGATCAACGATGTCATACCAGCGAATACAAGGGTTAAGAAGAAGATTGTTCCAAAGAAGGCATTTCCGCCTGGGAACTCATTAATAATTGCTGGGAATACTTCAAAGGCTAGTCCGATACCGCCTTTTACAACTTCATCAACCGGCAGACCTTGTTGCATCGCCATGAATCCTAAAGCGGCAAATACACCAATACCTGCAAGTAGTTCGAATCCTGAGTTTGCGAAACCTGTAATAAATGCATTATTGTTAATATCTGATTTCTTAGGCAGATAGCTTGAGTACGTTACCATGATTGCAAATGCGATCGATAATGAGAAGAAAATCTGACCGTAAGCTGCTACCCACACCTTACCATTATTCATCATGCTCCAATCAGGTGTGAAGAATGTGTTCAAACCTTGAGCAGCACCATCGAGCGTTACGGCACGAATAACAATTAACGTAAACATAATAACTAAAGCTGGAATAAAAATTTTGTTAAAACGCTCGATTCCTTTCGATACACCTTTATAAAGAACAAGAAGTGTAACGACCCACACGATTAGAAGTGCGATCAGAATACCTGGTACGATACCACCCAAGTCACCAGGCGTCTTGCTTAATTGAAGGACTTCACCGTAGAAGAAGTCAGAAGGCTTGTCTCCCCAAGTTAAGTTTAATGAGTAAATAGAATACTTAATCGCCCAAGCGATGATAACCGCGTAATAAGTAGAAATAACAAATGCTACAAATACTTGCCACCATCCTAGCCACTCCGCTTTTTTGTGAAGTCGGAAATAAGAAAGTGGAGCAGATCCACGGTACTTATGACCTAGCGTAAATTCTAGGATTAGTAAGGGAATCCCTGCCGTTAAAAGTGCTATAAGATATGGGATGAAGAATGCTCCTCCACCGTTCTCATAAGCAACCGCTGGAAATCTCCAGATATTGCCTAGGCCGATTGCTGAGCCGACCGCTGCTAATATAAACCCATAGCGGCTTCCCCATTGCTGCCTATTTTCCATTGTTGTATCCCCCTTTTTATGAAGTCGAAAAGTTTACAATTGTTACTTTTTTCTGATAATTCTGTGTTCAGTATATTACAAAACATGAAAACCTGTCAAAATGTTTTTAGTTATTTTGTCGGAATAAGGGGGAAAAAGTCGTATAAATATAAGAAAAAGTGCCTGGTTAACTACCAGACACTTTCAAAAATTAAGCCTTTAAAGATTGATCACTAATGCTATTTTTACTAGATACTTTTTTAATTATGAAGAGCGCTAAGATAAATATTACAGCAGATGCGAAGAGGCCGACCCAAACACTTTCTGTGAACCCAAGGGCAAGATAACCAACGGCAGACACTCCAGCAGCCACTAGGCTATAAGGAAGCTGGGTCATGACGTGATCAATGTGATGACTTCCCGCTCCTGTTGAAGAAAGGATGGTAGTATCTGATATTGGGGAACAATGGTCACCAAAAACAGATCCCGCTAGTACTGCAGCAAGAACAGGAAGCATTAACTCAATATTTGTAGAAGCTGAAATTTCTGCTGCGATCGGCAGCATTACTCCAAATGTACCCCATGAAGTTCCTGTCGCAAAAGCCATTAACCCTGACAGTACGAAAAGAACAAACGGCAGATAAGCTAAATTCATATGCTGATCAACTAACCCTGCTAGATACGTCCCTGTTCCTAAGCTATCGATGATAGAGATGATCGTCCATGCAAAAAGCAAGATCGTAACAGCACCGATCATAGACTGAATACCGCGTCCCAGTCCTTTTCCTAAGGATGCAGCACCCATCTTCTTTGGAAGGAAGAACAATATAGCAGAAGCTAAACCAAGCAGACCACCATATACTAATGATTTTGGTACATCGGTATTCTCAAAAATAGATAAAAGTGAGATGGCCGTTGGTTCTTCTAGCCCCTTCACATTTTGAATACCTGTATAGATCATGAATCCAACCGTTGAAATAATCAAGATTACGATTGGCCAAACTAGGTCTCCTACTTTTCCTTTGTCACTTTCTTCGAGCTTAATACCTTCTCCGATTGCAGCTTTTTTATCAGCTGCAATCACTTCTCCTGTAGCAAGAGCTGTTTCCTCATGTTTTTTCATCGGTCCAAAATCAAGTTGAAAATACGCTACAGCAAATACTAGGATTAACGCAAACACTGCATAAAAATTCATTGGAATCATTTGAATAAAAGCACTAAACGCAGACATATTTGTGATCTCATGTGTAGCAAAGATCGTTCCGATAATACCGATAATGTACGCGCCCCAACTTGAAACAGGTGAGATTACACACACTGGCGCTGCAGTTGAATCAAGGTAATATGCCAGTTTCGCACGCGAGATGCGATGTCGGTCAGTAATAGGTCTACTTACATTTCCGACAGCCAACGAATTAAAATAGTCATCAATAAAAATGACGAGTCCAAACACAACCGTTAAAAGCTGTGCACCTCTTCTCGTTTTCACTCTAGAAATGGCCCACTCTCCAAAAGCTCTGCTTCCACCTGCTAAAGAGATAATGCTCGTCATCATTCCTAAGATTAATAAGAACAGAAGAATATAAACATTCCACTCATTTAATGCACCGTCTGAAATAAAGTGCCCTTTCACGATCGTACCAATTTCTTTCAGTGTAGCCACAATACTAAAATCGTGAAGCAATAGGGCTCCCGCTAGGATCCCAGCTCCTAATGAGACTAACACTCTTCGCGTTAGAACAACCATCAAGATTGCCAATACGGGTGGTATTAACGCATAAATCGAATTCTCAAATTCCATGATGTTCCTCCTTCTTTTATTTAGCCATCGATATTGAGGAGTTCTTACAGGACGTTGAGGAAAAAAGGACAAAATAAAAAGCGATCAATAGACAAGGAAATAACCTGCTATCAATCACTTAAGTAATTTATGGTTTTCCTCATCGATCAGTAGTCCTCCACTGCTTTTAATTCCCAAGCAGTGACAGTTTTACACTTGTTTAGTGTAAACCCAGCAAAAGTGAACAGACGGTTTACTTTTGCTTCGGCGGAAGTTCCTTTCCTTTTTCTTCACAGACGTCACTCTCTGAAAAAGTACTTATAAAATCCGCTCCTCTACCCCATCGGTGATAGGCTTAAAGACATATAAAATTTTAAATTCAATTTCAATTATAACAAACTAGGACGAATGGTCAACCTAAACAGGATTTGTTAAATGAAGGAAATATATTTATTCTGCTGCTTCTTCCCCACTTGTGTCTTCTGATGGACTATCTTCAGAAGGCTCCAATTCATCATGAGATTCCTTTTCTTTTAAGTCTGGTGTAATCGGCACAGTCGGCTGAATAGGATCTCCAGATTGATTATAATAGACAGGGACTTCCCCTTTAATAAACTGTGCTGTTATCTTTATTGGTCTTTTTACAACTGTCGTTTCTGTCGCAAAAGGAATAACGATCCTCGTTTTCACTGTGACTACAATATCAATATTGATCCACGTATTGTTGATCCCTGAATTCTCTATTTTCTCTTCGATATCTGTGTTCGCTTCACCAATCAACATAAATTTGATAGGAATTTTCGGCCCTAAGTTAGCTAGGAGAGAGTTTCTTGTTGCTTGCCCAAGAGGTATTTCCATAATAACACCCGGTTCGTTCTTATAGGCTGTTATTCCTAACTCATCATTGGTTATTACTTCGTGTGCTTTTCCTTCTTCTATTTCCTTCAGGTATTTTTGAACGACTTTTTGTGACTGGTTGGCAACCTGGTTGACTACACTCTGATTGATTCCAGCAAAGACTACATTTCCTTCTGTATCGGTCTTATATTCGATGATGTCATTCATTTCCGAAGGCCCTAAAATTTCATTGTCGATCGCTTCACTTATTGCAAGTGCGGCGATTTCTTCCGTTTTCTTTTGAGCAATCAACATAAGTGTTGGTTCGATCCCTTTGTTTACAAGCCATAGCCCTTGAATCGTTATAAAAGTAAACAGAATAAATGAGATCAATAGTACAAATCGGAATGGAAGTGG
Organism: Fictibacillus sp. 7GRE50; assembly: GCF_015903875.1. Lineage (NCBI taxonomy): Bacteria > Bacillati > Bacillota > Bacilli > Caryophanales > Fictibacillaceae > Fictibacillus > Fictibacillus sp. 7GRE50. The sequence continues at coordinate 384,967 of NZ_JACZDW010000001.1, forward strand.
CCCTTTTCGAAGTTTCATTTTTCTGCGCTTAAGCAAAAGGTAACCCCCCTTTATCTACATATACATATGTATGCAGACAAGAGGGGGGCTCATTCAAACTTTATGGTTTTAATTTTTTTCGTAGACTACAAAATCGTGATGATATTTGTTCTTTTCATCTACAACACCTGGTTTACGGGAAACTTCCTTCCATTCCTCACGATTGATTTCTGGAAAATACGTATCAGCATCAAAGGTGTGGTGGATCTCTGTGACATACAAGCGATCTGCAACAGGCATGAACAGCTTAAAGATCTCCGTTCCCCCTATCACACATAGTTCTTCTGTTTCTTTTTGAATGACTTCGTCGACAGAATGAACGACCGTCGTTCCCTCAGCTTGATACTGCTCATCTCTTGTTACCACGATATTCTCTCGACCAGGCAAAGGCTTTCCTATGGATTCATATGTTTTACGACCCATCACGATCGGCTTTCCCATCGTTACGTTTTTAAAATGCTTGAGATCGTTAGGCAAGTACCACGGTAGATCATTGTCTTTACCGATTGCGCGATTTTCATCCATCGCTACAACAAACGAGATCATACGCTCACCACGCCTTTAATATGTGGATGTGACTCATAGTCTACAAGCTCAAAGTCATCGAAAGTGAAATCAAAAATACTCGTCACGTTTGGATTAATCTTCATCTTCGGAAGCGGCTTTGGCTCACGAGTGAGCTGCAGCTCTACTTGTTCAAGGTGATTGGTGTAAATGTGCGCGTCCCCAACAGTGTGAACGAATTCTCCTGGTTTAAGTCCGGTCACTTGTGCCACCATCATCGTTAACAAAGCATATGACGCAATATTAAAAGGCACACCTAAGAAACTGTCTGCTGAGCGCTGATAAAGCTGACAGGAGAGCTTTCCATCCGCAACATAAAATTGAAACAATAAATGACATGGTGGCAGCGCCATATTCGGAATATCAGAAGGATTCCATGCAGAGACGATTAATCGTCTTGAATCTGGATTCTTCTTGATGTCTTCAATTACGTTTGATATCTGATCGATCGTCTCACCGTTCGGAGCAGACCATGAGCGCCACTGATGTCCATAAACAGGCCCTAGGTTTCCATCTTCATCGGCCCACTCATCCCAAATCCGTACACCGTTTTCTTTTAAATAAGCAATATTTGTGTCGCCTTTTAAGAACCAAAGCAATTCATGAATAATCGATTTTAAATGCAGCTTTTTAGTCGTAACAAGCGGAAAGCCTTTCTGTAGGTCAAACCTCATCTGACGACCGAACACAGAAACGGTCCCCGTGCCTGTCCGATCCTCTTTTTTCGTACCGTTATGTAGAATATCTTGAAGAAAATCCAGATATTGTTTCATCCCTCATCGCCTCCTATTTTTCTTTTAATCGTATCATACGAAAAGTCATAAAAATAGCTTCAACACCTAACACTTTTTCCCTTCTATACACATAAAAATAATAGTGAAGAAAGGAGTGGAAGCATGTTAGAGATGAACCCGATCTTAATCGAAGGACATCCGTTTACCGCTGTCACCCTTCGTTTGCCAAAAACGAATTTTATGGCTGTATTCAACGACAATGGATATATCATGTGTGGGGCACTTGACGTAGCTCTTTTAAACGAAAAGTTAGCAGACCGTAAAATTATCGCAGGACGCGCTGTTGGAGTAAGAACAATCGAACAGCTGCTGGATGCACCTTTAGAATCTATTACTCTTGAAGCAAAAGAAAAAGGTATTGAAGTTGGTATGCAAGGGCGAAAGGCACTTTTAAAAATGATTTAGAGCATTTTATCGGCGAGATTTGAAATATATCGGCAAGAAAAAGAATATATCGGCCAAAAATCATTTATATCGGCAACTTTTCAAATATATCGGCGAAAAAAGAAATATATCGACATTTCCAATAAAACGACAACACCCTCTGCCAAAATGGCAGAGGGTGTTTCATTATGCTTTAAAACGATCTCTTGTTATTTTTAATGAAATAAGATTAATGCATAAGACCAAGGATAAGAACTGTATGCGCTTCGCATCATTGATATATATGTAGACACATAGTAAGTAAACGCCACTGATGATAAAGGCAATTTGTAAGCAGTACATCATCTGAATCAATTTTTTGAAATTCAAAGTGATCCCCACTTTCTTTATCCAGTTCACGATATTTCGTTCACCCTATTAGTATATCAGTCTACCTTGAAAAATGAATCGTTTCCTTCTTTTTGAAATGGATTTGTAATATAAGGAAAACTCAGAACAGATCCAATTGCCTTGGAGCCAAAAAGTCGTATTGAATGTCCAGAAGTTCAATCATCTGCTTCGCGTTATCGGCAGCATCTCCACCCGAATTATTGTTAAAAAGAATGGTTAGATCCTTCGTTTCTGAAGAAAGCTGTTGTATGCGCTCCCTCCATCCTTGAAGTTCTGTCTCATTATAACGATATAGATAACGTACTTCCCTCCAGTTCGGTTGACCTTGGTTGTTCCAGCCATAAACGTTTCGGCCATGCATCCTAACAAGTGTCTTTTCCGATGTTGTGTGCATGACGATTGGAATCGAGCCTTGTCCGGCTTGAGGTTCATCACAAATTGTATGAATCCAATTCTCTTCCCTAATAAATTGAAGCGTCTTCTCCTTCATTTCATCACTGAACCAGGTTTGATTACGAAACTCAAGAGCTAAAGGAATATCACCCATCATTTCTTTTGCATAGCGAAGCATCTGGACATTTTCTTTCTTACAATCAAACCACGGTGGATACTGAAACAAGACCATTTCAAGCTTGCCTGACGAGATGACAGGTTGAATAGACTCTATAAACGCCTCATACATTTCTTTGACAGATTCAAAAGGCAGCTTGCCTCTTGAATGTCCCGTCATCCCTTGATACGCCTTTACAACAAACGAAAAATCCTGTGGTGTAGAAGCTACCCACTTTTCATAGTTTTTGACAGGCTGTACCGCGTAAAAGGAAGAATCAACTTCTACAACAGGAAAGTGGCCGCAATATACAGCAAGCTTTTCTCTTGCAGGAGTACCATCTGGATAAAGAGAATCGTGATCTCCCCAGCCTGTTACACCGATTTTTATCATTCTTTGAAGTCACCTGCCTGTGAGTTACAATTTATTTAATCCTTTTGACCGGACAAACTCTTTCATATACGTTCGTTTAGGAGTCGCCATCGATGCTGTGATCTGCGTGACCCAGCCTTCTGTACGTTTTCCGCTTGTTCTTTCTGTGTAATATGCAGCAGTTTCTTTTTCATACTGATCAAGGAGAGCTTCTGTTTCCTCAGAATTTTGGTATTGATTTTTATGAAAAACGGCTGACATCGGCAAGCGAGGCTTTTTCCCAGGCTCAGCGTCCGGATATCCAACCGCTACCCCAAACAACGGAAGTACATGGTCTGGGCAATCCAATAACGCTGAAACTTCCTGCAGTTGATTACGAATTCCCCCTATATAAACGATACCAAGTCCGAGAGACTCTGCCGCTACAGATAGGTTTTGTGCAGCAAGAGCGGCATCCACCGATCCTACGATAAACGCTTCAGTGGATTGGATCGTTTCTTGAATATCTATTGACTTCATGTTTGCTGCAATTGTATGACGGTTGTAATCCATACAAAAGACAAAGAAATATCCATTGTCTGCAACATAAGACTGATTACCCGCAAGCTCAGCTAGTTTTTCTTTCTTTTCCCGGTCTTCTACTCCAATAATCGTACAAACTTGTTGATAGCTTGAAGTAGACGCAGCTTGAGCACATTGTACAAGTGTTTCAACCGTTTCATCATCTAACGGCTTGTCTTTAAATTTTCGAATCGATCGGTGAGCTAATATTGTTTCTATAATTTCGTTCATCACATAAGCTCCTTCTTTAAAGTTATGGTTGATTGCATTATATCTTTTTCGTATATAAAAAAGCGAACCATTTGAAGTCTCAATAATCTCTTCTTCTCATTAACGCAAAGAGATGGTATACTAATTTAGCGATGAGCTAATTGCATAAGACGAGATTGACGCGCCTTTTGGCAATGCACTATGTGGAGTGCTGTCTCTCGCCGCAATATACGCAAAAAAGACGTCCAATCGGGCGTCTTTTTTCTATATATTCTTACCTGACACTAAAAAAACAAAAGTTAAGTGAGGAGAGAGAAGATGAAGAAAAGTTATACAATTTTACTTCTAATCTGCTTGTTTGCAACATTATTATCTGCATGCTCAAAAAATGAATCTTCAGAGTCAGCCAAAAAAGAATCTAATGTAGAATTAACAATTTCAGCTGCAGCCAGTCTACAAGATGTATTAAATAAAATTGCGACCCAATATGAAAAAGAAAATCCGAATGTCAGCATCACTTATAATTTCGGAGGCTCTGGTGCCCTTCAACAGCAAATCTCTAATGGTGCACCTGTTGATCTTTTTTTCTCTGCAGCAGAAGATAAATTTGACCAGCTTGTTAAAGAAGGCCTCATTGAAAAGAAACTAGGAACTGATCTTGTAGGAAATGAACTTGTCTTAGTCGTTGGGAAAGACTCACAAAACATCAAGCGTTTTGAAGATTTGATAAAGGTAAAAAAAATAGCGGTTGGTACTCCTGAAACGGTTCCAGCAGGTCAATACGCCACAGAAACGCTAGGGAATTTGGAGTTATTAAAAGAAGTTGAACAAAGAATCGTTTACGCAAAAGACGTTCGCCAAGTGCTTACATACGTAGAAACGGGTAATGTCGATGCTGGTATCGTTTATAAGACTGATACGATGATCTCTTCTAAAGTCAAAGTAGCAGCTGTTGCTAAAGAAGATACTCATTCGCCTATCATCTATCCAGTCGGAGTAATAAAAGAGACTTCTCATAGAAAAGAAGCAGAGCAGTTCTATAAATATTTGCAAAAAGAAGAAACATTAAATACGTTTGAAAAGTTCGGTTTTAAAAAGGTTGAATAATCGTTCACTTACGAGCATGTAAACACAAAAAAGCCTTGGTGCAGTCTTACACCAAGGCTTTTCTTTATTAACCGATTGAACCTTCCATCTCAAACTTGATTAACGAAGACTTTCATAACATATTAAATAGATGTAAAAACTCTGTTAATTCAAGGTTTTCCATGTATTGATTTTTAAACTATTTCAATGCTTTTCAAATTCAGTTGGCACAAAGTTGGCACGAAGCCTTCCTTCTCCTAAGGATCTTAATTTAACCCTTTAACTTCCTTATGGCTTTTGCTTGTTAAACTTATTGTTAATGTTCAATTGATTTATGTTCCATAGATCTAGTAACAATTTCTGAATTACGATTCGTATTTAACACTGGCGTAACAGGTTTAAATAAATTCTTATCAACTTTATTAGTAATAATAAAGTTATACATATCCATATCCTGTTTGAATTTTACAGTTTTCAATGGTATTGCGATTAAAGTTAAAATAATGATCTCAAATATCGCTTTTTCACCTACTAACAGTATCCCTATTAATGGCATTGTCATTAACAGCTTTCTCAATGAAAAATCCCCCTATTTATATTTTCATAATTTTTCAAAAATAACCTGATTATATTTTACCACATTATTACAAATTTGATATCTACTATCCTTACCAGATTAAATTAAAAAACAAAAAGCACTCCTAAATGATATGCTCCCCTTAAGGTAGACAGATGAAATAAAAAGTCTGTTTATCTTAAGGGGAGTTTTTTTATGGGGTATTCTAAAGAGTTTAAATACACAGTCTTATCTACTTATAAAGAGGGCGATTTTACAATAAAAGAGCATTGTAAAAAGTTTGAGATAGCCAAGACCTCTCTTAAGAAATGGATTGAGCAATTTGAGAGATATGGAATGGAAGGTCTTAGATCCTCAAGTCCCTGGAAGTCTTATTCTAAAGAGCTCAAGGTCAGAGCTGTTAGGGATTATTTGTCAGGTCAATACTCTCAGAATGAACTTATAAGAATGTATGGTATTTCAAGTAGATCGGTCCTCCAGGAATGGATTAAGACGTATAATAGTTATAGAGAATTAAAGGGTACGTCTATGGGGAGGACGAGTTCTATGACTAAAGGAAGAAAAACAACATGGGGTGAACGTAGACAGATTGTACTTGATTGTTTGGAGAACGGGAAGGATTATCAGAAAAAAGCTGAAACATACGAGGTCTCCTACCAACAGGTGTATCAATGGGTTAAGAAGTATGAAAAAGATGGAGATGAAGCGCTTAAAGATAAGCGTGGAAGAACAAAGCAAGAAAACGAGTTAACACCTGATGAGGCATTTAAGTTACAGATGAAAAGATTAGAACGAGAGAATGAACGATTACGGGCGGAAAATGCATTCTTAAAAAAGTTAGAGGAGATCGAAAGGAGGCAAAAGTAGTCTATATACCAAATGAAAATAAATATATGGCCATCCAGGAACTACATGTTAAAGAAAAAGTAAGTATTCTTTTGCTTTGTGAAATCGCAGGTCTCTCACGAGCTGCCTATTATAAGTGGCTAAAACGAATGCCTTCTAAGCAAGAGCGTCAGAATAATGAGATTATAAAAGAGCTGAAAGCTCTCCATAAGAAAGTGGAGGGCATCTATGGGTATCGTCGAATGACAATGAATATAAACCGAATCTTAAACAAGAAATTTAATCCTAAACGGATTTATAGGCTGATGAGGGTTGCGGATATACAGTGCGTCATTCGAAAAAAGAAGAGTAGATATAAGCGTTCTATCCCCCAACATGTGGCGGAGAATGTGTTAAATCGTGAATTCACAGCAGAAAAGAAAAATACAAAATGGGTAACGGATGTCACAGAATTCAAATATGGTTCACAAAAGAAAGCTTATCTAAGTGCCATTTTAGATTTGTATGATGGATCAATCGTAAGCTATGTAGTAGGACATTCGAATAATAATAGCCTCGTGTTCAAAACGCTAGACCAAGCAATAGAACAGTTAGAGGAAGAACAACCACTTATTCACAGTGATCGAGGATTTCAGTACACTTCTCATGGGTTCAAACGCAAGGTGGATCAAGCCCAAATGACTCAAAGCATGTCACGTGTGGGTAGATGTATAGATAATGGACCAATGGAATCATTCTGGGGAACCCTCAAGTGTGAAAAGTATTACTTACATAAATTTGAGACATTTGAAAACCTGTCTATAGCGATAGATGAGTATATCCATTTTTATAATTATGAAAGATATCAAAAACGATTAAACGGCCTCAGCCCTATAGAATATAGAGCTGAAGCCTCTTAGTTGGTTTTTATTATTTTTACTGTCTACTTGACGGGGTGCAGTTCAAAATGAGAGTGCTTTTAAATCTTTAATTTTAATGGTACTTGCGATGTACCGTCTTCCCGTCATACGTGAACAACACAGGCTTTTGCTCAATCTTTGTCTCCATGTGAACAGGTCTTCCCCAGAGATGATGAAGATGCGGCAGTACTTTTTCAAGATACTTCACATCAAGTTCCATATCCTCATAGCTATGATTGAGGTATAGCTCCCCATTCTTCATGTAATCTGCGTCATTTACTGTAATGTATGGAAACCCTCCGTTCACACGCATACTCACGAGCTGGTCACGTACTTCCTCCCACTGCTTGTCGACAATCTTGTATTCCTTCCCTTGCTTTTGGAACAGATACATGTCTTCTCTTTGTGCTAAATCTTTAGTTAAATAGTTTCGGATAAACGACATGTCGGATTCCAGTTCACGGACCTCGAACATTTTCTCTCGTCCTGATCCTGGTTTAACCCCTTGTCTGATCAGCTCTTCATCTGGGTTGTTGTAGCGTTCTTCGATGTTCTTGAAGATCTGTAACCCTAAGTAATATGGATTGATCGATGTTTTCGATGGTTGGACAACACCCGCGTTTAATTTAGCGAATTCAATCGTTTCATGAGAGGTCAAGTCCATTTCTTGTAGAATTTTGGCGTGCCAGTAGCTAGCCCAGCCTTCGTTCATGATTTTACACTATTCGATTCAAATGCCACCAATTATGAGAAATTATTGTTTTTTTACATTAGACATGAGGTTAATTTTCCTCTGCCTTTCTATTGATATGTCTAAATGGTTACAGATTCTTTGTTTATCTTTATAACTTGTCTCAAACATATATAGGTGGTTAATTACTAAACCCCTAAGTAAACTATAACCAATTAAATTATTTTTATCTGTTAAATCTTTTTTTAAAGTTGCAATATCATTAAATGGTATTGTCTGAATATGGTCTAACTTTATAGATAAGTCTATTAATCTAATAGCATTGGTATAATTCTCATCTAAAATATGCTTAAATATTTCCGATAGTTTATCTGTACCCACGGAGGTTGATATTTTTTTAATAAAATGAAAGGACATAGCAGTACAGATATTGAATACAAAACTCCTTGCTTCATTTTCAATTTCTACCTTACCAGAAATCCCCTTCTCACTTATTACCTTTTCTATTTCCTTAACGATGGAGTCCATATGAGTATTTATCATATTTAGAAAGGAACTTAAGGATCTCAATCCAAGGAAATATGCCTCACTGCCTAAAATGATTTTTTGGGTTCGTTTAATTGACCCATAATAATTTTTTAAGACCAAACCAACAATTTCCAAAGTTTTAAATGACCAATTCAATTTCCCTAAAATGTCTAATTCTTTTGCCTCATCATCCCTTATATCATAACCAGTAGCAGCTATTTCATTTTGACTTCTTTCTATTTGGTCTTTCATTTCTAACCTTTGCGTTCTATGCTCTTTAACTTCTTTGTTATCAATTACTAACTTAGGTACATCACTAATAAGTTGATTCAAATTATTAATTTCATCATTTAATTCTGTAGGTTTGAATTCATTAAATATAGACTGAGCATTAATTAAAATTTCATTTAAAATAAAAGGATCTTTTGATATATGTGTTAAAAACATTATTATATTTGCGTATTCTTCATAATATAGGTTTTTACACATTTCAGATACTTTTTCTCTTATACCTGGTTCTGAAATATTAATGGCTAAGTATCTTGCTACAAAATAGTAGTACGTATAATTATATTTAAATTTATAAGTTTCTTGTATAGATTCTAAAATAGAAGCTTCAACTAGTTTAGAGAAATACTTATCAAATTTATAATCAAGAGCATACTCATCACAATACCAACTATTAAAATTTTCTAATTCGATTTTAGATTTTTCAATAGTTTTATCTTCAAAATAGACGTAGGCCAACTCAGTAATATAATTATAAAAAGCATCAATATCTTCATTTTTCATATTAAGATTAATAAGAGATTGTTTAATTAAATGTTCATAATAATAACCATAAGTACTTTCAGCAAGGTTATGTGATTCACCTGACTCTAAAGTCTGTAACATTACTAGAATAAAAAAAGGATATGATGGAACGTAATTATTTCCAATAATCGTGTTAATAGTGTTTTCAAAATAATCGTTTTTTGAGATTAGTTCCTTTTCATCCAAAGTTTCTAAATCACCTATACTATTCCATTGATTAATTAATTGAGCTCTAAGTCTATGACCAAAGTGCATAATCTCAAGTTTTTGAAATCTCTCAAGTAATTCTTCATGTGTATCATCATTAAATAGTAGTTCTAAAAACTTAAAAAGTTCGTTTCCAGTAATAATAATATTGTCAAAGTATCTATCTAAATTAGCTAGTAGGTTTAAAGAAAATTTGTTATTCAATTTATTTTGATCGTAATCATCTATAATAATAATCTTCTTATTATCTGGTAATTGTTTAAATTCATCTAGAGATTCTTCAGAATATTGGTTGTTGTAAGCTTTATATAGCACCTTATTAAAATCATCAATGGAAGATTTTTTTATATCTCTTCCATTTACTAAAACTGGAACATAGCCATTTAACTTATAATGCTTATAAATAGTTTTACATAGTGTACTTTTACCAGATTTCTCTTCCCCTGTAATAAAAAATTTATTTTCACTTCCAATTTCTTTTATAACTTCTAAATTAACATATTCACTTATGTCTTCTTTTAATTTCACTTCATATTTTATGACTTTTGCATCAGGAAAGATATAAATATCATCTAGTGAAATTTCTGATTTTTTTGGATGTTTCAAAGTTAACCCAGGATCATTTAAATAATTATTAAAATCTTCGTTGTTTTCATTAACAGATGAGTTTGTACTTCCTATCCTTAAATCCGTCCAATTAATCTGCTTATTTACATGATATTTATTAACTTCCCAACTAAATTTTAATATCTTTTGTTGTTGAAGATCCATATCAATAAGAATTAGATTGAAATCACTTTCAACTGGATTTCCTGTTTGTAGTGCACCACCTTCGATGTAACCAGTATAATTACCATCAAAGTCTAAGGACTGCTTATAAGTTGGAAAATGCTCGTGGCCAGTTAGAACAAGGTCTGAAAAATCTTCAATAATCTCTTTATTTGCTCTATTGTTAATAGGATCTAACCAATGTAAAGGATGATGAAGAAGAGTTATATTAATATCACCACTTGTTCTAATTTCATCTTTAAACAGATGCAAAGGATAGTACATTTTGCTAGGTTGCTCATGTCGTTCAGAAATCCAAGAGGTATTTAAACAGTTAAAGATTATCTTAATATCATTATCCAATTCAAAAAGATGTTTTTTAAATAATAGATGATCATAAATAATATGTTCTTTTTCTGTATATAAACTTGCGAAATCAATATAATTTAACTGCGGCGAACATATTTCCTTAATAATTTTGTCAGAAGGAATGTCAGTTGAATGGGTTCTTATATTTTCAAGTAACACCTGTCTTAATGATTGATCAGTAGAAAAATCACAATCATGGTTACCAGGAATAGTAATAATATAAATATTTATTTCCCTTTCCTTTATTAAAGAGTTTTTTAATCCTTCTAGAAACTCTACTCCAATTTCATATTCAACTTGAGACCCTGAAAATGCCATATCACCAGTCATTACTATAAAAAGAGTCTCTATATCATATAATTCACTTTTTATTGCAAGACTAATTTTTTCAACTTTTTCTAAAAGACTATTGTTTTTCATTTTTAAAATGTATATCACTGATATGTAACATAGAAAATTTCATTTCACTTTACCCCTTCCTAAGAAAATAGACAACTAATACCAAATATTCGACAAATTGTATTATTTTTCCTTTAAAATAACAAAATTGAACACTTAATAATTAAATCCAACAATATAAAAAAGCCCCTGTAGGGAGATTTCTAAAGGGACTTTTGAACATTTATAGCATTCTTTAATAGCCCATATGAAACCTATTGAATTACCAGACCTTATTTTGCGTTATGTAGAAAATATGTAAAAAAAAGTTAGGATTAATCCCTAGCCTTTTAATGGACATTTTCGCAAGTTTGTTTCCGAGTAAATAAAAATTTGATAAAACAAATTTAACGGACAATCCTTCTAATGAATACAATCCTATTTGATCTCCGCTTATTTTTTCTGATCTTGCACGCTGAACTGCGATATCCAATGTTCTTAGAACTTACCTTTTTGGAACATGAAAGTGAGACGTACCAAAGCCTTTTAGACTGTTTCTCGTAAATTGTCCCCATAGAGTCTACTTAATTGAGACACTTTCTCTATTTCACGAGACTCGATGCAGTTCTTAATTGCATCAATTTAAAAATGCCAAAACCACCAAAAAGGTGGTTTTGGCTTGTAGCTATGGAATAATAAAAAGTTACCAAACAGATGAAATTTACTTTCTTTAATTACAACTCATTAACAAAATGGGCTGTCTACTATCGGATAGAATCGTAATTATCTTTTCTTAATATATGATAAAAGTATCTTTATACTTTCATCAATTCAACCTTATTTATTTCTAAATATGCATGGAATGCAGGATTTATTTCATATCGTTGATTTTTTTTATTTTTTAAAACTAATTTACGAGCCAAGTTTTCAGTAATTTTCTTGGGTCTTTTTTCACTAAAATACTCAAACTTATTTTCTGCAACTTCCAATCCCAAAAAAGTCAATTCGCACAAGACTTCAATAATATGCTTTGTATCTTTATCAGCTGTACACCACTCTACTAAACAATTTTCTAATTCATTTTTATCGATAATAGAATTATGTCCTGCAAATTCATAAAATACTGACTCTAATTCCGGAATTCTATTCCCGTTTTCAGGAAGTAAAGACTGCAAAGCATATTCTGAATATTTAAATTCAGCTGCCTTAAAATCTTCCTCTTCTACTTTAGCATGCTCTTTGTTTATCGCTTCTTGAAAAGCCATTTTAAACAAAATTATAATATCACGTGGTCTAGGAAGAATAAAACTAGTTATATAGTCTTTTAAAGCTTGTCCATTAACAGTCTCACAGAAATAATCTCTCCAAAGAACTTCAGGACTTGGAATTTCATCAATATTATATTCAATCCTCTGCTCTATAACCTTAAATAACAGATTAGGCTCAGTCCATGATAGATTTTTATATGGTATTTTATCTCTTTCGTTTGCATATTTCATAACTCTAGTAAAGATATCACTTCTTAAAAAAGCAATAAGTGATAATTCTACATCAACCTGCTTATAATTTTTCATTCTAAACTCATCAGTAATTCTTTGGCCTACATTTAACAATCCAAACAATAATTGACTTAATCTTTCGAGATTAACATTGTCACTCCAATTCTTGTCTAGATTATCAATTAAAATACATACCCTCTCTTTTGAATGAAAAACTTTACCTAGTTTTTGTCTTAAATGAGAAATTATCTTGCTATGTAAAATTTCACTTACTTTAACTCTTTGCTGATCAATTTCATTATTGTAGTCTAATAACTTTAATTTAGTGACTGCATTTTCAAGTCTAAGTGTGAAATCAGCATTGATAAGTTTTTCATTTTTTTTAATAAAGTCCTCTAGTTCTAATTCATCATTGGTTTTAGGTATCTGAGGGGGTTGGTTACATAAATATTCATAATATGATTTTGCTAGTTCTGTATAAATCAAAAATTTCCAAATGCTTTCGATTAAATGTCCTTGTTCAGAACTGGTTAATGTTTTTTCTAATATATTTAATACACCTTCGAATTCATGACCTTGGGGTTGTATGGAACAAACAAAGTTTCTTTTATCTGAAGATAGCTCATCTTTAATTTTTATTAAATTTGCTGTTTTACCAGTACCTTTTCTACCTACAAAAAGTACCTGCTGTGATTTGAGTGCTTCCTTGTATTCTGCTGTTTCAACAAAGTATTCTATTAAATCAACTGGCTCGTTTTCCGCTACATGGTCACCAATGATTAAACTCTTTATACTATTAAGAGCTTTTTGTCCTGCTTTGTGCTGTCTGTTTTCTTCCTTCATATTATTCCGTTTATTTATCAAGGGTTCAAGCCAAGTCTCCGAAATTTCAACACACTTTTTACTTGTTTTATGTGTATGCAAATGGTCATGATAATCTAAAGGTGTTTCATAAGGTTCATGAGCTAAAATGAGCAAATTTAGATCCAGGCCTTGTGCAATTCCCGCTACCATTGCTTTTTCTGATGACCAAAAAATATCTTCACCAACTTCTCCATCTTGATTTAAAGTGTGAAAATGTACTAAAACTCCTAAAGAATTTTGCAATGCTTTAACATACCAACTTAGTGGGTTACGACCTTCATATGGATCTGCTGTTAATAATGGTAGCTTTGAACTTTGTACTAGTGAAGTTAACTCTGTTGAAGCTGTTGTTCCTGTTCCACACTTCAAATAAACCAAACTTTTGGTGTTACCCAAATTTTCATCTTGAATATTTATTGTTTCTGCTAATTGATGTGGATTTTCTTTGAAAAATTTAATTTTAAGTTCATCTGCGTTATTATATCCTGCATATCCAATGGTTGTTAATGATTTTAACTGACGGTAATTGCTAGTAGATTTATTATGGGTTTCATTGAGAGTTATCCAAATTTTCTTTTTCTTACCAACTGCATATCCAAGTTCAAACAGTACATTGAAATTTAAGAAAGTTAAGTCGCAAATAAATAAATCACTATCATCAATAGTTTTTAATATTACATCTATCATATGTTTACCTGTTACATTTAGATCTTCCCATCTTGTTATTTTAACTGCTTTAGTAGCATTAATATTTTTTACTGCTTTAGCAATGTCTTCTTTTAAACTCTCGTTTCCTGATGGATAAGCATAAAATGCTTTAACAGTAGCCATAACAAGAACCTCACTTTATTTTAAATTTCACAGAAAATTAATACTGTTAAATCAATTATACCAAAATCCAAAATATGTTAAAGAAGGAAGTTTTGAATACTTTCGTTAAAAGTACGTAAAAAAGTCTTAGAAATTTTCGGCATTCTTGTAATCAGACTGTTTAATATTTGGTAATTCTTAGCTATGATTGAATCAATTGTACTTCAAGCTTCGAAGGCTGCAGATTCCAATTAAGAATGAGAAGTAACTAGATCCTCAAACACATCATTATAAAAAAAAATATACTTTTCCCAAGAACTGAATTTTTTATCAAACTGTATTAATTGATTATTCTTCCGAAATTGTTATAAAAAGAGGTAAACGTTCATTAAGTCTATTTACACATATTTGAACAGCTGAATGGGCTTAACTCTCTGCAAGATTAACAGTTCGTAAATGTGTACATTTTCGAATTTTATAATCTTAGAGATAAAATGAAAAACCCCTTGCAATTTAGAAAATTATTCAATTTATTCCGATAATCCCCACAATTATTACTCTTTCACCTTAAATATGTAATCATTTTTAAAATCATTTACGGTCCTGTAACCATTTTTGCATTATTTCTCGACATTTAATATTTACTCTTGTTTTATAACGATTCTGGAGGTGTATTAAATCCCTTTAAAAGTTGGTGCTGAATATGAAATTTTTAAACACTATTAAAAACATTTTCCCATCTTATTTAAAACTACCTGTCATCGTCATTCTTTTGTTGCAGTTTATATCGTTTTTTACTTTTTTTATGTTTGTTCCTTTTATATCCACTTACTTTAATCAAAATGTCGGCTTTTCTTTAGGTTTTGTTGGTTTCATTCTCGCAATAAGAATTTTGAGTCAACAAGGTCTAATGATTGTAGGAGGTGCCCTGGCTGATCGATTAGGATATAAAAAAATAGTGGTAATCGGATTTTTCTTTCGCGGAATTGGATTTGCATCGATGGGATTAACCACAAATGGTTTTTTGGTCATAATTGCAGCTATTTTGAGTGGACTAGGCGGAGCATTATTCAGTCCTGCTCTTAAAGCAAATTTAACTTCGCTAACACCAGAAGGAAAGCATAAGGAAATATTTTCTCTAATGAATATCATAGAGAACGCTGGAACTGTATTGGGACCATTAGCCGGACTTTATTTTTCAATAGATGACTTTAAACATCTTAGTGTTCTTTCAGGATTATTATTTCTGATTCTTTGTATAGTTGCTATATTTCTCCCAAAAGTATCTAAGCCACTTAATACTAAGACTTGGATCCAAGAATTTGCTGAAATTATTAAAGATAAGTCATTTGTAGGTTTGACTGTTAGTTTGATTCCTTTTCATTTTTTATATCAACAGCTGTATCTAACATTACCAATCATTTCAACGAATGTGACAGGGTCTTCTGGTTGGATTTTTACTTTTGTAACTTTAATAATTATTATTTTCCAGTGGCCTGTATTCTTAATGATTAAGGATAGAACGATTCATTCATTATTCTTTTTCAGTTATGTTACTATTCTAATTTTTATTGTCCCCATTACGTTTGGAAACAATATAGCTACTCTATTATTAGTGCTAACTGGAATTGCTATTGGATCGATTACATTACTGCCATTGTTCCAAAGCTATATTGCCCACAATTCCCCTAAAGAATCACTGGCAGCCTATTTTGGTTTTTCAAACTTAGCAATGGCAATCGGGGGATCATTAGGTAATTTGGTAGGTGGAGTTATATATGATTATTTTTTAAAAAACGGTCAACCAGAAAAATATTGGATCGTAGTCAGCTTCTTAAGCCTTTTGCCTTTATTCATTCTTTATAAAAAAAACAAAACAAAAAAGACATTAAAACCTAAGGAGGAATGGTAATGAATTTAAAATCATCCTTACAATTAATTGATATTAATAGAATTATGCTTCATGAACCATATGAACCAGCACGTCTTTCTAAAATTAAGAATGCCATAAAACTAGATGGTGTAATAAGAAATCCGATCATAGCTCTACATTTAGAAAACGAAAAATATTTAGTTTTAGATGGTGCACATCGATTAAACGCACTAAAAGAAATGGGGTGTTTGAGAGTTCCCATACAAATTGTGGATCCCAATCATGTAAGAATAAACGCATGGCATCACATAGTTCCAGCTGGAAAATGGTTTGAAGAATTAACAAAACATCCATCAATAGAAGTAACAAAAAAAGTTCGAGCAGATGAAATCCCTCTTGCAACTCTGTCGTTTCATGACCATTCCGAACTTTATATTTATGCGAAGTACTCAACAAAAGAGCTATCTAAAAAGTTGGATGTTTGGCACGCCATTGTGAATGCTTACAGTGAATACCAAGAGGTACGACGTATACCTGCCCATTCTAAGGAAAGTCCAAACCTTGGTTTTATTCGATTTAACTATCCTGCAACATGTTTGGATACCATAAAAAAAGTTGTGAAACTTGGAAAACTCTATCCAGCTGGAGTTACTCGAATTCAAGTTAATGGGCGATTGTTAAATTTAAGGATTCCCTTTGAATTTTTAACATCTAAAAGTTTCGATGAGTTTGAATGGGAATCACTCTGTAAGCACCGAGAAGATAATTTACGTTTATATTCTGAAAATGTTTATCTTTATGAGGCATAATTCTGCAAAAATTATTGAATCTCATTTAACTGGAGGTATTTAATGTTACACACTATACAAAAAGCACCTGTGTATAACTCACTCAACCAATGTATCGGCAACACACCTATGGTTAGATTAGAGAGTTTATTTCCCCAACAAAATGTTTATGCAAAACTTGAATTTATGAATCCAGGTGGTAGCATGAAGGATCGCCCTGCGAAGTATTTCATAGAACAAGGACTGCAAAATGGACAAATAACTTCTGCAACTCACTTAATAGAAAGCAGTTCTGGAAACCTTGGCATTGCACTAGCAATGATTGCCCGTTATCACGGTTTATCTTTTACTTGTGTAGTCGATCCGAAAATTTCAAAGACAAATCTAAAAATCTTGAGAGCGTTTGGAGCAAATATCGTTATGGTCGAGGATAAAGACGATCAGGGTGGTTATTTAAAGACTAGAATAAACAAAGTTAAAGAAATTCTTGAAGAGTTACCCAATGGATATTGGATAAACCAATATGCCAATGAAAACAATTGGAAGGCACATTATTTAGGGACAGGTACTGAGATTATCGAACAGATTGATGCGAACATTGATTATTTAGTAGTACCCGTAAGTACTACAGGTTGTATTATGGGTACTAGCCGTAAACTTCGGGAAAAACATCCGAATTTAACGGTAATAGCCGTTGATGCTGTCGGATCAATAATCTTTAATACTCCTCCGGGAAAAAGAGAACTGCCTGGGTTCGGCGCTAGTAGAGTGCCGGAGATTTTAAATAATAACGAAATTGATAGGGTCATTCATGTTAATGATTTAGAATCCGTTAATGGATGTCATGAATTGTTACAAAGTGAAGGAATCTTTACTGGGGGTTCTTCCGGTGCTTCAGTTGCAGCTCTTAAAAAGTTAGTGAATTCTTTAGATAACCGTGAGAACATTGTAACTGTATTCCCTGATAGAGGAGATCGATATATTGATACAGTGTATGATGAACACTGGGTCTCACGGTTATGTTTATAATCATAAAAACTCTATTTATATGAAGAAAATGAGCTTTTCCTAGGATAAGCTCATTTTGTTGTTCATAAATTTGATTGTCTAAGAATATTCTTAACCCTTAAGACTAATTCTCTTGGGCTGAAAGGTTTTTTCATATAATCACTTGCTCCAATCGACAAACCATGTATTCTATCATCTTCTCCATATTTAGCTGATAAAATGAGGATTGGGATCGAGTGATTGTCTCTAATCATTTGGCAAAGTTCTTCTCCACTAATATCTGGAAGCATTAAATCAAGTATGACAAAATCAAATGAGGAAACTTTCAGATGATATAACGCATCTTTTCCATTAAATACACTTACTGTTTGAAATCCTTCCTTTTCAAAGTATGAAGAGATAACATCTACTAATTTTGGCTCGTCATCTATGATAAGAATTCTTACCATAATTCCCCTCCATTTTTAGTAAGATAGTTTAATTATTGATTATACTTACGTGATATTGAAGTTTTCAAAAAACGAGAAAATTTTGATTCTAAGATTTTTAATTTTTCATCTAATAACAGAATATCATCTAAATTGTTTTGTTTCTGATTTTTTATGTTATCTAAGATACTTCTCATTTCTGGAAGTAATTTAGAAAACGCTTCGAGAATTTCCTTTTCCTATTCCAATTTACACTCACCTCTTATTTGAAAAGCATTCCTTTAAATTGAGAATAAATAGTTATACTGGATCTATCTAATGGTGATATTTGAATGAAGAATATTTTTGACTTTTAAATTTAATGCTTCTCAGTCGAATTAAATAAATCAAGAAGAGTAGAAAAACAATATAAAGTGCTACTAGAAGATAAGTAATTATTACTAAAGGACTACGTTTAACCTCTTTACCATCTTCATTTTTTTTCGTTTTTTTTAACTCTTTAGTTAAAGAATACTCTAATAATACCTTCTCATTTTGGTCTTTAATAACTAATAAGCCATCCATGTTAACTTCTGAAATGATCGGAATGTTAACTCCTGCTGTAAAAAACAGATCTTTATCAATATTATATCCTTCTGCACCTTGAATTGTTGTAAGATCTACTTCAGAAAATTTCTGCGTTAGAAAATGAGTAAAACCAAAATCTAATAAACTAGTGGTGTCCGCATATGCAACTTCAGAAGAGTTCGCTTTTAAAGTGACCGCTATTAATTCAGTTTCTCCACGTTTCGCCGTTGTGACCAATGTAGTCCCAGATTGATCAACATAACCATTTTTGCCGCCATTAACACCCTCATATCTCCATAACATTTTATGATGATTATAAAGCGTTGTATCCCAGCCTTCTCCAACCCAACGTAGTTCTTTTGTTCGGAAGATTTCTCTAAACTCCTTATTTTTCATTGCATACTTAGTAATCATTGCCATATCATAAGCAGTTGTTTGGTGATTAATATCAAACAAACCATGAGGATTTTTAAAAGTACTGTTAGTAATTCCGATTTTTTCTTTTGTGAACCGATTCATTTCATTACTGAACGATTCCACACTACCTGCCATATGTTCGGCAATCGCCACTCCCGCATCGTTTCCTGAATTGATTAATAACCCCTGCACGAGTTTTTTTAAAGATACTTGTTCCCCTGGTTCAAGGTATACTCTCGTTCCTTCTGTATCTCGAGCGTTTTGACTAATTAGAACTTTATCTGACAGGTTACCTTCTTCAATAGCAATTATTGCTGTTAAAATTTTTGTGATACTGGCAGGATACATACTTTGATAACTATTCTTCTCATAAAGAATTTCTCCTGTAGTTCCTTCAATTAAAATCACAGATTCACTGGATATATTACCTGGAGAGTTACTTGAAGCTGCAGTAGAAAATGGGCTTAAGAACATGAGTAAGATTATGAAAAATAAAATACTAATGACTAAGACGATTCTTTTGCTGAATTTCATTTTTCGTTCCTCTTTTGATTAATTTCTCAGGAGTATAACATTTAAATATGAATTTTTTATGCAGTGACGGTTTGTCCATTTAGATAAATAATGAAAGAATTATGCAGTTTTTATGGATTTTCGCAAAATACGTTTATATGACCACTCAATGGGTACACTTTTTATGTAATTAAATCCCTAATAACGAAAGGATGATGATGTATGCATGACACGTACCAACAATGTATTGATGAATGTCTGGCCTGTATGAAAGAATGTAATCATTGTTTTGACGCATGTTTAAATGAAGAAGACGTAAAAATGATGGCGGAATGTATCAGGTTGGATAGAGCCTGTGCAGATATTTGTTCCTTTGCTGCTACAGCGATGAGCAGTAACAGTCCGTTCATAAATGAAATCTGTTCCCTTTGTGCTCAAATTTGCGAAGCATGTGGAAATGAGTGTAAAAAACATGATCATGAACACTGTCAGCGATGTGCAGAAGCTTGTTTTAAATGTGCGGAAGCTTGCCGTAGGATGGTAAGTTAATAAAAAGAATCACTAACGAATCGGAGTGGAAAATTCTTTTTACGTGCAATCTCAACTGAAGAAAAGCAAAATATTTAAAGATAGAAAAAGAAGCTGACATTTGTCGGCTTCTAATTTTTTAAGGGAATATGCATTTGTTATTATTTGTCCTGTTTTTTAGATACGTTATAGTTTCCTTATCGGATGAACATGGCAATTCGAAAACTTGCTCATACCTCTCAGAACCTTTTCCTGTAATAAACACCCAATCTTTTGATCCATTAACTTTTCTCCAAGCAAAACTAATCGCTTGGGTTCGGTCTGGAATTACAACAATAGGAAGATCAAGGAACCGTTCTTTTAATTCATTTAAGGAACTAATCATGGACTCTTCTTTTTCTCCGTTTAAATCATCTAGTGTTAGTATGATTAAATGACTAAATTCTTTAGAAGAATCTATCATAACCTCTCTCTTTGTTACGTCTCTTTTACCTCTAAAACCAAGAACATGTATGATTTGTTCTGCTTGTTCGCGCTCTGCAATTTCTAAACAGTAGTGAATTGCATCAGCAGTATGTGCATAATCAATGACAAATGAAGCCCCATTATGATGCGTATATGTTTCAAATCTACCCGGGACACCAGAGAATGACTGTAATGAATGATGAATGGATTCGATGTTATGACCCATTATATTACTTGTCAATATCGCAGTCATCATGTTCCATCCGTTATGGATACCTGGAATGGTACACTTTATTAGATAAGGATTGCCATCCATATAATATTTGAACTCAGAAAAGTACGAGGGTATTATCTCTTTGACTGTTAAACTATTCTCACCTACCCCCATTGTGAAATGAGGAATTTTAGATGTAGTCAACATATCTGCTAGCTTGTTTCCCCAATCGGTGTAAGTAGCTATAATGGCTTGTCCTGTTGGTTTTAACTGAGCAAAAAGCCTCGCTTTAACCTGAAAATACTCCCACATATTTTTATGATAATCCATATGATCATGACTTAAATTGGTGAATATAGCAAAATCAAAGTATATGCCTTCTATACGATTCTGTTCGATGCCGTGTGAAGAAACCTCCATGATTACAACATCATCATTACTTTTCGCAATCAGTTGGTTTAATTCAATCGAATCAGGGGTCGTATTTTTAGATTGAATTACCTCGTTGTTAATAATCGTATTTACAGTGCCAATTAGTGAGCAGGTTTTTCCTTGCATTTCTAAAATATGCTTAAGCATATAAGCAGTGGTAGTCTTGCCATTCGTTCCTGTAATACCTATCATTATATGTTTTTTATAAGGGTAGCCATAAAAGCAGCTTACTAGTTTTGCTAGTGCCTTTCTGCTGTCTGTTACTCTAATATAAGGAATTTCAGTTGATTGATAATCTGATTCTCCTATGATAGCAACTGCTCCGGAATCGACTGCATGTTTAATAAAATCATGACCATCTACTTCATATCCATTTATAGCGACAAACAAATCTCCTTGTTCAACAAACTTTGAATTTGACTTGATCCCTTTTATGCCTATCCTGCACGCTTGTGGATAATCCTCTATTGATATATTTAATTCTTGAAGTAATGTTATTAATTCCATGGATTCTGCTCCTTATTTGTTTAACCAAAAATGAAGTATACCTGATAAAAGATAATTTATTAATTAACTGCTTTTCCTTGATTAACAAGTTTGATCCATCTTTCACCATTGTAAAAATACACATCTTTTTTAAAGGTAGTAAAAACGATGTTTTTATCCACTGGATTCTTAGCTAAATAAGATATGGCATCTTCCTGGAGTGTCGGAATACTTATCTCCTTTTCCGAACTATCATTTATATTGATTTCTGTAAGGAACGCTTTATTCTCAAACCCACCTACTAAGAGTGAATTTTTATTAGTAAACGTAAGTGATGTAACTTGTTTCATGTTCGTCAGTTCTTCAAATGTTTTACCCTTATTTCTTGATAGATGAACCTTATTTTGAGAACTTATTGCAACGACATTCGTATCAGTAGGATGGACCGCAATACCTGTGATCTCCCCCTCTACATTTGTTAAGTCACTTTCATTCCATGATTTAGCATCGTCATTGGAATAATAAAGACCATCTGATGGCATTCTTGAATTAGCCATAGAAGTATAGGCATACAAGACATGGTTTTCGTAGCCTGCAGCGAGAAAATGGAAATCCGTTTCGCCTTCTAAGCCAAGCAGTTCGATTTCCCCACCTATCTCTTTACTTCTTACGATTCCTAACGGGTCTGGTTTGTCTGAATCATTTCCTGGATGGCCGCTGCTATAAAAACCATCATCCACCATTGAAAAACCCATATAATCATTTTTCTCACCAGGTGTTGCTTGCCATTGTTTGTTCATCGTATCGTACTGCTTGATTCCATCATGTGCAGGTATAAAGATCTTTTTTCCGTCATTTGAATATCCTACCCCATGGATATCCGTGAACGTTACACTTGATTGTTTATCATTGAATGTAAATAAAAGTATTAAAACCAAAACTAAGCTAATCGCTGCAAGAATTAAAATACCCTTAAGTTTAAATGGCTTTTTTGTTGTTTTTTTCTTTTTAGCCATAATTTACCTCTCCTTCATAAACAAAGAGAAAAACCTCTTGAGCGAGGTTTTTCATTCTGAAATATTATTTACTTTACCTTCATCCTTGTAAAAAGGTTTGAAGTTATTATATTTCACCATGGTCATCATACCAGCTGAGGCATGATGTAAATCATGGCAGTGGAACATCCAGTTACCTGGGTTATCAGCTACGAATGCAACCTCATATGTTTCTCCAGGCTTTACATTTAGTGTATCTTTCATTAATGGTGCTCCTTCTACAGGTTTTCCATTCTTACTTAATACTTGAAAGAAATGGCCATGTAGATGCATTGGGTGATCAGATTTATCCATACTTTTGTTTGTTAAAGTGACTTTGACTTTATCACCCTTATCCACCTTTATATTTTCAGTCTTAGGATAAGTATTCCCGTTTATGGTGTACTTCATCTCACCGGAATCCATATCAGTAGCAAGGTCCATTTTGTATTCTAAATCGAAAGAATCGTTTAATGAGAAATTCCCTTTAATCTCTTTACCAAACTCATCTGGTTTCACCATGCCCGCATCTTTTTTGTGAGCAACAGGCTGCACCGCCTCTTCTTCGGCTTGGATATTTATCCTCATGTCTTTAGATGCATCCATCTCACCATGGCAATCGATTGTTACGGTTTCACCTGTTGCAATGAACTCTATATCATACCTTTCACCAGGTGCAACTTCAAGTACCTTATTTTCCTGTTCGATTGGTTGATTCACGGGCTGACCATCAACGTTGGTTACTTTAAAATTCAATGGAATATGAATTTTATGAGACATATATCCGGCATTTACAAATCGGAGTTTTACTTTTTCTCCTTTTTTCGCTATAAGGGGTTTACTTTTATCATATGACTTACCGTTTATTGTATATATATCATAAGAAGACATATCATGGTCCATACCATTCATTGAACCGTTATCGGAAGATTTGCTGTCTTTATTTTTCTTATCCCCCATGTCCATATTGGAATGATCCATACCTTCCATATCTTCTGTATCTGACTCATTCATATCCATGTTTGAGTGATCCATTCCATCCATTTCTTCGGATTCTTGCTTTGGATTGGACTCCCATTCATCTAAAACAAGTGAATAATCTCGATCATACTGTTCATCATCTTTAGATTCAACGATAAAGACTCCATAAAGCCCCTTATCAACCTGATTTACGCTGTCTTGATGGCTATGATACCAATACGTTCCAGGGGTATCTGCGACAAACTGATACGTATACTCCTTGCCTGTTTCAATAGCATCTTGTGTGACTCCGGGAATACCATCTTGTGTATTCGATAAAGGGACACCGTGCCAATGTATACTTACAGGCTTCGGAAGTTCATTCTTGATTGTAACCTTTACCCCTTCACCTTCTTTTACTCTAATCTCTTGCCCAGGGACGCTTCCATTATAAGTCCAAGCTTCAATGGTCTTACCGGACTTCAATTCCCAATTCTCTTTTTTTGCAGTAATGGAGAACTCTTTAATTGTTTTACCTTCTAAAATTTCTTCTTTTGCTTGTACCTTATTTTCATTAGATTGATCTTTTGAACCCTCTTGGCTACAACCTGTTATAACCAAAATGAGTACCAGTAACATTAAAGAAATCAACCATTGCTTTTTCATTGGTTTTCCCTCCTCAAATTAACCGTACTAAAAAAATATGCAATTTTTATGGAGCAACCTAATAAGTTCATAACTCTTCAAATCACGAAATAAATAAAAAAAGTACCGAACAATAAATCGGTACTTTTCATAAAGAGTAACCTACTCTTTAATAGAAATCCTTCATCCACCTTTGATGCAGGTCATCTTAGAACTATTTACTCTTCTATTTAACTCATCTAATAAAATAGTTAGAGTTCTTTCATTCACTACTGAACATAGTTTTTCGCCATTATTAATGGATATATTAAACCTTTCAAAAACTTCACTAGTATCTTGCCATACCTTAACGATATCCACTACAGACATGTTCGGCTGGATAACCATCAACTGCTCCTCCTATGAATAAAGTATTTTATTTATTATCCTGAAATCTCGCAAATGACTTAACGTCATACGTATAAGCTAGAGCTTCATCTAACTTTTCGTCAGACTTAATCTTATCGATCAGTTGTTTTCCCTTTTCAGGAGTCATCTCTTTATACCAGTCTCCATCCGGGTAGACTACGACTGTCGGTCCCTCTTTACATCTTCCGTTGCAAAAGGTTTTAGTAGTATGAATTTTGTTTAATAACCCTTGATCTTTAATTTCTTGTCGAACGGTATTCGTAACTTCCTCAGCCCCTTTTTTGATGCAGCTAGCTCCGTTACACAATAACACGTGTTTTGAAACGCCAGAAAGTTCCATAAAGTGCTTCACCTCGTTCCCGAGAGATAGAACGTAAAATTTACTTAACTTCTACTACAAATGGATAAACATTCACTTTTCCATTTATCTTAAATTCACCCCAAATTTTATATATACCTGGCTGGTCAAATTTTGTGGCAAACTTTGTATCTGTTTCCGATGCTGGGTGGACGTGAACATACTCATCTCCACCTTCGTCTAATATGACTACATGACCAAGCGCTCCTAGATAGGGCTCGGGTTTGTTTTCTTTTAGATCAAAATCCAACACAATTTCTTCACCTGATGTAAAGGTTTCAGGACTCATGGTTAACTTGTAGCCATTGACTGTTTTAGTGAACTCAGTTTCTGGCTTTAACGAATCATGTTCACCGTGGGCATCACCAGCGCCAACCTCGATTGGAAGTGGCTGCACCTCATAGTTTTTATCTTTTGGTTTAATGTCTATGAACGCTTTATAGCTTCCTTCTTCCAGTTTGTGCTGTATGGTAAACACACCATTCCCTTTTTTCTCGGGATGAATGTGGTAATACTGCTGCAGTTCATCATTTACGATGATCAAATGCATCAGTTTCTCATGATCGATCTCTAATTCCTCTACTGGGTTTCCCTCTTTATCTTTCAACTCAATATGGATTAAATTGTTTTCGTAATGCAGAGTTGGTGTAATATCACTATTTTTTGATACATTGCCTTGGCTCTCCCCATGATCACCATGTCCAGCCTCCTGCTTTTCCTTATCTTTTGTATCAGATGAATCAGATGTATTCTGTTCTCCAACATGACCAGCATGTTCACTAGTCGATGGTTCTGCGTACTTTGCAAATACGGAATAGCTCCCGATCACTATAACGAGTATCAATACAGCCGACAATGTCCACCTTAAAACGATATTGTCCTTCATAGAATTCCCTCCTTACAGTTTTACTTTTTGTAAACGAAGTGCATTAAGAACAACTGACACCGAGCTGAATGCCATCGCAGCTCCTGCAAGCCATGGGGCAAGAAAACCTAGTGCAGCAACAGGGATGCCTAACACGTTATAAGCAAAAGCCCAGAAAAGATTTTGTTTGATGTTTCGTATTGTCTTTTTACTCATGTAGATGGCATCTGCAATGCTGTTCAGATCGCCACGAATCAGCGTTACATCAGCTGCCTCCATCGCAACGTCTGTACCTGTGCCAATCGCCATCCCAATATCCGCTACAGCTAGTGCTGGAGCGTCATTGATTCCGTCTCCGACCATGGCCACTTTATTACCTTGCTCCTGTAGCTTTTTCACCTCATCTGCTTTTCCTTCAGGAAGAACTTCAGATATGACATGATCAATCCCCACTTGTTTAGCAATGTATTTAGCTGTTTGCTGATTATCTCCTGTGATCATGATAACTTTAAGACCCATTTCTTTTAATCGAGAAATCGCATCTTTTGATGTTTCTTTGATCGTATCGGCTACAGCGATAATTCCTGCATATACTCCGTCTATCGCCACGAGCATCGCGGTTTTACCGGCTTTTTCAAGTTCCTCCATCTGATTATTAGAATCATAGATGGTAACGTTGTTTTCTTTCATTAATTTTCGTGTACCGATGAAAAGTGTTTTACCTGCAACTACAGCTTTGATACCAAACCCAGGAATAGCATCAAAATCCTCCGAACTCGATAACTGGATTCCCTTATTGGTGATTCCTTCTACAATAGCTTGCGCCAATGGGTGTTCAGAATTTTTCTCTGCTGAACCTACTAGTCTTAACACTTCTTCTTCACTGAATGATGGTTCCACAATAATATCTGTAAGTTCTGGAGTACCGTTTGTAACCGTACCCGTTTTATCTAAGATCACAGTATCGATTCGATGAGTGGTTTCTAAGTGTTCTCCACCCTTAAATAAAATACCAAATTCAGCTGAGCGGCCAGAGCCTGCCATGATTGAAGTAGGAGTCGCTAATCCTAATGCACAAGGACACGCGATAACAAGGACAGCAATCAATTTTTCAAGCGCAACAGCAAATTCTCCGGGACTTACCCAAACAAACCAGATAATGAAGGTAAGAACAGCGATGCCTACAACTATAGGCACGAATACACCAGAGATTTGGTCAGCTAGACGCTGGATCGGTGCTTTTGAACCTTGTGCTTCCTCAACGACTTTTATGATTTGAGCCAGGGCCGTATCTTTCCCTACTTTTGTTGCCTTTATTTTTAGGAACCCGTTTTTATTAATGGTTGCACCGATTACCGTATCCCCTATTGTCTTATCGACAGGTACACTCTCACCTGTCAGCATCGATTCATCTAATGCTGAACGCCCTTCGATGATTTCACCATCGACCGGTACTTTATCACCTGGTTTTACATATACGATATCACCGGCTTCCACTTCTTCTATCGCTATTTCGATTTCTTTACCATCACGAACCACGATAGCTGTCTTAGCTTGCAGTCCCATCAGTTTCTTAATCGCTTCAGAGGAACGCCCCTTTGCTTTTGCTTCGAAAAGTTTTCCCAACACAATAAGTGTAATTAATATTGCCGATGTTTCAAAGTACATTTCCACCATCCCTTGATTGGTACCGATGGAAAGGATAGATAGGTACAGGCTATAGAAATAAGCTGCAGAAGTTCCTAATGCTACGAGTACATCCATGTTCGCACTTTTATTCCGGAGCGCTTTATAAGCTCCTACATAAAACTGTTTCCCTACAACAAACTGTACAGGTGTCGCGAGCGCCAATTGAACCCAAGGATTCATGAACATCTCAGGCAAATAGATAAAAGATGTAAACTCAAAATGACTAACCATTGCCCACAATAAAGGGAATGAGAGGATGACAGAAAAGATGAATTTTCCTTTCTGTTTCTCAATCTCCATTGCTCTATGATCAACCGATTCTTTGTAGTCTTCCTTTAGGGTTGCACCATATCCCAATTGGTCAACTTTTTTAATCATATCTCCAATAGAAACTTCAGATGGATTATATTGTACTGACCCGGTTTCTAATGCTAGATTAACGTTAGCTTTAATCACTCCGGGAAGTTTGTTTAACCCCTTTTCAATCCTTGTTGCACATGCTGCACACGTCATGCCAGTCAAATTGAATTCAGCTTTTTCAGTGACGACTCCATATCCGAGATCTTCTATTTTTTTCTCGAGATCGGCCACCTTTAAAATTTGAGGGTCATAAGAAACGGTTGATTTTTCAAGAGCAAGGTTTACGTTCGCTTTCTCGACTCCCTCTAACTTGTTCAAACCTTTTTCAATTCGGATCGCACAGGCTGCACAGGTCATACCTGATATTTGTAATGTCGTTTCTTTTGTACTCATGGTTTTCATCATCCCTTCGATATACCTATATGGGGTATATTTCAACTGAAAAGAAAGCGTGCTATGATAAGCACGCGATTTATTTTACATCGTAACCCTGATCATCGATCGTCTCTTTGATCTCATCCAGGTTTACTTTTGAAGAATCATATTCTACCTCAACGATACCTTCTTTAAGGTTTACTTTAGTGTGTGAGACACCGTCTAACTTTCCAACGCTTCCTTCAATAGCAATTATACAGTGGTTACAAGACATACCTTCTACTTT
Organism: Fictibacillus sp. 7GRE50; assembly: GCF_015903875.1. Classification (NCBI taxonomy): domain Bacteria; kingdom Bacillati; phylum Bacillota; class Bacilli; order Caryophanales; family Fictibacillaceae; genus Fictibacillus; species Fictibacillus sp. 7GRE50. The sequence continues at coordinate 413,865 of NZ_JACZDW010000001.1, forward strand.
TAATGTGGTTTTTTCCATTGATATCTCTCCCTTTTATTTCATCAGTTTTTTAACAGTAACTAGAAGTTCATCCAATACTTCTTGATCGCCTTCTTGAATTCTCTCTACAACACAACTTTTCAAGTGGCCCTCAAGAAGAATTTTTCCAACACTATTTAATGCTGATTGAATCGCTGAAATTTGAGTGATAACGTCGTCACAGTAAGTGTCACGGTCAATCAACCCTTTAACACCTCTAATTTGCCCTTCGATCCGATTTAATCGTGTGATCAGATTGTTCTTTATTTTATCGGAATGATGACTCTTCCGTTCGTTCGTATCACAACATTGATCATTATTTAGATCATCTGGTTTTACTATTTCCATCAGATAACCTCCTTTATTTACTTTAATTTTACTATACCCCCCTACCCTATGTAAAGCCCGATTTTAATTTTTTTTACTCATATAAAATGTGCATTTTTTTTCGAGTTTATAATGAACTTGCATAAATCGATATCTTCCTCTCATAACTTAGAATGAAGGAATGGACAAGGAGGGCTTAAATGTCAATTTACATTTTAGGGGTTTTAGTGATTTGTACAGCTTTAGTTTTTCTATCATCTTTTTTTTATAAGTCTAAAGATTCCTTAATGAACAATATGGTTTACGTAATGGCTTACACTATGAGTATGGGTCTGACCGCTGGATTTTATTTAGGCGTGTACTTTAAAGATAATTTGCTGTATGCCACACTTTTCTCAATATTATTAAGTGGTCTAGCAGGTTTATTAATTGGGTCTAAACTTCATTTCCATCTAATGATTGAAGGACTTTTTTCAGGTATAATGGCCGGGATGATGGGTGCCATGTTAACAGTAATGTTAAGTTTTAAACAAGCACAGATATTGGTAATGATAGGAATCTTACTTACTGTAGGAATAACAATTTTATGTATTCTACAATTCTTATCAGAAACACTTAAACATCAAATTGAAAGATACTTTAATGTCATCATGCTTTTTGGCTGCGGACTGCTGCTTATGGTTTTTTTAAAATTTCCTGATGATATTATTAAACCACATGAAAAAGCTCAAACGCAGCACGAACAACATTCTTCTACATCAGCTAATAAGAATGAGGATAAAAAACTTGAACAGGAAGAAGTTTTCAATTGGGAGGTAGGAATAAAAGATTATAGATACCTTTCATCAAATGCTAGTTTAAAAAAAGATCAAAAAGTACTCTTAACATTATTAAATGATGATTCAGTTGAACATGATATTGAAATTTCTTCTTTTTCGTATGAGAATGTAGAAACATCAAACACTCAATCGGAACATGATCATGCTATGTCAAATGAAGATGATTCTGTCTTTCATCTACACGTTGAACCAAATCGATCCAATCAGGTATCGTTCATTCCTAAAGAAGCGGGTGTCTATACGTACTATTGTACAATCCCGGGACACAAAGAATCTGGCATGATAGGAAAAATAAAAATTTCGTGAAAAAACCCTCCGGAATGGGGGGGTTAAATCTGTTTATGATTTTGTAAATTGATGGATTACTTTCATTAACTCACTTACAGCTTCAGTTCCTTGGTTTGAAGAAATAGCATCCTTAACACAATGGTGTGTGTGGGTTTCTAATAAGTTAAAGCCCACTTTTTTTACCGCTGCGTTGATTGCACTCAATTGTACGATAATGTCAATACAATAGCGTTCATCGTGAATCATGTTCTGAATGCCGCGTACCTGACCTTCAATTCGTTTCAATCTATTCAACATTTCTTCTTTTTCTTTTTGTGATCTAGTTGTGTGTTTTTCTTCTGCAGCAGTTGAATCACAGCAACCGTGTTGTTCTTCCATAATGTTTTCTAGTGCCATCTTCTCACCTCTGAGTGTTTTTACATAATCTTTTTCTCTTTATTTTTAATAGTTAAAGGACTTTCCACCATGGGAGCTCTTTCGTCATTCAGCCAGCATGAGGCATGATGACCTTTATCGATCATAAAAGAAGTCGGTTTTTCTTCTTCACAAACATCTAGTACATATGGACATCTAGCTGCAAAGGAACACCCCTTTGAAATTTGTGACAGATCTGGGGGGGGAGCCATCAATTCCTTTTAACGGCTTTTTACTGTCAACATCCGGGATTGATTGTAAAAGTCCCCATGTATAGGGGTGTCTTGCTTTATAGAAGATCTCATTTACTGTTCCGCTCTCTACTATTTCACCAGCATACATGACTAAGATTCTATCTGCCATGTTTGCCACGATGCCTAAATCATGAGTGATCAGTATGATGGACATATTTAACTTCGGTTTTAACTCTTTTAACAGTTCTATTATTTGAGCTTGGATGGATACATCTAATGCTGTTGTAGGCTCATCTGCTATGAGGATGGAAGGTTCACAGATGAGGGCCATGGCAATGCCTACCCTTTGGCGCATACCTCCGCTTAGTTCGTGAGGATACTTTCTACTATTGTATTCTGGTTCTGGAATTCCAACAAGTTTGAGCATCCTGTGAACTTTTTCCCACACTTCTTTTTTCGGTAACTTATCGTGAACGATTAATCCTTCTGCGATCTGCTCACCAATTCTCATGGTCGGGTTTAATGAAGTCATTGGGTCCTGGAATACCATTGCAATTTTTCTGCCGCGGTATTTGACCATTTCTTTCTTTGAAAGCTGGGTTAGTTCTGTTTCTTTATAAAGAATGGATCCATCAACTATTTTAGCGTTTTGTGGCGGTAATAGTTTAAGTATACTTTTGGCAGTCACGGACTTCCCGCTGCCAGACTCGCCGACGATCGCTAGCACTTCTTCTGTTCCTAGACTAAAAGATACTCCTCTCAAGGCATTTATCGTTTTCTTTTTTGCGTAAAACTCGACATAAAGGTTGCTCACCTCTAAAAGATTCGTCATCTACTCACCTACGTTCTCATTTTAGGATCTAACGCATCTCTTAATCCATCTCCGACCACATTGAAGGCAAACATCGTTAACGAAATGAAGAATGCAGGAAAAAATAATATCCATAGGTGACCCGTCAATAGTGTCACAAGTGCCTCGGATGTCATCGTTCCCCAACTGGCCAAGGGTACTGGTACTCCTAAGCCTAAAAAGCTTAAAGTCGCCTCAGCAAAGATAGCTCCGGGAACAGATAGAGTCATAGCAACAATGATAGGACCTAAAGTATTGGGAAGAAGATGTTTAAACAAAATCTTATAAAAACCAGCTCCCAGTACTCGAGACGCCATAACGTATTCACATTCTTTGAGCTGGAGAATCTGTCCCCTTACAAGCCTGGCGATTCCAATCCACCCTGTTGCTGCCATCGCTAGTATGATGGTCGTAAGTCCGGGCTTGAGAACAACCATCAATAGAATGGTTACCAGTAGATGAGGCAACCCGTATAGGATATCTACTAGTCGCATAAGAATCTCATCCGTTTTACCACCTTTTAACCCTGCTATTCCACCGATGATTATTCCTACAATAAGATCGATTAAAACAGCCATTATTCCTATGAATAAACTAATCCTTGCTCCCGTCCATGTTCGGGCAAAAATATCTCTTCCTAATTGGTCTGTTCCAAACCAATGCTCTTTTGATGGTGGTTGATTGGATTCTAGTAAGGATTGATCAGAATATGAATAAGTCACTAACTTAGGACCGATAACAGCCATAATGATTAACAATAAGATGATGATTAGCCCAACGACAGCGAGTTTGTTCTTGGTTAGATAATATAACGTTTCTTTAAACTGTGAAAAAGGTTGGACGTTGATTTCTTCAACTATTCGAATGTTTTTTTCTTTGAAATGAAATTTTCTCTTCTCGTTTAGCGCTTCCATATTATCTCCTCCTCGCTAGTTTGATTCGAGGATCTAAGAATCCGTAAGTCAGATCGATTATTAAGATGAAGAGTATCAATATTGCACTGTAAAATATGGTTGTGCCTAAGATGACCGGATAGTCCCGATCAGAAATTGATTGAACAAAGTATTTTCCGATCCCAGGAATACCAAATATTTGTTCGATCACAAAACTCCCTGTTAATATTCCAGCTGATATAGGACCTAGTACAGTAACAACCGGTATCAATGCATTTCTTAATATATGACGAAAGATTAACCGTGAACCCGTTACACCCTTCGCAATAGCCGTTTGAACATAATCTGAGGTAAGAACTTCTAATATGCTCGACCTTGTTAATCTAGCTATGTAAGCTAACGGACCAACTGCCAACGCTAAGCTTGGAAGAACAGTATGTCTCCACGTACCCCAAGTAGCGACTGGGAGCCATTCAAGCTTTATCGCGAAGTAATTAATAAGAACAGTTGATAGTACAAAGCTCGGTACTGATAAGCCTAAGATGGCTATAACCATTGATAGATAATCTAACCAGCCGTTATGTTTGATCGCGGCTATGATACCTAGAGTCATCCCGAAGACGACTGCAATAACCAGTGCCTGTATGCCGAGTACCGCCGAAACAGGAAACCCACTTAATATTAATTCATTGACTGTACGTGTATCCGATGTAATCGAAGGTCCAAAATCTAAAGTAATAATTCCTGCCATGTATTTGAAATACTGGATGATAAGCGGCTGATCAAGGCCATAGTGAGCCCTCAGATTTTTCAGTACTTGTTCAGGTATGCTCTTTTCATTCGTGAATGGGTCACCTGGTATCAGATTCATTAACACAAAAGTTAGAGTGGCGATGACAAACAACGCAAGGAGTGCAGTCATCATTCGTTTAATGATATAGAAAATCATAGCTTACCTCCTTGAAAGAAAGAGGAAAACCAAAACGATTTCCCTCTATCAAATCATATTTCTTTACTCCACAAAAGCTTCCCTATAATCAACCGCTTGTATAATGTAACGGTGAACATTTTTTACATTATCTTGTTGCAGGTAGACTTTGTTGTTAAAGTAAAGTGGAGCGATCGCCATGTCTTCTAGTAATACTTTCTCGGCTTCTTGCATGTATTCAGCCCGCTTGTTTAGATCGAGTTCGGTATCTACTTTCTTAACCAAGTCATCATATGCCGGAATTGAGATTTTACTATAGTTATAGACATCTCCCGTTGTAAACTGACCGAGCAGGTTCTGAGCATCATTGTAGTCTGCCCCTGTGCTATAGATGGCTATCTCGTAATCTCCTTTTTGAACATTTTGAACAAACACTTTTCTCTCCATCGTTTTAAGCTCGACTTCTAAACCTAGATTCTTCTTCCACATTTCTTGCATCGCTTGAGTTAATTGGTTGTATAAATCGCTTGTATAGAACAATAGGCTCACCTTTGGCAGACTACTTAACCCTAACTCAGCCTTTCCTTCTTCTAATAGCTGTTTTGCCTCTTCAACCGATTTGTCCTTATAGAGTGAATCTCCTGCCTGCTCCCTGAACTCTCCCACACCATTTCCTAAACCGTTTGGTATGAATGAGAACGCAGGTGTTTCTCCTCCTTGAGTTACTTTATCTACAATCAATTGTCTATCCAGTGCCATACTCAGTGCTTTTCTTATCTTAGGATTACTGAACACCTTGTTCTCATGATTAAATCGCAAGTAGGCTACGCTTGCACTTGGTAGTTTTTCCGCGTCTCCGCTCTGAATGAGCTGGCTCTTGATAGAGTTTGGTATCTGTTCAGCAACAGCGATCTCCCCTGATTTGTACATACCATATTCGGTGTTTTGATCGTTTACCATCACCCATTTCAGTTCGTCTAGCTTTACGACCTCTTTTGCCCAGTAATTCTCATTCGGGACCATCACTAGCTCTTGATCGTGTTTCCATTCTTTAAGTTGAAATGGGCCGTTTGAAACAAATGTTTTTGCATCTGTCGCCCATTTAGCATTTGCTTCTGCTACCTTTTTGTTCACAGGCAATAATGTAAAAAACGATGTCAGTTCTAAAAAGAAGGATGTCGGTCTTTCGAGTGTGATTTCTAAAGTTTGTTGATCGGGGGCTTTTATACCAACTTCATTAAAATCTTTTACTGTCCCTTCATTATATGCAGCGCCGTTTTTGATGAAGAACAGATTACTTCCAAGAGGAGCAGCTACTTCTGGATTCAATACTCGTTCCCACGAAAAGATGAAGTCTTCCGCTGTTACTGGATCTCCGTTCGACCATTTAGCGTTCTTATTTAGATGAAAAGTATAAACTGTTTTATCATCAGAGATATCCCATGATTCGGCAACTCCGGCTACGACATTTCCTTTTTCATCCAACCTGACTAATCCTTCGAATAATTGGTTACTGATGTCTCCCGCGATCTGATTATCAATTAACGCCGGGTCTAGACTAGGAGGTTCTGATATGGCATTGATGGTTAGTTTTTGTTCCTTTTTTGTTTCACTATCGCTTGCAGCCGGTTCTTCTTCAATCCCCTTACTGCTGCAACCACTTAAAATAAGACTTACAAGTAAAATAAATGAAAAGAAAACACTTAACCTTTTTTTCATCCCCATGCCTCCCATAATCATATTTAACAACTAATCAATAACGTTGTACCCCTCCTCTTCTATTATTTCTTTGATTAGTGCTGTGTTAGTCTTATTAGACAAATAGGTTACTTGAACGCTGTTATTTGAGGCACTTGCTTTTACAGATTCAACTCCTGGTGATTCCATAAGTGCATCTTGAATGGCTTTCTCACAATGGCCGCAGCTCATTCCGTTTACTTTAAATTCGAATTTTTCCATGTTAGCCTCCTACAATGCCCCTCAAAATTTTTAAGTTTTTTTTTATATATTAAGTTGTTGTTTTATTTGATCGATACCAAACCGATTAAGAAACTTTGAAAATTTTTCTCTCCTTTTACCGTTTTTAGCATAAATATCAATAATTTGTTCGACTAGTTTAAATAATTCGTTTGGTTGTAGATTATTTTTGAAAAGTTGACCTGTTCGTGCATCAAGACCATTTGCTTTGCCACCTAAATAGAGATCAAAGGTGTCTCTTTGTTTTATAACTCCAATATCGTTTACTAATGGTTCACCACATGCGGTAGGACAACCAGTATATGCGGGCCGTAGTGTAAAAGGCACTTCCTTACCTGCGATACGATTGTTCAACTCGATGGCAACTGGCATACCCTCTTCTTCTGCCCCTTTACAAAAACCGCAAGTTCTTAAGCTCTTTACATAGTTTCCTACTGAATAACATGAAAGACCTATAAGCTCCAACTCATTCCTTATTTGTTCCAGGTTATCTTCTGGTACTTGAATAATAAGCTGTTGGAATGTTGTTAATTCAATTTCTGAATCCTCAGGTAAGTACTTGCTCAATAGAAGTAATTGTTTAGGTGATAGTTGTGCACCAAAACCAATTCCTCCGTTGACAGCTAGCCTAACTAACTTTCCCTCCAATGAAAAACCCCCTCTTATACCATACCCTCCCAACGTATAATATGTAGTATAAAAAAAACCTAGTACCAGCTAGGAAGAAATAGTATATAAATTTTCTAAAAATTCAAAATAATTGTAATTGATTCCATTTTAGTATTCCAATTTTTATAAGTCAATGGTTTTTTTATTTTAGTTTTAAAAATAATTATCTCTTATTTTGGTATATTTTTTTCAGTAGATATTTTAAAATAAGTTATCCATCTAACATATAAGTATATAGCTCTTATAAGTAAATCTAGAGCAATTGAAATCCATATCCCTGCTATTCCATAGCCGAGTACGATTCCAAAAAGGTAAACACCTAGGACTCGTATCACCCACATACCGACTGCTGTGCTATACATGGGACTTTTTGTATCGCCAGCTCCCTGAAGAGCCCCTGCCAAGATCAATCCTACAGCAAGTGCGGGTTGGGCAAATGCATCGATTCTTAGAGCAGTTACCACCATTTCAATGGCATTTTTATCTGTCGTGAACCAGGATGCAAAATATGGAGAAAAAACAAATAAGATGATCCCTATTATTGACATGAAGAAGATTCCGACCCCGGTTGTTAAAATGCCATATTGGTAGGCATCTTTTAATTTTCCCGCTCCTATACTTTGGCCTACTAGAGTAGTAGCGGCGATAGCTAATCCATATCCAGGCATGTAAGAAAAGGTTTCGATGTTTCCTGCAATGGTATGAGCTGCGAATGTTTCTGTTCCTATATGCACAATCAATCCGAAGTATAGAACTTGGCCAACTCTCATTATTAACCTTTCGATCGCAGCAGGTATGGATAATTTTATGACGGATAGCATGACGCCCCTTATCATGTTCAGTGTACCTTTACGCAGGGAAAAAGAAACGATTGATTTCTTAATATAATGATAGAGCATCCATGTTCCCATTATTCTTACTAATACTGTAGCCCAAGCGGCCCCAGCAACTCCTAATCCTTCCCAATCGCCTACTCCAAAAATCAGAACATAATCAAGACCAAGATGGATTATATTTATCCACCAGCTTACCTTCAATGGTGTTTTCGTATCACCAGAAGCTCGCAGGATGCTTCCGAAGATGAACATGAGAGAAATGAATATGGAGGGTATAGCGACGATTCGGAAATAGACAACTCCATCCACTAAAACTTTTTCATCAGCACCCATTAATAAAAGGAAAGGTTCCGCCAAAAATATACTTACGGCTCCAAAGAATAGACCTATAAACGCTGTTAAGAGAGTCGATTGTTTAGCGATTGATTTCGCCTGATCAATATCTCCGGCTCCTAAACTCCGTGCGATCAGTGATGAAGTCCCGACGCCAACCGCCATAAAGACGGCTATATAAACGGCTATTACCGTATTAGCTACACCTACTGCAGTTACCTCCTCTAGTCCTATCTTTGCTACGAAGAGAGTATCTACGAATCCTACAATCGTTTGTAAGATGTTCTCTAACATGGCTGGAATTGCTAAAGAGAGAATAATAGAGATTTTTCCCCATTTTGTCTGTTCCTTTAATGAACCATCCGATTTCAGTGACATTTATTCACTTCCTTGGTTTTTATGTTTTCAGCAATGCATTAAACCTCCTTTTTCACATGATTGTTCTAAAATTTCCACATATACTAGTTTTCACCTTCTTTCTTTTATCTAAATTTTATTTTATGTTCATTCAAGAAATATAAAAACCAAGTACTCGAGCATGAGAACTTGGCACTTGGAAATCCTTTACACTTTTAATAACTTAGCATCATTATCGTTCAAAATTTTATCTTTCGAGAAATTATATTTCTTCTCAATATAAATTTTATGCCAAATCATAAACGTTAAAATCGTCCACAACTTTCTGCTATAATCTTTCTTTCCTTTTTGATGGTCATCTAAAAGATTCAGCAAATACACTTTATTAAACAAACAATCCGTTTCACTTTCGACAATCAAAGAATATGCCCAATCAGACAGTTCATTTTGAAGCCAATGGCGTATGGGGACCGGAAATCCTAACTTCTTTCTAGTTAGAACAGAGTCTGGTACGATTCCTTCCATTGCTTTTCTTAGTATATATTTTGTCGTTTGATTTGTTATGGTCTTAGACGAAGAAAGCTGTGAAGCAACTTTAAAGACTTCCTTGTCCAAAAATGGGACACGCAACTCTAATGAGTTCGCCATCGTCATCTTATCGGCTTTCACTAGAATATCTCCCCGCAGCCATGTGTGCATATCGATATACTGCATCTTATGAACATCGTCTAGGTGTTGAATGTTACGATATAGCTCTTTTGTAACGTTTTTATAATCCCATTTCGTTTGATAGTTCTTAAGGAGCTCCTTTTTTTCAGCTTCTAAAAATATCTTTGCATTTCCGATATAGCGGTCCTCGATGCTGGTTGTACCTCTCTCAAGAAAGCTTTTTCCACGTGTACCATCAGGTAGCATTTTTGAAAATGAGTTTAGTCCCTCTTTTACTCCTGTTGGAAGTTTTTTGAAATGTCTTAATGAATATGGTTCACGATAGATATTGTATCCACCGAACAGTTCGTCTGCCCCTTCACCGGAAAGGACTACGGTAACGTGCTTTTTGGCTTCTCTTGCGACAAAAAACAGTGGGACTAATGCAGGATCCGCGACGGGCTCGTCCAAATGCCAAATGATTTTAGGCAGTTGTTCAATAAACTCTTCTGGTTTTACAATATAATGAATATTCTCTACCCCAAGATCTGAAGCCGTTTCTTTGGCTAAATCTATTTCACTGTAACCTTCTCGTTCAAATCCTACAGTAAAAGTTTTAATTTTAGGATTAAACTCTTTAGCTAACGCTACAATACTTGAAGAATCTATACCTCCAGACAAGAATGAACCAACAGGAACATCACTTCTCATGTGCACCTTTACAGATTCTCTCATTACATCCCTAATCGTATTGATTTCCTCATCAAAAGGTTTGAAAATAGGAGTAAAGCGAGGTTTAAAGTAATTCTTAATATTCATCTTTTGACCGATTTTTTTTACAAAGTAATGACCTGGCTCTAACTTTTTTATTGAACTGGAAAAAGTGTATGGTTCTGGAACGAATTGATATGTGAGATAATAATGTAGAGCTTCCTCATTAAAGCTCCCTCCATTCGTTGCAAGCAGGATGCTTTTTTTCTCAGATGCACATAATAATTCATCCTCAGATTCATAATAAAAAAATGGCTTAATACCAAAATGATCTCTAGCACCAAACAATTCTTTTTTTTCTTTATCCCATATTAAAAAACTAAACATACCTCGCAACTCATTAAGAGCCTTTTCACGCTTGATACTATATAAAGCCAGGATAACCTCCGTATCAGAATCAGTCTTAAAAGATAGCCCTCTCTTTTCTAAGCCCTCTCTTAATTCAAGATAGTTATAAATCTCACCATTAAAGGTTATCCAATACCGATCATCTTCATATCCTAATGGCTGTTTCCCGCTATCTAAATCAATAATACTCAATCTACGGAATCCTAGACGAATATGTTCATCAAAATAATATCCAACATCATCTGGTCCCCGATGAGAGATAATATTAGTCATGTTCATAAAATCATTAACTTCTGTATTCGTTCCTTGTATCTCGTTATTACTCAAATAACCGATAAAACCACACATTACTAAATCCCCCATTAAATATAATGAAAGTTACCCATTTACTAAATTTGATGTTATTTATTATTTCAAAATATCAATTCTCGAATAATGGAAACTTAATCAATAAATATTAATAACTTAAGTAAATTTGTTATAACAAAAAAATATGCATAAATTATGAAGTAGTACCACATTCTAGTTCAAATCAAAAAAGAACTACCTTTTGATATGATAGTTCCTTCAATAAAATATAGATTAAATTTTTAACAATTGTGCATTGATGGCTACGATAATTGTACTTAATGACATTAATACTGCTCCCACTGCTGGATCTAATAAAATTCCATAGGGATAAAGAATTCCGGCTGCGAGAGGTAAGGCAAAAATATTATAACCAGCGGCCCACCATAAATTTTGTAACATCTTTTTATATGTAGCTCTTGAAAGATCAATTATTGAAACGACATCTTCTGGATTACTTCTTGCTAAAATAATATCAGCTGTCTCCATAGCAACATCTGTCCCAGCCCCTATCGCTATGCCTAAGTCTGCACTAGCAAGGGCTGGGGCATCATTTACACCATCACCGGTCATTGCAACTTTTTGACCGCTCGATTTAATCTTCTTAATTTGATCGGCCTTTTGATGAGGAAGTACTTCTGAAAATATCTCGTCTAATTTCAACTTTTTTCCGACCCAATTCGCAACTTGTTGATTGTCTCCAGTTAACATTATAGTTCGAATATTTTTTTCTTTAAGTTTCTCAATCGCCCTATAGGCAGTATCTTTAACTTGATCAGCTAGCGCAATCATTCCGTATAATTCGTCATTAATCAAAATAAAAGAAACTGTTTTGCCCTCGTTCGATAGTTTTTTATAAGTTGTTGAGTCAAAAGCTATGCTCTCTTCGATTACATACCTCGGACTCATAACTTTCACGGCCTTGCTTTTTATTATTCCTTGTAAGCCTTTTCCTGTTATTGATTTAAATTCTTCTACTTCCAACAGTTTGATATTCCTTTTATTCGCCTCTTCTACAATACCCTTCGCAATAGGATGTTCTGATTGAGATTCTATTGATGCTGCTAGTTGCAATAAATCATTTTCATCTTTATTAGCCTCAGTTATTATATCTGTAACTCCAAATTCCCCTTTTGTTAAAGTTCCTGTTTTATCAAACACAATAGAATCTAAGTTTCGAGCGTCTTCAAAACTTGTACGGTTTCTAATTAGAAGACCATTTTTAGCAGATAAGGTTGTAGACCTTGCAATTACTAATGGAACCGCTAACCCTAAAGCATGCGGACATGAAATAACTAAAACAGTAACCATACGTTCAAGTGCTATGTAGAAATCATAACCTAAGAGCAACCATATTATTAAAGTCGTTAAGCTTGCACACAGAGCTATATAAAACAACCATTTTGCTGCCCGATCAGATAATGCTTGAGTTTTCGATTTTGTTGCTTGGGCATCTTGAACCAGTTTAATGACTTGGGATAAATAGGTTTCTTCACCAATATTCTTTATTAATATCGTTAAAGACCCTTCACCATTAATGGAACCAGCAATTATGTTGTGATCCTTCTCTTTTTCCACAGGTACTGATTCGCCGGTTAACATGGATTCATTAACATTTGAAACGCCTTTAATGACTACACCATCGGCAGGCACCTTTTCTCCAGGTTTAATAAGGATTTTGTCATGTTTCTTTAATTCTGAAACAGATACATCCATTACATCACCGTTTTCTTGTATTAGATGGGCTTCTTGAGGCATTAACTTAATTAGTGCTTCCAGTGAGTTGGATGCCTTCATAATTGATTTCATTTCTATCCAGTGACCTAGAAGCATAATATCCACTAATGTCGCTAATTCCCAAAAAAAGTTTTCCCCTTCATATCCAAAAACGGTAAGAGTGCTGTAGATATAGGCTGATATGATAGCAAGCCCAATCAATGTCATCATACCTGGATTCTTTTGTTTTATTTCATCAATCAATCCTGATATAAATGGCCATCCACCATAAAAAAATACTACTGTTGACAATGTAAACAGGACTAACATCGAACTTGGAAAAGTTATGTTAAAACCAAAAAACATCTGAATCATCGGTGAAAGAATTAAAATGGGTATAGTTAATAATAATGAAATATAGAACCTTTTCTTAAAATCATCAATCATATGGTCATGGTGTCCGTTATGATCCTCTTGATTAGTATGATTTCCTAACGAATGATTATGTTGTTGCTTATTTTCTTCAGTATGATGTTCATTCATGTGATGGTGATTCATTTTTTACATCCCTTCATTTATAAATTTAAACCCAATGCAATAAACACATTGGGCTTAAAACTATAATTTAGCTTTTACAATTACTATTTTTCCGATTTTTATATTAATTATTATCTTTATTGTCATTTTTGTTCTACACATCATGAATCATATCATCCATCACATTCACTACATTTTCAGATTGTTGTTCTAATTATTTTCCCATTTGTATCCTAAACCCCATACTGTTTTAAAATAGTTGTCAATTGGAAATCCTGCTTTTCTGAACTTTTCTCTAATATTTCTAACATGAGAGTCTATAGTTCTACCTTCAGTTTCAGATTCCATACCCCATATAATCTCTATCAACTGCTCCCTATTAAAGACACGCCGAGGAAATTTGATTAATAAGTAAATCATTTCGAACTCCTTTGGAGTAAGAATTATCGATTGATTATTATAAGAAATATAGTGCCTTTTCTTTTCAATAATCAATCCTTCAATTCCATAATCCTCTTCATTTTCTTGCTGCGACCTTCTTAAGACTGCTTCAATCCTAGCTAATAATACCTCTTCATCAAATGGTTTCGTAATATAATCATCCGCTCCAAGTCTTAACCCCTTTACAATGTCCATCTTTTCGTTCCTTGCAGTCAACATGATAATAGGTACTTGCAGCCATTCTCGAATCAGCTTAATTGTTTCCCAGCCATCTATATCTGGCATCATAACATCTAATAGAACTAAATGAATTTTCTCTTTTTTTATAATTTCAATCGCTTGATTTCCTGAATAAGATTTTACTATTTCAAAATTATATGGTTTTAAATATAATGAGATCAAATCTACCATTCTTTGTTCATCGTCTACTATTAATATTTTTTTCATTTTTAACTCCTTTTTAAAAATACTGAGATGGTTGTTCCTTTCCCGATTTGACTCGTGGCAGTAATCTTTCCATCATGCTGTTCTATAATCTCTTTCACAATAGCTAATCCTAAACCGGAACCTCCTTTTTCTCTAGACCGGGACTTTTCGACTCTGTATAAACGATCCCAAATCAATGGCAATTCATTTTCCGGAATCCCTTCACCCTCATCTTTAATCTGAATTTCGATAAACTCCTTGTGTCCTGTGACACTGATATTGACCGTCGTATTTTCTGATGAGTATTTCATTGCATTATCCAAGAGGTTGATTAGAACCTGATATATCCTTTTCTCATCAATCTCTAAAATATAATCCCCGTCCGAGAAATAAACCAATTCGATCTTTTTTGAAGAAAAAACTGGTTTTATATTATTAAGAACTTTTTGAACCAGTTGGGAGACCGACACTTTTTCCTTATGAATCACAAACCTAGTTTGGTCCATCTTTGCAAGTTCGAACAAATCCTCAATAAGTTTGGTCAGATTATTTGATTCTTCATTTATGATGGTTAAATATTTTGCCTTCTCTTCTACTTGGATATTTGGACGCTGCAGGATTTTAGTATAACCAGTGATGTAGGTAAGGGGTGTACGTAGTTCATGTGATATATTAGCTAAGAATTCAATTCGATCTCTTTGTAATCGATTCAAGTCCTCCGATAAAGTAGTAATCTGCAGGGCAAGTTCACCGAGTTCATCTTTTCTGTTTATATCTAAGGTGACTTTGTGATAACCATCACTTAATTTTTTTGTTGCTTCTTTCATTTTAAGTAAGGGTTTAGTAATCGTTTTAGATAAAAAGCTTACTGCAATAATCAGTATTATTAGTGAAATGATACTGATTTTAACAAACTCATCTATAAGATGGTTATTCATCTGTTGAATAAATTTTGTATCTAAAAACATATATACGAATGCCACGTGCTTGCCATCAATTACAATAGGTGAAACCGATGCAAAATAAGCTTTCTTCTTCCAGTCATTCTGTACTAAAAACCCATGATGGCTTGGTGTGATATTTTTATTCAGTATCTCTTTCATCTTAGTGTCGATATCACTTGACCTAACTAAAATGTTATCATCCGAATCCATTACTACAACTTTTGTTTTCGCTTTGGACTCCATTAGACCAACATGATGGAGTGTAACATCATCAAACTTTCTTTCTAAAACATCTCTATGATTATTTCCACGCGCGACAAGATCTCGTGTTTCCTCTTGAATACGACTTGTCAAAATGCCTTGATATAAGATTAAAAAAAGTAAAAACTCTATGATTAACATGATAACCAATAGAATTAACCCAAGTTTTATTGAAATCTTCATAGTCCCTCCTATTAGAGCCAGTAGACAAAGATATCTAGAATACCTAGAACAGTAAACAAACATCCAAAAGTCACCTGGATTACATTGCCTATTTTCTTGCTTTTCTTCAAAAGTACTCCATATAAATTAAAGTATAAGATTAAAAAGATTAATAGCAGAAATGGAAAGACTGTTCCTAAAGCGAAAATCCCCGGCAGTATGATTCCATAGGAAGTAGAAAGTACTAATGGCATTAAAAGTCCAAAAAAGAGTAGAAACATTGTTGGACAAAAACCGAGTGTCAGTACAACTCCTAATAAAAATGAATTAATAATGCCTCTTTTTGAAAAAAAGGAGTGGAAATTGAATATAATACTCAAGTTCAATTTTATGATACCAATCAGGTAAAATCCGATGATTATGAGTAACGGGCCAATCAATTTTCTGACAATAGGGAATATTGTAGTTAAGCTATTTTCTAAAGTACGACCAAATATCCATATCAGTAGTCCTAACATAATATAAACAAAAATTTTTCCGAATATGTAAGCGGAGATCTCTGGCCAAATTTTTGAATCCCTTAGAGACTTATTGCCATAATACATCATGGTACTTATATTTCCAGTTAATTGACAAGGAGCTACTGCCCCCAAAATCCCTAAAAAGAAAGCACTCAAAAGTGGTATGCCTTGGTTATTATAAAAGAGAGTAGTTAAGGGTTCATTTAAAAAACTACTTAACAAATTAAAAATATCATACATAATTCTCCCCCTCTCCCTATTAACATTACCTTAAAATTATCAAGAATTTATGCATTAAATTCAGAGCTCAATATCATCCATCTACCTAATCATACTCCCTATTTATTAATAGAAGATAAGCAATACTAAAGTTAGGCATAATTTTCTAAGTTAAGAGCTTTCGTTTAATGTGAAAAGAAGCTTCCATTGTTCACCTCTAAATAGAGGTAAAAAAAGAGTACCTACTATCGTAGATACTCCTCCCACTATTAAAATCTTACTCAGGTGATAACTCGCTTTCAGTTAACCATTGATGGTTTGTTACTTTGTCCCCACCGGTCGTAGGGGTAAAATCGACCATATAAATTGTGGTTTTCACTACAGAGTCTATAGTAGCTTCAGCATCTTTCATGCCCTCCATGTGGTCTGCATTAAGCACGACTTTTGCACCTGGTTTTAAAGGTTTCTCATTTGCATCCTGAAGCTCTTCTTGAATAACCCATTTATGATCTGTTACTTTTTCCCCACCTGTAGTTGGCGTGTATGTTACTTTATAAACATATGTATCATAAGCACCTACAATTGTTGCCTCTGCCCCTTTCATCCCTTCCATATGATTTGCATTTATAATCGCTTTACTTCCTACTTCATATTTAGGATTTTTTGCTTCTTTTAAACCTTTTGGTACTTCTCCCGATCCGGAATGGTCCATATTCCCATGGTCCTTTCCTTCTTCCATTTTCTCATCATTTTGATTTGTATCTTGGTCATTATTACCACACGCAGCGAGAGTAAGTGTGAAAACCAGTAGTAAACTTCCAAGAAAGTAATTTTTAAATTTCATTAAAAACTCTCCTTCCTTTTTTATTTAAACACTATATTACCCTTTAAATTGCAACAGTATGCATGACGATTTTTTCATTCAAACTTCATTCACACTTTTAAGTATAAGGTATCTATTTTGATAAGAAGTGTACTAATAAAATAAGAACTTTTTGTGTATTCTCTTTGCAACAAACATTAAATATTAAGTTTTTAATAGATTGTGAGATTAGAGTATCCTTTGAGGAGTATTTAAAGAAATAATCAAAGAAACAAAGCGAAGAGATAATTTAGTCTCGCATGCTGGTTTTGGTTATCTTTTAATAACTATGATCTAAACCAAGTTCATTTCAGGACTTTCCGCTAAATAATGCAGCTGAAGATGATTCCGATATATGGACTTATCTTTTATATATAAAGATAATTATTGATTAAATGAGTATAAGTCAATTAAGTCATAATTACGGTTCATCTTCAAAAAAACTCCTTATTTTTCTCTTATAATCTAATCAAAGTGGTTTTAATAGAAAATTAGAGGAGTGTTTAACTTGATTGAATCTTCAATGCAACCCATAGATCGGGTGGCTCTTGATTTTGGAGTAATTCAGATTTATTGGTATGGGTTAATCATAGCTTCAGGAGCATTTTTAGGATTTCTCCTTGCAAATAGAGAAAGCAAGAAACGTGGCCTCCCAAAAGACACGTTTGTTGATTTGGTCATGATAGCCGTACCAGTCTCAATACTTACAGCCCGATTATACTACGTTATTTTTGAATGGCAGAAGTATAAAGATAGTATTGCCGATGTATTTGCTATCTGGAATGGGGGAATCGCAATCCATGGAGCACTCATAGGTGCCTTTTTAACAGCATACATTTTTACAAAAAGAAGAGAACTATCCTTTTGGACTATTGCAGACATCGCAGCTCCAAGTATCATCTTAGGACAAGCGATTGGACGATGGGGGAACTTTATTAACCAAGAAGCCCATGGAGGACCGGTATCAAGGTCGTTCCTGGAAAATCTATGGCTTCCGGATTTTATCATTAATCAGATGTATATTGACGGTGTTTATTACCAGCCCACTTTTCTTTATGAGTCGGTATGGAACATGATTGGTTTTTTTGTCTTAATAACCCTTAAAAAGTTCAATCTTAAGAATGGCGAAGTGTTTCTAAGCTATATAATCTGGTATTCCATAGGAAGGTTTGCCATTGAAGGGATGAGGACTGACAGCCTTATGTTAACTTCCTCATTAAAGATGGCACAGATCATATCGATCGTTTTGATCGTTCTTTCCTTCTTCTTAATTGTTTATAGAAGAACGAAGAAAAATTCTCCAGTATCTTAAAAATTAGCAGGCCTCAAATATATGGCCTGCTTTTTTATATTCACGAATCCCCAGTAATAATCGGATTCCCAATGGTGATAATTGTACGTTTCCTTTCTGTATGATAATAACTTGAGATTTGAAAATTAATCTTGTTCTTATTTATTTTAATGGTCCGGTTAAGTTTTGGAGAGAACCCGTTGGAACTGATGAAGTACTTGTCTATGTACTTATCGGTTATTTTTCCTTTCAGTCTCTTTGTCATCTTATTAATGAGACTGATTTGTTCATCCTGGACTAATTTTCGCTCGATGGCTCCTTGAACTGTAGTATTGATGTTAGGATTTAACTTTAACGTGATTAACTTGTTGCGTAAGTTATCGTAAAGTTTTTTCATGTTCTTTGTTCCTAAGTCCTGACTCGTAATATTAACCAATAAATAGGTTTTGTACAAATTCGGACTTGTTTGAACTTTCTGTCCCAGCCATTTTATTGACAGTGTTGTCTTTTTACTTTTTTTATGAGTTCCTATAAATTCTATGATTCCATGATCATCGTGATCTGTGTAAACTTTTAATTGGACTGAGAATATCTGGTTTAGTTTATTTACCATTCTTTGAAAATCATTCAACGTTTGCTTTTCAGAAATGGTTGTTCCATATGTGAGAAATAATTTTTCTTGTTGTATAGATTCATTGTCCATTAAATTTTTTACGACTATTGAGTCCGTTGGCTGTTTATCACTAAAACCAATCGGACTATCTATAAGTATGAGAAAGATTGTAAGTATAATAACAAATGCCTTTTTCATTAATGTATCCCTCCCTACTAAACTAGCATCCCCATTTATGCTAGTTTTATACCGTCCATACTTATTTAGAGCATTAGAATTTCCCCATAAATAAATCCGTTTCCCAAATGGAAAACGGATTGTGTGTATATTTTATTTCAAATAAACCTCTACTCTTTTTGCAAAGGTAAGATTAAAAATTCGACCCTTCTGTTCTTAGCTCTCCCTTCAGAGGTTGAGTTAGATTCCAAAGGTTTATGTTCCCCATAAGCTTTTATACTAAAACGAGCAGGATCTAGATCTTTGTTAGAGAGCACAACATCTAGAACATGAAGAGACCGCTGCATGCTTAATTCCCAATTGGAACGAAAATCGTTATTATGTATCGGTACATTATCGGTATGACCGCCGATGATTATATCTCTTGCCGGGTGGGTTATTAATAAAGGGGTTAATTGGTAGATTATTTTTTTTGCCTCCATTTTGAGTTGACCTCTCCCAGAATCAAAAAGGATATCATTAACAATAACAATATAAAGGCCATCATCACTTAACTTCGTTTGAACAATCTTCTGAAATCCGTTTTCGTTTATATAATTCTCTATTTTTATATGTAATTTTTCAAGTTCATTTTTCTCGTATTCTATTATCGATTTTTGCTCTTCGGTTAGCATACTTGTAGTCTGGTAACTTTTAGTCTCATTTAGTACCCCTTTATTACCAAAACTTGTACTTAAGGATATCATCATGGCATTAAATTTTTTTGCATCAATACTACTAGAGGCAAAAAGTACAATAAATAATGCCAATAACAAAGTTAACATGTCCGCATACGGTATGAGCCAAGACTCATCTACTTTTTCTTCATTCTCTTGTTTTCTTTGTCTCATAACCCTCCCCCTCTTTAAGTACATTTTACATATTAGATATGGATTTTTTTTGCATAAAAAAAAGCCGTGAAAACGACTTATGACTTATTTTGAATTGGTGTTTTTGAACAATAAGTATCCCAAATAGATAGCAGTTAAAACCAACAGGATCTTTCCTATCCAGGTAAATTGCGTGATTTGATAGACGGAGAATGCTTCGAGTAATAGGGCTGGGACTTTCCCAACAATGGTAGCTGCAGAAAATACTAGAAAAGAAGAGTTAGTAAATGCTGCAGCTAATGTTACAATACCTGACGGAATAAAGGGCATCAATCGTAAAGAAAAGATTAAATAAAAGGCGTCTAACCCTTTCGCTTTTCTTAATGTATTTACCCATGAATACATGGAAATTTTGGTGAGCTTAAATTTATTTAATCCCTTTTTATATAACCAAAAAGAAATCAGGGCACCAAGTATCTCGCCTAAAAACGAGATAAACGTTCCTCCCCAAAAACCAAAGAAGATGATGTTCGCTCCGGTTAAAAACACGCTAGGAACGATCCCTAAAACAGCAATAATAATATTTAATGAAAGACTGATAGCTACTGTCAGTATTGGATTACTGCTATATAAGTCGAGAATAAAACCTTGGATATCCATATATTTTCACCCGAATTAAAATTCTTACTATCTGCTAAGAAGCGGCATAGGATTAATAGCGTTTGTCTTGCCTGAGTTCCAAGGACCTTTGTGAAGCTCAAAATGTAGATGCTGACCAAATGAATTACCAGTATTTCCTTGATACCCGACCAATTGACCTCTGCTTACTGTTTGACCATCCTGTACACTTCTACTATTCATATGAGCATATACGGTTGTATATAACTGCCCATTTATATAATGCGATATAAAAACAACATTACCGTAACTGCTTGAATAATACGACCGAAGAACTGTACCAGATTCAGCAGCTACAATAGGTACTGTACCGGCTTTTGCAATATCAATGCCTGCGTGCTCTTTCCCCCATCTTGGACCCATCGTAGATGTTAGAGTCCCTTCTGTAGGAAAAAGAAACATGCCTGTCTTGCCCTCTCTTTCATCTGATGTTTCTGCTTGAACTGGTGATGATGATGCACTTTGAACTCTTTTGCTTTTCTCCATTTCTTTTTTCTTACGTTCTAATTCTGCTTTTCTAGCGCGTTCCATTTCAGCTTTAATTGCTGATTCTTGGTTTGCTAAAAGTTTATTCTTTTCATCAAGCTCTATTAGATAATTATTAATTTTCCCCTCCTCAATTTTCAATTCCGCTAGGATTCTATTTTTTTCATCTCGCTGGGCACTTAATTGCTCTTCTAACGTTTTCATTTCAGTTAGCGTTACTTCGAGTTGTGAAAGTTTTGAATCAACTTTTTGTTTTTCCAACTTAAGGTTCCTTTGATCAAGTTTATGTTCTTCAATAATTTCACGATCTTGTTCTGCAATTAAATTTAAAGCTATTATCCGATCTAGAAAATCACCGAAATCCTTAGAACCTAACAGTACATCAAGATATTGGATGACTCCACCATCCTCATACATTGCACTTACTCTATTTTTTAAAAGCTTGTCTCTAGTCTCGATACGTTTTTCAATGATAGCTATTGATTTTTTCAGACTATCAATAGAAAGAATAATATCTTCTTTTTCAGTGCTTTTTTCCTTAATATTTTGTTCTAGTTCATATATTTTGTTGTCTATCTCTTGAATTCCATCTTGGACCTTATTTTGTTCATTTTTGACTGAATTCAGCTCTGATTTTTTTTTCTTTTCTTTTTCACCATTCTGTTCTCTCTTCTTTTTTATTTCTTCCAGTGATTCTCCATGTACAGTACTTACATTACTTGAAATACTGACAAAAGTTATATTTACAGCTAGAACTGCAGCTAACGAAACAAATTTCCTTTTCAAATTATATTCTCCTTACCCTCAGATGCAATATTTCGATTTACTTTGACAAGAAATACTATAAAAAAGAAAATTGCAGGAAATATGCATTTTAAGCTTTGTTTACATTTCAGTTCTATTACAAAATCTATAATCAAATAAGATTTCTTCTATAAATTAATGAAACAAGTATATTTATAGGATTATTATCCAAGAGGCTTTGTTTATCCATTTCATAAGAAAAAGCCCAGGGAGCACCTGAACTTTTTATTATAAACCATTATTATTTTCCAAAAATCGTAAGAGATCTCCATAAATGATTTTATCAGATAGATTAGTTCTTGTTTTGCAGTATCTGAATAATTTCAAGCGCTTAATGAACTCACAACAGTTATTCCTTGTCCATATTTCCGTGGTCCATCCCATCCATATTTTCTTTATCCATCTTCTCTTCATTTTCTTTATCATTAGAACATGCAGATATAATTCCGACACTGCTCATTAATAGAACAACAATTGATAAAGACTTAAGCCATTTTTTCATACATTCGCCTCCCTAATAACGAGTTAGACCTTTTTAAATATGATTGAAAAAGGTTAGTGGTTATTTCGATAATTAACCCTTTCTAAAAAAACTTACAACAAATATATGAAGAATTTATGCATAGTCAACTACTTGAACAAGAATTTCTTTAACAAACTTTTCTCCCAAAAATCTCCATATATGTTTTTATAATTAAAAGAAGTTGCAATATCATAAGTAACGGAGGAATGTAAAAATGAAGAAAACTATTTTTGTCACTATTCTCCTTGCTGGAATGATCGCTTGGACATTGTTTAACAATGGTATTCTTAACGCCAAGGAGGAAGTTCAAAACAATAATAATACAAGTGAAGTAAAAAAAAGAATGGAACGTAACAAAGGTGAAGAAGAGCTTAAAACCCGAATTTCAAAAGGAAATATCGCTCCTGAATTTGAATTGATGTCTTTAAATGGCTCGAAAACAAAATTGTCAGATTTCCGCGGGAAGAAGGTTCTCCTAAATTTTTAGGCGACTCGGTGTCCCCTGTCGAGAGGAAATCCCTGAAATGGAACGATTTCACAAAGACAGTAAAAATAAGGAAATTGTTATCATTGGAATTAATCTTATAACAAGTGAAAGTAGTGTATCTAATGTACAAAACTATATTAATAATGAAGGGATAACATTTAACATACTGTTAGACCAAGAAGGACAAGTAGGAAGTATCTATCGACCTATCAGTATACCAACCACTTACTTTATTGACTCTAATGGTGTGATTACGAATACGTTTATAGGACCCCTGTCATACAAAATGATGCAAGATTTTATGAATGACATGGATTAAAGCCTTCATAAACCGTAGATTTTAAAACGTTCATAGAATCCTTAAAATGTACAGAAATACTAGGTGCAAAGAATAGTGGATTTTAAATTAAATTCTTAAATAGATCGTTTGCCTTTTCTATATATGCATATATAATAGGTGAGCAAAATAGATCCAATGCTTAGCCAAAAAGTAAAATAACCTATTTGAGGCGTATATTGATTAAGTAAACTGTATCTTGGCATCATAAAAAACACATAATCGATTACATCGTTGTGCAACGTCCAAATTGCTACAATTGTTAAATGAAGTGGTTTAATCTTATAGAATGGGGCATACAACAATCCTTGTATTGCCATACCCAGATGAGAAAGGATTAACATCATACCAACAATATTAAGAGATTCATTAACAATAAACACAAGTATGTTCATAAAAACAGCCCAAATTCCGTACTTAAACAAAGTAACGATTGCTAGTCCTTCAAAGATTGGCAGATTTTTATTTACTAGAAATGCAAATAATACGATAACAAAGAATAAACTAGCAGTGGGACTGTCAGGTACAAAAAGTAAAAACTTGGATGGTGTTTCAGTTAACTGGACCCCGTACCAAATATAACCATAAATTGTACCTAAAATATTAATTGTTAGCAATAAACTAAGAAACGTTTTACTTTTTAAAATATAAAACACTTGATTCAAAATAGTCCCTCACTTCATATAGAGTCATGTTGATGTACCGGTAAACCTCTTAGTCTATAATAAGCTACAAATGTGAAGAAGCTATGCACTCTAAAATCATCTGAAATAAAACACTTTTTTGTAAGAGTGATTTTGATGCTCATACTCGCTATCAGCGTAAGCTATTACTTTGATTAGATTTTTTCCATATCAAACAAAGTTAAAGAGGGCTGTAACTCCTCGGTTTCAGCCCTCTTTAACTTTGTTTATATAATTTATATGTTGATTAACATTTCAGTTTTCCAATAAAACTCACTAAAAACTTCCCCAAAAGCTTCAGGAGTTTTATCAATACACCCCCATTAATATTGATTTCGCATTGTTTGTCAAATCTAAATTATTAATCCCATTACCTTCCTTTTTTCTTTTAATACCTATCCACTCTATTTAAAATTTAGAGGTTTAAATATTTCTCTTACCCTGGATGATCCTCCCCGCCCACAAAAACAGATGTTTTATTCAATAAGTAATTATTCACCAGTAGCTCGTAAACTAAAATTGGAAATAATGTCGAATATCCTCAAATTCTGCACAAATTTGTAATTATTAATTAACCTAACCATAATACCTTTGATATAAAAGATTGCTAGAATAATGAGAGCAAAAGAGACAACAGGAGGAATTAAGAAGTGAAAAGATTAGTTATAGGAGCAACAATTGCAGGATTCTTAACATTAAACCCATCAATCGGTAAAGCAGCTTTAGGTGATCAGACACTTAAACCAGGAATGACACATTCTGAGGTCAAGGATTTGCAAACTCATCTAAAGAGTAAAGGTTATTTTACATATTCAGGACAAACTACCAATTATTTTGGTTCATATACTAAAAGTGCAGTCATCAGTTTTCAAAAAGCTAAGGGACTGAAAGCGGATGGTATTGTGGGGTCCGATACATTTAAAGCATTAGGTATTAAATCGCCGGTATATGCCCCAACTTATAGTAAAGCAAAGTTGGTTAATACAGCTAAGAAATATATGGGAGTTCCTTATGTATGGGGAGGTACCTCCTCAAAGGGTTTTGACTGTAGCGGATATCTGAATTATGTATATCAGGAAGCTACCGGAATTAACCTTCCACGCACCGTATCGGAAATTTTCTTAAAAGGGACAAAAGTGAACACGCCACAGGTAGGGGATATGGTATTTTTTGAAACTTATAAACCAGGCGCATCTCATGCGGGAATTTATATTGGAAATAATGAATTCATCCATAGTTCTTCATCAAAGGGTGTGAGTATAAGTTCCATGAAAAACTCATATTGGTCAACAAGGTATCTTGGAGCCAAAAAATATTAACAAATTCAAAATTAATTAAAAATGGCGCAGACTCAAAGTGTAAAAACTTTTGAGTCTGCCTCTTTTTTCTATATTATTCATAACAAATTGTCTCTAAATGTTCTTGACCTCAAACTGCCACAGATAGCTACGGTCATCGTATTAAATGACAGAAGCACCCACCTATCGTTTGAACTAATATTTCTACCAATCAATCATATTAATTATCTTTCTTACTCCACTGTAATATATTTACATGCAATAAATATATTCTAGACTCTAAATCCTCTATTATTATAAGAATACTTTTCGGTTTCTAGTATATAATCTACTAACTAGACGCTGAGGTGAATGTTATGAAAAAATTACATCGATGGTTAGTTTTTATCTTTTTTTCTTCTATTATTAGTTTTTTTTTATTCCCATGGGTATTTACAATAGGAGTATTCATAGCTGGAATTACATTGTTCTGCTTTCACATTGTTCAATGTTCACTAGAGGAAAGTGAAAACTCTTATGAAAAAAAATAGATATCTACAAGCCACTGTTTTGTTGGTAAGCCTAACTTTTCTATTTGTAATTATGTTTTCAACGGTAAAAAGTAAATGGTTTGATTCTACGCTTCTTACTAATGGCTTAGAGACTTTAGTAGTGAAGCACTCGTATATGCGATAGGTTCACAAAACGGTTACTTTACAAAAGCTTTACCAGCAGAAAGTGAACCTCCTAAGTTATCCTCTATCTTCGTTCAACTCGCTACCAATATTCGGCCTGGGGATATACGTAGTTTATTTGGAAATGAGTTACCTGGCTTAGCAATATATGATTCAGAAATCTATTTAGCGAGTAAAGGAACCAATTTTTCAACATTACCTATTGAATCAACACCTCCTATCGAAGAAATCATGAAAATGACTGAGCCGACAGATGAAAATAAACAAATTTTAAAAGAGAATGAAGAAAAACATAAAGCGCCAAACACTAATGGCAAACCCGTGGTTCATATTTATCACTCGCATAGTTATGAAGCGTTTAAGTCTTTGTCAAAAGATGGAACATATAATAGTTCCAACCCTGAAACTAACATCATAGCAATTGGTGACCTTTTAAAAAGAGATCTTGAAGAACGAGGAATTGGTGTATCCCATGATACGTCTAACATTGGTGAAAAACTTAAATCTAAGAACTGGGGTACTGGAAAAGCATATATTGCAGCGAGAGAAAATGTTATTGACGCAATTTCTAATAATAAAAGCATTCAATACTTGATTGATATGCATAGAGATTCACAACCTAAAAAAGTAACAACAATCGAAATTAACGGTAAGCAATATGGCCGGTTGTTCTTAGTGGTTGGAAAGGAACATCCAGGTTACGAAAAAAACCTTGTTCTAGCTGAATCAATGCACAATAAGATTAACGAAAAATACCCTGATCTTTGTCGTGGAGTAATTATTAAAGATAAAAATGAAGGAAACGGTGTATACAATCAAGACCTTTCAAACAAATCATTGTTGATTGAAATGGGTGGAATTGATAACAATCTTCAGGAACTCATTAATACTTCGGAGGCATTTGCTGAGGTATTCAGTGAAATGTATTGGGAGAATGAAAAAGTAAATACTGTTAATTAAATTTATGAGGCATTTTACGAATTACTCCTGTTTTAGATAAAGGCCAACAAGATTGTAGAGGAGGTGTATATTGGGGCTTTAAACATTCACTCAAAAAAATTACTGTTTCTAAAAGGTCACATTCCCCCTAGCTTTCTCTAACATATCTATGTCCAGATAAGCTAGCTCAATTATTGATCTCCACTAGATTTATATTTTAATAGTGACAAAAAGCCAGCAAAATTGTTAAATGAGAGAGGGAACTTATCTCCTCTTTAATAATGGAACTGAACCATTACTGCAGGAGGGATACTAATCTCCCTCCCATAATTCATCCACCTTTACCTATTCTTGATTCTTTTCATTTACATAAACAGATGCGAACAACATATTTTTCAAGCCAAAAATATGAGGTATACTAAGTGGAATTGTTATGTAATAGGGGACCGTGAATAGAAGGTAGAAAAACAGGCAGCTAGTATCCCTTAGAAAATGATTTTTGGTATACAGCTTACTGCTAAAACGGCCCTATTTAAAACCGATAATAAAATGAATTTTGTTTTTTAGAGATTGGTTGAATTATTACTATCATTTTTATCATTATCAACTGTAACCGTGTAACTTGGTCCATTGAAGATCATTTTATTATTTCCAACATTCAAACTTCCAGAGCCTCCGTGGAATTTAGAACTATGGTTTGGTGAAATTGAGAATGCATCTCCAAACGAAGCTACTGAATTAGGTGCTATACGATTAATACTAATTCCTTTTGTAATGAGTGAAGACATATTTTTTCCCCTTTCTTACTGATGAATAACAGTATTGTTTAAAAACATGAACATCCATCTAAGTACCTAAAATAATATTTATTATTTTTACTAATGAGCCTATCAAAATTTTTTAAGCTTTATTCATTTTTTCTCTTAAAAAATTCTTTCGGCTTATTGATTTTCTATATAATCTCTCTTGATTGATTTCAAAAAAATAAAGGGAGTTTTGATATCTTCTCAACCCTTTTACATTGTAACCCATAATTAAAATTAAACATAAAGTAAAACTAAAACAAAAAGTAAAGAACTACACGCGCCAAAACAGACAGAAACCACTGCGTCAACCTTCAGTAATGAAATAAAAACAACTGTCATCGATGACCAATTAAACGATTAATTGATTTTATTTAATGATCTCTGATGGCGTCACGAATCTGTAATCTAAAGAAATGTTCAAAAGAACAATGCTCGAACAGAACCATGCGGTATGGTTTCTATATATGATGACATCAAGTATAGGGGGACATATATGGAATACAAAGAATATGGCCAACTGTTAAAGGAAATCGGAAAATATATAACTGATGATTGCGAAGAGATTACATTAACAAGTGATATTCATACAATCGAACGATTTTTATTCTTAATTTTAAAAAAGTTCAACAAAATCATCTCCTTGCTTCAAAGTATAACTCCCCCTGAAATCGTAAAACGAGAAAACGAAGAGCTCTTGCTGTTATTTGAACATCTAGCCGATGTTACGAAAAAGGGATTTAGTCAAAAGAGGCGAGAGGAGGTATCAATAGAGACGGGACGGATAACCGAGGAAATCCAACTCGTGTGTCTCTCAATCATGACCAAGGTGCTTGAGTTATGCGACACCCCCAAAAATGAGATATAAGAGTAACATATTTATCTGCTCAGGTGTCAGCAATTTCTTTCCCTCTCGTACAACACTTTCTTGTTGGCAACCTTCTACATGCTCTTACATACCTAGATTCCCACATAATCACCGCTATTATTGTGCAACATCTACGGTATTGAAAATTCATTTATACGTATATAAATGGATTAGCGTAAGAAATGTGATAATGATTTAGAGGTACCATGAAAAAGGCTGATGTTCATTTGAGATTAAACTCTTGCATAAGATAATTAATAGCCTATTCAGATTGATAAATTCATGATTTTCTTATGACTGGGGGTATTTCAATGTCTATAAGGCATTATGTTTTATTTGCAACGGACGGATTTGTTTATCTGCCTATTGATAAAACTCTGTGTCCCTCTCCAAAATCAAGAAAAAAGGTTTATATTCTTGGATTTATTGGAGGTCTTTTTAAAGTAAATGACAAAATTATTAATCCTAAACTTGATTGGTCCAATCGTAAAAATTGGAAAAATATCCTTGATATGAAGGGTAATGCAACAATTCCTTCTCCTCTAATTTTTGGAGAAGTTGGTGATCGCATCTACATTACACTCATAAATTTAGGAATGAAAGAACGTCCTAATTTAATGGACTATCATACTATTCATATGCACGGGGCTCACGTCCCTACTCAGTTGGATGGGTTTCCTGAAACATCTTTTGGTGTGCCTGTCTGGACTAATTATAAAAATCCTCCACCAAATATGACTTATTTTTTTCAACCAGAAATTCCAGGAACATTAATGTATCACTGCCATGTAGAGGCATCTGAACACATTCAGATGGGTATGTATGGAGGCTTAATCGTTTATCCATCAAAAGAAAGCTTATTTAAAGCAGGTATTAAACAAAATAGTAATGGAGTATGGTTTTTTAAAGGGATACCACAACCTCAAATTCCCAAGTCAGCTTCAAATAGAAATTTTGCTTATAACAACATTCATACATACTTTGATAAAGAGTATGTTATGTTATTATCTGATGTAGATTCGGTATGGCACGATAATGTAAATAAGGGTATATTCTTTGATGCTGCCAATTACAAACCGGACTTTTGGCTAATTAATGGACGTTCATTCCCCGATACTTTACTACCTCATCCTTTATCTCTATTATATAATGAATCAGAATCTGATTTTGTACAAATCAATTATGAATCATTTGTCCGCGTGGAAACTGATCAAAAATTTTTGCTCAGGATGATTAATATGGGATACCAGGTTGTACCCTGGCATATTCACGGATGGCATTTCACAATTATAGGAAAGGATAGCCATCTTGATCCATTTATAAAGCTTTCATCACTCTTCCAACTCGATGAATCATTCCATAATGAAATCAAAAATAAAGGTTTCACTGTAAGCATAGGTTCGGGAGAAACTTATGATTTACTACTAAATGCAGATGATAAACGATTTGAATATTTAAATTATATTACTAGAGGGCAAGATGGCTTTCCCTCATTTTGTTCTCAATTAAAAAAATTGTATAAAGCCGATTCTAAGTCAGTTTTTAATATTCCTACAGAACCTGTTAAATGCAAGTCACCAGAGTTAATTAATTATCTTCAAATTTGTCAGCAACCAATTATTGATTTAAATGATAAATTTTTTCCGCAATTTTATCCTATGCATAACCATGATGATTATAAAATCACAAATAAAGGGATTTATCCTGGCGGTCAGTTAACATATATACAAACTGATACACCTGACTATTATGTCGATGATGACATAAATTAAGACAATAAAGGTTATTTTTGTTAAAAATAATTCGATGGACTTAGAATAGTTTTTGCACGTTACATTATTACCCGATATTTGTATTACAGGATTTAGTTATTGGAAATGGAGAATTATGCTGATTAGTTCTGATATTATTCTTGAAGAAATAGTCCCGTAAGTATACCTGAAGTTTCTTTATGGTTGGTATTACGAACTAAAAATCCAAATGAAACCCCGTATCGAAACGCAGCATCAATACCTCCACGCTGCCGTTTCCAAATTCTTTCCGGTTCTTCTTGTGCCACCCGGGATAGTATTTGTAAAATTAAATCAGCAATAAAAAACTCCAAGACTATCTTTATATTTAGTCGTATCTAACATGGGTATATCGAGAACCACTATTTCGGCTTATATGTTTATTGTGATGTCATTCCTTCCATTCATTTGAGATTTCACTTTATTCCTTCCGAAACGATTCAAATAATAAATGTACATAACTCTCAGTATTCGTTTTTGAAGGTGATATTGTTCACGAGGAAAATCCCAACCACTTTGTTTATCGATAAATATATCACGTTCGTTAATGTCAATAGCTTAAAGAAAGCAATTTCAAATTTTCATTTTGGTCTTTACTACTCACTCAAATATATCCAAACATTCAAATTTTAACAGAACCACCGTCCTGTTACATTTTTCCTTAATTAAATGAAAGTCCATATTTTATTAACGTAGTTTTATGAATACTTTAATTTACTAAAACACTACAGTTCTACAGTTCATAAATGTGTGTATATTTGAATCGTATTATTCCGTTTCCACTCTACAAATTTCTTTAAAATATAATGGAACATGTTTAATCAAAATAGATTAGGGAAAATTATTTTTGATAAAGTAAAAAAAGAAAGGAAGTAAATAAAAAATGCAACAGACACAAGACTTGCACAAAACTAATGAAGAAGTTTTAGAAACAGGGAAATATATCTGTGCAGAAGGCGAAACAAAAGAATTGCAAAAAGGAGATCATTTTCCTCCTTGCCCTAAAACAAATGAATCGACTTCTTGGAGACATGCCGATCACACCCATAAAACTGGTGATGAGGTCACAGAATCCGGACATTACATTGATAAGGACGGAGAACATGTTGATTTAACGCATGGAGACACTTTTCCTAGTTGTCCTAACACAGGAGAACCTACTTCGTGGAAACATACTGGTAACAACCACTAAATTAAATTAGTTATAAGAAAATTTTTTAGTAACTCTTAAAATAAAAGAAAATAAAAAGAGGAGCCGTTACACTAAAACGGCTCCTCTTTTTGCATGTGAAAATAATGAAAGTTACTGTAACCCGTAAATCAAATAGGTTTATTAATCATGGTTCATTGATCCAGAATCCATTTTCATCTCGTGTTCTCCATTAGTCGGTTTCTTTTCTGCATGACCAGAGGATAGAACCCATACCGATCCTACTACAATAACAATCGCAACAAAAAATCCAAATAATATATTCCCGATTTGAATTCGTCCCGAAAAACCTTGTGTTCTAGAATTCTCCGTTAAGTGCATGAACATTAAGAGTTGTAATGCTGCTTGTATAATTGCAAGCCCAAAAATAACAAGCAATTTTATATTCGTTGATAAATCGGTTTCTAGGGCGAACCATATAGCAAACAGTGTTAACACAATAGACAATACAAAACCAACCACATGCTTCCAAGGAATACCTTTATGTTGAGCAGCTGCATGATTAGCCATGTTGCATCACCATCCCCATGAGATAAACGGCTGTGAAGAGAAAGATCCAAACAACATCAAGAAAGTGCCAATATAGACTTGAAATAAATACTTTAGCGGTTGTTTGAGGTGTTAAGCCCCTTTTTGCAACCTGTATCAGAATCAATATAATCCAGCCAATACCAAGGGTTACATGCAGTCCGTGTGTACCGACCAATACGAAGAATGCTGACCATGCTGCACTTGTGCCTATATTCGCTCCTTCATGAATGTAGACAAAGAATTCATAAATCTCGAAACCAAGGAATCCAAGACCAAGCAAGATGGTTGTAATCATCCAAAAGAATAAGCCTTTTACATTGTAGCGACGCATTTCATGGATTGCTAGTCCACATGTGAAACTACTGGTTAATAACAAGAAAGTCTGTATCAACAATCCTTTTACTTCAAACAATTCTCCTAATGCAGGACCATCTGCTGTCCTGTCCATCAAAACCATATATGTCGCAAACAGTGTTGAGAACAAGGCTATTTCGGCCCCAAGGAACAACCAAAACCCTAAAATATTCAATCTTCCAGTCTCTGATTGATATTCCATCGGCGTGTTGAGGTCTCTTACTTTTGATTGTGCCATGTCCACGCCTCCCTTTATTTAGTTATGTTTTCGGTTTCTTTTATTTCTTCAACCGAAACATAGTAACCATTATTGTAATCGAAAGAACGAATAACTAGCGTTGCCAATACACCGATCAACCCTATGATCGCCATCCAATACCATTCAAAGACAAGTCCAAAACCTGAGACAAAGAAGAAGCTGGCCATAACGAATGGTACACCGGAATTATTAGGCATATGGATCTTTTGAAGATCTTGTGTCGTCAATGGTTTGATCTCTTTGTTCTGTTTTTCATTCCAGAAATGATCTAATCCTTTGACCACTGGAATTTTAGCGAAATTATAGAATGGCGGCATCGCTGAAGGTGTCGACCACTCCAATGTACGCCCGTTCCATGCATCTCCTGTTTTTTCACGTGGTTCATAGCGGAAACTATAGTAAATGTTATAAACAAGAACTAAGAACGCAATCCCCATCATGAACCCGCCTACTGTTGAAATCATGTTTAGTGGCCCCCAACCTGATTCTTCGCTGTACGTATATATACGTCTAGGCATTCCGTCTAATCCAAGGAAGTATTGCGGGAAGAAACAAATATTGAATCCTATGGTAAATAACCAAAATACCCATTTACCGATACGTTCGTTTAGTTTATGACCGAACATTTTTGGATACCAATATACAAGTCCTGCAAAACAAGCGAAGACCGTACCTGCTATTAGTACATAATGGAAGTGAGCGACTAAGAAATACGTATTATGGTATTGGTAGTTTGCTGCTGCCATGGCGAGCATGACCCCAGTTACCCCACCGATTACAAAATTAACGATGAACCCGAGTGACCAGAGCATTGGCGTTGAAAATTCTATCTGACCTTTACGCATCGTAAAGAGCCAGTTGAATATCTTCACACCAGTCGGTACCCCAATAAGCATCGTGGTAACTGAAAAGAAAGAATTAACCAACGCACCAGAACCCATCGTAAAGAAGTGATGGACCCAAACTAAGAAGCTATATGCCGCGATTAGAACCATCGACCAGACCATTGCTTTATAGCCAAAGAGTGTTTTTTTAGAGAACGTAGCTATTATTTCTGAAAATATACCGAAAGCTGGTAGTATAACGATATAAACCTCAGGATGACCCCAGAGCCAGAAAAGATTAGCCCAAAGCATATCCATTCCTTCTCCTTGAAGTGTAAAGAAATGACTTCCGAATAGGCGGTCAAAAGTCATTAAAGCTAAAGCAACCGTTAAGATCGGAAAAGCAAAAATGATGATAGCCATCGTAACGAGTGCTGACCAAGTGAACATTGGCATACGGAACAATGTCATTCCTGGTGCACGCATCTTAAATATAGTGACCATAAAATTGATACCTGTTAACAAAGTACCGATTCCAGAAATTTGTAACCCCAAGAGGTAATAATTCTGACCAGGCCCAGGACTTAGTTCATTACTCGCAAGCGGCATATAGCTCGTCCACCCAGCAGATGGAGATCCGCCTATAACAAACGAGATATTAAACAGCATCGCTCCAATAAAGAATGTCCAGAAACTAACAGCATTCAGATAAGGATATGCTACATCCCGTGCACCTATTTGTAATGGAACAACCACGTTGATTAGTCCAATTAAAAACGGCATCGCCATAAATATAATCATAATCGTGCCATGTGTTGTAAATATCTCGTTGTATTTCTGTGAATCGAGAAACTCCATTTCAGGGACTGCGAGTTGCGTTCTCATTAAAAGAGCATCAACTCCCCCTCTGAATAGCATCAGGATAGCAGAGATGATATACATGATACCTATCTTTTTATGATCGACGGTAGTTAGCCATTCGGTCCATAACCACTTCCATTTTTTAAAGTATGTCAGAAAAAAAACAATTCCTAACATCGTGATAGCAATCGAGACATCCGCCCCATAAATGAGCGGATCACCTGTTACAAAAAATTCATCCCATTTCATTGATAGTGCCTCCTCTTCTAATGGGGCAGTTTCACCCCATTAGACTTTGCCTTACTATATTACTTGCTTAAGCGTTCACGCACTTTAATAGCGTAATCTGCATCATTTTCATGTTTAACCCACTTTAGATGGGTAGATGAGAAAGTCATTTCTTTCGTATGACCTTGAAGCATAAGTTGATCGTACTGCTTCTTAGTCAATTTTGGTGCTTCTTGCTGGGTTTCTTTCGCCCATTTATCAAAAGACTCTGATGTTAAAGCAGCTACTTTAAATGTTTGGTCTGTGAAACCTTCACCATTAAAGTTTGAATTTCGGCCATCAAAAACCCCTGGATCATCGGCTTGAAGATAGAGCTCAGTCTGCATACCAGCCATAGCATACTTTTGTCCACCTAATGAAGGCACCCAGAACGAGTTCATTGAATCAGCTGATGTAAGTTTGAATAGTATAGGACGGTCTTCTGGAATATTGATATAGTTTACTGTCTCTATATTTTGCTCTGGATACGTGAAAATCCACTTCCAATCCACCGAGGTTGCTTGAATAACCAACGGCTTTTTATTCTCACTTCCCTTTGGAGCTTCCTCTAAAGAATAAATAGTTTTTACCGTTGGAATAGATAACGCAACAACGATAATCAACGGGATAATCAAACAAATGGCTTCAATTAAGTGACTTCCTTTATTTTCAGGATCGTACCCCTTATGACCCTTATGATCACGATACTTATATACGATAAATCCAAACAACACATAAACGACCATTATAATTCCTATCATAAATATGATTGAATACATGATCAGGTCTTTCTGCTGTTGAGCTACCGGTCCTTTAGGATCAAGTACGAGCAAATCACTGCATCCACTCAATAAGAAAACAGTCAATAACATACCCAAGAAAACAAACGGTTTATACCGCTTATACACTAAGGCCACCTTCTTTCTGCTGTAATTCGAAATATGTTTTATAACACTATCAATTTAGCAGAACAAATACCTTTTGTATTAAAATTTACGTATGTGTCATAGGAATTTCACCACATTCACTAAAACCACATACTCTGTGCAAACATTGTTCACAAACTTGGGTTTTTCTTCCGATTTCCCAACAAGTACTTGACCTTCAAAAAGAAAAAAACCTATCCGTTTTTTTGGATAGGTTTTATTTTAATACACCATTATTTATTTTTCGTTAACAGTAAAAGCAAAGTTATTAAACTAAACGCGGTTAATGCCAAGAATGGAATAGTTACAAAGCCGAACCAATTAATATATTCCGTACTACAAGGAACTCCGTTTTTGCATGGTTTGATCGCAGCAAAACCCGGCACTTTCTGTTCTAAATAATGGAAAAGAGAAATGCATCCCCCTAAAATCGATAACGGCAGAACGTAGTGCTTTATAGATTTATTATTTTGATATGCTGCAATTCCTAAAATAATGGTCAAAGGATACATCATGATCCTTTGATACCAACACAAATCGCATGGAACGAATTCCCTAACTTCACTAAAATAGAGACTTCCAAACGTGGCGAATATGGATATTACCCATGATAGATACAGCGTTGATTCACGTAGCTTCATATTATTTTCCTTCTAATTCTTGTTCGATTAATTTGGTTAGCTCTTCATAGTTAAAAGGATCAGTAAGCATTGTTCCATTAACCATAATACTTGGAGTTTGTTCTACTTTGTATTCTTTTACCAGTTCAATATCTTTACTTACTTCTTCTAAAGTGGCTTTACTCTCCATATCTTGTTTAACTTTCTCTCTATCTATTTCAGGCGTGTTTTTACTTAAAACCTCTAAGATCTTGTCTGTTGTAATCCATGCCCCATCATGGTTTTCTGCTGGTTGTTCTTCAAACATCTTTTTGTTAAAAATCCAGAAGGCTTCTTCATCTTGTGCAAATACCGATTCGCCAGCGATGGAAGCTAATTCGGACTCTTCTCCATGAAATAATACATTGATAAACGAGAATTTAACTTTACCAGTATCAATAAAATCTTTTTGTAATTTAGGGAAGATCTGAGCACTCCATGCTTTACAAGCCGGACATTTGTAATCTCCAAACTCAACAACTTGCACGTCCGCTTTAGCATCACCTATAGTCGGCTGTCCTTTAATGGATGGAGAGGATTTGTAGCTGGATTGTGTGTTCAAATCACTATCTTGATTAGCATTGGAAATTAGAAAGAGACCTAATATTATGCCGAATAGAACAAGCGTACCTAATACAATCTTCTTAAAGGGGTTACTTTTTTGTTTCATATAAACACCTCTATGATTTTTTAATTATGTCTATTGTATCAAATTCCTTATGCATATGAATGTAATCCTGCGATTACTAAATTTACTGCTATTAAATTGAACATGATGATTAAAAAGCCAACAACACTTAGCCATGCAGATTTTTCCCCATGCCAGCCTCTTGATAGACGCAAGTGTAAATAGGCTGCATAAAATAAAAATGTGATTAAAGCCCATACTTCCTTAGGGTCCCATCCCCAAAACCTGCTCCATGCTTCTTGTGCCCATATCATAGCAAATACAAGTGCACCTAATGTAAAGACAGGAAATCCAATTGCAACGCCTCTGTACGATATTTCATCCAATAACTCAGGGTCTATATGCTTTAACTTTGGTTGAATATATGCAGCTATTCGTTTACGGCAGAGCATCGTTATCAAAATGTACAATAAAGAGCCGGCAACAAACGACCACAATAAACTATTTAAATTTTTTGCTGCGTTTTTCCCATCCATCC
Source organism: Fictibacillus sp. 7GRE50 (assembly GCF_015903875.1). NCBI lineage: Bacteria > Bacillati > Bacillota > Bacilli > Caryophanales > Fictibacillaceae > Fictibacillus > Fictibacillus sp. 7GRE50. The sequence goes on from NZ_JACZDW010000001.1 coordinate 451,369, forward strand.
AAGAAGGGGTTTCAAAAAGTGAGCTCGGATTATTACTGTTGACTTCTGAATCATCTGGACTTACAATAGCTGGAAGTTCGTATGTGACAGTAATCATACGTTCATTTTTATCATTCCAAATAAATGTAGTACTATAATCCATAAGATTAAACGAAAAACTGATTAAAATAAATCCAACAACAGATAGCAATGAATAAAGGATAAACTCTAACCAAAATGTCATTTTATTGAATTTTGATTGATCCACATTACGTATTAAATATATAAGTCCAGCAACAAAACTAATAGACAAAAGTCCCTCACCAAGAGCTGCTGTAGTGACATGGATTTTTAACCAGTCACTTTGAAGCGCTGGTATTAATGGTGAAATTTCTTTAGGAAACATACTTGCATATGCGATGATCAATAGTGCAATCGGCATTGTGAATATGGCTAAAATATTTGTTTTATATATTCGATAGATGATTAAAAATGCAAAAACGAGCATCATACCAAAGAAAGTGATGAATTCAAAAAGGTTGCTGACAGGTGCATGACCACTCGCAAACCATCGAGTTACAAAATATCCAGCTTGGAATAAAAATCCTAAAATAGAAACAAAATATCCGATTTGCCCCCATTTATTAGATTGTTGTTTCTTTTTTTCACTTGGCATAGCCATCGAAAAAGGAATTATTGCAATTAAATAGACAAAAAATGCACAATATAATAAGATACCGCTTACTTCTGCCAAAATTTTCTCCCCCATCTTTGCAAATTCATAGGAATTAAAATTCCAATTTTAAAAGCCAGTAAATCCCCCGAATATATTATTTGTAAGAAACGAAATGATTTTAGTCATCCAATCAAAATACAAAAAGATTCCCATTATAATCATTAGATAACCGCCAATATTCATAAAAATACCGCTGTGCACTTTGAACCATTGAATTTTTTCAACAAAGAAAGTGAGTGCAAAAAAAGGAATAGCAAATCCTAAGATATAAAAAGACATGTAAATTAACCCCGACCCAGGATTCGTAATTCCTAGAGCCATGACAGCAGCGAGTATCGGCCCTGTACATGGCGTCCACCCAGCCGCAAAACCTAATCCAATCAGGACAGACCCAAAATATCCTGAAGGACGTTTAGTAAAACGAACTCTTTTATCCTTCATTAAAAACTTAATACTTAAGTTCCCGGTTACAAGTAGCCCGAAAAATACGATGACCACGGCTCCAACTTGACGAAAAAGATCTTTATATTGCATAAACAGTTGGCTGAATAACGAAGAGGATAATCCTAATACAAGGAAGATAATTGAGAATCCAGCAAGAAAGAACAAGGTATGAAGAACCGCATGCTTTGATATCCTGTTTGATTCTTTCAAGTCCTGTAAAGATACACCAGTTATATAAGACACAAAGGCTGGGTAAAGCGGCAAGGAACAAGGCGAAAGAAACGATAAGAGTCCAGCAGTAAACGAAAAAATCAGATTTATATCATTCATAAAAGTCACCCTATACTTATCCTATATTAACAGGTAAAAACACCCGTTGAGATTCGGGTGTTTATTACCTGCAGGTTCAAATTTTATATAAACAATACCAAAGAGGGAGGTATTGGGAATGGAAATGGATTATTCTTTTTGTTATCTGCTTAGTAATGGTAAAGCATCAATTGCATTTGATTTACTTGAATTCCATTCCCCTTGATGAAGCTCAAAATGGAGATGTTGACCTGTTGATCTGCCCGTATTGCCTTGATAACCAAGCTGTTGCCCTTTTGTTACCGTTTCTCCTGAATCTACAAGGCGGCTTTTCATGTGAGCATAGACAGTAGTATACAACTGACCATTGATATAATGTGTTAGATATACTACATTACCATAGCTCGATGAATAATAAGAACGCAGCACTGTCCCATTAGCTGCAGCAACAACTGGTACGGTTCCTGCTTTAGCAATATCAAGACCCGCATGCTCTTTTCCCCATCTAGGACCAGTCTTTGAAGTAATTATACCTTCAGTTGGAAATAAAAATGAACCGCTCCCACTATTTGATTTTGGCTGAGAATTGTTGTTTTGGCTCATTGCAGATTCTCGTTTTGCACGAGCGATTTCTGCTTTCTTCGCTTTTTCTTGGTCGTCTAGAAGTTTATTTTTCTCCTCAAGATCTAAGATATAGGAGTTAATCTCACCTTCTTTATTCTTCAAATCTGATAATATTATATTTTTTTTATTCCGCTGATCGTCAAGAACTTTCATTAGCTTTTCAAGTTCAACTTTGGTTTCTTCCAGTGTTAATAGCTGATTTTCGATTTTAGCCTTTTTAATGTCCAATACATTTAGATCTGCTTTATGTTCTTCGATGATAGATCGGTCTTGGTCAGCAATCGTATTTAAAGCTATGACTCGATCTAAGAAATCGCCAAAGCTTTTTGAACCCAATACAACTTCTAAATAGCTGGTTGCACCTCCATCCTCATACATGGCAGACACTCTTTCTTTTAGAAGTTTGTCTCTCTTTTCAATTCGTTTTTCTATAATAGCAATCTCTTTCTTTAAAGTTTCTATATTTTTGGTTATCTCTTCGATTTCTTCCTTCTTCGATTCTAATTCTCGCGTTTTATCCATGATCGATAAATCGAGTCGTTTAATCTCAGAAGAAATGGTTTCTTTTTTAGTGACTATTTCATTCTTTTCTGCTAATTTCCCTTGCCGTTTTTTATCATTCTCCTCTTTTTTTTCCTTTATCTCATCCAAGGTTGTTGCGTTTACAGTTGTTAATTCATTTGCAATACCTAACTGCAAGGTAAAGAATGCAGTCATTAAAACTAGTTCTTTCTTCAAATTCCGAGCCTCCTGACACCAAAATCTGACACTATAATTGTTTATTCGAGTTTCTAGGACACACTCACTATAATTGAAAAATGTGTGGAAACTGTGAAGAAATGCACCCTTTTATTTTTCATTTTTATTACAAAAAAAAGAGAGGATACATATACCTCTCTCCAATTCTAATTTTTTTGTGTTTAGTGTACTTTTTGATTAATAGGGATACTTACTATAAATTCTGATCCCTTACCTGGATCACTTTTAACTTCTATTGTTCCATCGTGAAGTTCAACTAACTTTTTTACGATAGATAAGCCTAATCCAGAGCCACCGTGTTGCCTTGATCTTGATCGCTCCACTCGATAAAAACGGTCAAAAATAAAAGGAAGTTCTTTTTCTGGAATTCCTTTTCCAGTATCTTTGACACGAATTCCAATAAATTTTTTTGATTTGTTTATTTCCAATATAACACTTCCGTGATCTGTATAACGAATGGCATTTTCTAAGAGATTTAATAATATTTGCTCGATTCGCAAGGCATCTGCGTAAAGATAAGCTTCTTCTGTATTTTTAATAAACTCAATTCCTATATCTTTATCTCCTGCCCGCAGTTTTACTTTAACAAGGATAGATTCGGCAAGTTCAATAATATCAATTTGTTGTTTTGTTAGCTGAAATTGGTCGATATCCATTTTTGATAAATCAAAGAGGTCGTTAATCAAGCCTTTTAATTGCAAAGAAGCCCGATTAATGGTATCTAAGTATAAAACTTTTTCATTATCATCTTTATAAAGTTTATTTTTAAGTGCCTTTGAATACCCTTCAATATAGGTGATAGGTGTACGTAATTCATGCGAAATGGAAGCTAAAAAATCTTGCCTCGAATCACGGTACTGTTTTAGTTCCACTTTCAATAAATTTATTGCCTTCCCGAGTTGACCCACTTCATCATTGGAAGAATATTCAACCGGTACACCGAGATTACCTTTCGCGATTTCTTTCGTTGCTTTTTCCATTTGTAATAATGGAGCAGCCAGTTTTCGTGAAAGAAAATAAGTGAAGCCAAGCATAAGAAAGAAAGCACCGATTCCTACAAGTGTAAGTAATAGGCGAACCTTTTTTATCGATTCATGAATCTCTTCAATCGATGAAAGTACAAAAACACTGCCTTTAAAAGTGTGGTTATTCTTTATTGGTTTTCCTGCCATTAGATGATGAGCCTTCGAAATAGGTTCTTCATATTCTTTATTTATTGTCTGCCCTCTAGATAACAAATTGTTGTTTTTTGTTGAAATCTTTTTGCCTTCTTCCAAGCCCTCCACGCCAGTACTAGCAATTATATTCCCCTTAGAATCTGTGATGAATATATCAGTCCTTGTTAGTCTGGACAGAGATTCAAACATACTAATAAACTCTTTATCATTTGTGTTGTTGATTGAATGGGCATACTGCTCAGATAGTTTATTTATATTTTGTCTTACTTCATTATAATAAAAACCCGAAAATCCTTGGTAGATTACAATACCTGTAGGGAATAGCACAACTAAGAAAAGTAAAATAAAACTTCCACTTATCTTAAAGATGATACTATTCTTCATTACACTTGTTCTCCTGGTTGAGAGAATTTGTAACCTACGCCCCAAACCGTTTTTATTGGATCAAAAGAAAGTCCCTTTTCTCTTAGCTTTACTCTAATATTTTTAACATGTGTGTCTACGACCCTGCCATCATATGAGTAATATTCACCCCAAATTTTGTTTAAGAGAACTTCTCTCGTCATAACCTGTCTAGGATTATTAGCTAAAAATATGAGCAACTCTGTCTCTTTTGGCGTAAAGTTGACACTCTTCTCGTTTGCGAATACTTCTCGAGCTCTAATATTAATCGTTAAATCCTCAATTATTATTTCATTTTCTTTCTTTTCCATTGTATTTAAGTAAGACACTCTTCGCAGCAATGCCTGAACTCTAGCCAACAACTCATCAGGTTCAAATGGCTTTGTTATATAATCATCCGCCCCAATATTCAAGCCCATAATCTTATCCTGTACATCGGATAAAGCAGTAAGCATTAGGACAGGTGTTGTACTTTTCTCACGTATTCTCATACAGATTTCCCATCCGTCTATTTCTGGCATCATAATATCCAATATAACAAGATCTACTTTATTTCTTGTCAATACATCTAGAGCGCGCTGCCCATTATCTAATTCAAGAAGGTGATAATAATCACGAAGATAGATACGCAATAAGTTTCTCATGTCCCAATCGTCATCAATGATCAATATGGTTTTCTTGTACATTCTTTTTCACCTCAATTAATATGATTTCAAAATCGCTAAGATCCAATACGCACTTGCAGTAACAAATCCAAAGGCCGTCAGGAAAAGAAAAAGTTGTAAATTAGTAAGTTTCATATCGCCCACCTCCAGTACATTAAACTCAATTTTTCAATATACATGTGCATATATTCATATATTCATTCTATATGAATTCTAGTAAATTTAAATATTTGCATTGGAACAATAACGTGACAGTTCAATTTAGAATATTGTGATTAAATACATTGTCTTTAATAGAATGTGGGTTTTCATTTTATCCAGCCCTAAATTAATGATCAACATAATAAGATATACTATGGCTACTTAAAAATAACTTACCTCGATAGTATAATAATATTTTTAATGCTATTATATGAACATATGCACATAAATACCATGAAGGGAGTGATCATATTGTTTAATATTTCAAAAGAGACGATGGAGTTTGTAGGACCTACACTTTTGATAGTTATAGGAATTGTATTCTCATTTATCTTTGTCGTTTTCATAAAGAAAGTGTCCAAGAAGCAAGAGGAGCATGCAAATCGATTTGAGCAAGAAGTCTTAGCCTCTAAGTGGCTCATGGAGGAAAAGAAAAAATCAAGTTAGATTATAAAAAAACAGTGCGCTGTATGCACTGTTTTTATTGTAAGCTGTTCATATGATTCATTAGATACTCTGCATCATTTCCGACTCCATAGAGCAGCCCTGATCCTCTTCGATACTGCCAGGGCAAACCTAAAAAGTATAGCCCTTTAACTTTAGTAACGCCTCTTTGATGAATAGGTTTTCTATCGTAATCGAATAAACCCTCAATTTGTATCCAGCTAAAATCGGATTTAAAACCTGTCGCCCAAACAACATTATCAACCATTACCCTGCTCACATCTTCAAACATGATCTTGTCATTTTCTACACTAACAGATCGTGATTTTAAAATTACCTTCTTTTCTATTATCGCTTTTTTCAGTTCAAGACCAAAAATTGGATCAGGCTGACGGCTCAAAAATCGCCCTATTGTGGTATTTACGTGTGATTGTAGAAGTCCTAACTTTTGAAACCACCAAAAGATGCTCTTATTTCCGATTACTTGCGGAAAGAACTTCATTTTATGTCCTACAGACAAGTACACTTCTTTGGTCTTGGACAACTCAACGGCGATCTGAGCACCAGAATTCCCACCACCAACGATCAACACTGATCCACTTTTGAGCTGTTCTGGAGATCGATAACCTGAAGAATGTACTTGAAAAACCTCATTGGAGAACTGATGTGAAAACTCAGGTATAAATGGGACCTGAAACGGCCCCGTAGCCACAACTACATTATCTGAAAGAAAATCGCCTTGGTTCGTTTTAACTACAAATCGGTTATCCTCTTTATGCAAACTATAAACGTTAGTGTTTAATTGAAGGGGTAATGAAAATTTTTCAGCATATGACGCAAGGTAGTCTGCTACTTCATATTTTGTCGGATAAACGTCTTGATCCCCTTCAAAATAGCATCCTGGAAGTGTACTATATGACCGCGGCGTGAACAGAACGAGAGAATCATAACGCTTTCTCCAAACATCCCCAACATTCTCTTCTTTACCGATTATTAAAAATGAATGTTTTGCCTTCTTTAAGTAATAGCCCATCGCTAATCCTGCTTGACCAGCGCCAATCACAATCACATCATAATTCATGCTTATTCCCCCCAATTAGAACAGAAATGGCTATCCCTTTGGGACCCGATAATCCTCAGCTGGTAATTCATCAATGCTATATAACTTATCTTTTTTGAACCAACCGATAAAGATCCTCAACAATACCGTTCCATATATAATCTCTTGTCCGATTTTCATGATTACTCCTCCAAGTTGCTGATCATACAGAGGTGTATAGGAGAGGTAAGTGATCGACGATCTGTGTTGATACATCTGATACAATATGTCTTTTGCAAAAATGATTAACGCACATGCTGGTGTGAGCAGTACGCCCATGGCAAAGATGTATCCTGTCTTTTGAAGGCTTGATAATTCTTTTCCGGTTTGAACATTTGATATTATAGGAAACCACATCATAATTGATGTAATAAATAAAACAATATGATAAAAATCCATCGCCCAAGGGTTAGCCATCAGCGTGTCAAAAACATTTGGAAAATGATAAATCGAAAACAAGGAATTGAATACTAGTATCGCTAACAAGGGTCTTGTTGCAAAGTGGACCATTTTCTTGATGGATGATACCTGAAAGAGATAGGTAAACACCCATTCCGGGAGCCCTGCAATTAATAATGGTGGTACCATCAGATAGGTAATTGTCATCTGTACCATATGTACACTGAAGAGATAATGATGTCCGATCAGACTTAACGGACTGCCCTCTGCAATAGCCCAAAGAATCAACCCACTACAAAAAAGTGCCCTCTTCTTAATGCTTACACCATCCAAATGTGGATTTAAAATTAAAACTCTCTTAGTTACTAAAGAAAATATAAAGCCTAGAAAAACAATTAAAAGTAAAATGTCAATCTTCCAAAGCTCAAAGAATGGATAAGTTGTTAAAACGTTATTCACAAGTACCTCCTTGGTCTAAATCGTTGTTCATTAGGAAAGATTCTCTTATAATAGATTCATGTATTAATAAAGAAGGGGTTGCACATGGGAGAACAGGAACAACATAATAAAAAGCTGTTTATTGATTTAGATGAAGAAACACTTTTTATGGTCGGTCAATGTTTTAAAGCATTATCCGATCCAACAAGGTTACGCATCTTAAATTTGTTACTACATGGTGAGCAGTCTGTAAATGAGATTGCCGACAAACTCTCTCTTTTACAATCTACAGTTTCCCACCAATTACGATTTTTGAAAAATGTTAGATTAGTGAAATCAAGAAGAGAAGGCACAACAATTTATTATACTACAGATGATGAACATGTCATTGACTTGTTAAAACAAAGCATTGACCATGCAAAACATACGTAAAAACGAGCCCTGAAAAGGGTTCGTTTTTTAATTGCAATGCCCTTGGTGCTGATGCCCTTCTCTTTCTTCATCCACTTCAATCGTCGTATGATGAATATGGAATTCATCGTGCAACACTTTTTTCACTTGATTCAAAACTTCCTTGTAATCAGCTGATGTTTCTTTTACTACATGGCAGCTGAGTGCAGGAAAATCAGATGTGATCGACCATACGTGGAGGTCGTTAACTCCCTTCACCTCGGGAAGTGATAGTATAACTTCTTTTACTTTTTCTACGTCTAAATTTAATGGTGTTCCTTCCATTAAGATATGGAAGGAATCTTTTGTTACTCTCCAGCCACTTATGATGATTAATACCGCAACAATGATACTCGCAATCGGGTCAGCGATACTCCATCCCAAGAACATGATGAGTAATGCTGCAACGATTGCTCCGACTGATCCTAACATGTCGCCAAGCACATGTAAAAATGCACTACGCACATTTAAGTTCTCGTCTTTATCGCCTTTCATCAAAATATAGGCAGCTGCTATGTTTACAAGCAATCCAATGAAAGAGATGATTAACATTCCTGAGCTCACCACTTCTGGAGGATCTACTATACGGTGATAAGCTTCCCAGAAGATATAAAGTGAGATTAAGATTAAGGTAATACCGTTTAAAAACGCCGCTAGAATCTCAAAACGTTTGTATCCAAACGTCTTTGAATGGGTGGCTTTTCGTTGCCCCATCGTAAGAGCTAAAAAGCTAAGTCCAAGTGCCGCAGCATCACTCAACATATGCCCTGCATCGGAAAGGAGAGCCAAACTGTTAGTCCAAAGGCCACCAATGACCTCAACAATCATAAAGCTCGCAATTAGAAAAAATGACCATTTTAATGCGTTTTTGTTATTACTTCCATGATGGTGATGTCCATGATCGTGAGAGTGTCCCATAATTTCCACCTTCTTAAATATGAATATGTGCTCATGTATATTATGCACAATATCCGCTCAGCGTGCAATCATACAAAGAGAAAAAGTTAATACATAATTAGAATAAACAATTGTAAATAAACTTAATCCTTTGTGTCTATCGATCATTTTTTCACATTAAAAAAAGCCCAATAAAGGGCTTTTGAATTAACGAAGAAAATAAACTGTTTGAGCAATGGTGAATGTAACCGTAATTGCAATAACAGTTGGTATCAGAAAAGCTAAAAACGTCCATTTTTTACTCTTGGTTTCTTTGTATATGTTCACGAGTGTTGTCCCGCATGGAAAATGCAACAATGAAAATAGCATCATATTCAATGCAGTAAGCCACGTCCATCCGTGCTCTACAAAGATTTGCTTCAAATCTACCAGGTTATCGACTTCTGTTAATGACCCGGTGGAAAGATAGCCCATTAATAAGATTGGCAAAACGATCTCGTTGGCGGGCAATCCAATCAGAAAAGCCATGAGTATGAAGCCGTCTAACCCTAGCATCTTACCGAAAGGATCTAAGAAGTTTACGATATACATCAAGATACTTGTATCCCCAACATAAATGTTAGCAATGACCCATGTTAAAATTGCAGCTGGCGCAGCAACTTTAATTGCACGGCTAAGAACTGATAAAGATTTTGTCAATGATGATCTTATGACTGTGTCAAAGAATTTCGGTCTTCTATATGGCGGCAATTCTAGAGTATAATGCGTAGGCACTCCTTTTAGAGCTGTTTTGGAAAGAACCCAAGAAACAATAAAGGTTACAATTACACCAACCATTACAATTCCAACGATAACAGAAGTCGTCACGAGTGATTTAAGACCACCTGTATATCCTGCTGCCATAAAAAGTGATGCAAGAACAATCAGGGTACCCCAACGACCGTTGCAAGGAACGAAGTTGTTCGTAAGGATGGCAAGCATCCTTTCTCTTGGAGATTCAATGATTCGAGACGATAACATCGCTGCAGCATTACAACCGAACCCCATCGCCATTGTTAAAGACTGTTTTCCATGTGCCCCTACACTCTTGAAAATTCGATCCATATTGAAGGCAACACGTGGTAGATAACCATAGTTTTCAAGCAAGGCAAAAGTAGGAAAGAAAATAGCCATAGGAGGAAGCATTACACTTATCACCCATGTAGTCCCCCGGTATAACCCAAGTACCAATATACCATGAAGCCAATCAGGAGAATTCATATACATAAAAAAGGCAGTTAGATGATTTTCTAGCCAGCCAAAGAAAGTAGCAAGCATCGATGACGGTATGTTAGCCCCTGCGATAGTTAGATAAAACACGATTCCAAGCATTATAATCATAATCGGGAATCCAAATATCGGGGAAGTAAAGATGGCATCTAGTTTTTCTGTTCTTTTATCATTCTTCTTATTTTTATGAATGACACTAGATTCGCATAATTGTTGACTCTTTTTATACAGATTTTGAACGATCTTATCCCGCATATGATCATCAGAGATTTCTTGAGCATACGCATATAAGTTTCCCAAACTTACTGAAGTTTTCTGTTGGAATCCATTTTGCATGATTATCCCCCCTTGACCAATAAGCGTTTTTCCATCTGCTGAAATAATGAATCATCTCCGTCAAGCAAGCGTAAAGCTACCCATCTTGACGAAATACTATCTTCAAGATACTCCCGTACGAGCGGTTCGATCTGGCGAATCTTTCTTTCGATCTCTTCATCATAAAAAATAATTTCAGGAGTACACACGATCTTTCCCGTATGGATTCTATCAATCGTATCTAATAAAAGGGTAAAACCTGTTTTATTTCTCGCAGATATTTTTATAACAGGTACACCGAGTTTCCTTGTTAACGCTTTTTCATTTATAGATATGCCTTGTTTATCTGCTTCATCAATTAAATTGATACAAATGATCACATTCGTTGTCATCTCTAAAACTTGTAAGGCTAAATTAAAGTTGCGCTCTAATGATGTAGCATCTAAAACGACCAGTGTTACATCTGGCTTTTCAAAAACGATATAATTCCTTGCGACTTCTTCATCGGTTGAATTTGAGAATAAGGAATACGTACCTGGCAGATCAATTATTCTTACCGTTTTGCCTTTATGTTCAACTTTACCTTCTGCGAGTGAAACAGTCTTACCAGCCCAATTACCGGTATGTTGTTTTAAACCTGTTAACGCATTGAACAGCGTGCTTTTTCCTGTGTTTGGGTTGCCTGCTAACGCAACAGTATAAGAGTTTTTCATGTTAGACCAACTCCCCTTCTATCCTCTGGCTTTCTTCTTTTCGTAAAGCAATGGTAGTTTGGCTTACACGGAATGCCATCGGATCCCCTAAAGGACTTCTTCTTATCACTTCAACAACTGCCCCTCGAACAAAACCTAGATCCAGTAAACGTCTTCTCATCACACCTTCTAAATCAATTGAAGTGATCCGGATGAAGCTTCCGATCTTGGCATCGTATAATTTTATTACTTTAGCTTCGTCCATCCGTGTTTCCCCCTGTCCCAATTGTTTCCCATAGGCAACTTTTAGTATCATAATAAGAATGTATTCATACTTTGTCAATTGATTGCTATTAAATCACCAAATCCAAAATTATCCATAAAAAGGACTGCCTTTTATGGCAGCCGGAGAGTTCAGCATTTGTGGTTTTAGTGAATAAAAAGCAACGAGTATGGAATTAAAAAACCAAAGCTAGTGTATAAAAGCCATTCAAAAATCGTAACATCTTTACTTTTCCTTAAAAACTCATGGAGGGTTACAAAACTAAGTGTTCCTATCGATGTACCCATTAAAAGCGTATTTACTTTTATATTTTGAAGATATAAAAACGCATTGCCAATTAATGCGCTAATACCGAAGAAAAACGCAAGAATCAAACAAGTTAATGTAAAGAGATAGAAAGAAACATTTCCATATAAAGCAGATGACATAAGTGCTAGTCCTTCCGGTATGTGATGAAAAAACATGGCAAGTAAAAATGGTGAAGAAAATATGGAGTTTGAACTCTCGTTTATTAACAACCCTACACCTACGCCAGTGGGAAGGTTATGGAGGATTAAAGCAACTACTAAGAACATAAAGGATTTTTTGTTCCCCTTATGGAAAAATTGATCAGTAATTTTCATTAAAAGTGCACCAGCTATAAATCCAAGAATAATTCCCTTTGTCTCAAATAATTCAATGGCTTCTGGGATGATTTCATTTAGTAATAAACTTAGGATGATTCCTCCTGAAAACAATAAGACTAATTTCCTCCTTTTGAATACCACATCTTTTAGAAGTTGGAGACTACCACCACCAAGGAACGTGCCTAAAAACACAAAAACAAAAACCCCTAACCCAATAATGATTGAATTCATCTCGTTGTCTCCTCTTTTTTTGTCCCACCCACTTTCACCATATTCTATTGGCTTTTTGTTCATTCCAAATAAGAATTTTATAAATAGGATGTACAATAAATAACCTTACAAAAAAAAAACAATTGACAGGATACTTGTATTAGGCATAAAGTGTAGTTATTAATCATAAAAGTTGCATAAGGGAAACTTTTTAAGAGGAGGTCAAGTATGGATAAGGAACTGGAAGAAAAGGAACAAGTCTCTCGTCGTGATATTTTGAAAATGGGATCTGTCGGAGCCATTGGACTTGCAGGAAGTTATTTTTTGAACAAGGTTGCTCCATTTACAGGAACGGTTAACGCCTCATCTCACAACAATCACAAGAAAAAGAATAGTCATGCTAATCACGCGAACATGTCGGATAAATCCAAAACAAACGGCTATAAGATGGCTGAGAGATTGCTTACTGAATTTGATTATGGAAAAGTCAGCACCCTGCCGAATGGGCAAACACTAAGAACGTACGAAGTCGTTGCGGTTGATAAAGAGATCGAGATCGCTAAGGGAATCAAGTTTCCAGGCTGGACGTACAACGGAACCATCCCTGGACCAACATTCCGTTGTACAGAAGGTGACATGCTGCGTTTCAACTTTGTTAACAAAGGCAGTCACCCGCACTCGATTCATTTCCATGGCATCCATCCTCCCGAGATGGATGGGTTAGATCCGATCTATCCAGGTCAATCTTTCACGTATGAATTTGAAGCGAAGCCTTATGGATTACAGATCTATCATTGCCATGTACTCCCTTTGGCACGACATATTCATAAAGGACTTTATGGAAACTTTATCATCGATCCTAAGAAACCGAGAAAACCTGCAATAGAACTGAACATGGTGATGAACGGTTTTGACTTGGATTTAGACGGAGAGAACGAATTTTACACCGTGAACGGTTATGCGTTCGCGTTTATGAATCATCCGATAAAGATAAAAAAGGATGAGCTTGTCCGTATTTATTTGAGCAATCTAACGGAATTTGATTTGTTGAACTCGTTTCATCTTCATGCCAATTACTTTACGTATTATCCGACTGGAAGAGACGACAACCCTTCCCAGTTCACTGATACGATCATGCAATGTCAAGGTGAACGCGGGATTGTTGAAGTCCGTTTCCCATACAAAGGAAAATATATGTTCCATGCTCATGTCAGTGAATTCGCTGAACTAGGTTGGATGGGATTCTTTGAGGTCGAGTAAAAGGAGGGGTGAAGATGAAAGCAAAATGGTGGATTGCAGGACTTATTCCGTTGATTTTATTAGTTGGCGTATTAGCTTGGGTGTTAAAAAACGGGGCTGGTGTTGAACAAGATCCAGCCGCACCGATTGAAGTCTTAAACATCGAAAGAATACAAGTAACGGTTTCTGGATTCGAAGTGGATGTGAGCAACACAGGACCAGAAACCCTAAAGATTTCACAGGTAATGGTGGATGATTCGGTATGGGATTTTACGGTCTCTCCTAGTCAGACACTAAAGCGATTTGACGAAGGTACCGTCATGATCAATTATCCTTGGGTCGAAGGTGATCCTCATGCTATAAAACTGATTACGGAGAACGGCATCATCACGGAAGGTGAGATTCCAGCTGCAACGTTAACACCCAAGCCGACTTTGGAAAACTTTTTGAAATATGGCTTTATCGGATTTTATGTCGGGATCGTCCCCATCACACTAGGCTTGTTGTGGTATCCGTTCATGAAGCGTTTTAAACGTAAATGGATCAATGCAATATTAGCATTAACGGTTGGTTTATTGCTGTTCCTTTTCGTCGGAACATTAGCAGATGGATTCGAGATTGGAGCTGAAGCACCATCTGTCTTCCAAGGAAACATGGTGGTCATCATCGGAGCTGCTCTTACCTTCCTCCTTCTGATCGGCTTTGACCAGTATCAGCATAAGAAACAGGAATCTAAAGGGTATTCTCCTTATGCTTTAGCTTTACTCATGGCAACAGGGATAGGACTTCATAACTTCGGTGAAGGTCTTGCCATCGGCTCTTCTTTCGCCTTAGGTGAAGCCGCACTCGGAACCTTTTTAATCATCGGGTTCACATTGCATAACATCACAGAAGGCATCGGGATCGCTGCACCATTGTTAAAGACCAAACCACGGTTTAGGGACTTCGTACTCCTAGGATTGATCGCAGGGGCACCCGCCATCTTGGGCACTTGGTTCGGAGGCTTTGTCTTCTCTCCGATCTGGGGAGCATTATTCTTAGGAATTGGAGCAGGTGCGATCCTGCAAGTTATCTTTGTTATCACTAAGTTGCTCATCGAAGACCATAAAAAGTTCAGAGAACCATCTGTCTCTTGGTTAAACCTAGCTGCATTCTCAGTTGGGATGCTCATCATGTACTTTACGGCGTTTTTCGTAAAATATTAAGGAGGGATAGCGATGTTAGGACCAGGAAGTTTGGTATTAGTAGGAGCTGCTGCTCTCATCGTCTTCGGGCCGAAAAAACTACCCGAACTAGGTAAAGCAGTAGGAGCGACACTGAGAGAGTTTAAAAAATCTACCAATGAACTTATGGATGAGGATGAAAGAAAAACGCAAAACAATAAAGATTAATACCACTAAAAAAATAATCAAAACATTAGAGGCTGCTAAGAATTTAGCAGTCTTTTATTACAAATATAGTATAATTTTACAATCACCTAAAAGGCTAAACTTATAAAGGATTAAATAAATTCCCTAAAGAAACGGAGGATCTAATAATGTTTCGGGATTTTGGCCAGAGAATGAGGGTTTATAGAAATCAAAGTAATGTGACTTTAATGGAACTTGCATATAAGTTAGGGGTTTCTAAATCGTATTTAAGTAAACTTGAAAATGGTAAGACGACTACTATTAAACTTACTAATCTTCAATTATTACATGATGAACTTAATCTGTTTCCAAATATTCCAAACGAATGGAGGCACGATAACATTTCTTTACGATTGTTACGGGCAAACCAACAATTACATTCCATTTACAAACAGCAACCCCATCTAGTTGAATCCATTTTAACCAATCTAGAGCAAAACATTCAATTGCAGCTGGACAACGAATAATGGCTCAATATAAATAGTAAAAAAACGCTTGGAAAACCTACTCCAAGCGTTTTGTAATTTAATTCTTGTCTTTTATACTTAAAAGTCTCAAACTATTTAATGTCACGATTAGGGTCGCACCCATATCTGCAAAAATCGCAATCCAGAGAGTAAGCCAGCCTGGAACGACTAAAAGCAACGCTAACAGCTTGATGCCAAGTGAAAATGTGATGTTTTGTTTAATAATCGTTAATGTTTTTTGGGAGAGTTTCATGGCGAATGGAAGTTTTCTTAAATCGTCTGCCATAAGAGCAATATCCGCAGTTTCTAATGCCGTGTCGGTCCCTGCTCCACCCATTGCTATCCCCACATTTGCTGCTGCAAGGGCGGGAGCATCGTTCACACCATCTCCTACCATCGCTACTTTTTCATAGGATTTACGAAGTTCTTTAATAGTTCCAAGTTTCTCATGTGGTAGTAGTTCAGACTGAATATCTGTAACACCTACTAGTTTCCCGATAGCTTCTGCAGTACCTTTATTATCCCCGGTCAACATGATTGTTTTTTGGATTCCTTGAGAATGCAACTGTTTTATGACTCCAAGACTGGATTCTCTTATTTCATCTGCAACGGCGATTAGTGCTAAGATTTCATTTTCGTTTCCAAATAATATTACAGTTTTCCCTTGGTTTTGCAATTCACTGATTTGAGCAGTGAATGATTCTATTCCTGATAAGATGCGCTCTTTGCTCCAAGTTGGACTTCCAGCGAAGTATGTTATACCGTTAATGGTTCCTTGGATACCCTTACCCGTTATAGATTGAAAGTTTTCAATATCAATCTGTTGGTAAGAGCAATCTAAATCATCCGCTTTCTTTACAATTGCCGATGCTAGGGGATGTTGAGACGCTCTTTCTAGGGCGGCTACTAGAGAGAATATCTCTTTAGTGTCACTTTCAATTTTAAGATCTGTTACAACAGGTATCCCCTTCGTTAACGTACCCGTTTTATCAAATGCTATTGCTTTAATCGCCCCAAGTTCCTCTAAATGGATACCGCCTTTTATTAATACACCGTTCCGAGCAGCGTTTCCGATTGCCGTTACGATAGAAACTGGTGTCGATATGACTAACGCACAAGGGCAACCAACTACGAGAACAGCTAATCCCTGGTAGATCCACTTCTGCCAGTCACCATCAAATAGGGGAGGGAGAACAGCGACAAGAAAGGCAACAAGGATGATTGCTGGTGTATAGTATTTTGCAAACCGATCCACGAAAGCCTGAGAAGGTGCTCTTTCTGCTTGAGCTTCTTCAACCAGATGAATAATTTTTGAGATTGTCGTGTCATCGACATGTTTGGTGACCTCAACCTCTAACAACCCTTCCTCGTTTAGTGTGCCTGCAAAGACTTCATCATCCTTTTCTTTTGTAACTGGAATGGATTCTCCTGTAATTGCCGCTTGATTGACAGAAGAGATTCCCTTTATTACACGTCCATCCATGGCAATTTTTTGTCCTGGTTTTACGATCATGACATCCCCTACCTCAATGTCATCAACCTTTACCATTTGTTCTTGGTTACCACGCTTGATCAGCGCTTCTTTAGGTGCTATATCCATCAAGGATCGGATCGATTGTCTTGCTTTATCCATCGAATAGGATTCTAAGGCTTCTGAGATAGCGAATAGGATGACAACCATCGCCCCTTCTCCCCATTCACCAATAAATGAAGCACCGATAATCGCGATTGTCATCAGAGTCCTCATATCAAAGTCAAGATGGAGAAGATTCTTAAATCCTGTGATAAACAGTCGATAGCCACCGATTACAATTGATAGGACATAGGGAATTATGGAAGTGATCGATTTCTCCCCATACATCTCAGCTGCAAGCCAACCCATGATCAGAAAAATGCTAGAAGCGATTAGGGAAGCATGCCGTTTATAAATTGCTTCATTATTTTTTTCAAACTCCTCGTTCTCTGGAACAACTTTGATATTCTCAAATGCTCCTGCTTTTTCGATTGATTTAATAGTGGTTTCTCCATATACAGTCAGTTTTAATGCTCCAAAATTAACACTTGCATCTGAAACACCATCCAGGTGTTTTACGTTCGTTTCGAACTTTTTCGCACAGCCCGCTCAAGTGAATCCAGACACACGGTATACAGTTTTGTTACCTTGCTTCGTTAAAGCTTCTTCCACGATGTTCCACCTCCTCCTGGTGTGTAAAAGTAATTTTAATCAGTTGTACTACATGCTCATCATCTAAAGAATAAAAAACCAGTTTTCCTTCTTTTCGGTATTTCATTAAGCCCATACTCCTAAGATGTCTTAGATGATGGGATGCTGTTGCAGTTGTACTTCCTACGATGTTAGCAACATCACAAACACATAGCTCCTTTTCAAGTGTAAGTGCATAAGCTATTTTAAGTCTTGTTTCATCTGAGAGAGCTTTGAAAATACTTGCTACGTTTAGCGAATTTCTTTTATTGATTTCATCTTTAACTCGAACAACTTTTTTCTCGTCAAAACAAGTTACTTCGCATACGTCTTGACTTTTCAACTTTTATCCACCTCATCCCAAACATTCAAACATCCATTTGAATGTATTATATGTAAATTGAAGAGGACGTGTCAACATTCAAGAGTAACTCCAGCATTTTGAAACCCTTTAATCTCAATTTGATGTAGTTTGTCGTGGTTGCACCATCTTTTGTTTGAGTAGTTCAGATATAATTCACCATAAACATTTTCATTTTGTTGTTTGTAATAAGTATGGTTAAGGTTTTTTTTATTAATTGGACACACATAAATGGTTTAGAACGGATTGATTCCCACATAAGAAAGCCCGTTTTTAACTTATTAGCAAAAACAGGCATTATCCAATAAATTAATTAGGTTACATTAAAACCCCATTCAAGAGTCAGTAGTCAGCTTTGGTTTAACATTTTTTATTACTACTTTGCTTTTTGGAATACTCGGCATGCTCACCAAGCTGTAACTTAAATCCTGATCTGGAACTTCATATTTCATTTGATTAACCAGATAATCAAGACTTACTTTCATAACTTCAATTGTGACCCATTCTCCAGCACAGCGATGACCCATAAATTGATCACCACCACCTTGTGGAATGAAGCTAAAAGGGCTTCCTTCCCATCTGGCAAAGCGCATCGGATTGAATAAATCAGGGCTTTCCCATACTTCTGGATCATGATTGGTACCATAAAGATCAAGTAATGTTAAGGTATCTTTTTTAAACTCATAGCCCTTCCAGACAAAATCTGTTTTCACCAGTGCCGCAACACAAGGAAAAAATGGAAAGAATCGGCGCACTTCCTGTATAAACATATGAAAATATTTTTTATAGCAGGATTGAAGTTTTTTCCTTTCTTCCGGATAATGATGCAATGCGAGCGCTATGAAATTGATAAATATAGCGTTCGCGACAATTGGTCTCAAGATATTGATTACTTCAACAGCAGCGGTGTTGATATCCAGAAGCTTTCCTTCTAGATCTTTATGCCAGGTAAATACATGTAAAGCAGTATCTTCTGGAGGATTTATTTTCCCATTACGCACCTTATTAATTAACTCGACAATCCACTTCTCCACGTTATTACGTGCATGTCTACCAAGCCAATGATTAAGGCCAATTGCGGCTGGAGTCTCGAACATCGCTGCTAAGTCTTTTGTCATTTTTTTAACATCAGCATCTTCTATAGGAACTCCCGCCCATTGACACGCCGTTCTGCACATAATTTCCTTCACTTCTTCATAGAGGGTAATTTTGTCTTTCCGTTCCCATTTATTTAGAGCTGTCATCCATTGAATTTTTGTAATGTTTGTTAGTTTTCGGATTCCTTGGGTAGTCATAATGGACATAAACATTTCTTTCCGATGTTTGTGATCTTGTCCATCCAATGCCTGAACACCATTTTTCCCAAACAATGTTTGAACTGCTCGATTTGGTGCTGCACTTTTCCTTTTGAATTTCTCAGGGTCATAAAAAATTTCAGTAGCTTCCATCCCGACCATGCATATTGCTTTTTTTCCAAGTAATCGTGTCTCAAAAACATTAGAATTAAAGCCTTGACGTCTATTTAAAATGTATCTATAACCCTCTCTAATGAAACTTAATGAATGATCTATTCCTTCCTCTCGAGGCATTTTACGTATTTCTGACATATCATTTACCTCCACTTCAATTAGTAATGGTTTATTTATTAACTATTCCTTATTAACTTTTAATAAACTTACACATTCTATACGGTGCTCAAATTGATATAATTTAACCTTATTAATGATAAGGATAAGGTCTTCAAACATGAAACTTTTGCATCCAAACTTGCAGCAACGGAAAGTCTTCACAAAATAAACATTGAACCGCCACACTTTATTAACGTTTTTAAAAAGAATTACATCTTTCTATTAAAGATGGAAGATGAATGTTATCTTATAGCCATCCCTAGAACAACTTATGCAAAAGAAGCCTCCCACGAAAATTTAGTGGGAGGCTTTTTTTAATTTCTTCTCTTATTCATTTAGCTAGTAAAATGCACTTATTTCTTCTCTTTAGGTACGATTTGATTCATAAAGGAAATGATGTCTTTTTCACTTAAGCTAGCGGTAGTCTTTTTTACAATTTTTCCGTTCTTATCAATCAAAACCGTTGTGGGTATCGGTCCAATCCCAAAAGCTTTAGTTACTTCTCTATCTTTATCCATAGGAATTGGGAAAGACAAGTGGTATCTATCTACGAAGTTCTTGACTGACACGTTAGACTCAGCTATGTTAACGGCTAGAATCTCAACCCCCTGATCTTTATATTTTTGATATTGTCGTTCCATATAAGGCATCTCCCGCTCACAAGGTTTACACCAAGTACCCCAAAAATTCAAGAAAACTCCTTTGCCACGATAATCAGATAATTTCACAGATTTTCCGTTCAAGTCTTTCAATACAAAATTAGGCGCTTGATCTCCAACCTGAACGAGAGAATTTTTTTCCTTAAAAAGGTTTATATAGAGCGTGTATCCAATTACTAGTACAAAAACACCTAGAATCAGACTCCTGTAAATAAATCGATTTTTTTTCATTTTTAACCCTTCGTTATCATATTTTTTTTCTTTAAAACTAATGTGGCCAAACTTCGATCACTCCTAAATAAAATATTACCTTATACATATTGCTCATTTATTTCAAACCCTTATTGAAAATATAGCAGTTAAATTTGTATAAAGTGTGAAGAAATAAAAATTAATACACATAAATAAAAACATCCTCCGGCTTTTCAGCCGAAGGAAAACACTACAAAGTTATATTAAACATAAAACCAAAATATAAAGTCACGATAAAAGCTAGACCAAAGGACAAGGCTAAAACTGGTTTCGCATTTTTTCTAAAGCTGATTAATATCAATAGCAAGAACAATACAGAAAGTAAACCTAAAATAACACCTAACATGGTTGGTTCTAATTGAATTTGGAAAGAAGACGGTATTTTACTTCCAAGGAAGTGCAGCATCCATGGAGCGGTCTCCACCGATTCATGAGGCGGTGACAAGGTTCCTAGTCTACTTGTAAAGAAAAATACGATCAATAATATAAGGCTTTCGATCCTCATCCAAGAAAGGGGTTGAAAGGACCAATCAGCCTTTGTTTTTTTAGCCAGTATCCCGTTGATGACAGCAAACACGAGAACGGGGATTATGCTGATATGTTTAAGCAGTAACATCTGACCATATGGAATAGCCCAGGAGTTAAGATATTCGCTTGGTTCCACGACTTTAAACATGATAAAGATGCCACTCATAAAAAGGATAACCACACATCCTATGGCTACCGGATTAAACCATCTTAAGAACTTCGCCCAGTTTTTTGCTTCCTTTGAAAACCAAGCTACTTGAAGTAGAATCCCTACCCAAACGCATACACTTAAGAAATGTACCGTATGAAGGAAAAAGCCTGACCAAAAAGATAGTGAGGCAACATGGCTCGCATATCCTACAGAACCTATCAATAGGAGCAGCCAAAATGCTTGCAAGTGTTTGGAACCTTTTAAGAATAAGGTCACCCATAGCATTACAGAAACAATCGCTGTGATAATCCAGCCTTTTCCAACGTTGAATTGTGTGAGAACCAAGTAAGTGGTATGTCTAAAACCAAAATCCTCTGCAAAATAATTGATGACATAAAGTACCGGGCCGAAGGAAAAGAGTAAAACCCCTAGTGGCATGATTAGCAATAGTGTTCTAGAAGTTATGATCTTCGGCTGTTTGGATTCTGGAACGTACTGTAAAATCACATGTCCAACGAGTAACGAAAAGAAAACATAGTTTAAGAATTCAGCGAACGGAATGAAACCGGTCATGACTTCATCTTCTTGATTCTGAAGAAAAAGACGATAGTGCCAATCACAAAGCCGATGATGATAAAGAATATCGGACTAAGACCCTCATCCTTTTTTGTATTCTCTTTGGTTAACCCTTTTTCTTCATCTTTTTGTTTATCAGAATCCGTTTCTGTTTCGTTTTCCACTGGTGAATCTACTTTTTCTTTTTGTTCGACTTGAACGTTGAACGGGATTTCTCCGTCAATAGGATGACCGTCCGTTCCGATTATCTTCCACTGGATCTTGTATGAGCCATTTTCTAATGAACGAGGCAACATGCCACTCATTGACTTTTCTTTGATCTTAACGGAATCAAGTTCAATCTCTTCCCCATCATCCTTAACGACCTTCATCGTACTTAAGTTCTCAACCTTTGTTTCGAATTGAAGGGTTATCTCTTTTAGTTCCTCTTTCACTATATCGCCATCTGCAGGACTTGATGATTTTAGTCCTGTATGAGCACTTGTGAGAGTTGGTACCATAAACGTAAGTAAGCAAAGCATTAACACAAATTTTTTCATATAAAATCACCTGTTTCTTTAAATTTCTGGAGTGGGTGTTGGTTTTGCATATCCCTTTTCATACGTTGAGTCAATTTTTTCTCGAATTTCTTTTATGGATTTGCCTTTGCTGTAATCAAGTACGGATTTTGCGGCAATTTCTAAACATACTCCGCACTTTGTCCCATGATCATCCCATACCAGAGAACCATCTGATTTATTTTCATTTATAAAACAATCGTAGTTATTCTTATGACCCGCTTCTTCACCACAGCCACAATAACAGGGCATCTTCTCTAATAACTCTTTATGCATAGCAGCAGCTTTATAGATAATCTGCATGTTTTCTGGTTTTTCAGATAAAAAAGAGGGAAGCGTCTCCATGTTCTTTGTTTCTTCTCTAATATCTGAGACCCCATGATCTGACTTTTGACTGCTTGATTCAGATTTATGATTGCTATGTTCAGCATTGCTCTTCTTAGGCTCATCTTTTGAACATGCCGTAGCTAATAAAAGGCATAAAACGAGCAGATAAGGTACTATTCTATTTATGTTCACAGTTTCTCACTCCTAAACAGTTAGCGGTTTAGCTTCAACGTTATTGTAATAAAAGAAAAGCCCCTCGTATAGACGGTTCACAATATATACATATATAAACAAATAAAAAAAGCAGTGAGTTGTCTCGCCACTTTTCACAAAGTAGTAAATAAAATTCACTTATTATTTTGTTTATAATTTCAGCAATCTATAAGATCATTCCTGCACACTTTTAAATAAACATATATAATCATTGTTTTTTACTTCGATTTTCTTCTTCTCGTTTATGACCTTCTAATAACAAATGGAAGAAGAAGTCGATCCCTTTGTTAAATCCTAAATATTTCGCACAAAAATATGGAATGATTTTAATGTTAGTGAATCTAGTAAACTTGTATAATTTCATCTCTAGCTGGTAATCCTTTAATTATGGGGTGAATACGATGTTAAACAAGAAGAGAAGGAATTTATTTTTAATTGTATTTTTATTTGGTATTTTTTTATTGAATGAGAAAAATGCTTTTAGTTTCTTTAAGGAAAATCAATTGTTGGATATAATAGAAGGGGTAAAAAAACAGGAAATAGAAATAAAAAATTGGTCTATGTTAATAAAGAAACCTATTGTTCAAACGAAAAGCAAAATTGAAATTAATAAAAAAATAGAGCAAATTAAAACTGAACAAAAAGGATTTACATGGTCGATCGAACCTTCACAAGGAAAGCACTATAAAATGATAGGGATGAGGAAAAATTTTACAGGGAATGTCAGTGAGAGAATATTGATTATCTTTTATCCTGTAGAAAATAATAGATATAATTTGAGTGTCACATACGCTGTACTTGGTAAAGGCTGGAACAGAAATGAATGGAATCGCATTTCAAAGGAATACGAGTCGGAAATGAATCGCTTTTCTGTATTTTACGCCGTTGAAGGTGTTAAAAAGCTTAAGGAACCACTAAAAACGGAAGCAACAAAGTTATTAAATCGGTTCTCTGCAAATACAGTAGAGGGTTTGTATGAAAAAAACTTCATATCAGTATCTGCTTATAATAAGATTTGGAAATCAAAAATTCCATTAGGAAATCAAAAATTTATGAATCTACACATTTCTTATCGAACTTCAAACGGTAATAATAATGATACAACCGTAACGATCGGCACCCCTATTATTACATCGGAGTATTAAAGCTGTTTTTCGGTTTGCTTCATAAATTTTTAACGTGTTAAAAAACTTTTACATGTTTGATATCATTATTATAAGAACATATGATAAATAGAACTTATCCCAACCCCATTTTTGTGTAGATATAGAAAGGTCATGCCTACTTAGAGGCATGACCTTGTTGTTTACGCCGTATATAAAAAGTTTAAGATTTGAACACTATTTTAATAACATCTTCATCATCACTCTTTAATCCTTCGTTAAAAATTAATTTTGTTTTAAAGTAATAAGACTCTTCTTGTCGAGACGCTACAAGTGATGAAGGCAGTTCGAAGGTAAATGGAATCCTAGTTTCTTCGTCTGCGTTTATGATTGTAGAAGTATGAATAGTGAAAGACTTAATTACTTGCTCCGTCTGCTTATTTATATTTTGATAAATAAGATCGCAATCTACTCTTCTAATTCCTTGTTCGATAATCCCTCCGTTTATATTGAAGTGCCCGACTACAATCTCACCAGGATAATAAGTGTCCTTCTCTAACAATAAGTCAATTTTCGCTGAACCAATTCCAATTAATGCTGTGTACTTTCTAATTAACATATAGGTCCCTCCATATTAAAAGATAAATTTCCAGTTTCAATAGTGACAAAACATTAGCAACAGCCTAGTGAAAGAAAAAAGACCTATGCTATTTTGCGGCATAGGTCTTAGAATTCAAAAAAGACCTCTACCAACAGGTAAAGGTCTTGCTAACAACAGCGTGTTGCCAATACAGCCGAGAGTAAACTCCGAATTGACGACTATACTGTAAAAGCTACTCCCCTTTAGGAGAAATATATTTTTTTCTGAAATCTCTTTAGATAGATATCGGTCATTAAGCTGTTTTACTGACCGTGTTAGAATAAATTTTTTCCAGAATGAAAGTGCATAAAGCACTGCAAACATTAACTGAATACACTACATCTCTCATGTAATCGCTCTCCAATTCATACTCTGCTAACAATTCTTTCAGAAAAAAAGATACGCTTTCTTTAGAGTAATCCTTTACCGCAGGCAAGGTCAGTCGATTTACCAAATTCAAAGTCTTTACCTTATTATCTAATGTTGCTTCATACTTCACGTGAGGTATCATGTAATCTTTAAATTCCCACCTTTGATTATGTGGAACGCAAAAAAAGTCAGTAACAAAATGGCAAATGACACCCATTTCAATTTCAATTCTTTTTTGTTTTTGTTTATCTAATAAATGGATTGCTGGTGTATTAATAAGAGCAACAACTTTATCTACGACAAAATCAAAACTCTCTTCTATATAATGTTTTCGTTTGGCAAGTTCAGGAACAAAATCTGGTTTCATATTAGCCCAATAGAATGTTGATTTGTTTAAGTCATACTGAACATTTTCTTTAACATGTGTCTTTATATGAAAAGCCATCACTTTATGTGAATATGCAAACAGAATAAACAGTCCTTTCTAATAGAAACATTATTTTCATAAACATAGTACATTCGTGAAATTTAGTCAACTTGTGTAATGTTTTTATATGTTATTAATTAATCGATTACCGATAAATGTCCCGGTCTAATAAGCTATGTTAAGGAAACATGAAATGGATAACCTAAATTCGAATAAATGATAAAGTACTGTATACACCGTATTTTGGTTAATACTCATTGTAAGCTCTGGCTTCTCTATGTGTGCGTATATTGCCTTTTTGATTGAATAAGATAATTTAAAACCCTCTTTAAAAACTTTGTAATTTCTCTCATATTCCCAGTTTAGAATCCCAAAATGATTATGGTATATCTACAAACACTAAGAAAAAATGACCTTGGAGGGTTTATAATTGAAAAGATGGATGCTTTCGTTAGGATTAATGACAGGACTCCTTGCATTGTCAGCTTGTAGTTCTGGAGAAGCTTCAGATTCAGAAGCTATTGTAGAGTCGAACGTGGGAGAAATCACGAATGAAGATCTTTACGCTAAATTAAAAGCTCGATACGGAGAACAAGTTCTTAGCCAAATGGTTGACCAGATGGTACTTGAAAAAAAGTATAAGGTAACTGACAAAGAAATAAAAAAAGAAATAGAAAAGATCAAGAAAGAATCTGGCGGGGAAGATGCGTTCAAAAAGCTTCTTGAACAGAACGGAATTACTGATGAAAAAGCACTTGAAGATCGTATAAAAACTATGCTCGTCAGCCAAAAAGCCACAACAGATGGCGTGAAAGTTTCAGCAGAAGAAATGAAGAAAGCATTTGAAGAAAAATTCAAAACTGAGGTTAAGGCTAGTCACATCCTTGTTGACGATGAAAAAACAGCACAAGAAGTAAAAGAAAAACTCAATAATGGTGGAGATTTCGCAAAGCTAGCAGAAGAGTATTCAAAAGATCCTGGATCAAAAATGAAAGGTGGGGATCTTGGCTTTTTTGGTAAAGGAGCCATGGTACCTGAATTTGATAAAGTTGCTTTTACAATAGAAAAAAATAAAGTAAGCGATCCGATTAAATCTAATTATGGCTATCACATCATTAAAGTGACTGATAAACGAGAGAATACTTTTAATGATAAAGAAAAAGAAATAGAAGAACAAATAAAACAAGAAAAAGCAAAACCAATTACTGAAATCGTAGAGAAGCTTCGCAAAGATGCAAATGTAAAGGTTAATGACAAAGAGCTAAAAGGGATCTTAGAGAAGAAGCAAGAACAAACTCCTCAAATGCCTCAATAATTTTTTTTTCAAAACTCGTTTTCGTAAATAAATAGCAAAGAATTCAAAAGAGCATCTAATACGATGCTCTTTTTTGATGGGATCGTAAAGGTAAAGACCACCATTTAGTAAACATCATACGTATAAAATAAAACTTAAATTGTGCTGGTATTGCTTTTATTGTGTCAGCACATTATTGTGCGCTTCAAAGCATTTCCGATTGTGAATCACAGTAAAGATAAGGGGAGCGTTTTCTCTCCTTTAAGGTACTTGGACATTCCATTTCTGAGAAAATAAGAAATAAAGGAAGAGATTTTCATCTCCTCCTTCTATGCTTTACATGCAGCCTTTTTCTTTTAAGCTTGTATAGTCTGCATCGGCATTTACTATCAGATGATCTAATACATCAATGCCAAGCATCTTGCCGGCTTCTGCTAATCGCTTCGATACTGCAATGTCTTCTCCGGATGGTGTGATATCTCCACTTGGATGCTGGTGCGAGACGATAATCGAAGCTGAGTTGTTTAAGATCGCCGCCTTGAATACCTCTCTTGGGTGAACAATACTTGAATTAAGAGCTCCTACATGACATCGGTGGACGGCTACAACTCTATTTTTCGTATTGAGACACATCACGAGAAATACTTCCCTGTCTTCATCTCCTATGAATGCAGCTGCAATCTTTGCTCCATCGATTGGTGAACGAATCATGTGACTCTCTCCTTCTCTCACCTCTGCGATAACTTGCTTGATTTGAAGAATTTCATACAGTTTTTCCATGCTTCAACAGCTCCCTTCTTTGTTTGAAGGCCAACTAATCTTTGCGATAAGAGCTGTCAAGGGACTTGAAGTTTGTGCAAGTTTTTTGGAGTGTTATCAAAAAAGTTCACAAAGTTTGCGGAGAGATAGCGAAGCATCCCTTTACTGATCTCATGAGCGAACGATTACACTTAAGAGAACAAAGAGGAAAGAGAAAATACTTTTTATTTTTCGGTTAAAAAGTACATCTAATAATTTAATTCTTGCTATTGACCTTCAACAATCGCACCAGTTAGTTGAAAAGAAGATCTTTGATAAGGAGTAACCTACCCCATTTTAATTGGTATTTGTCAGCCACCCTCTATACAAGTTGCAGTAGAGCTCCCAACAGCAGTATTTAATTTTTCAAGAAGTATAGATAGATGTTGTTCTTCCACTAATGTTTCTAAGGATTGATTTATAATTGGGATACGATATTTATTGAAAATTTCTGCCGTCATTTCCCAAACTTCAACTATTGCTCGGGGGGACATATTTGATTGTATAACCACTCTATTCTCCTTTTGCTTAATTTTATTTTAGATCTGATTCAATAAACCTCGCCTTTTGTTCAATAAAATAGTATACTTCTCCTTTTTGAAGAATTCACAAAGTTAGTGCAATCTAATTTAAAACGTTGTTTTTTACTAAAGCTTTATAGTAAAAATACAATAAAAAATAAGGTGCAAGATATGAAAGAAAAGTCCAACCTATATTCCAATTGTTACTGTATTCAACCCTTCCAATTATTAGATAAATGAACTCTAGTCCTGTTGTTACTAAAGAAAAAACTAATATAGTGAATAAAGCTTTTTTGTATTTTCGTATTAATAATATAAGTAAGAATGCCAAGATACTGTATAAACCTAAATTGAATGGCAGCTCAGCAATGGTATCATCATCAAATGGTTTTACGTTCCAAAAACCAAAATAAAAACCGAGTTCATCAACAAAAAAGGCTAATACACTTCCGAATGGAGCTATCGTTAATAGAAGTGCTTTATTCATTTTTTTGTGAAACATTAATATTATAGACCAGGGAACTAGGAAGGCAACAAAAATGTTAAAGAACATAATTAAATAATCACCCCTATCATTTTTCCTCTTATCCTTTCTAAATTTGACTGTTTCTATTGGTAATTAACACAAACTATCCCATAAAAGAGTTATTCTTGAGTGGAGGACTAAAAAATGTAAAAATATTATTTACTCCCTGCCATAAAAGGAACTTTATTCATCCCTTATGCTTTAGGTGAACATTCTACATTATTCATTTAACATCCTGCTTTTCAACTAACCCTTATTCTAATATCTGGCCCATTGAATAAATATAAGAAAAAAGATGTCCTTTTTAGCAAGACATCTTTCATTTTTATAATGGTTCAGCATCTAATTGTTCAAATCCATTGACTAACCACTTCTCTCCTTCCTTTTGTAAAAAGACTTCCAAAGTAATACGAGAGTTTTCTTTTTGATTATTAGCTAAAGATGTTATAGTCTCCTCAAATGTAACGACAGCACTACTGTTCTCACCTTCATTTTTGATGTAAACCCTTGAATCATTGACTTCATGTTCATAGAGAAGCTTTTCCCCTTCTTCAGTAGAAAAGTACTTGTTGAACAGTTCTTGTGTTAATACTGTTTTTGCTTTTTCACATCTTTGTTCAAGTTGATCATCTTTCACATGAAACATGGACTGTATAAAAACATTAATGCTCTCTTCAATCTTTGCATTTTCAGTTTCGTTGACTTCTTTTTCGTTCATTCTAGTATTGGTTTTTAAAAATTGTATTTGATCTTCTTTTCGTTCAACTTCTTTTGTAAGTCTATTAATTTGGACAGCTTGCTGATCGATTGTTCGAAAGCCGAACCAGATAAGTAGAATTAATATAATCGTGAAACCTAATAAACCTGTCTTTACTATGAATTCCTGTTTCAAATTTTCCTCCTCCCTATAAACCCAGTAGAGTATGTGGATTTAGGTGATTACTCCATTTGGATTCTTTAATTTCAAAATGGAGATGGGGACCTGTTGAATTTCCTGTGCTACCGCAAACTCCAATATTCTGACCGCTTTTGATCGATTCACCTTTTCTAACATTCGCCTCCGATAAGTGAGCATAACCGGAATATAAGTTATCTCCATGTTTCAATATAACTAAATTCCCATAACCTGCAGCTCCGTTTTTATTTTTATGAAAACCAGAATAAACGACTTTTCCTTCACTTGCTGCATGAATAGGTGTTACATGATTGATACAACCAAAGTCGATACCTTTATGATTCTCTTTGCTACCATCAGACCAAGTTCTCCATCCGAATCCACTGGTTACGTTCTTCAAACCTTTTATAGGAGACGACCAATCCCCCTTTCCTGAAGCAGGAAGAGTGTAATCATAGTACTGCAAAACGGCATCCACATAGCCAATATCTCCATAGCAAGCTTGCTCCGCTAAAGATTCAGGGCGTACGCAGCTATAAAGTCCAGTGTGTGCTAACTTTTGATATTGTTGTTGTGAAAATGCAATCGCTAGCTCTTTTGTATACTGCCCTCCATTTTGGTTCACATAGTCGATGAAGCCACTACCAAAATTATAGCTTTGAATGGTCGTTTTCAAATCACCCTCTGCTTCCTTAAGCATTGCAGAAAAGTACTTTACACCTTGCTCAATAGATTTTTCAGTATCTTTAATACACCCAACACTTCCACATAAGCTTTCACTCGCTTGCATTGGATCGTCACCTTTTCCTCCCGACTCTTGCATCATAATAGCAAGTAGAACACTGACATATTCGCTCACTTCGTATTCTTTTGCGTATTTCTCTACCGTTGCTTTATGTTTAAGGACATTTTGACTGACATTAGCCGTTCCTTCTTCTAACGTATTGTTTTTACCACCAAATAATTGATCAGCCATCATTAATACCATAAAGGCACTTCCGAAAAGCAGTCCAATAAATAGAATGATAGGTAGCAGATATTTCAGTACCAATACCCATATGGCTGTCTTCACTTTTACTTCTACAGCTTGTCTTATCAACTGGCATCCCTCCTAATCCTTGCTAGACGAACGAAGTCGGGGTGTTCGATTTAACTTTCCATGGGTCTGCTCCAATTGATTTTCGAAAGTCTTATCTTTTATTTGGTACGGGTTTCTTGCTGAAGATTGAGTCCGTTTAGGAGAGGTCATCGATTCTATTTTTTGTTTACGTGCATTTAATTGCTCGTTCTTGTCAGGGTTAGTGATTTGATTGGATGGTGAAGTTTTCTTATTTTTCATTAAGAAATTCTGTTCATCCTTATTGAATGATTGATGTTTTAATTTCTTCGGTTTCCGGTATTGGGATGGTAAGAATGAAGAATGGGAAGATGATTGTTCCATGGCAACAGCGGTGTCTTGTTTGGGTTGGTTGGGATATTTAAAGCTTCTTGAATGGGAACTACTAGTCTTTCCATTGGGACGAATAGGATGAACGTTTCCTGAATGTCTGCTTGAAGAGCTGTCTTGATCATTGGTATTTGTATTTTTT
The DNA here is from genome assembly GCF_015903875.1 of Fictibacillus sp. 7GRE50. Classification (NCBI taxonomy): domain Bacteria; kingdom Bacillati; phylum Bacillota; class Bacilli; order Caryophanales; family Fictibacillaceae; genus Fictibacillus; species Fictibacillus sp. 7GRE50. Next base: position 482,520 of record NZ_JACZDW010000001.1, read on the forward strand.
ATTGCTGAGAATCTTCTTATAGGTTGACGAAGTTGTGAAACAGCACCTTGCATACCTCGTTTTGCTTTACTAATAGATTTACGATTTAAAGTAGATGCCCCCATTTGATGAAGATTTGGTGTAGCACCCTCTAACATACTAAGAGCAAACTGACGCTTGGAGTACATGAAGACGATTGCCACACAAAACATGATTTGAATAAAGATTCTGTAATAAATGTCATCCGACATGTTTGTCATCTCATACCCCAATGAAATAAAACTAGTCGCCACTAGTACAAAGAACATCGTCACTGACTTAAAAAGAATGAGAATGGTTGTCCCTTTCAGGTATCTGCCAACCAGTGCTTCAAAACTTGGAAACAGACTGATAAAAATCATGATGGGTGCTAAAAGCAGCATCATGATAAAAGCGAACTGCAGCATCACACGAATTAATGCGATAAAGAAAAACACGACACCTTGTATAACCGTTGAAAGTATCATAACGAGAATGTAACCGGCTTGCTTCCATCCATTACCCGCAAAGATATTTTTGTTATCGTATTGATCATATTCTTTCTGAGCAATTTCTTCTCGTTGTTTTACCCCTTCCTCAATTCTTGGGTCTGCTTTTAAGTAGTCACTGATTCGATTAGTATCTTCGGCCAGTATCTTCTTTTCCTGTGTAGTCCCATACTGTAGTAGTAGGTAAGGTTTATAGATTAACGCATCAAATACTTTATTCTCAATGCCAATAGAAACATTTTTTGCTGTGTTCTTATCAAAGCTATTAAACTGAAAAGCATCATCATCATTAAGAGTTGGATTGACACTCATTACAGCATTTTCTAGTGATGTAGAAAGACCATGTGCAAGGTCGATATAATTGAACTTCTTAGATTGAATGGAAAATAGGAGAGTAAGGCTTAGTAGAATTAGAGTTAATAGTTTAAAGAACGCCTGCCAGTTTTGTTGAATATAGGATCTTACAACGATTCCAATGGAAGCTACAGACAGTGCAAACAAGCCAAAATTAAATGTAAGGGTGCCGGCAGTTCCAGCTGTTATTTCATGGACGGCATCCTTTGTCATGTCCACTACATCGAGCGAAAAGAGTTGATAAACGACCATCATCGTGATTTGTGAAAGTACAATATTGATCATCCAAAAAAAGTTTTTCACCGCAGTTGCAGTCGCCGAACCTGTTTTCGCTGCGACATCCCACCAGCCATCATCCGCGTATGACATTAACTCATACGCAGATTCATCTCGTTCTTTCGCCTTTCTTTCCGTTTCTTCTGCAAAAACCACACTCGATTGAAATATGAGCAGAAGTAAGAAAAAGAAGGAAAGGAAAAATGGATGTTTCACATCCTTCACCTCCTCTAGTAATTAACACATTGATCGGAGTTAGATTTATAATTATTTGTTCCATAGGAGATTTTATAATCTTTCATAATAAAATCTCTATTATATTTATCATCCTTCGTTTTCCAGGAAACAATATAATCGCCCTTAAATTCTGATTTTCCATTTTCGATAGCTTCACAAGCTTTTACTAGCTGAATATCTTCTGCAGAATAATTCCCATCCTTAATTACTTTTTGTTCCAGTGCTTTCTTTGAAACGGCTTCATGAGTCTTTTTTCCATCAAGTCCAAGTTCGTTTGTCCCACATCCTCCTAAAAGGAAAACCCCTAATCCTATTAAAATCATTTTTTTCATAAGACTCTCTCCTCTCATGTTCAGCGAAAAGCTTCTTCCATTTGTACGGCTTGTGATTCTTTTTCAGTCGTTTTGAATGCTTCAAACCATTCGTCAAACAGGATATCAATTGCGATGGCTTGATTGCGGCCAAGATGGTCTTGGAATAGACACATACCCGACTTCAGAGAACTGACTACTTCGATATTTGCTTGGTTTTCCTCCATATCATAAAAACGTAAGATAGGTCTGATCGAATCATCTGACTTAGGACGGAACGAAAACTTGATTCCGATCTGTTCTTTAGTGGTGTCTACATTGAAGTCATCGAATGCTTGTGTAACAAGAACAATGTCTGTTCTCAGTGATCTGCCTGTTCGTAACATTTCATCGATAAGGTTCTGTCCATCTGCTGATCGTTTGAGTGTCCATGCTTCATCAAAAATGATCATGGCTTCTTCCTCTTGATTGGTAGAAAAAGTATGAACATATTTAGAGATTGACATCATCAGGCAAAGACCGATACGTTCTTCCTCGTTCATGTTTTCAGATGCAGGCAAACGCAGCCCCTGTAGTCCTAGTACATTAATCTGCTTTTGAAAATCAAGTCCTTTAGAATCTTCCTTTCCAAATAACATTCTCCCTAGTCCGTGCCGATATTTTTCAATGAATTTCCCAAGCGTATGATCTTTCTTCTGAATTCTTTGAAGTACTCCTGTTAGAGTAGGATTACTTTCTTGGTTAACTTCGTCAATGATGGCGTCATAGATTGTTACACTTTCATCACGAGATCCTCTAACTTCTGCTAACGTATTTAAAATCATCATTGCTGTTTGAATCGCTTGGTCGCCTTTTAAAAAGACGAGTGGATCTAGAGCACCGTGATACACACTATCTTCAGAAAGATGAATAAAGTTGATACGTTCGTATAGCGAGCGAAATTCTGGAATTTCACCAAATTTCTTGAGTGCCCTTTGATAATACCGTTGAAATTCATTCTTCGGATCAATATAGAGCACTTTTGAACCAAAAAAGGTACTCCAAGTAAAGAAATTCTTAACAAGCATCGACTTTCCGCTGCCTGGGGGACCAGTTATCAGGATGTTCCCATTCGTATGATCAGCTCCTGAGATTGCCTTTTTGGTCAAAAGGGGATTAAAGATGACTACGTTATTATTGATCTCTCTCGCTTGTTCCACATGAGATAATTTCTTTCCAGTTACCACTTTCCCTAGAACCATGCCAAACCGATTTCCTACACGATTGTTCAAGTTCATCCCAGTTTGTGCCAGATAAGATTCATCGACAACTTGTTCGAAGTACTGATAATCCACATATGAAGCTGGTAGGCTTTGTGAAAAAAGAGTAAGTTGGTCTACCAGAGGTTTTGTGACTTGAAACCCCGTATTTTTAAATAATGTTTGAAGAGCTCCTATCTTTTCATCCAATCCATTTTTACTAACGTCTGAGACAACAAGCGTAAATGTCATGAACAATAGCTGCCGTTTATTGGACTTTACATCATCAAGTAAGGTTGTTAGTCTGTCAGATGCCATCTCGACAATTCGGTCATCGTCTGCGGTATGAGTGGATTGAATTTCACGATCAAAGTTTGTGAATCGACGTTTTAATTTTCTCACTTGCCGAGCATTAGATCCGTTTTCCTTAAAATGATATCGAATCTGTATTTCAACAGGAAACGAAACACTCTCTAATATATCTTGAATGAAACGATAACCTTCAATAAAAGCCGGCATTTCAATGAAAGGCAGAAACGTTAAAAATTCTTTATGATTTTCGTGTGTAACGGTTAAGTAGCCGTACTCGTTCTTAATGACACCCTCTGTTAGATTATAAGAACCTTCAGGTATCGAAAAAAGATCACTGGTCCGATGAAACATATAATAGATCAGTTTATCCATCTCATCTTCACTTAGCTTTTGGAGGTGTTTAAGATTGGAAGCTTTAGAACTAAAGGTACGTTCCAACTCTTCGTAATAGCTAAAATCATCTTCTGCCTGCGTCTGAAAAAACATCATTTTAGAAACATCTTCTCTTACTCTCTTAAAAAAGAGGGAGATTAGTTCACCTGCGTTTGCGGATACTGCATCATCTGTTTTGTTCAAATGAACGCCTACATATACATCGTATTCATGTAAGAACACTTCTTCCTGTAATACCCTTGAAGCACGGTTGAAGTACTTATGTCCGATATCTGAAAACTCACCTTGAACAATATGCTCATTTACCACTTTCGTAAATGTGTCAAAGTCAAATCTCTTTGGAAGAATCATAATGTGATAATCATATTCTTCTTGTGTTAAGAATGCAGCCGTGTTTTCCATATAGCGTTTAAAGTCGTTATCGCTGTTTAATCTGACATACTCTTCATCGAGCCGATAAAAAGCCCAAACCTGCTTGCGTTTGTTAAACGCCATATTCATATGACGGTGTGCGATTGGAAATTCCAATACGTCTTTCAATGGCTCTCACCTTCTTTTTTTAGAAGAAATGGTTCAAACGTTATTTCTTTCTCCAATTGGTCACTTGCTACTTCGATAAAATGTTCATAAGACATGTTCTTTGTTCTGTAAAAAGTAATACGGTCTCTAACAAAAGGAATAACCCCTTTATGGTCATACTTCAGATTGAAAACAATGAATGTAATCACACCTGGGATAACGGTCAAAAGTATCAGCCAGTTCTTTACGAAAAAACGAAACAGATTGGTGTCATTTTTAATCCCAACAAGTACAAAAGATAATAAAAGAACGGCTGCAAGAACGATAGCAAAGATCATCTTTCTGACTTCAAGTCCGTTGGCGAATTCAATCGACCAGATTCGGTAGATTTTGATGGGGTACTTGTATTCCTGCGTATAATTTTCTCCCTTCATCCCACTCTCCTCCATCCATTTTACGAACCAAAATGTTTATTGAAACAACGCATTTCCGAGACCTTTTGCTAGCTCTTGTAGTTGCGGACCGAAAAAGACAACGACCAAGCAGCATAAACCAAGCGTTAGACCTGACCAGAACTGACCCCAATCTTCTCTTGTATAAGCGACTAATGCCCGAATGACCATGATTAAAAGGACTAAGAAGCCAATCTGCGAGATCAGGTTTTGAGTCACTTCCTGAAGACTAAAATTTATCATCGTTTTTCCCTCCCTATTCGATTCGAGTAATAAAGAACTTATTGTTTTCTTTTTCAAGCTTTAACTCATAAGAATAAAGATCACTCATTGATGTCTCACTGTTCTGGTAATGAACATCAGCATTTACCGTGTATCCAGAATCCATTTTCACGGCTTCACGCACATTCACGTCTTGAAGTGTCTGGTCTTCTAACCCCCCAGTAACGTCAGCCATGAATGGCAACTTCTCATCGCTCACTCCATATGAAGTGAAAAAATCGTTTAAGAAAGACTCCAGGAGTTTTGTTTCAGTAGAAGTGACCGGTTCTCCTTCCGGCATTTTCCCTTCATAAGACATGGTAGTCTTTAAATCTTCTTGAATCATATTGGGGTTCTGATAGACCGCAAAACCCTCTCCGTTACTTGTTACTGGAACTATGATATCTGTTTCGTATTTAGTAGTATTCGGAATTGATCTACCGTCTTTTTCTTGAACCTCAGTAATTTCATAGACAGTCTGAAATTTGACCTTCGCTTCACGGTTACTGAGGTGTTTTGTATCAATGTATTGCAGATCAGTGACTCGTCGCTCTCCTTTAAAATCTTTCAAATCTGCGACACGTTTTAAATCAAATCCTGATACAAAGTACTCTGAGAGCTCACCTTTACGGTCTTGGCGTTCTTTTTCGTCTTTAGGTACAGTTAGATAACTTTTTAGAAAATCTTCGGTAAACACTTCGATAGAATCAGAATACAAAAGATTAGTTTTCTCTACTTCTTTTAGCTGGTCATGAACATTTTCTTCAGAGGCTTTGACGGAATTTCGGATGGCTTGATATTTCGTAAAGAAAACCACATTGAATAACAGTGATAGAAACATAACAGAAAAAAAGAGGATAGACGCTGTTTTTGCAGCGTTTTTTCTTGAATAGGATAAACGGCGTTTGTTTTTTGAAGTGGATTGTTTTTGTTTAGAAAAAAGCATAGACTGATTCACTCCCTTCAACCTTCTGCCAACGGATGGCGGACATAAATGATTTCTGGGTGAACTGATTCTCTTGATGCCTTTCTAGCAAAAATAAATTGTCCTTGACGTAAATCTCTTATTTCGTCGGGGGATATCTTAAATTTTTGAACATGCCGCAGTGTACCTTTGTCGGCTTTTAAATCAACTCGTTTTAAACGACCTTCTTGTTTTTCAGTTGTGATCGTCAGATCGATATCTTTGAATGTGCCAAGTGTGTTTGCCCAGGAATCAACTTCATCTGGATTGTTGGTCTGGCCGATGGCATACGTATTCGTATTCCCTACAACTTGCTTGGCAAGGTACGGATCATTCTTTTCAAGATCGGCTAGCGTTTGAGTCGCGATGATGCAATGAAAACCGGCAGAACGTGATTTGTTTACGGTATCTACAATTTTATCATTTGCATAGACTGAAAACTCATCATAGATTGCGAGGATGGGTTGATCTTTTAATTGATTACGGTTCCGATATGAAACCAGATAGTTAATATCTAGTATTAAAAAACGTGCGATGACTTTGATAAACTTGTCATAGATCAATCCATCAAAACTGACAAATAATGCTTCCTTCTCTTCACTGATTCGGATTAGATCCAGACTATTATCGGTCTCTTCAAAAAGATGCCCTAACTCGCTGTCTAACAAGAGATAGATCTGCGTACGAACGGATGAAGCATTTTTGAATAAATGATTCTCTCCTGCCTCTTCATGACGGTACCGTTTAAACAAACGTTCATAATTTTTTTCAGCCCGTTTGCTTCTTACTGGTTTTACTTTTTGTTTTGGAGCTTTCCCCTCTGGCTTCTTCGTATCTTTAGTTGGCAAAAATGAAGAATAGGAAGTGCTTACCACTGCCATTTCTGCTTGTTCTTCTTCTTCCACTTCGATAACATCTTGATTTAATACTTCAAGAATTTCATTTGGATCTAAATATTTTGCAAACGTCCATAAGTCCCGGGTAAATTCATAATCATCGATAAACTGAATAAGAGCCTGAACGAGAGACGTTGAAATGGAAGAATAATAATCACTCTCTGTTTCAATTAACTGCTCCAGTTTATCTTTAATAACGGTTGGTCCTCCATACTTCAAAGGATTGTATGTTAATTTCCCTTTATCAGAAAACACTTTCAAATTTCTGTCGTATCGTTTACATAAAGTTTCCACTTCTTCAATACTTTCAGATGATCCCTTCCCATCGATAAAGATAAAGGGCAGGTTCTTTATCAGTGCGTACTCTACAAAATTTAAAAGTAAAATTGTCTTCCCACCTCCTGTTGTGGCAGGAATAAACATATGTTGATTGATCTCTTTAAAATCCATGTAGTATGGCTTCCCATTTTCGGTTATTCCAAGAAGCAGCTGATCTTGTTCCTTCTGGTTCCTCCATTTCTTTTGCGCTTTTAGTGTCAGTTGGAACCGGTTCTTTTTCACTTTTTGATAGTGTGAAGACGATTTAAATGTATCCCGTTTTTCCTCTGTTGATTTTACTCGTTTTGAACGGTGGTAATCCGTCATCAGTGACCAGCCATATGAAACGAATAATCCCCCTGACATATACAAAAACAAAGAAGTATTTGTAAACTCCATCTTCTGTTTTACGATTCGCTCTAACCATGTAACATCAAAAGGCAGAACGCCATACAAACCTAAATAACTATAAGGATTAGTGTAGACGATAAAACAAAAACTGATCAATCCTAACACAGCGCATGAAAGGTGAATCCTGTTTTGTTTTACGATACGAAATAAGATAAAGAAAGGTAGAGAAAAAACTAATAAAGGAAAAAAAGCAAAAACACCTATCAACATCGCAATGCCTAATCCGAATTCTTTTCCTAAGTCTTCATTGCTTTTCGGCAAAGTGCAATAACCTCCTTATCAACTCCAGCTGCAACATATCGCTGACTATTCCTGTCTGTTGCGCATAAGAGATGACGGTATCACGGATACACTCATTCTCACACAGATACCTGACTTGGTTATACTGACCGTTAAGAATCTCATTTCGGTAACGATTCATTTTTTCGATGTAGCGCTTTGAAGATTTTCGGGTGAGTTCTACTTCACATGCGATCCTTTCACCATTCTCCAGAAGTACAAAATCCGGAATGCGATCCGCGATTCTCTTTAACAATGTTGTGTTTCTTCGGTCTGCTTTAGTAAAGTTCTGCTCGATATACTCACTCCTAAGTTCACGCTCTGTGATGAACTCAAATGGCTGGCCTGTTTTCTCAGCAATATTTTTAAGTGCTAGGATACAATCGATCATGACGAGTTGATGATTAAGGGTAGAGTAGTTAAATTTTGTAAACCGCGTTAATGAACTTCCGAGATATTCGACACCGCTTGGGCGCATGGCTAAGATCAATTGATAACCGATCTTCTCTTCAGTCAAAAAACCTAATGATAGCAATTTGCGCTTCGTTTGATAGACCGTGACATGTGAAATATTACCCTTTAGAAAAGCTGAGAGCTGAGTTGTCGTAATGACTCCAAAGCGATTGATAACTTGCAGTACTTCTTCTTGTTTTTCGGCTAACAGATTCATAGGCATCATTTCCTCTCCAAAGAAATCCTCCCTTCAATCTTTAACCAAATCGACAATTGATCAACAACTAAAAATCATTAGCTTCTTTTAAATCTCTTGACCTTGAACTTACCCACCTCCTCTACTCAAAAATCACTTCTCTTTAAAATCTATTAAATCCCTAAATTATACTGGAATAATATCACAGTCAAATATATACAACAATAGGACGTCCGCTCTATTTATACATCTGTCTTTCCACCTTGTGCTCCCGTGACCTCACAACACATGATGTTGGTGGTGTGAGGTCACGGGATTTCCACGGCGATAGCCTGGAAAAACAAGGTGGATTTTCCTTACTAGTCAATGGATACGGACGTCCTTCACCTTTAAAATGAAAATCAGGCTGATTTCGCACATTTTAAACACATTTTTAATGACCTTTGGAGAGGAATTTTAGCACAAACCTGTAATGTATTAAAAAACAAGTAAACATTTTTATAAATTATTTAATTATAAAAATAAATGAAATACACACATTTGTTTCCTAGCTTAGTCTCCGGTTCAAAATCTTCTTATCCCCTTTGATGATGACCATATAGTTCCTGCACATCTCATAGAGTCGCGATCCTAACGCTTCGTCCACTGCTTCTATTTCATCCACTGTTAATTCGGATGAAATTAATACTGGCAGATGGTTTAAGTAGCGGTAGTTGATAAGAGCATACATTTTTTCAATCTGCCATTCCGTTGCTCTTGGTCGTCTTAGTTGCCCTACTGGTTTGAATAGATCATCAATGAAGAGTACGTCTACCTTTTTCATCCGAACCATCTTTTCTTCTAGCTTTTCAAAATCGTCTTTTAGATCATCAAAGCCTTCAACATATGGAAAATATAGAACAGATATTTGCATCTTCTTGATTAAATGATTAGCTATAGCAGTCAGAAGATGCGTTTTACCCGCACCTGGTTGTCCGAGCAAGGCAATACTGTTTGTTCTCATTCTCCGGATATCACTAAAGTCTAAGATATATTCCTGGGTACATTGATAAGCATCTTTTATCAATTGATCCTTTCCTTCTGTGATAAAGTTGCTAAAGCTGTTATTACTGAATTCATCTGTGATTTCTGATGACCGAAGAAGTTTTTCAACATTTTTTTGTTTGATGCAGCTGCACCTTTCAGAATAGCTATCATGCCATTCCCATGCATTATCAGGACCACAGACTTTACCAAGATAATAATCAGACTCAGGTACTTTACTGGCAGGAACACAAGATTGTGTACCTGAGTTCCAATGCCATTCTGTATCTTTGTGTACACGATAAAAGATGATCTCTTTGTCTTTACATTTTGTACAATGATAATCATCTAGCCTTTCGGATGCGACCAACCTTTCCGCCGGTAATTGAAAATGCTTTTGACATAGAGATTCGATTATATGGTTCAGACGACTTTCCATTATTAATCTCCTTTCGATGACTTGCAAATTGAATATCCAGGGATTTCACATCATCTAAACTTTGAACATAGCTTTTAACCCATTTTGAAAGTATGCCTCTTGTATATGTCCACGAAGCTTTATCACAAGCAACAGACCTTTTTATTGCCTCTATCACTAGCTCTTCATTCAATACTTTTGTCCAAACATTTATCTCATTTATAATTTTTTGAGATGCCTTTCCTATATGCTTTTGGAAGTATTCATGCACTTTTGTAGTTTTGTTCTCATTCTTTTCTTCTTTCGTGTTCTTAAATGCATTTTCTATATTTATATCTTTATCTATTTCTATATCTAATTCTTTATCTATATCTGTTGCGTTACTATGCGTTACTGTAACGTTACATGTATCGTTACCTGCTTCAAGCTGCTTTTTTTCTCTATGTTTAGCCACACGATTTCGTGTCTGCTGCCTAATCTTATCAAGCCCTTCGACATTTTGATGCTTCTCCCAGTTACTGATAGCGATAAAGTTTTCATGACTGATTTCAATCATCCCAAAGTCTTCAAATGTCTTTAGTGCAAGTCTGACAATATTCAGCGGACGATTAAAAATGGTAGCCAGCATTTCATCTGTATAGGGAATGTTTTCGTTCAAGTAGATGTAACCATTGGCGTTTGTTTTTCCGGCTTGAGACAAAAGCTTTATCCAGATGATCAGAAGCATATCAGATTCAGGCATGTTCTCAATCAACCGGATCTTTTCATCCTCAAACATGTTCGTACTAAGTTTGATCCACTTCACTTCAGCCATTTTGAATCACTCCTTATTCAAATGATTTATCTTAATTGTAATAACCACTTGTTCAGGAATTTTTTCGTTTCCGCTGCTGGAAAATACCACTTCCCACCAACTTTGATTTTTGGAAATTCATTCTCATAAAAGAAATTATTAAGAATGGTATTCCAGCTCATACATGTTCGCCTTTTTAGTTCTTTTGTATCCCAATACACCAACTCAGTATCAAGCTTCTCCATTCTTTTTTCGATTGCATCGTAATACATTTCTTTGATTGCTTCCTCATCAACTTGTACTTCTAACAACTTAGGGGATCTTTCTAACTGCATAATACGATTTGACATTTAGAATCCTCCTCTTTTCAAAAGTCAGCTCCTGTTGAGGTAATCAAATGGAACGTTTATAATAATGACAATACGATTCTTTAACAAACCTTTTAACATTAACGTCAGCTAAATCCGGAAATAAATACTCAGGAGTTGTATTTAAGTAATTCGATAACTTAAATAATAGTTTTGCGTCAGGATTACCTCTGCCACTTTCAATATTTCTAATATGGCTTTCGCTAACATTAAGATCTATAGATAATTGGCGTTGGGAAATATTAAGCTTTTGGCGTAGTGATCGAAAACGTAATCGGCGCACATTAGCGTTCTCCAAAATATCACCTCATTTCATTTTGTGTTTTTAAATGACACTTAAAGCTTAACACGTCATTTAAAAGCGTGTCAATATATAAAACGTCATTTAAATAAACTTTTTTTAGTTGGGGGTATACTTATGAATGAAGAAAGAAAAAAAGTGATTGGATTACGAATTAAAAAGTGTAGGCAGGATAATAAGTTGTCACAGGAAGAGCTTGCACAGAAATTGGATATGAAGAGATCAAACGTAGCAAATTATGAAGCCGGAAGAGTAGTACCTCCTGGTAGTGCGTTGCTGGAGATGTCCGAAATCTTTAATGTAACAACGGACTATTTGCTGGGAAGTACAAATGATCCTTATTCAAAATTCTCATTAGAAGACAATGATTTAAAACAGATTCAAAGACAACGAAACAAACTTACCGGTAAGGACAGAGAAAGATTTGAAAATATGATAAAAATGTTAAAGCTTTCATTTCTAGACACTGAAAATGAAGAAGGTGATGAATTTGACGAAGAAGACGACCTATAAAGCCGACTTCGTTAAAGCACAGAAATCTGCAGATAATGTCTTAAAGAATAGTACTATAAAAGAGTTGCCTGTTCGGGTGAAACAAATCGTGAACAGTTTCCCAAATCTCAAAATAAGAACTTATTCTTGGTTTGCAAAAAAGAGAGGATTTTCACATAAAGAAGTTTGTAATCTCGTAAACAGTCATGAAGGATGCTGTTTATATTATGAATCCTTAGATGAGTATTTGATTTTATACAACGATAAGATACCTAGTAAGGGCAGAAAAAGATGGACTCTTGCCCATGAACTTGGACATTATGTCATGAATCATAACAAAATCAGCAATAATTCTTCCTTGGCTAGAAGTTCACTTACAGAAGATGAATACAACGAATTTGAAAGTGAAGCAAACTGCTTCGCAAGAGAACTATTAGCCCCTCCTCCAGTCTTAAACGAACTAAAGATCAATGACCCAAATGACATTTCTAATTTATGCGACATATCAAGTGAGGCTTCTATAAATGTATATAAGTTTATAAAGCAAGGTGCTCAATTTGGTATCAAGTATTCTCCAAGCCATCCTGTTATCCAATTATTTCAAGAATTCATTTTTAAGATTAAGAATACTCAACGATGCATGAGCTGTAATTATCTCTTTTCAAATGCTCAAGCAGTCTTTTGTCCAAGCTGCAACAGCAATAATCTAAGAAAGGAAGAAAATATTTACCGTAGTGATTTGAAGAATACGGCAATTATAACAAGTCAAAATTTGAACAAGACTCATAATGTGTGCCCTAATTGCGAAAATGGAGATTTACCTTCAGGTTCAAATTACTGCAATAAATGCGGTGTTTATTTAGTAAACAAGTGTTCTGGGTATGCTTATGAAGATTCACACATGAATATTAAATGGCATGATTTCCATGGAGGTTGTGGTGAATTACTTCATAAGACATCTCGTTATTGTCACAGATGCGGTTCATCCTCTACATACTTTGCAGATGGGTTATTAAAAATAGAGAATTAATCATAAAAATTAATTGCTTATTAAAAGCAAATTTTATTATTAATCAGGTCTTGTTCAGAGCAAAAATAGAATAAAGGAGATACATGAATGGCTAATTTCCGAAAATTAAGCAGCGGCATGTGGCAAGCACGTGTTTTTAAAGATGGAAAAGTAATGAGTATTGGGACTTTTCGTACCAAAAAAGAAGCCCAAATAGAGGCAAATGCTGTAGAAGAAAAAATTTATTATGGTCACACACTAAATGACAGGGATTTAATGTTTGATGACGTTGTACATGAATGGTTATATAATCATAAAAAATCCTCTGTTAAAGATTCTACTTTTCGACAATTAGAAATCATCGTAAGAATACACATACTCCCTTACTTCGGGAATAAAAAGTTAATTCGAATTAAAAGACCTGAGATTAAGAGATGGATGAATCATTATGCTGAGCTCAAAGATGAAAGCGGACATGAGGTTTACTCCTATGGATCTCGATTAAAATATTTATCAGTACTCAAAAGCATATTCCATTATTCGGTTCACGATATGGAGATATTAGATAAAAATCCAACGAACAAATTGAAAATACCAGTTAAAGATAAAATACAAATTCATAAAGATATTAAATATTATTCTTTAGGTGAGTTACATCGATTACTTGACTTTATGGAAACTTATCAGCATCAAAGGTATCAGGAGTATCGTCTGTACTTTATGCTAATTTATTTACTAAGCCAAACCGGATTAAGAATAAGCGAAGCACTCGCCTTACAATGGACTGACCTTAAGGGTGATAAATTAACGATTGAAAGACAAACTAGCCGTGATGATAACAATAACGCAATGATAACTTCTCTTAAGAATTCATCCTCATATAGAACAATTAAACTTGATGAAAGTTTAGTAGCTGAACTTAAAAAGTTCAAGCTGTTACAAAACCAGATGATTTTACAACACACTCAATTCAAACGCAATAACGACGGAATTATATTCCAAAATTTTCTTGGAAGGTATCTTACACCCTCTATAATACGTGAGACATTTCAGGGGTATTGCACAAAAGCAAATGTCAGTTACAAAGGTACACATGTTTTCAGGCATACACATGCTGTTTTATTACTTGAAGCTGGAGCAAGTATTAAATATGTTTCGCAGCGCCTCGGACATCAAACGATAAAGACGACAGCTGATATTTATTTAGATGTTACGGACAAAATTGAAGCAGATGAACTAAATAAATTCTCAGTTTATACAAAGAGAAATAAAACCACACAAAAAAGAAACGATCCATTCTCTACGTAAAAGACCTTGGTATAAATAAAATAATCCAGGTCTTTTTTAAAACTTAAAAAGCAAAAAAAATTTCGAGTTGGCACAAAGTTGGCACGACATTAATTTACACATAAAAAAGCCTTGGTATATTGCTTATATACCAAGGCTTTTCATCATTTATCCGATTGAACCTTCCATCTCGAACTTGATCAGACGGTTCATCTCTACTGCATATTCCATTGGAAGTTCTTTCGTAAATGGCTCGATGAAGCCCATTACGATCATTTCCGTTGCTTCCTGTTCAGAAACACCACGGCTCATGAGGTAGAACAACTGATCTTCAGAAACTTTAGATACAGTCGCTTCATGCTCTAATGTGATGTTATTGTTCAGAATTTCATTGTACGGAATCGTATCTGAAGTGGATTGGTTATCCATAATCAACGTATCACACTTGATATTGGATTTAGATCCGTCAGATTTACGTCCGAAGTGAGCAATACCACGGTATGTTACTTTACCGCCATGCTTTGAGATTGACTTCGAAACGATTGTAGAAGAACAGTCTGGTGCTAAGTGCAATACTTTAGCTCCAGCATCTTGGTGCTGTCCTTTACCAGCGATCGCGATAGAAAGGATCGTACCTTTCGCTCCGCGGCCTTTCATGATAACAGCAGGATATTTCATCGTTAGACGAGATCCGATGTTTCCATCTACCCATTCCATCGTTGCGTTCTCTTCAGCAACTGCACGCTTTGTAACCAAGTTATAAATGTTGTTTGCCCAGTTTTGAATCGTTGTATAACGGCAGTAAGCGTTCTTCTTAACGATGATCTCTACCACCGCACTATGAAGTGAGTTTGTAGAATAAACCGGTGCTGTACATCCTTCTACGTAGTGTACAGAGCTATCTTCATCTGCAATGATAAGCGTACGCTCGAACTGACCCATGTTTTCAGAGTTGATTCGGAAGTATGCTTGAAGTGGCGTATCACATTTAACGCCTTTTGGTACGTAAATGAAAGATCCACCAGACCATACTGCAGAGTTAAGTGCCGAGAACTTATTATCAGTTGGCGGAATGATCGTTCCAAAATGCTCACGGAAGATCTCTTCGTGCTCTTTTAAAGCTGTATCCGTATCTGTGAAAAGAATTCCTAAGTCAGAAAGGTCTTCTTTCATGTTGTGGTATACAACCTCTGATTCGTATTGTGCAGATACTCCTGCAAGGTACTTCTGCTCAGCTTCTGGAATTCCTAGCTTGTCAAAAGTCGCTTTAATTTCAGCAGGCACTTCGTCCCAAGACTTCTCAGATTTCTCAGATGGCTTAACATAGTACGTAATATCATCAAAGTTTAAGTCCTTCATGTCTCCGCCCCATTGTGGCATTGGCATTTTATAGAACTGCTCTAATGACTTCAAACGGAATTCAAGCATCCATTCAGGCTCGTTCTTCATGCGGGAGATCTCTTCTACGATCTCTTTTGTTAACCCACGCTTCGATCTGAAAATGGAAACGTCTTTATCTCTAAAACCATATTTATATTCGCCGATATCAGGCATTTTCTTAGCCATTACAGAATCCCTCCTTACTGGATTGGCACTCTTTAACTCATTATCAAAAGGAACTTATTCTTCCTCTTCCTCATCTTTTCCTACCCCTTGCTCCATCGCCTTCCACGCAAGTGTGGCACATTTGATGCGAGCTGGAAACTTGGAAACGCCAGAAAGAGCTTCGATGTCACCTAGATCATAGGATTCATCATCATAGTCGTTCCCTAACATCATATCATAAAAAATGTTTGCAAGCTTTACAGCATCTTCGACAGGAAGACCTTTAACAGCCTGTGTCATCATAGAAGCTGATGCTAAACTGATCGAACACCCTTCACCGTCGAACTTAGCCGATTCGATCTTTCCATCTTCTACTTTTAAAGTGAGCTGGATGCGATCGCCGCATGTTGGGTTATTCATATTAATTGTCAGGGCATTATCTTCAATAACCCCTTTATTGCGTGGGTTTTTGTAATGATCCATGATGACCTGACGATATAGCTGATCTAAATTAGAAGACATGACCGAAATACTCCTTTGCTGTTGTTAAGCCTTTAAGAAAAGCATCGATGTCATCTTCAGTGTTATACAGGTAAAAGCTAGCACGTGCTGTTGCTGTAACATCTAACCATTTCATAAGAGGCTGTGCACAGTGATGGCCTGCACGAACAGCAATTCCCTCAGAATCTAAAACGGTTGCTACATCATGCGGATGAACATCATCTAAGTTGAACGTTACAAGTCCTGCTCGTTCTTTTGGACCAAATATCGTAACACCCTCTAACTCTGAAAGTCGCTCCATCGCATAGTCAGCAAGTACATGTTCATGTTTTAACACATTATCAAGACCTACTTCTTCTAAGAAATCAATCGCAGCACCTAGACCGATCGCACCTGCGATGATTGGTGTCCCACCCTCAAATTTCCAAGGCAGCTCTTTCCACGTAGATTCTTGAAGTCCTACAAAATCAATCATCTCTCCACCGAACTCAACAGGATCCATCTTGTTTAGGAGTGCTTTTTTTCCATAAAGCACGCCAATGCCTGTAGGTCCACACATTTTATGTGCTGAAAAGGCAAAGAAATCACAATCGAGATCTTGAACGTCTACTTTCATGTGAGGAGCGCTCTGAGCGCCGTCCACTACCATTACAGCTCCGTTCTTATGTGCGATCGCTGCGATCTCTTTGATCGGGTTGATCGTTCCTAATACGTTCGATACCTGCATAACTGAGACGATCTTAGTATGCTCTGTAACTGTATTTTCAACATCCACAAGATCAATCGTGCCATCCGGCTGTAAAGGAATGTACTTAAGCGTTGCACCAGTGGTTTTCGCAACTTGCTGCCATGGAATGATGTTGCTGTGATGCTCCATTGGAGTGATTACAATCTCATCACCTTCTGACAGGTTTGCCATACCATAGCTTCTTGCTACCGTATTGATCGCTGTTGTTGTACCACGTGTAAAGATAATCTCCTGAGTGGATTTTGCACCGATAAAACGGCGTACCTTTTCACGCGCTCCTTCATAACCATCTGTAGCACGAGTTCCAAGTGTATGAACACCACGGTGAACATTCGAGTTGTACTCTTTGTAATATTTATCTAAAGCTTCAATAACTTGTATCGGTTTTTGTGAAGTAGCTGCACTGTCAAGGTAAACGAGAGGTTTGCCGTTAACTTCCTGATCCAGGATAGGAAACAGCTTTCTCCATTCGTTTGCACTCATTAGCGCACTTTCCTTTCAATAACCTCGACTAAACGATTTTTAACAGATTCTAAAGGCATCTGACTAACGACTGGTGCTAAGAATCCGTGAATGATCAAACGTTCAGCTTCAGCTTTTGAAATACCACGACTCATCAGATAGAACATTTGAAGAGGGTCGATTCTTCCAACTGAAGCAGCATGACCTGCTGTAACATCATCTTCATCGATCAAAAGGATCGGGTTCGCATCCCCACGCGCTTTTTCACTTAACATAAGTACGCGTTCAGTTTGCTCACCATGAGATTTTGTAGCACCGTGCTCGATTTTTGTAATACCGTTAAAAATTGAGCTCGCACTATCTTTCATTACCCCATGAGTAAGGATATAACCTTCAGAATGTTTTCCGTGGTTAAAGATTTGCGCTACGAAGTTTTGCTTTTGATCACCGCGTCCGATTGTTACAGTCTTCGTATCTGTAAAAGATCCATCACCGATCAAATGAGTTGTGTTGTCAGAAACCGTATTTCCGTCATTAAACTGACCAAGCGCCCACTCGATGCGAGCATCTTTCTCAGCACGGCCTCTACGGTTCACGTATGTTGTCATTCCTTTTGCAAGGTTATCTACGGCACCATAAACGACTTTTGCACCGCTGCCTGCATATACTTCAGACACGATGTTTGCTACTGAATCTGTAGCATCGTTCGTTGATAAGTAGTTTTCTACATACGTTACTGAGCTGTTATCCTCTGCTGCAACGATAACGTGGTTGAAGATCGCTGCTTCATCGTCTTGATAATAAACCGCTTGAATAGGAGCAGAAAGTTCCACGTTCTTCGGAACATAAAGAAATGCTCCATTAACGAATAGTGCTGCATGAAGGGCTGGCAAACGGTTCTCATCAACCGCAACAGCTTTCATAAAGTACTTTTTCACTAGATCTTCATGCTCTTTTGCAGCTGTTAGAAGATCTGTGTAAATAACACCTTGTTCTTTTACCGACTCTTCAAGTGCAAAATAAACTGGTGTTCCATTATGGATAACAAGAACATTCTTCGCTTCTTCTTCAGAACCGATCAATGCCTTAACATCTTCAGGAAGTTCATTGAACGCAACAGGAGTGCCAGTTGCTTCATGTTTGAATTCTGTAAAGTTCCATTTATCGATTTTAGTTTTGTCCGGTTTAGGCATTGGAAGCTCTTGAGCTAATTCCAATGCTTGCAAACGAAGTTCCTGCAGCCAAGCGGGTTCCTGTCTGCTGCTTGAAAAACCGGTTACGTAGTCCTTATCAAATCTTAGGCTCGTATCAACTGACATGTATAGTCCCCCTTAATGCTTACGCTTCTTGACCAACAGTTTCGTCTTTAATTCCTAGCTCTTCTTTAATCCAGTCGTACCCTTCAGCTTCAAGACGTTGAGCTAATTCAGGTCCACCAGATTTTACAATACGCCCTTGCATCATCACGTGTACTTTATCAGGAGTGATGTAGTTCAATAGACGTTGGTAGTGAGTGATGATCAAGCAACCGAAATCCGGGTTACGCATTTCGTTAACACCTTTAGCTACAACTTTAAGAGCATCGATATCAAGTCCTGAATCGATCTCATCAAGGATTGCTAATTTTGGCTCAAGCATCATCATTTGAAGAATCTCATTACGCTTCTTTTCTCCACCAGAGAATCCTTCGTTTAAGTAACGGTGAGCGAACGCATTGTCCATCTCAAGATGATCCATCTTTTTATCTAACTCACGGATAAATTTCATTAGAGAAATTTCGTCGCCTTCTTCACGCTTTGCATTGATTGCAGAGCGAAGGAAATCAGCGTTTGTAATACCGCTTACTTCTGAAGGGTATTGCATAGCTAAGAACAGACCAGCTTGTGCACGCTCATCAACTTCCATCTCTAAAAGATCTTCACCGTTGAACGTAACTTTACCAGAAGTTACTTCATATTTAGGGTGTCCCATTAACGCTGCAGAAAGAGTAGACTTTCCTGTTCCGTTTGGTCCCATGATCGCATGGATCTCGCCACCATTTATTTCGAGATCTAAACCTTTAATAATCTCTTTATCTTCAATAGATACACGAAGATCTTCAATCTTTAAATTAGGTGCTGACATAATACAACCTCCATTAAGAAATCATTCTTAAGATTTTGATAAAAGGCACAAAATAGCCATTCTCAATTTATTCTCATTCTAATCTTATAACAAATGAAATGTATGTTCAAGGGAACGAGCTGTTTACTTTTCCATTGTTGTCATTTTAATTGTACATCAGTCACAAGATTTGAAAAAAGGCTGACTCATTAGGCGGTAGACCACCTTATGAATCAGCCTTTTGTAATTTTAAGTTCATATGTTACGGCGTATGATTTCTGTTCGCATTTGCCGCTATTTCTAACCCTTTTTTGTATTCCATATCTCGGACCTTCTCAACATCTAGGCGTTTTTCCAAATCCCTCTCATACTCTGCAAAACCACAGCCATGTGACTGGTGCATTGCTTTTTCCATCTCGGACGTATGTTTTACTTTAATGGGGTGGATAATGAATCAATCCTTTCAAAGTTAAAGTTAGTTAACAATAATAGCGTATCAGCATCACTCATTTTGCTCAATCCGTTATCCAAGTGAAATCACCTTGCATACCAGTGCATGATGATTCCTATTGAAAACAGATGTGACTTCCTATGTTATCCTGCTAAATGCGCTATATTACTTCCATTACCTTATTAGGATGATTTCAAAACATGTAAGTGTGGAATTTAGACTTTCTTTTAATGACGCGGGTTATTTAATTCTTTAATGCATTCTTGAACAAGGGTCACACCTTGGCTCATAGCCGCTCCGCCGCCAAATGCTGCAGAAACACCCACAGCCTCAAGAATTTCATTTTCCGAGCACCCTTGATCTAAACAACCTTTTGTATGATAGATGATGCAATATTCATCTTGAGAATAGATGCTGATTCCTAAAGCGATCAACTGCTTATACTTCTCAGAGATCTCACCTTCTTTAAAGCAATGGCGTGTAAATTCATTATAAGCATGTGTAAGTTCAGGCATATTCTCATTGTATTTCCCTAAGCCTTCTTTATAGCGGATCAGGTGATATTGCGTTGAATTCGATCCGGGTAGCGGCTGTTCTTCTTGTTTCATTTCATTCACTCCTGTCAAAATAGTAAACAGGTTTAGTATGGGTCATTCGCAAGCTGGTTATGTAATAAATGTTCGTAAGTTTTTGTCGAAAAGCCTATAAATGACTTTGAAGGACTATAAAAAATTTTGCGGCCTATAAATTAAGTTCAAGGGCCTATAAATGGAATCGCAGGGTCTAAAAGTTAGTTTGAAGGACTATAAAGTGTTGTTGATCGATCTTTACTCAAAAAAAGAACTGACTTTAATCTCAAAGTCAGTTCTTTATAGAAAATTATTCTGTTACTGGCACTACTGCACCTTCATATTTCTTCTTAATGAAATCTTGAATCTCTTTAGAACGTAAAACTTCTACTAAAGCTTTAACAGATTTCTTATCTTTATCTCCTTCACGAACCGCGATGATGTTTACGAATGGAGAATCAGATCCTTCTAATGCGATCGCATCCTTTTGAGGATTTAATCCAGCATCGATCGCGTAGTTTGTGTTGATTAGTACGGCATCGCCTTCACCGTTCTTGTAGGCTTTTGGAAGCATACCCGCATCAACATCTGCTTTAAATTTAAGCTTCTTAGGATTTTCTACAACATCCTTAATTTGTGCTTCTGCTCCAGCACCTTCTTTAACTTTGATCAATCCTTCTTTTTCAAGTAACCCAAGCATACGGCCATGATCTGCTACTGAGTTAGACATGATAATTGTTGCGCCCTCAGGCAGCTCATCTAATGACTTATACTTTTTAGAATAGATTCCGATCGGCTCAAGGTGGATGCCACCTGCGTTTTCGAATTTGTATCCGTGATCTTTCATTTGAGACTCTAGATAAGGAACGTGCTGAAAGTAGTTCGCACCGATTTCTTTTTCATCTAAAGACTTGTTTGGCAGTACATAATCTTGGAACGTTTTGATCTCAAGTTCTACACCTTTTTCTTTCAAAAGAGGTTTTGCTTCTTCC
Source organism: Fictibacillus sp. 7GRE50 (assembly GCF_015903875.1). NCBI lineage: Bacteria > Bacillati > Bacillota > Bacilli > Caryophanales > Fictibacillaceae > Fictibacillus > Fictibacillus sp. 7GRE50. The sequence continues at coordinate 503,958 of NZ_JACZDW010000001.1, forward strand.
AAGATTTCAGCATGTGGTACGTTTGAAGCACCTACAATGATCTTCTCGTCGCTGATTCCGCCTTCTGTTTTGTTCCCGCAAGCAGCAAGTGCTGCAACAAGAACGGTTAATATAAGAACAGATAATACTTTTTTCATATGAACTTCCTCCTTGTTGTCTTAAAACGTTATCTCTTATCTAATGCTGTTGTAATGCGGTCACCGATCCATTGGATGACGAAAACGATGACTAAGATAAGTGCAGTTGAAATTAATGTTACATCCGCGTTGTCTCTTTGGTAACCTTCCATATAAGCCAAGTTTCCTAAACCACCAGCACCAACAACTCCAGCCATCGCTGTATAACTTACGAGTGCAATCGCGGTTACAGTGATACCAGAAACAAGAGCCGGCGTACTTTCGGGAATAAGAACTTTAAAGATAATCTGAGCGTTTGTAGCACCCATTGATTTCGCTGCTTCGATTACCCCTTTATTAATCTCTCTCAAAGCGATCTCTACCATACGTGCATAAAATGGCGCAGCACCTACGATTAATGCAGGGAGTGCAGCTTCAGCTCCAAGCATCGTTCCTACGATTAAACGTGTAAAAGGAATCAATAAGATGATTAAGATAATAAACGGAATCGATCGAAACACGTTAACGATTATAGCAATTACGCTGTTTAAAAACTTATTCCCCCACAAGTTTCCAGGAGAAGTTAGAAATAACGCCAATCCTAGAGCCAGTCCTAGGAAAAATGTAATCACTACAGAGATGGCTGACATATATAAAGTTTCATTTGTCGCTTCTAATAGAACATCCCATTGGACATTCGGAAACCATGTACTAAGCATTATGAATCACCTCTACTTCAACCTGCACACTGTTTAAAAATTCCATTGCACGAGCTAGTGCAGATTCTGTACCTTTAATCTGAATGAACAACGTCCCATAAGGTCCATTCTGAGTTTGCGTAATCTTTCCTTGTAGAATATTTACATCTACCTCATACTTACGAATCAGTTCCGTAATTAATGGCTGTCCTGCTCGTCCACCGATAAAAGTAAGTTGGACAATTCGGCCTTCCGGAAACTCAGAAATAAACTGTTTGATCGTGTCGACTGTTTCTTCAGGTTCTGTTACTTGTTTCACAAAATCCTTCGTGATTGGTTCTGTCGGGTTTTTGAAGACATTTAGGACATCGCCTTCTTCCACTACTCTCCCCTGTTCCATAACGGCTACACGGTGACAGATCTTTCTGATTACATGCATCTCATGTGTGATAAGAACAATGGTCAGATCTAATTTTTGATTGATCTCTACAAGCAGATCAAGAATGCTGTCAGTTGTTTTAGGGTCGAGTGCAGAAGTTGCTTCGTCACATAAGAGAACTTTCGGCTCATTCGCAAGCGCGCGTGCGATACCTACACGTTGCTTCTGCCCTCCACTTAGTTGCGACGGATAAGAACCACCACGACCTTCCAATCCAACTAGGTCGATCAGCTCATCAACACGCTGTTTGATCTTAGCTTTTGGATAACCCGCAATCTCAAGAGGAAAAGCAATGTTTTCTCTTACCGTGCGAGACCATAATAAGTTAAAGTGCTGAAAGATCATTGAAATTTCTTGTCGTGCTTCTCTTAACTTTTTTGATGACAGCTCAGACATGTTCTTGCCGCCAATCGTAACCGTACCGCTAGTCGGTCGCTCTAGCATGTTTAGGATGCGGATTAGTGTACTCTTACCTGCACCACTGTATCCGATGATTCCGTAAATCTCTCCTTGTTTTATGTTTAAATCTACCGTATCAACAGCCTTTACTTCACCATCTTTGGTTTGAAAGACTTTACGGACTGCCTGTAAATTAATCAAGATTCTTACCTCATTTCTTATCTAAATATTGGCTCATATAGAAAACGTTGCATTGGTTTGCTTAAGTGTTCCCTTCATCGATAAGTTGATTGTAGTGGAAGGTGCGAGACTCCTACGGGATCAGCGGGACAGGTGAGACTCTTAACAGCGCATAGCGCTAAGAGGCTCACCGCACGCCCCGTGGAAAGCGAGCATCCTGTAACGGAAATTAACTACTCCCAAGAGCTTCAATGTAAAACGAAAACATTAAACAAAAAAATGCCTCTCTGCTTCAATATGAGCAGAAAGGCATATTATATTCTATGCACGTTCTCCTCATCTCCCAAGACTACTTAGAGCCTTGCAGGAATTGGCACCTTTCTAGTTCATCATTCATAAGAATGCAATGATCTAGCGGTTGCCGGGTTTCATAGGGCCAGTCCCTCCACCTCTCGTGATAAGTAAAAAAGTGTTACTTTATTAAATTAAAGCGATGCATATTTGAATCACTGTGAAGAATATTATCATCCATGTCGATTCGTGTCAAATATTTTTAGCAGTTCGAACGAGTACACCGGCGGATATCTCTTCCCAATGGGAGCTTAAGTAAAAAATCGCTTCCCATTTTAAGCGTTGTCTGAGTGTTCCCTGAAACTCAATCATCTCTTGTCTCAATAAAGTACTCAGCTTCATTTTCCCCTCAAGCAACATACATAGATATTTCGGATTCCCAGTAAACGTGACTGTTCTGTTCCGCTCTCCTTCTCTGTATTCAATTTTCAGCGTCGTTTCGTCCTTACATTTAAAGCTAGGCTTTACCGGGATATTATAAAGAGAAAGATACGGACTTTTTGCTATTTGACTTTCAAAGTAACGGATATCCAACATAAAAAATCCCCCCGAATTGGTTGTTACTTCACCGATTCTAGAGGAATATTCATATACCTTTATAAACCCTTCGACAGCAGCAAGGAATCGTAATTGGTATTACGACATGTTATCTCATAATTAGTGTTTATGTTTCTTTTCTTGCTTTCGATGTTCACCTTTGGAACGCTTATGATCATCATTAGAATGCCTGTCTCCATTCCATTGCTGTCTCTGTTCATGTTTATTACGGTCATTTTCTTTTTGTCGCTTGTTATGATTCTTATCCTGATATCTGTTTTCTTTTCTATGCTCTTTATTCTGATTGTAATTCCTATCATGGTTTTGTGCTCTGACAGGTTCCTTAATCTTTTTAGGTTCTACTCTTTGCTCTTTTTGCTGAATATGATTTCTATTGTTATTTTGATCATTCCTTTTGCCACGCTCTTTGCTGTTACGTTTTTCATTCGTATTCTTTTGAGGCTTCACAAGGTTTTTCTCGGTCGGTTTAACTGAGCTTTGGTGATCCGATTTTTTTTCTTTATTATTTACTGGCTTTACCTTGACCTCATGAGGTGCAGCCTTTATTTTACGAGGATGTGGTACGGATTTAATATTTTTAGAAGAAGTAGTATTCACTTTAAGCTCTTGAAACTTCACTTCTTTAATCTTTTCTTCTTTAAGATGCTTATCGTTCTTCGTTGCTTCTTGGAATGCTGTATATTTACCTGAAGATACGCCTAATTGTTTCGCCTTATCGCGAACTTCTTCGTTTGTTTCAGAAACAGTAATCGCTACAGGGTATTGAACGACAGCTTTTTTAACAATTGAATCCAATGCATGATCCAATTCCTGCTTCGTTTTCTTATCACTGGATTTATCGGATACTGTAGTGATAAGCATGGACTGATTCTCTTCCATATAGCCTTCTCGCTGATAAGCTTTGATCAGTTGATCCGCGAATACTTCAAACGGCATACGATCATCTGTAGAAAAATTGTATTTCTTAATGATTTTTTTTGCTTCGTCATTAAAAGCATCCATTTCAACCACTCGCATATTATCATCTACGCCAACCTCAAGGCTTGGATTGATATCAAAGCTAACATAAGCAGCCGCGGCAGAATGGCTGCTGTTGGGTAAAAGACCTGAAATAAAAAGAAATGCAATTAATGCTGCCACTGAAAACGAAATAGATGGCAGCACAAAAAGACTTCTTTTTTTGTGTGAAAAATAAGAAGCCTGATACTCATTACCTATAAGAGGTCTTTTACCTGCTGGTACTCTTACTGTGACAAAAGTTCCGTCCTTCATGAGAAGAGTTGCTTTTTTATTCTGAACTTCAATAACGATGCCGCTGCCGTTCTTCAATGATATCCCTCCCGCATGTAGCAGGATCAGTATAAATTACAGGCAAGAGAACATTACATTCCCTTGCCTAGTAACCTTATTTACCTCACCTTATGGCTGAATGTATGATTTCAGCGCTTGAAAATCGCCTAAATATATAAGTGATACTGCTATTATATACTTTCGATTTCTCTCTATGGTTTTACGACTACAGGATACCATATTTAATAAATCTTTTATTGGTAATTGCTTTTTTTCTTTTAGAAACGCGGCAAGTTCTTCGTTCTCAGCTAAAAGACGAGCAATTTCTTTTGCATTTTCGCGAGCATCCACATGCTTCGGACAATGCTTACTTAATACTTTAAAGTTCAATCCGAACGTTTTTAATAACTTTTGATACTCTTCGATCTCATAAACGCGATTCTCAACTTGAATCTGGTCTTCAAAATGATCCATCGCAGCTTTTTGCTCTGCATAACTTTCTTCTAAGCGACCTTCTTCATCTTCTTCATCTGGCTGTAAGAATATCAGTCTGTTCTGACGGACTTCTTTACGAATGTAATCAATAACTCTTCGTCTGATAACCATATCGGCGAAGGACAAGAAACGGCTACCTTGACCTTCTTGGTATTGATCAATCGCTTCGTTGAAGGCAAAAAGACCTACACTAAACTCGTCCATCGTACGATCTATATATTGACTGCAAACTTTCGATGTTACTTTTTTAATGAATGGTTGGTAATCACCGATCAGTTCGTTTCTTAGTTTCTCATCGTCTCTTTCTTGGATCGTTAGAACTTTATCTTCTATACTTGTTAATTTATTGTTCGATAATTTATTTTTTCCAATAGGAAATACTGCATTTAAATTTAAAGATGCCATGTTTATCAATCACCTCTGTTAAAGAATTGCTTTACATTTTGTTTCGTTTATTAGTGAATCGTATATTTTTATCTCAAAAATAAAATCATTCTTATTTACCACAATAAGCTAGGGAGCAAACATGCAAACAAGCTCTCCTATTCATTTATACCATGACTTTTGACATTTGTAGGATACAGTTCTATAACAATATTACAGCGTCCGTAACATTTGTGACGTTATCGTTAAAGTACTGAATTTGCAAAACAAACTGATAATTGTTCAAATACCTTGATAAACCCCTCTACTAAGGTCATCAGCGTTATTTCAAAATAAAAAAAAACACCCTTTATTGTTACAAAAGGGCGAGTGAACGACATTAAATTCCCATATTTTTCTTGAGATTTAACCCCCGAAAAATAAGTTTTTTTGTAGAATTAGACGATGAAATGAAAAATGTGGGGTATATCCCACATTTTTTTCACCCTTTATATTCCTTTTCCACTAGTTTTAACATGGATTTATATATATTTCCCGCAGATTGAAGTGCATAAATACGATCGATTGCAATTCCTCTAGAAAGAATGAGTAAACATGGCACGCTTGTTACCCCATACTTGGATGCAAGCTCGGGCATCTCATTAATATTACTAACACCTACAGCTATATTTACGTCTTTTTGAACACGTATTGTTTCAACTGCTACCTCAAACATTCTTTTTCCCATTTTACAAGTTCCACAAAGCGGAGTCTCTAGGTATAAAAAGTACGGATTCTGCAGTGATTGTTCAATAACGGTGTTCCAATTTTTTCGAGTGATTTCTTTCATGGTACTACTCCATTACATTTTTTAGTGAAACTTTTAGCAGCACATCATCATCGCTCGACGGCTGTCCTCTACCATCTTTGTTATTCGTAACAACATACATGTGATTATCTTCAATAAGGATATCACGAATGCGCCCTTTATTGGAAACAATAGTGGTTATCTTCTTAGAAGACGTGTTAACCTTTATGACACTTTCGCCTCTCAATGCTGCAACAAACAGATAACCGTTTTTGTAATCGATGCCTGAGGGTGCCCACGTTTCACGACCAGAGTGAACCCACGGTGATTCTAACCCTTCCTTTTTTTCGTCACCACGAATGATCGGCCATCCGTAATTTTTACCCGGATCAATTTTATTAATCTCATCATAGTTAGATGAGCCATGTTCAGCAGCAAACATCTTACCTTCATCATCCCATGTCATTCCTTGTGGATTCCGATGACCGTATGTATAGACCGGTGAAGGATAGAACGGGTTGTCCTCTGGAACAGAACCATCATTATTCATTCTTAAAATTTTCCCAGCCAGACTGTTTAGATTTTGGGACAGCTCTTCTTCGCCACTATCACCCGTTGTGATATATAGCTTTCGATCTGGTCCCCACTCCATTCTTCCTCCATTGTGTGTGTAGCCTCCTGGAATATCATCTAGCAGGATTCTGATTTCTTTCCATTCATTATTTTCAAAACGCATCTCGACAATCCGATTAACTAAACGATTCGATTTTTCATATGTATAATATCCATAAGCTTTTTTATTACTGTCGTAATTTGGGTCTAATAGAAAGCCAAGAAAACCTCCTTCCCCGTCATCAGCTATAGCTTCTGAAAATTTTGGGGAATAAGAGGTCTTTTTTTGTTTTGGCCCTAGTAAAACAAGCCCCCCAGTTCGTTCACTGATCCACATTTGTTTTGGGGTGCTGTTTATTTGCCACGGAATATTTAAATTTTTGCTCACGACATCTTTAGAATTCGTTTTTACTTCATCTTTATTTGAAGGACTGCAACCACTCACTAGGCAAAAGGTAGTTAGAAGACTCAACCAGTTCTTTTTTTTCATGGCTTATCCTAAACAATTCTTTTGAATATTAAAGTGTGCACCTACCAATACCTTTGCGAGGTACATTAGAGGTGTTTTTGCAACTTCTCTGTACATCTTATTAATATATAAATGCTCTGCATTAGGCAATTCACGTTGCAGTTGTTTTCTTAGTTTATGGCCAGCATCATCAGCATCGACCAAGATATATACATCTCGATCCTCAATGGCTAATGCAAGCTCTTCTAATTTATCCAAACCTAAAGTTCCATTCGTACAAATAATTTCAACCGGTTCATCCAAGATTGCGGCTAACTTATCCTTATCAGATTTACCTTCGACAATGATTACTTTGTTTTTGATTTCATTCATTACTCATCTCTCCTATACTTTGAAGACTATAAAATGAATGCATCGCTTAGATTATATATTTGCTTTATTTTATTAAAATCCTGCAAGAGATGTTCTTTATTACTATACCCCTTTTTCCTATTTTCCTACCTATTTCTGTTCGGTGTATGCGTTTAGTACTAATTCGCCTCAAACGTGTTTGACATCCTGTTATAAAAGGGAATTTAGGAGTCATAAAACGAATATTGGAGGAGTCATCACATGGCAAAAACAGAACCTAAAATGAGCCGAGCTGATGCAGGCAGATTAGGCGGCGAGAAAACATCCAAATCACGAGGAAAAGAATTCTATCAACAGATCGGAAAAAAAGGCGGTACCTCCACATCAAAAAAACATAGCACAACTTTCTTTCAAGAAATCGGGAGAAAAGGTGGGAGCTCTACCTCTAGTACACATAATAAAACGTTTTATCAAGAAATCGGAAAGAAAGGCGGTACGGCCACATCCCAAAACCAGGATAAAAGTTTTTATCAAAAGATCGGCTCAAAAGGTGGGAGTGCCGAACGAAACAAACAGATCTAAAATCAAAAAGAGGATGATTGCCAAGATAGATCACATTGACATCATCCTCTATTGATGCTGAAATCAGCACCAACCCTTATCACATTCATCCACATACTTTGATGGATTTGGTAATTCTACAGGTTTTTCACGTTTATAAATCTTGTCTGCATCAAATTCAAACCCCTCAGCCATCTCGTACATGTTCCCTTGATTCGTAAAGCGGATCTGGCCAATTTCATCCTTATCCAAATAAAGGGACATTGATCCACCCTTCATTTTACCAAAAACTCTTGATGTAACATCTCGTCTATCTTGGTTCATAAAAAAATCCCTCCAAAAAAGAATAGCAATATGTCTATTCTTTCCTGAAGAGATTGATTTCATTAATCTTCTTTGATTAATTCTTCGTACTGTTCAGCAGTCATTAACTTTTCAACCTCAGATGCATCTGAAAGTTCTACTACAACCATCCAAGCTTTTTCATATGGAGACTCGTTAACAAGTTCAGGGCTATCATCAAGGTCTGCATTTACTTCTACAACTTTTCCAGATACAGGCGCATATAACTCAGAAACAGTCTTAACAGATTCTACGCTTCCGAAAGGCTCGTCCGCAGTAAGCTCATCTCCAACTTCAGGAAGTTCAACGAATACGATATCTCCTAGTTCGTCTTGCGCAAATGCTGTAATACCGATACGAACTTTATTGCCTTCTTCTGTTTTAGTCCACTCGTGCTCTTCTGAATAGCGTAATTCTTTTGGAAATTCCATGTGTAATCCCTCCAGCTTTTCTTGGTTTTATAATAACTACAATAAATGATTTATCGCAGTCAGTAACATTTTTATTTTTTCCATGTGTTATCGTAATGATCTTCTTTAAATCCTACTGTGACTTGCTTGCCATCAGTTGCGATCGGTCTTTTAATAAGCATGCCATCACTTGCTAAGATTTCGAGCAGTTCTTCTTCTGTAGCTGTTTTCATCTTTTCTTTCATACCCAACTCACGATACTTCATTCCGCTCGTATTAAAGAACTTCTTGATCTCTAGACCACTAAGATCGATCAATTTCTTAAGTTCCTCAGCAGAAGGCGGGCTCTCCACAATATGTATAGGCTCAAAGGCTACATCATTTTCTTTTAGCCATTTTTTTGCTTTTTGGCAAGTTGAGCATTTTGGATATTCATACACTTTCAGTAGCATTATATCACCCCTTCTCATAGTACCACAAACTAGTGTTACCAATAAAACAAGAAATTCTGCACGTTGGCTAATTTCTTATATCAGGATGTAATGTGACGTGCAATGAAGGATATGAGAGGGAGATTTTCATGATTTTAATGAGGATGTGGATGGGGGTATATTCATGTGTGGTAATTGTCGAGGATTGTAGACTCGCGGATAAACAGCTGAAACTTTTGGATTGGGAGCTAAAATTCGTGGATAAACTGTCTATATTTGTGGATTAAAGCCGTTTTTTTGTGGATTCAGTTTCAGAATACGCCTACATACCCTATTAGGTATCCTCTAAAATCCAGTTCGGCACCTAAAAACTGCAGCTTATCTGGGTATTTTTCGATAGCTAAAATCAAAACTTACTTTGTTAAGCTTCTCCTTAAAGATAATCGCTTTCCAAACTCATTTTTATTATCAACTGTAACAGTTGATTGAAGTACAAGGTATGATACTCCTACCGTACACGCTGAACGCGAGCGCTCGGAAACTAAACCATCAGCTTCCACTACAACATAAGCCTGTTAAAACAAAAAAAGCCCTCCTACAAATGCAGGAGGGAAAGATAAGATATTTTGAAGGTTAGCGTAAATAAATACAGATCAATTAAACGATATAGCGTTCTTCTTCAAGAAGCTGAACCGCGAGTTCTCGCTTCTTCTTAATCACATTAATTGGTGTATGGCGCGTTAGTTTCTTTAACGCGGACAGCATCATGCGGAGCATATCGCCTTCTTCTACGGCAATGATGGATTCTTTAGCATGTGCTTCAATGCGGTTGAATGCTTCTTGGCAATACACTTCTGTATATAACAGTTTTTGTTTTGCCTTTTCAGCTCCAGATCTTTCGATTGCTTTTTCAGTACGCAGTAGAACAGATTCCATGTTGTACACTTCACTAATGATATCTGCTAAGTTCGACAATACTTCTTGCTCTTGCTCTAACTTAGGTCCGAACTTCTGAACCGTTAATCCAGCTGTCATCAAGAAAATTTTCTTAGCCATAGAAACAAGGTATTTTTCCTGATCCAAGCTTTCCGTACCTACTTCAACAGGCATTAACATCATAAGCTCTTGTTGAAGCTGAGTTGCTTTTTGAATAAGCGGAAGTTCGTTCTTCATCGCTTTTTTCACAAGCGTTCCTGGTACTAATAAACGGTTGATCTCGTTCGTTCCTTCAAAGATTCGGTTGATACGAGAATCGCGGTATGCACCTTCAATCTCATATTCAGACATAAAGCCGTACCCACCATGAATCTGAACGCCTTCATCTACTACATAATCCAACACTTCTGAAGCTGATACTTTGTTCAGTGAACATTCGATCGCATACTCTGCGATTGCTTTCGCTAACTCACGTCCGTCTTTTTGCTTTTCTTCAGATAAAGCGCCTAGACGGTTTTCAAATAGACCTACCGTTCGGTACACAGAACTTTCAGCTGCATACGTTTGGACAGCCATGTTCGCAAGCTTTTCTTGAATTAAGCTAAAAGAACTGATTTTACGCTTGAACTGTTGACGCTCGTTCGCGTATTTTACAGATACTTCAAATGCTCGTTTTGCAGCTCCTACACATCCTAATGCAAGCTTGTAACGGCCGATGTTTAGAATGTTAAACGCAATCAGATGTCCCTTTCCTGCTTCCCATAACAGATTTTCCTTTGGTACTTCTACATCTTCTAGGATAAGCGTACGCGTTGAAGAACTCTTGATTCCCATCTTCTTTTCTTCTGGTCCTGTGGAAACGCCTTTATAATCTCTTTCAACGATGAATGCTGTGAACTGCTCACCATCGATCTTTGCGTATACGACGAAAACGTCAGCAAACGCAGAGTTTGTGATCCACTGCTTTTCACCGTTCAATACATAGTGAGTGCCTTCAGCGTTAAGCTTTGCTGTCGTTCTTGCGCCAAGTGCATCAGATCCAGAACCTGGCTCAGTTAATGCATAAGCTGCGATCTTCTCACCAGTTGCTAGTTCAGGTAAGTATTTTTTCTTTTGTTCTTCGTTACCAAAAAGAACGATTGGTAGTGATCCAATTCCTACGTGTGCTCCATAACTAATTGAAAAGCCGCGTCCGCGTGCGAACTTTTCAGTGATGAGTGAAGAAGAAATCTTATCTAGACCTAATCCGCCATATTCTTCAGGTACATCTGCTCCTAGTAGACCTAGCTCTCCCGCTTTAGTTAATAATTTTCGAGAAACAGTAAAATCGTGATCTTCCATCTTTTCAAGTTGAGGAACAACCTCTTTCACAACGAAATCTTCAGTTGTTTTCGCGATCATCAAATGTTCTTCTGAAAAATCCTCAGGTGTATAAATATCTGCTGCGGAAACATCTTCGATTAAAAAGCTTCCACCAATGATTTGTTTTTCTGCTGTATTCGACATGTTTTCTCCTCCTTGTTATCCTACTAGTTCAAATACGCCTGCTGCTCCCATGCCACCACCGATACACATCGTAACAACTCCGAATTGTTCGTTGCGACGCTTCATCTCATGTAAAAGAGTTAATGTGAGTTTAGTTCCAGAACAACCTAGCGGATGGCCAAGTGCGATCGCACCACCATTCACGTTTACTTTATCTTCTGGAAGGTTCAGTTCACGAATGACTTGAACGCTCTGAGAAGCAAATGCCTCATTCAACTCGAACAAGCCGATGTCTGAAATTTCTAATCCTGCCATTTTTAAAGCTTTCGGAATGGCCGCAACAGGACCTACTCCCATGATGTCTGGAGCTACCCCAGCTACTGCAAAAGAACGGAATTTCAATAATGGCGTTAAACCTTCTGCTTCTGCTTTTTCTCTGTTCATCACAAGAACTGTTGCAGCGCCATCACTTGTTTGTGAAGAGTTCCCTGCTGTTACAGAACCAGTTGGTGTGAATGCCGGACGAAGCTTACTAAGTACATCAACGGTTGTTCCAGCACGGACACCTTCATCTACTGACACAGCAACCTCTTTTTCAACTAACTTTGATTGCTCATCTAACCAGCGTTTCATAACATGTACAGGAACGATCTCGTCGTTAAACTTCCCGTCTTTAATAGCTGCCGCTGCTTTTTGATGACTTCTTACGGCGAATTCATCTTGATCTTGTCTTGAGATGCCAAAACGTCTAGCTACTTCTTCCGCTGTATGACCCATGCCCATATAATATTGCGGCACCGTCTCAACTAAGTAAGGGTTAGGCTTTACGACATGACCTACTACAGGAACAAGGCTCATGGATTCAGCTCCGCCTGCAAGAATCGCTTCGGCTGCACCTAGCATGATTTTTTCTGCTCCGTACGCAATACTTTGCAGACCCGATGAACAAAAACGATTGATCGTAATCGCTGGTACAGTTTCAGGCAATCCTGCTCTAGCACCGATCAGACGAGCCATGTTCATCCCTTGTTCTGCTTCAGGAACGGCACATCCGATGATTAAATCATCAATCTCTCCGTTATAATCGCCTGCACGCTTCAACGTTTCTTTGATGGTTACCGCTGCTAGTTCATCTGGTCTCATATGTGCAAAAGAACCTTTTTTCGCTTTACCAACCGCTGTCCTAGCACCTGCTACTATTACTGCCTCTTTTAACATTGAGTTCTTCCCCCCTTAGTTTCTTAGCGGCTTGCCTTTAACAAGCATGTGCTGCATTCTTGCCTGGCTTTTTGGTTCTCCAGCTAGACTTAGGAACGCTTCTCTCTCCAAATCTAGTAAGTATTGTTCGTCTACCAATGTTCCTTCTGGTACCCGTCCTCCAGCGAGAACAAAGGCTAGTTTCTTTGCAATTTTTAAATCGTGCTCTGAAATATATTGGCTGAAGTGCATCGTCTGTGCTCCTAGTGCCAACGTTGCATAACCGGCTTCACCTACAACAGGAATCTTCTTTCTTACAGGCGGTGTATAGCCAATCCCTTCTAATGCAAGCACTTGTGTTTTCGCATCATGTAAGAGATGGTCACCGTTTACGGAGATGCTGTCTTCTTTTCGTAAGAACCCTAGCTTGCGTGCTTCTTGAGCTGAAGTTGAAACTTTAGCCATCGCAATCGTTTCAAAGGCTTGGTTCGCAACTTTTTGCAGATCTCCCTTAGCACCTTCTGGCAGCTGCTCTAATAAACGAAGATAAAGCTCTTTGTTTCCGCCTCCGCCCGGAATCAAGCCGACTCCTGTTTCAACAAGCCCCATGTACGTTTCAGATGACATTTGAAGTCTTGCTGCAGGAAGAGATACTTCAACTCCGCCGCCTAGCGTCATTCCGAAGTTAGCCGCAACGACAGGTTTTGCACTGTAGCGAACTCTTGCCATCGCTTGTTGGAATTGACGAACCATCATATCCAGTTCAAAGAAATTGTCATCTTGAGCTTCCATAAGGATAAGCATCAAGTTAGCACCAACACAGAAGTTCTTACCTTGGTTACCAATCACTAACCCTTTGTAATTCTTTTCAACTTCATCGATCGCCTGATGAAGCATCATGATGATTTCTGGTCCGATCGCATTGTTTGGAGAATTGAACTCAAGGCCTGCAACATCATCACCAAGATCGATTAACGTAGCCCCGCCATTCTTTGTGATCACATTGCCTTTTTCTTTTAAACGGCTTAAATGAACGACTTTTTTGTTCTCTTCCACAGGAAGATATCTGCCGTGGTGGTAATAAGAGCGATCACCGTCTGATTTTGTGTAGAAAGAATTCTTTTCTGATTGAAGAAGCTCTTCTACCCAACCAGGAATTGTCTCTCCTTCAGATTTCATTCGTTCTACAGATTGGGGTACACCGATCGCATCCCAAATCTCAAATGGACCATGCTCCCATCCGAATCCCCATTTCATCGCTTGGTCAATCGCAACAAGATCATCGGCGATTTCATAACACTTTTCCGCAGAATATAATAGAACCGGTTTAATGATGTCCCACAGCAGTTTACCTGCACGATCATCACTGTATAAAAGCGCTTTCACTTTTTGGTTTGTTGTCTTCATTTGTTTAGCTGCTTCGAGTGTAGCTGTTTTCATTTTGGAGCGCGGTTTATATTCCAACGTAGCAGGATCGAGCTCTAAGATTTCACTGCCTGCTTTACTTTTTTGTTTAAGATAGAAGCCTTGACCTGTCTTGCTTCCAGTCCAGCCTTTGTCTACCATTTCGTTTAAGAAATCAGGGATTTCGAACACTTCTTTTTCTTTTCCGTCAACTTGCTCATAAACATTTCTCGCAACATGAAGGAACGTATCCAATCCAACAACATCAAGCGTTCTAAACGTTGCAGATTTAGGACGGCCGATCAAAGGACCTGTAACCGAATCAACTTCACCGACACTATAACCTTGCTTCATCATCTCTTGCATTGTAACCATCAATCCATACGTTCCGATGCGGTTCGCGATAAAGTTAGGCGTATCCTTCGCTTCAACGACTCCTTTTCCTAGTACGTTCTCACCAAAGCTGCGCATGAATTGAACAACTTCTGGTTTTGTATCTTCGGTTGGGATGATCTCAAGAAGCTTTAAGTATCTTGGTGGATTAAAAAAGTGCGTCCCTAAGAAGTTTGCTTTAAAATCTTCAGAACGTCCTTCAGCCATCGCAGAAATCGAGATTCCAGATGTGTTAGACGTTATAATACTTCCTGGTTTTCTATATTGATCGACTTGTTCAAAAAGTTTTTGTTTCACATCAAGGCGTTCAACTACTACCTCAATGATCCAGTCTACATCTTTTAATTTTTCAAGATCATCGGTAAGGTTACCGATCGAGATTAATTCGAGATTCTCTTTAACAGCAAGTGGAGCTGGTTTTTGCTTTAATAGTTTTTGTGTGGCAGATAGAGTAAATTTGTTGCGGAATGCAGGATGATCTTCCGTTATCCCTTTTGCTTTTTCCTCTTCACTTAAAGAAGGCGGTACAATATCCAATAATAATGTTGGTATTCCGACGTTTGCTAGATGAGCGGCTATGCCTGATCCCATTACACCAGAACCCAGTACGGCAGCTTTACGGATTTCACGAGACAAGATGGTCTTCCTCCTTTATTGAATGAATACTCATTCATTTTTTCTCCATAAAAAAAATTTGTTACCCTATATCCAATATAAAATATATTCTGAATTTTAGCAATAGTAGAGGTTTTTTTCTTTTCTAAACTTTCATTTATATCTTATGCAGGAAGGTTGCCTATAGTTTTTCTAGTGGATTTGATGTCTTTTAATAAGGCTGTTTTCGTATTCATTGTTGCTTTTGAAAGAAGTTGATTTTCCGTTCTAGATGCTCGCTTTCTGCGGGGGCGAGCGGTAAACCACTTCTCGCTTCGCGCGGGTAAGTGTCTCACCTGCTCACTCGTTCTAGCCGAGAGTCTCGCATTTGCCACTCCAATCAACAGACAAAGAAGAAAAAGATTTGAAGCAACAATCCTTAGAAAACAGCATGAATAAAATAAGAGGAGCCTGTGTTTAAGACAGACTCCTCTTGATTACTACTATTTATTTTCCAAACACACCTTTTAATACGAACACAACGTTTGCCGGACGTTCAGCAAGACGTCTCATAAAGTAACCGTACCAGTCGTTTCCGTATGGTACATAGATTCGCATCTTGTAGCCTTCTTGCATCAGTTGGTCTTGTCGCTCTACACGAATTCCGTACAACATTTGAAACTCAAATTGATCATATGGGATGTTGTGTTTTTCAACCAAGTCTTTTGTATATTGGATGATCTCATCATCATGTGTTGCAATCGCGGTATAGTTTCCGTTCAATAGATGAGTTTCGATCAGCTTTCTAAAGTTATTATCTACATCGCTCTTTTCCGGGTATGCGACAGTTTGAGGCTCTTTGTAAGCACCTTTTACTAATCGCAGATTCGGATGATATTCATCTAACGTTTGAACATCTTCTAGTGAACGATACAAATAGGCTTGAATAACAGTTGAGATGTTATCATACTCACTCTTTAGCATCTTAAACACTTCAAGCGTTTTTTCACAACGAGAATAGTCTTCCATGTCGATCGTTATAAAAACATTATGTTTTGTAGCTGCATCCATAATCTTTCTCATGTTGCTCAACACGAGTTCATCACTAATGTCTAGTCCCATGGAAGTCATTTTTAGAGAAAGCTGTGAATCAAGCTTTTCTTTACTGATGGCTTTAATTGCATCTATACAATGCTGAGTCATTTCGGCAGCTTCTCGTTCGTTGTCAACAAACTCACCAAGATGATCGATCGTAACAGGCATTCCCTTTTCGTTCAAACGTTTGATAGCAGAAATAGAACTATCAAGTGTTGCACCTGCCACAAAACGGCCTGCTCCGAAACGTAGACCGTATCTTTTAGCAAGGTTAGTTAACGATTTATTTTTAGCAAGAAATAAGAAAAAATTGCGCATGAGTTGTTCCAATCCAATTACCCCCTAGTACCCTTAAAATATTAAATAAGATTGGTTAAATTCTTTCTATGTTGTAACCGCTTTAAATATATCATTTTTTTTGCGAATATTGTCGATTTTGCAATATTAAAAATATTTTTCATGTAAAAAATGAATTAATCATGTCTTACTGCTATTTTTACGGTAAATGTTTTATGTTTCTAACATGTTCGCCGGTAAATGGCTGAGTCTCACCGATACAAGACAATGTTTCACCGCCAACACCTTACGCTCCAGCTAAAAAACGTCCACTCACTACCTGTAACTACTAACTACCTTCATATCACTGATAGTATCAGAAAAGGAATGGCATACAAAAGAAAAGACAGTCTATATGACTGCCTCTATGTTATATCTTATTTATTTCTGTTCATTTCGGTGCTTTTCGTTCAATTCTTTAATCTCATGAACTAGATTCTTCATCGCTTCCTTGGCATCTGGGTATTCTTCATTCCAATGCTTTACTAATGGAGGCATACTTTTTGCGATGAATGAATATAGAGCATAAGATTTCACCATCTCTATATGTTTTGGATCTGAACTTCCTACGAGAAGCTCAGCATATTTCTCCATTAGACCATCCAACTGTAGTTGTAATTTATCATCCATGGCTAACTACCCCCTAGAATCATTCAAAACATTTCTTATAGTGATACAGAAGACATGATGGCTAAATAAATCGCCATCGCTGCCAACACTGAAGCGACTACTGCAAGTATCATACTTTTGTTTCGCTTTATCGTGGCAAGTATAGATAATACAAGTACTATAGCAAATGCTAGCCAAACGAGACTCATCATCGAGAAGCTGAATGACAGCATCGGATTATCTCCTGGGATTAAACCAGTAGAAAAAGTAAACAGCTTAGATGGATCTTCCATCTTTAACGTATCGGCTACATCATGAGGTGGTGTTTGCTGAGTCATTAACGCTGTTGCTACAAATGCAGAAAACAATAAAATTCCTTCTGCTTTAATCCATTTGTTAAGTGATAATCCACTTTTTCCTTGATCTAATTTCTTTTTTAACCATATTCCGTTTATGAGACTATAAATAACGATGATAAACAATAGAATGTGTTTGATCAACAGTGCTTGGCCGTAGTCCAACAAGTAGCTGTTCAAATATTCAGGAACAATATAGTTCATCAACCACAATCCAGCACCGATCACGGTTGCTAAACAGGCAACAGCCAATGGCGTGAACCATTTATAAAAGGACAGGCTGGGTCCTTCTCCTTTGCTGAAATATCCGGTTACGAGTAGAACCCCCGACCATGTGATCACAGCTATAAAATGTAAAGAGTGAGCCAAGAATCCTAACGATTCTAAACTTGCTGCATGACTCGCATATCCAACGGAAACTCCCATCCCCGCTATCAAAAAGACGGCTAATCCGGCAAAGAATCGATCTTCTTTAATATCATTAAATAAAACCATAAAAAACAATAACACGGAGATACCGGTTAAGAAAAGCCAACCCTTTCCTACTTCAAAACTAAAAACGATGTTCTGAAACGTCAACCAATATCCGAAATCCTCTCCAAGATGCATCGTAAGCCTCATAAGCTCTCCGATGCCAAACAAAGGGATTAAAGCAACTAAAAGTAAGATAAGCTTTTTTGAAATATAGATTTCCGGACGATTTCCTCGTGGAACTGAATATAGAATAAACGCACCCATTAATAAGGCAAAACAAACATATAACATGGCTTTAGCGACAATAAACATAAAATTGAACTCCTTCACAACAATCTATGCTTATTGTATCAGGGAATCGGAAAGGAACAAAAATTAAGAATGACAATAAAATGAAATCTCCTATAAAATAAAAAAGCTAACAGGTGAGCGCTTTCCGCGCCTCTATTAGCTTTTTAATGAAGTTATCGATTTCCTCGCTGCACAACTTTGGATAAAAATTTGACTCCATCACCATAGCTGAACTTTCTTGCAGCACGTCTAAACTCTTTCAACCCTTTACGCGTGACGTTGAAATATGGATCAATGAGTCCTTCTTCTTTTAATTGATTGGCCGTTTCAATCGTTATGGAGTGTTGAATCTCTCTCATCTTGTGATTGAACTGCTCTAAACTTGCATTTAATACAAACTCTTTTCCTAATAACTGCACAATATCTTTGGCGTTTCCAGTCTGAGCAGCTTCTTCATCTAAGTATTCTTCTTCAACATATCCTTGTTCGAAGTCTTCTTCATCAGCAGGTTCTTCTAGAGGTTCTAATAATGAAGTAATTCGGATAATCTCTTGTTTTGCTAACATGATTTCTTTTTCTTTTTGCAGCAAATAGTCTATGTAATCTTTTTTATCTTCTTCATGAAGGTCTTCTGTTACTAAGCGGTTCTTAACTTCATTCTGAACTTGCTTCATTCGCTTAATCTGCTCTTCTTGAGATAATAATTCGCGCACAAGTTCTTCTTCCTCAGATTCCGTTAATATGACCTGATCTTCTTCTATGTATTCTTCCTCTATGCTCTCTTCTTGCGTTTCTGGCTCAATCTTATTTTTGTTAGCTATCGGTATAACTGACTTCCCGGCAGATACAAAAGCCATGAGTGCTTCATTTACTTTTACATAAAACATACTGCAGATCCCTATCGCAAAAACAGCTACAAGGAATGCAAGTAAGTCAGAAAAATGAAACGTAAATTCAGTGATCACTAACTTGTACATAAACACTAATGATAGTAGGCTGACTAAAATAATTTTAAACCAATGGTTCCTAATTTTAATTTTCTCATCTGTTGTACTCAAATCAATTGCCCCCTTTAACTCGTTATCCTATAAAGGAATAACCATATAAATATTCGCGATTGATTTATTTTTTTGTCCGCAGAAAGAAGAATACAAAAAAACAGCTTTCCATAACGAATGAAAAGCTGCTAAGATACATTATTCGATAACCCCAGACTCTACAATCTCTACTTCAGTTGATACATTGATTTTCATAGAAGGATATTGCTTCTGAAACACTTTATAATCCCAACCTTTTTCACGCCTTCTCACTTGATCCCCTAGACCAAGGGGATCTACTTTTAATTTTTGAAACTTTTTAACGACTCCCTGCGCTTCTCGTTGTAATTGTTTCGTCAATGTCTTTTCAACGAGAGCGATGTTCGCTGGCTCCTCAAGGTTCAACCAATGTGGATACTCATGAATCTCACCAAGAATCTTCATCTTTATATTAAATTGAGGGATACCATTCACTTTTTTTAGTTTATAGGTTGTCGTTCCTTTAATGTTACGGATAACAGCATGGCCCTTCCTTTTTTCTTTTTCAATCTCCACCTCATAGTTACCTGACTTCGAACCGTCGAGAAGAACTTTAAAAGCAAAGGATTGACGATGATTTAACTTTCCAACATATTCGTCCCCTTTAAACAAAGCTATACCTTCAAGCTGAATTGATTTTTTGTGCGTTTTTACGATCGGTAAGAAAGGGTCCATACCTTCACCATAATAGCTATAAAGAAACACATGCAAATTCGTTTTGGGTAAATTCTCACTCTTAATATTCTGATCGAGCAAATCTGCTAAATACATGGACGGAAGAGCAGAAGCTGTATACTTCGTTGTTAAAAGTTCATTCGTGTTACCATTTACAACAGTTAAAAACAGCCGATTCCCTACATTAGGATCTCGATATAATGAATTCACGATCTCCAATATTCCTTTTTCGGCAAAGCGATCATTAAAAAGAACAACACGCAATTGTCCTGTTGTGAGTGTTTTAGGTGATTGTGTATTGAGTTTAGATCGTATAAACCGGCTCGTATGAGAGACTGCTGTTAATGTTTCAACTCGAACATTTCCATCCATATTAAACACGGGATAAGTGATCGTTCCTTGAATACTTTCATCTGGTTTCTTATCAAAACCAATAGCATGTATAAGCTGTACTTCATCAATGATCTCTTTAGGGACACATCCTGCCAAAATAAAGATAAGAGAAAGGAGGAACATTCTATAATATTTTTTCATTCGTCGATATCCTTTTTCTTTCTCATTTCTTTAACCTTATCTTTAGATGGTAGCTCAGTACCTAATGAGATGGGGCGTTTCAACAGTCGGTTGTATGGAAGTCTGAAAATCGTATCTGTCATATCCAATAAACGCGGCGGATAAATCGGCTGTAGATAAGGTCTGCCTAATGACTCTAGTCGCAGAAGATGGACTAAAATAAATGACATTGCAAGTATGATACCCACTCCGCCCCAAAGTGCCGCAAAAAAGATAAATGGAAAACGAAGTATCCGAATCGTATTTGCCATTTTATAGATCGGTGTTGTAAACGAAGCTAGTGCAGATAATGATACGATGATCAAGAGAATATTACTCGTTAATCCCGCTTCTACAGACGCCTGTCCGATTACGATACCTCCAACGATCCCGAGTGTTTGACCAACTTTCGTAGGAAGACGAGCTCCCGCTTCCCTCAACAGTTCAATCGTCAACTCTAAAAACAATACTTCTAATATAGGCGGAAACGGAATGTTCACTCGTGACGAAATTAATGGTGCTAGTAGATCTTTAGGAATCATCTGATAGTGGTAAGTTAGAACGGCCACATAAAGCGGTGTTGCAAAGGTTGAAAAAATAACAGAAAGAAAACGTATGAAGCGGAAGAGTGAGCCTAGAACCCATGATAAATAATAATCTTCTGGTGAAGCAAAATATTCTGAAATTCCCGTTGGTCCGAGAAGCGCTTGAGGTGATCCTTCAGAGAGAATCGCAATTTGTCCATAATTTAACATGGACACAACCCTGTCAGGTCGTTCAGTAGTTATAAGCTGCGGAAACACTGATTTCGTATTATCCGATATGATCTGCTCTAAATAAGAGCTATCCGGAATAACTTCTAGCTCAATATCCTTGATTCGCTGCATCACAGTGTTCAGGTTTTCTTTTTCAGCAACGCCTTCTAAATAAGCGATGATAACACGTGTCTTAGAAAACTTTCCAAGTACGACTTCCTTAAATCGAAGTTCAGGAACAGGCAATCTTCTTCTGATCAAATAAAGATTGCTATCTAAGTTCTCTATAAAAGCTTCTTTCGGTCCAATAACAGAGAATTCAATTTCAGAAACAGATACTGGCCGGTTTGTCGCAAAGTTCTCTGCCCGGATGACGGCACATTCTTCGTCATATTCACCGAGTTGAACAACTATAAAGCCACGTAACAGCTTGTTTTGAATCTCTTTTACATCATTTGTGATTGTAACGCTCTCGATCGGCAATATATCTTTTAAGTCTTTGATGTTCTTAAAATCTTTGCTGTGTATTAAGTAAGGCAGTAGATCTCGATGAAGCAATTCTCCATCAATCATCGCTTTATAATAGGAAATATAAATATTGTGATGAACCGTCTTTTGAGGATAATGGATAAAATCAGCAGACTCCTTAGCATTATCCACTAGTTCTCTAATGTCACTATAAGTATTATCAGAAAGATCAATCGTGTGGCTCTGCTCTTTCGGCTTCTTTTTTAACCATTTCATCATAACGTCTCACACCTCTTTTCTACTTCTTAATATGAGATGAGGTGAGTCGAAATATACAAAAAAGCATTCCGGCCTGTGACAGGAATGCTTTGTGAAAGTCGCATTTTTTAACTAATAATGCATTATTTGCTTTTATTATTCACTTCATTCGTAAGTTGGTTGAATTTGAAGATGTGTAACCTATAACATGATAAGCTCCTCGCATGGATACGACGAGAAAGCTCACTGTGACCACCGAACGTTCGTGGAAAGCGAGCATCTGCAACGGAAATCAACTACTTTCAAAAGCAACAGTGAAAACTAAAAACAGCATTTAAAAACGTATTTATACGAGAGCTGTTTCTATGTTGTGGCTGATGAATGTCCCTACATCTTCACCGTTACAGATTTTAAGAAACGATCCTTCTTGGTTAAAATCAAAGAGGTGGATCGGCAAGCCATGATCACGAGCAAGAATTAGCGCCGATTGATCCATCACTTTTAAATTATTCCTTATAGCTTCGTCATAATGCAAAGTAGCATATTTCCTTGCTTGTTTGAACCGGTTAGGATCGCTGTCATAAACACCATCAACTCCCTGCTTTGCACAGAGTATGGCATCACAGTTCATCTCTAGCGCTCTTTGAACAGCAGGATAGTCAGTCGTAACGTATGGTTGACCGTTGCCTCCTGCAAAAATGACGACATATCCTTTATTCAAGTGATGTACCGCTCTTAAGCGAATGTAAGGTTCTGCTACAGCACTAATCGGAACAGAACTCATGACTCTTACTTCTTGGTCTATCTTACTTTTCAGGACTCCTCGAAGCATCAAGCTATTGATGACTGTACCTAGCGTTCCGATCTGATCAGCTTCTACTCTTTCAATTCCCCAATACTCTGCTAAATTCCCTCTAAAAATATTACCTCCACCTACAACGATAGCTACTTCAATACCTTTTTCAAGAACAGATAACACTTCTTTTGCAATATGGTTTAAAGAAAGATGATCAAAACCTGATCCTTGTTGGCCAGCCAAAGCTCCACCACTTAATTTAATCAGTACTCGTTTATAGCGCATCTGCTTTTTCCTCCTTCTTCATACACATAAAGAAAAATGAGTACAAAAAAAGAACAAATGACAATAAATATGTCATCTGTTCTTTCGATTAATAAGATGGATTGTAAAGAAATGAGTATTGTTGTTTCGTGTCCCGTTCATTACAACCCCTCCTCTTTTCTTCTTTTCACCCATTATATACAAAAAATGGGTCGAGGTGAAATCTTAATTTATTTTTCGCTAAAACATTCATCAAATAAATAAAAACAAAAAAATACGCTCTAATTATCAAAATTATAGACAAGTGTCACATGCACTTTCAAATCTTGTTACATATAATGCATGGACAAGAAATAGTCAATACCATTACCAGGAGGCAATATTTTGAATTGTAAAAACAAACTCTCACCTCGAGAGCTTGCTAATTTATTATGTAAGCATGTTACAGTCAGAGCAGGGGAAGATGTAGAAGAGTCTGGCAAACTAGTCTGTGTTGGAAGAGATTTTATCGCGATCAAAACAGATGACAGAGAGGTTCTTTATTTTCCTTTAAATAATGTAAGATCCGTTTCAGTAGCAACTGACAGAAACTGTTGTAACACGGACCGTAAGAAAGTTTGTAATGATACGTTCCAAAGCATCTTACGAAAATTAATCAACTGCAAAGTAAGAGTAAATGATGGAAGTGACGATGATGGCCAAGTTGAAGGCGTTCTAACTCGTGTCAACCGTACATCCATCCAAGTGGTTGAAGACGACGAACTCGTAATCATCGCGATCGGCTCTATCAACTTTATTACACAAGCAGGCGAAATCGGCGACGACGAAAGCAGCAACTGCAGAATCTTATGCTGTAAAAAGGAAAAGCCTTGTTGCAAGAAGAAAGAAGAATGTAAAGTAGAGTGTAAGAAAGAATCTTCTTCAAGTTCACCTATCATATGGTGTAAGCCTGAATCTTCATCTTCTTCCTCGTCTTCCTCAAGTTCATCTGTACTGTGGTGCAAAAAAGAATCTTCATCTTCATCATCTTCTAGCTGGTGCAAGGAGTCTTCCTCAACGCATGATCATTGGAAGAAAAAGAAGCGCAAGAAGAGAAACTCAGAGGATTTAGAATCTAGAGGCTGGTTCAAGCTTTAATCATCATAAAGCTGTTCAAAAGTAAGGATACTTACTTTTGGCAGCTTTTTTTTATCGATTCCTAGGCTCATTTTATGATAGATGAGTCAGAAGCAACGAACATAGGAGTCCCAAGGAAGTAATAAAACCAACAGCTACTCCCGCCTCTTCATGAGCTTCAGGTAACATGGTAGACGCTACCATCGCCATGATAGCACCACCTGCAAATGCGCCGATCAACGAAAGTGAAGCTACAGATGCATTTTCCAATAAGACATATCCAAGAAACGCAGCGAGTGCAGAAATAGCGAAAACAGAAAGCCACATACCAATAATTTTACGGCGTGAAAAACCTTCTCTTAACAACCCAATCGAGCTTGACAGACCTTCAGGAAAGTTACTTAAGAAGATGGCAACGACAAGAAGCCAGCTTACTTTACTATGATCGATTAAGCTCGCACCAATTAAAACAGATTCTGGTATGGCATCTAACAAAGTTCCAAGAAAGATCGCCATGCCTACACCTTTTGTTTTCTTATCGCCTGATTTCTTTCTCTCATGGCCACCCTTTTTAGCTAGAAAGCTATTTATACCAGTAAAGAGAGCTGCGCCAAAAATAAAGCCAGCAGAAGTAACCATCAAATCACTCTGCTCCACTGCCTCAATTAAGAGTTCAAAAGAAACGGCACCTATTAATATCCCTGTTCCAAAAGCCATGATCCATGCTGTCCATTTTTTAGGAATTCGAAAAGCGAGGGCTGTAAAACATCCTAATAGTACAGCTGAACCTGCTATTCCTCCCCAAAAGGCGGCAAGTAGCATTCTCTTTACCTCCTATTCCTCATTTATTATCGACATTCACTATTAAAAACGACTCATAAAGGGATAGTTTCACCTCTATGAGCCGATTTCATTCTATTGTTTTCTTTAGTCATTTCGTTTTGGATTATTGTTGATGCCAAATTCATCACTAGGTGTGTTTAGATGATCAAACTGACGATCTTTTGCAGTTGTATGTGGTTTATTTATATCTACATCAATAAGATTGCTTTCCGGTTTAGAAGAGTCTGTACGGAAATCTTTTAAACTCGTCTTGTCTTTCCATTCTGCTGGGTCGGGACTTTGAATCGTTGTTTCTTCCATCTTGCGGCTCCATTTATTAAGAGTTCGTCCAGCCGCTTCACGACCACCGAGTCCGAATGCAAGACCAAACGCAATCGTAAATCCACCTAATATGAGGATGAATGCTGCGTTTACGATCGTTTTCGCTACTCCAAGCTGATCAAGAGCCATAAAGAAAGCAAGGGTAATAATCGTATATTTTGCAATGTTGCCTAGCAGCTTTCCTTCTGTTTGCTGTTTGAACATACTCTGAACAACGCGTTTCACAAGGTCTCCGGCGTAAAAGCCGATTCCTAGTATCAACACAGCCGTTAACACCATCGGAATATATGCAAGTACAACGGTTAGTATGTTAACTAAGCTCTCTAGCTTAACAAGCTGAAGTGCTTCAATCGTAAACAACAGCACAACCACCACTTGAGCTGCATATCCAACCATCTCAGAGATCGTGAACGTCTGATTCGCCTTATGAAGTGATCCAAGACCCATCTTATAAAAGATGCCATTGAATCCAATTCGTTCTAATAAAGTGGTAATTGCTTGTTTTACCCATCTACCAAGCCATAATCCAACTGCTGCTAAAAGGATAGCAACAATGATATTTGGAATCATGTCCATGATCTGACCTAACATACCGATGGCAGGACCTGAAATCCCATTAATATCAAGCGTTTCTAGAGCTGAAATCACAACTGGAATTAAGATAAAGACATACACGATTGTTCCAACGATTTGAGAAAGAGAGGTTTTTTCAAGCGCACGTTCAGCACCAAGTTTTGAAGCTAAACGATCTGTACCAATGCTCGCTAAAAAGTTAACTAAGATCTCTTTAACGATCTTAGCAACTAACCACCCTACAAAAAGAATGATTGCTGCTCCGAGCAGTTTCGGTAAGAATGCGAAGAGGCCTGTCAGCATACCTTCCAACGGTTCAGAAATGGCATCAATGCCTAAAGCGGATAACACAGCTGGCAGGAACAATAACAATGTGAGGTAAAATACAGCTTTTGATGCAGAGAAAACCGCCATGTCGGATTGTTGTGGATCACGTGTCAGCTTCCAACGATGTAATACCCTTTCAAATCTCGTGTTCTGACCAAGTTTTTTTACCAGAATGGATAATCCTGATGCAATCAACCATGCAACTGCTGCGATAAGGGCTGCTTTTAGTAGGTTAGGAATCGCTGCCGCAATCACACCTAATGCATTTGAGATCGGTTGTGCGACATACGGAAGACTTAGCATGTTCAAGAACATGACAATGGCTACTGCCATCAGTATCCAAAATACAACCTTACTAATTACCTCTTCAGAAGAATACTTTCTAGTGCGCGTTTGTTCCACTTGATCTTCATGGATATCAGGTTTCATCCACTTCAAGACTTTGTTGTCAAAATCTGTTTTGTGTAACGCTTTTTTAACTGCTTTTGCAACCAATGAGGCGATCAGCCAACCAATTAATAAAACTAAAATAGCAAGAAGCAAATCTGGCAATCTTCCCAAATAGGCCATCCAAGAATCTGTAACTCCATTGTAATCGTACATGTTCGTCCTCCTTTTTCTCATTTAATAAGGCTGTTTTTCTATTCATGTTGCTCTCTGTAGTAATTGATCTCCGTTTCAGATGCTCGCTTTCCGCGGGGCAGGCGGTGAGCCACATTCGTACGTTTCACTTTTAAGTGTCTCACCTGCCCACCTGTCCTAGCCAAGAGTCTCGCATCTTACACTTCAATCATTATTCAAAGAAGGAAAAGACAAAAAATAGATACAACAATTTTCTAGAAATCATAGCCTTTCATAAAAACGTCTACATTAGCTCTACTTTCCCAAAGCTTGATTTCGTTAAACTAGCGCTTTATATTCGAAAACAAGGATATATTTTACATTTGTTGTAGTTTTCGGTATACTTAGTGCAACCGTTTTCAAAAAGGAGAAAGATAACATGTGGATTTCTATCATACAATCAAACTAACTTCATATCCCTTCATAACCTGACGCGTTTTTTGGTGAGCAAAAATTACATATGCACACATATCCGCAGGTATTTGTCTGTGGTTTTTTTGTGTTCATTTTTAAGGAGATCTAACATGATAGTTGTAAAAAATCTTGAAAAACATTATAAGATTGCCAAACGAGACCCTGGCTTAAGAGGAGCCATAAAATCGTTGTTTCATAGGAAATTCGAAACGAAAAAAGCGGTTAAGAAGATCAACATGCATATTAAAGCTGGGGAGATGGTTGGGTATATTGGGGCGAACGGTGCTGGGAAATCTACAACGATTAAGATGTTAACAGGCATACTCACTCCAACATCAGGCGAGGTAAAAGTAAACGGCATCATACCTTACGAAAACAGACAACAAAACGCAAGTCATATTGGTGCTGTATTCGGTCAGCGTACACAATTATTCTGGGATATTCCGGTCAGAGAAAGCTATGAACTTCTCAAACACATTTACGAGATTCCTCAAGCTCAGTACGAAGAAACTTTAAAAGAGTTCGTTGATGTACTTCATTTAGAGCCGCTGCTCGGCATCCCTGTAAGACAGCTTTCATTAGGACAAAAGATGCGTTGTGAACTTGCTGCCGCTTTTTTGCACCGCCCAAAAGTTGTTTATTTGGATGAACCTACTATCGGATTGGATGTGGCTGTAAAGGTTCGAATTCGCTCTTTCATCAAACAAATGAACGCTAGATACGGTACAACTGTGCTTCTTACCACCCATGACATGCAAGACATAGAAGAGATCTGTCAGCGAATCATCATTATTGATGATGGTAGTGTGATCTATGATGGTTCTATCCAAGATATCAAATCGCAGTTTGGTGATAAGCGTGTTATTCATTTTGAACTTGTAGATGCTGCTGATTCATTTGTTTTGCCGGAAGCCATTAGTGCGGTAACAGAGGTTCTCCCAATCAGTGGTGAAAACCCGCATCTTGTATCCCTCTCCTTCAGCAACAAACATATCTCTGGTGCAGAAGTCATAAACACGATGATGAACCAATATTCTGTTGCTGATTTAACCATTGCCGATGCAAAGATAGAAACGATTGTTGAAGAAATTTATGGAAGAGGTATGAAAAAGGAGGTTCAGCATGAGGAAATACTTTGAGTTTGCTAGAGTTCAGATGCAAGTACATGCTGCCTATTCAGCATGGTTCTGGGCCAATACTTTCTCCATTCTGCTTCGGATGCTTGTCATCTATTTCTTTTGGAAAGCCGTTTATAGCAGCCGTACGGAAATCGAGGGACTGCCTTTTGATGGCATGATTACGTATATCATCATTGCGATGTTTTTACAGATGTTTGTTTCAGGCGTTGGTCAGGAACTGGCGCATACGATCAAGGACGGAAATGTGGCAATTGAACTGATGAGACCTTACAACTTAATTACCCGCTTGGTCGCTATGGATCTAGGCGATAAAGTTATTCACTTTGTACGTGGTGCTCTGCCCCTTAGCATTCTTGCATTTATTTTTATGGATATTACATTGCCGACCACTTGGCAAGGCGGTCTCTTGTTCTTACTCAGTGCATTAATGGGTATTTGGATTGGTACTTTTTTTGATCTATTGATTGCGATTCTAGCATTTTGGACTATAAATCTTTGGGGTCTTCAAGTCATGAAAGAAGCGGTTATCTCCTTTTTTTCTGGCGCGCTTGTCCCGCTTATTCTCTTTCCTGAATGGTTTCAAACGATAAGTCTTTTTCTTCCGTTCCAAGCGATGGTGTATGTACCGGTTGCGATCTACACTGGCATCCTATCAGGAACAGAAGCATGGCTGGCGCTGGGATCACAAGTATTTTGGGCGGTTTCCCTTTTTGTTCTATTAAGAGTATTATGGTCAATCGCAATAAAAAAGGTAACTATTTTTGGAGGTTAGGAGGTGACGCTTATGCTATCACGGTACATAAAATTATATTATTTGTTTTGCAAACAAAACTTAAAAGTCATGTTGGAATACAGGATGGATTTTTTACTTGGCGTCCTTTCTGTTATGCTTCAGCAATTTGCAGGTATCTTCTTCGTCAAAATTGTTTTTGATCATATCCATGCTTTAAACGGTTGGACCTTTTATGAAATTTTATTTATTTACGGAATTGCTGCTACCGGCCGCTCCATTCACCACATTTTCTTTGATAATCTATGGACACTTGGCTGGCAGTATATAAGACCCGGAAAATTTGATCGACTTTTAATCAGACCGATCAATCCTCTGTTTCATTTTATTGCAGATCGATTGCAGCAAGATGGTTTTGGACAGCTGTTCATTGGCATTATCGTCATTGGTACAGCGATGCCACATTTAAGTATCTCATGGGGTGTTCTAGAGTTTTTCATACTTGTTGTTATGATCATCGCATCAGGTTTTATCTTCGTTGCGATCAACCTCTTTTTTGCAACTCTGTCGTTTTGGATGGTGGATAGTCTGCCGATCGTTTGGACGATCTTTAATTTAAGTGACTTCGCTCGTTATCCCTTAACGATCTATCATAAAGGAATTCGTCACTTTCTAACGTGGATTGTTCCTTATGGATTTACTGCTTTCTATCCTGCAGCATATTTTATCGAAGGTTCAGGATTCGAGAGGTTGGCTCTCTTAACGCCAGTTGTCGCCATCGTCTCTTGCCTCATTGCGTACTGGTTTTGGAATAGAGGGCTCAGGGCATTTACGAGTACAGGTAGTTAAATTGAAAGCTGGCACCTTATCTTTTGTAGAAGATGAGGTGCCAGCTTTGTTTTTAAATATAGATATGTTCTTACTTTTTAATAACCCCACACAACACACGATCTCCTGAATTACCTGAAGGATCTGTTTTATAGTCATCTGCCTTGTCGTGGATAACAAGGGATGTACCACCATTGGCAAAAAGTGAGTTTTTACTGTCTTCAGAAAGCGTCACGAGGTTGGATAGAACTTCGTCTTTCACGACTCCGCTTTTATCAGCCTTCACATTTTGAATATCTCCTACGTGTGGTCCTTTCGGATTCAAAAATCCATGCTTCTTTTCGGTAGGATTAAAGTGTGCTCCTGCAGATTTGAAGTCGGGTGGTGTACACTTTGCTTTTTCATGAAAATGAATGCCGTGTTCACCCGGCTTTACCCCAGTCGCGTTCACTTTCACCTTAACACCATCTCCTGTTTGGGTTAACGTCGCTTCTCCTGCTTTATCTCCTTTTGCATTAACAAGGTTTACGATATATGAACCGCCTTTCACCTTACTAGATGCAGCTTGAGATTGCGCTTTTGACTCTTCCATATCATGATTTTTATGCTCGTTTTCTTTATCTTTGTTACCACATGATGCGAGTAAGAGTAAGAGCATCATGTACAACAAAACTGATCCTATTCTTTTCAAAACGATTTACCTCCTGATGATTAACGAATAGTACATTTTCCGCCCAATCATCAGAACTTTAAACCACTATTTTAAAAAAAGTGTCTCAACTTCCTGCTCGCGCACGTTCTCTCCATCAAACTCTACTAGATAGGCCCTCGCGTTTTCTCTTGAACTGACAACGGTTTGCAGTTCGCCATTAATAAAGTGCAGTCCCGCTCCATCATCTGCAGCATATCCCGCTTTCAGTCCATTCGCTACGAGTTTATGATAAGCAGGTCTTCGGTTTGCTTCACCATCATAGTGCGGACAATGACTTCCTGCTATGAAGCCTAAACAATCCAGCTTAGCTAATGGCCCGAACGAATCTGTTACGCCTTCTTCAAACCAGCATAGAGATCCAGCGCTTAGTCCTGCTAATATTTTTCCTTCTTCATAAGCTTTCTTTAAAAGAACATCAAGTCCCCACTCTTTCCAAAGTGCAAGGAGATTTTTTGTATTGCCTCCACCTACATAAAAAATATCTTGCTGTTCTACAAAACTCTCCAAATGTTGGGGTGGTGAAAATAGAGAAAGATGTGTAGGTTCACAGTCTTCCGATTGAAAAGCTGTATAAAATCGTTCGATATATCCATCTGCATCGCCACTTGCTGTAGGAATAAAACAAACCCGTGGTCGATCAGCACTACTTTGCTTCAGAATATACCTATCTAATCTTTTGTTTTCAGGTTCCATGGAAAAGCCTCCGCCACCCATGGCAATAATTTGTTTCATGATGTTTTGTTTCATACTCTCTTTCACTCCTCTGTTATACCTCTTTCGATTTTGATCCAGAGTTATCCTTTCAAAGTAAAAATAAAACACCAGCCGATTTCTTAACATCGGCTGATGCTTCTTTATACATCTCTTCTTAATGCTTTTAATACATCAACTGTGGTAGCTTTGGCTGCTGGCCGCCAACCAGAAAGTAATGTTACGCTCATACAGATCGTAACAGCGATTACAGTCAGACTCCAAGGGATATAAGATAAAATAAAATCTTCAGGTGGCTTTTCGTTCATAAACTGTTCAACGATGATAGGAAGAGCGAAATTGACTCCATAGCTGATAACATACGCTAAAATGGTTCCTAAGCCCACTCCCCATAATCCGATGTATCCACTCTCTAAAAGGAAGATGCGCTTGATTGTTTTTGGTGTAGCTCCGATCGCTTTCATGATTCCAATATCTTGGGAGCGTTCCGTAACAGCCATCGTCATCGTATTAAAAATGCCAATAGAAGCAATGAGCACGGCAATACCACCAATGAAAATCAAGCCCGCTTTAAACAATGTAAAATAGATGTTCAGTTCTTTTAGTTCGCTGACAACTGAATAAGTAAGATATCCTTTATCTTTAATCTTTTCGGACACTGCTTTAACATCTTCGGCTGAAGACGTATATACTTTAACAGAACTATAAGAATCGTCACTGTTCTTAAGTTCAGGATCTATTTCACTCAATAGTGGCATCACTTCACCATGTAGATCATCCGTAATCATCACCGAACTGTCTATTA
This sequence comes from Fictibacillus sp. 7GRE50, assembly GCF_015903875.1. NCBI lineage: Bacteria > Bacillati > Bacillota > Bacilli > Caryophanales > Fictibacillaceae > Fictibacillus > Fictibacillus sp. 7GRE50. The sequence goes on from NZ_JACZDW010000001.1 coordinate 535,985, forward strand.
TCCATTCTTTATTAGGCTTCTTCTTAATACCTACAACTTTGACTTTCACCGTTTTTATCTGTGTTTCTGTTTTGATTTCCGGATTATCTATCTTCATATGATAGGTTAATGTTTTATTTAACAAATCTCCATCATAAGCTAATTTCTTCATCTTCTTTTGTGCCTCTTCTTCACTCATTCCTTCTGTAAAGTTTTCAGGCATCTCTTTTCTTAATTCTTGAGCAAAATGGTACCCGATGACGACCTCATTTTTACTCTTAGGCATTCTTCCTTTTTCAAGTTGCAATCCCGCTTTTCTCTCAGAAGGAATGTTTGCGCTGCTTACGTCAGCATACCCTGTGTATTCTCCAAGTGACAGTTCATTCGCAGGTACATATTTCTTTCGACTAACCGCTTTAACATTCTTAATATCTTGGAGTTTTTTCACGTCTTCCTCAATCAAAGGACCGTTTTCACTCTGTATTTCAATCTCATTCATCAATCGATAACTCATCACATCATCAACTGCAGTCTTATGAATTGCAAATCCTACTGAGGCGAGCATGATCAAAAAGGCACACCCCATCGTAGATGCTAGGATTGTCATCCATACACGGGTCTTGTTTCTTTTCATATTGCTTCTTACAAATCGATGTTTATCTTTGAACTTCATGAAGCTTGCTCCCTTCTCTTAAGTAACCGTCTCTGATCTCTACTTTTCTATGAGCAATAGAAGCTACTTCATGATCATGTGTAATGATTAAAAACGTAATACCATCTTTTTCATTCAATTCTTGAATAAAGTTTAATAGCTCTTTCTCATTCTCAGAATCAAGGCTTCCTGTTGGTTCATCTGCCAAGATAAGAGGCGGATTCAGGATTAGTGCACGGGCTATACTAACGCGCTGTTGCTGACCTCCCGAAAGCTCTCCTGGATAATGGCTTTGATACTGTTCTAGACCGACTCTCTTTAACATCTTTATTGTTTGTTCTCTTCTATCTTTCTCGCTAACTCCCTTGAGTACTAATGGTAGCTCTACATTTTCATAAGCGGTCATACTAGGAATCAGCTGAAAGCTTTGGAATATAAATCCTAGATGCTCTAACCGAAATTCAGCCCACTTCGATTCAGAAAATCCGCTAACCTTTTTTCCATCGATAATAATCTCTCCTGTTTGCGGCCGAATAAAACCAGAAATCAAGTTTAATAGCGTCGACTTTCCTGATCCGCTTCTTCCCACGATCGCTACGATTTCACCTTCTGCTACATGTAGATCGACATGATGAAGAACAGGTACAATATTCTCTTTTTCTTTTTTTCCAATTTTAAAAGCATAGGATAAATCACTTACAGTAATCATGCTGACACCCCTTTTGTCCTAAGTGTACTACTTGTTATAATACACATATACCATTTTCTTTTATTATCTGTCAATACATTCCAAGAAACTTTTCAAAGAAGGATTTAAAGGGAAAGAAGAGTATAGGTAACAAAGGCATACATCTAGGAGGTACACATATGTTAAAGTGGCAAACAAAAGAGGGATACAAGAAATTGTTGAAAGACCTCGTTTCTATTCCGAGCATTACTCATCATGATGGAGAATTATTTATGGCCGAGCATCTTCACCATACGCTTTCATCATTAGATTATTTTACGAAGCATCCTGATTACGTTCGCCATCATCCTCTTCCAGATGGTCGAAAACTGATCACTGCATTTGTACAGAATGATCCTTCGATCAAAGAAACCATTATTTTGCTCAGTCATTTTGATGTTGTTTCGGTTGAGGATTTTGGTGAATGGAAGCATCTCGCTTTCCGGCCAGAAGAACTGACTGAAAAGATCATTGAAAATAAGGACCTACTCCATTCTTTTGTTCAGGATGATCTGAATAGTGGAGAATGGCTCTTCGGCCGCGGCATCATGGATATGAAAGCTGGCGTCGCTCTTCATATGTCCATGATCGAAAAAGCGACAACCGGCCATTTTAAAGGAAATGTACTCATGATTTCTGTTCCTGATGAAGAAGTGCACTCACAAGGCATGCTTACGGGTGTCAGTGTCTTACGGCAGCTTCAAGAAGAATATGATATAAAGTACATCACATGTTTGAACGGAGAACCGAGTTTCACAAAATATCCAGGAGACACAACTTCCTATATGTATACAGGATCAACGGGGAAGATTCTACCTGGATTTCTTTGTTATGGTAAGGAGACTCACGTAGGTGAGCCACTTGCAGGTATGAACGGAAATGTGATGGCTGCTGAAATTACGAGGGAACTGGAATGGAACGTCGATTATGTAGAGAAGTTTCGAGAAGAGGCTACGCCTGTCCCAACGAACTTGATTCAAAAAGATTTAAAAGATCACTACTCTGTCCAGATTCCTCATGCAGCTGTAACCATGTTTAATCTCATGCTCTTTAATCGATCACTCTCGGATATTACGGATATGTTAATAAAAAGCGCACAAAACGCTGCGATTAAATTAGAAGAACGGCTCTTTGAAAGAAGCAAAAATGTCGCTGAGATCGTACCGTTCACTCCCAAAAAAGAGAGTATTAAAGTACTTAGCTTCAATGAACTATATGAACATGCCGTAACTAAATATGGACAAGAAGAACTTGATCGCAGAGAAAACATGCTTCAGACGAACAACCCGAACGCGGATGAAAGAGAACTGACGATCCAATATGTATTTGAGCTAGCGAGTCTTTGCAGAGACATCTCTCCGATGATCGTTTTGTTCTACACACCGCCTTTTTATCCCGCTGTATGTTCAAGCGACCACCCACTCATTAAAGCTACATCAGATGAGGTAGTCAATCATGCGAATAACACATTCAACAGCGAGCTTGTTAATGTCCACTATTTTAGCGGCTTATCGGACTTGAGCTATATTGGGTTTCACGGAGATTCTCGTGATCTTTCATCCTTCACAAGTAACTTTCCATTACTAGGATCTCGTTATCATATTCCGTTTGATGATATGAGAGAGCTTGATATTCCCGTTATTAACATTGGTCCTCTTGGGAAGGATGCACATCAGTGGACAGAACGGCTCGAGATTAACAAAGTAATGGATGAAACTCATCCTTTAATCATTTTTGCGATGGAAACATTATTGAATCAAGCAAAAAACCAGATCTGAGAAAGATCTGGTTTTCTTATGCTTTAAAGTAGATATCTTTAATGCTTTGGGCAATTCCTTCTATATTATTTGCCACTTGCTGTACACCATACCCCATATAAAGTGGTGACGTTACAAAACGAGGCATGATCTTGCAATATGTCTTTTCGTTATGTTTATAAAAGAAAAGGTTGTAACTTGTACAGCTTCTGTGAAAATGATTCAGCAAAAAATGAGCACCCGCTTGAATACAGTCCGCGAATAAAGAAAGTTCAGCGTCTTTTTCCCAAATGACATTCAGTTCATAAAAACCAACTCTCGGTTCAGTTGATACGGTAAACCTTACTCCATCTTTTTCTAGGATAGGCAATCCTTTAAACTGGTTTTCGGAAAAATCATGAAGACAATCTACCTCGTTCAATCCTATGATCTGCATATGAGGATGGCGAATTGTTCCACCTGATAATGGACCATGGTTCTTAAAGAACATCACCGACTTGTACTTGCCGCTGTTTAACATGTTATGCCAATGTTCAAGCCCAAAACGAAGGACTTTGTATAGATGATCCTTAGAATAGTTGGAGAGCTCTCCTTCACATTCATCTGTTTCAATCAAGACAGTTTGAAAGGCACCATCGAGAACGGTATATTTATTTTTAACAAGAATGATCGAATCTTGCTTATCCAAAACTTCTTCTAACTCATCAATACGACAAAACGGACAAGGTGTTTCTTTATTTCTAATACTATTAGGCTTTTGAGCTCCTACTTCTGTAAAAAAATTAATGTGTGTTTTTTTCATTCTTTTCACCGCTTTTGCTTGTTTCCTATCTATTTTCTAGTTGTTTTAATGAAAACCTTTTTAAGTGTGGATTAATTATTAGATCCAGGTATGCGTTCCCATTTCAATATACCATCATGCTTATTGATGGAACCCTTCCACTCAAAGTTTTGGTCAACGTGCATCAGTTGTCTTAACATGTCGTCTTCAGATTCTGTTGTTGTATAGATCTTTACATTAACATAGTTCCATAGCTCTCCCAAATTCTTTTGCCCTTCGTAAGGTTCATTTAGTGTGAGATGTGATACCTCTTTTAGGTACGATTCGGTAAGAAAAATTTGTTTTTCTTGTGATAGATTTTTCGGAAACGTAATAAAAACGGTAAGGTTATCTTTCTTTTGATTAGCCATCACATCTGAGATCTTGTGATGGTTTCGCATATCATGCCTAGCTTTCGTTAAGATCGCTTGATTGGCATATGGTATTTTCGCTATAGATTGAGCTTCTTTTTTCTCATGAAGCTGAAAAGGAACACTCTCAGCAAATTGAACAAAAATAAAGATGAACGCTACACCAAGAGCAAGACTTAAACTTTGATGAAACCAGTGATACCACATGCTTTTAGGAGCAGGAGGCTTGTGGAGATCCCTTGTTCTCTGAAGGACTTTCTGTCTATGTTCCTCTTTAAACGTTATTGTTCTCATACGGCCGTTGTTCAATATTTCAGGCAACTGCTTGAAAGGATCTTCCATGATCTCACCTACTCTTCTCCAGTTTTCGACGCAACAGTTCTCTTCCGCGCTGAAGTAATGTTCTGATTGTCGTTTCTTTTTTATATAAGATTTGACTAATCTCGCAAACGGTTAGCTCTTTATAATAGAAAAGAAGGATTACTTCTCGATATTTAAGAGGAAGATTTAGGACATGTTCGGCTAACGCCTCATGTTCACTTTTTTGGACGATCGATAGTTCTGGTGTTAAAACTGAAGATGGTCTCGACTTTCCGAACCGGTCCATCACATGAATGTATTTCTTCCAACCGCTTCTTAAATAATCTTTACACAAGTTAACAGTGATGGCATATACCCAGGTTTTAACAGAGGAATCATTTCTAAAGTTGTCTTTATGTATATAACATTTCACAAATACTTCTTGTGCTAAGTCCTCTGCCAATTTCCGATCCTTAACATATGTATAAGCTAGCCTTATCACTTTGTCTTGGTATATATCCATTATCTGTATAATCCACTCTTCTTGACTGAGTGAGTGAGAATCAATGCCTTCGTTATTAAATCTCCGATTGATCGTCAAGAACTTCCCCCCTTTAACAACACCCTATCTATATGACGACTGACTATGATATTTTTATTCGTTTTTTAACTTTTTTAAAATTTAGCCGATTATATAATGAATGAGATTCTATTAAACTTACTTTGTTTTCAACTTTGTAATGAAACTCCATTCTATATACCTACTCTTTTATTCGATTACCACGCTGTTTTTACCTTTTAATTTCCTAATACAGACAAATCTCTACATCTATAACGTCGAAATATGTTTCAATGTGTAATATTTTGAAATATAAATGTAATATTATTTCGCAATAACTGATGATTAATCAATGGTATAATCACTTCAGTAAAGAAATTGGCAACATTTGCACTTACAAGGAGGAGTACCCATCTTGAAACGTAAGCTAGTTATGGCTACACTGTCTCTCAGTCTAGTATTCAGTACATATACGGTATCGGCAGAAACTCTGTCTTCTATAAAAGAGAAAAAAGAAAAGAATCGCTCTGAGCAAACGGAAAAGCAGGGTGAATTAAAGAAAAATCAAAATCAGCAAGATCATACGTTAGATCAAATTCAAAAATTAGAGGGTTCTATCGACAAAACTCTTAAAGATATTGGAAACAAAAAAGAATCAATCCAAGAAACGAAAGCTTCTATTGAAAAACTAAAAAAAGAAATCGATGTTCTTAAAAAGAGAATCAAAGAACGTGATGCACTTCTAAAAGAACGCGTAACTTCCATGTACGAAAGCGGCGGTGCGGTAAATTATTTAGATGTGGTATTAGGTTCTAAAGATTTCGGCGACTTCCTTGATCGCGTGTTTGCATTAAACGTGATTGCTGAACAAGATAAAGCCATCTTAGAAGAGCACAAACAAGATAAAGAGTCTGTTGAAAAGAAAAAAGGACAGGTTGAGAGTGAACTTTTGTCTCTAAATTCAGATTTAACCGAACTTGAAGGATTGAACCAAAAACTAACGGACCAGAAAAAACAAAAGAATGCGCTTCTCGCTCAATTAGAGACGGAAGAAGACCATCTACATGATCATATTATGCAGCTGGATGAGACGAACGAACTTCTTTCCGCACAAGAAGCAGCGATTAAAGCTGAAATTGAACGTGCAAAACGTGAAGAAGCTGAACGCAAGAAAAGAGAAGCTGAAGCAAGAGCTGCGGCTGCAGCTGCGGCAGAAAAAGCTCGTGAAGAAGCAGCGGCTAGAGAGAAAAACAAATCTAACTCAGGTTCAGGCTCAGGTTCTTCACCTGCACCAACTCCACCGCCAGCACCAACACCTGCTCCAGCACCAGTGAGTCGTGACTTTATCATGCCTTCACAAGGATTCATCACTTCAGGCTTTGGTAACAGAAGCGCGGGCATGCACTACGGAATGGATATCGCTCAAGGCGGAAGTACTGTTCCAATCGTAGCAGCAGCATCTGGAACGGTTACGAGAGCTTACTATTCAAGCTCTTATGGTAACGTTGTGTATATTACGCACTATATTAACGGACAACTGTACACAACGCTATATGCACACATGAGATCTACACCTGCTGTTAGCCAAGGTCAGTCTGTCTCTCAAGGGACATTCTTAGGCTACCAAGGTAACACAGGCGCTTCTAGAGGACAGCATTTGCATTTTGAATTGCACAAAGGCCCATGGAACGGCTCAAAATCAAATGCAGTTGATCCAAGACCATACCTTCAATAATTAATTAAAAATAAATAAAAGACGCAGAGATCATAGTTCTCTGCGTCTTTTTGTCTAGGCATTTTATATGACTCCACCAAGCAATCTTCGGATTGGATGACGTGTGTATTCCGACATGAGTCGATAGTTTGGCCTTATGATCTCCGCTGTTAGAAAAGCCGAAACCGTTGCACCAGGCATTCTTTTTTGATTAAGCACATCAATAACCTCTCCAATTGTTCCTGTTCCGATTCCATGACCGAAAAATTGTCCGTTTCCAAGGTCGATCAGGTTTTCACCTTGCCACTGAGGCGTATTAGGATGATGTTCTGGATTTTTAACATATCTCACATCTCCTGGCAACGAATCCCCAGATGGCACTGCAATAATCTGTAGATCCTCATCATGCTCCGTACTGTAGAGAAGCAACCCGTTAAACAATTGATCAAACATACCCGCTCCAATTGTTTCAAGAATCGCTTTGTACATCATGATCATAATAGCTGTTGTACATTCGAACCCGTACCGTTTTCCATTGATAAAAATATCTGAGATGGCGTCAGAAGGACGGGCATCGGATCGAAGCAAAAAACCGCCATAAGCTGTTCTTCTCCAATATTGCGGATTGCAGCGTGAATTCACGAACGTCGCAAATCCTGCTCCGCTATCACGCATAGCGTTTGCTGCTGCTACAATATTTGTACGCATGACCACTTCAAATAAAAACTGATGTGGACTTGTGTAATAAAACGATTCTCTGGATTTTTCAAGCTTTTCGCCTACCAGTTTCTGTGTTTGTGTAAGCGAATTAAAACCCGAGATTTGAGCCGTTTTTACCGGATACCCATTAACAAAAATCATTTCTCTCCCCCCTGTCTGCACAGGATATTACATAGTATGGTGAGAAGAGAAAAGTGGTGTATTTTTAAGCGCCTCTCTTGTGAACGAAATCAAAAGATGATTTCGTTTTACTCCCGAGAATTTGTTTTTCAAGCACGCGATTACGTTTCGTCCTTTTATAATGCCTCGTTTGCAGGTGATGCTGAAAACCTTCACCTATTAGCTGAAAGGCGTAGATGGCGATTCCGAACATGATGATCGGACCGAGTGCGATGTAGGGATTGGCATGAATCTGGGTGTAATAATCGCCAACAAGACCTGACCACTCATTTGACATTGATTTTGGCGGATCCGCCATCATCGGATTAAAATCAATATCCGTCCCTCCAAAAAACAACTTTAAATATCCAAGATGCGTAAAAATTATCAACACTTGCACACACTGCTGACACCAAACAATTACAAGCTTTGGTAACATGTGAGGAATAACATGTTTCATAAAAACACGCCACCTGGATGCACCTAACAGTTGCGCACTTTCAATAAAGTCTTCTTTCAATATTGAGGCCATCATATTTCCGATCATTGAGCCTAGAAGGGGTACTACGAGCAACGTCAAAATAATAACCTCAAGGCTTACCCTTGCAAAAAACGAATAAAGGAAAAATTCTTCTCCTTGAGCATTCAGCTGCTCCCTTAAAATTGGCCCTAGTATAAAAACAGCTATGATTGTAAGTGGAATAAAATAAAACGAACTAAGAAGCTGATCTAAACCTTTTCTGATGTTATCTGGTAGATAGAATGCAAAAGGAATAGCCACGATAAAACTGAAAAGAACACGAAATACACCGATTGCTATAACGGCAATTAAGGTGAATTTTGCACCTTGGAGCACTTTATGGCTGATGTCATATCCAAGTGGATCCGTAACAAGAGGAAACATGAGCGAAGGGTCAAAAGGTGCACCACCTATTAGGTTTTTCTGATCATCATAAAGCAGCTGAACTTGACGAACTTTGCTATCATAAAACAATTCGAAACCTAAGCTAGAGATGATAAACACGATTAGAATGAAAAACCCTATCCAAAACTTCACGCTCCGAATCATACCCATTCTCCTCTCTTCGTAAAATGAACAATGACCCATTCGAAAAGAGCATACAAAAGAAAAAATGGAATGACGAGAAGTATGAGACAAGCAGCAAGCATTTCTGGTCTAAAATCGCTATACATGTAATGAGTGATTCCATGGATATTAAAGATGATCTCAACAAGAAGCAAGTTAGAGATCATAAACCATAAGACTGATTTTGAAAAATGGAAGATACCTTCACTTGTATTTCTCGTGACATGTACGACAAGTACGTATATCCGTCTCATACCTTTTGCTAAACTCATCTCAACATACTGTTTGCTAAGCTCTTCTTCAGCAAGAAGTATCATCATCTTATAAAAGTAAACAAAGGGCAGAATCATCAAGCAAACAATAGGTACGATATAGATCCTCTCTTCCGCTCCCATCGAAGCCACATTCGATACAAGAACTCCTGTCTTTTTATAAATAAGAACAATTCCCATCTGTACGAGGGCAAAAACAAGCAGATCTGGCAAGGACTCTAAAAAGGTAAGTAGATTTTTAATAGCTCCCCTTATGAACATTGGCAGCATTAACGTAACCCACGTGAGCAGTTGCGCCATACAAAAAGCAATCAACAATGCCCCAAAAAGAATGGAAAGTGAATAAATATATGGCGACCATATATCATCTAAAAATAACCTCGGCTTGCCTTGGTTGAAGTAAGTCATCTGATTCAATTGAAAGATATCTCTACAAACATCCTTGATCTTATTGAAATACATACTTACATTTTTGTTCATGATTAATTCTGGCAGTCCACTGATTAAAATAATGGAAACGATCGTTAAAATCAGTTGCATCAACAGTTTCTTAATAATCTTCATAACGCTCCCCCTTCTTCTACCTTTTAGACGTTTGAAGCCAATATTTTCATTCACTCTTTTACTTTTGGAGGATAAAAAGGACAAAACAATCCATATTAAGGAAGAGAAAATCATACGGAATTGAGGACTGACTATGTGGAATAAGATCATGACTGGAGTTCTATTAACTGCTTGTTTAAGCTTCTTCTTTCCCCTCACCTCTGAAGCAAAAGAACCCCTAACTTATTTCCCAATCGTAAAAAAGGGGGAGGTTGTAGAATGGGAGAAAGTAAACAAACTCCTTCCTAAAGGTGCTACATTTAAAGTCGTAGATCTAGAGACCGGCTTTTATTTTCAAGTACAAAGAAGGGCTGGCAATAAGCATGCCGATGTACAGCCGTTGACCCGCGATGATACAGCTGTTTTAAAGCATCTATATAACGATAAATGGAGCTGGAATCGACGAGCTATACTTATTCCCGTAAAAGGCAGGATGCTCGCAGGCAGCATGCATGGAATGCCTCATGGAGCAGGCGCATTAGAAAACGGATTTCCTGGCCATTTTTGTATACATTTTTTAGGTAGTTCAACACACCGATCACGCAATATTGATCCTTCTCATCAATTTATGATCTTAAAAGCTGGCGGACAACTTTCTAAATACGCAGCTGGAGCAAGTGCGAAACAAGCAGTTTCTATGTTTTTAGTCGGCATGAAACAGCAAGACATCAAATTAGCTATGCCTGTCCTAAACAGGAACCTGCTTGAAGACTCGACCGTTACGGAGCTGTTCAAAGGAATCACAAGTATGCAATATGAGATCAGATCTCCAAGTACTAGGTATCCTCCTGTTGTTCGAACTGAAATAAGAGCTAGAGTAAAAAAGTACGATGATAACGGATTACAAACAGATACATTTACCTTTTTAATGGAACGAAAATCAATGACAGACGGCTGGAAGATCATGAAGATCAGATTCTAAAACCTGAAGAAGCTTTTTCTTTAGGTTTTTTTTTGAGAGTTGCGATGATTAAAGGGTATAGGTCGAGAAGGATTAGTCGATTCATTTACTCGCGGAAATATGATCAAAACTCTATGGGCAGTGTAAAGGGAAATATACCATTGAAAATCGGTTACTCCTACCTGTTTTACATTGTAATCTTATTTCCTGATTTACTGTCAATCCTCATATGAATCACCTTCCTAATCTAAAACACGAATAAAAATATATTTTTTTATTAAATTGTTCGTATTTTAGTTGAAATCCACCTTAATAATTGTTATATTTACCAAGGGAAAAAACAATTCTAGAAAAACTACCAAGTATTTCAAGGGGGATTATTATGAATACCCATTATGATGTAATTGTTGTTGGCGCAGGTCCTGCAGGAATTTTTACGAGCTACGAACTAACAAGACAGCTTCCAGATGCAAAGATTTTGTTAATAGATAAGGGACATGACATCTATGCACGTTCGTGCCCGATTTTAGAGAAGAAAATTCAAAAATGTCCGCCTGCAGCAGGCAGAAAAGAATTTGCCGGTTGTTTACCAGCTTGTTCGATCACAAATGGTTTTGGCGGAGCAGGAGCTTATTCGGATGGAAAGTTCAATATTACGAGCGAATTCGGAGGATGGATGACAGATTACCTATCGGAAGAACAAGTGGTTGAACTTATTAAATATGTAGATGAGATCAACTTAGAGCACGGAGCCACTGATTCAATCACAGACCCTCTTACACCAGAAGTCAAGGATATTGAAAAGCGCGGTTATGCAGCTGGTTTGAAGCTTCTAAGAGCTCAAGTTCGTCATCTTGGTACAGAACAAAACCTTGAAATACTGAAAAGCATCTATGAATACTTAAAAACACGCATTGAGATGAAATATAAAGCTGAGGTTGAAGATCTCATTACCGAACGAACGGCTGAAGGATATGTAGCAAAAGGAATCCTTCTAAAAGACGGAACATCTCTTACATCAGAGAAAGTTGTTATTGTTCCCGGTCGCGATGGTTCAACATGGCTAACGAAAATTCTTAAAAAAAGACGTATAAAAATGACAGCTAACCAAGTCGACATTGGCGTTCGTGTTGAAACTTCTAACTTAGTGATGGAAGAGATCAACAAGCATCTTTATGAAGGTAAATTTGTTTTTAATACATCTGTCGGCACAAAAGTAAGAACGTTTTGCTCCAATCCTTCTGGACATGTTGTCGTAGAGAACCATTCTGGTATCATGCTTGCGAATGGACACGCCTATAAAGATCCTAAGCTAGGCAGTGAGAACACAAACTTTGCACTCCTTGTATCACATCAATTCGCTGAACCGTTCGATCAGCCTACAGAATACGCTCATGAGGTTTCAAGACTTGCCAATCAGCTTTCTATGGGTGGCCTTGTCGTTCAGAAGTATGGTGATATCTTAAAAGGACGTCGATCTACGGATAAACGAATTAAAGAAGGCTTCCTTTCTCCAACATTAAAAGAAGCTGTACCTGGCGACCTAGGGCTTGTGCTTCCTTATAACACGATGAAAAGTTTGATTGAAATGACTGAGGCATTAGATAAAGTAACACCTGGTATTGCATCAGAACACACATTGTTTTATGGTGTAGAAGCTAAGTTCTATTCTGCACGTCCAAAGCTTGATGATAAATTCGAGTCAGAGATCAACGGCCTCTATGTTGGTGGAGATGGTGCTGGAATCACGCGTGGTCTCGCCCAAGCAAGTGCATGTGGCGTATGGATTGCTCAAAACGTTGCAGCTAAGATAAAAGAAAAAACACCAGCGTTGGTTTAAATAACATAAAAAAATGCCTTAGGATCTAATCCTAAGGCATTCTCTTTTTCTTAATTTGTAGAGAAGATGACGATTCTACCTCTTATTACGGCAATGATAAAACCTACAACTGATCCTATGATAGCAGGGAGCAGCCACCCGATTCCATCTGCATAAAGAGGGATATGCAAATAAATTTGTTCGATCGCACCCAGTTTAAGTCCAAAAGCTTTTAATCCATCTACTATTGAGACAAGTGCAGTTGCTACGATTCCACCGATATATACTTCTTTTCTCCCAGAGAATAAATCATGTAGGAAAGAAAGCAGGATCAAAACAATCGCAATTGGATAGATCGCTGTTAAAACAGGTACAGAAACTGAGATTAACTGTGTTAATCCTAGGTTTGCAATACCAGCACTGAAAACACTCATAAGAAGTACAACTGTTTTATAGGAAACATTCGGGAACATTTTTTTTGCAAATTCTCCACAAGCAGTTACAAGACCTACTGAAGTTGTAAGACAAGCTAGTGCTACAGCTAGACCAAGGAGTACGTTTCCAAACGGTCCAAAAAGTTCTGCTACAACATTCGTAAGGATCTGACCGCCATTATCCGTTTTGCCTAGTGCCTGACTTGTAGCTCCTAAATAAGCTAAAATACCGTAAACTGCGGCCAAACAAGTAGCTGCAATCAGTCCTGCCTTAATAACCATCTTGGTTACTTGTTCTTTTTTCATCTCTGGGCGTTTCACTGCTGTGATGACTACGATACCAAACGCAAGTGCTCCTAGTGTATCCATCGTCAAATATCCATCCATAAACCCTTTAACTAAAGGATTACTTGCATAATTAGGAGATGCAGTACCTAGTTTTCCAACCGGTGTAATGATCGCCTTAACTAAAAGAGATACGATAATGAGCAATAATACTGGCGTTAAGATATTACCGATTCGGTCTACAAGTTTTGATGGATTTAACGAAAGCCAATACGTTACGGCAAAGAATACAACTGTAAACAAGAACAGCGTCAGACCATTGTTCATACTTTCTGGTAAGAAAGGAACGACTGCCATCTCATAAGAAACAGTTCCTGTTCTAGGGATTCCAAAGAAAGGCCCTATGGCTAAATAGAGTATGATCGCGAATACAGAACCGAATAACGGATTAACTCGTTCCGTTAAGGTTTGTAGGCCACCACCCGTACGTGCTAGTGCGATTACACCCAATAAAGGTAATCCAACTCCTGTTATGAAAAAGCCAACCATGGACTGCCAGACCATTTCCCCTGCTGACTGACCCAATGCTGGCGGAAAAATTAAATTTCCTGCTCCAAAAAATAAAGCAAATAACATTAAGCCCACCGAGAGCGTCCGCTTCTGCATATTAAATTCCTCCTCCGTGGTCATCTATATGATTTCGTTTTTATTGTAATTATCGAATTTTGTCGAAATATTTTTTTATCCATATGTATTTGTAACACGATATGAGATTGGAGTCAATATTCAGATATAATGAATTTTCTAACAAATGTTTTCGTAAGTAAAGGACTGAGACATACTCAGCCCTTTTACTCATTTAACGATTGGTTGGGAATACACGCTTAATCGTATCGTTGAACTCTCTTACAAAACCTGAAACAGGATTTCCTTTGTTAATCTCGTCAGCATATCCGTTCATACGATCGATGAAGTCAGGGTTCGTTGAAACAAAGACATCATTGATATCAGGATCTGTTTTTCGAACGGTATCGCCGATTTTCTTTTCTGTCTCTCTCGAAAGCTTCATGCTCTCGCCGCCTTTAAGCTTTGCAGCTACATAAGCATTGTTCTCTGTAACGATAACGGTCGCATCGTCTACTTCTTTAAGATCTGTTACTTTATTCGCTGCTTTATCTGCTACATCCATACGCGTGTTTTCGTCGTACTGGTTATCCATACCCATATCCATGTTGTTGTTCATGTTATCCATATTTCGGTCAGCACGATTGTCGTAGTTCACTTCAGTCATATTGTTACGCGCTTCTTTTCCCATGTCCTTGTCATTGTTGTTCATTCCACAAGCACCTAGAAACGATGATAGCATCACGGCCATTGAAGTAACGAGAATAGTCTTTTTCATTAAATGACACTCCTTTATAAATTTTTGACTGTCATCTAATAAAATTTGTTTGTTGAAGAGAAAATATACATAGCAATGATTTTTGTTAAAGGCTGTTTTCGTAAGCTTTGTTGCTTTAGGAAGTGTTGATTTCCGTTCCAGGCTGCTCGCTTTCCACGGGGCAGACGCTGAGCCACATTCGTACGTTTCACTCTTAAGTGTCTCAGCTGCCCGCCTGTCCCGTAGGAGTCTCGCACCTTCCACTCCAATCAATTTTCAAAGGTGACAAGGAGTTCACAAAGCAACAATCTTTTAGAAAAGAGCGTTGTTAAAAGACATAAAAAAAAAGCCTTCCAGTATTGGAAGACATAATTATTTAAACCAACCATTTGAATAGGAACCTTTGTTTTTCGGTTTAAAGATGAACCAAGCAACAACACTAAGGATTACGATTGTAAATGCGAACAGACCTACTTTATGGATTACCTCCATGACTAGAGCCCATCGACCTGCCAATTGATAGCCGATCACGATAAAGAAGGAACACCAGAACAAAGCACCACTATAAGCGTAAAGTGCGAATTGTCTCCAATTTAAAGAATACATTCCAGCAAAATAAGCGGTCAGGTGTCTTATTCCCGGCATAAAGTAGCCAAAAAACAATGCTGATTTTCCATACTTTAAAAAGAAATTTTGTGTTTTTTCTATCTTTTCTTCAGATACCCCAAATTTTGGGCCTAACTTTTTTAACAGAGGTTTACCACAGATGTTTCCAAAATAATAGCTACCCGTAATACCTGCTATCGCTCCTAAAAAAGCACTCAATACAGCAGGTAAAAAAGGAAGATCTCCTGCAAAAATGAAGTATCCTACAGTGGCCAAAAGGATCTCATCCGGGATAGGTAAGCCGATAATACCTAATGCCAATAGTAGAAAAATACCAAAATAGCTATATTGATGTATGATATTTATTAAGTCAAATTCCATGACGTCACCAACTTCTTTTTTTACACCTTCTACCATTGTAACGATAAATTGGGTAATTTGGAAAGAGGAAAATACATTTCAGTAAAACGCAGTGTTATTTTTTCTATGTATTTAAGTCGTTTGTTCGGTACTAGTAGTTAGTATATACGTTATGTCATCCCATGCAAAGCATACTTCAAACAAGTGCTGCTTTCCTATTGTTATCTGTTCTTCATCTATCTTTTTCCCACCTGTTGAAATATATGCTTGTTTGGATGGATTTTCTTTCAATACCCACACGATCATACTTTTTTTCCCTATTGATGTTAGTTCTTTACAGAACGCTTTAAGCATTCTTGTTCCATGTCCTTTTTGTTGCACTGTTTTTTCTAAGTAAAAAGCATATATCTCACTCTCATATTGATGTTGTGACCTGATCGAACCTCCAGAAATAAAGCCACATAAATGATGATTCTCATCTTCTAAAACAAGAACAATGTGCGATTTCTGGACCAACCATTCACTCCATCTTTGTTCTCTTTCCGTAACTGACATCTGTAATAGATAATCGTCATCTACTAGACCTTTATACGATTGCTGCCAGCTTTTTACGTGTACTTTCGCAATTTCTGCTGCATCTGTTATTTTCGCTCGCCGAATGTTCATGTCTTCTTCCCACCTCTTTTTTTGTTGTGATCATACCCACCATTTACTTTGAGGTAATAGCGTTACACGCAACTGAAACTGCTCTTCAAACCAAGATTTCAACTGTGTAGCATGAACTAAATATTCGGAAGCAGCATGCGATACGCCGATTAAGCTCATTGTACTTTGAGCAATATAGCTTTTCATCTGTTCATACTTCTTTTTACCGTACTCATTATCGATGTGGCAATGCACCTCACCTGTCAAATAGGCTTCTGCACCCATCTTTTCCGCCTCGATCATTGCTTCTACTTTATCACCGCATCCTGCAACAATCGCGATCTTCGTTATGTTTTTATGAATAGGACCATGCACATCAGCATAAGGAATTCCGAACAATTCGGTTGAATGATGAATCAAGTCCTCTGTAGAAGTAGGAGCTATTTCACAAAGAATACCACAAGCTCCATTATCATCCTTCAATAGTTCTCCAATCACTTTTGCGTTTAATGCTTCTCCCCACGAATCACTCGTACTGATTACCCTTGAATAATCGAGTGGTACATGAAGCGTAAATACCGATAAACGTCTTTTCTTCATCTGCTGGATAAAATGAGGAGGTATCGGCATAAAACCTCTTCCCCATTTCCCTTTTGGATCTCCGCATTCCATCACAATGGGATGATGCATAAATAACAGATCTCCTGGATGACTTTCAGCAATGAATCTTTCTAAAATTTCTTCTGTAGGGAAAACAGCCAAAAATACTCGATTTACCTTTTCGTCTCCTCTAAGCATGAGTCCGTTGAACAGTTTGGTAAATTCAGGTTGGAACTCATTGCGCCAATCAAAATCGATCGGATCGTAAACCATCGGAATAAACCTACTGAACGCTGGATCAGTTCCAATATTTCTATATGTAAAAAGTTCATCGATCGCCTCATCTATTCTTTTTAGTTCCACCATCTTGTTTCTTCCTTTCTTTTATAGGGATGCTTGTTGAAGGCGGCCCAAACTTTTAGTAACAATTTCTATAATAAATAATCTCTGGATCTCCTTCATCTAAGTTATCGATAAATCCGCTTTTCGTAAAATTGTTCTTGATAAATACCTTTTTCATAGATTCATTTGATTT
This sequence comes from Fictibacillus sp. 7GRE50, assembly GCF_015903875.1. Lineage (NCBI taxonomy): Bacteria > Bacillati > Bacillota > Bacilli > Caryophanales > Fictibacillaceae > Fictibacillus > Fictibacillus sp. 7GRE50. The sequence goes on from NZ_JACZDW010000001.1 coordinate 553,271, forward strand.
ATTTGTGGATGAGAATAGCTTATTTGTAGGTGAGATCCTACTCATGTGTGTTAACAAACTACTCGCCAATCCTTTTCTTTGATGAGCCGGATCAACCATGATAAGCGATATAAAACAGCAGTCAAAGAAGTGAGTATGATAGATTAAAAAAGCAGCGATTTCATCCTCCTGATAGAGGATGAGACATCTTTCCTCTTTTATCGCATGTCCGAGCTCTTCTTTCCTGTGATCACTTCCTATTATTTTTTTATCTAATTCTATTATTTTTTGAAGATGATGTTTCTTCGCATACTGAATTTCCATAGTTATCGTCCTTTTGTTTGTCATTATGTTTGGTTTTGCTACAATAAAGTAAAAAGTTGAGGTGTTTTATTTATGGCAATTGTAGACATTACGATCATTCCAATCGGTACTGAAACTCCTAGTGTTAGTGAATATGTAGCTGAAATACAAAAAGTTCTTCAGCAAAACGAAGATAAGGTAAATTACCAGCTTACACCTATGAGTACATTGATTGAAGGCGAGCTTCCAGATCTCTTTCATGTGATTCAGCAGCTTCATGAGGTACCCTTTTCAAAAGGCATTCAGCGAGTAGCCACAAATATTCGCATCGATGACCGCCGCGATAAAAAGTCTACGATGGCAGGAAAGCTTGAGGCTGTCGAGGCTCAGATGAATAAGGAGTAATGGTTGAATCTGGCTGGTATGTGGAATCTCTGCGAACGAGCATAAATCTTCGTGAGCGAGCACAAATTCCGCTCAACGTCTCCTTAGCAAATATATTTACAAAAAGCTTACTCTTACAGGGGCTATTTCGCCCCATCCAGAGTAAGCTTTTTCTTTATTTATTCGCCCTTTGATGCTTTTACTTCTGCTTTTTCCTTTGTTGCCACTGCATTTGGCTCTTTTTTAGCAAATTCGATGCGAAGATCGTCGATGCTATTGCGAACATTCCCTTTGCCAGAGAAGTTTTCTAGCAGTTCTTTCACATCAATGCCTGAAGATGCTTTTAAAGATTCTTGAAGTGATGACATTAAATTCGTCGCGTAACCCGTAATACGGTTTGCTCCACCATTTTCACCGCCGCCTGTATCCACGACCGTAATTTTATCGATGTTAGAAAGAGGTGCTGCCACTTGCTTCGCGTATTCTGGAAGCATCTTAATCATCATATCCATCATCGCTGCCTGACCATATAACTCGAACGCTTCTGCGATCTTCTGTTTCGCTTCTGCTTCAGCAAGACCTTTCAGACGGATAACATCTGCTTCGGACTCCCCTTTTGCACGTTCCGCTTCTGCTCTTGAAAGTCCGTCTAGGCGTACTTTCTCAGCTTCGGCTTTTGCCATGGCTTCAACACGATACTTATGAGCATCTGCCTCAGCGACCTGTTTGCGTTTGTCAGCTTCTGCGTTTTGTTCAACTGCATAACGGTCTGCATCAGCTTTCTTCTTAACTTCTGAGTCGTATTGCTTTTCACGACGAAGAATCTCTTTTTCTTCAAGCTCGATCTGCTTTTGACGCTCGATGATCTTAATCTGCATCTGTTGTTCTGTTACTTGCTGTTTTGCGATCGCTTCTTCTAGGTGGTAAGCCTGGTCAGCACGGGCTTTAGCCACATCTTGTTCACGACGGAACTCAGCCACTTTCAGCTGATTCATCTTTTCAGCTTCCGCTACTTCTGTCGCGCGCCCTAACTCAGACTGCTTTGCTTCTTTATCTGCTTCAGCACGTTTGATACGCGTTTCTTTTTCAGCTTCTGCCATCGCCATGTCAGCGTCGCGCTTAATCTGTGCGATACGAGGCTTACCAAGAGAATCTAGGTATCCATTCTTATCACGAAGATCTTTGATCGTAAACGATACGATGATCAATCCCATTTTAGCTAGATCTTGAGAAGCTACACGTTGAACTTCCTGCGAGAATTTTTCACGATTCTTATAGATCTCTTCAACCGTCATCGATCCTAAGATAGAACGTAAATGACCTTCAAGGACTTCACGTGCTTCATTTTCACGATCTTCCTTCAACTTTCCTAAGAACTGCTCAGCAGCAGTCGCGATCTCACCGATTGAGCTTCCTACTTTAATGATCGCTGTTCCGTCAGCCATAACGGGAACACCTTGCTCTGTATATACTTCTGGTGTTTGTACATCTAACTTACTCGTTAACAAACTAAGCGGCTTTGCTTGTTGGAAAACAGGAAGTACGAACGTACCGCCTCCACGAACGATCTTAATACGATTGCCTGCTTCATCGATATTCACGTTCTTGCTTCCTAAGAAGCTTCCTGTTACGATTAATGCTTCATCTGGGCTCGCCGTTCTATACTTTGTAATAAAAACACTAATAAGAGCAACGACTAAGAATACGGCAACCCCGATAACGATAAACAACGGTGAAAAACTCATAATAACCCCTCCAGTTTAATGAATATATGTTTGTTCCACTTGCTCATAACGCATGACGGATACGACACCTTTTTGGATGTCGATAATCAACACTTTTTCTCCTTGAGGAATTGGCTTGTTATCCATGCTTATTGCGGATTTAGATATCCTCCCGCTTATACCTTCGATTAGAATTTCGCCAAATCCATCTGTCGGAACCGAAGTTAATACGGTGCCCACTCTTCCCTTAAGATCTTCATCTCGATAAGCTAATGATTCTTCTGATGAACGGATCGGCATCAAGACGAAAACGTTTAAAAGAGTCACGAGTAACAGCGAAAGTAATCCACTGAAAACCATAATGAACCAGCTGTTAATTTCCGTCATGATCTCTAATAAATAGCCCGAAGCCGTCCCGATTGTAAAAAAGGATAAGATGAGCGATGGGTGCAAAAAGTCCATTGCTGCATCGAGCATGTCACCAAAAAGGATGTATACAAAAGTGATGCACCCAAAAATGATAAAGCTTCCTAAATAGATCGTAGACAACGGATATCCGAATAGTTCCACGGTCATCTCTCCTGTCTTCATATACTTTTTATTGCAAAGCTATAAATGACCACGCCCTTTTGTCGAATTTGATATAACCTTAACAAAGTGAAACAAAAAAGATTGTAAAATTTTGTCGACAATAATTAATTTCCAATATTGGTTTTATATAGATATTTACGAGAGTTACAGAAAAAAGTTTCAGTTAGTTAACAATATTTTGTATAATTTTGTTAAAAGGAGTGAAATCCCATGTATGAAGAAAAATTGTGGCAGTATTTAAACAAACAAGCGAATAAAGAAGATGCAGAACCAATGAAAAAATATATGCGTGATCAGTTCGAATTTTTCGGAATTCGTTCTCCCATTTTGAAACAAAGTATGAAGGAATTTTTAAAGGAGTATGGATTACCTTCAAAAGAAGAACTACCATCATTAATTAAAGAAGCTTGGTCTCGGCCAGAACGCGAAATGCAGTATGCCACGTTTACAATAATAGAAAAATCAAAGAAGCAGATGACAAAAGAGGATATAGATTGGATCGAATATACCATCGTGAATAAAAGCTGGTGGGATACGGTTGATCATATTGCTAAACATATCGCAGGCTATTATTTGATGAAGTTTCCAGAAGAGATTGAACACGTTACGGAACGTTGGATCGCATCAAAAAACATCTGGCTTATGCGATCGGCCATTCTATTTCAACTCGGGTACAAACTCAAGACCGATAAAGAGCTCCTAGCACAAATTATTAAGGATACAAAGTACGATCAAGATTTCTTTATCCGGAAAGGCATTGGATGGGCGTTGAGAGAATATGCCTACACTGACGCCGATTGGGTATGGGAGTTCGTTCATACAGAGGAGTTAAGTCCACTTTCCTATAAAGAGGCGATTAAAAATATTAAAAAGACAAAGCAGCCGCACTAAACGGCTGCTTCTTTATTTTTGAAGTTCTGAAACAACATAACGAATAGCATTTCGAAAGGATACAAATGAACGTTGATTCGTATGTACACCAAGAGAAACCATATTTTTAACCATTTCTTTTGGAAAACCGCAGTACAATACATCTGCTCCCATCAACTTAATCGCATCTGTAAGCTTTTGAATCTCATGCCCCAGCTCAGGATCTGTGATGGTTGTTACACCTGAAAAGTCTAAGATGACACAATCCGCTTCATTGTTTAAGCATTCTTTTAATAGTTTCGTAGTCAACGTCTCAAGTCTCTCGAGTGTTAGCTCTCCAATCAGCGGCACTAACAGCGTATGGTCTGCGATTGTTTGAAGAATAGGCGTCGCTAGTTCATTAAGAAGTTCCTTTGTTTTTTCCTTTTCTTGTTCACGCTCTGTTATATCTTTCCACGTTAACAGATAGCCCCTTTTTTCATTCTGCAAGATTAGTTCTTTCACGATCAATCTTGCAACAAACTTATTAAAGAGAACAATCTGCATATCGATCGGAAACTCACCTTTTTTCAACAGCTCTTCTTGAAAAGAGCTTTTATGAAAACTTCTAATAGGTAAGCCAAGAATGTCTTCGGAAGATTCTATTTTAAGGTAAGTCTTCATCATTTCTATTAAATTCTTGCTGCTATGATTCATCCAAGAAATGTGCAAGTCTTGATCTATATAAAAGATATTCTCTTCTAAACAATTCAGAGTGTCCTTAACCGTTTCTTCTAACTCATAAGCCATAAGAAGCGCTCCCCTTTTTTACAGTCCTGTTCCTATCATATCGGAGATTATCCTATTACTCTATAAAAAAAGACTGAATAGACCTCGTTAATGTAAGCGCTATCTAAATCTTTACAAAAAATCCTGTTGTATGATGTTCCAACACCATGTAAAATGTCCATATCGAACATACATGTGTACTTTCCATAAAAACAAAGGGGCGGATAAAATGGTTACTCACGTTTCAGTAGGACTTTTAGGTTTAGGAACTGTCGGCAGCGGTGTTGTTAGAATGATTGAAGGAAATCGAGAAGAATTGCAGCACCGAGTTGGATGCCCTGTTTTTATTGAGAAGATACTCGTTCAGAATGTAGATAAAGAACGCCTAGTCTCCATTAACAATGAATGGTTAACACAGCATCCTGAGGACGTCATCCAAAATCCAAATATTCAGGTTGTAATAGAAGTGATGGGCGGCATTGAACTAGCGCGGGAATACATCACACTTGCTCTTCAAAACAAAAAGCATGTGATTACGGCAAACAAAGATCTGATGGCCTTATACGGTGCAGAGCTTTTACAAGTAGCTCATGAGAATGAATGCGATCTATTCTATGAAGCAAGTGTTGCAGGAGGCATCCCTATTATTCGTTCACTCGTCGATGGGTTAGCTTCAGACAAAATTACAAAGATGATGGGAATCGTCAACGGAACAACGAACTACATTCTTACAAAAATGGATAAACAACAGCGCAACTATGAAGAAGTATTAAAAGAAGCTCAAGATCTTGGATACGCAGAAGCAGATCCTACATCTGATGTTGAAGGTATCGATGCCGCGAGAAAAATGGCGATTCTCTCAACACTCGGATTCTCCATGCACATCCACTTGGATGATGTAACTGTTTCAGGTATTTCAAAAGTTACACAAGAAGATCTTGAATATGCACGCCAGTTCGGTTATACGCTGAAACTGATCGGAAACGCAAAAAAGGATAACGGAAAAGTGGAGATCAGTGTTGAGCCCACTCTTCTGCCTGACTCACATCCGCTAGCAAGTGTTCAAAATGAATATAACGCGGTCTATGTTTACGGTGAATCTGTAGGAGAAACCATGTTCTTCGGACCAGGTGCCGGGCAGCTTCCAACTGCTACTTCAGTGGTTTCTGATTTAGTTGCCGTGGTGAAAAACATGCGACTTGGTGTTAATGGTAAAAGCGTTGTTGCACCGCAGTTTGATAAACAGTTAAAACAGCCGAACGAGATCGACGGAAAATTCTTTTACCGGTTGTACGTGAAAGATGAGGCAGGTGCCTTCTCTTCGATCACTTCTCTGTTTGCACTGCATGACATCTCACTTGAAAAATTAATTCAGAGCCCTGTTGATCACAAAGGAGTAGCAGAAGTTGTGATCGTTACACACGGAACGAACAAGCAGCAAGATAGTCACGTATACAACCTGCTTCGTGACTCTGAAATGGTACAAGAAATCAAAAGTCACTATCGTGTGGAGGGAGCTTAACATGCATTGGAAAGGACTTTTACATCAATATAAAGAATATTTGCCGGTTAATGAGTCTACTCCCCTTCTATCTTTAAACGAAGGGCATACTCCACTCATTCCCCTGACACATCTATCTAAGGAATGGGGTATCAACCTTTATGCGAAGTACGAAGGAGCGAATCCGACAGGCTCTTTTAAAGACAGAGGCATGGTGATGGCTGTGGCAAAAGCGAAAGAAGAAGGCAGCAGAGCGATCATCTGTGCATCTACAGGAAATACATCTGCTGCAGCTGCGGCTTATGGCGCAAGAGCTGGCCTCAGATGTATCGTTGTCATTCCAGATGGTAAGATCGCTCAAGGAAAATTGGCTCAAGCAAAAATGTATGGAGCAGAGATCTTTGCGATAGAAGGAAATTTTGATGAAGCTCTTCAGATGGTACAGAAAATGAGTGATGAAGAAGATTTCACTCTTGTTAACTCTGTAAATCCATATCGTCTGGAAGGACAGAAAACAGCAGCTTTCGAATTAGTTGATGCGCTAGACGGATCACCGGATATTCTAGCTATACCAGTCGGAAATGCCGGTAATATCAGTGCTTATTGGAAAGGGTTCAAAGAGTATGATGCAGTGAGATCCTCTGGACTCCCCCGTATTCATGGATTCCAAGCAGCCGGTGCAGCTCCTATCGTAAACGGATCTGTGGTAAAGAATCCTGAAACGATTGCAACTGCCATCCGAATCGGGAATCCTGCGAGCTGGAAGTTAGCTTCATCTGCATTAGAAGAATCAGGTGGGGTCATTGATGCTGTTACAGATGAAGAAATCTTAGAAGCTTATCAGATGCTTGCATCCAAAGAAGGTGTTTTCGCTGAACCTGCTTCTTGCAGTACGATTGCTGGATTGTATAAACAACACAAACAAGGTTTGCTTCCAAAAGGCGCTTCGGTTGTGGCCATCCTAACCGGCAATGGTCTTAAAGACCCTGACATCGCGCTAAAAACAGTGCAACAAGAACCAATCCTAATTCCGAATGATTTTGATCTACTACGTCAACAGCTAAAAGGATGTGTTGTTTAAATGAAAGCAGAACCTTTTTCTATTCATGTTCCAGCAAGTACAGCCAATCTTGGTCCCGGCTTTGATTCTGTCGGGCTTGCGCTAAATAGATACTTAACGGTTCACGTTCAGCCGTTCGCTCCGAGAAAAACAACATTTCACGGCGAAGAACTTCAAGCATTCAATAAAGATGAGAACAACTTAATCATGCATGCTGCACAATTCACAGCAGATTCTTTTAGAAAAAAACTGCCTCCGTGTCAGCTAGATGTGGTTAGTACGTTTCCAACATCAAAAGGAATGGGAAGTTCTGCATCAGCGATCGTGGCAGGCATCGAACTCGCAAACATCCTTTTAAACCTTGAACTTTCTAAAGAATCAAAATCACTACTTGCAAGTTCACTAGAAGAACATCCTGATAATGTGATTCCTGCCATCTTTGGTGGTCTCACGATCAGTTTTTACAATGGACAAGTGGTAGAAACGGTCCATGTACCAGATGTTGCAGTTGAGATGATCGTTGCCATTCCAGATGGAGTTCTTCATACGAAACAGTCTAGAGGCTCTCTGCCAAACCTTCTTCCCTTCAACAAGGCGGTTGAAGGAAGCGCGATCAGCAATGTTCTTGTTGCAGCATTGATGAAGAACGACTGGAAGAAAGCAGCCGATATGATGAACCGCGATCTGTTTCATGAACCGTTTCGTTCGAAATGGGTTCCCCTGTATGCTGAACTTAAGGAAAAAGCAATCGAGCTCGGTGCTTATGGTGCAGCTATAAGTGGATCGGGACCATCCATCGTCTGTTTTACGCCTCATCAAAAAGCAGCAGGTATCACAGAACAACTGTCAGCACTGTTTCCTCAGTACCACTTTGAAACAGTTTTTCCAGATCGCAGAGGTGTAGTCGTCGAAAAATGTTTGTCCGCTGCTCTATAACTCAAACTTAAACAGGAAAAAGGATTAAGCACTTGAAAATGCTTAATCCTTTTTGTTTTATTTATGAGCAATCTCAAATTGATCTCTTAGTAGCGTCCAGTTTTCAGGGAATGGTTCTCCTAATACCCAATAACCAAGCCCTCTTAATTTATATTTCTTCACGAGTTGATTCTTTGCTTCAGCACTTTGTTCGTTCTCAAACCATACAACGTGCTCTTTGCCGCTATCATCTTTGTAATTAAAAAACGGTGCTTGAGACTCGTTATCGTATTTTACAGTCGCATCTTCTTTTAATGCCAAATCATGTGCTTCAGCAGGCGCGACGCGTTTAGCAAATTTATTTCCTTTTTTATATGGAAGTGTCCAATCGTATCCGTATAGCGGTGCGCCCATCACAATTTTTTCTGAAGGAATGACCGATGTTGCATACTTCACTACTTTCTCTACTTGCTTTACAGGCGCAACAGCCATTGGAGGTCCACCAGACCAGCCCCACTCATAGGTCATAAGAACAACAAAGTCAGCTAGTTCTCCATGACGTTTATAGTCATGTGCTCCATGCCACGGTCCTTTTTGTTCATCACTTGTCTTTGGAGCCAATGCAGTTGAAACTTTAAATCCTTCTTTTTGAACTTGTGGGATGATCGTTTCTAGAAAACCGTTATATAGCTCTCGATCTTTTTCTTTAATATGTTCAAAATCAATATTCAGTGCTTTATATCCTTTTTGCTTCATCGTGCTGATAACACTCCCAATCAGCGTTTTTGAAGCGGTTTTATCCGTGAAGATGTTATGTGCGATCTCAGGTGAAAAGTTTCCGTCTATAAAGTTTGTTAACACCATCATCGGCATGGCTTTAGATTTCTTCACTTCTTGAAGCGCCGCATAATCCTTAATCGGCTTAAGTGATCCATCTTTATTTACTTGATAACTAAAAAACGCTACGTAAGTTAGATCGTTTACCGATTCTTGTACATCTTTTATTGATTGTTTCGCTTCGATCGGCTCTAAGAATCCTAATGTCTCAATCTTCGTTTTACCATGATTCGTTTCAGCTTTTGAGATATCGACTTGTTTTTTCTGTGGCGAATTAATCTGTTCTAACCTTGGGCTATTTCGCGTTTCGTTACTCATGTTCTTTGGAGCGGCTTCGCTTTCCTTCATATTATTAGAGTTGCCGCAGCCGCTCAGTACAATCGTAAACGCCGCAAAAAGCGCGACTATCTTCTTCATAAACAAACCTCCTTCATTTTCGTTATTTTTCCATGAAGAGGTTTGTCCTATTCTCTTTTTTAGAAATAGATAGCTCGTACCTTCAACTCCTGTTAGTTTCTTAGCTTCCATAAGGTACAAAACAAGGAACTAACTCGTGTATAAAAAAGAGCTATTTTCTGCTTTTGAATGTTTTTTTTCCTTCCTATGCAAGTTGATTGGAGCGCAAGGTTGCCTGCCTTCCACTTGAGGATCTTCTCGCAAGGCATGCAACGAGGAAGTTCACTTCGTTAGCATAAACTTGTAGACGCAGGAGCAGATAGACAACCTTTTAGCGGTCAGGTGGAGACTCCTAAAGGCGCAAAGCGGCAGTCCGAAAAGTGGAAGTGACTCGTTCAGCCCCGACAAGCAAAAGTTGAATGGGCTAGGAAGGCGCACTTTGCCTTCTTGACTGTTTAACTTTTGACCTCGAGGGGTTAGTCACTGCAACTAGACAAGTGGCTCACCGGTCGCCCCATGGAAAGCGTGCAACCTGGAACGGAAATCAACTTCCTTCATAATACATTTCAAAAAAAAAGACCCCACGAGTGTGGAGTCTTTAAAACATTATATCGCCCAGTTTCCATTCTTAAATAACGGAATACGTTTGCCATCTTCATATTCAGCTTCAATTTCAAGATCTGCAGAACCGATCATAAAATCAGTGTGGCCGCGGCTGAAGTTGATCTCTTTTTCTTCCATCTGTTCTGGTGAAAGATTTCCTGCATCCTTCACTGACATCGTGATTGATGTTCCGATCGCTAGATGGCATGAAGCATTTTCATCATACAATGTGTTATTAAATGTGATACCTGAGTTTGAGATCGGTGAATCGTGAGGAACTAATGCAACCTCACCTAAGTACCCCATTCCATCATCGATGCTAAGCAGCTGTTTCAATGTGTCATAACCTTCCTCAGCCGTGAAATCAATCACTTTTCCATCTTTAAACGTTAAGCTGAAGTTATCAATGATGTTCCCCATCGCGGAAAGTGGTTTTGAGCTTGATACTTTACCGTTTACACCAAATTTTCTCGGTGTCGTGAACACTTCTTCCGTAGGCAAGTTCGGGATATAATACGTTCCGAACGTTGAATGGTGACCTCCACCAATCCACGTGTGATCTGGATGAAGATCGATGCTTAAATCCGTACCTTCTGATTTATAATGAAGCGTTTTGAACTGCTGTTCGTTTAAGTAGTTCACTTTCTCTGTCAACGTTTTCACATGATCGTCCCATGCTGCTACAGGATTATCCTGATCGACTCGAACGGTTTTGAAGATCGCTTCCCATAATGCATCTACCGCTTCTTCATCATTTTTGTCTGGGAATACGCTCTTAGCCCAACCAACTGTAGGTGCACCAGCAATCGCCCAGTGCATATCTCCTCTTAATTGACCTGCTGAGAAAGCTTGAAGTTTCTCACCGCGATTTTTTTGAACGAACATCATTCGCTCAGAAGGAACGCCTTTATAAGCATTTGGATCATTCCCCGTGATCATCAAAAAACAATCATGATTTTCCACAAGGCTGTTATATTTATCAATTTCCCATGAAGGTAGATCATTTTGAAGAACCTCTTCTGCTGCAAGAGTGAGATGAATGCGGCTTGTTTGTGTATCTGTCCAATCCACCATCACTCGTTTACAACCATTCTCGTATGCATGCTTCGTTACCTTACGCGTAAATTCTGCCGTCTCAATTGGCGAACTAATGAGCAACCTTTGTCCCTCTTTTAAACCTAACCCAACCTTTATCACTAATTCAGCGTATTGATCCAATTTTTCTTCAAATGACTTCATACTTTCCCCTCCGATTGGTGAATACATAAAAACGACTGATAAGTTTATATTATTTTAATTATATAAAAAAATGAATATTATGACTACTGTTTTCTTTAATGACTTCTAAGTGGACTGTAGTGTGAGAAACTTCTAAGCTACCCCATACTTAGGATAAGCTCACCTCACCTCCGGAAAAGTAAGGATATGAAACGGACAATGAAGATAAAGAAACATTTACTTAAAAGAAAAGATCACATAACAGACTGTGATCTTAAATGATTACTTTCAGTTTTATTTAGGCTAAATCCGATCTGCGAGAGTGCACTCTCTAAATTGTTCGTAATCATAATTCCTTTAAAATCTACATCAACATGTAAAGTTGTCATTGCGAGATCAGGTCTGAATCCCGTTAGAATCGGAGTAACACCTATTAACCTTAACAACTTTACAATATTTAACAGATATTCACTAACCGAATTATTGATTCTGCTCACTCCTGAAAGATCAACGATCATATACTCAAGTTCTAAGCTCATGCTGCTTTCTAGTGTGCTTTGAATGATGATTTCTGCTCGATATTCATTGATATGACCAATGATTGGAAGGATTGCAACACCTTTTGTTAAAGGAACGATCGGCACTGAAAGTTCTTTTATCTCTTTATTTGCCTTGTCCAGTTCTAACACGTACGTCAATAAGGATGACATCGTCTGGAAAAGCTCGATGTGCTGATCTGTAAACTCAAAGGTTTCAGTATCTAAACCACAGATGGTTCCGTAATTTTCACCATCTTCATAATAGATCGGTATTGCTATAAAGCTTCCACCACCTAGATCTGCCGTCACATTCAGATGCTTCGTCCGTTCATTTTCCGTAATATCTTCGATTAAAAGAATATCATTGCCTTGATCCACACTCACTTTACAAAACGTTTCTTGAAAGGGCATTGATGTACCTTCTTGAATCAATACTGTGTTTTTATTAATCGCTTTTTTTATTTCATTTACTTCTTTGTCGTTCTTAGCAATAAACAACGTATTAATGTTGATAAGTTTACTCATAAAATGAAGAATATTCTCTGTTGCTTCTTCAAAGTTTTTAACCGATTTATTTTTAAGCGCTGCATTTAGATGAATAGACAAAGTAAATGACCAACCTTTCATTTCCAAAAATCTCTTTAAGTTTATACTTTGATGGTCCACCCATTTATTTACCCTTCGCTAAATGAAATAAACATTTATGTAAAAAAAATATATCTTTCAACCGTCATTCCAGTCTTCTTATACCAAATTATGGTACTTGCTATTTGAATTATGCGATACTTTTTTTGAGGTGATGTTATTTGGAAATTAAGATTGATATTGATCCAAAGTATGAACAAACTGCCATTACGATTCAAACAAATGAAATGACTTCTGAGTTAGAGAGGATTCTCCTTTGCCTTAAGAACACCAAAACAAGCCACATAAAAATTTTTGGGACGAAAGAAGATCAAACGTTTATTTTACAACCATCAGAAATTGATTATTTTTATTCTGAAGACAGAAGAACTTATGCAAGAACGAAACAATCACACTATGAAGTAAGCATGAATCTCACTATGATCCAAAGTCATTTGAGGAATCACTATTTTGCACGCTTCTCTAAATCAGTAGTAGGAAACGTAAATCAGATTAAACGTTTTGAGTTATCGTTTAACGGAAATTTGTGTGTGTACTTTCATTCTGGACACCGAGAATATGTAAGTAAAAAATATGTTAAAGCACTAAAAGAAAAACTATTAAACGGAGGTACTAATGAATGATTGTGAATAATTGTTTTTTAAACAAGCTTTTAATCGGATTGAGTTTTGGTGCGGTGATATTTTTTGTTGCTTTAACTAGTTACATGCTATTCGAAATTGAGATAACTATGAAAGAACTTTGGCTGAATTTCACAGGCTCACTACTGGTCGGAATCTACTTTTCAACTGCATCGGTGATTTTTGATATTGAAAAATGGAGTACCCTTAAACAAACTAATATTCACTTTTTAACTTCAGTCGCATTCTTCTTCCCCATCGCCATACTTGCAAAGTGGGTGCCTGTTGAGCCTTCTCCACTCATAATATGCTTCCTGTGCTTTCTTATCATCTACAGCTTCATCTATTTAATCTTTTATTTTCATTTCAAAAGAATAGAACGGCAGTTAAACGATTTACTCTAAACTTTTATAAAAGCTAAAAAAAACAGCTCTTTGAACGAGAGTTGTTTTTTATGTCTAAAGAACTATATGGAAACTCCTAAAATAAAACATTCTTCACCATTTTTTCAAATTAAAAGTGTTTGAAAATAGTTCTTTAAATAGTAAATACTCCCTATTCTATATAAAAAACACGGGAGTTATCTCCTATTCTAGTAGATGCATTATCGTGGTAACATTTTGAATACACGGAATTATCCGACAATATATGTCGGTTTTCGGTAACTACTACGATTTAGGGGGAATCTTGGTGAAAAAAGGGAAATGGGTATCTGCTGCACTCGCTACTATGTTAAGCTGCTCTGCTTTTTCAGGTGTTAGTGCTGCACCAGCGAATGTATCATCCGATTTACAAGCTACACATCAACACGAAGATCACAAAGGACATAAGCATGGAGGCGGTCCTTTTGATTTAGGCGTCGCCAACGATGAAAAATTGATCGAAATGCTAAAGAAACAAGGTGAAATCAGTAAAAACGCATCTGAAGCAGATGCACAGAAAAAATTACAGCAATTTTTACACAAAAAACAAGAGAACGCTTCTAAATTCTCTGAAGGTGCTTTAGAAGATGAACATAGTGAAAAACGTAAAGAAATTAGAAGTAAGCATAAAAAAGATGGCCTTAAAAAAGACGGTAGAAAAGAAGATAAAATCAAAAATGTAAAAGAAGAAAAGTGGAAAGGACAAAAGCGTGTAGATAACGTACTTGTTCTTATGATAGAGTTTCCAGACTACCCTGCTACGAACATTAAAGCAGACGAAACAGATATGTTTTATGAAGAATATCCTAAGAAACACTATGAAGACTTAGTCTTTGGAAATAAAGGATATAAAGGACCGAACGGGGAAAAATTAATCTCCATGAAGCAATATTATGAACAACAATCCGGTGGAAGTTACTCTGTAACAGGTAGTGTTGGAGGTTGGTATAAAGCTAAACATCCAGCTGCTTATTATGGAGGTAACGTACCTACTCCAGACGGTAGCGACAAAGACGCTCGTTCTCTAGTAAAAGAAGCATTAGAAGCGGCAGCAAAAGATCCTAAAATTAATCTAGGAGACTATGACCAAGAAGATCGCTACGACATGGATGGTGATGGCAATACACGTGAAGCTGATGGTTTAGTAGATCACCTCATGATCGTTCACTCAAGCGTTGGTGAAGAAGCTGGCGGAGGTGCACTTGCTGGTGACGCAATTTGGAGCCACCGTTGGAATCTAGGACAGCCTTTCCCAATCGCAGGCTCTGAGTCTGAAGTTGATTATTGGAACGGCATGATGGGAGCTTACGATTATACGGTTCAACCTGCTGATGGAGCCGCTGGCGTATTCGCTCATGAATATGGTCATGACCTGGAGCTTCCAGATGAGTATGATACACAATACACTGGCCAAGGTGAGCCTGTTGCTTACTGGTCGATCATGTCTAGCGGAAGCTGGGCTGGTAAAGTTCCTGGTACGGAGCCAACTGGTTTCAGTGCTTGGTCTAAAGAGTTCTTACAAGCGTATATCGGTGGTAACTGGTTAAGTGGAGAAACGTTCGTTTACGAAGAGATCGATCGTAAAGGAATTGAAGTTCTTCTCGATCAGGCAAACACGAAAGGTACGAACAATGATGCCGTTCGCGTTGATCTTCCACAAAAAGAAACAGTGGTTAACAAGCCGTATAGCGGCGAAAACCAATATTTCAGTGGCAGCGGAGATGACCTTGATAACTCATTAGTTACCTCTCTTGATCTTACAAAAGCTTTAACAGCTTCACTAAACTTTAAAACTTGGTATGACATTGAAACAGATTGGGATTATGCTTCTATTCAAGTGAAAGAAGAAGGAGCAACGGATTGGGTAACTGTTAAAGGAAACCTGACAACAGATACGAATCCAAATGAACAAAACCCTGGCCACGGTATTACAGGAAGCACGAATGGTGAATGGGTAAACGGAGCATTCAATCTATCAGCTTATGCTGGCAAGAAGATCGACCTGAAATTCAACTATTGGACAGATGTAGCTGCAACAATGCCTGGATTCTTTGTAGATGACATTTCTGTAAACGTTGATGGAACTGAAGTATTGTTTGATAATGCTGAAGGAACGTCTACATTTAAGCAAGAAGGCTTCACGAAGAACCAAGGAAAATTCTTTTCTGATCATTACTACTTATTAGAATGGAGAAATCACCAAGGTGTTGATAAAGGGCTTGGGCACATCGCTCGCGGTAAAAGCTTGATGTCTTATGATGGCGGACTTGTTGTTTGGTACGTGGATAACAGCTATTCTGACAACTGGACAGGCATCCACCCTGGAGATGGTTTCTTAGGCGTAGTTGATGCGAACCAAGAAACGCTTAAATGGAGCGATGGTAAAGTAGCTTCAACTCGCTACCTGATCCATGACGCTGCGTTCAACACAGATAAAGGTAAACCGATGTTCTTAGATTACAAAGCAATCAATGGAACATCGCTTACAGATAACGCGATCCATCCAAACTCCGTATTCAATGATAAAGATGACTACTCTAACCCTGGCCTTCTAGACGCAGGACGTAACGTTCCACAATACGGACTAAAGTTCTCAGTTGAAGGAAAGAGTAAAGATAATTCTGTAGCGAAGATTAAGATCTCTCGCAAGAAATAAACATTATTCAGAAACCCAACTGTGTACATGCAGTTGGGTTTTATTTTCCTAGGGTAAACTGTTAATAAGGAGGGTATAAAGATGAAAAAGTTTGTACGCGTATTCTTAACGGTTTTTACACTGATCTTGCTTATGAGTTGCAGTTCACAAGAAAACGATAATCTTCCTGGGAAAAACACAAAGGAATCAGAAGAAAAAAAGGCAGAAACTGATCCAAAAGATTCCTCTGATTCTAAATCTGCAGAACAAAACGAGGTGACTGCCATGATCGCGAATGACGAAAGAATCATTCAGATGCTCAAAGATAAGGGAGAGATTCCTGAGAATGCCACAACAGAAGAAATCAACAACGCTCTCCAAAAATATCTGCAGCAAAAGAAGCCTGGCAATCTAGAGGATGAAAAAGCTAAAAAGAAATACATCGAGGAATTGAAGCAAAGTATTCAAAAAGAAAGTAAGACAGCTGAATAATTGTCTGATTTGGCGGGCAGGTGAGACACTTATACGGAAACGTACGAATGTGGTTCACCGCCTGCCCCGCGGAAAGCGAGCATCTGAAACGGAAATCAAATACTTTCAAAGCAACCACATTATATAGAAAACAAAAAAAGATGGTTTAAAGTGTCTATTCTTAGAGCACTTTAAAACCATCTTTTTTATTGCTTAACTTCGTTTATATGGCCACCAGTTTGCTTCACCAAAGTTCTTAACTAAAACTGGGATGAGTAACGGCAACACGACAAATGCATATAGAAGCAACCCTACTAAGATGATGGACGCGATCTGTAATAATGAAAGCATTCCAGAAGGCATCATCGCAGCAAACGTTCCACCTAATATGATAACCGCGGAAATGATAACCGTCCCCATCTTTTTCATAGCGAGAAGCATCGCATCTGCAACCGTAAGATCTTTATATTCATTAAATCGATCCATTAAGAAGATGCTATAATCAACGCCGAGCGCCACAAGGATTACGAATCCAAAGAACGGAACAGCCCAGCTGATTCCTGTATATCCTAATAAGTTTACATAGATGAATTCATTGATCCCCATTGACGTGTAATACGTTAAAATGAGTGAACCGATCAAGTAGACAGGCATGATTAAAGAACGGAACAAGAATACAAGAATGATCGAGATTCCTACTAGCATGAGCAGAACGGTTCTTGAGAAATCATTGCTAGAAACAGTCTGCAAGTCAGCGTTTGAACTCGTGATTCCCCCAACTGCCACTTTTGCGTTTTCTAGCTCCGTTCCTTTTGTCACTCGATTGATCGCTTCTTTTATCTCGCCTACTTCATCAATTGACTCGTTAGAATAAGGGTTGATTCCAAACACTACATCCATCGTCATCGTTTTGCGATCTTCTGATAGATAAGCATGGAGTGCCTGTTCAAAATCCTCGCTTTCAAGGACCTCTTCTGGCATATAAAAAGCACTCTTATCCTTTGTTTCGGCTAGGTTGTTCAAATAATCCTGCGCAGAACCAAGACCATCTGACACTTGATTTAATCCGTCAGCACTCTGATCTAAACCAGTCGTTAACTGACTAAACTGACCACCAAGGTCTTCAAATCCTTTTAGAAGTTCTTGTTGGCCGCTATTGATACCGCTTAAGCCGTTTGTTAACTTAGGCACATTATCAACGATCTGACCTTGACCGTTAGCTAACTGCCCGAGACCGGACTGAAGTTGATCTGTACCATCGATCACTTGCTGAAGTCCACCAATAATGCTTTGCTGGTAACCATTAACCTCTTTAAATTTCCCATTAGCTTGTTGAACACCTGATGAAACTTGACTCAATCCACCGTTTAATTGGTCTAGTTGACCTTTGATAACAGGCAATTGGTTTTGAGTTGCTTTCACTGTGTTCTTTATTTTCTGATACTCTGCATCGTTTTCTGGAATTTCATAACGATCTTCCAAAGCTTGAAAATCTTGTTCTGTAATCGAGGCTAAAGCAGTATTCAAGCTTCCTAAACCTTGCCCTAGTTTTACGTAGTTTGATTGGATCGTTGATAGATTTGATCCCGCTTGTTCATAACCCTGCTGAATCTTTTGATAACCAGCCAACAGCTCTTGTTGTTTAGATTTTATCTGTTGTAATCCCTTTTTTGCGTCAGCTGCTCCTATCGTTCCTTTTCGAATTCCATCTTCTATCTTCACCAGATTCTTTTGAATCTCGTTTAAACCCGATTGAGTAGCACTCGTGCCGTCGATAAGCTGCTGAATGCCGTCAGTCGCACCAGTCAGCTGCGGCTCAGATTTTGATAACTCTCCGCTCGCTTCCATAAGTCCGCTGCTGATTTTATTGATCCCTTCTTTTCCATCACCAAGGCCATCGCCTAAGCTCTCTGCTTGCTTGTAGACGAAGAATTCTTCAACCGGTTCGCCAGTAGGCCTGGAAACAGACCTTACCGCATCAACATGATTAACCTTTTCTAGTTCCTGACTGATCTTTTCAGCAAGCTCCATGTATGAAGTCGAGTCCATACTTTCATCATTTTTAATAACGATGTTTGTTGGCATCGATTCTCCCGCTCCAAAGCTTTCTTCAATTACATTAAACGCTTGGATCGATGAAACATCCCCTGAAATTTCTTCTAATGAGTTAAACGATAGCTTTCCATCATACGTCACAAGAAAAGGTACGCATATCACCGCAACGAGTACGAGCGATAACAATGGACGTTTTAACGAAAAGTTCCCTGCAACTGCCCAGAGCTTGCTTTCGCCATGCTCCGCTTTTTTCTTAGATGGCCAAAAGATTTTCTGCCCCAAGACCATCATGAAGAAAGGAACAATAGTGAATAGAGCGACTAAAAGTATACCTACACCAACCGCAACGGCTGCTGCTGATTGATAGAGAATGAACTGTGAAAAACCGATCGCAGCAAATCCAATCATGACCGCCAATCCACTAAAGAAAACAGTACGTCCCGCCTGACGATACGTTGCGATAATCGCTTCTGTTTTACTTTCTGTGAGTGTTAGTTCTTCTTTATATCGACTTAGCAAAAGAATGCAATAATCTGTCCCGATTCCAAACAGTACAGCGACTAAAAAGATCTGCGTATAATTGGAAATTGGAAAGTCGAACGAATCGACTAACATCGCCACGATTGATTGTGAAGCAAGATACGTCACACCAACGGTTAACAACGGAATAAGTGGGGCAACAACCGATCTGAATACTAAGAGCAACACGCCTAGAATGAATACTACCGTAATGCCTTCTGTCTTTTTAAGTCCCTCTTCAGAACTCTTTACAAGATCTTCGTTGATCATCCAGTTACTTGTGTAATAGTGATCAACATTGTTGTCTTGGATCGTTTTGTATAGAGCCTCATTCACTTCACTTGGCTCCCGGTCATTCCAAGCTACTTTTATAGACGTTAAGATAGAGTTTCCATCTTTTGAGACTAACTGCTTCTCCAGACTTTTTTCATTAAAGTGAGTCAGAATCTCCGTGATTCCTAGTTCTTCTTTGCTCTTTTCAAGTTGACGAATCGCACGCTCAACTTCTTTTTGATCTGCGGCACTAAGCCCCTTTTCATCTGTAAAGACAAGGGCTACGGTAGACTCATCTCCACCTCCTTCTTGTTCCTGAACTTCGCTCATAATGTCTGAAGCCAATGATGACGAATAGCCATCCGGTACATCGACTTGTCCTTTTTCTCGAACCAGCTCTGCCATATTAGGTGCCGATAACATAAGAACGGCAACGACAGCGATCCATGCTACAAGCACAAGCCATTTTTGTTTTAAAATAAACCGCACGATTTCTCCCCCTGCCTATTGTTTTTCCTGAAGTGTTGTTAAGATGTTATTGATCTTTTCGTACGTTTCAATAAACTGCTTGATCTCCTGCTCCTCAAACTGAGTAATGATGGATTCTACCAAGTTGTAGATTCGCTCTTCTGTTTTTTTGTAAAGCTCGAGTCCCGTTTCCGTTAATGTGAGATAAACGACGCGGCGATCATTTTGATCTCTCGTTCTCTCGATCAAATCTTGATCCCACAATTTTGTGATCACAGCTGTAATGGCACTTTTTTTTACATCAAAAACTTTAGCTAGCTCGGTTGACGTGCAGTTCTCAGTCTTGTAAATGTACTTCAATGTATAAAATTGATCATTAGAAAGTTCACTCTGCAGCTGTTCTTTTACGAGCGACTCCCCTTTTTTATGGACGGCAAATGTGAGATCGATATAACGATCAACAAGTTCTTTAATGGATAGTTGTGACATGGTAACCTCCTGGTGGTTCATTTTTTTAACTGTTCAATAATTGAACTATCTATTTCCAAACTTAGATTACATGGTGGACAAGCATCTTGTCAATCACTCTACTGTAACTTTTACAGAGATCTATTTAAACGTAACAAAAAAGACATATCTCTTTAGATATGCCTTCTTTTTCTTTCTTATGAAGTTTGCTTGTTTTCTTGTAGTGAATAAAGATAAAAAATATAATCGATCGATGCTCCTTTATAGCCGAGCTGATTGACGATTGCCGATAGATGACCTCGATGATACGTGCCGTGATTTACGATGTGCTGATTAAGATCTGCATAGGTTGAATGTAGTGTTCCGAAATGTGGATGATGAACGGTAATATCAGCGGATAAATCTCCTATTCCTTTGATGAAATTCTCGTAGTCTTCAGATATGGTTTGAAACTTCATGTGCATGTTTTGTAGATCTGCCAAGTTTAATTCTTCGTGTAGCTGTTTTACGGAGTTAAAAATATCTTCGAATGTTCTCCCTTTTAGTACCTGTAGCCATACATAGTCAACTTGATACATATGTACGAGAACATCGGCAATCGTAGGAAAAACACTTTCTACCTCTTTTCTATACATTTCGGTTGGAAGTTCTTTAAGTTTCTCAAATACCTTCTCATTAGCCCAAGAGTTGAATTGTTGAAGCTGTAGCGATTTACCCATCTTTAATACCTCCAAGTTTGTTATTCCAGGTACTAATTTCGATATTGAGATGGAAAACTCCTTTAAAAATGCAAACAAATGTTCTTTTTCGTCAGACAGGAATTCGTGCGGCTTTTGGAAGTGACTGTTCGCTTTCTGCGGGGCAGGATGTATGCCACATTGTATACCCTCCGAGGCATTTGATGGGTTCAATCCAGAAGTTTTACGGTTTTATCCTGAAGTTTTGCTGTTTTATCCACGAGTTTTGCTGCTCAATCCAAAAGTTATCTGCGAGTCTACAAACTTCGACAAGCTCTGAAACTCAAATACCCAAAAAAAGCGCACTCCCCTAAGGAGTACGCTGATCATCACATACCTTATTTTACGATCTCTGATAACAACTCAAAAGAACGCAATCTTGCAGCATGATCGTAGATCTGACCATTTACAATAATTTCATCTGCCTGTGTTTCGTCCAAGAACGCTTGCAGCTTAGCTTTAACCGTTTCAGGACTACCGATAAAGGATGTGCGTAATTGTTGGTCGAGTGCCGCTTTTTCATACGGACTCCAGATCCCATCCATGCTCTCAACAGGGGGCTTCAGCTTCGTTGGATTTCCACGGACTAAGTTGACGAACTGCTGCTGAAGAGAAGTAGCGATTCGTGCTGCTTCCTCGTCTGTATCTGCGATTACCACGTTTGCTCCAACCATCGCATACGGTTTCTCAAGTACTTCTGATGGTGTGAACGTATTACGGTATAACTCTAGAGCAGGAATCGTGTTGTCTGGGGAGAAATGACTCGCAAATGCAAACGGCAGTCCTTCTCTACCTGCCAATCGTGCACTAAATCCGCTTGAACCTAAAAGCCAGATTGGAATATCTTGCCCTTCTCCAGGAACTGCTCTAACTTTCATCGGCGATTCTGCTCGTTCTGGATCGAGATACGTTCGCAGTTCATCTAACTGATACGGAAAATCATCACCCATGTTGCCTAGATCACGGCGAAGCGCTTGTGCGGTTACCTGATCAGTTCCCGGAGCTCGGCCTAGTCCGAGGTCGATTCTTCCGGGATAAAGTGCATCAAGTGTGCCGAATTGTTCAGCAATCACGAGTGGGGCGTGGTTAGGAAGCATGATCCCACCAGAACCGACACGAATTTTTGAAGTACCACCCGCCACATGTCCGATCACGACCGAAGTAGCAGAGCTCGCGATTCCAGGCATGTTATGATGTTCAGCTAGCCAATAACGGTTGTATCCCCATTTCTCAGCATGCTGAGCGAGATCTAACGTATTTTGAAACGATTCCGTTACCGTTCCGCCTTCAACGACCGGTGCAAGGTCAAGAACTGACCATTTCACATCACTTAAATTTTTTTTATTGGACATCGTAACGTCCTCCTTATTTAAAGCAACAAAAAATTAGCTACTATATTTTAATAATTCGCTACTAGTATAACAAGTTTGCTTTCTTAAATAAAAAATACTGCTTATCCTTTATGTGGATAGCACGTGCTTAGCGAGCAACTCATATGACTTTTTGCGGTCTTCATAAGAGTGAGTAATCGTCACAATCATTATTTCATCTGTATGATAGATTTCTTGAAGTCTCTGTAGTTCTTTCTTTACCTCTTGTGGTGTGCCTATCATCATTTTTCTTTTTGCCTCAAGTATTAATTGTTTCTGTTCTTCTATAGAGAAAGAGCTCTGAGCTTCTTCTAGTGTCGGAACGCCACTTCCCTCGCCAGCAGCATTCTGTTTTCTCCATAGAATTCCTGGTAATGCGAGTTCCTCAGCACGTTCCGTTGTTTCTGCGCAGATCACAGAAACCGCAACAATGGTTTTTGCTGTTTTCAATAATGATTTTGGCTGAAAAGACTTTTGGTAGGATGCTACAATTTCGTGCCCTGGTTTATCACTCATAAAATGACCGAACGCATAAGCTGTTCCAAGTTCTGCAGCTAAATTAGCACTTTTTTGGCTTGTTCCAAGAATCCATGGAACGGGCGAAATCTCAGGGACTGGCGCAGCCTGAATCTTAGAGAACATATCGTCGTTTGGAAAATCGTTATGCAGAAAATGCAGCAGTTGTTTAGTGTAGTCAGGAACTTTTCGAACATTCTCCAGATAATTGTCCGAAAGAGCGATCGACGCTTCTGCTGAACCCCCAGGTGCACGGCCGATACCTAGATCGATTCTATCTGGAAAAAGAGTAGCAAGCATGTTATAGGTTTCCGCAACTCTGTAAGGTTTATAATGCGGTAAAAGCACAGCTCCTGCGCCGAGTCGTATCTTTTCTGTGTTTGCCCCTATGTAGCTCAACATCACTTCTGGCGCTGAACAAGATAAGCCGCTAAAGTTATGATGTTCCGCGATCCAATAACGAATATATCCGAGCTTTTCTCCCTCTTTTGCCAGATCCATTGAAGCTTGAAGAGCATCTTGAGCACTTTTACCAGAGGAGATTGGTGATTGATCGAGTATGCTTAATTTCATCAGGTGCATCCTCCCTTGTATTCTTGTATTTTACTCCAATCTGACTCTCTTTACTTTTTTTGAGGATTATATAATAAAAAAAGAACCCCACTTGAGGTTCGATAAAGCTAAACTTTTATTTCAGTATCCGCCTTTACAAACTGATCAGCAGATAATGTACTTGCTCGGTAATGCGTAAAGAGTTCCGCTTCTGTCAAATTTAACGTGCGGCAAATCGACTGAATTTCCAGCCATGAACCTCTCTCCAAACCTTGTACGATTTTTAATGCAAGGTTATAGGAATCCCTATTCCCTAAAAGAGCTTCAGCCAGCTCGTTCGTTATCGGAAGGTCTGCGATCACATCTTTCATGTTCTTACTTAGCAGAGTGTCGATAAGAGAAAACATACCAAACATGTAGAGATGGTTTTTAGATACACCTACAGATTTTGCGATGCGTTCAAAAAAGAAGGCCCGAGTAAGACTCATCTTTACAATTTCTAATCCATTATCGACTCTGTTCAAACTCGACATCATCAAAATCATAACGAGCTTTTTGATCTCATATAGACCGACTAGAACGACTGCCTGTTTAATCGTTGTAATCTTACTTTTAAAAAAGTAGGTACCAGAATTCATCACTTTCAAAAGCTTATAAGAAAGCGAGAGGTCACGTTGGATCAAGCTGCTGATCTCATCAATGTCTGGATCGGAACCATTCAACTTTTCTAATAACAAAAGATAGTTCGTTGGAATAGGAGCGATATCCTTTCCTTGTAATATAACGGGTCTGCTAAAGAAGTAGCCTTGAAAATACTCAAATCCTAGCTCTTTGGCTTCTTCAAACTGCTCCCGTGTTTCGATCTTTTCAGCTAGAAATGTAATCTGCTCGCGGTACGTTTCAATCATAATCTTCATCTCTTCGACGTCCATGATTAAATAATCTACTTTAATAATATCGATATAAGGCAGAACTCTATCTAAGTTGCGGTTTACTGAAACATCATCCAGCGCAATAATATATCCTTTATTCTTCAACTCTTTACAGACCTCAAGTACTTCGTCCGTTAGACGAACATCTTCTAAGATCTCAACAACGATATATTGAGGAGAAATATAAGTAGGAATTCGATTCAACAACAGATTTTCCGTAAAGTTTATAAAACATTTCTTGCGTTCTCCAACTTCTTTGATCCCGATTCCAGCAAAGCTGTTCACCATCACATCTATCGTAGCACTGTCATGATCCAAGCCATCATATCTATTGTTCTCACTGTTTCTATATAAAAGTTCATAAGCCACAACGTTCTCATCTTTATCTAAGATCGGTTGTCTGCCGATAAAAATATCCATTTCAATCCCCATTCACAATCAATAATCTTTTTTCCTTTATATAGACATCAAACCATAAATTGTAAACAAGTACAATACGTGTCTTGCTGTTAAATGCTTCCAAATGCTGTGTTTTATATTCTATGTATACTTTTGTCGAACCTGCAAGTTCATGTTTCATCTTGATGACCAGTGGGAACACAAACTACGTACTAATCTTCTACAAAAGGAGGAAATCGATGAATACTCATGGTAAAGTGGTTGGCGTTTTCCGTTCAGAAGATGATGCGATTGATGCAATTAAAGAGCTGAGAGAGCAAGGTTATAGTGACAACGAAATCTCAGTGATCGCAAAAGATAAAAAAGAAGTAAAACACATTCATGAAGAAACCGGATCAAAAGCTCCTGAAGGTGCTGCGACAGGGATGGCTACTGGTGGCATTCTTGGTGGACTTGGCGGGCTATTACTAGGTGCAGGTGCACTGGCTATTCCAGGGATCGGCCCGATTGTAGCGGCAGGACCCATTGCTGCGGCACTCGGTGGAGCAGCGGTAGGCGTTGGCGCCGGAGGAATTGTTGGAGCTCTTGTAGGATTAGGAATTCCTGAAAATGAAGCGAAAGAATACGAACAATCTGTTGAAGCTGGGGACATTCTCGTTCTCGTTGATACGAATGAAGTAAGTCGACATAGACAGGTTAATGATACATTCCGTACGTACCGTTCAACAAATGCACATCGTTATGAAGATTCATATTCCAACAAATATTAAAAGGAGGATGATTCAATATGAAAAACGATACAATGGAAGGCAAATGGAAACAGTTGAAAGGTGAAGCTAAGAAACAATGGGGCAACCTGACAGATGATGATTACGATCAAGCACAAGGTGACCGTGAAAAAATGATCGGAAAGATTCAAGAAAGGCACGGAAGAAAAAGAGAAGAAGCAGAACGTGAATACGACGATTGGTATAGCAGAATGGAACAATATTAAAAATAGCAGAACCCCCACTAAATCAGTATTTAGTGGGGGTTCTTTTGCATTACATAATAACAAAAAAGATAACAGCTACTAGCACAAGACGATAGATCGCAAATGGTGTTAGCTTAACTTTTTCGATAATGTTTAAGAAGAAACGAATCGATAACATAGCGAATACGAACGCACTGATGAATCCAACTACAAAGAACGGCATAGCATCCATACTAAAATATTCTAAATTCTTCAATAGAGAGATTCCACTCGCACCTGCCATGATCGGAACAGCCATAATAAAAGTAAAATCAGCTGCAGCACGGTGACTAAGCCCTAAAAGGACACCACCTGAAATCGTAGCACCCGAGCGCGAAAATCCTGGCCAGAGTGATAAACACTGAATCAATCCGATCGAGAAAGCTTGCTTGTACGTAATCTTATCCACTGTATCAATAACAGGGTTTTGATTTTTAGCAGCAAATCGATCGGCAAAAATCATAAGAAACGCACCAATAGCGAGTCCGATAAGCACGGTGTTCGTCGTGAAAAGGTACTCGTCGATATAATCTTCGAACAACAACCCAAGAACACCTGCCGGCAACAGCCCTACGATGACTTGCGTTAATTTTAAACGGCTCCCCGTAATTTCATTTGTTGCTTTGTTTCGGCTAAGTCCCAGCATATCGATGAATCGTTGTCTGAAAACAACGACTACCGCTAAAATCGAACCAAGCTGAATCACAACTTTAAATGTATTCGCTGGGTATTTACCTAAAAAGTCTTGTGATTTTAACCACATGTCATCCACAAGAATCATATGTCCCGTAGATGAAACAGGAGCAAACTCCGTCAAACCTTCAACTAACCCTAGAATAAGGGCTTTTAACAACAATAGGATGTCCATAAAAATTACTGATCTCCTTTAACAACTTATACTCTCATCTCTATATAATAGACGTTTTTTGATGATTAGCAAAGAATGATGTAAAACTTTTTATAACACTGTAACATATTGCGATAAAGTGAGAAACCCCGTCGGAATAAAATCCAACGAGGTTTTTTTGAGTAGTGTTTAGTAATCCAGAAGCGAATGAAGTTTTTCTTTATCCATAACCTTTACTAGCTCTACTAAAAGCTTTGTGCTATTTTCTAAGTCGCTTTTACTGATCATGGATGTATGACTGTGAATGTAGCGAGCCGCCACTCCCACTACAAGACTTGGGGTACCCTTTTTGAAAAGATGGAATTTACCCGCATCAGTTCCCCCGCCGAGCATCACATCTACTTGGTAAGGTATGTTATGTTTCTCTGCAACCTCGATAATTAAATCACGAAAACCGGTGTGCGGAATCATCGACGAATCGAGAAACGTAATGAGGGGTCCTTTTCCAAGCTTCGCCTTGTTCGCGTTCCCACCAGGACCATCTTCTGCAACGCCCACATCAAGAGCGATCGCGACATCTGGCTCCATAATGGCTGGTGCAGTTATTGCTCCTCTAAGCCCCACTTCTTCTTGAACGGTCGCACCACAATAGACGGTGTTTGGATGCTTGACGTTTTGAAGTTGTTCTAAAACCTGAAGCGCTGTA
Organism: Fictibacillus sp. 7GRE50; assembly: GCF_015903875.1. Classification (NCBI taxonomy): domain Bacteria; kingdom Bacillati; phylum Bacillota; class Bacilli; order Caryophanales; family Fictibacillaceae; genus Fictibacillus; species Fictibacillus sp. 7GRE50. Next base: position 580,606 of record NZ_JACZDW010000001.1, read on the forward strand.
TAACAGCCTGCTCGATTATCGAGTGCTTTAGCAAGAATGGTGTCACCGTCAGGCATCAGTTCAAAGGGGCATATCGGAAGAATCGGATCACCCACTCTAATTCCCCACTCCTTCACCTGATCTTTATCCTTCGCACCAATATCAATAAACATCTCTTTCATCGGATAAACCCTGTTTCGTTCGTCTGCCGTTAAGATATGAGGTGCTTTCGATCCAACGACACCAGTGAACGTTTTACTTTTCGTCTGAACATGGACACGTTGCGCGAGGAGAACTTGTGACCACCAGCCTCCTAATGGAACAAAGCGCAGATAACCTTGCTCTGTGACCTCACTGACCATGAAACCTACTTCGTCCATGTGTCCTGCAAGAAGTATTTTAGGACCGTCATTCGTAGATCCGTGTTTTTCACCGAATACACTACCGATATGGTCGTTCATAAGTGCAGCACCTGTTTTGCTGATCTCACGTTTCATGATCTCTCTAATCGCTTTTTCAAAACCAGGAGCACCATTTGTTTCGGTTAACTCTTTTAATAAGTCCATCATTTTTCACCTTCCTATTTTATAGGATGGGGAAAAGATAAATTTTTATTACCAAAACTTTTTTTATTCTAAATAGGAACATTTGTTCGATTTTATGTTAAGATAAAAGGAAAAAGGTGACATTTATGAAAGAATGGGAAGCTGCTTACCTAGCTGGGGTAATTGACGGAGAAGGTAGTATCATGCTGACAAGAATGCACAAGAAGGAATTTCGACGGCCTTGTATATCAATTGCATCTACTGACTTAGAACTGTTGCAATATGTTCAATCACTCACTGGAGGAATAGTAATCGGTAAAAAGAATTATCAACCAAATATTCATAAAAAATCATTTACATTAACGATTAAAAAGAAAAATACTATTTTTTCTATCTTAAATCAAATTGTTCCTTTTTTAAGAATAGATAAAAAAAGAAATAGAGCTCTATTCATTCTTGGAGAATATAATCGCGTTACCTCTCGAAATGGTAAATATACAACTGATCAATTGAATCAGAAATTATTATTTGAGAAGAATTTTTTTGAATTAAAATAAAAAAGACCAGCATAAACTGCTGATCTGTTATCCACCTATGTATGGTGGAGACGGTGGGACATGTTATTCCATGCTTTCGTCATGGCACTGACTATATCTTGAACCTGAAGAATCAGGTCCTTCGGCGTATTATACGAAATATAATTTTACTTGATTCCAAGCAAATTTCGTATCCTAGTACTACCAGAATGGCAGCCTATAAGTCGATACACGGCTGTTGGATTGCTCCACATACCGCTCGGCATTGCCTTGCAACGATAGGCGTTGGTTAGGTTTCACCGATAAAGCCGAATTATCACTTATGTGTTACCACATAAGGCGACTAGTTATTAATCGAACCCACGTCCAAAGATATTGGCACTTAAGCTTCTACGAGTGTAGTCGGTTTATTCGCGTTTCGCGGATCCGTCTGCCAGCCGACAGGCGCCTGGACCGCTAGCCTGATTATTCTCTTCCATCGTCCTCAGGCGGAGGACAACCGGCGTAGCCCACTAAGAGTGAGTCCCTTACCCTACCACATGGGCGATGGAGGGAGGAACAGCTAAAGTGCTATTACGCAGCTAAAGCTAAGTTGTTGTTTGTTTTGCCAGTTATTGGCTGTGGCGTTTTAACGAGGCCGACCCCCTCGACTCGCAACTTAAGCTCAAACTACCCCTGTCGAATCCGTAACGTCCCCATTATAAAATGGTAAGCAGAAACTTAATTCTGCCGAACCTCGGAAAGAGATAAAAGCTCAATCGCTTCTATTCACTTGTGTACTTAGTATAACATTTTTGCTTCATCGTCTCAATTGTAACATCCTGTAAAAGGAACCAATTAATCTTTTTGACGATCTCGGAATGCACGTTCAATTTCTCGCTTCGCATCCTTCTTCTTCAAATCGTCACGCTTATCGTAATGCTTCTTCCCTTTTGCAAGTCCGATCAAAAGCTTCGCAAAACCATTCTTCAGATACATTTTCAAAGGAACAATCGAATATCCTTGTTCTTTTGTAGCACCTAACAGCTTATTGATCTCTTTGCGGTGTAAAAGCAACTTACGCGTACGAAGTGGATCATGGTTGTACCGATTTCCTTGCTCGTATGTGCTAATGTGCATGTTGTGTAAGAACAACTCGCCGTTTTGCACACGTGCGAAAGAATCTTTTAGATTAGCCCTGCCTGCGCGAATGGATTTAATCTCCGTGCCCTGAAGGACAATTCCTGCTTCAAATGTTTCTTCGACGTGGTAATCGTGCCGCGCTTTCTTATTCTGTGCGACTACTTTCCCTTCTCCTTTTGGCATGTAAAACTCAATCCTCCCCACAGCAAGTGAAGTTTAATTATAGCAATATGGTCAAATAACGTCAAGGTTCACCACCGAGGATGAACCTTGACCAACATGCCTTCTTATTTCTTCTTTTTCTTGCCTTTCTTAGCTACTGGTTTATAGAAAGGCTTTTTCTTCCCTTTCTTTGAATCTTGAGGGCCGCTTGAACGCTCAGATTCACTCGTGCGGTTCTTGCTTCTTCTTCCTCGTCCGCGTTTTGGTGTATCCCCAATATCGATCACTTTCTGGCGATCTTTAAAGCGTTTACGAGGTGTTCCTTTCATTCCGACGATTTCAAAATCAATCGCGCGTTCATCTACATTTACGTTCGCAACTCGGATGGAAATCTCATCACCGATTCGGAACACGTTACCTGTTCGCTCACCGATCATCGCCATAAACTTCTCATCAAATCGGTAGTAGTCGTCTGTTAAGTAGCTAACATGTACGAGTCCTTCAATCGTGTTTGGAAGTTCAACGAACAATCCAAAGTTCGTCACAGAGCTGATCACGCCATCAAACTCTTCCCCGATCTTATCAAGCATGAACTGTGATTTTTTCAGCTCATCTGTTTCGCGTTCCGCATCAACGGCACGGCGTTCCATCGCTGATGAATGTTTAGCGATCCCAGGAAGTTCCGCTTTCCAATGACTGACTGTTTTTGGTCCTGTGTCTTTTTTAAACAGGTACGTACGGATGAGGCGGTGTACGATCAAGTCTGGGTAACGACGAATCGGTGACGTGAAATGTGTATAGAATTCTGTTGCCAATCCATAGTGACCCAGTGACATATGATCATATTTCGCTTGCTTCATGGAACGAAGCATGATCTTTGAGATCACCATTTCTTCCGGTTCACCTTTTACGGTTTCTAGTAACTGTTGAAGGCTTCTCGGGTGGATGTCGCTTGCAGTCCCTTTTAACGCATAACCAAACATACCGATGAACTCTAGGAAACGCTCTAATTTGCCTTCATCAGGATCTTCATGGATTCGGTACATGAACGGAAGCTCGAGCTCGTGAAAATGCTGAGCTACAGTCTCGTTGGCACAAAGCATGAATTCTTCGATCAGTTTTTCTGCGACTGATCTCTCGCGAAGAACAACATCTTGTGGATCGCTGTTTTCGTCTACGAGCACTTTTGCTTCAGAGAAATCAAAGTCAATCGCACCGCGTGCAAAACGTTTTTTACGTAGAACTTCAGCAAGCTCTCCCATCAGCTTAAAGAAAGGGATAAGAGATTCGTATTTCTTGTTAACTGCTTCGTCTTCATCCTGCAAAATTTTACGAACATCTGTATACGTCATTCGTTCTGTTGTTTTGATCACACTCGGGAAGATTTCATGTTTAATGACCTCACCATCGTGGTTAATCTCCATCTCACATGAGATCGTTAAGCGATCTACTTTCGGGTTCAATGAACAGATACCGTTCGATAGACGATGTGGGATCATCGGGATAACACGATCGACTAAGTACACACTTGTACCGCGCTCTTGCGCTTCTTTATCGATCGGAGAATCTTCGGTTACATAGTGCGTAACATCTGCGATATGTACGCCAAGCTTATAATGACCGTTAGGCAGCTTGATCACATGAACCGCATCATCCAAATCTTTCGCGTCTGCTCCATCAATCGTGACGATCGTTTCATTTCGAAGATCGCGACGTCCTTCAATATCTTTTGGATCGATCTCATCTGGTGTGTTATGAGCTTGCTCGAGTGCTTCAACTGGAAACTCTCTTGGCAGTCCATGTTTGAAGATAACAGAGATGATATCTACCCCTGGATCGTTCTTATGTCCGATGATGTGGATGATCTCTCCTTCGGCACTGTTTTTGCCTTCAGGATATTTTGTGATCTTCACAAGCACCTTATGTCCTTCTACAGCTCCGTTAACGCCGTCTGCCGGGATAAAGATGTCATTTGGGATCCGTTTATCATCAGCCACAACAAAACCGAATTTACGGCTCTCTTGGAACGTTCCGACAACCTCTGTAACCCCTCGCTCTAAAATACGAATAATCGTACCTTCAGGACGTGATCCTGAAGAGGTTTGGTTGAGGCGTACGAGCACCGTGTCTCCACTCATCGCACCATTCATATCAGATTGTGAGATATACACATCTTTTTGTTCAGAGTCTTCAGGAATAAGAAACGCAAAACCTTTTGCGTGACCTTGAACGCGGCCTTTAATTAGGCTCATTTTTTCAGGCAATCCATATCGGTTCGTACGTGTTCGAACGACAGAACCTTCATCTTCTAGTTCGTTAAGTGTTAAAACCAGTTTCTTGAAAGCTTCAGCGTCAGGAAGTTGAAGAGCTTCTTCAATCTCTGTTACTGTCATCGGTTTTTCCGACTCTTTCATGAGCTGGAGTATTTGCAGTTTATCCAAAAACTGACCTCCTTTTAAGGAAAAAAGGTTCTATTCTGACCAATCAAGGTCTTCTAAGAAAGCATAAACATCTTCATGCAGCTGTTCTTTTTCCTTATCTAATGTAATAACGTGTGATGAGTTTTCATACCACTTTAAATCTTTCGTTTCACTTTCTACTTCATCATAGATAATATTTGCAGAATCCGTGTTTATCATTTCATCATTTCTAGCCTGCACAACAAACGTAGGTGCGTATACGAGATCTACTGAATTTCTTACACTTTGAATAAGGTCTTGAAGAGCTTTTAACGTGTTCATCGGTGTTTTTTTGAATTCTTCCATCTCTTCTTGAATCTGTTCTGCTGTTTTCTGTTCTCGCTTTTTATATTCTTCAGCGTACGCACAAACCCCTTTATACATCACTTCTTCACTCTTGATAGACATCGGTGCGCACATCGGAATAACTGCTTTCACAGGATGTTCAGTAGCAAGTTTTAAAGAGAATACGCCACCTAACGAAAGACCGCAAACAGCAATCTCGTCGTAGCCTTTTTCTTTTAGATGATTATAGCCGCCAATCACATCTTCCCACCAGTCTTCGGGTCCTGTGTGTACTAATTCTTCAGGAGGAACGGCATGTCCTTTATACTGAGGAGCGTGACATGTATAGCCCTTCTTCTGCAGAAACCTCCCCATCATTCGTACATCGGCTGAACTGCCTGTGAACCCATGAAGCATTAAGACTGCCCGCTTTCCACCTTCAAAGAAAAACGGTTTTGGTGCTGCGATTTTCATGTTGTACCTCTCCTATTCATTCATTAAAAATTGATATACTTCTTGAATTAATTCTTCTTTCTCTACATCATGACAAATCATGTGCTTTGATTCTTTAAAATAACAAAGACGCTTGTTAGATGCTGCTATCGCTTTATACAGATATTCTGCACTTCTTCTCGGAACAAGGCCGTCACATTCTCCTTGAACGATTAGAGTCGGTGCCGAGACTTGTGAGAATTCAGGTTTGATCATTCTTACAAGCTTTTGAAACTCTCTCGTTGCTCTAAAAGGTGTATCAAGAAATTTTTTTCGATACCTTTTATATAATTCATGATCTCTTAGTTGACCGTTCAGCCCAGAGACCATCATATTGGCAATATCTTTAATCATCTGTGCGGGGTTAAGATAGTAGGCGCTTGCGTTCAACAGAATTAATTTGTCGCATCCGTATTTTGAAGCCAGATATCCCGCGATCATGCCACCCATCGAAAAGCCGACAATATAGATGGTCTCAACCTTTTCGCGTAGTTCTAAATAAGCACTTTCCGCTTCTTGAAGCCATTCTGTATGTGTTCTACCTCTTAATGAGAGTTCGGTTCCGTGTCCAGGATAAGTGGGCACAGATAATAACCAGTCTGTATGCTTTTCAAGATATTCAGTAATTGGCTCGATCTCATATGGTCCACCCGTGAACCCATGCAAACAAAGACACCCGATCATGCTACCACCTTTTTTGTCTATAGGTTACCCTTTTATCCTCGTAACAAATCATATCACAACCACTCTTATAAAGGTTATGCGGCGTTTCTACAGACTAAAAAAACAACAAGCGGCATTCACCGCTTGTTGTTTTTGACTGTTCTTTAGTTCATGGGAATAAAGTATGCTACTGAAATCGTTAGAATGAAGAACAACACTGCAAGAATGATCGTTAACTTACTTAGCAATGCGTCGATTCCACGTGCTTTTTGTTTACCAAAAAGCTGTTCAGCTCCACCTGTAATCGCACCTGATAATCCTGCCGAACGACCTGATTGAAGAACAACGACAACGATTAATGCGACTGATACTAAAATAAGAAGGATTTTTGCTGCTGTTAGCATGTATGTTACACCTCCACCGTTCCACGTTACATTACCCTAAATGTACCATAACTTGAAGGGACGAGGCAAAGCTTTTTTCAGAACCTTCATTAATTTGTTCCTGAATAGTTGATATCGAATTCTTTATGAAAAATATAGAGGCGAACCGCTCTAATGACATTCAGTCTTTTGTTTAACATCCCTACTACTTGAACGGTAGCTCCTGGCTGGACGGCTTCGTCTGGCGCGATATCAAGCGTCTTGTCTCCATCGAGCAGCTCTGTCTTAGCATCCAGTTTTACTTTCATCAACGTTGTTTTATGAGAGATGGTAAATACTTGGCCATTGGTATCTTTTACTTTTCCAATAAAGCTGATCGGATTCAATTTTTCCAGTTTGTTTTCTGCACCATCCGAAGATTCTTGTTTAAGTGGTTGCATCATAAACATCCCCTCTTCGCATTAATGGGGACATCCCCCATTTTCATTTTACTGTTACTTGTTATGTTTTATGTCTGTTTCTAGTGGTGTGTCTTTTTTTGACGAGTAGTAGTTATCATTGAAAATGGATTTTTTGATCACAACATCTTTATAGGTCTCAGATTTCAAACGAGCTCTTTCTCCATTCGTTATCTGCAGTTCATAGGTTCGTATATACAAAATCGTAAATAGTAGAATGATAAATGCTCTGATTAATCGAAACCGAAATGATCTTCCTCTTCGATCCCGTCTAGTTTCCTCTACCCTCATTACTTCCTCACCACACCTATTTAAAAGAAACATCTTTTTTAAAAAGGAGTTTTTTCCTTTTATTTAATTTACTCTCTTTTTGTCTACTCTAAAATGGATTTATCATGACTCTTTCCTCATACGAAAATGATAAGTTTCTGATAATTAGATTGTATTTTTTTAGGCTGTTTTCTAAAAGATTGTTGCTTTTAAATCTTTTTAATTACTTCTTTGACTGTTGGTTGTAGTGGAAGGTGCGAGACTCCTACGGGACAGGCGGGCAGGTGAGACACTTAAAAGTGAAACGTACGAATGTGGCTCACCGCCTGCCCCGTGGAAAGCGAGCATCCTGGAACGGAAATCAACACTTCCAAAAGCAACAAAGTACGAAAACAGCCTTTACTATAATAAAAAAGCCTATTAGAACGATTGGGTTCTAACAGACTCTTAGGAGTGTTTCTATTTAATTAATCTGCAACATGTATCCATAACGTGGGACAGTAACGATAGCATCTCCGTACGGACCAAGCTTCTTTCTGAGTCGGTAGACAAGTGCATTGATCTCATCATTTCCAACGTCAGGGATATCGTTCGAACCGGCAACCATTCGCTCCGGCCATATTTGAATCTTTATTTCGTCACTGCTGACTGCCTGATTCTTTTTTCGATACAAAAATACAAGAAGGTCGGTGTGCTTTCCTGACAGAAATAAAGGCTCACCATCAATCGAAATCTGGCGGCGTTCAGGAATGATATGCAACCCACTCGTGATCTGTGATTCTGCTGGTTGAATAGGTGAAGTAAACTCCATCGTAAGATCTGATTGATCTTCTTGAGTGTTCAGATAGGTTAAAAGAATTACTCCCTTTGCCAAGCTGATCACATCTCCAGATTGCAGCTGTTTTGGCATATGTGGATCGAGCAGTTGATTATTGAGCGCCGTTCCGTGCTTTGAATCAAGATCTCGAATAAAAGATACCCCATCTTGCATGTAAATCTCAGCATGCTTTCGAGATACATAAGGGCTGATAAATGACACATCTGTTTCGTTCGTTTGAGAAGAGCGTCCAAAGACTAATGCTTCTCCTTCAGGTTTTAATGGCATGAGGCTCCCCGTGTCATAAGGATCCCCAGCTTCTATGCGTATGTATAAACTATCATTCATCAAAAATTCCCCCGTACATCAAGCAAGTACTTGTTATAAGCATTTTAAATGATTTTCGTTAAAAATAGAAGGATTATGAGGCTTTGTGAGAAATTCGGTAAGAGCTGTGGTAAATATTTGGTAATTTAAGAAACTTGGAACGCTCGTGAATGATTGCAGTGATATAGAGATTCTGAGAAGGTTTGTGAAGTTCTAGAATCGCTCATAAATCTTTCGAATCGATCACAACTTCCTAGAATCGCTCATAAAACTCTCGAATCGATCACAACTTCCTGGAATCGCTCATATAAATCTCGAATCGCTCACAACTCCATAAATCACTTTAAGTAATTAATTCTGAAATCGTTTAAGCCAGAAAGACAAGCCTTATTACCTATCTTTCTCTTTTAGGGTATAGGACAACCCTGCTTTTACGAATCTTAAGGGTAACACGATTGGAGGGATCAAAGATGACTGTTTTTGAAACGATGTCGCTCATGATCAGTTTCTCAATGCTCATTGTCACTATCCTTCATTCTAACAATCGCTCTCGATAAGCAGCAGAGTATGCTTTACCCGTTTAAAAATGAAGACAGCCCCCGAATCAGCACTTCTAGTGCTTGATCCGGGGGCTTGTCTTTTTCACAAAGACAAAATGGCGAGTTTGTCTTTGTTTGGGGTCAGACCCCAATTATTTTTTAAGGTTGTAGAATGCGTTCATTCCTGGGTATACAGCAAGGTTGCCTAGCTCGTCTTCGATGCGAAGAAGTTGGTTGTACTTCGCAACACGGTCTGTACGTGAAGGAGCACCTGTTTTGATTTGTCCAGCGTTTGTCGCAACAGCGATGTCAGCGATTGTGCTGTCTTCTGATTCACCTGAACGGTGAGAGATAACTGCTGTGTAACCAGCACGTTTAGCCATTTCGATCGCGTCGAACGTTTCAGTCAACGTACCGATTTGGTTAACTTTGATAAGGATAGAATTACCGATTCCTTTTTCGATACCTTCAGAAAGCTTAGTTGTGTTTGTTACGAACAAGTCGTCACCAACAAGCTGTACGCGGTCACCGATACGCTCTGTTAATAACTTGAAACCATCCCAGTCGTTCTCGTCAAGACCGTCTTCGATTGAAACGATCGGATATTTGTTAGCAAGATCTTCGTAGAATGCAACCATTTCTTCAGAAGTCTTAACAACACCTTCACCTGAAAGGTGGTATTTTCCGTCTTCTTTGTTGAACAATTCAGAAGCAGCAACGTCCATTGCAAGGCGAACTTCTTCACCTGGCTTGTAACCAGCTTTTTCGATCGCTTCCATAATTGTTTGAAGAGCTTCTTCGTTCGAACCAAGGTTTGGAGCGAATCCACCTTCGTCACCTACAGCTGTGTTCAAGCCTTTTTCTTTAAGAACTGCTTTTAAGCTGTGGAAGATTTCAGTACCCATGCGAAGTGCTTCTGGGAAGCTTTCAGCACCAACAGGCATTACCATGAATTCTTGAATGTCTACGTTATTATCCGCATGCTCTCCACCGTTTAAGATGTTCATCATAGGAACTGGAAGAGTTTTTGAGTTGAATCCTCCAAGGTACATGTAAAGAGGTACGTTTAAGAAATCAGCAGCAGCATGTGCAACAGCCATGGAAACACCAAGGATTGCGTTAGCGCCTAGCTTACCTTTGTTTTCAGTACCATCAAGCTCGATCAACGTTTGGTCGATTCCAACTTGGTCAAGTACATCAAAACCGATAAGTTCTGGAGCGATGTTTTCGTTTACGTTGTTTACAGCGTTCATAACACCTTTTCCAAGGTAACGCTCTTTGTCGCCATCACGAAGCTCAACTGCTTCGTATTCACCTGTAGAAGCACCAGATGGAACGATTGCGCGTCCAAAAGCACCTGATTCTGTGTAAACTTCTACTTCAACTGTTGGATTACCGCGAGAGTCTAGAACTTCGCGAGCATAAATTTCAATAATAGCTGACATATTTGTCTCTCCTTTTTAAAAGAAAATGTAATTTGAGAATAAGGTATTTCGAGCACTATGCACAAGAGGCTCTGTACATATTCCGTAAAATAAACTTATTTAATTAATGATTTACCTGTCATTTCTTTTGGTTGTTCTCCACCTAAAAGGTTTAAAACTGTTGGTGCAAGATCGGCCAAGATTCCGTCTTGACGCAGTTTCAATCCTTCTTGTGTCACAATTACAGGAACAGGATTTGTTGTATGAGCTGTCATCGGATTGCCTTCCATCGTAATCACTTCATCAGCATTACCATGGTCAGCTGTAATGATCGCTGCTCCTCCTTTTGCAAGGATCGCATCGACCACTTTCCCTAAACACTCATCCACTGTTTCAACCGCTTTAATCGTAGGCTCAAGCATACCTGAGTGACCTACCATATCAGGGTTGGCAAAGTTTAAGATGATCGCATCGTGCTTATCTGCTTCAATCTCTCCTACAAGCGCATCCGTAACTTCATAAGCACTCATCTCAGGCTTTAAATCGTACGTTGCCACTTTAGGCGAGTCGATCAAGATACGCGTCTCACCAGGAAACTCTGCTTCACGTCCTCCACTAAAGAAGAACGTTACGTGTGGGTACTTTTCAGTTTCGGCAATACGAAGCTGTTTAAAGTTTTGTTGTGATAAAACTTCACCCAATGTGTTATCTAGGTTTGTAGGTTTGAACGCTACATTCCCATCCACTGTTTCACTGAAGTGTGTTAAACAGACGAAGTGAAGGTTTTTCGGAAACGCTTCTCCACGGTCAAATCCACGGAAATCTTCGTTCGTAAACACTTGAGAGATTTGGATTGCACGGTCAGGACGGAAGTTACAGAAGATGACTGCATCTCCATCTTGAACGGTCGCAACAGGCTCTCCGTTCTCTTGTTTTAAAACAGAAGGAAGAACGAATTCATCATGAACGCCATTGCTGTATGAATCTTCAACAACTTCAAATGGATCTTTGTAATCTGGTCCTTCACCATAAACCATAGCGCGGTATGATTTTTCAACTCGGTCCCAACGCTTATCACGGTCCATGGAATAGTAGCGGCCAGAAAGTGTTGCAATCTCACCAACACCGAGTTCATTCATCTTGTCCACTGTTCTTTGAATATAACCTTTAGCCGATTGCGGTGGTACATCACGCCCGTCCAAGAATCCGTGCAGATATACCTTTTCCACGTTCTGCTTTTTAGCTAGTTCTAATAGTGAAAGAATGTGTTCGATATGGCTGTGAATACCACCATCAGAAAGCAATCCAAAGATATGAAGTGCTTTACCGGTCTTTTTCACATGATCCATCGCATCAATAAACGTTTGATTTTCGTAAAAATCTCCTTCTTTGATCGATAGGTTCACGCGAGTCAAACTTTGGTAGACGATACGTCCTGCACCAATGTTTAAGTGACCCACTTCTGAGTTACCCATTTGACCTTCAGGAAGTCCAACGGCTTCCCCACTAGCTGTTAGTTGAGCGTGCGGATACGTTTCCCAGTAGCGGTCAAAGTTGGGCTTTTTCGCTTGTGCAACAGCATTACCTTTGTCTTCATTACGGCAAGCAAAACCGTCTAAGATGATTAAAGCTACTGGTTTTTTACTCATCGGCTAACGCCCTCCAGAAGCTGAAGGTAAGATTTTGGCTCAAGGCTAGCTCCGCCAACCAAAGCGCCATCAATATCAGACATATCCATTAATTCTTTAATGTTGTCAGGCTTAACACTGCCACCGTATTGAATACGAACTGCATCTGCAACATCTTGAGAGAATTGATCGGCTACAACACTGCGGATGTAAGCACATACTTCATTCGCATCTTCAGAAGATGCTGTTTTGCCTGTTCCAATTGCCCAAACTGGCTCATATGCGATTACCGTTTGTTTCATCTGCTCGTCTGTTAATCCAGATAAGCCTTTTTCAGTCTGTTCTTTTACAACGTCCTTCGTCTTGTCTGCTTCACGCTGTTCAAGCGTTTCACCCACACATACGATTGGAGTCAAACCATGTTTGAATGCAGCATGTGTCTTTTGGTTAACAAGCTCATCTGTTTCACTAAAAAGTTCACGACGCTCAGAATGTCCTAAGATCACATATTGAACGTTAAGATCTTTTAGCATAACAGGGCTGATTTCACCTGTGAACGCACCACTTTCTTCAAAGTGCATGTTTTGTGCACCGATCGCAAGTGGTGTACCTTCTGACTCGTCTGCTAAGCTGTCAAGGAACAAAGCAGGAGCACAGATTACAGAGTCTACAGTTTCAGCTGAAGGCACAAGACCTTTCACTTCTTCTACAAAACTGCGTGCCTCTGTTAAAGTTTTATTCATTTTCCAGTTACCTGCAATAATAGGTTTACGCATTCTTTTCACCTCTTAAAGAGTTTTATTGCTTTTACTTTTGTTGCAAGCTGTTGATTTCCGCTCCAGGTGCTTCGCTTTCCGCGGGGCAGGCGGTGAGCCACTTGCCGCTTTGCGCCACTAAGTGTCTCACCTGACCGCTTGTCCCGCAGGAGTCTCGCACCTTCCACTCCAATCAACTAATCATAGAGGTAAAAACACATTACCTCTTCTCGCTTTTTAACGATCGTTTAGTGCTACAACTCCTGGAAGCTCTTTACCTTCCATGAACTCAAGGGAAGCGCCGCCGCCTGTTGAGATGTGGCTCATCTTGTCAGCAAGACCAAACTTCTCAACCGCTGCAGCAGAATCTCCACCGCCGATAACGCTGTACGTGTCTTTTGCTTCTGCTAGTGCGTTTGCTACTGAACGAGTACCGTTTGCGAATGCGTCGATCTCAAACACACCCATCGGTCCGTTCCATATTACAAGCTTCGATTCTTTAATAACCTTTACGTACTTTTCGATTGTTTTTGTTCCGATATCAAGCCCTTCCCAATCAGATGGGATAGAATCGATCGCTACTACTTTCGTGTTAGCATCGTTCGAAAAGTCGTCAGCTACTAAAACATCCTCAGCAATCAGGAAGTTCACGCCTTTTTCTTTAGCTTTTTCCATGAAACCGCGAGCCGTTTCAATCTTATCTTCTTCTAAAAGAGACTTCCCTACATCATGGCCAAGCGCCTTAATGAATGTATACCCTAAACCACCGCCGATGATCAGGTTGTCTACTTTGTCTAATAGATTATCGATTACGTCAATCTTATCCTTAACTTTTGCACCACCGATGATGGCAGTGAAAGGACGGTCAGGATTCGATAGAGCTTTTCCTAGCACTTCAAGTTCTTTTTCCATCAACAAACCGGAAACAGCAGGAAGATGTTTCGCGATCCCTTCTGTTGAAGCGTGCGCTCTGTGAGCTGCTCCAAATGCATCGTTTACGTACACATCAGCGTGTGCAGCAAATTTTTGTGCTAATTCAGGATCGTTCTTCTCTTCTCCTGGGTAAAAACGAACGTTCTCAAGTAAGATCACGCCGCCTTCTTCTAGGTTAGCAACTGCCTTTTCAACTTCCTCGCCGTAAGCTTCATCCGTTTTTACAACTTCTTTACCAAGAAGCTCGCTTAAACGTTCTGCTACAGGAGTTAGACGAAGCTCTTCAACAACTTGTCCTTTTGGACGTCCTAAATGACTTGCTAAAAGAACTTTAGCGCCTTGCTCTGTTAAGTATTTGATGGTAGGAAGAGCAGCGTTGATACGCGTTTCATCCGTAATGTTTCCATCTTTCATTGGTACATTAAAATCAACACGGCAAAATACGACTTTGCCTTTTAAATCGATGTCACGAACACTTTTTTTGTTCATAAGTACATGCAGCCTCCTGACTAGTAAAAAGATTAAAGAAACGAAAATCCCCAGGTTTTACATGGGAAAGAGGAGTAGAAGCCTGTTTGAAACGACTTCTCCCCCTCCTTATTGTTCTTCTCTATCTATTAAAGTCCTTTTTTAGCGATATAGTCAATTAAATCTACAACGCGGCTTGAGTATCCAGTTTCGTTATCGTACCAAGATACAACTTTAACCATGTTTCCTTCCATAACCATCGTGGAAAGAGCATCGATTGTAGAAGAGTGAGTGTCGCCATTGTAGTCAGTAGATACAAGCGGCTCTTCAGAGTAGCCAAGGATTCCTTTAAGGTTGCCTTCAGCTTCAGCTTTAAGTGCTGCGTTTACTTCGTCAACAGTAACTTCTTTGTCAAGTTCAACAACTAAGTCAACTAGAGATACGTTTGGAGTTGGAACACGCATTGCCATACCGTTTAGCTTACCTTTAAGTTCAGGAAGCACTAGAGAAACTGCTTTAGCAGCACCAGTTGAAGTTGGAATGATGTTCTCAGCTGCCGCACGAGCACGACGAAGATCTTTATGTGGAAGATCTAGAATTTGCTGATCGTTTGTGTATGAGTGAACAGTTGTCATCATACCGCGCTTCACGCCGAATTTCTCGTGAAGAACTTTTGCGAATGGTGCAAGACAGTTCGTTGTACAAGATGCGTTAGAGATAACATCGTGGCTAGCTGCATCGTACTTGTCTTCGTTTACACCAAGAACTACAGTGATATCCTCATCAGAAGCAGGAGCAGAAATGATTACTTTTTTAGCGCCAGCTTCTAAGTGTTTAGCAGCGTCTGCACGCTTAGTGAAACGTCCAGTTGATTCAACAACTACTTCTACACCAAGGTCTCCCCAGCCAAGTTGTGCTGGATCGCGCTCAGCTAAAACTTTGATTTCTTTGCCATCTACAATAAGTGCATTTTCCTTAACTTCAACAGAACCAGCGAACTTGCCGTGTACTGTGTCATGCTTTAATAGGAAAGCAAGAGTGTCAGCATCTGTTAAGTCGTTTACAGCTACAACTTCTACCTCAGGGTTGTTGAATGCTGCGCGGAATACATTACGGCCAATACGACCGAAACCATTAATACCAATTTTTGTTGCCATGTAAAATGACCTCCTTGATTTAAGAGAGAATTTATTTTTTATATAAAGGGAAATCCCCTTAATAACGAATTGAAAATGAACTTACGAGCGTCCCAATAATTGTCGGGCAGCTCCTTCGTCCGTGATTAAAACCTTTTTCGGACCGTGTTTCATGAATGCTGCAATCGCATCGGATTTAGATGATCCGCCTGCTACAGCCATGATGAAATCACTATTCTGCAGCTCATCTAGCTGCAAGCCAATCGTGCGCACGCGGTGAACCACTTCACCCTGCTGATCAAAGTAATAGCCGAATGCTTCTGCAACAGCTTTTTCTTTCTCCAGCTTTTGTAGAACGGATGGATTTGAGTTTCGGCGTACTGCCATTGTTTTAGCATCGCCAATCCCGTGAAGCACTATACCAGCGGAGTGTATGAGCTCCATGACTTCTTTCACACCTGGCTCAGCCATCAAAGATAGATACGTTTCTTTACTCAACTGATCTGGTAGATGAAGAAGCCTGTATTCCCCATTGGCTTTTTGAGCCATCGTGGAACAAATGGTGTTCGCTTGGTTCTCAACCTTTTCACCAAGTCCGCCTCGGGCAGGAACAAACAATAACTGTTGTCCCTTTTGTATAGGTGACATCATCTCTGCTACTGAAGCGAGTGTTGTTCCACCCGTTACAGCGATAACGTTCTTCGCTGATAGCTGACGCTTCAATCGGTCTGCTGCAGCCTTACCCATATCATTTTTTACCCACACATCTTGATCACTATCACCTGGTACTACGATGACTTCTGACAGATTTAACATTTCCTTAAGTTTTGATTCTAAAACATGCAAACCAGACAATTCTTTCATCATCTCAGAAAGCTCTAGTAAAATATCATGTCCCTCTGATGTTAATGACATGCCAGCGGTCTGAATGTTTAGAAGTCCTTGATCTTTTAGAAACGAAACTTCTGAGCGCAGTACACGTTCTGTCAGGTTCAAGGTTGATGCTAAACTTCTTCTTCCAATAGGTTCATGAATTCTCACCACGTTTAAAACGTTGTATCGCTTTCGCATCGTTTCTAGAAGATCTGGCAGCAACTTCTTTTGTATCTCTATAAGTTTTTTCATTGCACATTTCTCCTGATTCAATGAGATGAACGATTAAGCTCTCTGGAATTTTTTGATGGCAAACCCTGTTGGACTTTTTATGTCCCGGCTAGTCATTTTTTGTCCCATTAGCTTAAGAAAATAACTTGGTTTGACCCAAGTCCCAATATTACCTATTGTAGATTACCCTGAAAGTGATCTTTTAAAACGTGCCAGACTTCACTTTTTGTCATAAAAGTGTCGAATTCCTCTCTGGCAAGTTTATATTATCAAATAGTCTCACTACATTTCAACAACTTTTACTTATTAAAAATTAGTAAGCGCTTTCTTTACTTTACTTTCCGAGATCATTCCGTAGTCGATTTCTTTCCCTTCGACTTCAATAACAGGAATCATCAGTCCGTATTTTTCAAGAAGGAGATCATCTTGATAGATGTCGATCGATTCTATGGTGAACGAGATCTCCTGCTGCAGCTTCTGTAATAGTTTATGTGCCTCATCACAAAGTGGACAATGTATTTTCGTATAAAGTATGACTTTTTTTTCACCCATTTTTAGTGCTCCTTCATTTTTTATTAGGCTGTTTTGTATTCATCGTTGATTTTAAAAGCAGTTGATTTCCGTTGCTGATGCCCGCTTTCCACGGGTAACCAGTGAGCCACACCCGTACGTTATGTATCAGTGTCTCACCTTTCTAGTGGCATTGGCTAGCCAAACAAAAAGGACTTCTCCGTGAGGAAAAGACCTTAGTTTAAGAGGTATACCGTTTCCGTTTTGAAGAAGATGGTATGTTTAATTCTTCCCGATATTTCGCAACCGTTCTTCGGGATATCGAGAGACCGCTGTTCTTTTCTAAAAGAGAGGCAAGTATCTGGTCTGATAAAGGTTTGGTTTTATCTTCGTTCTCTACCAATTTCTTAATTTCCGATTTGGCGGAAGTTGCAGAAACGCTGCCGCCATCTTGTGTAAAGATTTTAGCTGTAAAAAAGGATTTAAGCTCCACTGCACCTTTTGATGTTTGAATTACTTTATTTTTGACAGCTCGACTTACCGTGGATTCGTGTACCCCGATTTCGTCTGCCACTTCTTTTAAAGTGAGTGGTACCATATCCGATCGATCGAATGTTAAAAAATACTTCTCTTGTACTCTGACGATCTCATTTGTTATGTTAAGGAGCGTTTCTTTTCTTTGTTCTAGAGCCTTTTTCAACCAATTAAACTTTTGGAAAGAATCATCTAAAAATTTCGATGTTGCGTTTTTTCCGTTTAAGAGTGTGCCATAGCTTTCGTTCAACTTGAGCATTGGTGAGTATTGCTCGTTAACAGCAATGTGAAATTTTCCGTTCTCTTCTGTTACAGAGACATCTGGATATAAATACGCTTGATCGTTGGCAGGAGCGTATGCAGCGCCTGGTCGAGGATCAAGTGTTTGAAGAAAATCCGCCGCTGCTTCTACTTCTTGTGGTGTTACGTTTAAATGAGTTGATAGCCATTTCATCTTACGCTCTGCTAGCTGGTCTAAATACTGATCTACGATTATGTAGCTTATTGTATGTTCTTGATGTTGTTCTTGAAGTTGAAGCAACAGACACTCTCTTAGATCTCGTGCACCGATTCCAACAGGCTCTAACGTTTGAAGGAGCGAGATAAGCTCCTCACATTTTTCAACTGTTGTTTGAAACCGATGTGCCGTATCCTCAGCAGAGACGGTGAGATACCCGCTCTCGTCTACACTTAGCAGTAAGTATTGAAATATTCTTCGATCCTGTTCTTGGATCGGCAGAAGGATCGATTGTTTATAAAGGTAGTCGTACAAGGTTTCTTTCTCTATGATCAGATGCTCGAGTGGTTGCTGTGCATCTGAGCGGCCATTAACCCCATTTTTCCTCACGCTTTTCTTCAATGTCGTGAACATACCCTTTGGTTCTGCAATTTCAATAAGCGGATTCTCTAATGCCTGTTCTTGAAGATATGATGTCAGTTCATAACTGGGAACTTGTAAGATGGCAATGGCCTGGCGCAATTCAGTTGTCATGACAAGGTTCATGCTCTGTTGTTGAAACAAACCCATTTCCATTCTAAATCCCCCCTATTCCTTCATCATACTACAGATGTAAGCGCTATACATCCTACAAAATTTGGGGTCTGACCCCACACAAATACAAATCCTAGAAATTTGTATTTGTGAGGAAGACAGCTAGCTCTGCATACATACTAGATTAAAAAGACTTCTTAAGATCTTCAGCCAACAAAAAAATGCCAGTACCGCCCGAAGGCAGTCTGGCATTTTAAACTTTACTATTAAAGTTTTGTTACGTTAGCAGCTTGCGGTCCACGCTCGCCATCAACGATTTCGAAAGATACTTCTTGTCCTTCTTCAAGAGACTTGAAGCCTTCTGATTGAATCGCAGAAAAGTGAACGAATACGTCGTTTCCGCCTTCAACTTCGATGAAGCCGAAACCTTTCTCAGCGTTGAACCATTTTACTTTACCATTTTGCATGGGTGTTTCCTCCTTACAAACGCTATGTAAGCGTTTTAACTCTTTTAACCGACTTACTATGTAAATAAAAAGGCATAAAAAAATGCGCACTCATTTGAATAATTCTGAAGTGGATTTTAAGTGTTCCACTTCTTATTCAAAAAGTACGACCGCTTTAAATCCAAAAGATATTCACAACGTAAATGGTTGAATTAACTATAACATGCTAAAACTCAATTGTCAAAACAAGGGATACAATTTTTATTATCCTTTTGCACAGACATTAAGATAGGCTATGATAGATAAAGAACATGCACCTTTTAGAATGGGTTTTACGAATGAAGGAGGAACAACGAGTGAGCGAAGCATTTTCAGTCCCTTATTTTAAAGAGAATTTCCAGCAATACATAGAGCGCAATAAAGATGTTTTCACGAAGACTCATGCGATGAATGCCTACTACCGTTCGATCGTCGGCACTCTTATTAATGATAATCTTAACAAAAACAGTGAGATCGTACGTCGCATCCGCAACTTAGAAACCGCCTATATCGAGATTAAAAACGAAAACTAAAGCTTATTTTTCTCATTTAAGGGTATTGTTTTCACAAGTAGAGGTTTAAAATCCTGCATATAGCGGGCATTATGATGATAGCCCATACATAAGGTGTAAGAAGGATATTGAGCATTGCTGGCGAAATGAGTTACATACAGCATATCGTTTGACCTTGTTTGACCTTTTTTGTATGATGACAGTACAGTTTAACTTGAAAAAGGAGAAGGAGGATTTCCATGAACTTAATTCCAACAGTAATTGAACAAACGAACCGTGGGGAGCGCGCTTACGATATCTACTCCCGTCTATTAAAAGACCGTATTATTATGCTTGGCAGTGCGATCGACGATAATGTTTCAAACTCAATCGTAGCACAACTTCTATTCTTAGCTGCTGAAGATCCTGATAAAGACATCTCGTTATACATAAACAGCCCAGGTGGTTCGATCACAGCTGGTATGGCGATCTATGACACGATGAACTTCATCAAGCCGCACGTTTCCACGATCTGTATCGGTATGGCTGCATCTATGGGTGCCTTCTTGCTTGCTGCAGGGGAAAAAGGAAAGCGTTATGTGCTACCTAACTCTGAAGTTATGATTCACCAACCTCTTGGAGGAACACGTGGTCAAGCAAGTGATATCGAAATTCACGCTCGTCGTATCATCCAGATGCGCGAACAGTTGAACAAGATCCTTTCTGAAAAAACAGGTCAGCCGCTTGAAGTCATCGAGCGCGACACAGACCGTGATAACTTCTTGCTTGCAGAAGATGCGGTTAAATACGGATTGGTTGATAAACTAATCACATCTGTAGACAGCACAGATATTAAAAAATAAGTAAGGTAATAAAAAAACTGGACTGCAGATCTGCAGTCCAGTTTTTATTATGCGCTATATAACAGCAACGATCTTTCCTTTAACGTGTCTCTCAGAGAGTTTGATCAGTCCTGCCGGTACTTCTTCCAACGAGATTTTTTCAGAGATCATCGCGGAAATTTTCCCTTCGACGACAAGTTGTGCTAATTCTTCGTTCATGGTCGCTAAATCTTTTAAAGCTTTTATTGAATTTGAGAAATGAGCAGCTCCTAACGCGATTTCATGAAAAGAAAGAGCCTGACTGAAAGGCTTTACAGCCGAATAATCTGGGTTTCCTGCAATGAAAGCAATGCGTCCGTTAAAGGCGATGCTTTTTAATGATTCTGTGGCATTCTCACGGCTAACCGTGTCAAGGACCGCATCGACTCCAACTTCGCTCGTAAGTTCCATAACACGTGCATGAACGTCTTCTGTTTTATAAAAAATTACGTGATCGGCTCCAAGACTTTTTACATATTCCTTATTTTCAGGTGAACACGTTGTGATGATGGTAGCTCCAATTTGTCTAGCCAACTGGATTGCGAATCCACCGACACCACCAGCTCCACCGTGAATTAAGATGGTCTCCCCTTGTTGAAGGTTCATCTTTCTAAAAAGTGCTTGATACGCTGTCATCCCTGCACAAGGAAGAGCCGCTGCCTCTTCAAATGAAAGCTCATCAGGAATTCTAGCCAAAGAATGAGCCGTTGTCACAGCATACTCAGCAAAACCGCCATGTTTCATGAAATTCCCATGAAAGAATACACGATCTCCCTGTTTGAATTCAGAAACGTCTTCACCTGCTTCCTCAACAATCCCCGCTGCGTCAACACCAAGGATGTGAGGGTAGTTCCATGCTGGGTTTCCGTGAGTTGCCGTTTTATAGTCAACAGGATTAAGTCCAGCAGCCTTGATACGAATCAAGACTTCACCTGGTCCAGGAGTAGGCTTTTCCGTTTCCTGAACCTTCATCTCACGCCACATATTTTTGTCTTCAAGCATTAAAGCTTTCATCTATACTCGCCCCTTTGAGTTTGGAAATATGAAAAGAATATAAGGGACAGTATATCCATTTTCAGCTTTTGATAATAGCAATCTGCTCAGATGATGATTGTTTTACAGCTTTAGGAATCAATGGTTCGATGAGTTGATTATTAATGTCGTGTGTCTTCACCGAATAGACAAAACGGGGGTTTGTATTTGTCTGGGGTCTGTCCCCCCCTCGATTGCTTTCAGCATAGCTTTTGCTTTATTGACCGTTTCTTCGTACTCTCGCTCAGGCACTGAATCCGCAACCACCCCTGCACCTGCTTGGACGTAGGCTTTGCCATCCTGAAATACAATTGTCCGTATGGCAATACAAGAGTCCATCTGGCCGTTAAATCCTAAGTATCCGATGGCCCCTCCGTAAACACCTCGTGACTGTTGCTCTAGTTCAGAAATAATCTGCATGGCTCTGACCTTTGGTGCACCTGAAACAGTTCCCGCCGGCATACAAGAGCGCAGCGCATCGAAAAAGTCCTTATCTTTCTGCAACTTTCCTGTCACGTGTGAAACCATATGCATCACATGTGAATATCGCTCGATCTCCATATATGAATCTAGTTCTACAGTTCCGTATTCGCTCACTCTTCCTACATCGTTTCTTCCTAGATCAACAAGCATAACATGCTCTGCTCGTTCTTTTTCATCAGCAAGCAAGTCTTGCTCAAAAGCCAAATCCTCCTGAAGCGTCTTGCCTCTTGGACGTGTTCCTGCGATCGGTCTGTTCTCCACACATCCATCATCCACTTTTACAAGAAGCTCTGGGGAAGCACCCACGATATACGCGTCCTTCGATTTGTAATAATACATATATGGCGAAGGATTCATCGATCGCAGAAGTCGATACACATCGAACGGGTCCGCTTCGGTTTCCTGTTCGAATCGCTGTGATAATACGACCTGAAAAACATCTCCAGTTTTGATATATTCCTTCGCTTGCTTCACCATGTTACAAAATTCTTCTTTTGTATGTGAAGAACGAACCTCGTTTTTTTTCATTTCCGATAAAGGAAATTCAGTCTGAACAGCTTTCATTTTTGTGGGCTGCTGCAGCTCTTCATACGTTCTACGAATTCTATCGCACACTTGTTCATATTTTTCGTGTAAGTTGTTTTCACTATCATCAGGAGAAACGTGCAGATTGCATACAATCGTTGTTTTTTGTTTCAGATGGTCGAATACGATGACTTCATCTGTGAACAAAAATTCCATTTCATGTTCTTGTTCAGATGGAGATTTTGGCCTTGGGACATTTTCAAACGTATGAATCAGATCATAGCCGAAAAAGCCAACAGCACCTCCAGTGAACGGAGGCAGAGAAGAGTGTTTAGGAGATTTGTATCTTGATACGTAGTCTTTCACGATATCTAACGGAGAACCGTGCTTTTGTATACTTTTATTATCATTTATAAACGTGATATCTACTGTCTTTCCTAATGATGACACCACCAAGAACGGCTTTCGGCCAATATACGAATACCTCGCCCAACGCTCCCCACCTTCAACACTTTCAAGCAGAAAAGCATGTTCTTCATGACGGACTCTCTCAAACTGAGAAATGCACGTTTCATGGTCAGATAGGTAAGTAAAACCGATTGGAATCACATTAAAGTTTTCTTTTGATAGAGAAACGACTTCCTCTATATTTGGTATAAACATGTTATTTTCACCTCTTTCAAAAAATAAAAACCTCTCGCTTGTTACAGCGGAGGCTGATGTTTGCATCATAAATAAACTAAGAAAGAGGTTTAATCGGAGGATTAAAATACTCTCAACTCAGCTCAAACTATGCTCTCTTTTCTCCACTCATCTCAACTCTAACTAT
This sequence comes from Fictibacillus sp. 7GRE50, assembly GCF_015903875.1. Classification (NCBI taxonomy): domain Bacteria; kingdom Bacillati; phylum Bacillota; class Bacilli; order Caryophanales; family Fictibacillaceae; genus Fictibacillus; species Fictibacillus sp. 7GRE50. The sequence goes on from NZ_JACZDW010000001.1 coordinate 603,852, forward strand.
TCTCCTGATTAGTGATTAATATATAGGGTTACCCCTTTTCTGTCAACTCTCAAATGAGTAGATCTCTTTTTGAAATGAGATGTATTTGAAATAGAAAATCGAATAATATTGAATGCTTTTTCCTAAGGTTCATTTATCGATAAAAAGAATGCCGAATCACCCACACCCAGCAGACACTAAAAAATAAGATGAGACTAAATATAATCGTAATCATAAAAGCGAGGCCGAGAAACAGTCCTGAACTTGCTGGATATTGCAACGAAAATCCTGCCAATGCTAAAGGATAAAGAAAGATAAAAATCAACATTAAAACCCAGAAAATCAAACGTACAGAACTTCTTCGAGGTTTAATCAGATAAAGAGTCAGTAGGATATTTAGAATCGTTAATCCTGCGGCAAACGACCAGTCATGCATAAAACTTGTGTGATGCAAAATAATCGCCTCCCTTTTTCCTCTTTAACAGTATATAGAGTGAACGGTGTGGGCCAACCCTGCAAAATCGAAAAAACCGGTGATTTGTCCTTATGAAAAGGACAAATCACCGGTTTTGTAATTGTATGGGGTCAGACCCCCGTTATTCTGCTTTGGAAACAAAAGCTGCTAGGGCTTCAACAGCTTCGTTCTCATCAGGGCCATCAACAGCGAGTACAAGTTCACTGCCAGATCCTACAGCTAAGCTCATGATTCCCATGATGCTCTTTGCGTTCACTTTCTTGCCTTCCTTCTCAACAAATACATCAGATGTGTAACGGTTTGCTTCTTGGACGAACAATGCCGCTGGGCGTGCTTGCAGTCCACTCTTCAACTGCACGGTTACTTTCTTTTCAACCATTCTACCTTACCTCCTCTAACCTTATCTCTCTATGAAAAACATCAATGGATGGGTTGACCGTTTCTAATCTTCGTAGCGATTTCATCAATCTTACGTAATCGGTGGTTAACACCTGATTTACTAACAGGGCCTGATGATACCATCTCGCCAAGCTCTTTGAGGGTAATTTCTTGATGCGTGACTCTCAGTTGCGCAATCTCGCGCAGCTTATCTGGAAGTGTCTCAAGTCCTACCTGTTCGTCAATAAACTTAATGTTCTCGACCTGTCTCATAGCAGCCCCTACTGTTTTGTTGAGGTTCGCTGTCTCACAGTTTACGAGTCGGTTCACTGAGTTACGCATATCTTTTAAGATTCTAATATCTTCAAAAAATAATACTGCATGATGAGCGCCGATCAGTGTCAGGAACTCTGAAATCTTTTCGCCATCTTTTAAATAGATAATATAACCTTTTTTGCGTTCTAGAACTTTTGCTTTAAGTTCAAATTTGTTCATCAGTTCAGCTAATGCAACCGTATGCTCTTCATACATAGAGAATATCTCTAGGTGATAGCTTGTCTCTGGGTGGTTTACAGACCCACCTGCTAAGAACGCACCTCTCATGTATGCACGGCGACAACAGCTCTTCTTATTAAATTCCTCTGCAATGTTGCGGGTAAACGTAAATGCTCCGTCAATAATCTTCAAATCTTCCAACAATGCTCTTGATTCTTCTGAAACACGTACAATGTAGACATTATTCTTTTTCAAGCGCATCTTTTTTCGTACTAATAGCTCTACGTGATAAGGATATACACGTTTGATCAACGTATAGATTCTTCTTGCAATAGCAGCATTTTCAGTCGGGATATCCAGAATCAATTTTCTGTTGCTGAAAGAGATGGAACCATTCATTCGAATTAAGGCAGCTAACTCTGCTTTTTTACAGCAATCTTTCAATTCGAGCTGCGTTAATTCTTTTTTTGTATCTGCAGCAAAAGACACCTGCATCACCACCTCTCTTCCATCCGTTTCAATCCGTATTCTATTTTTCAATAAGTCCTAACAATAAGTCAGATACACGCTGTGCATCGTGTCTGACAAGCGTTCCGTATTGAATGATGTTGTCACATAACAAACCGATGCCGAACGACTTTAAGCGTTCCTCATCATAAGTAACTTGCGATGCGCCTTCTTCCAAATATAGATCCAGGTATTCTGAAGGAATCTTTTCATTGTTCGCGATCACAACATCGATAAAGTTGTGGCCCACATGATCGATCAATGCCTGAATGTGATCACCAGCCGTGTAACCTGTAGTCTCTCCAGGCTGTGTCATGACATTACATACATAAACTCTAGGAGCCGTTGCCTCACGGATGCTCGTGGAAATTCCGTTCACAAGAAGGTTCGGCAAGATGCTCGTGTACAAACTTCCTGGTCCGATCACGATCAAATCGGCTTCTTGAATCGCTTTCACACTTTCACGAAGAGGCTCGATCTTTTCATCAGATAAAAAGACGCGTTTGATTTTCTTATTCGACAGCGGGATCTTAGATTCCCCCTGAACAATCGTCCCATCTTCTAACTCCGCACATAGAATAATACTGTTTTTCGCTGCAGGCAGTACTTGTCCTCTTACGTTTAAAACGCGGCTAAGTTCCCGAATTCCTGTTAAAAAATCTCCTGTAATATCGTGCATGGCAGCAAGAAGCAAGTTTCCAAGCGAATGACCCGTAATTCCGTCTCCCACTTTAAACCTATGCTGAAACATTTTTTCTACAAGCGGTTCCACTTCAGAAAGTGCGGCGATTACGTTTCTCACATCACCGGGAGGAGGCATATCGTAATCTCTCCTCAACCTTCCTGAGCTGCCGCCATCATCTGCAACCGTAACGATAGCAGTGATATCAACTGGATAGCGCTTTAAACCGCGGAGAAGAACAGAAAGACCTGTTCCTCCGCCAAGCACTACCACTTTCGGCTGCTTATTCATTTAAACTTTATCCTTTCCCATATCTCTGTGAGAGCTGAATGTCACATATTCTTTGGAAAGTGCATTTCCGATATATTCAGCTAGAGCTACAGAACGATGTTTTCCGCCTGTACATCCGATCCCGATAATCAGCTGGCTCTTGCCTTCTCTCTTATATTGCGGAATCATAAACTGAAGCAGATCAAGCAGCTTTTCTAAAAACATGTTCGTTTCCGGCCACTTCAATACATACTCTGAAATATCTGCTTCAAGCCCTGTTCGCGGTCTCATATGCTCAATATAATGAGGATTTGGTAGGAAACGCACGTCGAACACTAAGTCAGCGTCGATCGGCATCCCGTACTTAAATCCGAATGACATCACGTTGATCGTGAACGGATGAGCGGCATTTGCAGAAAAACGCTGAATGATACGTTCACGTAATTGAAGTGGTTTTAAGTCAGATGTATCTAAGACTTGCTGTGCTCTTCCTTTTAGTTCTTCAAGCATCTCACGCTCTTGAGTAATCCCTTGAAGCGGGTTTCCACTCTTCGCCAAAGGATGAGAACGTCGAGTTTCTTTGTATCTGCGTACAAGTGTTGCATCCTTACAATCCAAATATAAAATCTGCGGCTGAACATCCGATGAGAGGGCAAGTTGATCGAGCGTTGAAAACAACTGATCAAAAAACTCGCGACCACGAAGGTCCATAACAAGTGCCACCTTGTTCAGCTTGCCAGCAGATTCTTGCATTAATTCTACAAATTTAGGGAGTAGTGCAGGTGGTAGATTATCAACACAGAAAAAGCCTAAATCTTCAAAGCTCTGCATGGCTACCGTCTTCCCGGCCCCTGACATTCCTGTAATAATCACCATTTGTACATCATGTCTTTCCATGCCATTTCCCCCCAGTTTACTATGTTCCATTTTTATGCGACCCGTCTTAACTTATGCTGGGTCTAAACGATAAGAAAGCAGTTCAAAATCAGGTGTATACGTAAATGTGCCAAATATCATGTTGCTGCCACTCGTCATATAGTCAAGAATGTGATGATCTCCTGGCGCCATCGGAAGTTCACGTACTTCTTCAACCGGCTTCCATGACAAAATCCCTTCTTCACATTCATCTAATGCAACACCTTCTGAGTCTGTTGCAAAAAAGGTAAACATCATCCACTCAGAGACGATCTTGTCGCCTTCTTTAATAATAAAATTAAACACACCTTTAAGCTGCGGATTCTTCAGATAGATTCCCGTTTCTTCACGGTACTCGCGTATAACAGAATCACGGATAGACTCGGTAGACTCCATCTTTCCGCCTGGTGCTACCCACCAGCCCCGTCTAGGCTTTTGAAGTAAAAGCACTTGATTATCTCTTATTAACACACAGTTTGTTACTCTTTGCACTTGTTTTCACCTCAGGGCTATGTCCTACTTTTTAGTATACTAAATTATGTAACCCCTCACAATACAGAGGCCTCAAGGGTTTGACGTATTTTAGCATTCTAATTTATGGTATTTTGCTTTTCTTATTATGTGAAAAAATCACTTTTAAAATAAGCTTTGTAATAATTGAAATCTAAACGTTTCAAAGATGTTATTGAAAGTAACTGATTTCCATTACAGTTGCTCGCTTTCCACGGGGCATGCGGTGAGCCACATTCGGACGTTTCACTTTTAAGTGTCTCACCTGCCCGCTTGTCCCGTAGGAGTCTCGCAACTTCCATTCCAATCACTTTGTCAATGAAGCGAAAACTCAAAGTAATCTTTTCGCTTTCATAGAAAAAAACAAAAAAAGGACACGAAGCATAGCTCCGTGTCAAAGTCTTGCCTTTATAAAAAGGGGGTCAATTTCTTATTTTTATATTACCCCACAATTATTTCATCACTGTTACAATCACATTAATTGGAAGTTACGTTTTTTAGTTTCTCCGTTAAACTCTCCACGTAATGCTGAGCAGCTTGTGCCGCAATACTTCCATCCCCTGTAGCCGTAACGATTTGACGAAGTGTTTTTTCACGGATATCGCCTGCTGCAAAGATACCAGGAATTCTTGTTTCCATCTGTTCATTCGTTTCTACATAACCATTTTCGTTCGTGATGCCAAGATCTTTAAAGGCAGCGTTCAATGGAAGCATTCCGATATAGATGAACACGCCATCCGCAGAGAAGTCTTGTTCTTCTCCTGTTTCAGAATGAACGAGAGTCACTTTGTTCACTTTGTTGTTTTCACCGTGAATCTCTTTAACAGAGTGATTCCAGATAAAATCGATCTTATCGTTATCAAACGCACGCTGTTGAAGGATCTTTTGTGCACGAAGTTTGTCACGTCTATGAACGATCGTTACTTTAGAAGCGAATCGAGTCAAGTAAACACCTTCTTCAACAGCGGAATCACCACCGCCGACAACAACTAATTCACGGTTCTTAAAGAATGCACCATCACACACTGCACAGTAAGAAACGCCGCGTCCAGAGAATTCTTTTTCTCCTGGAATGCCTAGTTTCTTATATTCAGCACCTGTCGAGATGATGATCGAACGCGCTTTGTACGTTTTGCTTCCTGCATGAATCGTTTTGTACTCTTCGCCATCGATGATTTCTTTTACATCGCCATAAGCGTATTCAGCACCGAATTTTTTTGCGTGCTCAAACATCTTGTTTGAAAGTTCTGGTCCAAGAATGTGATCAAAACCAGGATAGTTTTCTACATCTTCTGTATTAGCCATCTGTCCGCCAGGGATACCTCTTTCGATCATAATCGTATCCAAGTTCGCGCGTGATGTATAAACCGCTGCAGTCATACCAGCTGGTCCTGCACCAAGAATAGCTACATCATAAATTCTTTCTTCAGTCATTAATGCCCACTCCTTATATAAGGAAATTCTTATTTACTATATCTATATCCTATTCGCACATAGGAGTAAAGTCCATCATTCTGCTCAAACGTTGCGATTTACCCAACCTATCAGTTTTTTTATGCGTAATGACAATACAGAAACAGTGATTCCATACTGCTCTGCAACACTCTTTTGGGTAGAACGCCCTTTTTGCTTACGAGCTAAGTGATCGATTGCCGCAGCAATTGCTTTTTGATTATCAAAGATTCGTTCGCCTGTCGTCTCCGCAAATTTAATCGCTTCTGCCCAATAAAACAGTACATGCTCATCAAGAGCTGAACCCATTTCTTTAACAGAAAGAAGTACATCTAATGCCATACTAATAACCTCAGAAGGTGCGTTCACTTCAACACGTGCATCATCATGTTGGAGTTCTACAGCTTTTTCAGGCTGATGTTCCAGCATGATTGTTGCAGCGATCTCTTTTACGAATAACGACTCTTCTTTTCTAAGGCAAAAGTCACGAAGCGTCTCATAAGCCTCTTCATTTTTATTCCCTCTTAAAAGAATTAAATGCGTAATTTTGTTTTTTTCCAGTCCTTTACGAACCTGCTGAATATGCTCCATCGCTTTCACTTGACGATCTTTTTTCGGTTTGTTCTGATTGTTAGTTGGAATGCGATATTGATAGTCGCCGCCTGTTATCGTCAACTCATCACTTTGTGCTTTTTCCAAATAAAAAGGAGCAACGTGACTTTCAGGATCTAGATCGATTACCTTTTTCCACGTTTTTACAGAAAGGTCTTTTTGTCCAAGTGCATAGTACGACACAGCAAGCATGTGTGTGGTTACAGGATCATATACAAATGACGACTTTCTAAGTGATTGCAGCCACTTATTCGCGTATAGATGCTCCTCTAATAACCCGAACGTATTCCCCAATTTGTAACGATGCTCAGGGTGCATCGGATGCACCGTTTTTAGCCGCTCAACTAGCTTGCCACCAGGTTCGTCCATCCCTAAATGGAACAGAAATATAGCAAGGTTGCATAGTGCGTTTAAGTTACCTGGATTCTTATCCAACACATCTTGAAGAACATCCATCGCTTCATCAAACTCGCTCTTATAAAAGTGAGTGAGTGCTAAGTTATTATACGCCGCCCAAAACTTAGGATGATTCGTGATGATCTCTTTTAACTGTTGTTGCGCTAATGGAAGATCTCCTCGTTCAATCGATTGCCTTGCTTCATCATGAAGCTTGATCAGCTCTTCTTCAGTAGAAAGAGGCAGATTAGAAGACTTGCTTCCTGTTTCGAGTGAGATAAGATCTAATAGTTCTTGTGTATCATCAACAAATTCACCATCTGGATCAATCGCGATATATAAACGAGCATGTTCTTCAGCATCACTATACATGCCTAGATGCGCAAAGTTATTCGCAAGGAAAAAATGACATTCTGAAAGATCAGAACTAGACTGCTCTAATGCGTTCAGCAAATACTTATTGGATTCTTCATATTCTCCAATCTCAGCAAGCGTTGAAGCAAGCTGACATAAAAAAGAGGGCTCTTCCGGCTGGAAGGTAACGGCCCGCTCAAACATTTTTTTTGCTGTATATAGATCACGCCTATTATAGGCTTTTATTCCTTTTTCAAAAAAGTAATCCCCATCCTGGATAAAGGGAAGAACACGGCCGCTAGCTGCACTGGCCCGTTTTTGTTTATGCATATTTGGTTCCTCCATCTACTTATGTAAACATATATACTTCTATATCGTTCTGTTTACAAAGTTTTCAACCAAAAAATTATAACACAGGCTAAAAAGAGTAACACCCCTTAGACTGTAAATAATGTGCAGGAAACTTTCGACAAAAAATGATGGATGCGTGTCAATCTGTATGAGACAAGGAGTCCGAGGTTTGTAAGTTATTGCGAAAAGTTTGGAACACTTTGGTGGGGCTAATATAAATCCCTGAAATCGATCATAAATCTCTGGAATCGCTCATAAATCCCTGGAATCGATCATAAATCCTTTCAGACACAAAAAAACAACCGAGCTAAAAAGCCTCAGTCGTCCTTTTTCGTATGTCTTTCCTTTAATGTGGCCAAAATCTCGTCTAAAGGTACCTTTTGCTCCTGCAATAATACCAAAACATGATAGAAAAGATCAGAAACTTCCCATTTCAGTTCTTCGGCATCACGATTTTTAGCGGCGATAATCACTTCCCCTGCTTCTTCCCCAACTTTCTTCAGAATCTTATCGACTCCATGTTCAAAAAGATAGGTTGTGTAAGCACCTTCTGGCATCTCATGCTCTCGTTTTGCGATAATCTCTTGCAGTTCTGTCAGAATTCTATATCGATCAGGGTTTGGCGCGTCTTCTCTCTCATCCACCTCATAAAGTGTTTCTGAAAAACAACTATATGAGCCCGTGTGACAAGCAGGCCCTTTCGGTTCTACAAGCACAACCACAGCGTCTTGATCGCAATCATAGCGGATGCTTCTGACTCTTTGTGTATTTCCGGAAGTTTCGCCTTTGTGCCATAATTCTTGTCGTGATCTTGAAAAGAACACCGTTTCGCCAATTTCGATTGTTTTCTGGAGCGATTCTCGGTTCATATACGCGACCGTTAGTACCTCTTTTGATTGAATATCCTGGACTACGGCAGGAATCAATCCTTTTTCATCAAATTTCAGTTTTTCTAAATTCATCGAACAGACACCCCTAACTTTCGCAAATCTGCTTTTACCTCTGTGATCGATGTTTCTTTATAATGAAAAATACTAGCAGCAAGGCCAGCATCAGCTTTTCCAATCGTAAACGCATCACTAAAATGCTCGGAAGATCCAGCTCCACCTGACGCAATAACTGGAACGGTTACCGCTTCACTCACTGCTTTCGTTAGCTCTAGATTGAATCCAGACTTTTCTCCATCTTTATCCATGCTGGTCAGCAGAATTTCTCCAGCACCACGATTTACTGCTTCTCGCGCCCACTCTGTGACTTCCCATTGAGTGGGTTTGCGACCTCCATGCGTATACACGCGCCATGATTTTAACTCTTCGTCATACTTTGCATCGATCGCCACTACGATACATTGGGCACCAAAATAATCCGATCCTTCTGTAATCAGTTCTGGTCGCAAAACCGCTGCAGTATTTACAGAGACTTTGTCAGCTCCTGCCCGCAACACACGTTTCATATCTTGAAGTTTATTAATACCTCCACCAACGGTAAAAGGTATCGCGAGTTCTGCTGCAACTCGTTCAACAACTTCAACCATCGTGTCCCGTCCTTCATGACTAGCAGAAATATCAAGAAAAACGAGCTCGTCTGCTCCTTCTTCATCATAAAATCTCGCTAGTTCAACAGGATCACCAGCGTCGACTAAGTTAAGGAACTGAATCCCTTTAACAACTCTTCCTTCCTTAACATCTAGACAAGGAATAATTCTTTTCGTAAGCATTATTTCACACTTCCTAACGCTTCTGGCAGGGTAAATCGATTTGTGTAAAGCGCTTTTCCAATAATCGCACCAGCGATGTTACGTTCATCTGCTTTTAATGAAACGAGATCAGCGATTGAGCTTACACCACCTGAGGCAATCACTTCTTTTCCAGTGATGTTCGCCATTTCTCCGATCGCTTCAACGTTCGGTCCCTGCAGCATACCGTCTTTTGAGATGTCTGTGAAAATAAACGTCTCTGCACCTTCTTCTACTAATCTTTTCGCGAGATCAACAGCTTTGATGTGAGACGTTTCTAACCATCCTTCAGTGGCTACAAACCCATCACGAGCATCAAGCCCGATCGCTACCTTTGAACCACCGTATTGCTGTAACGCTTCTCGTACAAATTCAGGATTCGAAACCGCAGCACTGCCTAAGATCACCCGGTCAACTCCACCGTCTAAGTAATACGAAACGTCATCCATCGAACGAATTCCTCCACCGATCTGAACTTTTGCAGACAGTTCTTTTGCAACACGCAATACATGCTCATGGTTGATTTTCTTTCCGTCTTTTGCGCCGTCAAGATCCACCATATGAATCCACTCTGCACCTTGATCTGCAAACTGTTTTGCCATTTCAAAAGGGGAATCTCCGTAGATGGTTTCTTGTTCATAGTCTCCTTGCATCAACCTTACGCACTTCCCATTACGCATGTCGATCGCGGGGTACAATATAAATGCATTCATCTTTGTTTTCCCTCCTCAACGAAATCGCAAAAGTTTTTCAGCATGCACATGCCAGTCTCAGAACTTTTTTCAGGGTGAAACTGCGTACCCATGACCCTGCCGCTTCCGACCACAGCTGGAACTTCCACGTCTTCGTATTGAGCGACTGCAGCAAGTACCTCTCTATTTTCCGTCTGTACAACAAAAGAATGGACGAAATAAACATATCCTTCGTCTATACCTTTTACTAACGGCTGATCACTCTGCAAAAAGTGTAGATTGTTCCATCCCATGTGAGGCACTTTATATAAACGTCCTTCATTCGTTTTGCCTGTAAAACGTTCAACTCTTCCTGGAAGTAATCCAAGTCCTTTTGTTAAACCATTCTCGCTGCTGCCATCAAAAAGGAGTTGCATGCCTAGACAGATGCCCATCAGAGGCTTACCGCTTTCCGCCTCTTTTTTTATAAAATTAGCGAGACCTGTCTTCTCTAACTCCGTCATCGCATCTTTAAAAGAACCAACTCCCGGCAACAACAGTCCATCTGTTTTTTGAAGTTCCTCTGGATTTCCAGAGAGGATGTAAGGTTGATTGATTCTTTTTAGAGCAGAACAGACAGAATGCAAGTTGCCCATTCCATAGTCAATGATTCCGATCATCTATAACATTCCTTTCGTAGAAGGCACTCCTTTTACCCTAGGGTCGATCTGTGTGGCTTCATCTAACGCTTTTGTAAAAGCTTTAAAAATAGCTTCTATAATATGGTGTGTGTTCGAGCCATAGTGAACGATCACATGCAGGTTCATTCTCGCCTCTAACGCGAGCTTCCAAAAGAATTCATGCACGAGCTCGGTATCGAACGTTCCTACTTTCTGACTTGGAAACTCTGCACGAAATTCAAGGTGCGGACGGTTGGATAGATCGATCACCACTTGAGCGAGCGTTTCATCCATCGGTACAAACGCATTACCGTATCGTTTGATTCCTCGCTTATCCCCTAGTGCTCCTTGAATTGCTTGACCAAGACAGATGCCAACGTCTTCTGTTGTATGATGGTCATCGATCTCCACATCTCCCGCAGCGTTTACCGTCAGATCAAAATGTCCGTGACGTGCGATCGCGTCTAACATGTGGTTTAAAAAAGGGACAGGTGTTTGAATATCGGCTTGTCCTTCTCCGTCAATGTTTAGAGATAAGCTGATCTGTGTCTCTTTCGTATTTCTTTCAATCGTATGTTGTCGCGCTTGATTTTCCATCTACTTGTCCTCCAGTCGAACATCTATCGCTCTCGCATGTGCTTCAAGTCCCTCTAGGCGAGCAAAAGCTGATATTTTCTCTCCATTTTCTTTTAGTGCCTGTTCACTATATCGAATCACGCTTGATTTTTTCGTAAAATCATCTACGTTAAGTGGACTTGAAAAACGTGCTGTTCCACTTGTCGGAAGAACATGATTGCTTCCTGCAAAATAATCCCCAACAGGCTCTGAGCTGTATTCTCCAAGAAAAATCGCACCTGCGTGTTTTATTTTTCCGAGAAGACTCATTGGATCTTTCGTCATGATCTCAAGGTGTTCGGGTGCGATCTGGTTGATCACATCTGCACCTTCTTCAAGCGAATTCACGATATAGATGCTTCCATGATCTCGAATCGCTTCTGTCGCGATATCTTTTCTTGGGAGTTTAGATAGTTGTGACTCAACTTCCGTTGCAACTTCTTCTGCTAACACTTTTGAAGTTGTTACCAATACCGCTGCTGATCGGGGATCATGTTCGGCTTGTGATAAAAGGTCTGCCGCAACGTAACGAGCGTTTGCTGTTTCATCCGCAAGAACGGCGATTTCGCTCGGACCCGCGATCATATCAATATCACATACACCAAATACTTCGCGTTTTGCGAGCGCGACGAATATGTTACCGGGACCAACGATTTTGTCCGTTTTGGGAACCGATTCAGTGCCATATGCCAGAGCTCCGATCGCTTGTGCACCACCGATTTTAAACATACGTTTAACTCCGGCAATAGAAGCTGCAGCCAGTACAGCAGACGGAAGTTTTCCATCTTTCCCTGGTGGTGAAACGAGTACGATCTCCTCTACGCCCGCAACAACGGCTGGTATGACGCCCATCAACACAGATGACGGATAAGCAGCTGTTCCACCTGGAACGTACACACCGACTGAATCAAGCGGCGTTACTTTTTGACCCAAAAGCGTTCCATCTTCACGAGTGAAGAACCATGACTGTCGTCGTTGTTTTTCGTGATATTCACGAATATTGCTTGCTGCTTCTGAAATAATTTCTACCATACTTGGATCAAGTGAAGAGATGGCTTCATCTATTTCGTTCTTTGTTACTTCAAGAGATGAAAGAGAAACACCATCAAATGTTTCAGTATATTCAAAAAGGGCTTTATCCCCCTTCGATTTCACATTTTGTAAAATATCAAGAACCGCTTTTCTTTGCTTCTCCGTGTTTTGTTCAACACTTCTCTCTAAGTTTTTCAGTTCAGTGACAGGTTGTATTCTCATTGAACTTCCTCCTTGCTCTCAACAAGTGTTCGAAGTCGCTCAACCAGATCGTTGATGCGTGCAGCATGCAATCTGTAGCTAGCAGGATTCACGATCAACCTTGATGTAATTTCAGCTATTTTCTCAAGTTCAACCAGACCGTTTTCTTTTAACGTCCGCCCCGTTGAAACGATATCAACGATTCGATCTGCTAACCCTATTAATGGTGCAAGCTCGATCGATCCGTTTAATTTGATCACTTCAACTTGCTGTCCCTGCTCTCTAAAATAATGAGACGCAACATTCGGATACTTCGAAGCGATCTTTGGTGCAACTCTTTGATCATGTCCATTCGGTAGCCCAGCAACCGCCAGATAGCATTCTGAGATTTTCAGGTCGAGCACCTCATAAACATCACGTTCTTCTTCAAGCATCACATCTTTTCCGGCGATTCCGATATCAGCTACACCATGTTCCACATAGGTAGGGACATCCATCGGTTTTGCCAGAATAAAACGAAGACCTGCTTCAGGTGCATCGATAATTAACTTTCTAGATTCATCAAATTCGGGAGGAAGCGGATATCCAGCTTGTCTGAGAAGATCGACTGCTTCTTCAAATATTCGCCCTTTTGGCATTGCCATCGTTAATACCGTACTCATGAAAAGTCCTCTCCTTGCTGTGTTCCGATTAAATATTGCACATCATCAAAACGTTTGCTGAATTCATCTACATTTTTGACTCCAGAAAGATTCTGCATCACAACATGCGTCCCTTTATTACGCTTTTCTTTTGCTAACTTCAGTGCTTCTTTTCTGCGTTCATCTGTGTAAAGAATGCAATGTCTCTTTGTATCATCACTTTTGTTTCCGAGTGCTTCTACAAAATAGTCCATTCGAATCGCAAAACCAATAGCGGGTGCTTTTCGGTCAAAACGACTGAGCAGATCATCATAACGTCCTCCGCTCGCGATTGGTGCGCCAATTCCAGCAGCGTATCCTTCAAACACGATTCCCGTGTAATAACTCATGTGACTGAACAACGTAAAATCGAATACGATGTTTTGTGCCGCATCATAATCTTCTAAGAGATTGTACAAGTCCTTTAGTTCTTGTAAGGTCTGCTGTCCTACTCTGTTCGGATTTAATGAAGATGCTTCATCAAGTACTTCGATACCACCTCTTAAATCCAACAGTTTTAATAAGCGCTGTGTATCGATTGAAGATAGAGGAAGCTTCTTCACATGTGAAGTGTAGCCTACGTAATTTTTTTCATTTAAATAACGTAACAAATCCGCTGCTCGATCAACATTTCCTAAAATATCGGAAAGAAGCTCTTGCACAAATCCTATATGTCCAACGGCTACAGTAAATGCAGCAATTCCGCTCTTTTTAAACACTTCGGACATGAGAGCGAGTGCTTCTGCTTCTGCACTAGCCGTTCCTTCACCAATCAATTCGATACCTACTTGTTCAAATTCTGCTGGCCTTCCTCCTTCTCGCTGTTGCGCTCTAAAAACGGGAGAACTGTATGCGAGGCGAAGTGGGTAAGCTACATGCTTCATGCTTGATGACACGACCCTCGCGATCGGAGCTGTCATATCTGGTCGGAGCACCAATGTTTTTCCTTCCATATCAAGCAGCTTGAACAATTGTTGATCTAAAATTGCGGAGGCTTCTCCGACTGTATCGTGATATTCCAAAGTAGGAGTCTGAATGAATTGATAACCCCAAGACTCCATCTCTTGTTTGATTTTATTTTTGATGTCTTCATTTTTTTGATAAAAAGCAGGAAGTGTATCCCGCATACCTGCTGGTTTTTCAAACACAAACGGTTTTGACATGATCCTTCATCCTTTATTTATAAAATGAATAGATTTAGTAATGTTTTACGAAAATATGAGCTGGGTTCTACATGAATTTGATAGAAACACTTTAGTTCGCTAATATACTACCATGATAAAGATTTAGTTGTTAGTCTACACGTACTTGTCGAAACTGTCAACCAATTCAAACAAAATCTTGTATCCTTATTCTGAGTTAAGAAAACAGATTTCAGGGAATAGTATGTAAAAATAAATACATAGGAAGGGATGGAATGCGTCTTGTTTAATCGCATCTTTTTTATTGCCATCATGATTGGCGTACCGCTATCCGTTATCGGCAGCATTCTTCATTGGCCTGCTGTCTTACTCTTTGTGATCTATTGTGCAACGATTATCGCACTAGCTGGTTATATGGGACGCGCAACTGAAAGCTTAGCCATCATAGCCGGGCCGAGAATTGGCGGGTTACTCAACGCCACTTTCGGTAACGCGGTCGAGCTCATCATTTCAATCTTTGCTTTAAAAGCCGGACTTATAAGTGTAGTATTAGCGTCTTTAACTGGTTCTGTACTCGGAAATCTTTTACTAGTCGGAGGTTTGTCATTTTTCATCGGTGGATTAAAGTATAAACAACAAAAGTTCAACGTTTATGATGCACGCCATAACGCTGGTCTATTGATTTTCGCTGTGGTAGTCGCTTTTGTTTTCCCTGAGGTCTTTTCTTATAAACTGAACGACGCCGATTCACTCACCTTGAGTGTTTGGGTCTCTGTCATCATGATCGTTCTTTATATTGCCGCACTTCTGTTCAAGCTTGTTACTCACCGCGGTGTCTATCAGTCAGAACACGATGTTGCGCAAGGAGATGAAAAAGCAGAATGGAGTAAGTGGAAAGCTCTTATCGTCCTTGCTCTTGCTACTCTTGCCGTTGCTTATGTTTCTGAAAAACTCGTGCATACGTTTGAAGAAGTAGGCAGAACGCTCGGCTGGAGTGAAGTGTTCATCGGAATCATCATCGTTGCGATTGTTGGTAACGCAGCTGAGCATGCTTCAGCGATCATAATGGCTTACAAGAATAAGATGAATGTTGCCGTAGAAATCGCAATTGGTTCAACACTTCAGATCGCCATGTTTGTTGCTCCCTTGCTCGTATTGGTTTCTTTATTTTTTGAAAAGTCGATGGCTCTTGTCTTTACGCTTCCTGAACTCGTAGCGATGGTTCTCGCCGTATTCTTAACGATCTCGTTAACAAGTGATGGCGATACGAATTGGTTTGAAGGGCTTACCCTTCTAGCTGCCTACCTGATCATGGGAGTTGGTTTTTATCTTTTATAAGTGCCTGTTTCGTATTCAGTATTGCTTAAGAAAGTAGTTGATTTCAATTCCAGGTTGCTCGCTTTCCGCGGGGCAGGCGGTGAGCCACATTCACTTCTTGGACTGCTCGACACTAGAGGATTTTTGCTCCCGTCTAAAAGTTAAAGCTACCGGAGTAAGCTTCCTCGTCGCATGCCTTACGAGATGTATTTCAAGTGGTAGGCACGCACCTTCCATTCAAATCAACAGTCAAAGAAGGAAAAAATTAAATGCCACTGAAACAGAATTTTAAAAAGAGATGTAATATATAGCATAAGACCAGTGCAAGGAGAAACCCTTCACTGGTTTTTTTAATGAAACAAGCAAATTAGGAATAAAAATAGCAAAACTTTGATAAAGTTTAGAATAGAGGACAAGTTTAAGGTGGGTGTAACGATGGCGGATTATTTAACGATCGGATCATTTCCAGTAAAGATGGTTTGGCTAGCGATTGTAGGATCAGCGTTGATCGCGTATGGCATATTGTATGTAAAAGTAAGAGAAGAACCTGATAAAAAACAGCTGTTAGACGTATTGAGTAATGCGGTAGGAATTTTTCTATTGGTTTGGAAATTCAGTTATTCTGTTCTGCATCCCCTACTGATCGTTGAACATCCATTAAGCATCTTGTACTTTAATGGAGGAGAAACAGGAATCGTACTCGGGATCATCTTTTCAATCCTTTACATGCTAAGGACTTCAGGAAAACGGGAGCTTGATAGAACTCGGGTGTTTTATATCGGAATATTAGGTCTAACTGTTTTTTTCGCCGCTTATTATGGTGCACATTTTGCGTCAACCACCCTCTTCGCAGACGGATTGATCTCATTGTTCTTTTCCATCCTGTCAATCTACTTATATACGAAGGGTTCATTTGAAATAAGAAAAACCGTTCTATCTATGCTAGTCACCGCATTCTTCTTTTCCGTTCTCACGAATTCTCCGCTCGGTGGACAGAACACGAACGGTGAAGCAGTAGAGGCGGCATCTTATGGAATCAAAACAGGTGACCGTGCACC
The DNA here is from genome assembly GCF_015903875.1 of Fictibacillus sp. 7GRE50. Lineage (NCBI taxonomy): Bacteria > Bacillati > Bacillota > Bacilli > Caryophanales > Fictibacillaceae > Fictibacillus > Fictibacillus sp. 7GRE50. Next base: position 620,359 of record NZ_JACZDW010000001.1, read on the forward strand.
GAATTTTGAATTAAAAACGATTGAAGGCGAAACCGTAAAGCTATCAGACCTCAAAGGAAAGGTCGTATTCGTAAACCTCTGGGCAACATGGTGTCCGCCTTGTCGTGCAGAAATGCCTGAGATGGTCCGTTTCTATAGAGACCACTCCTCTAAGAAAGTAGAAATCTTAGCTGTGAACTTAACAGACAGCGACTCTGAAAAAGAAGTGAAAAAGTTTGCTCAATCATACAAGTTAAATTTTCCGGTTTTATTAGATCCAGACGGTAAAGTCGGAAATACGTACAAAACGGTAACGATTCCGACTACTTTTATTATTAATAAAAAAGGAATCATCGTGCAAAAACATATCGGCCCGATGAGCTACGATATGATGGAAGAATTTTATAAGAATGCTCAATAAATGAAGGTTTTACGAAAGAAAACTGGCTACATTCCCTTTTCGTGTGGGGTATCAGCCAGTTTTCTTTCAATACATAGATGTAAAAGTGCACAATTTCACGGTAATCTCTTTTTTATTCACGGTAATGACCAATATATTCACGGATAGCATACATAATTTCACGGATAGCACACATAATTTCACGGATAAAATTATTTATCCGATTTTCGACACACCTCGACAGCCCCACCTAGATCTTCTCAAACAAATAGAGCTTCGCATTTTCGGGTCTGCCTAATCTTGGTCCCTTAAATCCTCTACGGATCAGTTCTTTTCTCATAAACATCATGAGTCCACCATGACTTACGATTAGTGCATTTTCTTCGTTTTCTTCTAGTATGCGGTCAACGATCTTTGAAACACGCATTTCTACATCCGTTCTACGCTCAAGCTGAGATTTGTGGTTAAAGAACCATGCTGTTCGAATGCAAAGTGGATATAAAATCATTGGAATCTTAATATCTCTTTTAAAAAACGGATAGACTGGGATTTCACGAAGATCATCTGTTCTAATCAGCTCTCCTCTATAAATCTTTCCTGCTGTGTATTCTGCACGACGAACTGTACTCGAATAGCATGTATTCCAGTTGATTCCGCCTAAGTCAACGTCTGTTTCTTCTACATCAGACGCTTCGTATTCTTTCAACCACTGATCAAATTCAGACGGCGTGATCCATTTTTCAGTCGGATAGCCTCTTTTGACTTTGAAATGACGTACCATTCCTATCTTCATCACTGATCACCGCTTTCTACCTTTATGTGTGTTGCGTATTTTCTGCGATCTCTTTTAGCGCTCTCGCCCTTCCTACTAGAAAATTCGTCATGTACTTCTCTAGGAACAACCAATCTGCTAATCTTCCAATCACGCCAAACGGAGACTTGTAATGAAAATGATCCACCATAACGGTCCCGTTCCCCTTCGGTTCAAAGGTGTGAGTATGCACGAATGAATGGAAAGCCCCCTTTACCATCACATCTACGAACATATGAGGTCTTTCCATCTCAATAATTTTTGCAGTCAATCTTTGTCTCACGCCAAGATGAACAGCTTCCCACGTCACATGATCGCCTTTTTCCATATATCCTGACGTTACTCCGGCGACCGCTCTTTCTCCTGTATGAGAAGTCGTTTCAGTATGAATATCTACGTTTCGTGCAAGATCAAAACAGGTTTCTGCAGAAGCATGTACAAATTCTCGGTGTATAATGATAGGCATGATTATGACTCACTTTCTTATGAGTATGTAAAAAACAACACCCCATTAAATGAGGTGTCTAACAGAATATGATTCTTTAACTATTCTCTGTATAGAATAAAATTCCTTCACTAACATGCTCACTGTAGAACGAGATCAGCTCAGGCATAGAATAATAACTTCTATAATCTTCCGTTATACCGAACACATCTTTTGTATACAGTGTTCCGAGTTGCTCTTTTTTATCAAATAAAATTAATCCGTAAACATCTCTTAACGTAAAGATTACCGGACGGCCCTTGTTTAAGTCGCTCTTAAACTGCTCCTTGCTGTCGATTGGTCGTAATGATTTCTCTGGATAAAGCGATCCTAAGAACCAAAGCTTCACTCTATCTTTTATCCTCATGTCCGTCACCCCGCTTATACCATCATATGCGGAGGCTGCTATCAAGAGTGAATTCTTTTAAACAATTGTTTAATCACATAACTTTCTTTCGAGTACAATTTTATGTAACCCATTTTTATTCGTGTACGTTTCCTTCACATAGAAAAAACGACCCATAACTGAGTCGTAAATTAGTTTGTATTTGTCCAATTATGCTTCGCTAAATCCCATTGCTAGCAACAAAAAGAAGAAGAAAACTAATGTAGCACTATTTAGAACTACGCCTAGAATGATATTGGTCCGTTTCTTTGATAAGATAGCAAAAACCACTCCTGTAATCGAAAGTATGCTGAATACTAACAGGAAAATGCCTGGGTACTTGATGTTTTCATTGATGAAAAAGGAAATGACTATACAAATACCAACCATCAATAGTGAAAGTTTACCATATTTATTCACTTAATTTTCCCCCTCAATAAAATCGATCCTACTTTATTATACATTTCACTTGAAAAAAATGTAAATTATACTTTTTAGATTAAAAGCAACAATCTTTTAGAAAACAGCTTTATTCTAAGAAAAAACTGACCAAATCAGCAATTAAATCCGCTATTTGGTCAGTCCATATCCTCACTATTAACTTACTAATCTTTTCGTTTCTTCAAACTCTTCCAGAATACTTGCACTTGGTTCTTTTGTCATCAAGCTAAAGACTACGATCGTTAGTGTACATGCGATGAATCCTGGAATGATCTCATATACATCAGCCATAGCCGGGATGAGTTCCCAAACAATAACAGTTAAAGCCCCTACAACGATACCAGCAAAAGCAGACCATTTCGTCATTCTCTTCCAATATAGACTCAGCAAGACGACCGGACCGAATGCAGCACCAAACCCTGCCCATGCATAACCTACAAGATTCAGAATCGTTTCACTCGGATTAAGAGCCATAACAAATGCAATAACGGCAACAGCTAAAACGGCCAAACGCCCTACTAACACGAGTTCCTTGTCAGATGCAGAACGTTTTACGAATGCTTTGTAAAAATCTTCCGTCAAAGCACTCGATGTTACGAGCAACTGAGATGAGATCGTACTCATAACTGCCGCTAAGATTGCTGCAAGCAAGAAGCCCGTAATGATCGGGTGGAACAATACTTCAGATAATAAGATAAATACCGTTTCAGCCTTTGCTTCTCCAAGAGGTGCTCCCGCTTGGTTGAAGTAAGCAATCCCTACTAGACCTGTGAACATCGCTCCAACGATGGAGAAAACCATCCAACCCATTCCGATTCGTCTAGCGCTCTTCATCTCTTTTACAGACGTGATCGCCATAAAACGAACGATAATATGCGGCTGGCCAAAGTAACCCAATCCCCATGCTAATAAGGAGATGATACCGATCAAGCTAGTCCCCGTAAAGGCATCAAGCAAAGTTGGACTGATGCTTTCGATCTCGTTAAACGAAGCATCCCATCCGCCAACTTTTAAAATGGCTACGAATGGTACAAGGATTAACGCTACAAACATGATCGCTCCTTGTACGAAATCTGTATAACTTACCGCTAAAAACCCACCGAATAAAGTATAAATAATAACTACTCCAGCTGTAAGCAAGATTCCCCACATGTAATTCAGACCAAAAGCTGTCTCAAACAATTGTCCGCCCGCAACCATTCCGGATGATGAGTAAAACGTAAAGAAAATCACGATAACTAACGCAGACGTAATACGCAGTATGCGTGAAGTATCTTTAAATCGATTCTCAAAATAATCTGGAATCGTAATTGAGTTGTTCGCTACTTCCGTATACGTTCTGAGTCGAGGTGCAACGAATAGCCAGTTTAAATAGGCACCTGCACACAAGCCGATCACAATCCATCCAGCACTCAAACCAGATACGTACATTGCACCTGGTAGACCCATCAACAGCCATCCACTCATATCTGATGCACCTGCACTAAGTGCGGTAACAGCTGGTCCAAGATTTCTTCCACCAAGCATGTAATCGGTAAGGTTATCGGTCTTTCGGTACGCATAAAGCCCGATCAGCACCATCCCGATCATGTACACACTAATTGAAAAAATAACTCCATAACCCATATTCAGTTTTCCTCCTGCCTTTTCTTGTTGTAAAAACGCTTTCAATATTTTAAAAATTATAAAAAGGAACATTTTTATTATAAAGACATTTTTCGACAAAAGGAATAGATTTTTTTTTGGAAGACATCTATTAATGAGCTTGTTAGCTGCCAAAACAAGGTGGCGTGGCACATAAGGATTAATCAATCCAGTAGTTTTGGCTCTGAATCCAAGTGTTTTGGTGCCGAATCCAGAAGTTTCTGCATTCAATCCAGAAGTTTTGGCTGTTTATCCACGAGTTTTAGTGCTGAATCCACGAGTTTTGGCTGTTTATCCACGAGTCTGCAATCCTCGACAAATTTCGTTGTGTGTCACTAGCACCTAACCCACATACTCGCTATTCCCCACTCACTCCCTTTACACATCAAAAAAACTGGTACCCATTCATAAGACGTTTGGGCGCCAGTTTTTAATCACTTTATAATTTTTTTCGTCTTAATCGTTTGACCTTTACAAATTGATTCGTAAATAGATCCAGCTCTTCGTCTCGGTAGATGTAGAAGAACCTATGGTGATGACCATCTTTCATTTCGGCCAGATCACACTTCATGTAATCATCCAGTTCCTGTCGCGTCAGTTCGACCGTATACATCTTGCCATGACTCGGAATATCCAGTTGGATCTCTTCTAAAAAATGGAGTTCTTTAAATAAATAAATAGAAGTATCTAGGAGAAATTCACAGATTAAATCTTCTGTTCCAAAGTAGTGTTGAAAATGTTCGCGTGTAAACGCAATATGAGGTACGTTACGTTTGTAAGTAGAATAGTCGCCGTAAAAAACCAGCTTTGCACGTTTGCTTTGAAGTTCGTAATGCTTAACAAGACCATGACCTTTCATTTTTGACACAGCAGTCCGGAAACGATAGGTATCGCGGGCAGCAAGTTGTTCGGCCTTATTTTGTGGATGAGATGCTTTCGGTGCATGCTGAGACTGACAGTTGTCTTCAACGAGGTGTCCAATTTTAAACGTGTTCTTCATAAATACGATCGAGAATGATTTCCTTCTCATAGTATGCGCCTCCAGCTTTCGCTTTTTTGCCTGTTTTAAGTATACGACGAAAATCAAGAAAACCCAAGAGGGGAACTTACGACAAATTTCTATCTTTCCATTTCCCTCTTAAGAAGTTCTTCTTTCGTGTAGATGACCTGCATCGGATTACCACCGACGAAAGATCCCTCTGGAACATTTTTGTGGACGAGTGTTCCAGCTGACACGATCGCACCGTCACCGATCGTAACGCCTGGGAGGATCGTAGAGTTCGCACCGATCATCACTTCATCGCCCACGATCACATCACCTAAACGGTATTCTTTTATCAAATATTCGTGAGCTAATATCGTTGTATTATAGCCGATCACACAGTTCTTCCCGACTGAAATTCGTTCAGGATACATGATGTCTGGCATGACCATCAAGGCGAACGCTGTCCCCTCACCGACCTTCATCTTCAAAAAAGTACGGTATAGCCAATTTTTCATAGGTAGAAATGGCGTGTATCGAGCCACTTGTATCGCGATAAAATTCTTTACCACTTTCCAGAATGGGACAGTGTCATACACTTGGTACAACGAGTTTCTTCCTTTTACCGGATAACGCTCAGTATTCCGCAATTATCTCTCTCCTAAAACATCCAGCAAATCCGTCATTTCATTCAGCATGAAGTCTGGATTAAACTGCTGCAAATAATCGTTGCCGCGAATGGTCCATGCTACACCAGCCGTTTGTGTGCCAGCATTCTGACCCGCAAGAATATCGTACTTGCTGTCGCCTACCATGATTGCTTCTTCTGGTGTTGAACCGAGCAAGGTTAACGCTTTTTGAACAGGCTCTGGATCTGGCTTCGCGTTTTTCACGTCATCTAGCGTAACAACCGTTTGAAAGAACTTATCCAGACCAACAAGGCGTAAGCCCATCTCGACTGTATTTCTCATTTTTGTAGTTACGATGCCCAGTTTATAGCCCTTTTTATACAATTCTTCTACCGTTTCAAAAACTCCTTCAAACTCTGTAACAAGTTCATCGTGATGCGAGATGTTATGTTCACGGTATGTTTGAACTAAGTCTGATACTTTTTCTTTATCGAACTGCTCCATCGTCTCAACGAGCGGCATCCCCATAAACGGCAAGACACTCTCACGATTGTATTGTTCTGGAAAATGCTTATCTAATGTGTAAAGGAAAGAAGCGATGATCAGTTCGTTCGTATTGATTAATGTTCCGTCTAGATCAAATAGTATGGTGTTGCGTTTCATGTTGTCGTTCCTTTCTTGTTAAACGATTTTTCCGTTCCATCTTGTTCCATACGTAAGCTACTATTACAGTAAGAACGATCGCCGTCACTACTCGAATGATCAACAACGGCAGAACGGGAATTCCTAATGGTACAAAAACAAGTGTATCCTCAACAACGGCGTGACAGCTTACGAGAAAGATAAAAGCTAAATACAGATCTTTCTTTGATACGCCGTCCTCTTTCGCCGCCTGCATCATCACACCTGCACCATAGGCAAGACCGATCGTAAGTCCGGCTGCCATCGTCATAGACGTGTTCTCTTTCATACCTAGCAGCTTCATAGCTGGTGCCATCCATTTCGAAAACTTGTTCAGCCAGCCTTTGTCCTTCATATACTGCATAATGATCATGAGGGGTATGACGATAAGTGCTAGTTGCAGAATACCGAGCGAAGCTTTTTCTAGAGCGGTGAGCGTGATTTCCCCCCAGCCGTTCGGAGCCGCTTCAGGCTTTGAAATAAAACCGTATTGTGCTTTTTCTGTTCCGCCATCCCATAAAAGGTTGATCATAAAAGCAGAGAAAAGCGCCAAGCCGATTCGCACGAGTAAGATCACCCACAATTTGATACCTACACTCGCTGCAACACCAGACTCAATAAACAGGTTGTGCGAAAACGAAAGCATGACAGCTAGAATAAATACATCTTGCACCGTTAAAGAATCGAGAGTCAGAATTCCCCCGATTCCTGCATATAGATTCAGAAAATTACCGAGAACGAGCGGGATCGCCGCTTCACCCGGAAGACCAATCCATTTCATGGCTGGTGCTAAAACAGAGATCAGCCAATCTAACACCGGTGTGTGACTCAGCAACGTGATGAGTAAAGTGACAGGAAAAATGATTTTCCCTAGCGTCCAAGTGGTTTTTAAGCCTGCAAGTGTGCCTTTTTTTAACGTTTCCACTTTTCATTCGCCTCCCTTAGCTTTCTAGATATCGTTGTTTCGCCAACCCTGTTTTCCTTCTATAGATCCAGATGATCACTGCCGCTGCAATCCAGACCAAACTAACGACTTGTGCGATTCGAAGAGAAGTTCCCCAAACGATCAAGCTATCTGTACGAAGTCCTTCTACAAAGAAACGTCCGATCGAATACCAGATGATATATGACAAGAACAATTCACCTCTATGAAGGTTAACACGGCGCAAATAAAGCAAGACGATAACACCTATGAAGCTCCAAAGTGATTCATAAAGAAAAGTGGGATGATAATAAGTTCCGTCAATATACATCTGATTAATAATAAAGTCAGGCAGCATAAGTGATTCTAAAAAGTTTCGTGTCACTTCTCCGCCATGAGCTTCTTGGTTCATGAAGTTGCCCCAGCGTCCGATCGCCTGACCGAGCAAGATGCTAGGTGCTGCGATATCAACAAGCTTCCAGAACGAGATCTTCTTTACTCTTGAAAAAACGAGTGCCGTTAAGAAGGAACCGATCAATGCACCATGAATCGCGATTCCGCCTTCCCATACAGCAAGAATCTTTCCTGGGTGGTCTTTATAAAAGTCCCATTCAAACGCTACATAATAAAGCCTTGCACATAAAATGGCCACAGGCACTGCAATCATGACTACATCAACGAACGTATCCTTAGCAAGCCCGCGTCTTTCTGATTCTCTTACCGCAAGCCAAAGGCCAAGCATCGCACCAAACCCAATAATAAGTCCGTACCAATAGATCGTGAGCGGCCCTAACTCGAGTGCTACACGATTTAGAGGTTGAATCGTTTCTTCCAAAGTCTACACTTCCTTCACATTCTTATAGGTCTTCTTCATCTCCAGCTTCAATTACATCAGTCAAGCGGTCTGAGAATTGTTGTGCGGCATTCATGCCCATTCTCTTCAAACGGAAGTTCATCGCTGCGACTTCAATAATGACCGCTAAGTTTCGTCCAGGACGAACAGGAATCGTTAAGATCGGTATTTCTGTATCAATAATCTTTGTTGTCTCTTCTTCTAAGCCTAAGCGGTCATAGACTTTTTTAGAATCCCAAGCTTCAAGATTCATAACGATTGAGATTTTTTTATAGTTGCGAATCGCTCCAGCACCGAACAACGTCATCACGTTGATGATGCCAAGACCACGAATCTCAAGCAGATGCTGTATGAGTTCAGGTGCGCTGCCGATAAGCGTATCTTCATCTTCCTGTCTGATCTCAACCGAATCATCCGCTACTAACCGGTGCCCTCGTTTTACGAGTTCAAGGGCGGTCTCACTTTTCCCGACACCAGAGTTACCTGTTATCAAAACACCGATTCCATAAATATCTACTAATACACCATGTTTAGCAGTCGTTGGCGCTAAACGACTCTCTAAATAATTCGTGATACGACTGGATAAACGCGTAGTCGTAACAGGTGAACGCATGATTGGCACTCCGCTTTTATGAGAAGCTTTAAGAAGTTCTTTAGGTACTTCGATGTCTCTAGAAACGATGATTCCCGGCGTCTCATCCGTACAAAGCGCTGTTAAACGCTCCATGCGTGTTTCAGGATCGAGCTCTGAAATAAACGAAAGTTCCGTTTTTCCAAGAAGCTGTAGGCGCTCACCTGGATAAAAGGTAAAATAACCAGCCATCTCTAGGCCTGGCCGTGAGATGTCGCTTGTTCGGATCGTGCGGTGAATCCCTTCTTCACCACTAACAAGCTCTAGATGAAATTTCTTTATGAGTTCATGAATATGTACCTTAGCCATTGGGTCCTCCTCGACATTTTTCAATGATTCTATTGTATCACTTCAACCACAGATTAACCAAAGAGTACTATAGGGTTATTTCTGACTTCCCTCCCAACTGTAAACATCTACAGGTATCGTATTAAACGTTGATTCTTTTTGGAGGGTCATCCCTAATCTCGATGCGACCGAGACAGACCTTTTATTATTTCGCTGAATCAGACAGATCAGTCGTGTGATTCCTAGTTTCTGAACAGCGTAATTTTTGAAGTGAATCGCTGCCTCCGTTGCGTAGCCGTTTCCCAAAAATTCCTTAGCCAACCAATAGCCAATCTCATACTCTTTTTTTCCATCGATCATTTGCTGCACAACACCTGCGTGACCGATTGGAACTAGACTATCCCTATGTTCAATCAAAAACAATCCTCTGCCCTCACGATATCCAGGGAGGAGCCATTCTTCAAAGCTTTTCCGAGCTTCTTCTTCTGAACGAGTTACCCCTTTCCCGATGAATTGAACGACATCAGGATCAGCCCATAATGATGCAAAAAACGAAAAATCCTCAGTCGTATACGGTCGGAATTTCAATCTATCCGTTTGCAAGATCTTCAGCTCCTTCTAAAATAAAAATGCCGTTTGATCGAGTTCGAAGCAAACGGCTGAAACAATTATTGTTCTTAAATTACATCTATAAAAATTTTATCATGAACGGAGAGCTTTTGACTTGGTTTTGTTAAACAATCGTTTAACAGAATCTTGCCTGTTTTGATGTGTTGAGCGATCTCTGTTCTGCTCCACCCTTCAAGGTGATCTGCAAGTGTGCGATCAATCCGAAAATCCCCCTTAACTGATGTTATCTTTATTTCGCATGAAGAATCCCCTCTCATCAAGGAAGTAATCTTCTTACCGGGCTCTATCTCTATAAATGATGTAGGAACGATCGATAGAGGATCGACATGTTCTGTGAACGATTTATAGATGTTGAGCTTTTTGTTCCAAGAATGGTTTTTCGGACATTTATAAATTGCAAACTGATAGATGTTCTTTCCGTTTGCGTTATGTCTTTGTATGGTCGTATCTGTAAATGTGGTAACTTTCCCGCACATTTTGCACTGTTTTTTTACCGTGTCCGCTCTCATTTGTTGATTAAGTGCTAAAGCAAATTGTTGGATCTGCATTTTTTTCTTCACCTCTAAAATGTAGTAGTGAAGAAATACAACTTCTATTTGATTTCTTGCAGAACGCAAAAAAAGCTCCCCTCATACAAGGAGAGCTTTGAACGCAATGTTACCGTTATAACGGACTGCAGTTCGCTGTATTTCCTCTGTAATGGGTTGTAGACAGACTTCTCCCGAGGTCAGAAACACGTTGTTTCTTAACGGTTGAGAAGCGATCTAAATTGTTTTCCATTACAGATTAAATGTTGGCATACAGGTCACTTGTAGTCCTTTCTTTCAAACAGAATACCTTAATATTACTATAAAATATAAAATATGGAAACCAGATGATGCTTCTGTTAGGGAGATTCTTAAAAAGCATAACTAGATGAGGGGATTTCCGCTCCAGGATACATGCTTTCCGCGGGGCGGGCGGTGTTCTAGGAGCATGTGTGCTCCTGCGGTTACAAGTGATGCCTATATCGAAGGGAGATTCCTCGTCGCATGCCTTACGAGAAGAAATTTCAGGTGGCTGGCACGCTTCGCGCCTTTAGTGGTCTCACCTGTCTTGCTACAGTGGTTAGCCCCTCGAGGTCAAAAGTTAAATGGTCAGAAGGCAAAGAGAGCTTTCCTAGCCCATTAATGGAACGCAATTATCACCACTGCCAATTAAAAAAGAAAAACCGGTGAGAATCCACCGGTTTTTCAAGCTTTGTATAAAAGATGTTTTTTCAACGCTCTTTTCTAAAAGATTGTTGCTTTGAACTCCTTGTCACCTTTGACAATTGATTGTAGTGGAAGGTGCGAGACTCCTACGGGACAGGCGGGCAGGTGAGACACTTATACGTGAAACGTACGAATGTGGCTCACCGCCTGCCCCGTGGAAAGCGAGCAGCCTGGAACGGAAATCAATACTTCCAAAAGCAACAAAGTTTACGAAAACAGCCTTTTTCAAAAATTAGATTTAATCGAACAGCTACTCTAGTTTCTTTTCCGCTTCTTTCTTAAAGGCTCCAATACAAAATTCGTAAGGAACATATTGAGAAGTGAAATAATGACTGCAGCAAGTAATGCCATTCCGAATCCATCGATATTAAACGAGTTACCCATCAATTCCGCCGTTAACGATAAAAGGGCTGCGTTGATTACGATTAAAAATAAACCGAGAGAGAAAATGGTTACAGGCAGTGTTAACAGAACTAGAATCGGTTTTAGGAAAACATTAAAAAGCGATAACAAAACGCTAGCTAGTAGAGCAGCACTGATATTTTCAATATGAAAAGCATCAAAGTAACCCGCTACTACCATTAGCGCAATCGTATTAATTAATAAAGAAGCCAACCAGCTCATCATTTTATACGCCATCCTCTGGCATGACAGCTAGTGCGATAATGTACGCTAAACCAACTGGAAAAACTGCTGTAAACAGAGCAAGCGCTACTGTTCCTAATCTTACAACCGTAGGATCAACATTCATATACACTGCAATTCCACCGCATACTCCTGAAATTTTAGCATCGTTCGATCTTTTAAGTTTTTTCATGATGTAAGTCACCTCTATTTCGCTTTTAACACCACAACAGAGCCTGTTTTTGCCTCCGCCTCCAATTTAAAAGACGGCCAGCTCTTACCTCCGTTCGCAATAAAAGAAAGAAATTTCCGAGTCACTTCTTTCTTTTCTTCTCGCACATCGACTGATTCAAAATCACAAACAAATCCGCCAACGATTGTTTTAAGAACGGCATCAAGCTCTACGGTATCTGGGAATTCTGTTTCTATTTTTCCCGTCACCGTCTTAAAAGATGCATACCCTTCAACCGCTGAAGCAAAACGGCAGTAGATGGAGCCGTTTATGGTTTCTGACCGGACTTGTGAAGCATCAACAGAAAGGCGTACAGGTCCGTTCATCGTTTCGGCTTCTACGTCTTTAAACTGACAATCGTTAAGTGTTAATGAGCCATTAGCAGCGGAGGCTTTAACGTTCTCTCCCGTACAGTGGTTCATCGCAATCGCACCGACAGTCGTTTTAACTGTCAGTGTTTTTGCATGAGAATCACTTATTTTGACGGGTCCATTAAATGTTGTAATCTTTATCTCATCATAAGCTTCTCTTGGAATAGAAATGACGGCGTTTACCTTCTGATGCTTATTTCTAGAATAGAAGCGCATCTTTGTGGCGTCACAATCATAGAACGTTTCATTTCTAAATTTCGTTTTCGCCGAAGATCCTTCTGGCACTTTATAAACATGTGCATCGCACTCGACTTGCACGTCTTTTCGATCCCATGGAACGACCGTTACTGAACCGTTGTATACTTCAACATCCATTGCCTGAAACATGACATGACTATCTTGAAAGACATAATGAACAGGTTCAGAAGGTCCAAAATTCAAGTCAAAGTCAACCGTTTTAATACGCTTTACAACACGATCAAAAAACTTTGCCACTTTATACCCGGAAGTCGGAAGCTTAACAGCAGTAGCACCATTCACAGCTTTCTTTTTTAGGTTGAGAGAACCGATCGAGCTCAGCTGCAGCTTCTTCTTATCATTAAGGGCATACAAAAGTTTCTCCGCTTCTTCAACAGAGATCTTACCTTCGTTCAGCATGTTTAAAATCATTTTGCGTTCTTCCATACATTGACGCCTCCTTTTATGGGGTTCCGTCACCGGCGTCGGCTGATTCTAAGATGACTGAGACTTTCCGGTATTACTTGTACAAAATTAGTTTATGAAGCAATTACCTTTATCCCTTTAACAATATTCCAGATCATCACAATTAATGTCAGCGTTCCAAAAATGAGTCCACTTATAATAATAGCAACTAGATGATATTGCGTTTCAAAAATGATAATAATACCTAATGGAACAGCGATGATAGGCAAAAGATGAGACAAAAATGATCTCTTGGCGTGCTCCATCACTTCAGGCTCATCTGCGATAAAAAATACAGCGATCGGAAATAAAAATGGTGCGAAAAACAGACTAAAATAACATAGTGCAGAAATAGCTTTTTTTGAGCCTTCCTTCATGAAACAAGACCTCCTGCTTTAATAAGACAATAACAAACGGGACTGCAAGCAAAAGGCACGTGCCTTTTTTACTTCGACCCCTTTTAACAATCTTCCTTTATCTCTATAGCCATTCGACATAACTTCTAAAATTCCGTATCATAATGACAAAAACACCCAAGGGAGCAACCACCATTGAAACAGATTCGAACCTTAAACATTCTTTTTATAGTATTAGCAATACTGATGATCACTAGCATTATATTCGGCGTTATGACTGAAGATGCTAAAGAACTCACCGTTAGTGACCGAATTCTAGCTGGGCTGTTCGGCACTTTTATCGTAATTGTGATCAACTATGTAATCTACAAACTTCTTTCTAAGATATGGAAATAAAAACACCTATCTATTTTATACGAAAATTGTCGTTTTGAGGAGATTTGTTTAACAAAACCGTAAAAAAGGAATGGATATATAACTAAGACAGGAGTGATTTATTATGGCTGACGTGAAAAAGAAGCAAAAAGGCAAAATGGACAATCCTGAACAATACAAAACAGATCAACAAAGTCTGTTTGATAAATTCGAGAGTGAGCAAAACGTAGATCCCATTCCTATGGAAGACCTTAAGCAAGAAAAGCGTGAAGAAAAAGACAAAAAAGGAACAAAAAACTCTTCTTCTTCAGAGGAAAAATACAAATAAAAACTAATATTCTAATGCACCTTTTCTTAAAAAGAGAAGGTGTATTTTTTTTGCTTTCCTCCTTCAACTGTTCATAGCATAAAAGTCCTATTTCAATTAGTTAAATCCTACCTTTCCTATATATTTAATTCATAAATGTTTAAAATAGTCGATATTTAAACTGTAGTATAAAAGTCTGATAATGACTTAACTGACTTTTATCTGCAAATATAGAAAAAAGGGTGATGAATTTGAAAGATGCTTTTGATGACTTTAAAGCTGTTGCGTTTAAAATCGGCAGTGAGGAATTCGCATTTCATGTAGAGCAAGTATTATCAATTGAGAAAACACAGCGAGTTACCGTCGTACCAGCTATGCCAAAGCACGTTCTAGGTGTTATTAACCTGCGCGGAACAATAACTCCGGTTATTAACCTAAGCACCCTCTTATATTCAGATGCAGGTTCAATTCCTCACGAATATTCCTTACAAAGGTACATTGTTGTCAAATTTGAAGAAAAACCATTTGCATTAGTAGTGGATGAAGCAACTGATGTACTAGATATCCCCCACGATTCTATTCAAACAAACACCATCAATGACAAAAACATCCCTCCCTACCTTTTAGGCATATCCAAGCTAGAGAATAGATTAATAACAATAATCAATGTAGACCAACTGTTGATTTCAGAGGCTTCTGCTTTAAAACACGAAACAATCAATCATCCAATAGGGAGTGAAGAAAATGAAATTCAACATTCGTGCTAAACTAATCAGCAGCTTTTTAGTCATACTAAGTCTCTTAATCGCAATCAGTGTTGTAGCATTCATTAAAATGGATGGAATGGGAAAAAAAGCCGAAGAAATAAACAAAATTTGGACACCAAGCCTTGTTTATCTTGGAGGGATGAATGGAAATATTTCAGATATCCAGCGTATTCTTCTTAAACTTATCCTCACTGACGAAAAAACTGAAATTGAACGTCTAACAGGTAGAATAGATGAAACCGTCCTAGAAATGAATGAAAGAAGCGGAAAGTATGCCCCCCTTATTGATAGCAATAAAGAGCAAGAGGTATATGAAGCCTTTTTGGCAGATATAAACACCTACATAGACGGTATTCCAGCAGTGTTAAAAGCTAAAAGTGAAAATAACATTACCCTTGCAAACAAGCTTCAATTAGAAATGCACTCTGGTTGGACTTCAGCTGATGACCACCTTAGATCATTGATTGAAATCAATGAAAAAGGTGCAACATTAGCCACGAATTCCTCAGTGGATCTATTTAAAGATGGTGCTAAATTCGTTACTATGTTCTCGATTATTGCCGTACTGCTTGGTTTTGCAGTTGCACTCTATATTTCACATTTAATTTCAAAACCAATTCTTCTACTTTCTCAACAAGCTGGACTTATCTCGAATGGTGATTTAACAGGTAAGACCATTTCTGTGAAAAATAGAGATGAGATTGGTGAACTAGCTCGTTCATTTGAGCAGATGAAGAATAATTTAGTTCTTCTCATCTCCCAAATCAAAGGCAGTTCGCAGATGGTCGCTGCAAGTTCAGAACAACTGTTAGCAAGTGCTGAACAAAATAGTGAAGCTACTCAACAAATCGCTGGAAGTATTCAAGAGATGGCGAGCGGATCTGATCATCAAGTTAAAAATGTTGGGGAGAGCTCACTCGTCATCAGTGAGATGAGTGCTGGTATTCAGCAAATCGCTGCTAGTGCTACGAACGTATCAAGCACTTCACAAGACTCGCTTCAGTTAGCTTACGAAGGAAACCAATCGATGGATAACATGGTAAAACAAATGGAAACCATCGATCAATCCCTTCAACAAACCGGAAAGGCCATACAGAGTTTAGGAGTAAGGTCTTTAGAAATTGATCAGATCGTGGATGTGATAACAAACATTTCTTCTCAAACAAACCTGCTTGCCTTAAACGCTGCAATTGAAGCTGCAAGAGCCGGAGAACATGGCAGAGGATTTGCAGTAGTTGCCGATGAGGTTAGAAAATTAGCAGAACAGTCTGCAGCCTCTGCGAATCAAATCAGCCAGTTGATCCACTCCATTCAAGTGGATACAAAGGAAGCTGTACAATCGATGGAACTTGGAAATAAAGAACTGGTATTGGGAATTTCACTTGCGCAATCTTCAGGAGAATCCTTCAGAAAAATCTTATCTTCCATTGAGGATGTCTCGCAACAAGTGAATGAGATCTCAGCTGCATCCGAACAAGTGGCCGTTGGAACTGCGCAAGTTGTGAAATCAATTGATTTTGTTTCCGAGCTCGCTGTATCATCCGCATCTGGGGCTCAGAATGTTTCGGCTGCAACAGAAGAACAACTCGCATCCATGGAAGAAATCGCTTCATCTGCCAACTCTTTATCAACAATGGCGGAAGAACTACAAGAAGCGACTAGCCAGTTCAAGGTATAGATTCTTTCTCAGGTCCCTAGTAGGCAGGAAATCTACCATTTGTTTTTCAAGAGCAACTAGTTTGTACCGCTCAAACTAAAAAACATTGGTGGATTTTCTACTAATACCTTACTGTAGCTAGATAAAAACATTTATATGTATTGAATCATTTTCTCTAAAAGGAAGTTTAAGATGCTGATCAACTACTTAATTACAACCTATATCCATAACTTAACCCTTATTATTACCTTCCTTTTTCTTATTACAAAGCTTGGAGAATATATGAATCATGATTTGAGGCACAGAAAAAACTTCTATTTTTCTATTCTTTATAGCATGATGGCAATTATTATCATGACCGAATCTTATCAGTTGGAAGGAGTTCTCATCGACCTCCGTGCCGCTCCTTTACTTATTTTTGCCTATATAAGTGGTTGGTATGGCGCTTTATTCTCTAGTTTAATAGTTTCTTTTGCTAGATATTTAATGGGTGAACCTAATGTTTGGCTTGGAATTGGCTCTATTTTTTATGTGAGTTTTATCGGCGCTCTTTTTCACTACCTACATGGTATTACGCCTTATGATTCACGATTATCTTTCAAAAGAGTTTCTTTCGTCTTTTTAGTTTTTCAGTTGACCGGAGAAATCATCATGTATCTTGCATCACCATTCACACCTAAAACTTTATCTCTAGTGAATTTCCATCAGACTCTTTTTTGTTATTTTGCCATCTTAGCCATGGTATACATCATAAATAATGCACACTTTACATTAAACTTTAGAAAAACTCTGGAATACCAATCCACTCATGATTTCTTAACAGGCTTACCAAACATTTCTTACTTCCGGAAGCATGTAAACTCTTATTTTCAAAATAAGATTTCTGTATGTATTGTGATGATGGACATCGATTACTTTAAGACATATAACGATGCGAACGGTCATCTGATGGGTGACCGAACATTAAGAGAAATATCTACGCTGTTTCTAGAACATAAAAGAAGTTCGGATTTTATTGCCAGGTATGGTGGCGAGGAATTTATTATCTGCATCCCTAATCCTGTTCCGAATGAAGTAAGTTCTCATCTCTCGGCCCTAATCAACAAAGTTGAAGATTTTATATTTTTAGGTGAAGAAAGCCAACCACAAGGGAAAATTACGATTTCAGTTGGTGCAAGTCTAGCATCCATCCAAGATAAAAAATCGCTTGAACAGCTTATCTTTGAAGCCGATCACGCCCTTTATACTTCAAAAAAAGAAGGACGAAACAGACTCACGATCTACCAAGATTTGAATTTGGATAAAGCTCTAGAAAAAACAGTGAATTGAGGTGCTATATGAAGAGCAAGAAAAACACTGTTCAACTTGCTGAACCAATACCAGTTGAAGAATCAACGATCCATACTCAAATGCAAGAACTGTATCTTCAAATAAAAAAGTTAGAAACAAAACTGAATAAGATGACTTTTTATGATGAATTAACACTATTACCAAATCTAAAATCATTCAAAAAGGAGCTTACCTTCGCCTTAATAAATGCCGAAAGAAGTCGTAAGAAACTGGCTGTTGTTAAGATCGGACTAGATCGTTTTAAAATAGTCAACGATACTCTAGGCATTTTAAATGGAGATGCTCTTTTAAAAGAGGTAGCTGTTAGACTACAGTCGTTAGGAAGTAACTCCAAAGCTTTATCAAGAATGAACGGTGATGAATTCTTGATCTTTATAGAAGACGCTCAAAATGAACAAGACATAACAAACTTTTGTAAAGAGGTTATGGGGCTTTTTAAACTTCCCTTTTACATTGATAATAACGAACTTTTTGTGAGTGTAAGTATAGGTGTGAGCGTGTACCCTTTCGCTGGTCATAATGTACTCGGACTAATAAAGACTGCAGATATTGCAATGTGCCGGGTTAAAGAAGAAGGCAAAAATAATTTTAAGATCTACAATGGCATGTTGAACAAGTTTACGGGACATCAGCTCACATTTGAAAATGAATTAAGGCATGCCTTAAAACGTAAAGAGTTTTCATTAGTGTATCAACCTCAATGGTCTATAAAAACAAAACAGCTAATCGGAATAGAAGCTTTGATCCGGTGGAACCATCCACATTTAGGACTCATTTCACCTTCAGACTTTATTCCATTAGCTGAAAAATTAGGAATCATCTTTTCAGTTGGAGAATGGGTGCTCGAGGAAGCTTGCAAACAAAATAAACTTTGGCAAGACTCTGGGTTTCCCCCTCTTCGATGCTCGGTAAACATTTCAATTGCTCAACTACTTCATAGTGACTTTCCAAAGATAGTGAGTAACATCTTAAAAAGAACCCAACTTGATCCTCAATTCTTAGAACTTGAAATTACTGAGAGCATTGCCATTGTTAAAGAAGGTTATATCCTTAAAGTTCTAAATCGTTTTAAAGAAATGGGTATAAGCATTGCTTTAGACGATTTCGGAACAGGATATTCTTCACTGAAGTACTTAAGCCAGTTTCCTATCAAACGTTTGAAGATCGACCAAACCTTTCTACACGAAAAGTCAACGGTCAATGAATCCATTATTAGAGCGATCATTACGATGGGACATAGTATGAATCTTTTTGTTTTAGCTGAGGGAGTTGAAAACAAAGAGCAGCTTGCTTTTTTAGAAGCTGAATGCTGTGACGAGATTCAAGGTTACTACTTTAGCAAGCCACTACCTTCTGAAGAAATCGAACAATTAATTCTATATTATTCGCCTTTAGCAAATAGGGAGGTTTAGCTAAGCAATAGATAGGAGTGCAGCAGGGAGCAGCATTTTCTAAACGTTTTACTCTATGAATAGCAAAATACATGATTAGTGAGGTGCTCACATCCTATGATTCATATATTAGTGATTGATGATGATAGAATCTTTAAAGACTCACTGCAGCACATGCTTTTAAGAGAAATGGATGAAATTTTTATCACATCCATAGAAAGTCATAAACATAATCCACTTTATAAATTAGCCAAAAACATTGATATCGTTTTTATTGACCTGGGGATTAAGCATTTCAATGTTGTTGAGATGATTCAGCATTTTATGAAGCAAGATGTTAGAGTTGTTCTCTTTGTTCCAAGCATCGACCAACAAGCTTCATTGCTTTTAGAATGTCTTACATTTAACATTCACGGGGTCCTTCTAAAAAATATGGATCCGAGTCTCATGATGCACGCAATCACCCTACTATTTTGTGGGCAAAAATATATGCCACAAGCGATCTCGTTCTTGATATGGGAAGAGTACATTCTATTAAAAAAACCTTTATTACCACCCCGACCTCAAGAACTCCTTACTGAAAGAGAGTGGGAAGTTCTTGAATTGCTTTCAATCGGTATGAGTAACAGGGAAATTTCTCAATCTATCTTCCTCAGTGAGAACACCATAAAAAATCACGTCGCATCACTTCTAAAAAAACTAACCGTTAAGGACAGGACTTCAGCAGTAATTAAAGCTTATCAAAATGGTTGGATCAATGGGATTGTTCCTTTCCTTCCAACTCATCTCTTTTAATAAAAAAAGGAGGGTGATATTATACACCCTCCTTTCTTTAATAACCTATTGTTTAATAGTCTATTTAATTGTTTCTTTTTCTTTAATCTTTCCAGTCATACGTTTCTTATCACGTTTTAAGATTGGAGCAAGATAACGACCGGTGTGAGAAGCTTCAATTTCAGCTAACTCCTCTGGTGTACCTGCACCAACGATCATACCGCCCTTGTCCCCACCTTCAGGTCCAAGGTCGACTAAATGATCACACTGTTTGATGACATCAAGATTATGCTCAATAACAAGTACAGAATCTCCGTTATCAACAAGTCTTTGAAGAACGACTAGCAAACGAGAAATATCATCTACGTGAAGACCAGTTGTAGGTTCATCTAAAATGTAGATCGTTTTCCCCGTAGAACGCTTATGAAGCTGTGACGCGAGCTTCACACGCTGTGCTTCTCCCCCAGAAAGAGTGGTAGCCGATTGACCAAGTTTAATATAACCAAGCCCTACATCAAGAATAGTCTGAAGCTTCCGATTGATCTTAGGAATATTAGCAAAGAACTCAACTGAATCTTCCACCGTCATATCTAAGATGTCAGCGATGTTTTTCCCTTTATACTTCACTTCTAGCGTTTCTCTGTTATAACGTTTACCATGACAAACTTCACATGGTACGTATACATCCGGCAAGAAATGCATCTCAATTTTTATGATTCCATCTCCACGGCATGCTTCACATCGTCCACCTTTTACATTGAAAGAAAAACGTCCCTTTTTATAACCACGTACCTTTGCTTCATTCGTTGATGCAAACACATCACGAATATCATCAAATACTCCCGTATATGTTGCTGGATTTGATCGTGGCGTTCTGCCAATTGGGGATTGGTCGATATCAATAACTTTATCGATATGTTCTAGACCCTTAATCGACTTATGTGCACCAGGCTTGTCCTTTGCACGGTGCAGCTTTTGTGCAAGTGCTTTGTGCAGGATCTCATTGACGAGGGTACTCTTACCAGAACCAGACACACCTGTCACTCCTGTAAACAACCCTAATGGGATCTTAGCAGAAACGTTCTTTAAGTTGTTTTCTGTTGCACCTTTTACTTCAATATATCTTCCATCTGGCTTACGTCTTTCTTTTGGAAGAGGAATAAACTTCTTACCTGACAGGTATTGCCCTGTTAGTGAAGCTGGGTCTTCCATAATCTCTTGTGGTGTACCTTGTGATGTGATCACACCACCATGTGCACCGGCACCAGGACCGATATCGATGACATAATCTGCTGCTAGCATCGTATCTTCATCATGCTCAACGACGATCAGCGTATTTCCAAGAGAACGCATTTCTTCGAGTGTTCTAATCAGTCGGTCATTATCTCTCTGATGAAGGCCGATTGACGGCTCATCAAGAATATAAAGAACGCCCATCAAACGTGACCCCACTTGAGTCGCAAGACGAATACGCTGTGCTTCACCACCAGATAGCGTACCAGCCGCTCGGCTTAGCGTTAAATAGTCTAGTCCAACATTGATCAAGAAACCTGAACGATCCACGATTTCGCGGAGAATCAGCTTCGCTATTGCACGTTCTTTATTCGTCAGATCGAGGTTATCGAAGAAGTTCTTTGCTTCTGTTATGGAAAGAGCAGTCGTTTCACCGATATGTCTTCCGTTAATTAAAACAGAAAGAGCTTCTTTTTTCAGACGATGTCCTTTACAAGTCGGACATGGCTTTTGTGCCATATATCCTTCCATCTGCTCACGAATATAATCTGAACTCGTTTCACGATATCTGCGCTGAATGTTGCCTAATACGCCTTCAAATTGAATCTCATTTTTACGTACTTGACCGAAATCATTTTTATACGTGAATGTAAGATACTCTTTACTTCCGTTTAAAATTTTATCCATCTGATCTTTTGGCAGAGATTCAACGGGTACATCCATATCAATACCAAAGTGGTTACAGATACTTTCAAGAAGCTGCGGATAATACTGCGAGCTAATCGGTTCCCAAGGTGCGATGGCGCTGTCTCGTAAAGTACGACTCCAATCTGGAATAACAAGCTCTGGATCTACTTCGAGTTTTACTCCTAAGCCATCACACGAAGAGCACGCCCCGAATGGACTGTTAAATGAAAACAAACGAGGTTCTAGTTCACCAATCGAAAATCCGCAATGAGGACAAGCATGGTTTTGAGAGAATAGAAGCTCCTCTTCTTCCATCACATCAACGACTACACTTCCACCACCAAGGTTGAGTGCCGCCTCAAGAGAGTCAGCCAGACGAGTAGCGACTCCTTCTTTTACGACGATACGGTCGATCACGATTTCAATCGTATGTTTTTTATTTTTCTCAAGCTTAATTTCCTCAGAGATCTCACGCATCTCACCGTCGATTCGAACACGAACATACCCTTGTTTCTTAATATCTTCAAGCGCTTTAACGTGTTCTCCCTTTCGACCGGAAACAACAGGAGCTAAAATTTGGAGCTTTGTACGTTCAGGATATTCTAAAATCCGGTCTACCATTTGTTCAATCGTTTGAGAGGTGATCTCTACGTTATGAACTGGACATACCGGTCGACCGATACGTGCGAATAAAAGTCGAAGATAGTCATAGATTTCTGTAACCGTACCTACTGTTGAGCGAGGGTTACGGCTTGTTGTTTTTTGATCGATCGAAATAGCAGGTGACAGACCTTCGATTGAGTCTACATCCGGCTTGTCCATCTGTCCGAGAAACTGACGGGCATAAGCAGAAAGAGATTCAACGTAACGGCGCTGTCCTTCTGCATAAATCGTATCGAAAGCAAGTGAAGATTTACCCGAACCAGATAAGCCAGTTAAAACAACCAGCTTATCACGCGGGATCGTAATATCTATATTCTTTAAATTATGGGCTCTAGCACCCTTTACAATTATGTTTTGATTGGTAGCCAACTGCTATCATCCTTCCGCTTTTAACTCAAGAATGAGGTCACGAAGCTCTGCTGCACGCTCGAACTGAAGGTTCTTTGCAGCATCCTTCATCTCTTTTTCCATACGTTCGATAAACGCTTCGCGATCTTTCTTGCTCATCTTTTGCTTAGGAGCTTTTGAACTTGTATACGTTTCTGTATCTTCGGCAGCTTGAGTCGCACGAATCACATCACGCACTTCTTTTTTAATCGTTGTCGGCGTGATTCCATGCTTTTCGTTGTGTTCCATCTGTTTCTGACGTCTGCGCTGCGTCTCATCAATCGCGATCTGCATGGACTTTGTAATCTTATCTCCATACATAATAACGTGACCGTTTGAGTTACGAGCAGCACGACCGATCGTTTGAATAAGAGAGCGTTCTGAACGTAAGAAACCTTCTTTATCTGCATCTAAAATGGCAACGAGAGAAACTTCAGGAATATCTAACCCTTCTCGCAGCAAATTAATACCGACGAGTACATCAAAAACACCAAGACGCAGATCGCGTATGATCTGAATCCGTTCTAACGTCTTAATTTCTGAATGCAGATAACGAACTTTTATGCCGAGTTCTACAAAATAATCGGTAAGATCTTCAGACATCTTTTTCGTTAAGGTAGTAACAAGAACTCGTTCATTTTTCTCAATTCTTTCGTTGATCTCACCTAGTAAATCATCGATCTGACCTTTGATCGGACGAACTTCTAGTGTAGGATCTAAGAGCCCTGTTGGACGAATAATCTGCTCGACCGGATCAGGTGCATGCTCGAGCTCATAAGGACCAGGTGTTGCTGATACGTAAATGTGCTGAAACTTAGTATAACGCTCAAATTCATCGAACGTTAACGGACGGTTATCTTTTGCGGAAGGCAGTCGGAATCCATGATCGACAAGGACGCCTTTTCTCGCTTGGTCTCCATTAAACATTCCACGAATCTGCGGGAGAGTAACATGGGACTCATCGATGACAATCAATGAATCATCCGGAAAATAGTCTAGAAGTGTGTAAGGCGTTGAACCTAATGGTCTTAGAGTCAGATGAACAGAGTAGTTCTCGATTCCTGAACAGAATCCCATTTCCGCCATCATCTCCAGGTCGTACCTTGTACGCTGTTCGAGACGCTGTGCTTCTAAAAGTTTTCCCGCTTCATTCAATTCTTTTAGACGATCTTCCAGTTCAGCTTCAATTCGCTTGATTGCTACCTTCATCTTCTCTTCACGTGTTACGAAGTGGGAAGCCGGAAAAATGGCAACGTGTTTACGTTCACCAAGAATTTCCCCTGTTAGTGCGTCCACTTCAGTGATGCGGTCGATCTCATCACCAAAAAACTCCACACGAAGACAATGTTCGTCGCGTGAGGCTGGGAAGATTTCCACGACATCTCCTCTAACTCGGAACGTACCTCGAGTAAAGTTAATATCATTTCGGTTGTATTGAACATCTACGAGATCACGTAAAAGCTGATCACGGTCTTTCTCCATTCCTTCTCTTAAGGAGATCACCATGTCTTTATATTCTTCAGGTGAACCTAGACCATAAATACACGATACGCTGGCCACAATAATAACGTCTTTGCGTTCAAAAAGTGATGAAGTAGCCGAGTGGCGAAGTTTATCGATCTCATCATTAATGCTTGCATCTTTTTCGATATACGTATCAGAATGTGCGATGTATGCTTCTGGCTGATAATAATCGTAATACGATACAAAATACTCAACTGCGTTGTTCGGAAAAAATTCTTTCAACTCACTGTAAAGCTGTCCGGCTAATGTTTTGTTATGAGCAATAACAAGAGTCGGTTTGTTTACTTCCTGAATAACGTTGGATACCGTAAACGTCTTCCCTGTTCCGGTCGCACCAAGCAGGGTCATACTCTTCTTTCCTGCGTTTATATTGTTCACAAGATGTTGGATCGCTGCGGGCTGATCCCCTTGTGGCTGATAGTTTGATTTGATTTCGAACAATTGACTTTGACTCACAAAACCGAACCTCCGTTCCTAAATTCTGGTTACTCAAATTATAGCACAGCCCCTATCCAAAAACCTAATAATTACGAACAAATATTCGCAGAAGTTTCTGGAAGGAAAGTAAAGTGTTATACTTAAAGGTAGGCGCTTGTTGGGAAATAAATTGTGTGGGGTCTGACCCCATTTCCCGCTAGCATTACCAAGGCTTTCGGAAAAATTGTAAAAGGTGTGTCCCTTTTAAAGGAGTTTTAAAATGGAGTTTTTTTATATACTGCTAGGTTTATGCATCGGCATCTTTTCAGGTATTTTCGGAATAGGTGGTGGCTTTATTCTGACACCTGTTCTAATCTTGTTCGGTCTCCCGCCTCTTTCAGCGATCGGGACGAGTCTTATGTACTCAATCGGGACAAGTGTTTCAGGCGTTGCTGCTCATCTTAGATTTAAGAATATTATATGGAAAACTGCTGCTGTTTTAGGAATTGTAGGAATCGTTGCCACACAGGTCGCTCATCCACTTGTAGTATGGTTAGAGAAGATGGGTTACGACGATACGATCATCCCAATATTTTATATTGTTCTTCTTGCCTACTTTGCTCTTTCCCTGCTTTATAAGCAAACAAAACGCAAGAATATAGAGCAAAGCACTACTGAGATCTATTTCTCTTGGCCGAAAGCAGTCTTTATTGGATTTACAGGAGGATTCATTTCTACGACATTAGGAGTCGGCGGAGGATTTGTAATGGTTCCAATGCTCATTTCATTAATGAAGTTCCCTTCTAGAAAAGCAGTTGGGACGAGCTTAGTCAGTGTGTTTTTCATCGTAAGTGCTGGTTTCTTAACGTACGCATCAAGTGTACAGATTGATTATAAACTTGGCCTCCTGCTTATTTTAGGGGCGTTGGTCGGGACTCAACTAGGTGCAAAGCTCACAACCATCTATTCCAGCGAACAGATTCAAAAATATCTAGGTGCTCTATACATCACGATCTTAAGCTCAGTAGTACTGAAGCTCGTTCATCTTGATAAAGCTGGTCTAGGTATCATTACACTATATGTGCTATCCATGCTCGTACTTTTCTTAAAAGAAACGATCACTCATACAAAAAGAAAGACGTCTACCTCGTGAAGGTGACGTCTTTTTTTATCTTACTTTTCTTTTTTGTTTGTTATAAATTTTAAGTCCCAGTAAGAAGCCTATGATCGTAGATATTAAGGCAACGATTTGGA
Source organism: Fictibacillus sp. 7GRE50 (assembly GCF_015903875.1). NCBI lineage: Bacteria > Bacillati > Bacillota > Bacilli > Caryophanales > Fictibacillaceae > Fictibacillus > Fictibacillus sp. 7GRE50. The sequence goes on from NZ_JACZDW010000001.1 coordinate 646,443, forward strand.
GAGGCAACGGTTGATTCAAGCCATCAAAACCAAAAATTAAGATAACAACAGTAATCGCTAAAGGTAAGTACTTAGTAAACAACACTCTATTAAATAGCAGCTGTAGACCAAACGGCAATAAAGCTGCGACAATATACTCCGACATGAAACGAAGAACCCCTCTCCTTGAACACCAAAAAACATAACTTTTGTAAACGTTCTATTATACCTCTCTAAATTTAACAAAACTCACTAGACAAAAACAAGGAAATTGTTGCGGGAAATAAATTGTTTGGGGTCAGACCCCTTCTCTTTGAAACTTTTTGTTTAAAAGTACGTACAGTAGGATAATGCTTGAAAAGGACGAATATGATTAACAAGGATTTTCAAAGGAGATGATTTTTCATGTTAAAGAAACTATTAAAATCACTATTAGGTCAAAGCAGCCATAAGAGGTACAGCAGCTCAGGCTACAAATATAAGAAAAGCTACAAGAAATACAGCAGCAGTGATTTTGGCAAGAAGCATTATGGTGGATATGGACACAAGCATTATAAAAAGAAAAAGAGAAGCAGCTTCTTTAGCTCCTGATCTGAGTAGCATTCAAACAACATGATAGCTGAACTATGGAAAGGTATGCAAAGAACGTTTTGGGACAGACCTATTAAAGCTAGAAACCTTGTTCATGATCAATATCTTATTCAAGAAGTTCTAGGAATGGGTAGTTACGGTATTACGTACCTAGCACTTGATACGCATACAGATGAGATCATCGTACTAAAACAGCTTCGGAACACTAAAGCAAAGACCACAACAGGTCTTCTTTCTTTCCAAAGAGAGTCTCAAATTTTAGAAGCGCTGCAGAAACACCCTGTACCGAAGCTATTGAATACCTTTCAAGATGAACAAGGTCACTTTATCGCTATGGAATGGATCAAGGGAGATACATTCGAAGATCTAATTTTTCGTGATAATCAAACATTCGACGAAAAAGAAACGATTACGATATTGCTAGAGCTTTTAACTATTACTGAACGCTTTCACCAGAAAGGGATCATACATCGAGACCTTCGTATTCCAAATATCATTCAACGTAATAAAACACTGATCGTGATTGATTTTGGACTTGCTTGTTATTTATCAGACATAGACCATGAGATTGAAGAGCCCCATGATCATCCGGAGAAACTTCGGATGCGGGCTGTTAAAGTGGAAAGCGACCTGTTTGCTCTCGGTCATTTTGCCTTGTTTCTTCTTTACTCAACTTACGTGCCCCAAACGAAGAAAGAGGCGAGCTGGGAAGAAGAGTTAGAAATTTCATCCTCACTTAAATATGTTCTTCGAAAAATGCTTCAACTTGACGAGCCGTTTCATTCGGCATCGGACGTTCAAAAAGCATTGCGCTCCATATAAAAAAGCTCGGTACTTAAACCGGGCTTTTTCATATTCTATAGCTGCATCTACGGTTGTTTACTTTTAAATAAGAAATCCTCATACTCTTTTTCATGATTTGTCGTCACGGAAAGATTCTGCAGCGCTCGATGAAATTGTTGATAATCTAAAGCAAATAAGAATTGATTTTCTAACCCGCTTGCGGTTAAAATCCCGAATTCCCAGACTGCATTATAATCACGCTTATTTAGAGATTTTGCCATCAGATCAAGAACCTTCAGTATTTCCGTACATACTATCACATTATCTTTTGCATAGTGACGAATGTATCCAAAAGCATTGTATAAATAATGGCTAAAATCTCGTTCTTGTAAAACGACGCGCAGATTATTTTGTTTATCTACCAAATACTTTGAAAAAATGGATCCACGTGAAATCGTAGTAAGAACTTCACCTAGTTGATAGATGGAGTTAATCGCTGTTTTTGGATCATTATTTCCAAGTGATCTAATCGCAACTTCCACAAGTTTATTAATACTAAATTCAATATCTTGAACTTCTGTTTGCCTTCTTCCAATACTGATGAGCGCTAAATATTTTTGTTCATCCACTTCATTCTCACCTTTTTTCCAATAGGTGATAAATGGCGTTGTAGCATACACATAGCTTCCGATCGCATACTCCAATCGTATGACAATATCATCTCGTTCAGCTTCTTTCATAATAGAAATGAAATCCACCAGTTGGATAAATCCCGATTTGCGCGCTGAGATCGTATTACCGCTTTCATCACATATCTCACTGTTTACCGTAGTTAAATCATCCACTTTATAAGGATCGACTTCGTCCTCTAATGTACTCTTTACGATGTACAACGCTTCATTCTTCATGTCATAGGTCATCTGATTCACTTGAAGCCAAGCAACAGCATGATTGATAAAAAAGATAAAGGTTCCCATTGAAAATGCAGCAATAATAGCTGCCGCTAAAGGAACAGCAAAATAATATTCGGCCATTCTTTTGTTCAAAAATAAAAAACTCAACAACATATAAATAAAACTTGAGGTAAATATACCTAAAACACGCTGAGTTGATTTACTAGCTATAAAGTTTTTCAACATACGAGGAGAAAACTGTCCAGAAAACGTCGTAAACACAACTAAGATCAAGTTAAACGTGAAAGTGGTCAAAGTTAGAGTAGCAGCGGTAAGCGTTCCTACTAGATTTCGTGTAAGATCATAATCGACTGCAAAAAATGGACGCATTTGATCTCCTAAATCGTACTTTAGATCAGTTGTTAATGTGGCCGTCACTAATAGTGCAGAAAATATCATGTAGAGCACGGGAGTAAACCACATATTTGATTGCACCGTATGTGATAGTTCCCTCTCCGACATTTTTGTATATTTCTTTAAATAATTATCTAACAGGTTCAATCTAAACATGTGTACATCCCCTCAGAAGTAAAAACAACAGTTATTTGGGAACACTCCAGATACAAGTAGCTCCTACCCTATTTTGCCCTATTAAAAAAAAGTCAAACTTTCTATCGGTTTATCACAATAAAAAAAAGCAATTCTATTGAATAGAATCGCACGTCACATCTTGATTATTTTATTGCAGAACGATTGGATGACTCGTCTCTCTTCATTACGCTCTTTATACTGTTCACTCGTGTATTCACCGATCACTTTTCTCCAAAATGTTTGTGCAGGTTTGTTCGCTTCTATTTGAGAAACTTGCCAATCTCCTTTATGTTTTTCAAATACCTGATAAGCAGCAAGTCTGCCCAAACCACTAAGCCTGAATTTTTTCATGATAAAAAATTCTGAGATCGACCAGTGTTGATTGTTCTCCTCTTGTACTTCACTTACTAATACAAACCCTGCTACCTTTCCTTCCCATTCGATCAGATAAGGAAAACGCCGACTTTCTTCCCAATAAGTATCTAGATAAGCATACTGACCAAAAACTCCATTGTCATCGACGTAAATGTCGATAAACTCTGAGAAATCATAAAAATAAAACTGCATAAGATTATGGATCGTTTCTTTATCCCTTAACTCTGCTACTTTTAATACCGAATTCTGTTTGATCTGCATACTCATTTCTCCCTATCAATGCTAATTAAATATAATCCTCGCAATCTGGCGAATACCTGTATGCTTCGATGTTCATTCTATTTTTCCCTTTAAATTGCACGCCTTCACTCTCTAACAGTGACTTTTGCGTAAAAAACAATTCCTCATCTTGAATGCCGATCTCACCTTTTGCATTAATTACCCGGTGCCAAGGCAGATCATGCTTCTTACTCAAAGAGTGAAGGATACGCACGACCTGTCTAGCACTTCGCGGATTTCCAGCTACACGGGCAATCTGTCCGTAAGTCATGACTTGTCCCTTCGGTATGCTTTTGATGACTTTAATGACCTTCTCAGTAAATGGTTCCATCATTTCTCCTCACTTTTTTAAATAAGTAGCCAAACAAAAAAAGAGTGCTAAATCTACGATCAGACTTAACACTCCTTCGTTGTTTTATTGATACATCAATTGGCGCTGCTTCTTCAATTCATCATTCGCCAAGTACTCATCATAAGACATTTGCTTATCAAGAATTCCTTTAGGCGTGATTTCAATGATACGGTTCGCGATTGTTTCAACGAACTGATGGTCATGTGATGTGAACATCAATGCACCTTTGTAGCCGATTAATCCGTTGTTCAATGCTGTGATCGATTCTAGATCCAAGTGGTTCGTAGGATCATCCATGATCAATACATTTGATCCGCTTAGCATCATCTTAGAAAGCATACAACGTACTTTCTCTCCTCCAGATAATACAGACGGCTTTTTCATTACTTCTTCACCTGAGAAGAGCATACGTCCTAAGAATCCGCGAAGGAAGCTTTCCGTTTGATCTTCAGGAGAATATTGACGAAGCCAGTCAACAAGAGTCTGCTCGCTGCCAGCAAAGTACTTCGAGTTATCACGCGGGAAGTACGCTTGAGACGTTGTTACACCCCATTTGTATGTTCCGCTGTCCGCTTCCATCTCACCCATTAAAATTTTAAATAGAGTTGTGATGGCGATCTCTTCTTTACCTACAAAAGCAATCTTGTCGTCTTTGTTCATGATAAAGCTCACGTTATCAAGTACTTTTACGCCGTCGATCGTTTTTGTTAAACCTTCAACACGAAGAAGATCATTTCCGATCTCACGGTTGATGCCAAAGTTCACATATGGATATTTACGAGAAGAAGGTCGGATATCATCTAAAGAGATTTTATCCAATAACTTCTTACGTGAAGTCGCTTGTTTTGATTTAGATGCGTTCGCACTAAATCGCGCAACGAAAGCTTGAAGTTCTTTGATTTTTTCTTCTTTTTTCTTGTTTTGATCTTGTGCCATACGAAGCGCTAATTGAGAAGACTCATACCAGAAATCATAGTTACCCACATAGATCTGGATCTTTCCAAAATCAAGGTCAGCCATGTGCGTACATACTTTGTTTAAGAAGTGACGGTCATGGGATACAACGATGACTGTGTTTTCAAAATTGATCAAGAAATCTTCTAGCCATTGGATTGCTTGAAGGTCTAAGTTGTTCGTCGGCTCATCCAGAAGTAGAACATCTGGCTTACCGAAAAGAGCTTGTGCAAGCAATACTTTTACTTTTTCAGAACCTGTTAGTTCAGCTAGTTTCTTTGTGTGAAGATCTTCTTTAATACCAAGACCTTTTAGAAGGATCGCTGCTTCTGATTCAGCTTCCCAACCGTTCAGTTCGGCAAACTCACCTTCAAGTTCAGCTGCACGAATTCCATCTTCATCTGAGAAATCAGCTTTCATATAAATCGCGTCTTTCTCTTGCATCACTTCATAAAGACGAGCGTGGCCCATAATAACTGTCTGCATTACCTCTTGATCTTCATACTCAAAGTGGTTCTGCTTCAATACGGCTAGACGTTCGCCTGGCGTCATGTGAACGTCACCTGTTTGTGCTTCGATCTCACCAGAAAGAATTTTTAAGAATGTAGATTTACCCGCACCGTTCGCACCAATCAAGCCGTAGCAGTTTCCTGGTGTAAACTTTATATTAACGTCTTCAAACAGCTTGCGGTCGCCGTAGCGAAGACCAACGTTAGTTACCGTAATCATTTGGATATCTCTCCTTTTTATATATAACTGACCAACTATCTCTATCAGCCTACATACATATATTCAAATCCGTATCCTCCAAAAATGCATACTTACTGATTGTATCATAAATACGAGAGGTATAACCTTACAATCTTTTACCCACATTGAATTTTTTAAACTTTGCACACATAAAAAAGCTCAGAAGCACAATTGCCTCTGAGCAAATCATCTTTTAAACCGCTGGTGAAGATGGTGCTTGTGTATTATCCTTTTTCAAAAGCCAATACTGAGTACCAAGCATTAATGCGAACGCTGCAAGACCGATCGCGCTGAACATGCCTTCTGGATAGATCAGCAAGAATCCGATCACAACTGCTCCTATTCTTTCTAACCATGAAAGAGCACGCATCCAATAGCCGATCATTCCTGCCCCAATCGCGATCATTCCTACAAATGCCGTTGAGATCACCCAAATCGCTTCAGTCCATGTTGTATCAATCAACATGAGCTGTGGCGAGATAACGAAAATATAGGGAATGATAAACGCTGCAATGGCCAGTTTTGATGAGAGAATACCGGTTCGTATCGGTTCACCGCCCGAAACCCCTGCTGCGGCAAAGGCTGCCAGTGCGACCGGAGGCGTGATATCTGCGATGATTCCAAAATAAAAGACAAACATATGAGCTGACAGATCCGGAACCCCAAATAATAAAATAGCTGGAGCCGCAATCGTTGAAGTAATGACATAGTTCGCCGTTGTTGGTGATCCCATACCAAGTACGAGCGATGCGATCATCGTTAAGATCAATGTCGGAATGAGATACCCACCTGATAACTCTAGCAAACCGTTCGCCATCTTAAGACCTACACCTGTTACGGTGACCACTCCGACGATCATACCTGCCGCTGCTGTAGCCGCTGCAACACCAAGAGCCGTTCTCGCGCCATCTGCTAACGCTTCAAGAAAGAGCTTCGGCCCCATGCGAGTTTTCTTGTTGAACATCCCTACCGCGATTGCACTCACGATGGACCACAGCGCAGCTTTTGTTACACTCATACCACTCATAAGCAAGAGAATAACCACAACGATGGGAATCAACAGGTACACTTGTTTCATAACTCTTTTCGTTTCAGGCATCTCTTCACGAGATAACCCTCTAAGACCGATACGTTTTGCTTCGAAATGTGTCATGATCCATATTCCTGCAAAGTATAATACGGCAGGAATGGCAGCGGCTTTGGCGATATCCCAATAGGTAATACCGCCTCCGATAAATTCAACCATCAGAAACGCTGCAGCGCCCATGACAGGAGGCATGATCTGACCACCAGTAGAGGAAGCTGCCTCAACTGCTCCTGCAAAGTTTTTATCATAACCTAAACGTTTCATCATCGGAATCGTAAAAGCCCCTGAAGTTACAACGTTAGCAACCGAGCTTCCACTGATCGTTCCTTGTAGAGCACTCGAGAAAATCGCTACCTTAGCAGGTCCGCCGACTCGTCTTCCTGCAATGACGATGGATAGATCATTGAAATATTCGCCCACTCCTGTCTTTACGAGAAAGGCTCCAAATAAGAGAAACAAAAAGATATACGTTGATGAAACCGCAAGCGGTGTTCCTAAAATACCTTCTGTTGTAAAGAACATCGTCCTTACGATCCGTTCGATCGTCAAACCTTTATGCTCTAAGAAGCCCGGCATATAAGGTCCCATATACGCGTAAAGCAGGAATAGACCTGCAATAACCGTGATCGGCAGCCCAACGACCCTTCTCGTTGCTTCTAGAACAAGTAAGATTGCGAGTACCCCTATTAGGAAATCTTGAGTGGTTAATCTTCCGACCCTCATCACAAGATCGTCCATAAATATGTACCAATACGATCCTACCGCTATAGACAAGACAGCCAAGATCATGTCATACCAAGCGACTTGAAAAAGTGGCTTACCTTCTTTTTTCTTTTTAGAAGCTGGAAATAGCAAAAAGATTAAAGTTAGTGCAAAGCCGAGATGAATCGTTCTTTGCAGCTGTGCAGGCAACACTCCGAAAATAGCTGTATAGAGTTGAAATAGTGAAAAGGTAATAAGACCGATGAGTGTAATCCAATAAAGAACACCTTTTAATTTCCGAAACCCTGCTTCCGGATCATACTTTTCCATCAGCTCTTGTACAGCTTGATCTGATATTTGTTCACGCTCGTTATGCTTGTTCTTATCCAAGTTTTTTCCCTCCTATCAACCTTTGCCATATATTCAAGTTGTCTACTTTTATTGAAACCCAAGATCCTTTTTCACTTAAACCAGAAAAGGGATATTCATGACCTTTAAGAAGGAGTGTATGATTGGCTATAATTTGTCCGATTCGAATATCTAATGAAGGAAACGTTCTTTTCATGTTGGATAAAATATAGTTCTCACCCTTTTGTGCAAACACTTCTCCTTCATCTGCACCTGATGGCATGCCAACACCAAATTCCTGAAACCTCATTTCAGTTTGAAGAATTTCTTCGTTATGAACTTGATAGATTTCACGAACCGGTGTTTTATGAATCGAGTGTATGTATTCAATACTGAATTCACTACCTTGCTTTGCATCAAAGAAAGCTAACGATTTACCTGTCTTGCCATCTTCAATTACTACTGATTTAAAAAAAGGCACAATTGAAGCAATCGTTAAAGACAATAAGATCAGTATGCTAATAAAAATTTTCTTCATAAGAATACATGGACTAAAGAATACTCTCTTAGTCCATGCTCAACACCTCTTATTTTAAGATTCCTTTTTCTTCAAAATACTTTTTAGCTCCAGGATGGAAGTCGATTCCCATACCGTTTACTGCATTCTCAGCAGAGATAAGCTCTCCTTTTGCATGACTGATCTTATCTGTGTTCTCAAAGATTGCCTTTGTGATCGCATACACCGCATCATCTTCCATATCTTTGCGAACAGTTAGCATAGAAAGTACGGCTACCGTTTTAACGTCTGCTTCGATCTTGTATGTTCCGCTTTTAACGGTATCTTCAATATAATACGGATGCGCTTCGATCAGCTCTTTAATCTTGTCATCTGAAATCGGTACGATCGTTACAGGTTTTGTTGCAGATAATGCATCCACAGCTCCTGTTGGCGTGCCTGCTGTGATAAAAGCCGCTTGGATGTTCTTATCTTGAATACCTTCCGTAGACTCATCGAACGATAGATGCTGGGCATCAATGTCTTCCATTGTCATACCATGAATCTTTAGAATTTGTTCAGCATTAGCAAAAGTTCCACTACCTGGCGCTCCAACTGAAACCTTTTTGCCTTTTAAGTCTTCAACACTCTTAATCCCGCTATCTTTTAATGTAACGATCTGGATCGTTTCAGGATAAAGTGTCCCAATTCCCGATACTTGGTCAACTTTTTCTTTAAACATTTCCTTGCCTTCTACTGCATAGCTAGCAATATCTGTTTGTGTGAACGCTACATCAGCATCACCATCTTGAAGCAGCTGCATGTTCTCAACAGATGCACCTGATGCCTGAGAGTTTGCTTCAACATCTAACTCATCCTTCACAATCTTCGCCATCTCTCCACCTAGTGGATAATATGTACCACCTGTACCGCCTGTTACAATACTGATCTGATCAAGATTTAATGAAGCGCTTTTTTCACCAGAGTCTTTCTTTTCAGATGGAGTGTCAATTTTTTGACCACAAGCCGCTAGTGAAAATGCTAGAATCATTACGAAAAATAATGCGATCCCCTTTTTCATGTTCTTCCTCCTTTTGGAATAATTTGGTCCATTCTTAAAGTTTAGCATATGCTTCGTTAAAATTGCAGAATAATTATAATTTTTAGAAATATAATCAGTGCACAAAAAAAGAGCGACCGAAGTCACTCCTTTTTAGATTAGCTTACGAACGCACGAAGCATCCAATTATGTTTTGCTAAGCTTTCACGAACGGATAATAACATGTCGTGCGTTACCTCATCACCTTCACGCTCGGTTACTTCCATTCCTTCTTTAATCTCAGCGATCAGTAGTTCAAAATCGTTAATAACGTTTTGAACCATAACTTCTGCAGATTCGTTTGTATTCGCTTCTTCTACCGTTGCCAACTCTAAATATTCTTTCATCGTTGCAACTGGTGTTCCTTTTAGTACGAGCAGTCGCTCAGCTAATTCGTCAATGTTCGTTGCCGCTTCATTATAGAGCTCTTCAAACTTTTCATGAAGTGTGAAAAAGTGAGGTCCTTTTACATACCAGTGATAGTTGTGTAGTTTTACAAACAACACATTCCAGTTAGCTACTTGACGATTCAATACTTCTTGAATGGTATTCATCGTATCATCTCCTTATTTTGTTTCTTCGTTTAACACACGGTTCAATCTCTTGCGAAGCATGTCCATTCCGCTTCCACCAGCTTGGAAGTGACGAAGCTTACCTTCTTTATCAAACACATAGTACGCAGGTACATATTTGTTTTCAAAAGCATCGGTTAATTTATGCTCGCTATCTACATAGATAGGCTGTGTGATGTCATGTCCGATTGCCATCTGTTCGATAACGCTCATGTCTAGATCATTTTCTGATCGCGGCATGTGAACAGCCACTACGTTTAGATCGTCTTCATATTCATCGCGAAGTTCGTTAACATCAGGCATCGCTTCTTTACACAATCCGCAGCTTACGGACCAGAAGTGAATTAGTGTTGCTTTTTCTCCAACCAATTCTTCTTTCGTCACTTCTTCATTCAACCAAGTTGTAGCACCATCAAGTTCAGGCATTTGTTCACGTAATTTCATCTAATATTCCTCCAAAAATTGTTCGTTAGTTTTATTCTTAAGTAATTGCAAGATGTAGTTGATTTCCGTTCCAGGTTGCTCGCTTTCCGCGGGGCAGGCGGTGAGCCACTTGCCGCTTTGCGCCTTTAAGTGTCTCACCTGACCGCTTGTCCCGCAGGAGTCTCGCACCTTCCACTCCAATCAACGTTCAACGAGGAAATTCATTTAATAACCTCGAAGCAATAATATTTTTAAAGTGTCTTTTGCCCTGGCTTCCAGTTTGCTGGGCAAAGTCCGCCTGTTTGTAGTGCTTGAAGTACACGCAGTGTCTCATCAGCATCACGGCCGATGTTGTTGTGGAAGACCACTTGATACATCATCTCGCCCTCTGGATTGATGATGAACATGCCACGAAGTGCAACACCTTCTTCTTCGATCAAAACTCCATAATCACGTGATACACGGTGGTTCGTATCAGCAGCGAGAGGATAGTTCAACTCACCAAGCCCGTTATCTTCACGACTCGTGTTGATCCACGCCAAATGCGTATGAACGGTGTCCGTTGATACCCCAATTACTTCCGCATCTAAGTCTTCGAATTCACTATATCTATCTGATAAAGCGGTGATTTCAGTTGGACATACAAAAGTGAAATCCATTGGATAGAAGAAAAGAACGGTCCATTTTCCATCTTCCATGTTCTTTTCTAAGCTTACTTTTTTCGTTTCTTTATTAGGCATGATCGCTTCCATCTCAAAGCGAGGTGCTTGTTTTCCTACCATACGTTCTGCCATTTTAAATTCCACTCCTTTTATTCAAATGATAATGAATATCATTATCATGTGTTGTTCACAATCTTTATTATACTCACTTCTATTTTGAAGTCAATACTAATTTATAATAATTATTAATAAGGAACAAGTATTATGCTCAAACATCAAGAAAACAAACAAAAAAGCCTTACTCTAAGGGTAAGAGTAAGGCTATGCGTTATCTTCTTTATGCTGATGAATTTGACTGGTAATCATCTGTTTGTTTTTCATTAGAATAGGTATACAAGCTGCAAATAGCGCTAAGCCGATTGCAATTGCGATGATTGTTCCATTTCCTTTAATAAAACTGTCACCAAGCAAGTTATATGCGAGTGTTCCTGGTAAAACGCCAAGCATCGTAGCTAAAATATAGGAGCGGAGTTTAAGTTTAGAGATTCCAGCCACATAGCTAACAACATCAAAATTCAGTACCGGAATGATTCTCAATAAGAAGATGTAAACAAAACCTTTTTCCTTAAGTTGATTCTGCCATTTCTCAATTCTTGAAGGTGAATCTGTTTTTTGTTTGATCCATCTCGCCCCAAGATGTTTGGCGATGTAGAACGATAAAATGGCACCAATTGTAGCTGAGAAAACTGTATAAACAGTTCCCCATACTACCCCGAATGCTAAACCACCTGCAAGTGAAAGAACAGAGATTGGAAATAGAGTAAAAGGCCGGATTACATTTACAATGATATAGACGATGGGAGCGACCATCCCAAAGGACAATACCCAATCACGCAAAGACATGGGGGTTATTTTAAAGACAAAATGGTTAAGAGCAAATAAAAACAGAACAATCAATAAGATTGCGGTGATCTTTACCAAAGTACTTCTTTTCATATAACCCCCCTCTTTGCCGTTTTTTTCTTACTTTTAATATTCCTGTTTCTGAGAGTTTGTAAACGTTAGCGCTGTTCGGCTTTAATCACGATACCGTTGCCTGAAGGGTCTTTTAACAAAATGGTTTGCGACTCTATATGATATGGAACTTGCTCACGTTCTAGAGCACCTAAAACTTTTTCGACTTCCAACAGCGATGGAACGATGATTTCATAATGAAGAAGTCCTGTAACATCATCTCGATTTGACTGGCCATCTCTTCCGTTCCAAATATTTACGGCAATATGGTGATGATAACCTCCAGCGGAGATGAATAAAGCATGGTTCCCCATCCTTGTCTGTTCTTCAAAACCTAATATGTTCATGTAGAAAGTTTCGGCTTCGGCAATATTTAATACATTCAAATGCACATGGCCCATAACCGTGTTTTCTGGCAGGCGATTCCAAGTCTTTGTATCTCTTTCTGCTAAAAGACTTTGTACGTCTAATGGTTCGCTGACAGCAGGTAATTTTCCTCTTTCATCTCGTCGCCAATCTTCGCGATTAACATCTCTATAAATTTCAATTCCGTTGTTCTCAGGATCTTGTAGATAGATAGCTTCACTAAACCTGTGGTTAGATGCTCCTTGTAAGTGTGTATTTGTCTCAATAAAATGGTAAAGAACATTTGCAAGATCTGTTCTACTTGGTACAAGCAATGCCAAGTGATATAAGCCTGCACTTTTTATTGGTCTCGCACGAAGCTCAGGATTACCTTCTAAAATGATAAGTGGCGTTTTGCCGTCTGCTGTTAATTCCACGATAGATTTCCGTTTTGTTAACACTTGTAGACCAATCGTTTCTGTATAGAAGGTAACAAGTTTCTCCAAATTTCTAACTTTTAAAGTCACACTTCCGATATGAGTTTTTTCATGAATAGGCGTCATCTTTCTTCCTTCTTTCCTATTTAATAGTGAAATTATTTATGTTAAACGTAATTTAATTACTTTATGTAAGTTATTATAAAATAGTTATTAACAAACTTCAACCAGAAAAAAGAAAATGAGAAAAAGAGGCTGATCGTCTCAGCCTCCTATATATGACATTTCTATTTTTTTTCTTTCGCTCATTCCCTGTTCTTTTCTTTCATCTGAATAGCGGTCAGATCGATTTCGCCATATTTGAACAATACGGTTATACAGATCTTCGTCAGTGGCACCGTCTCGTACAAAATCTTTTAGATCAGTTCCTCGTCCAGTAAAAAGGCACGTGTATACTTTTCCGTCTGCAGACAATCTTGCTCTTGTACAAGTCGAGCAAAATGTGTCACTGATTGAAGAGATAATACCAATCTCACCTTTACCATCTGCATACTGATACCGTTTGGCTACTTCTCCATAATACTTACGATCAATGGGCTTTAAAGGCATCTCTGAATCAATCATCGTTAAGATCTCATTCTTTGCAACTACATCATCCCAATTCCAACCGTTTGAAGTCCCCACATCCATATATTCAATAAAACGCAAAACATATGGCGTATCTTTAAAATAACGAGCCATTGGGAGAATCTCTTTGTCGTTAATTCCCTTTTTGACCATCATATTTATTTTGACAGCAAGACCCGCTTCATGTGCAGCTTCTATTCCTTTTAAAACAGGTGATACGCCTACACCTCTTCCATTAATAGTGCCAAACAGATGGTCATCAAGCGTATCCAAACTCACTGTTACTCTGTCCATTCCTGCTTTCTTTAAAGAAACAGCCATCTTAGGAAGAAGCACGCCATTGGTCGTTAACGCAATATCTCGAATTCCCTCTATAGCCCGAAGACGCTTTAACAGATCTGGCAGGTTTTTTCGAAGTAAAGGTTCACCGCCAGTAATTCGAATTTTTTCCACACCTGCCTTTGCAAACTGGGAAGCAATACGTATGATCTCATCGAAAGATAATAGCTCAGTTCGTGTTAAGAATGGATAATCTGATCCGAAAATTTCTTTAGGCATACAATAGGTACACCGAAAATTACATTGATCGGTTACCGAGATCCGCAAGTCCTGAAGCGGACGATGCAATCGATCAGTGATTCCATTACTTTCATTCATATCATCACATCATTTGTTTTAGTATTTTTATCAATGTACCACGAATAAAAGGAAGTTAAAACCAGAATTACTTACAAAACTCAGCTTCTTTAAAGAGAACGAGAATAGTTCATAATCACTATTTAAAATTTTAAATAGACCATTATTACCAAATTTTCTCTACTTGTACTTCACTATTCCTTGTTATAACAGCTTTCTAAGAGCATACCGAATATTTAATCATTTCCTTTTTCTTGTTCTACTTGTTTATTGGTTAGTAAAATGTTACGATAAATAAGAATTATTTTTGTTCGATTGTACAGGTAGACCTATTATCTTGATATTTTTGAGCAGAGATAGTATTATTGTGCGGTTTGGCACGACAGGAGGCAACAAAAATGGAACAAGGTAAAGTTAAATGGTTTAACGCAGAAAAAGGTTTCGGATTCATCGAGCGCGAAGGTGGAGACGATGTATTCGTACACTTCTCAGCTATCCAAGCTGACGGTTTCAAATCTTTAGACGAAGGTCAAGACGTAACGTTCGAAGTTGAACAAGGACAACGCGGACCTCAAGCTACTAACGTACGTAAAGCTTAATAAACCAATAGATAAACAGGACTCTTGAAAAAGAGGCCTGTTTTTTTTATCCCCGAAAGTCATAATCATCTTACTCAAAATTTTTTTCAGTAAATTCAAACATGTGTTAATTGTTTTTGTTAAAATATATTTAACGTCTAAAATAATTAGGAGTTCAAAATGGATCTTCAAATGAAGCAGAAACAAGATCAAATTGAAATCGGTACACGAATTTCTGAAAATGCACCTCAAATTGCAGAGAAGATCATGAATAACATAAAAGATAGCAACGCATATGTTTCCCTTCAACAAAATGCTCCATTGAATAATAACGAGGAACTTCAACAGTCCATTGCATTCATTCGACTACTGGGAGATGCAGTTTCTGGAAAGGTCTCAGACTCCAAAAAAACGATTTATGAGTGGGGAGAAAATATTGGCATGCTTGCTGTACATTCTGGACAGCCGCTAGATGTCACACTTGAAAGTACGTCTTACTATCGCGATGTGATCTGGGATTTTATAAAAGAAGAAGGTTCGTTGCAAGCAATGTCTCCACACTCGGTATTGCATATTTCTACGACGATTAATCCTATGATTGATTACGCTGTACAAGCATTCAGCAAATCTTATGTAAATAATTACAGGGAAATGACGAAACAGTTCCATCTATCTCTTCAAGAATTATCTGTTCCTGTTGTGCCTCTTTTTCCTGGAGTTGCCGTTCTGCCCGTTGTCGGCGATATTGACACGAATCGTGCAAAGCTCTTACTCGAAGCTACGCTGCAACAGTGTTTAGATCATGAAATCACTTCTTTAGTTATCGACCTATCCGGTGTGAGTTATATTGATACGATGGTCGCTCACCGACTTTTCCAACTTGTCTCAACGCTAAAACTTTTAGGGGTCAAAACAACTTTAACCGGTTTAAGCCCTGAGATCGCACAAACATCAGTAAGCTTGAATTTAGATTTTGATGAGATTACGTTAAAAGGAAACCTGCTTCAAGCATTGGCTGACTTTGGGTATGGTAAATTGGATAAAACAAATAAAAAAACAAAAAGAACAGACTCTAATTAAGGGTCTGTTTTAATTATCTTTATGATTTTCCACTTTTTAATTCTTCGAGCTCATTTAGAAGTGACTCAACCATCTCATCACATTTTTTTAGCTCATTATTAAGCATACTGATGGTCTCTTCTTCCCAAGAAAAAGGATCACCGTTTTCAGGTGTGACTGGAATGCCTTGATAGATATCTCCTTGTTCTCGTTCATCAGGCTGAAAGTAAATGGCTACTTCACAGATAGGATTTCCTAAGGCTATCCTTTGACGCAGCGAGACTTTTCCATAACCAAATTTTCGTGCTGCTATTCCACCAAGTACACTGGATGTCATTTTGCATAAGTGCGGTGCATCCTTAACAAACTCCCCGAAAGGACACTCTTTTGCACGAACTATTACATGGTCAGGCTTTACACTGACAATCTCAAAATGCCCGCCGATGGAATTTTTTAAATCCACAATGACATGAACGTATTGATCAACTGTCCAGTCTAATGGATCATCATAAAATCTTTCTATCCATTCGCCGGTACGTAGACCTAGCTGCTCAATATATCTTTCCGCAGCGGGACCAATTGCTTTTTTATGAATATGGGCATATTGAGTAATGAGTTTTGCTAAAAAAGTGTGTCCATTCAATTCACCTTTTGAAAGGTTCATACTGCATCTACCCTTTCTTTTGAATTACATGCTGTTTCACTTATTTTGGCAAGATATGGACAACACTCTTTGGATACCCGAATGAGATGGTTTAAAACATTATTTTAATTATCCAAGTAAATTATTTTTGTGACTTTTCCCAATAAATTATATCGTTTACCTCTCTTATGATCATAAATCCTGATTTTTTCAGTACTTTTACAGATGTAGTATTGCTTATTAGACACTCTGCAGAAATAATTTCAACTTCTGGATGTGAAGAAAGCCACTCCGTGAATCCAATTACCATTTCAGTGGCATACCCTTTGTTTCGCGCTTCACCTACCATGCCATATCCAATCTCAACTCTCCCCTTCTCATCTGGTGGAGCTTTACATCCTATTTCTCCAAATAGTGTACGTGTTTCCTTATCAATGGCTATTCTGCCCCATGCACTACTATCAGGCGTTTGTTGCAGCTTGTCTTTTTGAATCTTGATCAACTTCATATATTGCGGACTCGGCCACTCTTTGGATACATTGTAGTTTAGTAAATTGATCAGATCTTCTTTACTCTTAAGTGTGGCCTCCGCAAGTTCATAAGTAAAAGGTAGTAATAGAAGACGGTGCGTTTCAATCATTTTTTTCCTCCTCTGTCAGGGGCTAATGGTTTTAACTATACTTAATGAATGTCGGGTATATGGTACCTTCTCTTTAAAAAGTATTCGTTTATAAACAATAATTCCCTTTTTTACTTATCCCTTCCGTATTCATTCAAGAGCTTTGACACATGTAACTACTTAATCAATTAATAGCGTCAATTGATCTTTTTCATAAATTTCTTTCCTAAATTACTTTAAATGCAACAACTTTCTCGTTATTTAAGATAAAATGAAATAAAATTAACTTAGTTAAACATAGCTTAAATAAAGGAGATAACGATGAACTTAGAACAAATGAAATATATTGTAGAAGTGGCCAAAGAAAGTTCGATTACGAAGGCGGCAGACAAACTACACCTATCTCCTTCAGCAATATCACAATCTATCACTCAACTTGAAAAAGAGTTTGGCGTTACCATTTTTACTCGGTCTAGACAAGGTACAATTCCCACTACTGATGGAAAATTTATTGTATCAAAAGCCTACGAGATTCTTAAGAAGATGCAAGAGCTTCATGAAGAATTAGCAGATAAACAACATGCAAAAAAACATGTTTTAAAGGTTGGTTGTGCACCAGCTTTAATGTACATCGTGTACGATGCCTTCTTATTGTTTCATGAACAATTTCCTGAAACGAACGTTATGATTAGAGAGATCGATCAAGATCATATATTAGAGGAAATGAAGAACGGACATATTGATATTGGATTAAGTCCATTTACCGATTATGAAGTATCCAACCTTCAGCATGAAAAAGGAGTGGATTATGAACTGTTGTATACGGGACATGTTTGCGTTTGTGCAGGCAAGAAATCTTCGTTGTATTACAAAGATTTTCTTACTCCAGATGAGTTGAGCGATGAGAAACTGGTAATTTACAATTCAAAAGGCGGTATAACATTTAATGACAAATACGTAAAGAACGAACAGATTCTATTCTCATCCAATAATATTGAAGTCATGCGTTCTGCGATCTTGGATGGACATGCTTTTTCTTTTGTTTTTAATTTTACTTTCAAAAACAACGCAGATGTAAGAAACAGCAATTTAGCGATTATTCCGTTTATGCAGCCTGATCTGATCTACCAAGACTTCTGGACACTATATCCTTTAACAAAAGGGCTCTCGACAGAAGCGAAAGAATTTAAAGAGAAGGTTAAATTTCTTTTAGACCAGTAATCTCAATATCTTATTTTACAGATGGATTCTCCATGATTGCTTTTTGATAAAGGTAGATTAGTTTGTCCAGCTTTTGACTCTGTTTGACGAGATCAGCATCTGAAAAATCATTGGAGCTTGGTTTAAGATCATACATTTCTTGACGGCAGATTTTAATTTCTTGCAATAGTATATTCAGATCAACATCCATGAATGATTTCCTTTCTATCTACACAATACTTCCAAATAAATGGATATGCATTTATGATAGTTGTTCTTTGTTTTTATGTAAATTTAGAAATAGTTAAAGACCACTAATCTATTCTTAATGTATTTTGTGTTTTATTATTTAAGTAACTTATTTCTAAATGACCGTTTGGACATATTATTTTAAAAACATCGCTGTCCAGTTGATTGGAGTGTAAGGTGCGTGCCTGCCACCTGAAGTACATCTCACAAGACATGCGACGAGGAAGCTTACTCCTCTAGCATTAACTTGTAGACGCAGGAGCAAGGAGCATACAGGTGAGACACATTCTGGCGCAAAGCGTCAAGGTTGCTCACCGCACGCCACCGGAAAGCGAGCACCTGGAACGGAGATCAACTACTTTCAAGAACAACAATATATACGAAAAGAGAAGCTCCATTCAAGCTTATGGGCTTCTCTTTTCTTTTGCACGTCCTATATATTTTCTCATCTACCCTATTAATGGAATAAACACCTCATTCAATGGACATACCTAGTAAAAAAAGAGGGAGGTCTGTTGCATTGAAAAAAGAAGGAAATTCACAAATAGACCACTCCCCATTATTAAGTAACAGTCTTTCTAGCAATCTGGAAGGAATTCAAACTACGCTCGGTCCAACACCTGATTTGAAAATGCTACAGTACGAAATCAGAAATACACCTTTAACTATTCTGTATATGGCAAACTTAGTTGATTCAGATAAGCTGCAAAACATCTTAAAATCAATTAAATATATAAAATACGCACCACCTGTGGATTCGTCGTTGTTTGAGCAAATGTATTCTGATATCTACCTAACCGCTCAAACCGCTAAGATATCGAAAACGAAAGATGTGATCAACCATCTTTTGAGCGGCAAAACCATCATCTTATTGGATTCCATAAACGAAGGCTTTAGTGTGGATACGTATGGCGGCAAAGTTCGGGCGATCGAGGAACCACAAACAGAATCTCTTATTCGTGGGCCTAAAGTAAGTTTTACAGAAGAGATCGGTGTCAACATCGCGATGATTCGTAAACAGATCACAGATGAGAACCTGAAGATAGAGACTTTTGTTATTGGTGAACGAGGGAAGAAAAAAGTAGCTTTATTGTATATAGGTGATGTGATCAATCCTGCAATCGTAGAAGAAGCAAGACATCGTTTACAGCATATAAGCATTGATGCACCTATCGACTCAGGCATTATTGAACAATCGATAGAAGACAACTTTATGTCTCCCTTTCCACAGTTTATTAGCACGGAACGTCCTGATAAAGTTGCACTCTCACTCTTGCAAGGAAGATTAGCGATTATCCCTGATCAGACAGCAAACGCACTGATCGCACCTATCTCGATCCTGGATACGGTTCAGTCACCTGAAGATTATTATGAAAGATGGCACATTGGGTCATTGCTGCGCATGCTCCGTGCATTCGCTGTTTTCATCTCACTATTTCTTCCATCCTTTTATATAGCACTTGTTTCCTTTCATCAAGGCTTAATTCCGTCACGTCTCGCATTTTCAATTGCTGCTTCGCGTGAAGGGGTTCCTTTTCCAGCATTTGTTGAGGCTCTGATGATGGCGATCACGATGGAACTTTTACGGGAAGCAGGACTGCGTCTTCCGAAACCCATCGGACAAACGATTGGTATCGTGGGAGGAATCGTTATTGGAGAAGCTGCTGTTCAAGCTGGAATCGTGAGTACCGTAATGGTCATCGTAATTGCAATCACTGCAATCGCTTCTTTTACATTACCGGTCTATAGCATGGGTGTAACCTATAGAATCCTCTTGTTCAGTTTTATTTTTGCTGCAGGCATGATGGGGCTCTATGGAATTTCACTTGCTTTTATTGTACTTGTCATACATGTAGTCAATCTGACCAGTCTAGGTATTCCATACGCCGCACCTCTTGCACCTATCTTTATCAACGACTGGAAAGAGCTATTCCTACGCTTGCCCATATCATTTATTAAAAAAAAACCTGTTTTCTTAGATACAGTAGATGAAGTCCGTCCAGAGAAAGAGGAATAAACTGTGAGCAAAGTCAAATACACCGATCGTTCCATTAGTGCTAAAGAATTAATGTACGCCGTAGCTTCCATGGTCATTGGTGTTGGTATCTTTAATCTGCCTCGCTATATCACGACCGTAACAAACGGCATCGACGGTGTGATCAGCATTCTTGTAATGGGTGGAATGGTGCTAGGTATCGTATGGATCATGGGTCAATTCGTTCGTATGTTTCCGGGTAAAGGCATCTATGAAATTTTGCTAGGAATCATCCCAAAGCCACTCGCCCTGCCTTTAATCATAATTTATGGTGCATTTTTTGCTTTATTAGCAGCCTATGAAATACGAGCAATCGCAGAGATAACGAAGAAATATCTGTTGCCAAACACGAGCTCTGATAGTTTAAGTCTGCTTTTTTTGCTTGTTACGCTATATGCTCTTTTTGGTTCTCGTACAGCACTCATTCGTATAAACTCGATGTTTTTACCTGTCGTATTAATCGTGTCATTGTTATTAGTTGTTTTAAACATTCGGATCATGCATCTAGATAATTTTTACCCGTTGCTCACAACAGACTTGCAAGGCTATGGATCAGGTATGATCAATATATTCTTTTCGTTCACCGGCATCTCTATAATCTTAAGCTATTCTTACCTTGTTAATGAACCTGATAAAGCATCCTCTGCTGCGGTGAAAGGTGTATTTATTTCCATTATCATCTACACGCTGGTCTTTGTTTCGTGTGTGGCTGTCTTTTCTAATCTCGGAACTGATTTTTTAGAGAATCCAACGATCGAGCTAGGTAAGGAGATTGAACTTCCTGGAGGTTTTTTTGAGAGATTCGAATCTGTCTATTTTACCATTTGGATCATGACGATCTTTAATACAACATCAATGTCTATTGATTCTTCACTCGTCGTCTTAGAATCTCTATTTAAAAAAGCAAAGAAAGAGACACTGATCGTCATCTTATCTCCTATCATTTTCTTCGTCTCGATGGTTCCGATTGGCATGGAAGGTATTGAAGCGATGGGAACGTTTATCGGACGAGTCAGCTTAGCATTAATTGCAATCGTGCCGGTCCCTCTTTATATTATCGCTAAGATTAGAGGAGTGAAATCATGAAGAAGCTTTGTTATATGCTATCAACCCTCCTCCTTATTAACTTGTTGCAAGGTTGCGGAGCACGAGAGATCGAGAAAAAGGCTTTTGTGATTGGTGTCGGAATCGATCAGGAAACATTGGGTGATGATTCAAATCAACCAATGATGAACGGAACTTTTCAAGTGGCTGTCCCAAGGTCCCTAAAACCTGAAGTAACGAACGAAAAAGCGTATCAAAACTTTCAGGAAAAAGGACATGATATATCTGAACAAATATCAAAAATTGCTCAATTCTCGAATAAAGAGTTATATTTTGCCCACAACCAGATTATATTGGTTTCAGATAAGGTTGCAAGACAACCAGAAAGAATGGAGCGTCTGCTAGATTTTTTTGTCAGACATGAAGATATTAGGCGGAGTGTACGTGTCTTTATTACAAAAGGAGACACGAAGCAGTATCTTGACGTTGAGAATAACGAAAAACTGCCATCACTCTATATCGATACACTATCTGCTAATGTACAAAATCATTCCCGTACTGCGAGCATTAAGAGGTTAGGAGATCTGCAGGAAGACCTGTTAGCTCACCGTTCTTTCGTCCTGCCAATGTTACATTATAAGAATACAGAAGAGATCAAGCTTGGTGGTGCCGCTATCATAAAAGGGGAATCAAGCAGATTGACGCAAATACTTAATGAAAAAGATACAGAAGCTATGAACATTTTGAACGGTGAATTTCAAAAAGGTATGCTTTTTTTCGAATTAGATGAGGATCTCTACATCTATAAAATAGATAAATCGAAAAGTAAGATCAAACTCGTTCCAACTAAAAACGGTCAGCTTACATTCACGATCAAAATCAGCCTAGAAGGAGAGATTCAAGAAGTCAATAAACAGATGGATTCACGTACCGTTTCAGCAGATCATGTGAAAAAAGAAGTAGAAAAACAGGTCGCTAAAAAAACAGAGTCATTTATTAAGAAACTTCAGAACCAATATAAAACCGATATTCTAGGTCTCGGTGTCTACATGGAAAAGCATCATCATAAAGAGTGGCTAAAACTAAAAAATGACTGGGAAACAGGTGAAAATCACTTTAGCCAAGTAAAGATAAACACACAGATCTATACGACAATTAGCTCAGCAGGAGGTCTAAGATAAGCGATGTTCGAAATGAATGAATTTTTAACCCGCATTCTTACTTGGCGGTTTATCTTTTTCACCCTACTATCCTTCTTATTTCCATTCACCTATATCACACTATATAAGTTGCTGCAAAAAAGAGGTATGCCACTATGGAAAAAGGAAGCCCGCACCACTTCAAAAAAATGAACAATACGTGAAATTCGTTGTTGATGTTCCTCATTTTTAGACTATGATGTACTCATAACGTTTCGTCTTGTATGGATAAGGTAATTCTTATGAGTATAAACTTTGGGGGGAATTTCATGGATACAGTCTTCTATTTTATTTATACAGCGGCTTACCTTGTTTTGCTTATCATGTGCATAAACTTCGGTAACAGATGGGATGCTTCTTCCCTACTCTTTTTGGTAGTGTTCGGACTTGTTTATGATAACGGATTGATCGCTATAGGGAAATTCTTAGGTGAAGGACCACTTTTAGAGAATTTGAGCTATTTACGATTTTGGTTTCATGCGTTCTTCACACCTACCCTCGTTCTATTTTCATGGAGTGTTTTAAACAGAGCTGGAATTGAGTTCGCCAAACGTAAAATTGTATACATAGTAGCTCTTTTTTACACGATCGCCCTTGTCATAATGGAAATTATCACTGAAACATATGGGGTAAAAATCGTTCCTGAAAGAGAACACGGTTTACTTCGATATGTTTCTGCAGAACCTTCATCAGGTCCTCCTCTCATGGTTCTGTTCGTGTCTATTGCTTTGATCACGGCAGGAGCGATCCTCTGGAAAAAAACAGGCTGGAAGTGGATGTTGATTGGTTCAGTTGTGATGACAGTTGGAAGCGCGGTTCCTATATCTGTGGAAAGTGCCGCTGTCACGAACGGCTTTGAGTTGTTTTTGATGATCACGCTTGTTGCAACAAAGATTCATCAAGACCGCCAATTGAAAGGTGCTTAACTTAATATGAAAAGGATAATCAAAAGAGCAATTCTTGTAATCGCAGTACTATTTGTATGCTGCTTGATCGGATTTTTTGTGTGGACTCAACAGACATATGAACCTACTAAAGAACTGTTGAAAAGTGTTGGAGACATCGAGCATGAAGACGATTGGGTAACGTTCAAACCTAGTGGTACTAATAAAGAAGTTGGGGTTATCCTTTATCCGGGTGCAAAAGTTGAACCAGAAGCATATGGTTATCTCGGTAAAGTATTGTCAGACGCTGGGTACACCGTCGGAATTCCGAAATTTAATCTAAATCTTGCGATGCTTGAAGCAAATAAAGCAGAAGAATGGATTAACCGTAATCCATCGATTAAGAAATGGTTTATTGGTGGGCACTCCTTAGGAGGGGTAAGCGCTGCTACATTTGCACATAAAAATCCCAATGTAGTAGATGGTGTTATCCTGCTTGCCTCTTATCCTGCTAGTGGAGATGACTTTTCTAACAAAGACACACCGATCTTATCTATTTACGCAGAAAAAGATGGGCTAACGACTAGGGATAAGATTGAAGAAACGAAAAGCTTGCTGTCACGTGAGACTGTTCTATTTGAGATTCAAGGCGGAAATCATGCTGGATTCGGCATGTATGGAAAACAAAAAGGGGATAATGAAGCTGACATTTCAGCTACAACACAGCAGGATATTGTTGCGGAAGAGATAATTAAGTGGTTAGAAAAGCATTAACACATAAGAAAAAAACTCACTATTTTTGTGAGTTTTTTATTTATTAAAGCTTATTTCGTATTCATTACTTTTGAAAGTAGTTGATTTTCGTTGCAGATGCTCGCTTTCCGCGGGGCAGGCGGTGAGCCACATTCGTACGGTTCCGTATAAGTGTCTCACCTGCCTGGTTGCAGTGACTAGCCGCTCGAGGTCAAAAGTTTAACGGTCTGTGATGAGCAAAGTGCGCCTTCATAGCCCATTCAACTTTTGCTGGTCGGGGCTGAACGAGCCACTTCCACTTTTCATTGAGTTCTTCTCATCCTTAAATTAAAATCACGAGCAAGATGGGCAGCGTGATCAGTGAAAAAAGTGTACTTACTAAGGTTGCACTCGATACGAAATCAGGCTCTGTTCCAAACTGTAACGCATACATCGTCGTATTTGCTGCTGAAGGCATCGCAGCCATCAGAATCATAATCGCTGCGAGCATATCATCTACAGGAAGTATCAACGTGATACAAAATGCAATCAGAGGTGACACCACTAATTTTAGTAGCAACGAATACGTTAACTTCTCCACCTGTACATGTCGTAATGATATTTTCGCGAGCTGCATGCCGAGTATGATCATAATGGTCGGTATCGCAGAATTCGCCACAAGATCAAGAGCCTCTGACACAGAACCTTTTATCGGTATGTGTAACTGTTGAAAGACAACACCCGCTATCGCTCCATATACGATTGGCATACGCCTTACTGCTCTTAATGCTGAAGAGATACCATCGTTTTCCGGGCTGCCTTTTGCTGCATAATACACACCAACTGTACACATGACTAATTGCTGAATAACCATAAGAACAACCGCATAATCTAACCCTGCGGCCCCAAACGCGAACAGCGCGACTGGCGTACCATAGTTCCCATTATTCATAAAAGCAGAAGCCAAAATGACACCGCATGTTTCCCGCATATTGTATCTTTTAATATAACTGATCACATACACGAGACCGATTAAAGTGAAACATAGAATGAGCGTATAGATGAGCATATATCCATACGTTTTCGTAAAAGTAGTTTCATAAAACGTTCGAAATACGAGAAAAGGAGACATCAGATAAAGTGCCATCTTGGAAAGGGTTTGCGTTTCAAAACCTATCGTTTTTTGGCCGATAAATCCGATACCAAAGATCGCAAATACCGGAAGAATAATGCTCAACAGCTCTATCATGTCTTACCCCTTCTTTCTGTTAACTACAACGGAAAAAGGCTGACCAAGTGAGATCAGCACTTTTTTCTTGCTACAAATTTAAAACAATGATTCGTTCTTCAGTCATCTCTTCAATCGCATAGCGCGGGCCTTCTTTTCCTGTCCCGCTCTTCTTTACGCCACCGTATGGCATGTGATCCACTCGATATGCTGAGGCATCGTTTACGATAAGTCCGCCCACTTCAATCTCTTTCGCCGCTTTCATAGCGAAAGCAAGATCGTTTGTGAAGAGACCTGCCTGTAATCCATAATCCGAGTCATTCACTTGTTCGATCACTTCGTCTATCGTAGCATATGTGTCTATCCCAACAACAGGACCAAACACTTCTTGTTTACAAACTTTCATGTCTCTTTTAACATCTGATAGTATAGTAGGCTCGTAAAATGCTCCATTCCGTCTACCACCCGTTACAATAGTTGCTCCGTCAGCCACTGCTTCGTTCACCCACTCTTCAACACGTTCAGCTTCAGCCTGTCGGATCATCGGGCCGATATCGGTAGTTTCGTCCAATGGATTACCGGATTGCAGCTGCTCTGTTTTATCTTTTAATAATTGAATAAAAGGAGTTTTCACATCTTGATGAACATATACACGCTGAACAGAAATACATACTTGACCTGCATTATTAAAACTTTTGTTCGCAAGGAGTGCTGCAGCCTTATCAAGATCTGCATCTTTGTGAACGATCGTTGCGGAGTTATTCCCTAACTCGAGTGATACTTTGCGAAGTCCTGCCTTTTGTCTGATGATTTCACCGACTCTTGGACTTCCGGTAAAAGTAAACATCTTAACGTCTTGATTTTCTAGTAGCCATCCGCCTACTTCTGCACCATCACCTGTAATGACTTGGAGCCTGCCATCAGGCAAGCCAGCTTCCTTAAATACCTCTGCTAACATAAGGGCACAAAATGGGGTAACTTCAGCGGGCTTCAGCACGACCGCATTTCCTGCAGCGAGAGCTGGACCGATCTTATGACAAACAAGGTTCAACGGCACATTAAATGGTGTAATTGCCGCAATAACACCAACTGGAACTCGTAGTGTAAAAGCCATTCGATTTTCAGAACCTGGTGCTGATTCTACAGGAACCCCTTCACCGTGGATACGCTTCGCTTCTTCAGCTGAGATTTCAAGTGTTTGTGCAGCTCGTTCTACTTCGACTCTTGAATCACGAATCGGCTTACCTACTTCAGCGACTAACACTCTAGCAAACTCTTCTTTTTTCTCCAATAATAATCGTGCAGCATTTATAAGCACAAGATAACGGTCGTATGCCGAGAAGGTTTCTTTATATGCTTCTTTGGCTCCTTCTACCGCTTCATCTACATCCTTTTTTTCAGAGCGCGCAATCGCAGCTTCTACATTCTGCGTATATTTATTGAGTACTTCCAAGACCTCTGTTTTTTCTTTCCAAACACCGTTAATCCATAGTCCGTACGTTTGATACGTTGTATTTATCGCCACAAATCATCACTCCCTATTTTATAACGTTACGACCTTTTCGCGCGTTGTGAATTCACTCGCTTTTCCTGCACTTCCGAATAGACGTATTTTCTCCTGAACTTTTTTCTGCATAACTTCACGGCCTTTGCCAAGGGAAACAGCTAGATGAAATTCTTCAGGGTTTTCTTCTAGAACTTGCTGCATGCCTTTTGTGAATGATTGTCTAAGCTCTGTATCCACATTGATTTTTGCAATACCTAACGAAACTGCTTTTGTAATCTGCTCATCCGGCACATCAGAACCACCATGCAGAACGATCGGACGGTTAACCGCTGCTGAGATTTCTTTTAATCGTTCAAATGCCAGTTTTGGAGGATTCTTATAGATACCATGTGCTGTACCTATTGAGACGGCAAGATAATCTACATCCGTTGCTTCAACAAACGCCACAGCCTCTTCAGTTGCTGTAATCATTGCATCTTCTTCAGCAACTGTTATGTCATCTTCCGTTCCACCAATCTTACCTATCTCACCTTCAGAACCGATTCCAAGCGCACGTGAAGCGTCTACTACTTTTCTTGTGATGAAGGTATTCTCTTCGAACGAAAGAGCAGATCCATCAAACATAACGGATTGAAAACCGAGCTGGATGGCTTTCATTGTTTGTTCATATTCCCTGCTGTGATCCAGATGGATACAGACTGGAACAGATATGTTTTTCATGAATACATCAATCATTGCCTTCATCGGTTCAAGTCCGATCGTGTTGATTACTTTCTGACCAACTTGAATCATGATTGGTGCTTGTTCTTGTTCAGCAGCTTCCAAGATAGCAAGAATGGTTTCTGCGTTATGTGCACTAAATGCCCCAACAGCATATTGGTTCTCGTAAGCATGTGTTAACAGTTCTTTTCCTGAAATATATCCCATTGTAATACCTCCGAATGTTTGTATTATCGTCTTAGTTCAATGTCATAGTGGTATTGGTCACTTCTATATCTTGTTTTTGTATATTCGATCGGCTTGTCGTTTAGTCCATAACTCAGTCTAGTCATCTCTAAAAGAGCTTCTCCTGCACGAATTCCAAGTAGATCTGCTTCAGATATCGTAGAATTTATAGCAGAAATTTTTTCATCTGCACGTTTTAACAAAATATTGTCTTCTTCCAGGATGGAATAAAATTTAGCAGTATCCAGATCGTGTTTCATCAGTAACTTTCCGATCGCTTCTGGCCAACATGATCGTTCTAATGCGATCGGGACATCATCTGCAAATCGGATGCGTTCAATGATAAGGACTTTTTCATCTTCATTTAATCCAAGCTTTGTTTTTTCAAAGAAAAGCGTATCAATAAATTCTGCACGCAGAACTTTAGAGTGAGGAACTTGTCCTTTCTCCATTACTTCTTCTGCAAAACCTTTTAATCTTTTTAATGAGCCAACAAGCTGTTGCGGCTTCACAACCGTTCCTTTTCCTTGTTGTTTTTCTAAAAGCCCGTCAGCCACAAGCATATTGATCGCTTGACGAATGGTCGTGCGGCTCACACCGAATTGCTTCATGAGCTCTTGTTCAGTTGGAATAAGTTGGTTCGGACGCCAGATTTGCTGCTGTATCTTTTCTATTAGATGGTCTTTTACTTGCAGATAAAGTGCTGTATTATTGCTTTTCATATAATATTCTCCTCTTTCTCACAGTGGGATAAGCTTGTAGATCTTCCCCTGCGAGAGGTCGGAGCCATTTGTAATAGGCTTCCGGGTCATCAATAAGTGCATCAGGCAGGAAACGTTCCCCGCCCTGCGCAACACCTTGCAGAGGACAGCTATTCATACTAAAAGTATAATCTATATTTGCCGATCGTTGTATGGTAACCATTCTCCCCGTCTCACCACGTAATACAAGTCTTGCAGCTTCTCGTCCCACTTCAAAGGCTTCCACTTGATCTTGCTTAGAAATAACTGCTGATGAGCTGCGCTGATTCATACCAAGAATCTCAGCTCTAGCCATCACACCAAGTTCTGTTTTAACCATTTTCTCAAGCACGCCAGAAATGCCGCCTAGAATCGTCCTGCCTTGAACATTCGCTTTCTCGACCTGATCTGAAAAGGAATTAATTTTACACCCTTCAGCAACAACAATTGTTGCATATCCAAAAAATCGAACAGCTTCTCTAACATTTGCTAAAAAATGTTCTGGTTCAATAATTCGTTCCGGAACATAAACGATGTGTGGCCCATCATCTTCTCCATTTCTCAAAAGACCGCTTGCGGCAGCGAGCCATCCTGAGTTACGCCCCATCGTTTCTAGTATTCTCACTTGCTCAAAATTCTGCATAGCACATAGATCTCTGCTAATATCTCTGACGGCTGTCGCCACATAACGCGCGGCACTTCCAAAGCCAGGTGCATGATCCGTTTCTGCTAGATCATTATCAACCGTCTTCGGTATGCCGATGACTTGAAGATCATAGTTAATGTGGCGAGCTTGTTCAGCTAGCTTATGAAGAGCAGCCATTGTACCATTGCCGCCAATAAAAACAAGAGTATCAATTTCATGCTTCTTTAGATGCAAAAGTGATTTTTGAATCTTTTCAGTTGTGAATTCATAGCGTCCTGAACCAAGGCATGCACCGTTTACATATCGATGTGATTTGATCCATCCTAAAAGTTCATCATCAAGCTTTTCGATGTCGTTTTCATATAAACCTTGGTAGCCATTATAAACACCGAATAACTCTACTTCTTGTTGGAGCGTTTCTACAAAACCTACTAAACTGGCATTGATGACGGCTGTTGGACCCCCAGCCTGCCCAATTGCTACTCTCTTTGCCATCTAAGTTCGCTCCCTTCCTATACGTACACCTCAGTAGGAATGTTAAGCTGCTTGCCTAGCTGCAATAGATCATCAGCAACATCCGCATACACAACAGCAAAGTGAGGTTCATAGCCACTCTCCATAAGAGCATTTACTGTTTCAGAAACATCTCCGTTTAATCTTACTTCAACCGAGGTTCCTGAAAACGGTTGCGGAACATCTAGCGCTTCCCCCTTCATCACAAGAAGGCGATATCCGTCTGGTGTATACCCTAGTCTGAAGATTGTTACTTCTCCAGCTTTTAATCCAAAGTCCATCGTAAAGCCCATTTTACGGTTAGGATGCACGCCTGATTGTGCACCGGTTGACGGACTTGCGAGCGAATAAGCACCTGCTCCGCAATGCCAGAAAACAACCGAATTATTAGGTTCGTTCACATGAACGAGATCCCCGAGATACGGAGCGTTTCCTCCACTTAGTTCTTGTAGGATAAACATCGAAACCGCACCATGAATATCCGACTCACAGGAAGATACCACACCATCTTCGGTAAACTGAGATAGTGTCGAACACGCTGCTGCTCCTAATTCATTAAAAAATTCTGGCCAGCATCTAACAGCGAGTGCTGCAATATCTTCTTGTTCAATATACTTTTTCACATACGTGGAAAACTGTGCAAACTTCTTTACCGTTTCATCAGATCGATTCAACCCTATGACTTGCTGTTCAGCTCGATCGATGGCACCTGTCCATTCTTCCTCAGGTAGCTCTACACATTCTTGAAATGCTTTTAGGAGATCCATCTTTTTAAGTGTTACTCCCAGTTTTTGATGAAGAAGTTCTTCGTCTGTATCTGAGAAGAAGAAGCCAGGTGGATGTTCTCCAATCACTCCAATCTTTAGCTGCTTCAGCTTGTTAACCAAAACATTCACTCTGATTTGACGAGAAAGCTGCTTTTGAAGCTGCTCTTCGTCGGGGTTACCTAGTACGAATGTAAAAGGGTGACGATGATGCATGAGAACATTACTCGTGCTGTTTCCTCCAGTTAATGAATTAAGACGAAGCCTGCCGCCTACACTTGGTTCTCTTACAGACCATACAACAACAGGTTCGTTTCGATATTGAAGTACTTTCGCAATAAACTCACCATCTGCAAACGTAACGCTTTGATAGATGATAGAATCAATATTTTTATTGGTTAGCGTTTCAAGGAATTGCTGTAGATCTTCTACAGATGTAAGAATTTCTTCTGGTTCATACACTGTGTGGTACGTCTTGTTGAGCCATTCAGAGCTTTGCTTACGGTATTGCTCACCAGCTTCTAGATCAAATGTTTTTCTGCCAATTGGGATATATACGATTGTTGGCGTTTGCATAGTTGTCCACATCCTTCATATTGTTCTATCTTTAAAGCTGTTTTCGTATATTTTGGTGCTCTTGGAAGTGGTTGATCTCCGTTTCAGTTGCTCGCTTTCCGGGGGGCGTGCGGTGAGCCTCCTGCCGCTTTGCGCCCTTAGGAGTCTCCACCTGTCCCGCTGATCCCCCAGGAGTCTCGCACTTACACTACAATCAACTTGTCGATGATGTCTTTAAAAGAGTAAACAAAGGCAATCATCATTTAAAAGGAAAGAGTGATCTTGAATAAGTATAACAAAAGGTTACTACCTTTTTAAATATATTACTACCTTTATATTTATAAAAGTTTTCATAAGCTTAAAAGAATAAGGGGGACAAACCTATTCCTGTCCCCTCTGTAATTCTAGTTCGTTAATGATTCAAACAATTCCTTGTATGAGGAATTCTTTCTGTAAAATACAGGCGGTTTACCGATCGGTGCTTCAACTTCTGCATAACCGCCACGATATTCTTCTCCAGTCCATACGTGCACCCATTCATCTTCCGGTAAGTAGACGTTCCAATGGGTTGCGGCTTCTTCATACACCGGTGCCACTAGAAGATCTCTGCCGTATAAATATTGATATTGAATGTCATAAGCTGTTTCGTCTTCCTCATAGTGCATGAACAAAGGACGCTGTACTGGAATTCCTTTTTTAGCATTCTCCTTAACGATGTCTTTCGTATAAGGCGCTAACTTTACATAGATATCTGTCATACGAGCAATATGCTGCAGCGTCTCTTCATCACCATCAAATTGATAACAATCATCAGGACGATTTCCTTCATGTGTTCGCATGACGGGTGTAAAAGTCGCCATATCTGTCCAGCGAAGAAGGAGCTCTTTGCTTCGCTTGTTTCCATGAAGACTTGTATAGCCGCCAATATCACTATGGTGTAAACCACAGCCTGTCATACCAGCTGAAAGTGCAGCCGGGATAACAGAAGCTAATCCATCATCTAGTGACCAGTTCACACTTTGATCTCCACCCCATAATAGCGGACAATATTTTTGTATTCCCGTATAACCGGCTCTCATGAAGTATGTAACTTCACCTAATTTTCCAGCTTCACTCACTGCTTCATAATTTATTTTTGCCCAAAGTGCGGGCCATGCATTATGCATGATTTTAGCCGATTCACCGTTATAGAGTTGAACATCTGTTGGCAAGTATTCACCAAAATCAGCCATCCAGCCGTCAAGGCCAAAGTCAATCATGTTTTCTTTAATGACTGATTTGTACCACGTACAAGCTTCAGGATTTGTAAAATCTACGACTCCACAGTAGAACTCTCCAAAGTCAACAAGGTAGATGTCCCCTGTTTCATTTAGAGCAAGGTATCCTTTCTCTGCCGCGGTTTTGTAGAGATCACCTTCAACAGCAACGTAAGGATTAATATAGCCCAAGAAGCGGATACCTTTTGCTTTCCATTCCTCAATCTTTTGATCAAGATTTGGATACTCTTCACTGTTCCAACGCCAGTTCCACATCAATCTCTTTCCGAATGAAGTGATGCGTTTTCCTTGCCAGTCCTGACACCAAACTCCTCCGACTTTAATTCCTTTTTCAAGTGCTACGTCCAGCTTTTTTTGAACAATGTCGGTTCCGCCTTGTAAACCGAGCCAGATTCCGTTATACGTCCAATCTGGTAATTCAGGCTGTCGCCCAAACACATCAGTTAATTTCTCGACAAGCTCAACATAGCTTTCCGCTGTTTCAAATAGCACATATTTCGGGATGTCCCATATTTGAAGTTCATGATATTCATCATTTCGAAAATCAAAGTCAGCATAAGCCGTTGTTTCAACATGGCAATAATATTTTTTAGTAGAAATAAAGGTTGGTTGCGGATAGTTCGTGTTGTAGTAGTCACCACCTGCTTTATCTTTTACATCCGCCTGCCATGTTGTGTACGTGTTCTTATTTCTTCCAACACCAGGTTCCGAAGTCCATAATGGAAAGTTTTTGCCTCTCAGGTTAAAATGTGACAGCTGTTCACCGCAACCGTAGACTTTCTCGTTGCTATCTGCTTGTACCCGTAACCATAACCGGTTTATTTCTGATGAACGTTTTGTAAACTGAAGTTTTACTTTTCTGTCCTCTTCGGTGAGAAGAATTTCGAGATCTGTTGGTCCACCGTCAAATTTTGAAAAAGAAAGTTGAAAACCATTTTCCTCTTGAACAACATCAACATAACGAAGTCCTATTCTTTCTACTACATAATCGTGAATGTCAAAATTTCCTCGATACATGTTGATTGTTTCTTCCCCATATCCTACATAGAGCATGGGCTGCTGAAGAGAGTGATGAAAGAGAAGTCTGCCATCAGCAACAATTTGAAATCCATTATTTATTTCGTTCAAAACGAATTTTGTTTCATTTGTTTTAAGAGCCATAAGAACCTCCTTATTATGCTAGCTTTCTTGCTTCTTTTACTTCTTTTTTGTGCTGTTCACTTAAGAAGTCTGCATACTTCCGATTCCAAACCTTTAGCGAAAGGTAGATAAGAACTCCAGTAACAATTGCCAATCCTGCAATCGCTGGCCAGAAATACCCCGAAACGATTGAATCCTGATAAGCTAAACCAATCGGAGAGAACACGATGTACATACTCGCAAGCAAACTTAGCAAGATAAACGTTACGGGAAGTGCGTATTTCCAAGGTACCATGTCGACTTGTGCATTCGCTTTATACACATATGGTTTTTGCAAAGGCTTCCATTTCCCAATTGCGATCATAATTCCAACCTCTACGAAGAACAGAATCGCGTAAATATGGATAAAGTTAATGGTGGTTTGAATACCAAACAATTGATCCAAGCCCCAAACGAGCAAGTAGTAGGTAATAACATGGAAAATGATTACTACTTTTGCAGCAAGTGCAGGAATTCGCTTAGAGAAGATACCAACAAGAACAATTGTGATGATCGGAATATTAAAGAACCCTGTAAAGCGTCTGATCAGATCCCAAAGACCATCAGGTGCGTTCATCAGTAATGGTGAGATAAAGAATGATACAAGTGCAATAACTGTACCAAACCATTTACTCATCCGGATCAACTGATCGTCAGTCGCTTTCGGATTGAACTGCGGTTTATAGATATCAAGAGCAAACATGGTTGCTGCTGAGTTAAGCAACGAGTTAAATGTACTAAATACCGCTCCTAATAGAACAGCTAGGAAGAAACCTGATAAGTATTTTGGCAATACATCTGCTACTAATGTTGGATAAGCAAGATCAACCGGGCTTAATCCTCCTCCATATAGGTGGAAAGCGATAATACCAGGAATCATCATAAATAGTGGAATCGCAAGCTTATAGAAACCAGAATAAAGCACACCTTTTTGACCTTCTTTTAAGTTTTGTGCTCCAAGCGTACGTTGAATAACGTACTGGTTTGTTCCCCAATAGAACAAGTTTGCAAAAATCATACCCGTAAAGATGGTCCCAAACGGAACCGAGTCCGTACTCGATCCGATCGCATTTAGTTTTTCCGGACTGTTTGTTGCAATGGTCTTCATGCCCTCAAACATGTTCCCATCTCCGAGTGCTAAGAAACCTAGAGCAGGCACTAAAAGTCCTACTATCAAAAGTCCGATTCCATTAATCGTATCCGATACAGCAACGGCTTTTAAACCGCCAAAGATTGCGTATACTGCACCGATGATTCCGATCACCCAAATTAAGAGCCAAACCGATTGCGTGTAGGAAATGCCTAAAAGACCTGGCACATCAAAGAGTTTAAGAATAGTCAGTGCACCTGAGTAAAGGGTTGATGGAATCGTAACTAAAATATAGCCCAGCATAAATAGCAAAACCGTATAGCGACGAACCCCCTCATCAAATCGCGTGCTGAGAAACTCTGGCAATGTTGTAAAAGCTCCTCCTAAATATTTCGGTAATAGATAGAGAGCCATGATAACAATCGCAAAGCCAGCCGTTACTTCCCAAGCCATGTTGGACATGTTCGTTCGATACCCTTGTCCATTCAAACCGATCAAGTGCTCAGCAGAAAGATTGGTAAGAAGCAGTGATCCGGCGATAAATGTCCCATTCAACCCGCGTCCTGCTAAGAAATAGCCCGTAGAATCTTCTGTCTCCCCTTTTGTTTTTAAGTAAGAGATCCATGCGACCAGTCCCATAAAAAATGTACATGATAAAAGTGTAAATCCAATGCCTGAAAACATATCGAACACCCCTGTCCTTTTAAATAATGATAGTTAAAACAAGACTTCTATGTTGTCACCGATAATTCCAGGATAAGCTCCCTTTTCTATCAGCTTTTTTCGATCCGGATGTGCGATCAGCCATTTATTCTTCATAAAAAGCAAGTGATCTTCATCAGTACTTTTTTCACGCTCTGCTGGCGCAACTTCTAACGGTTCATTCGTTCCTTTTGGTAAAACAACAATGCATTTGAATCCTGATTCTTGAACTTTACAAGGTGCAAAGTGCAGTGTCGTCTCGTATATTTCAATTGCCGTTCCTTCAGGAATAAAGAAAGCCCTTACATTATTCGAATGAAATGTATTATTTTCGATATCCTGTACTTTTCCAAGAAGGAGAACTAAATCAGTCACTGCTATATTGATCTCACTTCCTTTGTGATATTCAAGGCCATTTAACGTTGAATTCCGACCGTTGCAATACCCAATCTGGGCAGGCATCTCACCATAAAAGTAAGTCTCAATTTGTTTTTTTACGAGATCGTCTTCCAGAATCGGTTCTGAAGCCACATAAACATTTTCATGCTCTGGAATTTTCGTAGATTGCTTCATCGTGTTCATTAAACGTGTAAAATCATAGCCTGTAATCACTTTTCCATAACTCTTGAATGAATCATCACTAACATGCTCTATAATCATGCTGTTTTCTTTCATGTTTACGTGTGACAACTTATTACCTCCTCTTTTTCAAAAAACAATAACATAGGTATCTTTATTAAAACATCACTACCTTTTGTTTTAAAAAAATTCAGTCAATATAGATGTTGCTTTTTATTCTATGAAAACGCATTCAAAATTGCAAGGAGTTTTTTACATACAATTGTTTACAAATGCTCTTTTTAGTTGGTAGACAAGGATTTTTCATTATAAAAAAACTTGCAGACAACGTCTACAAGTTTTCTTTTTGGGAGGTTTCTAACTGTTAAAACGTATGTGCGGAATCTTTAGCACGAGCAATGGCATTTTCTTTAATTTCATTCGCTTTATCTGGCATGGCCGCATGTCCTTCAACAAACAATCCTTGGAACGATGGAACGCCAAAAAATTGCATGATCACGCTTAAATAACGGTGCCCCATCTCCATTGCTGCTGCAGGTCCTTCCGAATAGATCCCGCCGCTAGCTTGTATATGTAGTGCTTTCTTGTTCGTTAATAGTCCAACAGGTCCTTGCTCTGTATACTTGAACGTTTTTCCTGCTACCGCCACTGAATCGATGTATGCTTTCATAACAGGTGGAAATGAGAAATTCCACATTGGTGTTACGAAAACATATTTATCAGCCACTACAAACTGCTCACAAAGCTCTGAAAGTCTTCCCACTTTAGCTTTTTCTTCTGCAGAAAGCTCTTCAAATCCTTTACCAGATTGCAGTTTACCCCATCCGCTAAAGACATCAAGGTCGATGTGAGGAATGTCCTCTTTATACAAATCCACATGAATCAATTCATGATCCGGGTTAACTTTTTTGTATTCATCAATAAATGCTTTACCAACAGCCATGCTGTAAGAGACTTGATCATCATGAGGATGCGCTGTAATATATAATACCTTTGTCATGTAATTGACACTGCCTTTCAGTTTTTTCTTTTCTAAATTACCGTTGCTTTGAATGTTCTTTTCACTTCTATGCAAGTTGATTGGAGCGGAAGGTTGCCGACTCCTATGGGACGAGCGGTCAGGTGAGACCCTTAAGGGCGCAAAGCGGCAAGGTGCTCACCGGTCGCCCCATGGAAAGCGAGCAACCTGGAGCGGAAATCAACGACTTTCAATGAACTGCAATCACGATTTATCATAAGGATTCCCAGCAATGTTCGCCCTCACTTCATCTGTTAAAAGAAACGGCTCTTGCAAAGTATCATCATTGAAAACTTCAGTGTTTAAAAGACTCCCATCATAGTGAGTCGGTCTATCTTCATTCATCTATCCATTCACCTCCAACAGAGATAGTTTAAACGGTTGTTTAACTTTTAATTCATACAAAAAAAGCTATCTGCATAAAACAGATAGCCATAGCAAAAGGTTTGAAAATTAGTAGCGTTGTCCGCCTAAAGCTTGTGCTACAAGACGCTTAGTGATTTCTCCACCTACAGATCCGTTTGCACGTGAAGTAGTGTCTGGTCCAAGGTTTACACCGAACTCAGAAGCGATCTCATACTTCATTTGATCAAGAGCTCCTTGAGCTCCAGGTACTGATAATTGGTTGCTGTTGTTTTTAGCCATTCTATTCACCTCCCTTTCATTTCTACTCTTATAATCCCACTAACTTTCAATCTTATTCATAACCTTAGAAAATTTTTTTCAATGTTTCATTAGGTGTGTGTGTATTTTATTATTTGCTTAAGTATGGATACAGTTTGTCCAAACATTTTAAATATGTCTGCATAAGATATGGAGAAGAGAGGATACACCGAATATTCTCTTTTCGGAAGTTCTATATGGGGGGAATTCATTGTGAGTTTCATTAGTATCTTAAACGGGGTTCTATCTTCTAAAAAACGTGCTAAAAGCAAGAAAAACAAGAAGAGAATTGGCTAACCCAATCAATTAAAGCCACAAAAAAAGCTAGCCTTATGGTTAGCTTTTTTTCATATGGCACGAAAAGAATCCATTCCACTTATTCACTGGCTTCTGCAGCCATCGCTATGGCTTTTGTTTCATGAACGGTGCCAAACGGATGCTCTGGTGGTGCATAAATAGCGTAGAGTTTAATCGGTTTATTTCCTGTATTCGTTAAGTTATGCCATTTTCCAGCTGGTATCATAACTGCAAAGTCATCATACACATTGGCGGTATAATCTAACTGGTCAGGACTGTCACCCATTTGTACAAACCCTTGGCCTTCTTCTATCCGGAGAAATTGATCAGTGGTCGGATGCACTTCTAAACCAATGTCCTCCCCCACTCCAATACTCATCAATGTTACCTGTAACTTATCTCCTGTCCAAAGAGCAGTGCGGTACGTCTGGTTTTGCTTAGTAGCTTCATCAATATTTACTACAAAAGGCTGTCCTCCATAATCTTTTAATTTAATCGGTACTCGTTTTTTTAACCATCCTATTCGTGTTGCATCTTCACACTTCTGATAATAGGTCTGTAGCAAAACCTGTTGAACATGTGGCTGCTTACAGCGATAATAGTCATGCTGATAACGCTGGCAATCCATTAGTTCTGCTTGATGAGCTTTTCTCAATCCCTCCTCATAACTACTATAAGATAAGACATTATTTTGGTATTCAGGCAGTTTTCCTGTAAGAGCCGTGAACATTTTTACTAAATCATTCAGATTGGACCTTTTACATTCCAAAGCATAAAGGATATTATTCTTATGAATCTGATTAGGAGCTTCATTTGCCAACCGATTGTAAAAATCCACAAGGAATTGCTCTCTAATAATTCCCGAATATAGGGCTTCAAATTCTTGTTGTTCCAGATCAATCATTCCCTTCAATGACTTATAATTTCATCATATGCCTATGTCATTAGAAAGTACGTTAATATATTCAACTGCAATAGAATGCCATTCACACTTTGAATGGACAAAAACTTGTCTACAACTTATAAAGAGATTAACCCATACTAGTAAGAGAAAAGACTCAACATTTGGTTAGGAGTATCTAAAATGACGAATATTTTAATTGTCGATGATGATCGTAATATCTTAAAGCTTATAGATACTTTTTTATCAGAAATCGGTTATAAGGTATATCAGGCTCAAGATGGTTTAGAAGCTTTAAAAGTCCTGCGGCATACGAGCTGCGAGTTAGCTGTTGTAGATGTGATGATGCCTTATATGGATGGATATCACTTAACCAAAGAGATACGTCAAATTTACGACATTCCCATTATCTTACTAACTTCTAAAAATCAAATTGAAGATAAAGAACAAGGCTATCTATCAGGAACTGATGATTATCTTGTTAAACCGTTTGAACCGAAAGAATTACTCTTTCGAATTAAGGCTTTATTAAGACGGTATGATAAGCAATCAGATTCAGCAACTGTTACTTTAGGAAGAACGATCATCAACAAAAAAAGCTATGAAGTACATATCGGTGACGTTACGATCCTTTTACCACTAAAGGAATTCGAACTTTTGTATTTCTTCGTATCTAACCCGATGCAGGTATTTTCACGTGTTCAATTAATAGAGCACATCTGGGGTATAGATTATGAAGGAGATGAAAGAACAGTAGATGTTCATGTCAAAAGATTAAGAGAACGTTTTTCAAAATTAACGGATGATTTCCAAATTAAAACCGTCCGAGGAGTCGGATATTTGTTGGAGGCAAAAAAATGAGGTCACTGTATACCAAATTTGTTGTTATAACAATAGGGATTATGCTTTTAAGCGGCGTATTAGCCTTTTTCGCCTCCAATACATACTATCAGCAAAAATTAAAACCTGCTAATGACCAAAAAAACACAAAGATTGCGCTTGAGATGGCCGCCTTTGTCGAAGAACACCCGACCATCAACCTGAACGAATACTTGAAGAACCTATCTACAATCGGCTATCAAATCTACCTTGTAGAAAGAACAGGGAAGGAAATGTACTTCGGAGCAAAATTTCGTAACACGAGACTTCCTTCCTCAACAAAAGACAGTGTATTAAATGGTGAGGTCTATCATGGGATTCTTCATTTTCCAAAGCAAACATTTGTAACTGGTTTTTTTGCAAACGAATTGAGTAATTCGATCGGTGTTCCGCTAACGCATCGCGAGGAAAATTATGCGCTGTTTATCCGACCCGATATTAAACTTCTTTTTAATGAGATGCATGTTCTATTCGGCTGGCTTTTTGGTCTGATGATTGTCATCAGTATTTTGATGGTAGTCATAAGTGCAAAATATTTAGTAAAACCAATATCCAAATTAACCATTGCCACAAAATCACTCTCACAAGGAAGCTATTCTGTTGAGCTTGATACGAGGCGTAGGGATGAATTAGGCGTCCTTTCTCAGAGCTTCAAACAGATGGCTCGAAAGCTAGAACAATCAGATGAGATGCGAAAAGAATTCATCTCAAATATTTCTCATGATATACAGTCTCCACTATCGAATATAAAAGGGTACACC
Organism: Fictibacillus sp. 7GRE50; assembly: GCF_015903875.1. Classification (NCBI taxonomy): domain Bacteria; kingdom Bacillati; phylum Bacillota; class Bacilli; order Caryophanales; family Fictibacillaceae; genus Fictibacillus; species Fictibacillus sp. 7GRE50. The sequence goes on from NZ_JACZDW010000001.1 coordinate 686,924, forward strand.
AACCTGTTAGAAAAAGATGATCTGAGTTCATATGACCGAATGCAATACATATCTGTTATAAATGGTGAGATCAGTAGACTCTCAAACTTAACGAAACAATTACTACTTCTTGCATCATTAGATCGGAACGAAGATATTTTACAGAAAAAAACGTTCAATCTTTCACAGCAGATTAAAGAACTGATTCGAAATTATCAATGGTTAACAAATGAAAGAGGCGTCATGCTTAGCTATTCATTACCAGATACCGAGTTCTTCGGCGATCCTTCTCTATTGAATGCCGTATGGGATAACCTTCTAACCAATGCTATTAAATATAATAATCCTGATGGCAGTATTGAGATAGCTGTTGAAACGAGAGGAAAATCGATATTCATCACCTTTAAAGATACGGGGATAGGCATGACCGATAAAGAAGTAGAAAGAATCTTTGACCGTTTTTACCGAGCTGATGTTGCCCGATCGCGAACTGTTGACGGAACAGGACTTGGTCTATCCATCGTTGCTACAATTGTGAAACTTCACGGTGGTCATACAGATGTGAAGAGCAAGGAAAATGAAGGAACTACGGTCGTGGTTGAATTACCTATAGATTAATCCATTTCAAATATATCAGGCATTATTAATGGAATCCCATTGGTGATGCCTGATTTATTTATGTCTCCTCTCCAATTCTAAACAACTTGATTTGTAACTTGTTATTCATTCTCCGTTCATATAAGGACCATAAACTAAAGGATGTAAAAAGATTGGAGGAGACGTTATGAACATTGCATGGAAAGAAATAAAAAAAAATAAAGGTAGGTTCTCCATATTAGGTTCAATCATCTTTTTAATTAGTTTATTAACTTTTATTATTTCTGGTTTGGCCAATGGGTTATCACAAGATAACGCTGCCTTAATTAAAGACTTGCCGAACGGCCAGTTTTATATGAATAATGACGCAGAAGAAAATTACAACCTCTCTAGAATTGATAATAGGCTTCAAGAGCAAGTGTTAAACAAACATAAAAATGCTGCTGCACTCTCTATACAAATGGGATTTCTAAACGATGAGAGTGACAAACAACGAAGCGTTGCTTTTGTTGCTTCTACCGATTCTAAATTATTCCAATCAGTGGCACCCGGGGAAATCGTTCTAGACCGTTCATTAGAGAAAGACGGAATTAAAGTTGGTGATACCTTAACACATAAACCATTCAACGAACCGCTTGTTGTTAAGGATTTTGTTGACCAAAAAAAGTTCAGTCATGCTCCAGTTGCTTTTCTGAATATGGAAGATTACAAGCAGATGTATCGAGCTGAAGAAATGCAGCTACTTTTCATACCAGGTGCAGATGAAACACTAAATTTCAAAGAGCTGCAAACTTTCTCGAATAAAGAATTCCTTTCTACCATTCCGAGTTACAGTGCAGAACAAATGTCTTTGAATATGATCGTTTGGTTTCTAATCGTTATTAGCGGTATGCTGTTCGCTATCTTCTTCTATATGATGAACGTTCAAAAGATTGGGCTATATGGCATATTGAAAGCAATCGGCGTAAAAACAAGTGATCTGTTTAAAATGATGTGGACACAAATGCTATGCATCACAATCATATCCCTTACTCTTTCTGTTGGTTTTAGCCAATTATTCAAGGAAATTGCACCTAAGGATATGCCTTATCATTTAACGAACGAAACCACGCTGCAATTGTCCATCGTCTTCCTGGTGATTGGATTTATTGGAGCTACGCTATCTGGTTTACAAATTAAAAAAGTTGAACCTTTACAAGCCATACAACAAGGAGAGGTTTAATATATGGATATTTTTACGATTGATGAATTACGAAAAACGTTTACGAATGGTGACATGAAAGAAGAGATATTAAAAGGAATAAACCTAACGCTTAAAGAAGGTGAGATTACAGCGTTAGTCGGTCCATCGGGGTCTGGTAAGAGTACCCTGCTAACCATTGCTGCAGGACTGCAGCCCGCATCAGACGGGAATATTTTATTTAATGGACATAACTTAACTTCCATGACTTCAGAGGAAATGCGCAGCATAAGAGCGAAGAAATTCGGTTTTGTTTTCCAATTTGCACATCTTGTCCCGTTTTTAACCGTTCGGGAGCAATTAAGCCTCATGTTAGATGTATCTGAAGTGAAAATGAAAAATGAAAAACGTGAACAAGAAATTGATTATATTTTAGACAGTGTTGGTTTATCTCATCGAAAACATGCTTATCCCTCTTCTTTATCCGGTGGAGAGAAACAGCGCGTCGCTATCGCTCGAGCGGTTATCCATAAGCCGAAAGTTCTCTTTGCAGATGAACCGACTGCAAGTCTGGATACAAAGAAATCTAAAGAGATTATGTCACTCATCCAAGACCTAACGAAAACCTTAAACATTACGACTCTTATGGTCACCCATGACGAGGAAATGCTTTCTTATGTTGATCATGTTGTAAAAATGAGCGATGGTTTGGTTGTGTAAAATAAAATATACCGTTCAATGCCTATTGAGCTTGAACGGTATATTAGGGTTAAAAAGGCTTTTTTGCGTCCACTATTAAAGATACAAAACCAAGTTTCCCGTTTTGATTTCTATGATCAAAGCGCATAGAGCGATAAATATATCCTTCACTTTCATCCCAATCCTGTGTATGAAAATTTCCTTTCTCATCACAATATTCTAAAAGAGTAACAGAAAAACCCGCTTTTCTAAACATAGATGTAATTGTTCTATAATTATGTACAATCTTATGACTTGCAGCAGGATGATCTTTCGGCCCAGGACCGCCTATTTGTACACCCATTTGATAATCTTTATCAGGAAAAAAGCCATCTGGTACTGCACAACGAATGTGGCCACCTGGCTTTAAAAAATCAAAGCAAATCTTTGCCGCCTCGACTCCCTCTGCAAAAGTCAAATGCTCCCATACGTGTTCAGCTAAGATTGCTTGTAACGATTCACCTGAAAATTGCCTCTCCCAATCAAGCCGCTTTAATAAATTTAGTTCTGACTCCTGCGTCTGCAGCCAATTGGGATTATTATTATACTCACCTGCACCGATTACAACTTTCATATCAGCTTGTTTATTCAATCTAGAAAACACGCCCTATCGTTCGGAATTTGAATTATAAAATTAATTCCCGTGCAAAATTGTTTTTCATAAACGAACTCAAAACAGGAGTATCATTATAATCTAAATAATTAACATCTTACGTATTTCCGCTTAAAACCAACCTGACCTTTATCTATCGCCTTTTGAATATTTTCAGAAGCGAGTAGATACTTCGCTTTTTTCTTGTCCTGTTTCATTTCTACCGGTCCTATAGCGTTTGCTGTCTCAACCGCTTTTTCATGTAATGGCACGTAGGATACCCCTACTGTATAGACAAAATTATTCATTGAAGATTTTGTTCGTTCAGGTGCATCATGAATAGTATTTTTTATGACCTCAAGCATTTTATCTAACTTCGTTCTTGAGAATTTGCTGTCTGGCCGATTACCTAATAGCCAGCAGTAACAACTCCAACCTGCTGACATCTTGAGCTCATCACCGCTTGCAATCCATTTGTCCGCCACCTCTTGTGCCATTTCAGTTTCAGAAAGTGTGACTGCTACTACATAATCGGACAACATATAAAAATAAGCTCCGTCAATCCAACGCTCAAAATCATTTTCGGTCATAACCGTCGGATCAGCTATGATTCCTGCAAAGTACATCGCATCGTAATTTCCTGTCGCGTAAAGCTCTTCAGCTAAGGTTTGATTTCCTTTAATCTTTTTAGCGATAGGCTTCATGGCACCAGTTGCTACACCAAACACCGGTTCTTTGGCACCATTGGATATATACATCTTCTTGGTCCGTTCCTTGCCAAGAGCTTCAAGTTCCTGCATCACATCTTCTGCATTCATTTATTACACTTCCTTTTTAGTACTTACGTATTGTGTAGGAAAAGGGCACAGCTAGTTTTGACTGAGCTAAAACTTTATCCTTAATTATCCCATTCTCTTCTTCTCGACTGCTTATTCATATTCCTCTTTCATCGAAATCGACTTATGCATAAAAAAGAGCGCTTTTTCCACTACAGAAAAGCACTCATTTGTTTAACTATTTCTTTAACTTGTTTTTGTTATGAATGCTTTTGCGGAATCAGAAACCTTTTAACTGTGTTATTGCTTATTCTATAATTTTACAATCACTTCAGTTCCATCTTGCGCTTTCACATTAACGAGCTCTAATCCTTTGTGCTTTTTTAGCTCTTTAATAATAGGTTTCAGTTCTGATTGATCTATGGAAGGAATGGTGAAGGCTATGTTTTTCTTATCTAGATGAGGTTTCGACCATTTGTTTACTTGTCGAATTAATAACTTAGAAGTGATAATAGATATCCCTATATTTAATAGGACATAAGGAACAGGAAATGAGAACTTTGCCTCTTTTGTTTTCACATTTACATGTAACATGTTTGCATCCTCTACTCAATCGTAATTGAAACGGTATCCCCGTTCGCTGACTTCACATCAACAATCTGTCCATCCAGTTCGTTTTCAATGGCTTCAAGTATTAGATTAATATCAATATCTTTTACATATTGTTCAGATTGAGGAATCTTTAAAGCAATGTTGTGACCTGCTGCTAGTACAACCTTTACTAGTTTGATGGGTAGGTTCACATTCACATTGTCATTCTCAGATACAACACGGATTTTCAAGGTTTTGTCGATGTAATTAGAAGAATTATGAGACGTATAGCTTAATGGCTTAACAGTAGTAGAGTGTTCTTTTTCTTGTAAGACTTGAATTAATTCTGAACCTTTATCTGTATCAATCTTACCTTCTTGCACCATCGTTAAGACTTTCTCAATCTCACTTTTCATTTTATATCCTCCTATTCATCCTTTAGCATTTTGATTGCTTCATCTGGAGAAATTTCTCCGCGCTCAAGCATCCCAACAATCTTTTTCTCATCGACCTCATTCTTCTTTTTGGTTTCATATCCTAATGAAGAGGCTATATCGTTCAGCTTGCCTCGAACGGTTGGATACGATATCCCTAGCTCTTTTTCAACCTCTTTAATATTGCCTCTACATACAAGAAAGACTTCCACAAAATGAAGCTGTTCTTTCGTTAGTGACGCAAATTTTGACAATTCGAATTCGTTCTCAATTGTCGTGTGACAATGTGAACAGTGAAGTTTAGTTATCTTTAACGTTTGTGAACAAACCGGACAATTTGTAAGTAATGGGTGAGCCATCTCATTCTCCTTTCATATCGATTAATTAGATTATATACCTTATAATTAATTATGTGAATAGTTTTTATTAAAATATTAATATTTAGAGTTGAATAAATTAATTTTATTGATAATAATTGTTTATTATTTAAATTAAAACTTAACATTATTAAAGCTCCTATAAAAAAGAGACTTCCCTTATTAGAAAGTCTCCGTGAGTTTAGATGTAAATGTTTGATCTAGAAGTTTGTGTTCTTGTAGTAGATCAATATTTCGCTTCTTGCTCGCATAATCATTAATTTGTTTTCCAATGTTCGCATAAAGCTCTAAATGTTCAAGCTCTGATAGCGGAACCCACTTAACAGCTGTCTGATTTGGATCAGGCTTATCCGGCAATCTAGGTTTGGACCCACTTTTCAATGTACAATCAAACAGCATGACTAGCGTGTGTGTTTGACCATACTTATTTTCGTTTAGATGAGGAGCATACTCATAGACAAAAGCTAATGGACCTACCTCCACATCAATATTCGCTTCCTCCCTTGCTTCCCTCTTTACAGCTTCGATCAGAGATTCATGAGGTTCCGCTCCACCAGCTGGAAAATCATAAAAAATTCCCCGATATGGATCATTAAACTCTGTTAATAATATCTCATCATTTTCAATAATAAGTGCGCCTACTCTTACTCGAATATGATAGGTCATGTCATTAATCCCCCGTTATCAATTAATTTTATGAAAGTCTTGTCCCATACTCTTTCAACGCTTACTAACTCCTCGTCATTGAACGCTAATCTATAGATATCCGGTTTTGTTGTGCTGTAGAGAAAATCTAAGTCAAAAGAAGAATCAAAATAATTCATCATCAAGGTCATAACGGCACCATGAGTTCCGATTACCATATTTTTATCTTTATACGTATGTAAGAGTTCTTTCAAAACTTGAACTGCCCTCTTTTGACAAGCTGCATTTGATTCGCCATCCTCAAGAGAGAAATTAAAGTCTACAAATGATTTTTCTAATAGAGGACCGAGCTCATTATCTTCTAATCTATTGGAACTCGAAGAAAATACTCTTTCTCTTAGACCCTCAATAACCTCAACTTCTTTCCTTATATGTAAAGCTATCTTTTCTATCGTTAAAATAGAGCGGCGGTAAGGGCTCGAAACTACAATATCAATCTTCTTGTCTTTTAGAAGTTCAGTCACACGACAAGCATCTTCATACCCTTTTTCGGTTAATCCTCTCGTCCGTTCATTGCCTTCCTTTGGTGAGTCACCATGCCTTACCATGTATACGATTGTGTTCATGAGACCTCCGATACTTTTACTTAGAGTTTAACTAATAAAATCCTAAAAAAACAATAGAAAAATAAAAGATAATAGATTGTCCATTTTGGTATTTTCTTAAGATTACGAAAGGAAGATATTACTTTAATTGATAACAATGATAAAAGGAATTTCTATATTATAAGAACTCCCTATTTTTCTCACTTCCGTTTATCACTATTTCTTTTGTTTCTGGAAAATGAGGGCTGTAATAAATAATGTAGGCAAATAAAAGACAACACCAAAAGCTATTAAAAATCCTATTCCATCTCTAGTAGAAGGATCACTGGTGCTTTTAAGTAAACTGATGATTAATAAAACAAATAAGAGTAATCCTATTCCGAAAATCTTTAAAAATCTCAATGTACTCACCTTTCTTTTTAATTAGATTTACCCTCTTCCTATTCCAATTATTTCAAATTATTGCGTTTTTCTCAATTTAGATCATCTCATAAAAAAGGTACATTTTCCTTTTATAGAAATAGGCAAAGTATAATAAATGAATTGAAATTATATTTACCAAAGCTTTCCCTTATTAATGCCGTTTGTTTTTTGGTGAGAATAAGTAATAGCCCATAAACATAGAAGATAATGCTTGTGGTTATAAAACCATAAAATAATACTGTTATAGAAACTGGCCCCCATACCTGGATGAATGTCCAGGTAAATCCTAATAAGATTTTTGGAAATAAGATTACTAAAATCAAAATTGCAACGAATAGCAACGTATGTATGGATAAGATTAAAATCCTTTTGCCTTTTAATGCTCTTCTTTCTCGTTGTTTTCTAATTATCTGTCTTATTGTTCGTAGTAATAATAGGATAAAAATAACACCAAGGACAGTGAGTATACTAAGAAGAACGGTCGCTATTTTGTCCAGCTTTTGATAACTATCAGTTTGGTTGGTTGAAACACTTTTACCTTCCCATATATCCATAACACTTTGGCCGATCGATGTCGTAAAACTTGAATTCATATTAGAAAGGATTGCTACACCTAATTCTTTATCTGGCTGCATAATGATAAACGATGAATATGTTGGATTCTGCCCCTCATGCTGAATATATTGTTTTGCTTCCTTTTTTACAACTTCCCATCCGCTGGCATAGTAAGAATTCTTATCAAAAGCATCCACCGATCGATCAGGATGGTGCGATTCTTTAATGAGTTGCTTATCAAACTCTTTATTCGAATCATATCCTAACTGTAAATTCATCCATTTCGCAATGTCAGTAGTGTTGCTGATGATATATCCAGCGGGTATGTTTCCACGATAAATAGGGGGTGTGTATTTCTGCTCTCTCAAAAATCCTATCTTGTAGCCTTGTGCGACCATTGAAGACTGAACTTGGTGGAGACCAACGAAGGAATCTTTCATCCCTATAGGTTTTAATACCTGATTTTTTATGTGAAGATCATACGGTTGTTTCGTTACATTCTCGATTACGAGTCCTAGAACATCGTAATTAATTGTTGCATATTCAAACGTGCTTCCTGGCTTTCGATTCAGTTCCTGATTCAATAATGTCTTTACGTTCAATTCAAGTGCGTTTGAAGCATTACTTTCAGGAATTTGCGCTATAGAATTTGATGCGATTCCGCTTGAATGATAGAGTAACTGATTCAGCGTAATGGTTTGAGGTTCTCCCTGATATGTAAGCTTCAACCATGGAATATACTCTTGAACACTATCAGAACGTTTTAACTTCCCTTCCTTCTCCAAACGAAGAATGGCCAAACCGGTAAATGCCTTAGTAGTTGATCCAATCTCAAATAATGTGCTGCACGTAACAGGTGTTTTCTCTTTCACGTTTTTGTAGCCGAAACCCCTTTGATAAACTGTTTCACCCTTTTCAACGATAACTAGTGATATACCTGGAATTTTACTAATATGTCTTTGCTTTTCAACCAGCTCTTCGATTTTCTCCATTTTTCCACTTGATTCAGCGATTACTAAATGAGCAGCTAGACCATTCAATCCTAGAATCAATGGAACCAAAAAGCTAATTATTCTTACTAATTGTTTCATAACTTTTTCTCCTTGATGGCAATTTCGCATGAATAATAGATGCATAGATCAATCTATATTTTACAGTTAAACCCAGTTATATAATACTAATTTCATTTCAATTTTCCAAAAATTAGTTTTATAGTGTTATTTGTTATACCTTATAAATTTCAAAAAAAGAGCACTGTTAATATCATTTTGATTAACAGTACTATTAAACGTTATTTATATGTAAAAAGAGAATCTCTTTTGGAAATACACTCCTGAAGAAACGCACCCGTTTGTTGCAGAATACTAGATAACTTCTATTAACAATTAATAAATAAATATCCCGTTAATTTGATCGATGATATCTTTCAATTTGTAATTGTTTATTTTAGCTTTGTTAATGAATTCATCAAGGTTTTCGTATTCTTGATGATCTAGATTATAAAATTTAGTCAAACAAATCCCAGTCGCTGTAGGAGTAATAGAATATTCTTCATTATCGAATTTGAATTCAATATCATGTCCAATTTCAAGATACTTTTTTAATTCTTCTAGATCCATTTCCTGCTTCCTTTCTAAAGAAAAGCACCCTTTTGTGGAATAAAAGATACAGACGATTATTCCAGCAGATTATTTTTCAAATCGAACTAAAGTTTTTTCTGGTAAAACAAGCTGATCAATATTAAATCCGTAAATCGGAAGTATTACTTTACCTACTCGTTTATCACGTTCTTCCCCTACCCAACAACTATATAACTCAAAATAATCCCCTTTCTGAAGGTACTTGTCCATAATTTTACATAGTTCTAATAACTTTTGTTTTGACTCATTAAGTGTATCCTCATTTATATACTCTGTGATTTCAATTCCCCAATGACTCGATACCTCATAAACAAAGGGCGTAGAGAACTGATATTTTCTAACACTGTCTAATTCTTCATCTCCAGCAAAACAAGCACCAATATATATCAACTCTTCTGATTCACTATCATTCACCTGTACATTACAACCAATGTAACTTGCTAAACTCATTTGTAATCACCTCTTTTGCATAATACTAAAATTTAATTCACTAAAAAAGAGCACTTCTCCTTCTTAAAGAAATGCACCCGATCGTAATATAAGGTTATCTAGAATTTCTGGTTGACCTTTTGTTAAATAATCAATGTTTGCTTCATAAACATAAAAATCTGATAGGAATTCTTATTGTCTGTTATCCCTTTCTTTACTGAGACCAAGACCACATTCAACTATTAAGTGCAACTTATGAAAATGAATTTTTGTTATATAAAACATGCCGTTTTTCTGTATAGACATATTGACAGGAATTAATTTATATCATAAATTATACATATAATAACTATGCATAGATTTACTATGTATATGGAGGTGAACTGTTTATGAAGATAAGCAAAGAATTGCTTAAGGGTAGTACTACTACTCTTATTTTGAGTTTGCTTAATTCTAAACCAATGTACGGCTATGAAATTATCAAAGAACTGGAATCAAAGTCTAATGGGATTTTTAGTTTAAAGGAAGGCACGATCTATCCCATCCTTCACACCCTTGAGGAGAAAGAACTAATTGTATCTTACTGGGGCGAAGGGACTGGAAAGAGAAAGAGGAAATATTACAAGATTAATGACCAGGGTAAAGAATTTATTCAAGAAAAAAAAGAAGAGTGGTCCGTTTTCAAGAATGCTGTTGACGAAGTTTTAAGTGGGGAGAAAATCGTATGGGATTAGATAATAAGTTTGAAATATATATTAGAGATTTGTGTAAACGGATAAAAAATAAGGATGTACATGCCCTTATAAAACTGGAAATCAACGATCACCTTCATACACTCAAAGAGGAGGCCATGAGTACAGGACTTTCAGAAGAAGAGGCTATAGATCAAGCATTGGCACGTATGGGAGATGCAGGAGTTTTGGGGAAGCAGCTTAACAAAACACATAAAGCCCCTATGGATATGAAAACCTTGCTGTCCGTGCTGACAACTTCTCTATTTGGGCTGCTAATTATGTATTATTTGCAATTTCATTCGGCTTTTACAGAGCTTCAAGAAATGAAAGTTTTCAATAAAAGTCTTGTCTTTTACCTGTTGGGTGTCGTGCTCATGCTAAGCCTATTTATGTTTGATTACAGAAGATTGCTGAAGTATTCTAAGCACCTATATGCTGCAACAATCCTCATACTTTTATTAACCGTTCTCATTGGTGTTAGAGTCGATAATGTTCCATTTTTAGATGTAGGCTTCGCCAGTATTAATTTCACCGAAATCACACCATTCCTTTTGGTCATTGCCATTTCAGGAATCTTTCATTCCTGGGACTGGCATGATAAACAAAAGTCTTGGTTTGGAGTAGCTCTTATGTTAATACCTATTTTCATATTGTCGACTACAGGAGCCTTTGCAGCTACTACTATTAGCATCATTGTCTCTGTTGCAATCATGCATACGTCAAGGTCCAGCCTGAAGCAAACGATAACATTCGCAGTTGCTGCTTCTATATGGCCTATCTGGAATCTGCTGGCTCTTTCTCAGAGATATTCTATGTTAAGCCCCTATACCAATCATAAAATAGGTGAGGCTTATTTTATAGGAAGTACCCTTCAGGTGACCCCAAGTTTCATTTCTGAGGTCCATACTGATCTTATATTGGCGTACATCATCTATTCGTTCGGGTGGCTAGCCGCAATCATTGCCTTAGCCCTGGTTATATTTTTTATTTGCAGAATATCGATTACCGCCAAAAATGTGAATCACCCTTATGGAAAATTACTTATTACAGGATTGGCAGCAGTCTTTTCAGCTCAGTTTATACTAAGCCTACTGACGAATCTCGGTTTATCTCCACTGACTGGCGTATCCGTCCCATTCATGAGTTATGGAGGTTCACATTTATTGCTGGAGATGATATCCGCAGGACTGATTCTCAGCGTATATAGAAGACGAAAAACCAAGGAGACAGTTTGCTTGACTCACGGTCCGCAAAGCACTTAAAAGCTACCCCCGTTATTGACCACCAGTGCTGCAAAGAATCCATTACTAAAATCTCAGACTATTTCCAGTCTGAGATTTTTTAATGGTCTACTTTATTGATGATAGAAAAGTGCGAATCATAAATTGGGTTCATTGGTAATTAATTCTCAATTCGTTTATTTACCTCAATTGTAATGAACTCAGGCAAATAATTGGGAGTACATCCTTTTGATACCATTTCATCTTTGAAAAGACCCGTTTTCTCCCCAAGTTTAATACAACGTGCTCGATACTTTTCATCATAAACGCCTATCCAGCCTGCGGTGAAATTCATAGCCCATTGAACTTCCGGTTCTTCCTGCATAATAGTAGCTTCAATTGCAGATAGTAAGTCTTCGGTGTTATCTGGCGGTGTTTGTCCAGTCCATCTCAATCGACCTTGAAAATACCAGAAGGCTCTCCTTTGAAGAGCAGAAGGGCTATTTTCCCATGACTCCATCAATGCTATGTTCTTCTTGTCTTTGGTGAGCTGATTAGCCATTAACCAATCCATTAAGTTATTTCGCTCATCAAGAGTGTGAGTCTGCATATCCTTATCAAGCTTATTTAGTACATCTTGTGAAAGAAGTTTTTTGTCCATAATTAAGATTGCCAATAGTCTTGGTACAAAATCTCCGGTTGACCAAAGTTCCATAGCTAGTTCGTGATCTTTTTTTATGTCCTTCGCGATTTTTCGTAAGTCGCCTAGCTTCGTTTTAGTATTAAACTGAGATAGAATGTTTTCTGCTTTCGAAGAGAGTTTTATTTCTGTGCTTTTATTTTTATTCATTTGACACAACTCCTTATTAAAGCAATGTTTCATATTATGTTATTGGCGAGATATATCGTTATAAGTCTTGTTGCATACAATTTTACCATAACAATGTAAAAGGAGTGATTCATTTCACCGTTACTTATGTTACGGTTCCCAACTACTAGTGCTAAACTACACCTTCAACAATCTGGCCGGATTTATAAAGAAAGGACACATTTCTTATTACAGAAACGCACCCGATAGTCGAATAATTAAATTTGCTTCTCTATGTAGACCCTTCATAAATCCCTCTAGATAAAGAGTTACTCTTTCCCATCTATCTAATTCCTAACGTTAATAGTTATTACAGTTGCTGTTACTGCTGCTATAAGAATTTGAATAGTATTCACCTAATAATAGTGAAAAAAGAAAGTAATTAAAACCGCGTGTTCTAGTTTTGTCCATATGCCAAAAGAGCTTCCCATGTGTAGCAAAATCCTGTAGTATCGATAAGGGCACCCTAAAAATAAAAAGAGGTGCGTAATTATGTATGGCGTTATAAATTATGAAGCATTTTTGCTCACAGGAATTCTATTGAATTTAATTCCTGGAACCGACACGATGTACATCATCGGAAGAAGTATGTCACAAGGTAGAAAAGCAGGTGTGTATTCTGTTTTAGGTATTATTACAGGTTCTTTGGTTCACACATTGTTTGTAGCGTTTGGTTTATCATTGATACTTGTAAAATCTGTTTTTCTGTTTAATACGATTAAAATTATTGGTGTTATATACTTGGTGTATTTAGGCATTCGGATGATACTGGACAAATCCAATCTATCTTTTCAAGCTGCGACAGATTCCCTTAATATACGAAAGATCTATATACAAGGGATGCTAACGAGTCTTACAAATCCAAAAGTTTCAATGTTTTTCATTGCATTTCTTCCACAATTTATAGACACCAAAGCGGTTGGACCCATTCCTTTTTTGATTTTAGGACTGACCTTTACAGCCACTGGATTGCTATGGTGTTTATTTGTTGCGTATTTCTCTTCCTACGTTACGAAAAAACTAAGAGGAAACCAAAAAATTGGGACTGTTTTGAACAAACTAACTGGACTTATTTTTATCGGTATGGGGATTAAGCTTTTACAAACAAAAGCCCCTCATTAAATCTATATAAATCAACAAGATATGCCCCCACAGATGTTTTAAATCTTTATAAGGAACGATCGATATACTACTTCCATAATAAACAGTCTCTTCGTCTAATAGTAGATAAAGAGACTGTTTTTATTGTAGATCTGTTTTCTCGATAATTCATTAAAATTTAAAAAGACAAATAAAACGACCAGTCGCTGCTGGTTGTTTTATTTTGTTTGATATCCGACAATTGCACCCGTTTATGGAGTAAGATTCACAGTAATAATCAATGTTTGTACAATATAAATCTCCATATAAAGAAGCCCTTGGTATATGCCTACACCAAGGGTTTTCGTTTTAACCGATTGAACCTTTAACTAAGCGAGAAAGTCGAGAACTCGCTTGATTACAAGTTTCGTCGCTTCAGCATCGTAAGACGGTATACTGCTGTCGGTAAAGAGATGTTCCTTGCCTTCGTACAGAAAAAGTTCAGCAAGATTGGATGAAGCCACAAGTTCACGGGCAGCGTCGATATCGCCGTCTTCAACGAAAAAAGGATCTGAACTCATGGCGTGAATTTGCACAGGTAAGTCGGCCGGCCACTGAGATTCAAACGCCGAGTTTGGGAGGCAGGCATGAAAAAACAGTGCGCCTCTGGCGCCTTCACGAGTTTGAGCGAGCTGCTGTGCTGCCGGGACACCTAGTGAAAAACCAGCATAGACAACATCGCGTGAAAGCTCGCTCGCTGCCCGAACTCCGCGCGCCGTCACTTCATTAAATCCAATTCCCTTAACAAATGCCAAGCCTTCCTCCAGCGTGGAAAACATGCGACCGTCAAATAAATCTGGCACGTACACAGTATGCCCCGCCTCTCTCAGTTGCTCAGCTATTTCTTCAATCCCCTTCGTTTTGCCTAAAACATGGTGTAACAACAAAACTTCTGCCATCGTTTTTTCCTCCAATTTAATGAATTTCATATGTGTAAATTACGACAAAAAAACCTGTTTGACCTACCAGAATTTTACGATTTAGAAAAGTCTACCTTAAAAACCTACCGCTTGCTTATTCAACAATTCTGCTACGTTTGTTAAATAAGTTCATTAAAAAGTGCGTTAATCCTTCTTGAATTAACGCACCCGATTACGGAATAACTATATTTTTCTCCTCAGTTTGAACTCTTCAACTGATTATATGCAAGGAATTTTTCAGACCAATCTCCATGGCGGAACAAGGGAATAGTTGACCCATCCGCAAGCTGGGCATCTATATTTAGTGCAGATGAACCGATCATAAAATCTATATGAATGAGACTTTTATTTGCTCCATTAAGTTGGAGTTCTTGATCAGACATGTCTTCTCCTCCTACTAGATTATTTGGAAAGGACTGTCCTAATGCTAGATGACAAGAAGCATTTTCATCAAATAAAGTATTATAAAACGTAAGATTCATATTAGAAATTAGAGAATGATGAGGCACTAGAGCTACCTCTCCTAGAAAGCGCGCTCCTTCATCTGTATGTAGAATTGAATTTAGTACTTCTTTTCCTTTTACAGCTGTAAATTGGACGACTTTCCCTTCTTTAAACGTAAGTGAAAAATCCTCAATTATACTCCCATTGAAGTTAAGAGGTCTTGTACTAGCAACGATTCCATTTATGCCTTCCTTCTTAGGAATCGTAAAAACTTCCTCAGTAGGCATATTGGACACAAATGGAATTCCCCTTCTATTCATTCTAGATCCATAAAGCCATTGATGTTTCTCAGGCAGTTCGATCGTTAAATCAGTACCAGGTCCTAGATAAACTAGTTTTTGAATATGAAGTGCATTTAATTGTTCAGTTGTTTTCTTTAACGAATTCAGGTGATTTTTCCAATTGGTAATCGGGTCTATACTATCTATTCTGGCTGCTTGAAAAATAATGTCCCATAGTTTTGCTTTTCCTTCATCCACAGGAAGTTCTGGAAAACATTTATTACTCCAAGAGTCAGATGGGACATTTACAATAACCCAACTAATTTTATTCAAATGAGTATGTTCTAAATATGGTCTTCTGATTGCAGAGCGCTCATTCGCATACCTAGTACTACGTTCAACTGATACATCAGTTAATAGCTCTGGATTTGGTGCTTGGAGAAATAACACAGCTGCATTTTCATTTGCGTATTTTTCAAGACCATTTGCTTTCCATTCTGGATAATACCCTAAAGATGTATATGGTGCTTGTTTATGATTGATTAGCGTCAACTCATCATCTGACCATTCATGATGGACGTACGATGCACCAAGTTCATATGCGTAGCTAGTTACTGTCCGTACAAAAGGTGCAGACTGTATTGGTGCTTCAATAATAAGTTTTTGTCCATGCTGTATATTCAAACCGATACGTAGAACAGTTTCTGCATACTTTTCAATATTTTGATTTACCATAGAGTCTGACAATTTGTAGCCTCCCTTTTTAATTTGTTTCATGTTTGAATAGCTGCATTCTTACTACACCTGCTTGTTTGATAAAAATAATTTATCCTTCTCCTATAATTATTTTATGTAGTCTTAACTTCAATAAAAAATGCACTTCTCCTTGTTTGAAGAAATGCACCCGATTGTGGAATATCAATTTTGAATTATGGCATAGTCAATTATTTCCTGATAGAGTTCGTTCCAACTCGGATAAAATTCTTTTACTTCGCTTGGACTTACAAAAATTCTTTCTTGTGACTCATACCCCGCTTCAAAGTCGTGTAATTGGTCAATTTCAAATCGATAAAAAACTTGAAAACCTACTTTTGGATATTTTCTATTTTCATCCCATTTAGCATTTTCATTGTGGTCAACAATGATATGTCCTAAAAGAGAGCATCTTCCCGTAACATAACCTTCTTCATATGCTTCACGCTTTAGACATTCTTCGGGTGTTTCATTACATTCGATATGACCTCCAGGAAAGTCCCATCCTCTTCGGTTTAAATTTACTAAAAGTAACTTATCATCTTTAAAACAAAATCCGTGAACGCTGGTAATTTGTTCTGCAGGAGGAAGTTGATTATCAAGTATCCACGTTAACTTTACTATCGCTTCTCCCCATTTAACATATTCTGTCGTCATAAGTGTATTATCCCCTTTAAAATACACAACTCTTATTCCACAATCCTGCTACGTCTGTTCAATAAGTTCCATAAAAAAGTGCAGATCTCCTTCTCGAAGAAATACACCCGATAGTTTAATACCGATATATGTTTCAATCAAAATTTATGTCACCATGTTTTCGTCTTTGAGTCGTTTAGGAAATGGGAATTTTAAGGAGAGTATTGCTGTAAAGATAGTGCTATTCGTAAAGGTTGTAGTAGTGTACGGAAATTAAAACACTGTAAAAAACCCTGAGTACGCAAATACGTACTCAGAGTTTTAATGTTTATTGAATAATGAAAGAGCTACCTATTAACGATTCAGGTGTTTTCCCTAGAGTAAGCTGGCTGAGTCTAGAGTATCCAGTATGTTTATACTCTGTGAATACTTTTCTTACTTCATCAATATCCTTGTCACTAGTTAATCGCTGGATTTCTTTTTTATACAAACGAATAACAGATCCGATAACAAATTGAGGCTTGGCATTTTCCGGGTCCTCATTCATGATTAAACATCCCATGTACTGGTATTTTACCTGCATGGTACGGGTCAAGTGAATGACATGTATCAGCTTTTCAAAAAGCTCAGGGTAAGATTGCTCTAATGTATTTAGTGCAGATTGAGCTGATTTCAGTTCGTTCTGGCTGCATAATGTGATCATGCATATACCTCCTCTTTTACATCCCACGGTTTATCAAGAGAGATAACAGCTGCTAATTCTTTACTCTTCAATCGTCTCAGCTTTCGGACTTCTGCCCTTTCTTTTGCTGTTTCATATAAGAATTTCTCTTCCTCTGTTTCAGGAATAACTTGTGGAACATCGACTGGTTTTTTATCTTCACCTAAAGCAACGAAAGTTAAGAAAGCAGTCGCAGCAATTCTTCTCTCGCCTGTTAGCATGTCTTCTGCAATCACTTTACAAAAGATCTCCATTGAGCTTTTGCCGGTAAATGAGACAAAGGATTCTATGCAGACAGAGTCTGTTTGATGAATAGGATATAAAAAGTCGATTGAATCGGTTGAAGCTGTTACACATTCTTTTACTCTGGAATGTCTGCGTGCAGATAAAGTTGCATTATTATCCAGCTTTCTCATCAAAACACCGCCGAATAAAGTATTATAATTATTTAGATCCAGGGACATAACCTGATCAGTATTAATAATTCTGCTTTCTCGCGCTCTCTTCTTGTTCATATGAATCATTCCTTCCAGAATGTGAATTTCCATTTACAAGGCAAGTGTACGCTTGAAATAACATGAAGTAAAATGGTTATTTTTCATTTACAACATAGACAGTCTCTATGTAAATGCTTACATCTATGCCCGATTGGCATAAAAAAAGACAATTCGTGTGGAACCGTCTCTTGCATTATTTTTTAAAGTTGTTCTTTGGCATAACGCAGCCACTCTTTTGCGGCAAAAGATAAATATTGATCCTTTCTCCAAATAAGAGCGAGTTCCCAATTTATTGAGGGATTCACCACATTCATTGTTTTTACTTTTGTGGTAAGGTGCTTGCAAATACTTTCAGGTAATAAAGAAACACCCAGTTTACAAGCGACCATCTCTTCTATAAAAGACCATTGTGAGCTTTCGGAGATCACATGAGGATGAAATCCAGCATGATTACAAGAAGAGATGATCCGGTCATGCAGAACAAAATCCTTATTGAACAGTATAAAAGATTCACTGCTGAGATCCGATAGATCAACTACTTCACATTGAGCAAGTGGATGATCAGGGTGAATAATGAGCTTCAGATCTTCCTTCATAAACGAAAAGTACTGAAAGATATCGTTGTTTGTGGGGAGTACAACTACTCCGATATCCAAGAGATGATTAGCTACTTCTTCTTCGATTTTCTTCGATCCATCCTCCATCAATTCGAATGTAATGGCTGGATACTTCTCATGAAAACTTCCCACCAGTTTCGGAAAGAGACGAGAATTAAAAATAGGAGGTAATCCAATTCGAACATGTCCTTTTTGAAGTCCCAGCAAATTATCCATTTCTGATTCTAAATTGTTAAAAGCTTTATCTACGAGTTTAGCCTGTTCATAGATGACTCTACCAGCATCGGTTAATATGAGCTTCTTTCTGCTGGAACGGTCAAATAGAACCAATCCTAGTTCATCTTCTAAATTTTTGATCATTTTACTTATGGTTGGCTGAGTGATGAACAATTCTTTAGCTGCACGGGTAAAACTGTTATATTTTGCAACCTCAATGAAATATTGTAATTGTTTAATATCCATTCCGACACCTGCATTCTTATTGAAAAATGTTTTGAGTTTAGTATGTTGCTTTTCAAAATAAATTACAAACACTACAAAAAAGTCCCGATCCCAGTATTCGCCATGTGTGGTCAGTTAGCACAGATCTTACTTCCATAAAAACTCCTTTAGAATAGATCAGTATAGAGGAAAAAAGGAAAACAGGTGCCCTTTATTCTAACGGGTTCCCTTTAGAAGGAGAATCCGATTTGTTTTTTCATAATCCTTATTCTCCTAAAATCGTATTTAAAAGCTGAACGTCTGCTGTGTGTTGAATAAGTTCCATGTAAATTCCAATCCAATTACTTTTTCTCCCAACCCACATGGAAAATATCAAGCCAGTAGTTTTCTACCCGCCATCTTTTTTGGAATTCTTTTTCTCTTATTTTTGCTTGCCTACCAAAATTTTTTAATAACTTATTATGATTCATATATTCTTCCTTTCTTCAGAATGATTTAGTTAACTTTATACTGAGAGGTCAGTTTTCCCTAATAAACAAAAAAATATAGTTAGTACCTCTTTTACCAAACTTCCATAAAAAAATGCATTTCTCCTCCTTGAAGAAATGCCATAAAAACTTGTTCATACTTTTAATCGATTATGAGTGGGGTCCAGATTTTTCGGGAGTCTTTACCTGTTCTTTTATTCTGGACTTCCCGCAGACAAAGTAAAAATAGAGCTTTCTTGATGGATTGATTAGTTTTTGATATCTGTAAGCGGTTGGATTTTAAGATCATAATCGACCTTCAACTTCATTAGCTCCCATCTGTTTAACCATTCTCTCCCATTAAGAGGTTTTGAGAAAGGTCTCAAGGTATAATTTCTTAATTGTAAGGGGTCAACCTTATTCTCCTGAAGCTTTTTTAAAAACTTGGTAGTTTGTTTTTCCAAATACGATTCAATTTCTGATTCGAATCTTGAAAGCTCATCACTGGTAAGTATGTTATGTTTCCGTGCAATTTCGTCAAGTCGTCCGTTTAATTGGACGTTGAGATTCAGTTCAGAATATGATTTATCTATATTCAATTGGCTATTGGCTTTCACATGGCCAAGAACAATGGATAAATCACGAATCGCAAAATACTTTAAAAAGTGATCGTTGCCGATAAGCTGGTATATTTGCTCTTCCATGTTGTTCGTGGTTTCGATCAATTTGTCATTTTTAAATATGCCAGTACCTAGGTATTGGAAATTTTCATCACTTGCTTCAAATACAGGCACTACGGGAGAATGCGCTGGTGAATGAAGTGTCTTCATGAATTGATGCAAATTTATAATTGTCAACTTCCCCTGATTATCGTAATGCTTGAACATCCGATAGAGATAATAATCTAGGTCTTCTTGCATTTTCAGTTGATTATTAATGTACTCATCGAAATTCCCTCTGACAACGGCTAGATACAAACGTTTAGAAATATCAGGATCTGTCAAAATCGTATCAATCAATGGACTGATCCCTTCTTTTGCAATTTCTTCACTAATCAACAGCATCCGGAGTTGACCAACTTTCAATTCTCTATAATACTTTAAGTTGAAACCCTTCATACCTTCTTTTAACAAGTCGACTTGAACAGTCAAAAGGCGTTTGTGTTCTTTTACAAGGGGAGGTATCAAAGTGCTCATTCGGTAGTTCTCATCCTCCCCTTTTTGAATCGACCAAAAAGTCACAGGAGCAATTTCTTCAATCAGATTTTTTTCTGCAATAGGCGAACAACCAGATAAAGCAATTATATTAACAAAAATGAAGAAAAGTGTTTTGGTATGTTTATGTTTCATACTAGGAACGGCCCTTTCGCTTTAAAGAGATGAAAAGAAGTAAGGGTACGAATAAGTATGTGAGTGCTCCTGCCCATATCTCTAGCTCTAACAAAATATTTTGATTAGTTGCCTTTTTCCACAACAATTCATTACTCATCATTATACAAATGAAAAATATAGCACAACATAGTGCAAACCCTAATCGAGTCGTTTGATCTTTCGTTTTCTTCAAAGTAATACGAGTTGCACCATAAAAAAATAACAGGAAGATTGTTATGGCGAATACAAAGTGAAATAAATATACAGAGATTAAAATTATATCGATTCGCTCAAACACTGGTGACTGCAAGTAACGTATCATTTCCATCATCGGTAATTTGTTTTCTCCAAGATAATGTGATCCGAAAAAAAACAAAGATGCAATAAATATAATCAGATATTCAAAAATGGTAAATGCATTTCCGATTGTCATGTATTTTAGGATTTTTTCTCTCTTATTGAACCAAGGCGCAAGTAAAATCAAATATTCCGGGCCAGAAAAGGCTGACCAGATGAATAGTACACTTTCCCATGATTTTCTCGTCCATTCATATGGTATTAACGGAAATAAATCATGTATAGTGGCAGAGGGATGAAAAGGCAGTTTTAATAATAACAATAGCATCCAAGCTGTACATAAAAAGGCAATGACGATAAAACGAATGGTATTGGTCATCCCTAGTGAAGCAACATACCAGCAAATTAGTAAAATGAACAGAAGCATCCAGTTCGTATTAACTGAAGGAAAGATGAAATGTTGTGCTACTTCTATATATCCGAGTATAATTACAATCACTTTTAATAATATGAAACCGATTCCGATGAAAGCTAGTAACCGTACCATGCGTTCACCAAAAAGTTCTACAAAACCTTCGTAGCCTTTAGATGCATACATGGAATTAAACCATTTCGATAACATGAATATACTGATTTGTGATAATAACCCTACAATGATAATCATCCAAATCATATAGGGATGTATAAGAAAAACGGGCATAATGATTGCAAAATATAACATTTGTATCCTATTGACCATTAAAGTCATATAAATCCCCTGATACGAAGAGGTTTTCTCGAACAATGAAAATTCAGTCAAGGGATCATCTCCTTCGGCTATATCGCCATTTCTGTAGAGGATGAAGAGCCTCTGGCCTTGTTTTCATCCAATGCAATGGACCACGGATAAATAGATCAAGCCAATCTTTCCCATAAAAAGGGGCAACAGGGGTAAAATATGGTTGTTTCAAAGAAGTAAGTGCATTCAAATTGACTAAAAGTAAAATGATGCCCATAAAGATGCCCATTACTCCAAGAAAAGAAGCAAGGATCAATAGCGTAAACTGTATTAATGTAGTCGCTTTAGTCATCAAGTAATTCGGCACAAGAAACGAAGCAATAGCAGAAATACCAACCAAAACAATTAGCACTTGACTAGCGAATCCTGCTTCTACAGCAGCTTGTCCAACGACAATACCACCGATTACACCTAACGTTTGGCCAGATTTCGTGGGCATTCTTAGACTTGCTTCTTTAATGACCTCAAGTGTTATCAACATAATCAGCGATTCCCAAAATGGAGTTAGTGGCAATTGACTTCTCGTTTCTACAAGGACGAATAGAATTTGCAAGGGAATCATCTGATAATGATGTGTCGTTAAAGCAACATATAGTGGAATCATCAGCAAGGAGAGCATGAAACTTAAATATCTTATGATCCGCAAGAAGCTTGCAACGATCCAGCGATTAATATAATCCTCGGGTGATTGGAATAAATGGAAAAAGTTGATTGGAGCATTCAGGGCAAAAGGTGTATTATCCACTAGAATGGTAACTTTACCCACGCCTAGTGAGTATGCACATACATCGGGACGGTCAGTATGTTGAAATTGTGGAAATACACTATGTTTGTGATCTTCCATAAAGGCTGCTAATTGGGAGGAGTCAAGAATCTGATCATAGTCAATACTCTTGATTTTTTCCCTAGCAATTGATATGAAATCAGGATTCGTTAAACCCTCAATATACATTAAAACAACCTTTGTTTCAGTTAGTGATCCTACCGTGAATTTCTCTGATTTTAATGCTGTTAGAGGTAGCCTTCTACGAATCAATGTAATATTTTGTTCTAAGTTTTCACTGAAACTGTCTTTAGCGCCATAAAGGATTGTTTCTGTTTCAGAGGTTTCTATCGCACGTCCCGTTGGATCTTTAAGATCAACGGAACACCATTGATTTTCAATGGTGTCAAAAAGAAGGAT
This sequence comes from Fictibacillus sp. 7GRE50, assembly GCF_015903875.1. Classification (NCBI taxonomy): domain Bacteria; kingdom Bacillati; phylum Bacillota; class Bacilli; order Caryophanales; family Fictibacillaceae; genus Fictibacillus; species Fictibacillus sp. 7GRE50. The sequence goes on from NZ_JACZDW010000001.1 coordinate 709,852, forward strand.
GGCTCCCAGCATCAATTTCTTTTCCGCCTCTTCCAACGTTGTAATTTCAGTAATTTTAGAGACAGAAATGCAAGTTGAAATATTTTCATACTTGCAGAGACGTAAAGGTTCAATAACAGCTTCATTTAACCTTGCTTTATCAATCAATGTTCCTATAAATATCAATACAAATATCTTATTGTTTTGGGTTTGATATTCGATTACTTCAGCGTCTTCCATGTTGTCTATACGTTCGCGGAGAACATCTATTGCGATAGGAATATTAGTTGTCATCTTTTTTGTTCTATTTTCATTTTGGCTTCCTATCCAAATATTCTTCCTTTTCCAAAACATCAACATCAATCTCCCAATAAGGATAATAGTTCTACACCTTTGGTATTATGTTCAGTTTCATATAATTTACTCCATTAGTAAAACAGCCTTGATCTTCAATCATATAAAAATCATTGTTCAAGCTTTTTGATACTATTTTTATTAGAAAGTTGTTATCTCTACTCTGTATATAAAACAGTAATAAAAAAACCACGGTTAAAATGACTAACCCGTGGTAAGTTACTATTCTGAAAAGTTTATTTCTATTTAACTGCTGATGGATCATCAGTTTCCTTTTCCAATACATTCTCAATATAATCTTTACCCCATTCATACATAGCGTCTAAGATTGGTAAAAGTCTTTTTCCATTCTCAGTAAGGGAGTATTCCACTTTTGGTGGAACTACAGGATAAACTTCTCGATGTACGATTAAATGATCTTCCAGTTCTCGCAATTGGTTTACAAGCATCCTCTGAGTAATTCCTGGCATAATGGCCTTTAATTCTCCAAATCTTTTCGTTCCTTCCTTGCCTAGGTGCCACAAAATCAACATTTTCCATTTACCACCTATTACTGCAAGAGTTAATTCTTTTTCACAGTTAAAGTCCTTATCTCCTAAATTAGGCATCTACATTCATTCTCCTTTATTTCATCCAATAGTATACTTTTTGTAACTATATGCGGAAAAAGTGCGTACTTTAAATTTATTTACATACTGAGTATACTAAACAGCATGCTAGTAAGTAAATGAATATTAACATTTACACCCAGCCACTCAGCGCAACAAAATAAAATTATCTATAAGGAGAGAAAATATAAATGAAATTACAATTAGCATTAGATCTTGTCGATATTCCGGGAGCAATTGAATTAGTGAAAGAGGTAGAAGATCATATTGATGTTGTAGAAATTGGTACACCTGTGGTGATCAATGAAGGTCTTAAAGCAGTAAAAGAAGTAAAAGCTGCATTTCCTAACTTAACCGTATTAGCTGATTTGAAAATTATGGATGCAGCTGGATATGAAGTCAGTCAAGCATCTGCTGCAGGTGCTGACATCATTACGATTCTTGGAACTGCAGAAGACGAGTCAATTAAAGGTGCAGTAGAAGAAGCTAAAAAACAAGGGAAACAAATCCTTGCTGATATGATCGCTGTTAAGGATATTACAGCCCGTGCAAAAGAACTAGATGAACTTGGCGTTGATTATATTTGTGTTCATACTGGCTACGATCTTCAAGCAGTTGGAAAGAACTCTTTTGAAGATTTACAAACAATCAAAAGTGTTGTAAAAAATGCTAAAACTGCAATCGCAGGTGGTATTAAGTTAGACACACTTCCAGAAGTCATCAAAGTACAACCAGACCTTGTCATTGTAGGTGGCGGGATTACTGGACAAGCTGATAAAAAAGCTGTTGCTGCTAAAATGCAACAAATGATTAATCAAGGGTAATTCAGTTCATGAATACAACTCAATACCTAGCTGAAATCATAAAAGAGTTAAATCGCTCCGTAGATTTAATTTCGAATGATGAAGCTGAAAAATTAGTTAATGGGATTCTTGAATCAAAAAAAATCTTTGTTGCAGGCGCAGGTAGATCTGGATTTATGGCCAAATCATTCACCATGCGAATGATGCACATGGGGATAGATGTCTACGTGATTGGCGAAACAGTAACCCCTAACTTTGAAAAAGATGACATCTTAATCATTGGATCAGGTTCAGGAGAAACGAAAGGTTTAGTTTCCATGGCTGAGAAGGCAAAAAGCATCGGTGGGACAATTGCAGCTGTAACCATTTTCCCTGAGTCCACTATCGGACAATTAGCGGATATCACAATTAAGTTGCCTGGCTCACCTAAAGATCAGTCGGAGAGTGATTTTAAGACGATTCAACCAATGGGCTCATTATTTGAGCAAACACTTTTACTATTTTACGACGCTGTGATTCTTCGGTTTATGGAGAAAAAAGGTCTGGATACCAATAAAATGTACGGTAAACACGCCAACTTAGAATAAACAATTATTCCATGAGTTCTAAATAGGAAGACCACAAACTGTTTCCATGCAAGATTGTGGTCTTTCTGTTAGTATGTTCTACTTCAATTAGTAATAATTCTAGGAGTGATAGAATGATTTCTTTAAATGGAAAAAATGCAATAGTTACTGGCGCAGGAAGAGGCATTGGGCGTGCTACTGCTATCGCCTTGGCAAAAGAAGGCGTTCATTTAGGCCTAATCGGCTTAAATATGTCTAATCTAGAAAAGGTAACTGCTGAACTAGCGCAATTTGATATAAAGGTTTCTGCTGCAACAGCAGATGTAACGGACCTTGAATCCGTTACCCATGCTATTGAACATATCAAATCAGACTTAGGCCAAATTGATATCCTAATCAACAATGCTGGTGTTGCTAAATTTGGTGGGTTCCTTGATCTAACACCAGAAGAATGGGAAAAAATCATCCAAGTCAATTTAATGGGTGTGTATAATGTAACACGAGCAGTATTACCAGGTATGATCGAAAGAAAATCAGGAGATATCATTAATATCTCTTCTTCTGCTGGCCAAAAAGGTGCTCCTGTTACAAGTGCTTACAGTGCTTCTAAATTCGCTGTTTTAGGGCTAACAGAATCACTTATGCTAGAAGTAAGAAAACATAATGTCCGTGTTACTGCTTTAACACCAAGTACGGTCGTTACAGATTTAGCCATTGATACAAATCTTGTTAAAGGCAATGAAGAAAACGTGATGCACCCAGAAGACCTTGCAGAATTAGTCGTGGCTAGTTTGAAATTTAATCCAAGAGTATTTGTCAAAACAGCTGGATTATGGTCAACAAATCCTTCATAAAACGAAGCAGATCCAGTTGGGTCTGCTTCTTTAGTTCGTACAAAGTACGCTTAATAACACGTTAGCTTTTAAGTTCTATAAAGTGACTTGAATTTGGATAAAGGCTTTCATTTGAAAATCCTAAAGAAGTATAAAATTTACCAGCCTGTTCCGTATCTGTATGAAGCACCAAAATTTTATAATCTCTTTTTGCTTCGTCAATTATTTTTTTTATCAAAAGCTTTCCTATACCGTTTCTCCTATACTTTTTACTAACATAAAACCTTCTCACCCTACCAATAGAGTGTTCGTTTGAAAATGGGTCTTTATTTAATCCACGAATAGCAACAAGGACCCCTTCTCCATTAAACACTTCCTGAGTATGCAAATACGTACTCAGAGTTTCGGTGATTATTGAATAATGAAGGAGCTAACTGCAAAAAGAACAGCTACTTATTAGGTTGCTCTTCCATTTTTCGTACAGACATAAGAGTGCTGATCACGTAGCCCCAGGCTGCTTTTCATATTCTAGCCTGCTCGTGAACTAAGTCACTCCATGTGTAAGTTCATGCCTAATCACATCCAGTGTGTTTGTAAAACCCTACAAAAATAGTTCCCTTATTAATACATGATAATAATGATCACTGGTCATGACTCATACCTCATAAAATGGATCTCCGTGAACTGATATTCTGCCTTTTGCTCATAATATTCCTTTGCAGGGACACTCTATTATCAAAATAAACTTCTACAGGTTGGAGAGTGTCAGAAATGAAGGTTTTATCAATGATCCAGCCATGGGCAAGCCTTTTTATCCTTAGAGAGGCAACATATGAAACAAGGTCATGGAGAACGAATTATCGGGGGCCACTTGCCATTCACACAAGTAAAAAAATTGATAAAGACGTCGCTAATCATATAGCCATAAAGTCTTTGCTTGGTAAGCATGGATACACACCAGAGAATCTTCCAACTGGCCATATCATTGCTGTATGCAAACTTGTAGATTGTTTGAAGGTAAATGAAAACAATGAGACATGGGCCATTCTGGAGGATGGTCGAATCGTATCAGGGAATGACTATTTTATGGGTGACTTTATAGTGGGAGGTTATGCTTGGGTAGTTAAAGACATGCAGATGTTGGATGAGTTTATTCCCGCTAAGGGAAAGCTAGGATTATGGGAGCATGATTTAATTTTATAGGAGCTGATACATTGGTATCGATGCGCAGAAATCAGCCCCTTTTTATTTCTCATGCCCTAATAAACTCTGTATCAATAAAAGAGGTGCTCCATTATTGATCATATTAGTAGCGTAGCTATAACGTAATTGGTGGTCTTATAGATGGAAAGTTAATATATACTGTTTTTTACATTTTCATCTGATAGATTTATTAATTATTTCAGGAATGCACCCGATTGTGGAATAAATCATTAGGAATGCTACCCTTGACTAGCTAGCTCAGATGGTAAGACTAACCTATCCGTAAAATAGTATCAAACATTCTAGGATTATGTTTTTTAAACGATTGGATAAGTTCCTCACCAAATATAGTTATGGTCTGTTCCCAGGGATGACCTAACAATCCCCAGTTGAATTCCTTTTGTATAAAGAAGTAATAATCCCCATCAGGAAAAATAGGTATTGTCCACTCATCAAATTCTTCGTCTTTTGGAAACTCTAAAAAGGGATTGACCCAGTATGAATGGTGTTGCCAATCTAATGCATAAAAATATTCACCATTATTCATTAATTCTTTAATTGCAAACATTGATTTCTCTTCAAGGTCTTTATAAATCTCATTAAATTCTTTAAAATCTCCTGACCAATTACTATAAACTGAAATATTGTATGTAATGAATGGGCTTGGTAGTTTAAACGATGGAAATTTAGTAATACTAGGTTTGAATTTATAATCTTTATAAACCTTTCGCCATACTGCTTTTTCTTCTGATTTACTAAGTTTAATCCAATTATTAATGTTTGATCCCCCCCAAAACACTGCTCATCAATAAGGTTAGCAATACCATTTATGCCCTTAAATTCAATACAAAGTGCACTTCTCCTTCTTGAAGAAATGCAACCGATTGCTGAATATGGAGTAACACCACTTCATTCATAAAGTTCCTATTTAAAAAGCTATTGATTCATTGCCTTATTCCATCTCAATATATCCAAACATATTTAAAATAAAAAAGAACGAAGATAAGCTTAGTAAGCCACCTAATAGAATTGCTACTGATATTCTACTAAATGGATCTAAATGTAATCCAAAAATATTTGCAACAAAAGCTTCTATTTTTTTATTTAGTCCTTCTTCTTCATTAACCTTTTTGAAAATAAGGTTAATTCCATACCCTAATAGGCATATTCCTGTAATAAATATTAGAACTAAAATAATCGGAAGCAAAATTATAAATACCTCATCTGTTTCCCTCATCTCCGCCTCCAATTCCCATTCCTGTAAAAATAATTAAATACATAGTCACAAGTAACTGTATTTCCGTATCATTTAAATTTATCATTTTTAACATAATAAAAGGCATTTCTTTTTAAAGAAATGCACCTGATTGTGGAAGAACTCTATATAACCTATTGCCAAAACCACTTAAGTTGAAATGGAACACCTATATAATATATGTTACCTTCCTGATCAGTTAATTTTTTCGTAAAACGGAACTTCCCAACTTTGTAATTTCCCATAGCAATCATGTCTGTAATTTTTTCTTTTGACAATGTACTCGTGTTTGTTGTGAATCCTAAGCCGTGATGAATGATATCATACCACTTTCCATTTTCTTTTAAATATTGAACTGTCCATTCTTCTGTAAACTCAAGCTTCTTACTCGATGTATTAGTAATTTGAAAATAACCGATATCGAATTTATCATACCTATCTTTATCAGCTTTTACTGACAAAGATCCATCGGAAAATGCAACATTTGAATTCAGAGATTGTTGTTCTGCTAATTTAAATGAGGGTTTACCAGAGAAGGTAGTATATTCATTAAAGAGGTTTCCTATGAAGATCCCCCCAATTACTACAGCTACAGTTAAACTAATTAAAATTACTTTTTTCATATTTACCCCACCTTTGTTTTACCATGTTATTGACTCAGCAAGTTTAATTATCTCGCTTTCCGTAACCTTTCTACCTGATTTTGTATCTAATCCACCAGATGAAGCTGTTAATACTAATTTCCAATGGTCTTTTTCTAAGTAAATATGAAAGATATTCATGTCATGAATTGCTAACATTCTACCTGGAATTCCGTTAATTTTTATTTCTTTATCAATTACAGAATTCTTAGCGGTACCAGCAGAAAACTCGGGTCTTTTTGCTGCTCTTGTTGCCATTAGATTATAACTTCTACCTTTTATTTTAAGTCGATAATGAAAAGCTATTAATTCGTTATTTTTGATATTCGCACTATATTGATATTGTTTATGCGCTTCATTAACCTCAAGATTTGAAAGAACTTGAGGAAAGGGAATAAGAGTATTAAATTCACTTTCTAATTCTTTCAATGATTGATAGTTTTTTTGTTCATTTCCTGCAGTATTATCCCAAGACCACCCAATATGTGTTTTACCTTCCTCAACTTTAGAGAATTGTAACCATCCCTCAATAACTGCTCGTGCTGACGGAGAAATCATAGAAGCAAAAACGATTACACAACTAATCATTACAGGAATAAGCCTCTTGTTAAACTGTTTTTTCCGATTATCATTGGTATTCATTATCTGTTCCAAGGTGACAGAGGGAAGGTGGTTCCTTAACTCCTTATCCAAAACTTCCTCTATTTTATAGCGTCGAAATTGATCTTCCACCTATATTCCTCCCTCCATCATTTTTATATGTTCATGCTCTGGTATATGATTTCGCAATTTTACCAATCCAGCATTCAATCTTGATTTACATGTACCAACCGGGATATCCAATACATCTGCGACTTCTTTAAGTTTTAGCCCTAAGTAAAAATGTAAAATGATAACTTCTTTTAATTTTTGTGATAATTTATTGATCTCTTGCATTAACTCTTTTTCTTTTTCCGTTTGCAAAATTGATTTTTCCACCATATTTTCCTGGGCAGCTTCAGGGATTACACCAACAAAACGTAACCATTTTTGTTTCCTCAATATATTTCTTGTTGTATTAATGGTTATCTTATATATCCAAGGCTCAATCGGTTTAGATGAGTCATATTTATGAATACTTTTCATGATTTTGATAAATGTTTCTTGTGTAATATCATCTGCTACCGAAGTAGATCTTGTAAGAAAATATGCAGTTCGAAAAACAAAAGGAGAATACTCTTTAAACAAATCTGCAAAGTATTCTTTTTGAATCTCCAGTTAAACCACCTCCCTTTATCAACCAACCTAAATACACATTCAATTAGTAAAAGGTTCGCTTTTTCGAAAAAAGTATAACTATAAATTATGTTCCTTATTTCAATAAAAAAGTGCGCTTCTCCTTATAGCAGAAACGCACCCGATTGTAGAAGATTATCGAAATGTCTTATTGAAAAAAGAACCCCATTAACTTAATAAAAAAGAAACGAAAAAACACTCTTCTTTCATGTGATGTTCTTTAATAATGTAATCTTATAATAAATCCTTAACCTTATCTCGCATTCTGCTAACTAATATAACGTTTGGTGAAGTGCTATATACTTTTGAATGAACTCGATCAACTATTTCACCAATTTTTTTATGGTTTGCACCTTTGTGTTGTAGTATTCTTCCTATTTGTTTAGTGACGAAGCCTGCAAAAGGAATTGCAGAATTTGCCACCTCAAGACTTGTATCTAAGGTTACTCCCTTTACATCCCATGTATCTATCCTATTCCTGTTCTTCTCAAACTTTTTAACATTCTCATTAAAATCTTGGATAACAGCATTAATTTCTTCACTACTTTTATTGTGGGTGACATCTACAATTAATTGGCGAAACCTTTGAATTTCAGTGCTGGTGAATGTTTGAGCTAATTCAACTACCGGAACGTATTGGGCGATTGTTAAAATTGCATCAGTAGCAATATTGGGAGAAGTTTCAATCTCTAAATTCCATCCTCTTCGAACTCCAGAGTAAAGATATGCTAATTGTTCTTCATTTCGAGCTAAGGGTCCAACGGGACAAAGGACGGCATTATTCGCTGCAGCCCATTCAATTGAATTAGATGCCTGCATAATTTCAATAAAATAATCCTTTCCTGTAAAACTTTTAAGGGTAGAATTAATTATCGGACCCAAGCCTACATTAAACGTACCCATAGCCCCTCTAATTCCGAGCAATTCGTACATAGAACACCAAGTGTTAGATAATTCATCTGTTAATTGCTGCATCCACTTCTGTTCAAGTGGATTAGCCAATTCAGTAGCTAAATAATACATAGCTGACAGAATTTCTTGTTTTTCATCAATACTAGTTGGAAGAAACACTAATGGATTTCTCTGCTTTAAGTCTAAAACTGTTTTATGTGCTAATTCCCTAGAAAGTATTAAATTAGCTGGGTTAATAGAAACAGCATACTCTAACAAACTTTTCTTATATCTTTGTATTGAATGTGGAAAAATTAATTTAACCTTGTTGAGTTCAAGCAACTTTAGTAAATCAGTTTCAGTAACATCGAGTGATTTTATAAATTCTTCCCAGGAGGATTCGATTGGTATTACAATTTGTAATTCATCAAATAGGGTAAGGTAATTTCGAATATTATGTGCTTCCGCAAATTGTCCATTAATTAAACATGTAGAATTTTTTGAATTCTCCTTTACTTCATTAGATCTAATATCTTTAAAAAGGGTATGTTTGTTGTCTGACCACAGCTGTTCATCTTCTTCCCATTTATCTAGTAAAGTTTTAGAAAATGAATTTGAAGCATGATTACTTACGGTTATTGACAAAGGGTCATGTAATTTAGAAGGGAATCGCTTCTCAACTTCAGCATCTAAGTTAAACTTGATTGGAGAAATGACTGCGGTTATGAAATTAATTTTATCTTTTAAAACTTCCTCTTCTTGAGGAGAGGGCATTCTTTCTAGAAAGACATCAGTGTTACCTGTTTCATTATTATATTCTATCCAAATTTTTGGGAAATTGTTTGGGATTAATAATGCTAGTTGTTTGTTAAGCTCAAATACGGTTAATGGATTTCCTGCTAATGCAATAACTTCATCATCAGTACGATGATTTATTAAAACAGCATCTGCTGGTATCTCGTCAACCAGTTTAACAGGACAACCTAAGGTTCTAATTTCCCCATCAAACATTTCCGAAACAGTTTGATTAGTTTTTCCAAGTCCTTTAACGTCCTTATTTTCACATAAAATAAAGTAATATCCTTTCTCTACATATAATCCTTTTGTTTTTACGTGTGGTTGAAGTATTCTAAGCTTTTCATAACTATGCTTTGCGTAATTCTCCATGATTTTTTCCATGAATACCACTCTATTGTAATATTTATATCTCTAATTATTACATCAAAACCAATCATTGGCATCTATTTTATGGAAATGTTTGTATAAAAACTAGTAGCTTTTTTCTTCTTCAGCCAAACTGCAACTTTAGTTTAAGTATTTTCCATCACAATGTTTTATTCCACAATCTGGCCCGTTTGCTGAATAACAGAAATAAAAAAAGACTCACGTTAAATGAGCCTTTTAAATAAAAATTATGCGATTCCGATAAATTATAAATAATCATTCCGGCGAATTTTGAACAGATTCCGGTTAATTATGAAAAATTACATCAATCCCCAACAGCAGCATTCCGATCCACTACATCATGAACAAGGAGTACACCTAGTTGGTGGTGTTCGTTTTGATAGAGTGACCCTTGAACGAATCGAATCTCGCCATTTAAATTAAGAACTTCTAGCTTGCAGTATGCAGCGTTGATTTGAAGGGCTCGGTACAAACTTGATTCGTGTGAAAGTGTGACTCCATTTACTTTTACAATGACTTCGCCAATCTTTAATCCCATCTTTGCAGCGGGTGTCCCTGGTACGACTGAAAGAATCATAACTCCCTGATCTCTTGGTACAAAGTGTGATGGTCTCGTATCATCACGTTGGCTCGTTACGAGTGTAATGAGTTCTCGTCCTGCAAGACCTGCTGCGATTGCTATAGCAATTAGGAGCGGCAAATTATAAAAATGACCTACTGCTGCAATGCCTGTTACGATAAATCCTAAAATCAAAACTTGTCTGCCTAGATGTTTAATCGCTTCTTCCGGCAGTGTATGTGTAACTAGCTGGCGATATCCGATGGCAAACGGTACGAGGAAGAATGAGAATCCTACCGCACCCATCGGAAACAAAGGCCACCAATCTAAAACAGGAATTGAGCCTACAGGTAAAACTAAAAACTGAGGAACAATCCAAAATCTCGTAGCTTCATGTGCACCGATATAATGTCCTCGTTTTCCTTTGAACAGCCGAGGAGAAGTGCGATCTGCACCTTTCCAGATGACCAGTATCCCTTCTTGAATCAAAAGAACACCAATAACGACTGCTAATGAATCAAGTGGCGTTTTTTGAACATCTACAATCCAACGATCTAGAAAAGAAATTCCGAGTTGAAATTTTGGAAGCAACAAACCAACAACTGCCGCTAAACTCACAGCGTATGCAGGATTCATAAACCTTGTTTTAAACGTTAAGCCTAAAGCCACATACACGACACCGATCAAAGCAATCATCCCAAGCGGCAATGTGACACCAGCAACCACAAAGATTACTGATCCGATCAGTCCAATCAGAATGCCTGGCAACAATGAAAATATTAAATTATCAATGACGGGATGCACGCGCACTTTAAATTCTTTTCTCTCTCGTTTTACACGTTTTAATCCAATTAAAAAAGCAACCAGAATAAAACCATAAAAAAGCGGGTGTAAAAAAAGAAGCAGCATGCCCTGAAGTAATTCTTTCACAAAGGTGTCTGTCATGTGCGGTCTCTTCCTTTCTCATCTTTTAATTCATCCACTTTTTCTTCAATACGTTTCAATCTTCTATCCGTACTCACAGCTCTCTTCACTAATAAACCAACTCCAACGATAATAGCGATTAGCACCAGAAACAAAGCTAGCTGATATATAACATCTCCAACATTCAATGACTGCATCTTGTCTACCCCTTTAAAAATGACAAAGGATTTTATCTTTTAAATCATTTGATTTTCTGTTTAATTTGATACTCACCATAGAAACTATTCAGGGTTTTATTTGTTTTTTGTTTTTTGTTAAGACTTCTCTGAATAGTTGATTGGAGCGCAAGGTGCGAGACTCCTGCGGGACAGGCCGGCAGTCCGAAGAGTGGAAGTGGCTCGTTCAGCTCCGACTAGCAAAAGTTGAATGGATTTGAAGGCGCACTTTGCCTTCTGAGCCATTTAACTTTTGACCTCGAAAAGCTAGCCACTGCAACTTGACAGGTGAGACACTTATACGTGAAACGTACGAATGTGGCTCACCGCCTGCCCCGCGGAAAGCGAGCAACCTGGAGCGCAAATCAACCTCTTTGAAGTTATCGTAGCACTACACAAAAAAATTCCGTAGAGAATAATTTCCTCTACGGATAGTATTCGTGTTTCAGTTGTTTTTTCCTGCCATAATCCCTTATTTTGCAAGCAATTCAATCGCCGTTTTACGCTGAACATCGTTCTTATCATCACGGATTGAATCGATCACTTTTGACTCCATCTTACCAGCTGTCTTCGTATCTACTTTCCCTGTTGCTGGCAAGTCGTTCGCACGCTGAAACGCGGTTACAGCAGCTTGCGTTTTTTCATCAAAATAGCCATCTTCTCTGCCCGTCTGGAACCCTAAACCGTTCAACATCACTTGAGCGTTCTTCACCTGCTCATTATTCATATCAAACTCTAACGCTTTTTTCTCAACCGTAATTGGGTTTGTGTAGAAGTAGTCTGGCTGCTTCACTTCAAAAGTAGGCTTTACCCCTTTTTTTTGAATCCAGTTACCATCCGGTGTTAGCCACTTAAACAATGTAAGCTTGATATTCGATCCATCACCAAGATCGATCGATTGCTGAACAGTCCCTTTACCGAACGACTTCTCACCAACTAAGTCATAATTTCCTGCTTCTTTTAGAGCAGCAGCTAAAATTTCAGATGCTGACGCACTACCTTTGTCGATCAAACCGATGATCGGATAATCTTTCTTTTCTTTTAACGTAGAAACATAACGCTCTTTGTTTCCTTTACGGTCTTCGATCTGAACGAATGGCTTTTTCTCAGGAATGATCTGACGAAGAATGCTGTCAACCGCTTCTAGATAGCCTCCTGGATTACCACGAACGTCAATAACTAGACCATCAATCTTTTCTTTTTCTAACTCTACTAGCTGTTTCTTGAAATCAGCTCCCGTTTTTTCTGAGAAAGATGTGATTTCAAGTACACCGATTTTCTTACCTTTTACTTCTTCAATATCAGAGTAAACCGTCTCGATCGGAATCTCATCACGTGTAACTTTGACTGGCATTACATCGTTAACGCCTGTTCGTTTTACACCAAGTGTTACGATAGATCCTTTTTCACCGCGGATTTTTAATACGGCTTTATAGAGATCGAGTCCTTCAACGCTTTTACCGTCGATCGTGATAATCTGATCGTTTGGCTTGAGTCCTGCTTTTTCAGCAGGTGAATCTTTGAACGGTGCGACGATCGTAACTTTACCGTCTACCATGCTCACCTCTGCCCCAATTCCTTCAAAAGAAGAATCGAGTGACTGTGAAAACTGACTTGCTGTTTCTTCATCCATATAAACCGAATATGGATCTTTTAACGTTTTGACCATTCCTTGAATGGCACCTTCAAGGAGTTTGTCACGATCAACATCTTCTACATAACGAGAAGAGATGATCTCATACGTCTTCTGAAGCTTCGCAAACTCTTCGTCGTTATCGACTTTCGTTGCGGTCTTCGGAAGATCGTTTACTTCACCGTTCTGAACATACTTCGAATCGTTTCCAAACAGTGCCATCGAACCATACATGCCACCGGCACCAACAAGCAAGGAAAGAACAATCAGCAGGGCCAACATTTTTTTATTTACGTTCATTCTGCTCACCTCGTTTTTGCAGGAAAAGGCATCACACCCTGCAAAGTGCGATGCCTTCCATTGTAAGAGTCTTTAGGCAACAGCCTGTCTCCTACTTCACTATATGAATAGCTTGTTTACTTTATGTGTTTATTTTACCAGTAAGCCGCAGGATTTACAGCATTTGTTTTTCCTGCATTCCAAGGTCCTTTGTGAAGTTCAAAGTGTAAATGCTGACCAAATGAATGTCCAGTGTTCCCCATGTTACCTAGGAACTGCCCTTTTGAAACAGATCCGCCTGATACAGCGCGGCTGCTCATGTGAGCGTAAACCGTTGTCCATTGCTGCCCACCGATCGAGTGAGAGATGTATACAACGTTTCCATATGATGATGAATACTCAGAACGGATAACTGTTCCATCTGCAGCTGCATAGATCGGAACGGTTCCACCTTGAGCGATGTCGATTCCTTCATGCATACCGCTGCTTCTGTTACCAAATCCAGAAGAAATTCTTCCAGCAGCAGGTTTGATGATCATACCGTTACCTGAAACAGGTCCCATTGAAGGAGCTGATCCACCTGAAGACGATGATTCACGAGCAGCTTTTTCACGTGCAGCTGCACGAGCTTGTTCAGCACGGAACGCCTCTTCTTGAGATTTTAGAAGTGCACCTTCGTTTTCAATCTTGTGTGCTTCAGCATGCAACGAGTCTTCTTCTTTTTTAAGAGAAGCCATCAAACGAGTCTTCTCATCCATTTGAGCTTTTAATTGCTTTTGCAATACTTGTAACTCTTTCATTGCGTTTTGTAGGTTAACTAGTTTTTTCTCAACAGCTGCCATCTTTTTCTCTAGAAGCTCTTTATCTTTCTTTTGTTCTTCTAATAGCTGACGATCTTGTTCTGCGATCATGTTCAATGCAAGAACACGGTCAAGAAAATCACCAAAATCTTTTGAACCAAGAACAACTTCTAAGTAAGAAACAGCTCCGCCAGATTCGTACATAGAGTTAACACGTTCTTTTAATAGAGCATCGCGCTTATCGATTCGCTTTTGAACAACAGCGATCTCGCCTTTTAAAACGTCGATCTCTTCTTTTGTTTCTTTGATATCTGTTTGTTTGGCTTGTACTTTCAGATCTGTTTCAGAAGACAGCTTATCAATTCTTGCTACTTCAGCCTCAATCGCTTCCTGGCTGCTTTTGTTCTTGTCCAGCTTTGATTTTGCAGCCTCCGCTTTCTTTGCATTTTCTTGTTGTTTTTTCTTGATGCTTGATAAAGATTCCGCGTGAACGACGGATTCAGAGTGATACATAGTAAAGGCGCCCAGTGCTAAACTTAGTGAAAGCACTGTACCAACCACTTTCCTTTTCATTCGTTTTCCTCCCTAACCCCAATTAATTGTTTCGTTTTTCTTGGATCTCTTTATTTCTGCTATCTTTACTAAATCTTCAAGAACTTACGGACAGATGTTAAGCTTCCCCACACGCCGATTACTCCACCAATCAACAGCATCAGCAATGCTAGCTGCGGGATAAGTGGTGTTACAGGCAATAGCTCAATGAATACTGTCCCTAATTTTTGGTTAACAATATCGAATATGGCTTGATAACCTACCGTAATCACGATGATCGGAAGAACAGCACCCGCTACACCTAATGCAAATCCTTCAATGAAGAACGGCCAGCGGATAAATCCATTCGTCGCACCAACGAGTTTCATAATTTCAATCTCGCGTCTTCGTGTTACGATCGTTAATTTTATAGTATTTGAGATGAGGAACATCGCTGTGAAAACAAGTCCTAATACGAGGACGATTCCAACGTTGCGGGCAACATCCGTCACTTTAAAGAGCTTTTCGACAGTCCCTTGTCCGTACTCAACTTTGTTTACAAATTTAAATTTCTCAACTTCTTTTGCTACAGCAGCCGTATCTTGCGGCTTTTCTGTGTAGATGATGAACGCATCTCGCAATGGATTTTCATTCTTAAGAGATGAGAAAGCTTCTCCTTCATCTCCTAGACTTTCAATCAGTTCATCAAGACCTTCTTCTTTAGATTGATACTCTACTGTTTTTACCTTACCAAGCTTTTCAAGCTCTTGTTTGTAAGCATCGTATCTTTCCGGCTTTTCCGTTCGTTCGATGTAAGCTCTAATCTGTACATCGTCTTCTATTTGACTTGCAATATAGTTAATGTTCAAGAGAATTGCCAAGAACACACTTACTAATAGCAATGTTACCGTTACCGCAGAGATGGAAGCAAAGGACATCCAGCCGTTTCTTCCCATGCTCTTGAATGCTTCTACGAAATGACGCTTTAATGTTCTAATCTTCATAGCCGTAATCCCCCTTCGCCTCATCACGTACAATTCGGCCGCCTTCGATGGCGATTACGCGCTTTGTGATCGTATTTACAATTTCTTTATTGTGAGTTGCCATAACAACTGTCGTTCCACGAGCGTTGATCTCTTTGAAGATCTCCATGATCTCCCAAGCTGTTTCTGGATCAAGGTTACCTGTCGGCTCATCCGCGATTACAACTGGAGGATGGTTTACGATCGAACGTGCGATTGATACACGCTGTTGCTCTCCACCTGATAGCTCGTCCGGGAACATGCGCGCTTTGTTTTTTAGTTTTACAAGATCAAGAACTTCCATAACACGTTCTCTGATCACTTTTGGCGACTCTTCAATAACTTCAAGTGCAAACGCTACGTTTTCGTATACCGTTAAACGTGGCAACAGTTTAAAGTCTTGGAAGATAACTCCGATCTTTCTTCGTACTTTAGGAATCTGTCTTTCTTTTACTTTTGCAAGGTTTGTTCCATTAATGATAATTGAACCTTGTGTGGGTTTCTCTTCACGATACATACATTTTATAAACGTGGATTTACCTGCTCCACTTGGTCCGACTACATAAACAAATTCACCTTTTTCTATGTAGACGTCAATCCCGTTAAGTGCCATAACACCGTTCGGGTATGTTTTCCATACATCAACCATTTCTATCAAGCAAAATCACTTCCTTACTACCCCAAAAAATATTTCCCTGATCAATCAACAAGTTCTATATAAAGGTCTTTCGACAAATACGCGATATATGTCAGTTTTTTTCCGCAATAACTATTATAACATCTTGCACTGACAATTTTATTACAGTTGTGTTTCATCTTCCCTCAGACAAGGGACCATGGTCATGTTTTCGAGATTCCGTAGTACTTAAAATACGACACAATTCGCTGAAATCCTTCATATCTCATAAAAACCTGCAGGGAGACTTTTCGACACAGGTGTGATAAAACCGACCATCGCCGTGGGATTTCGGGTCTTTTGACCTGGTATTGATAGAGTTTTTTCAAAGTATATTAGCTAATTCTAGTAAAAAGGGCTCTTCTATGCGAAAAGTACTAGTGACCAAAAGAAAACCAGTCGGGATGAGTCCCAACTGGCTGCATTTCTGATTGTTTATCCTCGTTTAAAACCTTCTCCTAATACTTCGTTTGCATTAACTACGATTACGAAAGCATCTGGATCGACACCTTTTACGTATTGTTTCAATTTTGTTACTTCATATTGAGCAACAACGACCATCAACATAGGCCGTTCATCTTGCGTATAACCACCGAAGGCATTGATTTTCGTAACGCCACGATAAATGTGAGTCAGTATGCCTTGGCGAAGCTCATCTTCTTTATCTGAAATGATCAGCGCCATCTTCGTCGTCCCTAGCCCGATCTGTACGACATCGATCGTTTTTGCGGTAATAAACATCGCGATAAGTGCATATAGAGCTTGTTCGATCCCGAAAAATAAGGCGGACGACGTAACGATCGTTCCGTCTATGAGAAGGATGATTGATCCGAGTGAAGCACCCGTATACTTATGGACGATCTGTGCGAGCAGATCAACTCCACCCGTAGAGGCTTTCCCACGGAACACGATCCCAAGCCCAGCTCCGATTCCTAGTCCACCGAAAATCGCTCCAAGCAATGGGTCCTCTGTAGCCGCTCCCCAGCTTTCAAAAATAAAGACGAAAAACGGAAGCACAACGGTTCCAACAAGTGTTTTCGCGCCGAATCGTCGGCCGAGGAAGAATAATCCCGCAAAGAAGAGCGGAATGTTTAAACTCCACTGTACAATAGAAGGTTTCCATTGAAAGAGTCCGTATAAAATTGTCGATATTCCACTTACTCCTCCAGAGGCGATCTGGTTTGGCAGCAGGAATACCGAGAATGCGAGTGCCACAAGTCCTGATCCAATCACAACATATACATATTCTAAAATGAGTTCGACGGTCGGGTGCAAGATCCCGCGTCGTTTTCGCATAGCCATCATCATTGCTGTCTTTAACCCTCAAACTTTCATAAGGAATTTCTTTAAACCGAGAAAAAGTATACCAATCACAGTATGTCCTTGTAAATGAGACTTAAGTGCCGCGGTGATGAGGTGAAGTGTGGTTGATAGCAGTTGTTTTGGTGAGATTCTGTGTGTGGGAGCTAGATGTGGATAGTATGGGCATATGAAAGAGATAGTATTTTGGTTTGTGCATTCGTCGGAATGTGTTGTAGTTTGTCGAACTTCGGATAAAAAATTTTATCCGTGAAATTATTGTTTTTATACGTGAATATAATTGCATTTACCGTGCATATATGGAGGATTACCGTGAAATTAATGATGCATATTTTCATTTTTCTTCATTTTGTACTTTGCATTATTCCACAAAAGCCATCATTATATAGAAAATGTGCAAGAGGTGGTCACTTTTGATAAAAAAACATCGAACACGGCCAATTATCATTGATAAGTTACAATCACTTTTAAAAAGAGACCTACTAAATGATACTAAGCATGATGAAATACACCGCGCTTTAAGAAAACATGTATCTGGTTACCGTGGTGAACAGTCACTGGACTATTTTTATCGTTATCTCCCTCAAACTAACCTTATTTTACTTCATGGTCTTAGAATTTCACATGAAGACTACTACTTTCAAATTGACACACTTATGATTACACCGCACTTCTTACTTATTATTGAAAGTAAGAACATTGCAGGACATCTCTATTTTGAAAGTGCGTACGATCCAATGATCCGTACATTAAATGATCAACAAGAAGCTTTTGACAATCCCGTTGAACAAGTAAAAAGACAATCCTATCACTTGATGGCCATTATAAATAACTTCAAAGCCCCCCACCTACCAATCGAATCTCTTGTAGTGATGACTAATCCAAAGGCAATAACAGAATTTTCTCCTGCTTACAAAGAAGCTCGCATGAAAGTAATCAAGAGTTCTGGTTTAGTAGCCAAATTTGAAGAGTTGAGCAATAAGCATCGAAAAGAAATAATCTTACCTAAAGATAGTAAAAAAATTAGTAAAAGCCTGATAAAAATACATACGCCAGATAATCCAGACGTTTGCAGAAAGTATCATATTAATCCAAATCATTTACTAACTGGTGTGTTTTGTCCTAGTTGCGAGGCAGAATTTTTACAGCGTCAACGGAGAACATGGTATTGTGCGTCTTGTAAAAACAACTATAACAAGGCACATGAAGCTGCATTAGTAGATTACGCTCTGCTAATCTCCAACACCATTTCCAATAAGTCCTGTAAACAATTTTTGAACCTTACATCAACAAGCCAATCATATCACCTGCTCCAGTCGCTAAACCTCCCCTTCACCGGCAATCGAAAATCCCGCGTCTACCATCTCGAGGATCTCGTTAAAAAAACAACCTCTAAGGAAGATGCTTCTCCTTAAAGGTTGTTCAGATGTAATCACCGTTATTGCTGGATACCTAGTTCAACTAAGATCGTTTCTAGTGTTTTTCCTTTATATTTCTTTCTAGGTGATGGTGTATCGTCCACATGCTGATTTTGCAGGAGATAGTTTTTCTGTACGAATTTCATATCTTTTGCATCTACCTTTCCGTCAAAGTTAATATCCGCTGCACGTTTTCCGCTTCCCCAAGCATTTTGAATCTCGATAGCATCATGGATATCGATCACGTTATCTTGATTTACATCTCCAGCGGTCACATCGAGCGCGGTAATAAAGCGGCTTTGTCCATATAATTCACCTTTGTGTTCAAAACCAATATACAGATTGTCTTTTGTAAAGAAATGTCCTGGCACTCTCATTTCCACTGTGAATGCTTCTTTTTGAAGGGGAAGCTTGTCGTATTTGTACTGACCGTTGTCAGCGATGCGTGTTGATGGTGCATGTGCGTTACCATCTGCATCGATAATTTGTACAGAGCCTCCTACCTTCGTCCAATCGCGTCTTTCTGTTACTGTTCCATCCTCGTTTTCAAAGCCTTCAGGCGTTACATAGCCGTTTGCAGTAGAGAACTGCGGTTTCACTTTCCAACTTAACTGAGCTTGCAGGACTGTTGATGTTTTAGCGTTGTTATCCGTTACTTTTACAATTGGCGCTACTGCAGCTCGTGTCGCATAGTAGGCATCACTTACTTTTAACGTCACTTCTACCAGTGCGGCGTGATCTAGCGTTTCGCTACCATCATTGAAGCCAACAGTTACGAGACCATCTTTCACGTCAATAGATGCTTTGTCTTTGTAAGCGTCTGTTAATTTAGCATCCACAAGAGAGACCGCGCCAAAGCTACTATTGTTAAAATTCCATTCCGCTTTGGTCAGATCATTTAAGTTATCTAATACTAGTGTGGCTTTTACCATTTCTCCGGTTTTCAATGGCGCATTTTTACTCTTCGTATAGGAAACAGGTGTGCCCTCTTTTACAAAATAGTAATTCTTCTGCAGAGCCTGGTTACCTGCCAGATCAAAACCATCCATTCGGAAGTTTAATGCAGGTACATTTTCGTTCATCGCAATCTCTTCAACAAACTTACCTTCTTTGTCCATTTTTATCGCTGATGATGGGAACGGTGTGTTCCAATAATAGATCATCGAGTTTGATGATTGATCTACGTTCAAGCCAACCTTCTTCATCTCATCTACTAAAGGATCGTTAATTTTGATGTCAAATGGATACGTCGCTTGACCCGGCTTGTATTCTAAGAACGGTGAATCGCCGTCAAGTGAGCTTTCAAACGTTGGTTCATCAATATCGATGAACATATGGCGGTAATCGGTTAGCTGTTTACCAGTGGCTGTTGTTGAAATAAACTTCAGTTTATAGTAACCGGCTGGTGCATAAGAGATCTCCGAATCAACTGGATTTGTTTTATCACCGGTAAATTTGTTGTACATACCACTAAAAGCGTTTAACACGAAATAGCTTTGGTTTTCGTTACGACCCTCTAAATTCATGGTTCCGATCACGCCCAGATCTTTCCCTGATTTTCCGTCCTGAAGAACGACTTCCATCTTTTCCATCGGAGACTTAAAGTTAAATTCCATCGGCGTATAAATCGCGCGGTAACCAAAGAATCCACCTGTATTCAAATAGTTCGGCGCGATTACCGGAGATGAAAGCTCTAGTTTGTTGTAGCCCTCCTCCGTTATACGAACACTGAATGGAATTCTGTAGTGTTCAGCTACTTTCGATTGATTCGTCAGCGTGATGTACCCTTCGTAAATGCCCTCTTTTGCTTTCTTAGGAATATTGATACCTGCTGACACCTTTTTAAAATCGTCACCGGCAATCTTGATTTCGTCCGGAATTGAGATCTCGATTCCGTTCTTCTTCAAGCTTGGCGATCCCTTTGTTTCTTCAACTTCCACTTTGAACGTCTTCTTCACTTTTTCATTGTTCTCAACCGTAATGGATTTTTTTAGTGACAGCTTTTTACCTGCATAATGACTTCCGTACGCGATTCCACCTGTCCGTTCTTTAATTTTCACTAGATTTGTAGAACTAGGAATCAACGTTTCATCGTTCACTTGAAAACTTGTTCCACTGTACACAGCTTGATATGGATCAACACGTCCGGCCCCAACTTCAAATACGGAGTAGTCTCCGTTAAGTGGATCAGCTGTGTTCATTAATATGGTTTTAACATCCTCAGGCTCTAAGTTAGGATTAGCATCGAGCATGAGCGCTGCGATACCTGCTGTATGCGGAGCAGCCATAGATGTTCCGGAATACCGGGAATATGCGTAATCATAGTTTTCTTGAGTAGCTGGATTCACCATGTATGACGGAACCGTTGAAAGAACGGCAACACCAGGTGCTGTAACTTCTGGTTTCATGTCGTACGTCTGTCTCGCTGGACCTCTCGAACTGAAAGCGGCTAAGCGATCGCCTTCTGTTTGAAGTTCATCATACTTTCCAAACGTAAAACTGGATTTACCTGCAGCG
Organism: Fictibacillus sp. 7GRE50; assembly: GCF_015903875.1. NCBI lineage: Bacteria > Bacillati > Bacillota > Bacilli > Caryophanales > Fictibacillaceae > Fictibacillus > Fictibacillus sp. 7GRE50. The sequence goes on from NZ_JACZDW010000001.1 coordinate 731,339, forward strand.
ATTTGAGACTTAATCTTTTCACCCGCTGCTTTTGTTAAGGAGAATGATGGAATAAATGTTGTCGACTCACCAAGGTTCGCCTCGATAACTCCGTCCACGTTGTTATATAGAAGAACTGCGACCGCACCGTTTTGTTTGGCGAGTGTCACTTTTTCGTTCAGTGTCGTTTCACCGCGAGCGATGAGAGCAATCTTTCCATTTAGATCTTTACCTGTGTAATCAGTAGCCTTACCTAGACCCACATCAACAAGATCGTACGACTTACCTGACAGTTCGTTCAATACATCAGCATAATGACGAGCGAGTCCAGTGAGTTGAAGTCCACTCTCACTCCCCACTGATCCTGTAAAAGAAGCGACCGTCATTGGTACGTCACTCGCTCCGATCGTAAGCGCTAATGCAGCAGCACCAGGAGAACCTAGTGTGTATGCGTTCGGACCCGCATTTCCTGCAGATACGACAGCCGTTACATCATTTAGAACCGCATAGTTGATCGCAGTACTCGTCGGATAATACGGATCGTTGATACCGGCACCTAACGAAAGGTTGATCACATCCATCCCGTCTTTAACAGCTTTCTCGATCCCCGCGATAATGCCTTCAGAAGAGCCTGTCCCGTAAGGTCCTAACACACGATACGCATAGATATCAGCATCTGGCGCTACACCTTGAACGGATACATTCGGGTTTTTGCCTTGACCAGCGATCGTACCAGCAACATGTGTCCCATGCGAAGTGTAATATGCGTTGCCGTTAAACTCTGGTTTTTTAGAATCTTGCCAGTTTTTATACGTCGTTTCCATCGGATCGCTGTCGTTATCGACAAAATCGTATCCGCCTTTATACACTTCTTTTAAGTCCGGGTGGTTGTAGTCGATCCCTGTGTCTAAGATCCCTACCTTCACACCTTCACCAGTGATGCCCTCGTTATGTAGCTGATCAATCTTCAAGTAAGGAATGCTCTCTACAGATGTTCCAGCACTGTTGCTGTTCAGGGCTTTTTCTTCTCCCATCGCGATGGGATCTACTTTAAACGTTACATCTTTATAAACTGCTTTTACGGCTTCTGATTGTAGGAGTGCTTCTACCTGATTGGCAGGCAGTTTCATCGCCACACCGTTATATACCGTTTTGTATGTGGATGTAATTCTGTGCGTGGATTTTTTTGTCATGGGTGCAACAGATGGAATGAGTTTCTCAACATCCTTCTTAAATTGAGCATGCTCTTGATCTACTTTGCTGTCAGCTTGTTGACGTGAGATCTTTTTCCCTTTTAACTGAGCATCTAACACTGCAGCTTGTCCAGGCTTTGATTGAAATTGAACGATAACGGAGATCTCTTTTTCGCTCTGCAGTTCTTCTTTCTTAAAGCCTTGAAGACCTTCAACATCTGTTAGTTCGAGCTGTTTTAAAGCTTCTCTTTGTTTAGCTGTTAGAGAGGCGAGGATATTCTCTGCTTTAAAAGGTGCAGCACTTGTTTGCTGTGTGAACATCGTTGTGTTTGGAGATAATAGCAATCCTGCAGCTAAGGTAAGGGCAGTAGACTTTTTAATAAAAGATATCTTTTTCATCGTTTCCCTGCTTTCTTTGGTATTAATGATTTGCAAGCCATTATTTATATATGAAACTCTCAGATGTTAAAATTTTCCTAGAAAAACAATAAGAGTTGTATCCTCCTTTCTATTTTTTGAATTTTTTGTAGATTCAAATGTAATTGTAATAGCAATAACCCCTTGCCGCTATCGGGGTTTCCCACATGACTCCATACCTATTTCAACTTAGAACTTAATAGATTTTCGTTTGAAAACGAGGTGAGAAATAGGGAAATAGACTTAAAAATCGTTCAACTGATTTGGGGTTTTCTTTAGTAGAATAGAAAAAGTAGAGAATTTCTTAATAGAGATAGGGGGTCATCTCATGCTTGAAGGAAAAATCATAAAATTCTACCGAGAGCTTAGAAATATGACACAAAAAGAGCTCGGAGACGGAATTTGTTCAGGTACACATGTGAGTAAGATTGAGCGAGGACTGACTGAGGTTTCCGATGAAACGATTCATTTTTTAGCGAATCGATTACAGATCGATATTCAGAATGAGATGAATTTATACAAAAACGTGGAACTTCTCTTAAGAAAATGGGAAGAAGCAATCATCATGAAGCTGGATGTCAAAACAGAAACCATCAAAAAGCAACTCGAACAGATTCCTTTGTTGCAGATTCCTGATTTTTATCGCACCCACACCCTTTTGTTAACACGTTATTACATACTTACCGAACAAAGAAAAAAGACAGAAACCCTTCTTCAAGAGATGGAAAAGTGGACTGAACTCTCACATCGTGAACAGAGTATGCTTCTGCATATTAAAGGAATCTACGGACTTCAAATGAAACATGATTACTACGAAGCGATCGATCTCTTGAAACAGGTAGACCCTACCTACTACAACAACCCGGAATATTATTATCATATGGCTGTCGCGTATCACTCTACCAATTCCCGCGTTCTGTCATACTATTACGCTAGTAAAGCACTTAGCTATTTTGAAAAATCGCACTGCTATGTAAGGGTGATTGAAACTGAGATGCTGATGCTAATTCAAATCGAACAAGAGCCAACAAGTGGACCTCAAAATGAGAAATATCAAGAACTCATCGAAATGTGTGAGAATTTTGGCTTGGAGAAACAAAAAGCGCTTCTTCTGCACAACTTCGGCTATCATTCGATTCTTCATGGATATTTTGAAGATGCGTGCCGGCACTACAAAGAATCGATGCACCTAAAAGATCCTAGCACTTCAAACTACTTAGGGTCTCTTGAAGGATACGTAAACGCAGCTACTCTTCTTGGAAAAGAATCTGTGACAACCATTCTTCAACTCGCACAAAAAGGATTGAAAACAGCGCAAGAAACTGGCAGCACGACATTTGTTCACTTCTTTCAGATGCATATCTATCGATTAAAAAAACAAGACGATCTTTATTTTGATTATCTTGAAACAGAATTGTATCCACATTTAAAAAAGCTAGGCTATGTATTACCCGCTGAGCACTATGAGATCAAGCTGTTTGACTTTTATAACCGAAACGAAAATTTAGAAAAAGCAAATATGTACGCAAAATACATAGCGGACAAAAACCGCCGTTCGAATCAGTTTGTTTGATAAAGAAAGGAAGCCGACATTGGCTTCCTTTTCAGATTACTTATGAAGGACGTTTCATCTGCACGACCTTATTTTCTTCTTCCATGGCGAGCTGTTCTTTCGCGAGCTTCTTCTTATAGACCACGCGTGACAGCATGATGCTGATCTCATAAAGGACAAGCAGTGGGATGACGACTAGAAAATCTGATACTAAATCTGGCGGTGTGATCAAGACGGCAACGACAACAAGTCCGAAATACGAGACTTTTCTAGCTTTCGTTAGCACATGTGGATTTAAGATACCAAGCGATGTTAGGAACATTACCACTAACGGAATCTCAAACAAAAAGCCGAACGGAAGCGTTAGATTCATCATGAACTTAAAGTATTTTTCTGAGGTGAAGAATGTTTGGAAATGCCCTTCCGATAGACCTAGCAGGAAATTAAGAACCATTGGGTACACGATAAAATAACCGAACGCTAAACCGAGTACGAATAAGAAGAATAGTGCCGGAATATAGGACAGCGTTACCTTCTGCTCTCTGTTACTCAATGCCGGTTTGATGAACATCCATGTCTGATGCGCGGCAACTGGAATGGTGAACGCGATCGCGATGACACCTGATATCATAAAATACACCCATAAGATCTCGCTTGGTCCAAGAACAGCAAGCTGCTGATCAAGATCTCGAATCAGCCAGTCGTAAATCGGCTGAACGTAGAAAAATGAAACAGAAAGAACGGTTATGAATACCGCGAGCGTGATAATAATGCGCTTTCTAAGCTCACCAAGGTGTTCAACGAAAAACATCTCTTCAGCTTTCATCCTACACAGCCTCCTTTCTTTAAATAGCGGTTCATTTTTAATTTGTTGTGCCTTGTTTGGACTCTAGATTCATGTGTATTGGAGTTCAATCCAGAAGTTTGAGCCTTCAATCCACGAGTTTAGGCTTTCAATCCACAAGTTTTGACTCCCAATCCACGAGTTTCGACCCTCAATCCACAAATTTCAGCTTCCAATCCACGAGTTTAAAATCGCAACAGGTTTAAAGAAAAAAGATGCGGACTTTAACCGCGCCCGCATCTTCCACTTTTCTTTATTTTGACTGCGGCTTTTCTTCTTTTTCATCCGAAGACATGAGGTCTTTTGCTGAGTGCTTGAATTCGCGAAGCGTGCTTCCGAATGCTCGTCCGATTTCTGGCAGCTTAGAAGGTCCGAAAATGATAAGCGCAATGATTAAGATCAAGATCAATCCTGGTACTCCGATGTTTGTGAAACCCATGTAGATCGCCTCCTCAAATTTTGGTGATCAATCGTTTTATTCCGTGCTAACGAGAAATTAGAATCTGAAACCAGTAATGGCTACAACAGATGGACGCGGTGTGTTGCCTCCACGAACTTGCGGCCATGTGCTGGTAGGATTAGCTTTATCTTCCGTTTCCTCACCAGGGTGCTGAATACTTAAGAACAACGTTTTTTCGTTCGGTGTAAAAGATGGTCCTGTTAACTCTGCTTCTTTTGGAGCAGATGCAAACTGGAACGCCTCTCCTTTTTCACGACCGATCGTAGGAATCATGAACATGCCGTTGTTACCAAAGCTTGTCCACGCACCAGAATTCAGCTTACTTGATGAAATATCCGTTACTGTCCAAAGGTTTGCATTTGAATCGAACGTTAGGTTGTCAGGTGCACTGAATCCACTTTGACGACCGCCTGCTGCAAAGATCTCAAATTCAAAGCTCTCTGCACCATGATCTTCGTCTTTTTCAAAAAAGCGTGTGATATGGCCATGAATGTTACCGTGCTTGTCGTTGTTCGTGTGTGCGATGAATACTGTCCCATCCAATGGTGAAATCTCCACATCTTCCGGGCGGTCTGTCGGTGTCGCGCCTAGAAGGATGGCCGCATCATGTGCGTTAACCACTACATCACCTTGTGTTTGGAACTTTTCTAAAAGGTCAGCTTTCCCTGCTGCTTTTTCACGAACAGCTTCAATCGTTAATGGAAGCCATTGTCCGTTTGCAAGATCTGCTGCGTAAAGTGTTCCTTCTTCTAAAAGCTTGCTGTTGTCTTTGCCTTTTGCAGCGGCATATTTGCCTTTACTCACAAACTTGTACACACATGCATCCTTTTTGTCATCTCCCATATAAACAACGACTCGTCCATCGTTCGAGATTCCAACGCTAGCATTTTCATGGTTGAAGCGTCCAAGAGCTGTGTGCTTTCTGACTTTGAAGTTTGGATTAAAAGGATCGACTTCAATTACCCAGCCATAATGGGTTTGATCTAGATTAGCTGCTTTTGACGTATCCTCAAAGTTTTCTTCACAAGATAAAACCGTGTTCCATGGTGTACGTCCGCCAGAACAGTTCGCAAACGTTCCTTGTGCCTTTGTTGCACCATTTACAGCTGCCGTACCTTTCGCTGGCCCAGTTAGTGCGAATGGTGTGAGTCCTGTTACTCGTCGAGCGTAAATCGAATTTTTATCCAATACCCACTTGCCGTTCTTCACTTTCACTTCAATAATAGAACCGCCTTGATTGTAGAGCATCTTTTCAATCTGAGCAGAAGTATATTTATCGTTTACTTTTTCACCTTCCACATATAATGGGTTCGTGTATTCATGGTTTACCCAAAGCAAGCCATGTTCACTTGATTTGTCGATCGGAAAGTACATCGTAAAATCATTATTGAATCCAAACGTGTCACCATTTTTATTAATTACATCACCATAAGATGCAATCACTTCATATTTATATCCTTTTGGCAAAACAAGATCATCTTTGTCCGTTGGTGCGATCGGGTGAAACTTAAACCCTTTTTTACGAGGTTTCATGCGCATCAAGCTGTCTGATTGAGCGTTAGCTGTGTCTGATAAAGCGCCTAATCCTGTCGTAGCTGCAGCAAGTGCCGTTGCGCCTGTACCCAAATATGTTAAAAAGGTTCTTCTATCCAATGGCTTCTTTTCCATGTCATTTCCCCCTAGACCCATAAAATTGATGTTGCACCTATAAGAATACTGTCGAATTATTAAGCTACTATGTAGAGGATTTAAACAAACGTTTAAGAATTTTTTGTTTTTTATAAAGTTACGATGCTTGCCGACATAAAATGAACAACCTTAACGGTAGGAGTACGATACAAAAAGGATTTGATTATTAGCTCATCAAACCTTTTATGACATGAAGATTTCTGCTGTAGAAAATATAAGTTGGGAAAATAGGGGAATTTCCTTTATACTAAAGAAGACACACGTCCATGTTTTTTCCCAATATACATTCCATCTTAGATAGGTATAATTAACTAGAGAGCTTTATTAGGAGTGAAGCCATGCAGATAGAAGTGGGGAGTTTTGTCATTTATAACGGCCAGGAGTATCAAGTCGTTTGGATTTATGACAATGGAAACGTTGAGATTGTAACAGACGGACAACATAGAAAGATCGAACTCGTACAAGAGGGAGATCTCACACACATACGATAAAAAAACTTCCGGAAGCAATTAGCCCGGAAGTTTTGTTTTTGTTTCTTTATTTTATTTTATTTTATTGTTAGCTTGTTATTTGAAGCTTGCTTGTAACTTAATGTTTTTGGTTTAACACCCTCGACAAGTTGAACGGAGCGGAGGGTGTGAGACTCCTGCGGGACGAGTGGGCAGGTGGAGATCCTTAAAGGCGCAAAGCGGCAAGGGGCTCACCGGTCGCCCCGCGGAAAGCGAAGCACCCAGAGCGCAGATCAACCTCTCTCAAAAACCTCGAAGCAAAAACAATATAGTTTTTTACAACTTAGACCGCAAATAAGAATCAATAAACGGCGTGATCTCGCCATCCATAACAGATTGCACATTACCAACCTCAGTATTCGTCCGGTGATCCTTCACAAGACTATAAGGATGGAAAACATAAGAGCGAATCTGACTTCCCCACCCGATCTCCTTCTGCTCACCACGAATTTCATTCAACTGTGCCTGCTGCTCTTCCAAACGACGCTGCACCAATTTAGCCATCATCATCTTCATCGCACGCTCACGGTTCTTGATCTGCGAACGCTCTGTTTGACACGACACCACTGTATTCGTAGGAATATGTGTCATACGAACCGCAGAGTCAGTCGTGTTAACGTGCTGACCACCTGCTCCAGACGCACGATACGTATCAATTTTAAGGTCCTCTGTACGGATCTCGATCTCGGTATCATCTGTGATTTCTGGCATCACTTCACACGAAACGAATGACGTGTGACGACGGCCTGATGAATCGAACGGTGAGATACGAACAAGACGGTGAACCCCTTTTTCAGCCTTTAAATAGCCATACGCATTATGGCCTTTAATGCTAAGCGTTACAGACTTAACCCCTGCTTCATCACCTGGTAAGTAATCAAGCGTTTCAACTTTATACCCTTGTCGCTCTGCATAACGCGTGTACATACGAAGCAGCATCGACGCCCAGTCTTGTGACTCTGTTCCACCCGCACCTGGGTGAAGTTCTAAGATTGCGTTGTTTTTATCATACGGTTCGTTCAATAAAAGCTGAAGCTCAAAATCATTCAGCTTTGTGATCAAGGATTTAAGATCTTTTACAAGCTCTTTTTGAAGATCCTCATCCGCTTCTTCTTTTACAAGCTCATGAGCGATTTCAAGATCTTCATAAGCAGAAGCAAGCTCTTCAAACTCGTTCACTTGTTCTTTTAATCCGTTAGCTTCATTGATCACGACTTGTGCTGCGTTTTGATCATCCCAAAACGTAGGTGCACTCATCTCTTCATCTAGTTCTGCGATACGCTCTTTCTTTGTATCGAGGTCAAAGGGACCCCCTAAAGTCGTTGATACGTTTTTCAATCACGTTTAATTCCTGTTTTACTTCTACTAAATCCATAGTCTTTGCACCTCATCTTATAATTGTTCCATCTTTAAAGTATGCGAACGCTGTTAAAATTAATCCTTTTTCACGTCTGATTACAAGCGCAAAGAGAGCCTATAAAAAAGACTCTCTTCTCTCACGCAACTTTCTATTCTTGTTCAGCTCCGTGACATTGCTTGTATTTCTTTCCGCTTCCGCATGGACAAGGATCATTACGCTTGATGTCTTGTGCTTTACGAACCGGTTTCTTCTTTTTCGCTGTATCTTGTTTATCGCTCGGAACAACAGCTTTACCTTCAGCCACTTGTTCACGCTGCATGTTTTGCTCGATCTGCGATTTTAAGATATAAGTCGTAACTTCCTCTTCGATCGCTGCAACCATCGCTTCAAACATCTCGAAGCCTTCAAACTGATATTCACGTAACGGATCGTTCTGACCATAAGCACGAAGGTGGATACCTTGACGAAGCTGTTCCATCTGGTCGATGTGATCCATCCACTTGCTATCAACTGAACGTAAGATTACTGCTTTTTCAAACTCAGCAATCTGTTCAGCAGGAAGCTGTGTTTCTTTTTCAGCAAACGCCGCGTGTACTTTCGCTTGAATCTTCTCGATGATTTCTTCACGATCAAGACCGAATAGATCTTTTTCTGTAAACGTCGGCTCTGTAAACATTACTGCATTCACATAGTCCGCGATTTCTTTCGTGTTCCACTCTTCTTGAACTTCCGCTTCAGGTGTGTGAACCGTCACGATTCGCTCAAGTGTAGAATCGATCATGCGCAGAACGATATCACTTAAGTTCTCAGCATCTAGCACCTCTTGACGCTGTGCGTAGATGATCTCACGCTGCTGACGCATAACATCGTCATATTGTAAAAGTTGTTTACGAGCATCAAAGTTTGATCCCTCTACACGTTTTTGTGCAGATTCAACGGCTTTTGTAACCATTTTAGACTCAATCGGCGTCTCTTCATCCATGCCAAGACGCTCCATCATCGTCATTAAGTTATCAGAACCGAATCGACGCATCAATTCATCTTCCATTGAGATGTAGAAACGAGATGAACCTGGATCTCCTTGACGACCCGCACGACCACGCAACTGGTTATCGATACGGCGTGATTCGTGACGTTCAGTACCAAGGATGTGAAGTCCGCCAACTTCTAAAACTCCTTCACCAAGCTTGATATCAGTACCACGACCGGCCATGTTCGTTGCGATCGTAACCATGCCAAGCTGACCCGCATTTTCGATGATCTCTGCTTCACGCTCATGGTTTTTCGCGTTCAACACGTTATGCTTGATCTTACGCTTCGTTAAAAGCTGTGAAAGTAGTTCAGATGTTTCAACGGCAACCGTACCAACAAGAATCGGCTGTCCTGTTTTATGACGCTCTTCGATTTCAGCTGCAATCGCTTTGAACTTACCTTGCATCGTTTTATAAATAAGATCTGCTCTGTCATCACGCGCGATCGGACGGTTCGTCGGAATACAGATAACATCCATGTTGTAGATGTTGCGGAATTCCTCTTCTTCCGTTTTCGCTGTACCGGTCATACCAGCAAGCTTATTGTACATACGGAAGTAGTTTTGGAACGTAATCGTCGCGAGTGTCATGCTCTCACGCTGAATCTCCAAACCTTCCTTCGCTTCGATCGCTTGGTGAAGACCATCGCTGTAACGACGACCAGCCATCAGACGTCCTGTGAACGGGTCAACGATCACGATCTCGCCGTCTTGAACGACATAATCCACATCACGCTGCATGATGATGTTCGCTTTTAACGCTTGGTTAATATGGTGATTCAATGTTACGTGCTGATAATCATATAAGTTATCGATTGAGAACATCTGCTCCGCTCGGTTGATACCTTCTTCAGAAAGCTGAACGTTCTTCGTCTTTTCATCTACTGTATAATCTGTTTCTTTTTTCAGCTGACGCACGAACATGTTCGCCATCTGATAAAGTTGTGTTGATTTTTGAGCAGAACCTGAAATGATCAACGGTGTACGCGCTTCGTCAATTAAAATCGAGTCAACCTCATCGACGATCGCATAGTTACGGCGCTGAACCATCTGTTCTTTATAAACCACCATGTTGTCACGCAGATAATCGAAGCCGAACTCATTATTCGTACCATAAGTGATATCTGCTGCGTACGCATCACGCTTCTCTTCTTTTGAAAGGTCAGATACGTTCAATCCAACACTTAAACCTAAGAAATTGTATAGCGGCGCCATGATCTCAGAGTCACGACGAGCCAAATATTCATTGACTGTAACAACGTGAGTACCTTTGCCATCTAGTGCGTTCAAATAAATAGGCATTGTCGCAACTAGTGTTTTACCTTCACCGGTTTTCATTTCTGCAATGTTACCTTCATGAAGCGCAACCGCACCCATAATCTGTACAGGATAGTGACGCATGTTCAATACACGAGCTGATGCTTCACGCACAGTCGCAAACGCTTCAGGGAGAAGGTCATCCAGAGATTCCCCTTTTTCGATACGGCTCTTGAACTCAGCCGTTTTGTTCGCCAAAGCTTCATCATTTAAAGCCTTAAACTCTTCAGCTAACGTTTCCACTTTTTCCGCAACTCTTTCGTATCTATTCAACGTTCGGTCATTGGAACTTGGAAAAATCTTTTTCAAAATGCTAATCATCCGAATAACGCTCCCTGTTCTCGAAAATTATATACCACTTCTATTCTACCAGTTTGTGAAACGAGCCACAAGAAATCCCAAATCTTTTCATCGGAATTGTAGCATTCATCGTAAAGAAACTTCCTATATATGTGAAAAATTTGACACTTTCATAGAGACTGCAGACCTAAATTTTGGTAAAATAATATAAAGATGGATGGGGGAGGTTCTGAATGGAAAACACAAATCTAGACAGGACAAATAACGCTGGGCAAGGACAAAAAGCGCAGCTGCACCAAAATAAGCAGCGAAGTGAAAAAAGCAAAACGATCATTCTCACCCTCGTTCTCAGCTTCTTCATCATCGGAGGCCTTGGCACTTGGGGATATTATTCACTGTTCGGACCCAATTCTGCAGCGAGTGTAGAAGCACCGTCTGATGAGGAATTAACGGAGGCTGAAAAATCGAGCGGCACTGCTCTTTTCAAGCCGACCCTAGAAGTTCCAAAGACCGAGATCCAAAGACGAATCAATGTGATTCACGAATTTTGGAACGGTGAGCTCGGCTATGATAAATGGTCGAAATATAACATAGATACACATACACCTGTATTAAAAGAAATAGAGATTGATATACGAAATAAGATTCTGCCTTATGTAGCGGGTCCATTAAAGGCTGACATCGAGACCGCTCTTGATAAAATTGAGAAAAGTAAAAGTTCTGAGAGTGTAGAGCCACTAAAAGGCGTTCACCGCATTTTTCACGATCTCGATATATCGTTGAACGGCTACAAAGCTAGTGATTATTGGGACGTGACGGAAACAGGTAAATGGCTTGAGAAGGAAATTCAAGAATAGGTAGATTGGGCACTGTTCTCGTGATTGACTGAGGGTGGTGTTTTTTTGTTTCTTGTATTGAATGGACAACCTGCATCTGAAATTCACGGTATTTGTCGAAAATCGGATAAATTATTTTATGTACGGAATTATTCTGCTTTTTTACGGATATATTTCCATTTACCTCGTATAAAGTGTCTTTATCTACGGATATATTTTTGATGTTTTCTTGATGCGTACAAAACCTTATTATGTTCATTCTAGCTGCACACTTCAGGTGCTACATTTTGCCACGTTCTCAAATTCTTGAGTAAAAAGAAGAAAAGAGAGGCTTACTTGAACAAAGTTCAAGTAAGCCTCTCAAATTTTACGATTTCGCCGTCGTCATATAATGATCTTTCAACTGATCACGCAGTGTCCGCTTTAAAAACTTACCAACAGACGTTTTCGGGATCTCATCCATGAACACGATATCGTCTGGAATCCACCACTTCGCAAACTGTGGCCTCAAAAACTCTACAATGTCTTCTTTCGGCACTTTTCCTTTTGCTTCAGGCTTCAACACGACACATGCGAGTGGCCGCTCCTGCCATTCTGGATGAGGGACGGCGATAACAGACGCTTCGAAAACATCTGGAAACGCCATGATCGCATTCTCTAGATCAACGGATGATATCCACTCACCCCCGCTCTTGATGAGGTCCTTCGTCCGGTCGACGATCTTCACGAATCCTTCTTCATCCACCGTAACGACATCCCCGGTATGAAGCCACCCATCGTTGAACGTCCCTTCTGTCCGATCATCATTGTAATATTCGTCCGCGATCCAGTTTGAACGCAACAACAGCTCACCCATCTCGTGACTGTCCCACTTCACTTCTCCGTTCGCACCGATCACTTTCATCTCAACACCTTGCACGACATAACCTTGTTTTGCTTTGTAATCAAATTTCGTTTCTTCGTCCAGACCCTCTTGATACGTTTTCAGTCGCGTTGCGATTACAAGTGGACTCGTTTCCGTCATACCATAAGCATGCATAAACGGAATGTTATGTTTTTCTTCGAACGTTTTTATCATCCCTTTAGGTGCAGCAGATCCTCCGCAAATAACCGCTCGAAGACTAGAAGTATCATAACTATTCTGTTCGAGTTCTTGAAGAAGCCCCATCCAGATCGTTGGTACACCAGCAGCAAAGGTTACTTTTTCCATCTCAATCAGTTCCGCTAAAAGCTGTGGCGTGAATCGCGGTCCAGGCATCACTTGCTTCGAACCGAACCAAGTTGCCGCATACGGAAGGCCCCAAGCATTTACGTGGAACATCGGCACAACTGGCATAAGAACATCACTTTCTGATACAGAACCGCCATCAGCAAGTCCTAGTGACATTGAGTGAAGCACGGTCGAACGATGCGTGTACGTTACGCCTTTTGGGTTTCCTGTCGTGGCAGAAGTATAGCACATCCCAACAGGGTCGTTTTCATCGATATCCTGTGGAAATTCGTAAGCTGGATCACCCGTTTCTAATAGTTTTTCATAATGATAGAGAGGTTGAAGCGGCGATTGCGGCAGCTCGTCTTCATCCGTCATCAATATATACGCTTTTACATTTGGAATATGGTCTTTAAGAGCTTCAACAAGAGGTAGAATGTCCTGATCTACGAATAAAATCTGGTCATCGGCGTGATTGATAATGTATGCAATATGCTGAGGGGAAAGTCGGATATTGATCGTGTGAAGTACAGCTTCAACACCAGGAATGGCGAAATAAGCTTCTAGATGACGATGGTGGTTCCATGCAAGTGTTCCAACCCGCTCACCTTTTTGAACACCAAGGCGTTTTAGCGCGCTCGAAAGCCTGCGTGTTCGCTCACCAATCTCCCGGTAGCTGAACTTCCTGATCCCGGCCATCGTGCGGCTCGTTACTTCTTTTTTAGCAAAATACCGTTCCGCATGCTCTAGCATACTTGTAACTCGAAAAGGCACATTCATCATCATAACTACTTCTCCTCCTTAAATAGTAAACATAGTCATTAGTGTAAGCGTTTTCTTGTTATTCACTAGTTCCCCTTACCTACTTCAAAATCCTGCTGTTAAAACAGATTAGAGTTGAACAAAACGCAGAAAAACACGGAAAATATTTCAAAGCTGAAAAAAGTTTAAAAGATCATCGTGAATTTGCGTTACATTTACAATAATAGAAGTAGTAACGAGAATAAAATGAGAGATGTATCTGTATGAAAAGCAGAAAAAGTGTAGACGTGGAGTCTGCACTTTTTTTATTTTGCTTGTGTTTGTTTTTGAAGGTGAATCGCTTTTTTTATAGCAAGGATCGTTCCTAAATGAATACCTTCATGATAAAACGTGCGGGGCAGCACTTCCGCAAAAGTATTCATTCCAAGTTCAGTTGGTTCATCTAGCTCCTGGTGAAGTCTATGACTAAACTGCTCCTGAATCACTTGTACCTGCTCCATTAATCGGTGACGAAGTTCTTGAAGCGTTGGAGGCGTCTGCTGCCAATTCTCTGGCTTCGTTCCAAATCCGAATAACTCTCGATAATGAATCGGCGCTGGATTATCTTCACGCGTTTTATGATACAGCCAATCGTACTGATCCAAAAAAATATGCCCCAAGTTCCAGCGAATGTTGTTGTTGAAACCCTCAGGAATAAAATCCGCTTCCTCCTCAGTCAGTCCTTCCACAGCACTCAAGGTATCGTGGCGAAAAGCTGCGAGCTGTTTTAACAGAATGTCGTTTTTCATAGTAGTGGCTCCTTCATTTAGAAAATATCAGCAAGAATTACCTTTTATCGGCGAGATTTAGAATATATCGGCAAGAATCCATTTTTATCGGCGAGTTTTCAATTATATCGACGAGTTCTAGATTATATCGGCAACCTTGCTTCCTAAAACATAAAACACACCCCAGAAGAATCATGGGGTGTGTAGTCTAGTTTGGTATATGTTAGTTCGTTCCTGCAATCAGGCCATATTTGCCGTCTTTACGTCTGTACACGACGTTCATCTCACCAGATTCAGCGTTGTTGTAAACGAAGAAGTTATGTCCGAGTAAGCCCATTTGAAGAATAGCTTCCTCCGTGTCCATCGGTTTCAGATCGAATCGCTTTTCACGTACGATCTCGAAATCGTCCTCTTCCTCTAACAGTGCCGTTGATACGCCTTCTGTACCGTTAGCAAACATGTGCTTTGTGCCTTCAGCATTTCTAAATTTACGGTTTACTTTTGTTTTGTGTTTTCGTATTTGACGCTCTAATTTTTCTACCACCAAATCAATCGCAGCGTATAAATCCAAATGACGTTCCTCTGCACGAAGCAGTAGGCCCTTCATCGGTATCGTAACCTCAATGGATTGTTCATTATTGTACACCTTTAGATTGACGTGTACTTCAGAATTTGGAGTTTCGTTAAAGTATTTTGTGAGTTTCGTCACCTTTTTCTCAACGTAAGCCCTAATGGCTTCTGTCACCTCGATGTTTTCTCCACGAATGTTAAAATGCATAACTTAACTCCTCCTTTCGGTGATGTATATATATTTCGATATACCCCAAAAGAATTCCTCCGTAACATTTAAAATATTTTGACAATATTTTTACACTATCGACAAATTCTTTACAATGGCTACAAACCTTATGAGACCGGGAAAAGATCCAATCAGCCACGATTCAAAAAAATATTTTTACGAAACAAAATTTCCGTTACTTATATTTACCAATTCAGTTTTGATGCAAAAAAATAAATTTGACTTACATTCTGTAAGTTTCAAACTATGTGGTATACTAGGAATTAACCTTTAAAGCTTAAAACATTTTACAAAACCTGTTCCATCACCCCACTCGAACGTTGAGTGGGGGTTTTTTTATGTAAACTTTTTTTAAACAACAAAAAAACAGGCTCTAAAGAGAACCTGTTTTGGTATAACGAAGCTTATGCTTTTTGAACGTTAGCAGCTTGAGCGCCACGAGCACCTTGCTCAACTTCGAAAGTTACTTTTTGACCTTCGTCTAAAGATTTGAAACCATCAGTTTGGATAGCTGAGAAATGTACGAATACATCGTCTCCGTTTTCGCGCTCGATGAATCCGAAACCTTTTTCTGCGTTAAACCATTTTACTGTACCTTGTTCCATGTTTGTTGCCTCCTAGTGCGTTACCACACGATATATTGCTACTCTTGCCCAAAGTATTGCTAAAGAAGAAAAGTCGAAACTCATACAATCTTTTACGCCGAACAAAAATAATCTATCACCATCATAACAGTGATTGCCTTATGATGCAAACTAATCATTCATATTATGAAATATTTTCTAAAAATAAAAACCCGCCTGCCTGAACAGACGGGATTAAAAGTATGGTCATATTGCCTGGAATTATAGTTTAGTTACGTTAGCCGCTTGAGGCCCACGAGCTCCATCTACAATATCAAACTCGACTTGCTGACCTTCATCTAGGCTCTTGAATCCGTCCGTGTTGATTGCAGAGAAGTGTACGAACACATCGTCTCCGTCTTCGCGCTCGATAAATCCAAAACCTTTTTCTGCGTTAAACCATTTTACTTTTCCTAACATGTTTCACAATCCCTTCATCATGCGAATCTTTGTATAGATCTTCTATACACTTTATAGTATGACATATACCCAAAAAAGTTGTCAAAGGCTTAAGATTGGCGAAAAATAAGAAGTTTTGTCGAAAAATATCAATGGTCAAAAACGCATAAAAATACATTTCAAACTTAATTTATGCAATTATTTCACAAAAAAGAACCGATCAAATCGACCGGTTCTTAAAGAGTCTACATCTGTGAAACCATCTGTGCGAGCTTTGCACAAACAATTGCGCCATACGTTCCAACGATGTTACCGAGTAACCCCATTAAAAGGCCGACTGGTGCAAGCGCTGGTTGGAAAACAGAAGCTACAACAGGTGCAGAGCTTGTCCCGCCGATGTTTCCTTGTGAGCCAACCGCAACGAAAAACATAGGAGAACGCAATAACTTAGCTGCTCCAAACAAGAAAAGAATATGAATGGCAAGCCATACGATTCCCATTAAGATATATTGAGGTGCTTCTACGACATAGATCAGGTTCGCTTTTGCCCCGATTGTAGCAAGCAATAGATAGATTCCTGCGTACCCTACTTTACTCGCTCCGTAATTTTCAAGTTCACGAACTTTTGTAAAGGATAGCACGATTCCAATTGCAGAGATGATCATGATTGTCCAAGTAGCAGTGTTTAGAATATCTCCTTGTGGCAGCTTCTCGGAAAACTTCCCTACGATAAACGCTAAACCAAAACCAAGACCAAGAATTGCAAGCAATTGAGGTACGGCGATCGGACGAGCATTCTTTTTCTCAAGCTCACCAACCTGCTTGTTCACTTCTCCAATGATGCGGTTGTCAGCTTTATTCCACTTGTCAAAACGAGCTTGATAACCCGCAAGTGCAATCATGATTCCCATCCAGCTGTATCCAACAACCGTATCAACAACGATGATCGGTGATAGAATGTGTTCTGGTGTGTCCACCGCTTCAACGAGCGCTGCCATATTCGCAGAGCCCCCGATCCAGCTTCCAGCTAATGCAGCTACACCTGTCCAAGCGTCCTCTGGTAAGTACGGCTGGAAGATCGCGAGCGCTATTGGTCCACCAACGATTACACCTACCGTTCCCGCTAAGAACATGAGGATTGCTTTCGGTCCAAGTTTGAGTGTCGCTTTTACATTGATAGATAAAAGCAATAACAGCAATCCAACCGGCAGTATGTAAGCGGAAACAAAACTGTATAAATCAGAACTTGAAGGTATGATGCCAAGAGTCGTTGAGATCATCGGCAAAAAATACGTCCAGATCAGTGGCGGCGCATAGTGGAAAAACTTCCGTAGAACGTGGTTTTTGGATTCGCCCAATATGAATACGAAGCCAACTAGCGCTACTAGATAAGCAAAAATCGCCATAGGCTCCTGAATGAGCGGTCCGTTTGATGTTGCAAACATATCCCTATTCCCCCTTAAAATAACTTGAGTGACAAGTATACACTAAAAAACCATCATTACCTGTATAGTCCTTCAATTGCAAAGAGTGGGAATAGTAGCAACTTTTTTACACTTCTAATCGGAGCTTGGCCACATATAATGCACTATACAGCGTAGGAACATTAAACAGTTGTTTAAAAGGAGGCAATGGACGTTGCTGCAAATGATTGAAAAAGTCGTACTAGCTATGGCGGCCATTCGTATTTTATCCGGTACCCTTGAAATTACGGCAGCCCTATTCATGCTGCACTATAATACGGTAGAACGAGCACTCGTCATCAATTCCCTGCTTTCCATCATCGGGCCGATCATCTTTTTCTCGACGATGACGCTTGGGATCTATGGATTATCAACGAAACTGTCGTTCGGCAGCTTGATCTGGATCATGTTAGGCGTCGTTTGTATTGTTTATGGGATCAAAAGATAATCTGTATGGCTTGGCTTGCAATAATCTCGCAGAAACAACAAATATTCTCACGAAAAAGACTATTAATTTCACGAAAAATTTTATAATCTCACGAAAATAGCCAATATAAACGCGAGTCGACAAACTGACGACAAGCTTAAAACCGATACCCAGACAAATACGTCAGAAACTCTTTTTGTTTACCATGATTGTACTTCGTTAACGCATAGGTATGAGCATCAGGAATGTCCACTGAATTACAGTCCACCTCTAGCAATCGTCCTTCTAACAGCTCTCTTCTTACTGTTGATAACGGTAAGAACGAGATTCCTAACCCTTCCGCAATAAAGCGTTTTGTTATATGAATCTGAGACACCTTCATCATCCGAACGCCGGGATAACGGGATTTTACACGTCCGCAAAGATCGTCCCAATATCCTGGATGGTTATGGGTCAGTAGGTAGTTGAAGAGAAGCACTTCTTTTTCATCCAGGGGTGGCGCTGCTTCAAAATCCAGCCCATCATGCGGTGCCACTAATACGATTTTATCTTGATAAAGCATCTGACTCGTAATCTCAGCATGCGAACTTCCTAAACAAGAAAGCCCAAGGTCCACATCCTCGTTCAAAACCGCTTTCTCTATATCTTCTGAATCAATGATTTTTATCGATATCTCCACATCAGGATTGGCTTTTACATATCGTTTCAAAACAGAAGGCAAAATCGTATCTGCAATTAGCGGTGAGATTCCGATACAAAGCTTCGTATCATAGCCTTGTTGAAACGCGTTTAGATCTTCTAGTCCACTCTCATACACTTCCATCAGCTTTCTCGCATGCTGGAGGTACCTTCTCCCTTCCGCCGTAAGCTTCACTCTTCTGCCATCTCGTAAAAATAGTGACATCCCTAATTCAGATTCCAACATTTTAATATGTACTGAAACAGAGGGCTGAGAAACATGAAGAATTTCAGACGTTCTTCTAAAATTTTCGCATTCTGCCGCAGTGATAAACGTTTGTAGCCAAGAGAATTCCATCTTCCTTCAATCCCTCCTGATTAACTTTTTTTATTAAATCAATTAAAAACAATTAATATCGTAAATCATTTTCATTCTATACAATGATACTAAATAATGGAAGGAGTGAAAACCATGATGCAAAAAGGACTTGAAGGAATCGTTGCTGCGGAAACCGCGATCAGCCACATCGATGGTACTGAAGGTAAGTTAATCTATAGAGGTTACGAGATTGGTGACCTTACTTCACGTTTTTCGTTTGAAGAAGTGGCATACCTTCTTTGGTTCGGTAAACTTCCTGACGATGAACAATTACAAAATCTCAAAAGCGAACTTACAAGAAATCGTGAGCTTCCTCTTCATATAAAAACAATCCTAGATCACCTGCCTAAAGACATGGATTTGATGAGTGTCATCCGAACGGCCATTTCTTCTGAAGGTGTATCGAGTTATGAATGGAAGCCAACCGTGTCACAAGCCATTCGGTTAACAAGTCTTGTTCCGACTATCATTTGCTACCGGACATGTCGTTTGAATGGTAAGCCATTTGTTGAGCCGTCCTCCGAGTTAAGTCATGTTGAAAACTATCTATATATGCTTACAGGTAAAATACCGAGCAAAGCCCATACTCTAGCACTTGAAACATACATGATCCTAACGCTCGAGCATGGCATGAACGCTTCCACTTTTTCGGCTCGTGTTACAGCATCCACCGAATCGGATATGGTTTCAGCCGCAACATCTGCAATCGGAACGATGAAAGGACCTCTTCATGGCGGAGCACCTTCAGCGGTCATTGACTTGCTAGACGAAATTCGAAAAGCTGGAAGTGCTGAACAAGTGATTCGCGGCAAATTGGAGAATGGTGAAAAGCTCATGGGATTCGGTCACCGGGTTTATAAAACACACGATCCACGAGCGGTTGCTCTAAAAGCAACACTTCTAGAATTAGTCGGTGAAGATGAGTGGTTAGATCTCGCACTAGAAGTAGAAAAAACAGCGATAACGTTGCTCGAAGAATACAAACCAGGTAGATCGTTGTATACAAACGTAGAATTTTACGCCGCAGCGATTATGAAGGCGATCGAACTAGATCCTGCTTTATTCACCCCTACCTTTACAGCAAGCAGAATGGTCGGATGGACGTCTCACATTTTAGAGCAAGTGGAAGACAACACGATTTACCGTCCACAGTCCGTGTATACCGGGAATTTTCACGATAAAGTTACAGTTAACGAATAGCCATTCCATATAGAAGCATCTCTAAACTCAGTGGTAGAATTGAAAGTAAGAACTCTTTGAGAAAGAGGTGCTTTTTCGTGATTCTAAAATCAATTGTTTATAGAAAAGATAAGAAACAAGAAGGATATCCTTTTCAACTTCCGCTTCTTCAATCCCTTGAGTCTCTTCACTTTCAAAAACCTGTCACCATCTTAGTAGGTGAAAATGGTACAGGGAAATCAACTTTGCTCGAGGCAATCGCAGATCGAGCGGGTTCTGTTCAGATCAATCGGTCAGAAAAAGAGAACACCGCCATCAAAAAATTGGCCAAACAGTTAAAATTGACGTGGAGTGTGAAAACGAAAAAAGGATTCTTCCTAAACGCAGAGGACTTTGTTACCTTTGTGAGGCGTGCTGCGGAAATGAAGGAAACGGCGTTACAAGAATTAGCCAACATCGAAGTGGAGTACAAAGACAAGTCCGCCTATGCCAAGAGCCTAGCTTCCCTTCCTCACAACAGAACGCTGGCTGAACTCAAAGAACTTTATAATGACGGTCTCGAGTTTCGTTCACACGGAGAACGTTTTCTAGATTTCTTTCAATCACGTTTTCGCCCGAACGGCTTATATATTCTCGATGAGCCTGAAGTTCCGCTATCACCTATGAAACAGTTAAGTTTTATATCCATGTTAAAAGAGATGGAGCAGCAGAACGCGCAGTTCATTATTGCGACTCATTCACCCATCTTAATGGCCTATCCCGGTGCAGAAATCATCAGTCTCGATTCCCTGCCACCAGCTCCAACTCCTTACGAAGAACTGGAACATGTGCAGATTACGAAAAACTTTTTGGAGAGTCCGGAGAGGTATTTGAGGCATCTTTAGAAAACCGGACATCATAATATTTGTTGAAATCAGGAATCTACACACTCAAATAACATAAACAAACGCACAAAAACCAAGAAATATTTACTTTGAGTTTTCCATTTGTAATTTGCCCTTTTTTATTTTCATTTCAATATAATAAAAGATTATTAAATAAGAAATGCTTAATCCTAAAATTGGGTCTAGAATGATTTCGGGATATGCACCACCAATAAAAAAATGAATTAAGATACTCATAATGAAGGCAAGTAAAATATATAATACAAACCTAAGTATTTTTGTGGGGTTTAAAAAATTATCTATCAACCAAACCATAGGAAGTAGAAAGCAGAAAGAAATAATTGTTAATAGTACCAAAATGTAGAAATAAGTGGTTAGCACAACAAGAATTATATCTGTTTCTCCCTGCCAATCTGTAATAAATATGAAAGCTGTGATTGAAATGGAACCGATTAGTATTGTAATAAAAATTGAGGCGAATCGATAAGCGGCTATATTAAATACTCCTTGACAAACAATGAAAGTAGTCTAGTTGAATTAACTAATATTCACAATTAACTATTTAGATAATAACAAAAAACGAATATCTTCTCGCGTATTTTATTTTGTCTTTATCGCAATAATTTAAACTAGCCATTACAATACAACTTTATTAATAATCATAAGAAAACGACCAGAAATATTCTGATCGTTTTCTTATGTATTTACATATCCAATAACAGCGTTTATTCATCATTTCCTTAAATTTTTTCCTCTATTGAGCAACCTGTTGTTTTACATATTTAATTCTTTTTATCAAAATACATCCCATCCACCGACACCGACTGATACGGATTCGCATAATGGGTGTTTTTTTCTTTCTTTTTCTTCATCGTCGAAAGATTGTGCTTAATCTCTTCAAACTGCCGCGTTAAAAGGGGATCAATCGTTTCATTCATCTTTACGATCAAACGCCCCATCCGCTGTTCCTCTTCCGAGTACGTGCCAGGTAAGTTGCTGATTGTCGCTTGTCGCTGATCGAGCAATTCATTTAACCGCTCGATATATATTTCGCGCTCTTCTTTCGGCAAACCTGCGCTCATATGATCATACAGGTTCTTCGTAATCTCGAGTAAAATTTTTACGACAGGCATTACACGCGCCCTGTTTCGCCATGCTGCATGCGGCGGTTAATCTGAATTACTTCTTTCCACGTGTTGCGGAAATCCAGCACGTAGTCTTCTACTTCATCCAAGATCTTCACGTCATTTTGAATGTTCGCTTCAATCAGACGACGGTTGATGTAATCGTACATCGTCATCAATGACTTCGATACTTCAAGGTCCATGTTAAGCGTGACCATCAACTCTTGAATGATTTTTTGCGCTTTTAAAAGATTCGTATTCTTTTGTTCTGTATTCTTAAGCTCGATCCCCGTTCGCGCGAGACCGATAAACTTTAAACATCCGTTATAGAGCATAAGCGTCAACTCGCCTGGAGACGCCGTTTGGACTGAGTTATTTTGATACGCCTTGTTTGCGTTAAGTATGGACATGTAAAGGTAACACTCCTTTTTGGTTTAAAATTACTGTCCGCCGCCAAACTGCTGCATTAAGTACATGGATTGTTGGTTGGAACGTTGAATCGCTGACTCCATGGCTGAGAACTGACGCCAATAGCGGTCTTCAACCTGCTTCAAACGATCTTCAAAAGCTGAGATACGCTTGTCTACATCAGTTAATTCACGACCGAGTGTAAACTGAGCGTTGGTTCCCCCTGCATTTCCAGCTTTCAACTCAATCTTCTTTTTTGTACCCTCTATCGTTTCACGAAGTTTTTTAGCAATCCCATCGACAGAGTTTGTTCCAGCAAATAGTTTCATTACAGCGTCTGGATTAGTTGCTAACGCGTCCTTAAGCTTTGTTTCATTGATTTCTAGCTTTCCTTTGTCTTGATATATACTAGTGGTCGTAATACCAATTTCAGAAAGTTGATCATATTTTTCATCACCTGTATTTACCATTGAATACATATCCTGACGTAGTGTATTTAATCCACTCGTAAGAATTGAATCACGGCGCAACATACCACTTTTTGCTTTTTCATCCCACAATTCAACTTCTTTTTCAGATAAATCTTTACGCTGTTCATCGGTTAATGGAAGAAAATTACGATACTTAGGTTCACTTGTTTTCTTATTAATGGCATCAATTGTTTCATTATATTTGCTAACAAAATTTTTAATCATATCTACGGTAGCAGTTGTATCGCTGGAAACAGAAATATTTGAAGAACCTTTTTGCTGAAGATTATAAGTTATCCCACCGATTGAAAATGAGTTTGTTTGTTTTTTCATTTCATACCCATTAATTGAAAATTCTGCCATACCACCTTGAGTTTTACCTGTTGTGGCAATTTCTGCATTGGTAGTTGCGTTTATAAAACCCAAGCTCTTCATAAAAGTCTCAGTTTCTGAACCTGTGTCATTAATTATGATTTCAGCTTTGTCACCAGTATCTTTTTTAGTTATGACAAATTTATTTTGTTGATCATCATAAAGAGCAATTACACCTAGACCAGAAGAGTTAAACTTAGATACAATTTTTTCTATATTATCCCCTTTACCGATATCAATCGTTTGTGTAGAAGTAGTTAATCCATCACCACTTTTAACAGAAAAAGACAGCTTTACATTGTCGGCAGCTGTGTATCCAGCTAAAAGGGATCCCTCTGTTACCCACATTGCCGGTTTAGCTAAATTACTAACTTCAATGCTTGTAGCCGTATTAACCGCGTTGCCATTCGCTGTTGCGGAAACAATACTTGAGTTTGAACTTGTAACAGTTTTTTTCGAAAAATTTCCTTGCATATTAATCCCTGTAAAAATTAACTGATCCAAATCCTTTAACAACCTATTCATCGAACGGTAGTCATCACGCTGCCACTCTAGCGTTGTTTTCTTTTGCGCTAGTTTATCGAGCGGGATGCGCTCTGCTTTCATTAAGTCGCCAACAATCGTATCGATGTCCATTCCGCTGGCTAATCCGCCAATTCTCATACTCACGGTTCATCACCGTCCCTAAATTTTTTTATCTACAAAAATACCCATAAAATCAATCATATCCGCATACATATCAAGGAACTTTTTGTTTGGAATCTCCTTGAGCACCTCTTGTGTTACTTCGTCTACGACCTGAACGTAATAATCGTTCAACTTTTCGTGAAGCACAAATTTTGAAGAAGTGTGTGTTGGCTTTAACATATCGTTCATCGCATGAATCACTTTTTCTAGTGATTCTTGCGTCGGTTTACTCTGTACTGAAGCTTCGGCTTGAGTCGTTTGTTCTGGTTGGTTTTGGCTTTTAAGCACAGGCTCAGATTTTTGAAATACAGGAGAACTAATCGATTGCAGTTCCACCTTCATCGCCCCTTTTGTTTTCTCTAAAATTTATATCGGATTAATCAAAAAATTGTTGAGGAAGAGTAAAGAAAGAAGTTCAGAAAAAAAATTTATTACAATTCTATGAAACTACTCAATCTTCTAATTATTTATTGTAAAATAGTTGCTTAGGAACATAAAAAATATAGAAAAATGACCAATAATGTTTGCGGCATTTACATATAGCAATACATACTCTAAAAAATGAAAAATTGAAAACGAGAGGATTCTGGCAGTAATGAAACACCGACACTCAAAGCAACAACGAAAACGCAGCCAACAGCCGAACTTAAACGTTAAGCAAACGAAAGCCATGGAACAATCTCTACACAGAAACAGATACATAACTGGCCTCGATGGACTCAGAGCCATCGCCGTACTTGCAGTTATCGCCTATCATCTGAATTTCGAATGGGCGGCAGGCGGTCTTCTAGGGGTTACTGTCTTTTTCGTTTTATCAGGATATTTAATAACCGATCTATTAATCTCGGAATATGTAACAACAAATTCGATTAACTTTAAAAACTTCTGGATCCGCCGAGCGCGAAGGTTATTGCCAGCCATGTTTACGATGCTTCTCGTCGTTGTCACATACGTAACTTTATTCGAGCCAGCCATGCTTGAAAAACTTGAAGAAGATACTGTTGCAGCGATTTTTTATGTGAGCAACTGGTGGTATATATTCCAAGATCTTTCGTATTTCGAAAGCTTCGGCCCCCCTTCCCTTCTAACCCACTTTTGGAGTTTAGCAGTGGAAGAACAATTTTATATCCTATGGCCATTGGTCATTATCGTTCTATTAAAAATGAAAGTTCGTGAAGGTTCTCTGTTTTCTATGATGCTAGCAGGTGCACTCCTTTCAGCAGCATTCATGGCAATTCTGTACGAACCAGGTGCAGATCCGAGCCGTGTCTATTACGGAACAGATACACGCGTGTTCTCCCTTTTACTAGGAGCAAGCCTTGCCGTCATCTGGCCGAGCCGCAAACTGTCTAGCACACTACCACCAGAGATTCGTTGGAAACTAGACTTTGTCGGACTATCTGCACTCGCATTTATCTTTTACATGTTCGCAAGCACGGACCAATATCAAGATTTCCTCTACCAAGGTGGAATGGTCGCGATATCCGTTGCAGCTCTGCTAGTCGTTGCCGTTATGGTTCACCCATCAAGCAGACTCAACACGTGGTTGAGCTTTAAACCGTTACGCTGGGTCGGCATTCGTTCGTACGGAATCTATTTATGGCACTTCCCGGTTATTGTTCTGACGAGCCCTCAATGGGGAGCGGATGCGCCAAGTTTATTTAGAACGACATTTCAAATTGTACTGATCTTTGTTCTAGCTAATCTATCTTGGAAATATATTGAAAACCCGATCCGTAAAGGTGCGTTATCAAGATTCTGTAGAGTCGTGAAACGTGGAGAATGGAAACGTGAACGGTCGTTTATTGGACGGTTTGTGTTAACAGCTTGTATTCTAGGTCTTTTCATGTGCGTATCTGCAATCGGCTTCACGACAACTTCAGTAGCGTTAAGTAAGGGTAAAGTAATCTCTGCTATACAAGACAAAGTCGGCAATGAAGAGCCTCCGCCAGAAAATACGGTGAGACCAAAGCCGAAGCCTGATGGTGCTGAAGACGAAAAGCCGGCAGAAGAACCTGAAGAAAAGCCTTCTGAAGAATCACCATCTCATGATGAAAAAACAGATGAAGAGAAACAACCTGTTAAAGATACACGCTCACTCTCAGTCATTGGCGACTCCGTTATGATTGATGTGACGCCTCATATTGAGGAAGTATTCCCTAATGCCAAAGTGGACGCCAAGATCGGACGTCAGTTTAGAGAAGCAGAAGATCTCGTTCAACAGAAGAAAAGCTCAGGCAGTTTAGGAGAAATTGTTGTCATTGAGCTTGGAGCGAATGGGCCACTATCAGAAAAGAGAATGCATAACTTAATTGAGTTAATTGGTGATCGAGATATTTATATGATTACAGCACGTGTTCCTAAGCCTTGGCAGCGGGAAGTGAATGAGACGATTGAAAAAGTCGCTCCAAACTATGATAATGTTAAAGTGGTAGATTGGTTTACGAAGAGTGAGTCACATCCAGAGTATATTGGTAGTGATGGTGTGCATTTAACGCTTACTGGTGCGAAAGAGTATGCAGAATTTCTGTTTAAACATATTGATTAAAATGATTAACAAAAAAGCCAATCATCCGAAAACATACGGTGATTGGCTTTTCTATATCTACTCTTCGTCATTGTTGATTAAAGGATTGTCTTTTCCGTTCGGAGCTGGAAACTCTCCTTTGGGAAGATCTTTTAAGTAATCCGTAAGTTCTGGTAAGTAATAAGCTGAAATGGTAATCTCATATTTGAGCTGGTCGGTAACAGCATCAGCAGAGGCTGCCTCTAGTTCATCAGTTCCTGCAAATGATATTGCTTCAATTATTGTGATTCGCTTTTGTTCTTGAATAGTTTTCAAAAATTTGACTAATCCTGCATAGTCCTTAGAAACAACAGACATCTCAGCCGTAATTTTTTTTACGCCTTCTGGAAGAACTTCAGGTGCTAGTGGTGTGACATTTTCTTCTGGTGTAACTGGTTCTTCTTCAGGAATCTGACTATCATCAGTCCTCTCCGAAGTTTCAGGTGAGCCATTATTAGCACCATCTGTTGGTTGGGACTCAGGAGCAGAAGCCTCTTCTGGACTTTCACCTTCTAAAGTTCCGTCGTTCTCTGTTGTTTCACCATCTGTAAAATTCATTGTCAAAATTAAGCTATCTGATAGAACTTCGGCTTTTTCAAATTGCAGTAATAGCTGATCAACGAGTGATTTTACTGGTACTTCTTCTTGCAGAGAGTGTGTATTCTCAAGCAATGTAGAATCTGAATTCTTAGGTTTACCATCCAAGCTTTTCAAAAGTGCCTCTTGTTGTGTAATCTGTGAATCTACAGTTTCAACTTTTTGATGGAGTGGTGAAAGGATGACAAAATACCCGTATCCCCCGAAAATAAGGAGAAGAAAAAGCGTTCCAATACCTATAAATGAAACGAGTTTTTCTTTGTTCATTGGTCTTCACCTTTTAATTCTTTAATCAACTCATGATTAAATTTTAATTTATATTGAGCATGATATCTTGGTAGGAATCCTTCAAACGAGGTCATATCCTCTCCAGCTGCAAGCTCCTCAAAGTTGGTCGTTTCCATACTTTCAATGGAGGCTTGTGTTAGATATTTTGAATTTGTTAGTTCATATAAATAGTGAGAAGTTTCTTCCAGAGTATCAAAACGTGCTTCTATCGATATCGTTGAACGATCTTTCATATTTTAGGAAGTAACCTCGTTCTGGTAGTAAAGCTACAATATGCTGAAGTAAACCCACCGCTTCAATATCTTTTGCGCGAACATAATCAACTTTTTCCATTAAAGGAACTATCGTTGTTTGATCTTTGTTCTGTCCTTGAAGTTGCTGTTGTTGTACTTCAACTAATTTTTTTTCTTGTTCTAAAGCGGTCTCTTTTTGTGCGAGTTCTGAAGAAGTTAAATAATAGTCAATTCCAACCCAAGAAGCCGCACCTACAAGAAAAATTAGTAAAATGATAATATGAACCTGTGATTGAAAAGGTTTTTTCTCTTTTTGAGGTAACAGATTTATTTCTACTAACATAACTGCACCTCTTTTAAACTCAAGCCAAGCATAACATTAAACTGAGCGGGCAAAGGATGATCGGAAGAGTCTACTCGTATAACAGGAATATCTAGTTTTCCTTCTACTCTTTCCTGTATATAGGCAAGCTCAGGAAGTTCACCAGTTAAGACAATCTTCGTAACGCCTTGCTGACCTTGATTAATCGTAAATTTGTAATAATTGATGATACGTTCAATCTCTACAAGTTTATCCTCAATAAGACCGTGTACAAATCCTAATTCACCTTGCCATTTAATCATTTGTGTATCATGCGTGCTATGATTAAAGTTCCAACCCGTCATATCGTTTTCCATCTTGATATGATTAAAGAAGAGAGGCTTATGATTATGAAAGACACTAAGTTGTACTGCCGGTATATCAAATTGTAAACAAAGCGTATGATCTTCTGCTTTCACTAGTTGTTTAAGAAATAAAAGACGATATAAAGCTACACAAGATGCATCAGCTACAACTGGTTTTAATTTAACGCCCTCTAGCAGTGATGTATACTCAGCAACCATTTGTTCCGAGGCAGCAAATAGCAAAATATCTCTATCACTCTCATCTCTATCAAGCAGTACATAATCAAAGAGAGGATCTTCAAAAGGTAGATGGATGGAGCTACCTAATTCCATATAAAGATAGCCTTTAATTTCCTCTGCTAATAGCTCAGAGGGTATGTGTTGTTTACGAATAACAAGCTTGCTATCAGGAATGAGGAACTGCACCTCTCTTCCTTTTATCTCCCAATCTTCTACGCATTCTTCTAAAATGAGAAACAAAGCTTCTCGGTCGACAATGGTTCCATCCTGAATAACACCTTCAGGAAGATAACGTTCACCAGAGCTTTTAACATCAAGTAGTTCTGGATTCTTCATCTCTACGAAGCGTATGACATGATCTTGAATGATTAAGTTAATCCTTCTTTTGTTAAATAGCCCAAGTCGACCGAAATTCATTTGTTTCACCTCTGTCAATTAACAATATATTTAATTTGTAGCAGCAACAGGAGGAACTTTAACATCATCTCTTACTGGTTTAGCTTTTCCATTAATATAAAATAATGTCGTGGTTTTAGCTAATGTAACTGAATACGTTAAATTACCATTACTCGTTCCTTTTGCTACTACCACTTTACTAGCTGTACCATTATAATCTCCACCGCTAGGATCTTTAGGTGCAGACTCTAAATGGCCTGCAGTTACTAAAGCGTCCATCGTATATGTAGCTCCATTAACATTATTATTGTCAGCAACTACAGCCATTCTTGCAGCATTTATCAACTGTTCAGCATTCGCAATATGAGCATCTTTCTTTGAGTTATCTAATAGACCTCCAATACTCACCACAGCAATTGCAGCAATAATACCTAAAATTACGATAACAACCAATAGCTCAATCAACGTTAAGCCTTTTTCATTTTTTAATTGTTTTTTTAATAGATTTAACATAATATTTTTCCTCTCTTATATTGGTATTATCCAATTGTTTTATAGACTTCAAACATCGGTACAATAATGGCAATAACAATTGTTCCAACAACAGATGCCAATACAACAATCATGATTGGTTCGATCAATGACTTTAACCGATCTGTCGCCGTTTCAACTTCCTTTTCATAAAACTCCGCTACTTTTGCTAACATCTCATCGAGTGATCCTGTTTCCTCGCCTATAGATATCATTTGGGTAACAAGTGGTGGAAAAATCCAATGCTTTTTCATCGGCTCTGTTAACCGCTGTCCTTTTTCTAAAGCGTCTCTTGAATCACGGATTACTTTTGCAACTACCTCATTTTCTACAACCTTCTCAACGATGGATAATGCTTGAAGAATGGGTACAGAACTTGAGAACAAAGAGCTAAGAGTCCTTGTCATTCTGGCTAAAACGGATTTTTGCAGAATTTTACCGAACACCGGGATCTTCAACAATGTATAATCCAAGTAAAATTTGCTAGAGGGATTTCTCCTTACAAAAATAATAGCTATGTAAAAAAGCACTCCCAAAACAATAAATAGCCACCAAAAAACTTGTACAAAATCACTGGCACTGAGAACAACCTTTGTAATCAAAGGAAGCTCTCCACCTGCATCCTCGAGCATCGCGGCAAAGCTAGGAACAACTTTTGCGAGCAAGAAAATAACAACGAAGACAGCAACTACACCCACAATCATCGGATACATCATCGCTGATACAATCTTTTGCTTCGTGTAATGCTGTTTCTCAAAATACGTTGCCAGCTGATCAAGCGTATCATCAAGACTACCACTGACTTCTCCTGCTGAAATCATGTTGATGACGATCGAAGGGAAGATCGCTCGGTGTTTCCCCATCGCTACTGACAATAGATTCCCTTGTCGCAGCTCCTCTTCAATGTCCCTCAAGACTTTTTGAAGAGCTTTACTTTCGGTCTGAGCGGACAGGATGCTAGTTGCATCTACCACGGTTACTCCTGCTCGAAGAAGCGTTGCGAACTGTCTAAGAAAAATGACAAATTGCTGTGACTTTACTTGCTTTCCAATGGAAATCTCTTTGTTCAAGAATGTTTGCTTCATTTCTTGAACATCCGTTACAGCAATCCCCTTTTCTTTCAACTTCAGCACTGCTTCTCTTTTGGAAAGGCCAAGGACTTGCCCTGTACGCCTCTTCCCGCTCCTGTCACGACCTACGTAACTAAACTGTGCCATATTCTATCCCCCCGTTTCCTGGAGGTAGGGCTCTACATATTCTTTTGAGATCTCATTTTTCTCATATGCTTCTCGTACTGACATCTCAAAAGTATGCATGCCCGCGCTTCTGCTTGTCTGCATCACACTTTGCAACTGATGGTTCTTTTCGTTACGTATTAAGTTAGCGACAGCTGGTGTATTCACTAAAATTTCTGTAATGGCTTTTCTCCCTTTACCATTAATGGTCGGAAGCAGCCGCTGTGACATAACACCTACTAATACGGAAGCTAGCTGAATACGTACCTGTCCTTGCTGTTCTGGAGGAAACACGTCTACGATCCTATCAACTGTAGAAGGAGCGTTCGATGTATGAAGTGTTCCTAATACAAGGTGACCCGTTTCTGCTGCTGTGATGGCGGTTGCGATTGTCTCCAAATCTCTCATCTCACCTAAAAGAATGACATCAGGATCTTGACGAAGAGCCGATCGGAGACCGTTTGCAAAATTATTGGTGTCAAAACCAATTTCACGCTGATCGATTACACACGTATGGTGCCGGTGCAAATATTCGATCGGGTCCTCTAACGTAATAATGTGCCGGCTCATTGTCCGGTTCATATAGTCGATCATCGAGGCTAGGGTAGTCGACTTTCCACTTCCCGTAGGACCTGTGACAAGCACGAGTCCCTGATGTTTGGTAGCCATCTTACGAACAATCTCTGGTAAAGAAAGCTCCTCTAGACTAGGAATGGAAGTCGGTATAATTCTAATCGCTAAGCTAACACATGAGCGTTGTCTGTATGCATTCACTCGGAATCGTGACAGTCCTTGAATGCCATAAGAAATATCGATTTCACCTGTCTCTTCGAAAGCTGAGTAATATTTCGGATCAATAACCGTTTGTGCAATACCTAATGTATCTTCTGGTCTTAACGACTCACTGCCATACCGCTTAAGAGCACCATTTATACGAAAAACAGGCGGCATTCCAACAGAGAGATGTACATCCGAAGCCTTCAATTGAAATGCTGCTCGTAGCCACTGCTCTAGCTTTTCTTTCATGTCTGCCACCTACTCACTTATTGCTACTCTTAGAACTTCTTCAGTAGTGGTTAAACCTTGTTTTACTTTTAACAGACCATCATCAATGAGGAAGATCGTTCCGTTTTTCATGGCATACTCTCGGATCTCAAGAATTGGTTTGTTGTTCATAATCATCTGTCGGATATGCTCGTCCACTACCAATATTTCGTGAATCGCAATCCTTCCTTTATAACCGGTCATGTTACACATCCCGCACCCTTTACCACGAGAAATAGCTTCAATTTTAATGCCACGCTTTAAAAAGATTTCTTTCTCGCGTTCCGTCACTTTAAACGTTTGTTTACAATCTCTACAAACTTTTCGAACTAGACGTTGTGCCACTATACCTGATAGAGAAGCTGCAACAAGGAACGGTTCGACACCCATGTCTGTTAAACGAGCGATCGTGCCGATTGAATCATTCGTGTGAAGTGTGCTAAGAACGAGATGGCCCGTTAACGAGGCTCTAACCGCAATTTCAGCAGTTTCTGTATCTCGAATCTCACCTACCATCACGACATCAGGATCTTGTCGCAGAATGGATCGCAGACCACTAGCAAATGTTAATCCTACTGCAGCATTTACCTGAATCTGGTTGATGCCTTCAAGCTGATATTCAACAGGGTCTTCAACCGTTACTATGTTTACTTCCTCACTGTTCAAACGATTTAGTGCTGCATAAAGCGTAGAAGATTTACCGGATCCAGTAGGTCCTGTTATTAAAATAATCCCGTTAGGCTGTTTAATAAGAGTCGTGAATCGTTTGTAATTCAACTTATTAAATCCTAAATTATCTAAATTGTTTAACGTGCTTCCAAGATCTAGTATCCGCAGTACAATCTTCTCACCAAAAATGGCGGGTAAGGTTGATACACGCAGATCTACTGGATGCATCTCTAAGTTGAGTTTAATCCGCCCATCTTGGGGTAAACGATTCTCCGTGATGTTCAGGTTTGCCATGATCTTGATGCGAGCTGTCAGCATGTTCTGCATATGCTTTGGCAAGCTTCGCTCCGTCTTCAAAAGTCCGTCTATTCTATACCTGACGAGCAGCTTTGTCTCATGTGGATCAAAGTGAATATCACTAGCCTTTTGCTGGATCGCTTGTTGGATAATTTGATTGACGAGTTTAACAATAGGAGAATCATCCTCAGTGATCCGACTCTCATCTGTTAGTGCTGTCCCTTGAGGCAACAACTCTAACAGTTCATTCATAGAATCATCTACATCATAATATTTATTTTGCGCACGGATGATATCGTCCTTTGCTGAAATAACCCTCTCAATCTGGAAGCCTGTCGTTAAACGAAGATCATCAATCACCATGAAGTCCATTGGATCTGCCATCGCCACAAAAAGCTTTTCACCCTCTTTCTTGATAGGGATCAAGAAGTTTCTTCTAGCAAACTCTCGTGGAACGATGGCAATCGCTTGCTCTTCAATCGGATATCGATACAAACTGATATGTGGAATACCGAGCTGGAACTCCAGAACCTCAATTAACTGCTGCTCGGATAGATAACCTTTTTCAATGAGGGCATCTCCAAGCTTCTGATTCTTTCTCTTGTCCTGTAACGTTTGGTTAAGAAGTTCCTCAGTAATTAATCCCGATTCAACTAACAAATCGCCAAGACGTTTTTTTACAATCATTACTTAGAAACACCCCCTTGTGGCTGAGCCTCAGATGTCTCGCCCTCGTTTCCGTTAGGCACCTTGTCCGTCGGGGTCGGAATACTAGGAAGAACCGGCGCAAACGGATCTGGATTAGCCGGATTTTGAGGATACGGATAATACGGATACACAGGTGGCATCGTACCATCATTCGGAATGCCTTCTACTGGCATCCCTTCTTCTATTTCTTCCCCTTCAGCAGGTTCCACTGGATAACCACGTTCTTCTATACGGTGTTTAGGAGGATAAAAGTCTTCAAACAGTTTCACTCTTGCAGACTCTTTCCCCGCTTCGTCATAAGAGACACGATACACTTTTCCTAAATAACCTTTTCTCCCTGTTTCAACTAAAACTGAGCTTGAAAAGTAGGAGAGGTTCTCGTTAAAGTGAATGATGGTCTTCGGTTCAAACTCCTCTTTCTTAACCACAATTCTGTAAGGGTGAGGTAACTGTATCCCTACAACTGAAACCGATAGCTTCCCATCCTGAATAAAAAGCTCTAACGCATAAGGAGTTGGATTAGGATTCTGAAAAGCTAGGTCCGTTTCAATGGGATTCACATACGCCTCATAACCAAGCTCTACATATTCAGGTAGCTGTCTAGAAATGTGACGTTCTATAAATTCAAAATTAGTTTTTACAACAGCTGAATAGATAGCACTTCCAAGCACATTAATATCAATTGAATCTTGTGCAGTCATTCCTTTCTCCTCAATAGCCTCTAATAAAGAGAAGGAACCACCAGATTTAATTTCATATCCATTTAAAGCCTCAACCCATTCATCCAACAATGGCAGTTCACCTGATAGCTCAATTGAACTTTCGCTCACGATTTCGTCTGGTTGTCCTGCAGTTGTTAGAAATTCATTAACCTCGACTTCTGTAGTACCTGTTTTTAGGGATTGTCCGATCTGCTTTAACTGGCGAAACAGCAAATCTTTATCTAGAACTTCTAAAAGTCCAGAATCCTTCCATTCATTTAAACCTTCGTTTACTAGATCTCCATTTAAAGAAGCGATCAAAGTTCCGTTATTCTGGTTCGCTTGTTTCACACTATCCTCTGGCTGAAACACCCAAGATTCAGGACTAATCGTCACCTTTTGCTTTTGATAAAGAAGGACGACTTGGCTTTCTTCCTTCCACTTGTTAGTTCTATCTTTTACTCTTTGAACCGCTTCTTCGTAGGTGAGTCCTTCCAGTGAAACTGAGGCTACTTGAACCCCCTTATCAAATGTTTCTTCAGCGAATAAACTATAGTATAGATTCGTAGACAAAAGGCTTGTGGAAAATATAAAAAAAGACATTAGGCTAATCATTCCAAATAATAATAGAAATCGTCTTGGATTGAATTCTGTTTTAGCCATAGCCTATCCTTTAGCCGACAACATTCATAGAAAGTTCAGCTAGTACTGCAGGTCCGTGTTCTTGTGCAGCTTCAACGTCTTCTTTTTTTAACTGAGTGCCATTTGGGAAAAGAAGTACACCATTTCTAGAGAAAATGTCTTTTGTTGTAGTTCTGCCCGTTAATAATTGATATTGCTTTTCTTTAATCATATCAGGCTCATTTGATACAGCATCTTCTTGTTTCATAAGGAGCAATTCTGCTCGATCCAAAAATTTCAATTCGGATTCTTCTTTAACAACTAATAAATTACGACCATAGGTAATTACGTATTCTGCAGCAAGAACCAATTCTTTGGATTGAACCGATACGGCAATACCTAGAATAGATCCATTATCTTCATCAATAAAGAATTCTGTCGCTTCCCCAATTAACTGGCCTTTCCGATCAATGATCTTTGCTCCTGCAATTCCAATCTTCTTCTGAACTAGTTCGTTTGCAATAGGAATCTCTGTTAAATCAAAGATTGAATTTCGATCTTCAATCATTACAGCAAATTCTCCAACCCCTGCTATCTTCTTAAATGGAATCGCTCTTACACTAATCTGCCAATCTTCATGTTCAACTGTTAAAAAATCCACTGTACGCTGTTGAGAATTTACTACAAGTGATTTTACACTTCCTACTTCTGTTCCATCTTGAATGCTAATTATCGGCAATCCGATAAACTGGTTGCTTTTTTTCATTCTTGATTCACCTTTTCCTTTATGTGTAATTTAATCTAATGAAGATAAATAATGTTTAATTTCTTCTTGAATGATAGGATAATCTGACAATCTCTCACCCATGCTTTGTAGAATAGCTTTTGCTCCTTTAGCATAATTTGTTGCCAAAAAGGATTCTACTAATAATTTTGCAAAAAGATAATAATCTTTGTTTGATAGAGGCTCTTCTAAAATAGCCAATAACATAGAGTGATAAAAGTCAAAATCCTGTTTCTCTTGATAATGACTAAGCGTATGTAAAAGCATATCCTGAACCGCAAAATCCATATCTAAAGGACTAACAACGTTCAGCTCTTCACTGATGATTTCGGACTCAATTATTATCTCTATATCATTTATCGGCTCAACTTTAGAAATTACTAGTTCTTTCTCTATAGAATTTTCGACAACCTCTAGAGAAATTTCAGATATGTCTATGTGCTCGATCTCTTCTAATTCCTTAACACTATCTTCTCGTTCTATTTCTTCTACTTCGGCTACTGATAACTCAATTTCAAGTTCTGTTTCTAACTCTGTTTCAAGCTCAGTTTCATCAAGCTCATCAAATAACTCTGCTCGTTCCAGAATCATTTCATCGATCGTCTCAAATTCAGAATTCTCCTCCGAGTTCAAATCTATTAAATCAGATCGATTGATCTCTAGAAACTCAAATTCATTCTCTTGCTTCTGCAGTTCTTCAAGCGATAATAACAGGTCATCTTCAACAACGACCTCTTCCTCAGAAACATCTTCGAGTATTAAATCAACGGAAGTTACCTCTAAATCATCTATCCATACACCCTCTAATGAAAAGGAATCTTCTAACAGAATAGGTATTTCATCGTTTAGCTCTTCTCTATTTTGAACCGTTTCTTCAAGAGTTGGAGCTAACGCTTCTTCGATCATGAGCTGTTCCATGCGATTGTCCCTAGGTAACGTGGGTTGGATTGAATGTGCTACACTAGCCACTTCTTCTCTAGGAGATGTATTAAGAACAGGCATCCATTTTTCTGAAGCATACGCAGCTGTAAACGCAAGACTAAGAATGACAGCTAAAGCGATCCAGTACGACATATAATTTAACGTCCCAATACCTCCTATTGCTAGAAAAAATGATACTCCAATCAAAATTAATTTATCTCTATTTGATAGTTTAATAGGCAAATAAAGAACGATAGGAGTAACAACCAATAAACACAATATAGCAACTATGAAATATGTCACGGTATCCCTCCTTAATTTTCAAAATATTTATTAAATGATATATCTTTTTTACTATATTACTACAAAACTATACAAAAAAATCCAATAAATGCAAATATTCCTGAGAATTATTGTATACTACTTATATACTAAATGGAAATGAAATTTAGTTTCAAATTTAACTTTGAATTCAGGGGGATGTGCAATGTTTTCAGAAAAAGGATTTTCATTAGTTGAAGTACTAGTATCCCTTACTATTCTATCGGTTTCTGTCATAGCTTTTTCCAATCTTTTTATACAAGCAGACGAAATTTCTTCTGGTAACAACCAGAAGCTAGTCGCTACAAATCTGGCTAGAATGACATTAGATCGAATACAGCAAAAACCTATTGATTATGGGATAAAAGTCCCTATTAAAGATGTCTATAGCAATGAGAAATGCTACGACCTCACAGCTGACGCATGCAATAATCTCTATACAACAATAATCAATAATGTTAAGTATTCCATAAATGTAACTACTTCCCCTGGAGATGCTAAAGAGGTAAGTGCAAATCTATTTCCTGTAATAGTAACCGTTTCTTATCAATTAAAAGAAAAATCGAAAGACACTTCTGTAGAAGGGTATGTATCCTATGATAAATAACCAAAAAGGCTTAACCCTTATTGAAATGCTAGTCACGATCGTATTGTTCTCCATAATCGGAACCGTGGCATATTCTTTCCTTATTAACGGGCTCAATACAGAGAAACGTGTACATACAGAAGCTTTGATACGAGACGAGGCGGACCTTATTATGTCACAAATAATCAATGACCTCTATACGGTTCCTTCATCTAAGATTAAGGATGTCTCAAATGAAACTCAGAATCTCCTTTCCTATGAAAAGGAAGGCGTTACAAAAACGGTGGGATTTATAGGAACAGATGCAAAGATGAATAATAATTCTCTTCACTCCAATTCCTATGATTTAACGGGTTCTAAAATTTCCATTGATGGAACCAGTATCAAAATTTTATTAAAAGTCAAAAGTACAAAAAACGAAAAAGCTAAGCCCCTTTCGCTCAATAGCCAATTTGGATTGTTAGGAGGAGGAAAATGAAGATTCTGCATAATGAAAGAGGAAATACATTACTAATTGTGTTATTGATGATTGTAATCTTTTCTGTAGCTGGACTTTCACTTCTATCCACAACCATGAACGGAGTCAAAAGAACCTCTGTCCGTGAGGCAGATATACAGGTAACAGAGCTCGCAGAAAAAGGCATCGATTTTTTAACAGCTTACCTAGAAACCGAAACAAAGCCCCTTGCTGGACTGCCAGTTGGAGATTTTGAAAATCGTATGGGTAATATAATTCAAACGTATTATGTTAATGGTGAAAATACAGTTCCTCAAACTGCCGGAAAGCTTATTGACGAGCCAAACAAGAAATTAAAGGTGAAAATCTATAGTCGTTCCTACCTGTCTCCAGGAACTGAAGACCTTACACAACAGATGACTCTGCACAGCGAGGCGACAGTTAAAGGAAAAACAAAGACCATTACATCCACCATTCACCTAGGTGCAAAGAAAGTACCTGATGCCTTAAAATACGCAGTTGGTGCCTATAATCCTTGTAAGGACGCAGCGAAATGCGAATCAAAAAAAGATGACGGCAATATGTTTCTTCATGGCGGAGTAGCCATTAAAGGCGACCTATATGTAGAGAGAAACCTCGTAACGAAAAGTACAGGAGTCGTGACTTATGCAAACAATGGATATAAGTGGATTCCCTCAGACCTTCCGAGCATTGAAGGAGAAGATGGCTCCAAGGCTCGATTAATAGTAGGAGAGAAATTATATAAATTAAATAACGATAAATTGTCATACAATCAAAATATTAATCAAAATACTTTTAACAGAAATGAATATGAAGAAATTATCCCTTCAAAGGTAAGCGATGCCTTTACTAAATACAATAAAGATGTTAACAAACAATATAGTCCTATTCTAGATCAAAGAGTGGCTAACTTCGCTCCTATTGAAATTGACGCACAAAGATCAAAGTATTATTTTGATTCAAGAACTGTTACAGACCTCACGAAATTAGTCGGAAATCTTGGTAGCACAAATGCATTTCTAACAGATGTTAAGGGAGTTAAAGATAGAATAGGCAATGAAATTATCGAAATTAAAAATGGTTTTTCATTGAACAGGTTAAGTTTCCTTTTAAAGAATAACCAACAATTACATTTACGAGGGAATAAACTTACCGATTCCATATACAACATAAAAAATGGAGCATACATTGGTGGGAATCTTACGATCGGTGAAACCCCTGAATACCCATACGATCCGAATAATTCCAATAATTATGAAAAGTTTCAGATTGAAGGTCCGTTGTTTGTAGACGGTAATTTAACAATAAAAGGCGCTAATGTTAAGTTTAATTCCACTATATTTGTAACAGGCTCCACTACAATCAACTATTCCAAAATACAAGGAATTGACAAGACTCAAGTACCAGAAAGCTCATTAGTCGTCTTTGGAAAAGATGCCATTCATATTTCGAATAACAACGTTTATAAAGATGAACCAAATATCATTCGAGGATTTTTTTATTCAGAAGAAATGATGGAGATTTACGGTGTAGGTTCACACCTTGAAATCCAAGGTGGTATTTTCGGAAGAAAAATTGTACTTAATGCTACTCGTGGAACAGTAAAAGAAAACTACGATTGGGATTGGAGCAGATTACAATGGGTCAGCAACGACATCTACCAATTAAATCAGCCTAATATCTCCCCAGCCCAATCTAGATTAAAGATAACGTATAATCCAGATTTAATAGAAAATCCTCCAGAAGGACTTCCTAAAGTAAAGGATTTAGCAGTAACGACGGTTGAACGCAAAATCAAATAAATAGATTTAAAAGCTTTTCCAATGGTGGAAAGGCTTTTCATATGGAAATAAGCAGGAATGTTTGCCAAGTCACAACTCCTAAGTAAATGAGAAAAGCAACCATGGTCAATTTTCTGATATGCTTATGAACAATGAACGTTCTACACCATACGATTAGGAAAGAAAAAATGAGTTTAATAGCTAAAAATAATACTGGATGGTACCCATAAGCTTTATTCATAAGAGGATTTAATTCACTAGCACCATTCTGTAATAACACATGAGTAATGCTTGCATCCATCATGTTAAGAACTGCCAGAACAAGACAAATTAAAAATTGCGGTTGTAGCCAGATCGATTGCTTCATTCTTTCACCTCCACAGTAGGAGTATACCCGGATAAGCACAGATAAAGACTAACTTTAATGAAATTTTCACTTACTCTGCTGTTTAAAAAAACAGGAATTTTTAAAAAAAAGATCTCAATTTAGAGATCTTCTCTGAAGTTTGTTTGGTTTATTTATTGATAAGTTCGTTGAAGAATAAACATTTGATAAAAAATTATAAAGTATTATTCAATACCTTAAGAACTAATTATATTCCAACTTAATGGTGTTCCTTTTTTTATGTAAGAATTTATTCTTTTACCCATAAGCAGGTCATAATATTTCGGTTCTAAACCATACCCAGGACGTATTATTTTTATATTTTGACGAGTTAAAATATCACCTGGTTTAATATCCTTAGATATATATATAGAACGACGGAATTTCATAGACTTCTTTTCAGCATTTGTAGGTCCATAACTTATCTTTCCTAATGCTTGCCATGCTTTTTCAGTTTCTGTTACCAATGCTCTCATTTCATGAGGTTCCATGGAAAAAGCTGAATCAACCCCACCGTCTTCTCTATTTAATGTAAAGTGTTTTTCAATAACTGTTGCCCCTAAAGCTACACTTGCAACTGCTACCCCAATCCCCATTGTATGGTCAGACAATCCTACGTGGCAATTAAATAATTCTTTCATGTGTGGAATTGTTGTAATATTTGTATTTTCTGGTGTGGCTGGATATGTACTTGTACACTTTAACAACACTAAATTTTCACAACCAGCTGCCCTAGCTGTCCTTACTGTTTCATCTAACTCAGCAATGGAGGCCATTCCAGTAGAAATAATCATAGGTTTACCAGTTGAAGCTATTTTTTTTATCAATGGAATATCGTTATTTTCAAATGATGCAACCTTATATAGAGGTACATTCAACTCCTCTAGAAAATCAACTGCTGTTTCATCAAAAGGTGTACTGAATGCAATCATTCCAAGCTCACGAGCTCGGTCAAATATAGGTTTATGCCATTCCCACGGAGTATATGCTTCCTCATAAAGTTTATAAAGTGACCTCCCTTTCCATAAACTATTAGAATCATTTATAAAAAAATCATCGGAGTCATTATCTAACGTCATAGTATCAGCTGTATAGGTTTGAATTTTTAAGGCATGTGCTCCAGCATTAGCTGCAGCTTCTACTATTTCAAGGGCTCTTTCTAATGATTGATTGTGATTTCCTGACATTTCAGCAATGATAAAAGGCGCAAATCCTAGTCCTATTTTTCTTCCATTTATATCAATTAAATTCACTATTTACTCTCCTTTATTTAAGGCTCTTCCAATCAAATTATTAACAGGTGTGTTCCAACCTTCTGTTAATAAATTCAAATAATATTCTTTGTCTTTACTTCGATGATAACTCCCTTTTCCAACCTGCTGAATAGGGAGGATTTTATTTTCAATTATTAAGGTCCATGTTTCCTTAAATAACAACTCAATTTCATGACATAACGTTTCATAGCTTGATTTTAGTGTTTCTTTGGAATTAAATTCTATAGACTTTTGAGTTATTATGTCTCCTGTATCTAATCCTGTATCAATATAATGTAAAGTCACACCTTTAGTAGTATTCTTTAAAAAGCTCCATAGATTTGGATCTGCTCCTTTGTTCCAAGGCAAATAAGAAATATGAAGGTTAATTATTTTATTTTTATAACAAGAAACTATCTCCTCTTTAATAATATGTCTGTACCCATAACTAATTATAAAATCAGGGGAATATTCATTAACTTCAGTTAATGTTAGTTTGTTTTCCGTTTGTTCAACTACATTGCCTAATCCAATTAAAAAGTCGAATAAATTCTCACTTTGTTTACCTAGCAATAGTAATTTCATTAAGACCATTCCTAATTTTAAAAATTTCTTTAACTATCTTTATCGCTCCATTTCCATCAACAATCGTTTGAGCTTTTTGTGACATACTCAAAATATCAAAAGGAGAAACAATAATTCTTGATACAACTTCAGAAATCAAATCTACTGTTACATTTTTTGATTCACCTAAATACATGTCTATTCCTAATAATTGAGCATCCTCTATAAGTTTTATTTGGTTTTCTGCTACAGCTATTGTTATTCCGGGTAATCCTATACAATATCGTTCCCATGTAAAACTACCTCCAGCAGCAATAGCAAAATCAGATTTAGACATTAATTCAGCCATGTTATTAATTTGGCAATGAAAATTTCCATTTTTTAATTTTGAGCAAAGTTGCTTAATTTTTTCTTTTTTTGAGTTTGACTGACCAACAACAACATCAATTATTATGTTTGATAATTCCATATTTTTTAGTGCCTTTAAAACCTTTTCTGTTTCATTAGTAGGATCGCTCCCACCAAAAAAAATTAAAATTCTTTTTATTTTATTTTTATCTATAATTTGATTCTTTTTTTGATGAAGTGAAAATTCTTGTCTTAAAAGTGCGAATTCGGGACCTAAAAATTTTTTACAGTAGTTTGGTAATTTATTAGTATACCTTGTATTAATATCCTGATACAAATTTTGATCTAATAAAAAATCAGCCATATGACTTCTATCAGCTAAATCGTCTATGACCATAATGCTTGGAACCACTTCTTTTACTTTCTTTTCCCAACGAGAATCAATAGCGTAATGATCTACCACTAATAAATCTACTTTTTCATTTTGAATACATTTAATTGTTTCCATGGCATCTTCTTCGAAAGTTACACCTAACCAACTGGAATGCAACACAGATTTATCATTACATATCTTGTTACTTATATTTAATCTATGAACTTTAAATCCCTGTTCCTCAATAATATTACATATATTACCTTTATGAGTTCTAGATATAAATACTACCTTAGCTCCGAATAATTTAAATTGATGAGCTAAAGTAAGACATCTCATGATATGCCCAGTGCCAATAATATTAGAAGAATCTACTCTAAAAACAATATTCATACATTTCATCCTTATTTCACGAGTGAATTACTTAAGTTATTAATTTTTTTTGCTCTATATGGCTATTTAGTTTTACCCAATCACTTTTAGTTTGAAGTAACTCGATTACCTCATTCAATAAGAATAAATTATTATTTGGGTATAAACTTTCTATTATTTTTGTTATTAATTCTAAATCTTCTTTTGTGTCAACAGTTAATCTATATTTACTATTATTAATGGGGGACTCAACTGATCCTAATTTAAAAATACTTGGATTCTGATAAATAAATGGTGTAACATGCTCTCTAAAATGAATCTCTTTCGAATCAATATAAGCTTTCTTTAAGGCATCGAAAGAAAATACTTCAGTATCCATTCCTCTTGGATATGTCCGTTTTAAAGTATTAGATACATAATCATAATTGTTATTTAAGTAATAATTTATAACATTATCAACAATAGAAGGATCTATAATTGGACAATCTGAGGTTAACCTAATAATTGTATTAGCCTTAAATAATTTTGCTGTTTCGTAATACCTCTTTAACACATCTTCTTCAGGACCCTGATAATAAGGAATAGATAAACAATTGCATAAATCTACTATACTTTTATCTTCCTCTTTAAGTGTAGTTGCTATAACTATTTCATCTACTAATTGAGTATGGGAAAGGCGTTCGATTTGGCACTCTAATAATGATATCCCTAACACTTTTTTGAGTATTTTTCCTGGTAATCTTGTGGAACCCATTCTAGCTTGGATAATTGCAACTTTTTTATTCAAGAGATCACCTAATTCTTTGAATAGAATATTAATATTTTATTTACAGCTTCTATAACATCCTCAATATCTTTCTGATTCATAGCCGGGTACAAAGGTAAAGTTATTATTTCTTCATATAACTTTTCGGCATTAGGACAAATACCTTTCTGATATCCAATATCACTATAATATGGAAGCAAGTGGACTGGAATATAATGAACATTCACCCCAATATTTTCAGAGATTAATGCTTCGTATATTTCTTTTCGATCAGCATTAAGTTTGTCTAGTTTCAAACGTATTACATACAAATGCCAACTAGAATTGCTATCTGTTATGAGATGGGGTGGGTCAATAAATTTATGTTGCTCAAAAGCCTTATTATAAAGATCAACATATTTTGTTCTGATTTCAACAAACTTATCATTCTTTTTAAGTTGGCTTATTCCAAGTGCAGCTTGGAAGTCCGTCATTCTGTAGTTAAAGCCTAGAAACTGCATTTCATAGTACCAAGGACCTTCATTTTTATTAATAAGTTGACCTTGGTTTCTAGTGATACCATGTGAACGAAATTGTAAAAGCTTATCATAATAATTCTTACTATTCGTAGTAATGATTCCGCCTTCACCAGTTGTTATATGTTTAACAGGGTGGAAGCTAAACATCGTCATGTCTGCTATGGAACCGATTTTTCTACCCCTATAGGTAGCTCCAAGTGCATGTGCAGCATCTTCAATCACTACTAGATTGTGTTTCTTGGCTATATTTAAAATAGTATCAAGTTCTACTGGTTGTCCTG
This sequence comes from Fictibacillus sp. 7GRE50, assembly GCF_015903875.1. Taxonomy (NCBI): domain Bacteria; kingdom Bacillati; phylum Bacillota; class Bacilli; order Caryophanales; family Fictibacillaceae; genus Fictibacillus; species Fictibacillus sp. 7GRE50. The sequence goes on from NZ_JACZDW010000001.1 coordinate 775,979, forward strand.
TAAAATCAACGGGAATGATAGCTTTTGTTTTCTCAGTAATAAGTTTTTCAATATTTTCAGGATTGATATTGTAAGTTTTGTTATCAATATCAGCAAAGACTGGGGTACCGCCCATATACAAAACACAGTTTGCACTAGCTGCAAAGGTCATAGGTGTTGTTATGACCTCATCACCTTCTTCAATACCAGCTGCAAAGCAAGCTCCATGTAGTGCTGCAGTCCCATTTGAAAAAGCAACTGCATACTTTGCACCTACATAATTAGCTACTGCATGTTCGAATTTATTAATAGTAGGACCAGTTGTTAGAAAGTCCCCCTTTAAGACATCAACAACTGCTTGTATATCTTCTTCATCAATCCACTGTCGGCCATAAGCAAGGTATGAATCGCGAATGGGTTGTTCTGCCCTGTACTTAGTTTTTACATTGTCCATATCAACTATTTATCCCTTAACCCATTCTTTTTCTTCTTTTTCTTCAATTAACTCTACCAATTGATCGACAGATAACCAATCCTCATTTAATTCACTGCTATAGCGGAAACCATCTGGAAGTGTCTTACCATCAGTTGAATATTCTTCTTTCCACCATGGAAACTCAGGTTGGATAACATAATAGCTATCAAATTCTAGTGTTCGCCTTGCATCGTCTTCTGTAATCATCGCCTCATGAAGTTTCTCTCCAGGACGAATCCCAATTTCTTCAATATCACAACCAGGTGCTACTGCTTCAGCAAGATCAATAACTTTCATACTTGGAATCTTAGGAACAAAGATTTCCCCACCATTCATTCTCTCTAAGTTATCTAATACAAACTGAACACCTTGATCTAACGTGATCCAGAAGCGCGTCATTCTTAAATCTGTTATGGGTAAACGTCCTGTGTGTGCAATTTTTTTGAAGAAAGGAACTACACTTCCACGACTACCTACAACATTCCCATAACGTACTACTGAAAATCTTGTATCTTTATCACCCGCATAGGAGTTAGCAGCAACAAATAACTTATCAGATGCTAGTTTAGTAGCTCCATATAAATTTACTGGACTTGCTGCTTTATCAGTACTAAGGGCAATCACTTTTTGTACACCACGGTCAATGGCAGCTTCTATAATATTCTGAGCCCCATGAATGTTCGTTTTTACTGCTTCGAATGGATTATATTCACAAGCACCCACATGTTTTAATGCTGCAGCATGAATTACAATATCTACTCCATCAAATGCACGGTATAAACGATCTTTATCACGTACATCTCCAATAAAAAAACGCATTCTAGAATCCGTGAATTCTTGAGCCATTTCGTATTGTTTCAGTTCATCCCGGCTAAAAACAATTACTTTTTTAACATTTAATTGCAAGATTTTTTTTATGAATTTTTTTCCAAATGATCCGGTACCACCGGTGATTAGTATAGTTTTATTGGATAAGAACATTGATTTTAATCTCCTTAATTATTAAGAATCACTTTATATATCGGTATATATGAAAAATTATTAATATAATTGTAGACAAAAAAAGACTCCTTTATAGAGTCTTTTTGAAATTTTTATGCTAAAGATGGTGAACAACCTCCATCATTTCCATTAACCTGTTTAAGTATTTTATTTTGAATCAGAAACTCACTCAACGGGCGATGTACCCAACCTTTTATATGTGCACCGCCTTCTGTGCAATTCCAAAACTGAATATCCTGATATTGTTCAACATAGCTTTCAAACCATTTTAAATAAATGTATAAGTTTCGAGATGTAATGATTTTCTCTTTAACATAATAATCATTAACTTCTATGGAATTAATGTTATGATTAAACCTTTTATATAAATGAGTACCTATTGCATGAGTCATATTATTTGTAAATGCTAAATCTTGTCCAACTAAGGCTATTTTATTTGAACCCAGTTTTACTAATAAATCAAGTAAACATGTAGCTACTGATCCACCTGTTTCAATTAATGGCACTTTATTTTGTCTTGCAATAAGTTCAGCATTAGGAAAACCCCTTTGCCATACAATAAACCTTGGGCCATTATATATTTTTACAGCAGTATGATTTGCTGTACATAAATAAAATAATGGTACATCTAAATTTTTCATGCCCTGAAACTGATCCATTATTAAATCTTTGGGATCAGATATCATAATTAAATTCGGAATAATATCTGCCTTTATCAATGGTATAAGTGCAGTTCCTACACAAACAATTTTTGCACCCCTCATTGAAGCCTTCTTTAATAAAGGTAATTGTTTTGTTAAGGATGGCCCCGCTGAAACCAATATAGTCGGGCTATTATTGTAAATCCCTAGACAACTACTAATGTCTTTATCTTTTAAATCATTATTCTTATTAAAATTCTGAGTTAATGCAGCTTTTTGTTCTCGAATTGTTCGTTTTTTTATTAAGTATGATTCCAAGCTCAATCTAATAATATTTGATTCAATTAATTCCAAAGATGGTTTATATATAAGTAGATTATCAATGGAACCAATAAGGTGTTTAGAAAGTTGGTTCAATAGCGCAGAAGTATCACTTGCATAATTTAAAAAAACATTTTTATTTTCAATTAGATTAGTAAATTTATTTCTTTCTATGCCCCATTTTATAAACGAATAATTAAACTCAAAAACTTGAATAAAGCAATTTGGATACTTTTTGGCTAACAATGAAATATGGTACCCTAGTCCAATTCCTATTACAATAATCTCATTTATAGTCTCTTTTAAAGAAATTTTATCAACCCATGTCTCGGCCTCTTTAATGGGATCATATTTACTATGCATATAATACGTTTTGCTATCTTTCTTAATCTTTACTGTAGGAAGTGTTCTCGTTTTTGCAATATACCATTCCATTTACTATTCGCCTTTATATTGATAAATTTCGTTAGTCCAACCCTCAAGCATTGGATAAAGTTCATATTCAAACATATCTGCTATAAGTACTAGGTCATTGTTTTCAAGGCCTTCTTTTGTTTCAAGCAGATGTTGATTAATCTCTTTTGTATCTATATTAATTATATAGCCCAACGATTTAATACCATTAATAGCTTGTGTTAACCATTCTACTGCTGCAATGAATTGGTTAATATGGTACATTGCTTGACTTTCATTATCACTTCTAATCTGTTCAGTAATTATTAGACAAGAATGAGAAACTTTGGGCAGAAATTCTTCTATACTCTGGATTGTTTCGTGAATGAGTTTTTCATTTGACATATTTATACCTCATTTTTATAAATTTATTTCAACCCTTTTTATTAAGTCAGTTAGCCAATTAAGCCCTTGTTGGGTTGCTGTTTTAATACCTTCATATAGCATATATGATTGATGATAAATTCTTTTATTACTATCCTCACATGATTCATCTTCGCTTTCTAAGTAACTATGGTGAATTTTAAATAAAGTGGGTTTTAAAATATAATGTATAAATTCATTTTCTAGTAACACTTTTAATTCCTTATCATACTCATCTATTTTTTTATTGAATTTACTATTAAATTGAAAATTATTTTTCTTAACTTTATTTAAAATAGACAGGGATTTTTCAGTAAGTAACAACACATCTTTATACTGATTCAATAACTTTTGTATTTCATTATAAAATTCCTTCCACTTTTCAGAATTAGGAATTTCCTTTGGTGGAAGTAGTTTATTTACTTCTTCTCTAACATTCTTTTTACAAAACTGTTCAATAAAATTAATAAAGGATATTTGTTCAAAACCCTGTATCTTCACTCCACCTTCAGTGGCATTATATATATTTTGATTACATCCTTTTTCCTTAAATATATTTATTTGATGTTCGAAGCCTTTTTTCATTCCATGAAAAACATAATCTGTAAGAACATCATCTCCATAATATCCCTCAGTAATAAACATTTTTCTTTGTTTTTTCTGGGCTTCATCAATAATTGAGAACCCAACATTCCCTATTGCATGAGTTTGGTTATTGGAATATGCTAAGTCTTGTCCAATTATACAAATTGGTCCACTTGTTATTTGAAGGGCTATATCTAAAGAAAAATTAGCGACAGAGTGTCCAGTTTGCACTAAGGTTATATTTTTAGATAATAATTTATTAGTCCATATATTTGTTTTTGTATGATCACTAATATTAAAGATGATATGTTCCCCTTTGTGCTGCAAGGGTATTCCTTTATGAACAATTAAAGGATAGGCTAAAGGGATATGGTCGATGTCAATGTCCTTGAAATGATTAAAATTTGGTTCTCCTCCATCAACTGTTACAATCAAATCAGGGATAATATTCTCGTTTAGTAATGTATTAATAGTAGAACCAGCGCATATAACATAAGCGTGGTCTTTCATTTTTTTTAATAAAGGCAGTTGTTTGGTTAAGGATGGTCCTCCTGATGTTATTATTACTGGACAGTCCAACTTACCTTTTACAACTTCGAGATTATATGCCAAAAAAGCTGGATAAAGGTTAGATATAAAATTATCCTGCCATCGCTCGGAAAAAATATGACGAGTATTATTATTTATAACTTCCATCATCAAGTGTTCCTTAGCTTTTTCTAAAAAGCATTTGTAATAGTCCGGATACAATTTTGTGTAATTCGGAGATGAAATAATGGTGAATCTTCCAAAAAAACTTTGAAAATTAGAATTCAATAATATTTCAAGTTTTGAGGCATCTAAACCTACACAAATTTTAACTTTATTATTATTAATGAAACTTTGATTTTCTTTTCTTTCAATTGCTTTATTAAACAATTCAATATTAGGTTCAATAATTAGTAGTTGATCTGTATCACTCATCTTTTTTTCTAATGCATGAGCTATATATCCCAGTCCAAATCCAAATAAAATATGTAAATAGTTCTTTTTATAGTGTGAACTGCTTATTTTCTCTGCTTCTTCAATAGGGTTGTACCTACTATGTAAGTATAGATTATTTACTTTTAAGCTATCAATATTATTCCGTTTACTTTTCACTATAGAAATATCATATTTTTCAAATACGTCATTGCTGTTGTTCATAAATTACACCCTTTTAAAAAAGGCAACCAATTGTGTTGGTTGCCTTTATTGATATTGAACTAATATTTGTGAATTAACGCAGTAATTGTAAAACGCCTTGAGGCTGTTGATTTGCTTGAGCAAGCATTGCTTGAGCAGCTTGAGAAAGAATAGAATTCTTAGTCTGTGCCATCATTTCTTTAGCCATATCTACATCACGGATACGAGATTCAGCAGCTGTAAGATTCTCAGCACCAGTATCTAAGTTGTTAATAGTATGTTCTAAACGGTTCTGAACAGCTCCCAACTTAGAGCGATTTTCTGAAATTGTAGTAATTGCATTATTAATATCAGTAATAGCCGCATTAGCATTCGTTCTAGTATCAACAGTAATAGCAGCAAGTGATAATCCTAGAGCTGTAGCAGTCATTGTCGACATAGTAAGTGCAATAATTTGACCAGAATTAGCTCCTACTTGGAATTCGTAAGTGCCACCTGTACTAATTAATTTTTGTGTATTAAACTCTGTTTCATTAGCAATTCGTGTAACTTCGTTTTTCAACTGCTTTAACTCATCACCAATAGCAACACGGTCAGCTGTAACGTTAGTATCATTTGATGCTTGAACAGCCAACTCTCTCATGCGTTGAAGAATAGAATGTGTTTCATTCAGAGCACCTTCTGCAGTTTGAATGAAAGAAATTCCATCTTGCGCATTACGCGAAGCTTGTTCTAATCCACGAATTTGCCCTCTCATCTTTTCAGAGATTGAAAGACCGGCTGCATCATCACCTGCACGGTTAATACGAAGACCAGATGATAATTTTTCCATAGATTTCATTTGTCCGTTATTTGCTGCACCTAATTGACGGTACGTGTTAAGTGCTGCGATATTGTGATTAATTCTCATTTTTAAATTTCCTCCTTGAATGTTTTCCGCCCACTTCCTTGTGGTTGGATAAATTAGTAGAATTTAAGCACTTTTACGGCCGTTAAAAGTAACTCTTATTCCTACATAATTTATATCGGAGAATTCAAATTAATCTTTAACAGATTTCGTAATTTTTTTTTGTAGTTTTATTTGACGTATAGTATCTAAAGTAGTCAATGATGCTCGACTATTTTCTTCTTGTATGGAAATATATATTTCTTTTCTATGGATATCAATATTTTTGGGTGCATTTATACCCAATTTGACCTGATCTCCATCAATACCTAATATTGTTATTTCAATATCATGTCCGATTTTAATAGCTTCTTGTAACTTCCGGGCCAAAACTAACATCTTTAACCCTCCTGTCCAATAATTGCTTCTGTTAAAAAATGCTTAGTTCTATACCTACTATCGGTTAACACAACTTGTTTACATTTATTGTTTTTAGTATTGATAATAATTGGTGCCTGTAAATTTGCAGTAGATTTTACATATGGATCACTTACAGTAATTATTACTTGAACATAAACGTCGTTCTCTTCTTTAACTCCCAATAATTTTTGTTCTTGAGAACCTAATTCAAAATCATAATTATGAAAGAAAACAAATGGATTAGTTGTAATAAACGCTAGATTTTTCTGGTTTATGGATTGCAGCATAAACAACTCAGTATCTTCTATAGGTAATAGAATAAATTGTTTCTCTTCTTCAAAACCGGGCAATCCATTATCAAAATGCAATATATCTGATTCATTAATCTCTAATATTTCATCAAATTTCGTCTGAAGTTTCATTTCCTCAATCCTTTACTGTTTGTCCATCCAATTCTAATCCAATGACTTCAATTTTTAATGATGGCCATTGTATCATTTCACCACTAACTATTCCTGGTGTGTAATCGTGACGTGGCTTATTTACTTTCACATCAATTTCAGGCTTGTTCGTTTTCCAGTTAATCCGCACATCGGCTGCTTGATAGTTTACTTTCACACTAAATGGTGATGGTACAAAACCAATGTTAAATTCATACACTGGACTTTCACTATTTATTTTCGCATGTTCCACTACTGGATTTCCACCATTTTCTATTCTCATCAGGTCATCGCCTTCCTGAGCTCTTCTAGCCATACCAGACAACCAATCTTGGTAACCGTGTTGGGCAAACTCTTCTATTCTTTTAGAAATATGTTTTAAATCCATATCCTCCCATGCTTGAGTCTGGTCTATTGTTAGTTTTCCGGGAGTTCTGTGTATAGTTAATTCAGCTTTTGGTTGTTTAATAGTCATCTCTGCAGGAGGCTGTTCTATCTCTTGAATTGATCTTTGAGAGGTTAGACCTATTTGTCCAATTACAGATTCCATTCTAAGTTGAGGAAAGTTCATAAAAGTCCCCTCCAAATAAGTTTCATATTTGCAAGAAAAGAGCTATCACAAGGATAGCTCTCCAATTTTAACGTAAAAAGTCCATTAACGTTGGCTGCATAATGCGAGAACCAACACCAAGCGCTGCCCGATGAATGGTTTCTTGCATCTTTAAATCTGTTATAACACGTTCGATATCCGCATCTTCATTATCTGAAAGGATGCGATTTGCAATAACTTCTTGTTCACTTACACGAGTGTCAATTAATTCAACACGATTGTAACGAGCACCTAATTCTGCACGTTCTGCTACAAGGTTATCGATATTAGTGTCTAATTTACCAAGAAAATCACCTACTGGCATTGTGTTGTTTCCATTAAGCGCATCTTCTAGATCTTTTATATCGTTAAATAGTTGATCATTAAACACTTTTGTTGGATCAATGTTTACAGGAACTTCTATACCACTAGACATTTCAATTTTCACAGGGTTACTGTTTGTAGACACTGTGATTATGCCAGCTGTATTTGAAACAGGAGGGTTTGTTGTATCGTTACCATTAAAAATAAATTTCCCTGCCACTTTGGTATTAGCAATTGAAACCAAATGTTCCTTTAATTGACCGATTTCTTTTCCAATCATACTTCTTTGTGATTCTTCCAGAGTTCCATTACTCGCTTGAACAGTCAACTCTCTGATTCTTTGCAAGACACTCGTAGCTTTATCAAAAGCAGCATCCGAATTCTCCATCCAGTTATATGCTTCCGATAAGTTTCGTTTATATTGTTCTACCTCTGTTAAGTCCGTTCGATACGCCATGCCTTTCATGGCGACAACGGGATCGTCTGATGGTCGGCTAATCTTCTTTCCTGTTGAAAGTTGTTCTTGTGTTTTGGCCATTCTTTCATAGCTTTGGCTAATGTGACGCAGCATGTTATTTGATAACATAGATTGTGTTACGCGCATTACTTAAACCTACCTTCCTCCGACACCCATACCGTTAATAATTTTATCTAGCATTTCGTCTACTACTGTAATATTTCTTGCTGCTGCATTGTATGCATGTTGGTACTGAATCATATTTGTCATTTCTTCATCTAGTGAAACACCACTTATCGACTGTCTTCTCTTATCAACAGAGTCGAGTAAGACAATAGAATTTGTACTCATTCCTTCTGCTTTTTGAGCATCGACTGCCATCGATCCTATATATCCCTCAAATACACTCTGGAAATTAACATCGTCCCTTACATCAGCAAGATTTAATGCATTTGAGCCATCGCCATTTTTCCCGCCAGATGATGCAGCTGCTATTTTTTTTACATCCGATAATATTACTTTCATGTTTTTCGCAGCGCCAATTGGTGTACCAGGGTCAAAAAAATTTCCTGAGGCTGCTCCGTCTAAACCTACTCCAGAGCTATGCTTCGCATTAAATGCTTGTATATATTTATGCGCTAAATCGTCTAAATTCTTTATCATGTTTGGATATGTTTCTTGATAAGCATCTCTTAACGCTTGAAGTTTACCTTGTGTTTTTTCACTTCCACTTAAAAGATTATTTGTGCCAAATGTAAGTGCTGTTAGTTCATTAGTTGTTTTATCATATACACTATTAATTGCAGTAATTGTATTCGTGTCTGCATTAACTAATAATCCAAGTGATGCGCCTTTATCATCTAAAAGATGTATTTTATATTTTCCATCAGGGTTAAAATTGAGGTCAATTAAACTAGGATCAGCTGTTTGAACACGCTCAACTTTAATATTTATTAAACCTGAAAGCTGGTCTACTAAACTATCTCTCTTGTCGTATAAGTCATTTGGTAAATACCCATGTGGCTCAACTTCTGAAATCTGGATATTAATATCATTGATTTTATCAATGATTGAGTTAATTTCCTTAACTGTTACATCAGCCTGGAATCCCATGTCTTTTCTAATATTGTCTAAGGAAGTTGACATGTGGTTAAACGTATCAGAAAGTGCTATCCCTCGCTGAAGAACAACTGAACGAGCCCCTTCATCTTGAGGATGGACAGCTAAGTCTTGTAGTGATTGCCAAAAGCGATCCATTGTTTTTGATAAGCCTGTGTCGGAAGGTTCGTTTAGAATGTCTTCCATTTTTTTTAATGCATTACTTTTAGTTTCCCAATGCCCAAACTTATTGTTTTCTGTTCTGAACTGAGTATCCAAAAAACCTTCTCTAACACGTTGCACCGATCCTGCCGCTACACCTGTACCCATCTGCCCTGGAATCTGAGGACGGTTCATACTCGCAGCCGGATACGGTTCTGTCTGAACAAAGTTAACTCTTTGACGGCTATACCCAGGAGTATTTGCATTTGCTATATTATGACCTGTCGTTTGAAGAGCTGTTTGCTGTGTAAACATTCCTCGACGGGCTGTTTCTAATCCATGAAAGGTTGAGCGCATTGTAATTCCTCCGTAGGTTTAAGCTTTCGAATCAAAAAGCGATGCTGCGTTATTTTTATAAAGATTTTTTTTCGTCTGGTTATACGTCACATGTTCACTTTGAGGCTGCATCATACTAAGTGACATATTCACATATTGCAGTGACTGTTCAAGCAATCCTTGATTAAGCTGATTTCTATTCTTTAAAACATCATAGATATCAATCAGTCTGTTTTGTAGATTCAACAATCGTACTTTTTCCGGTTCTTCTACTTGTTCTAAAACATCACCTAACGTGACATTCGCGAACTTAACAAGTCTTTCTTTTTCTATCTGTTGTAGTTTCTTCACTTGAAGATCTTCTTCTTTTAACAGAACATCCAGTGACTTCATATCTCCTGATTTAAGCACTTCTGTTTTGCGTTCTCCGAGAGTTAGAAGATCTGTGTGGGATTGAAGCAAACGTTCAAGAAGTGATGTCATCTGTGCCGTTTCCATGAATCCTCCTTATACCTGCTTGTAATATTGAATAATGGAAGCTGCTGTTTTAGAAATATTGACTTTATATGTTCCGCTATCCACTTGTTGTTTGATCTCATTCACTTTATTCATCCGGTCTTGTTCAAATTTTGAGGAAGATAATAGTTTTTTTGCTTCATCAGAAATTTGAATCTCATCTTTTTTGTATGCAGCCTTAACATGATTATCCTTCATATGGGGCACCTGTTTTGTGTATGGGTTATTTTGAATAGAGTTAAAATGATTGATTCGCATTTTTAGTCACCTCATCTAGAGACTTTAATCTTATTTAATGTATCGGCAATATTATAAAAATCTTTAAGCGATGAAAAGAAATTAGGTTAATTGTCATCCGTATGGTAAGAAGGTAATGCTTCTTCTTGTTTTCTTCTTATTAAGTCCTCAATCGTGAGCTCCGATTTAATTCGCGCTTTACACTCTTCGCATAAACGACCATCATTAATCGGAGATTGACATCCATCACATGGATACGTGAAGTTCGGGTATCCTTTCACACGAATTCTTCCTTGGTGTATGAAATAGATGATTTTGCTTTCAGCTACCTTGGTTGCTTCACTTACTTCCACAATCGTCGCTTTACGATTTTCGCTTTTTCTAAGAAATCGGTATACGTGATCATAATCCTGTTCTTCTTCTCGAAAGCACCCATCACACTGTTCACGGATGTATTTCACAAAAAGTTTGCCGCACTGCGGACAGTTCATCAAATTGTCCATATCGCTTCCCGCTCCTTAACACTTCTATCTTCTGTATATATCGGATTTGAGCGAGCGAGTTTTAACAGGTCATTCGTTTTATTTATCGTGCGAGGGTAATAGAAGAAATTTTTCGGGCTCCAGCTTCAATTAAGACTTTTGCCGCATAACGTAGTGTGCTTCCTGTTGTGTAGATATCATCCACTAAAATGACTTTCTGACCTTTCACTTTTAAAGAGTCTACTACTTCAAACGGATTCTCTTTTTGAGATAACCGTTCTTCACGTGTTTTCTTACTTTGTTTCTCTTCATGTGTTTTTCTCTTTAATAGATGTTCTACTGGCTTTTGCATTCCTCTTGCCAAAAGTTCTGCTTGATTAAATCCTCTTTCATAATGTCGCTCCTCACTTAAAGGAATGGGAACAAGAAGTGCATCACGGGAAATCTTTTTAAACTCCGAACTCAACACTGGGTGATAGGCTTTAACAACTTCAGCATCTCCTCGATATTTGAGTTTAGCTATCATTTCTTTCATATAGTCGTTATAGACATATAGTGACCGATTTTGCTGTAGAATGCCGTTCCAACCCTCGTTTCCTTCCCACCGAATGCAGTCAAAGCAACAATCACCCTGTCGATATTGCTCGGGAAATACTGAAAAGTCACGACCGCATATTCTACAAATCTCACCTTTTATCCGCACTAATCTTCCTTCACAGTATTGGCACAAAAGTGGTGATTGCTTTAACCCAATCAGCCCTTCCCATGACCAAGCTTCAGAATATGGTTCATGGCAGTACAGGCAATAACTCAAAGTCTAGCCTCCTTGTTCATGTTCTTTATATGGTTGATTGCTTGTATCATACTGAGTGATTTACCGTAATGAAACAGGAGTACCTTACCGTTATAATCATCCTTACTTCTACCTGCTCGTCCTGCTATTTGAACGAGAGCACTTTCCGTGAAAACATCATGATCCGCACCAAAAACGGCTACGTCTATAAATGGAACGGTCACTCCGCGTTCTAAGATAGTTGTAGTCACAAGTAATTGAATTTCATCTTTTCTAAACTGAGTTACTTTTTCTTTTCGAAGTGAATCTTCTGCATGAACACTGTCAACGGGTACATCAACTTCCTTCCTTATCAGTTCTGTGAGCTTTTCTAAAACGGCTACTGAAGACACAAATATCATCGCTCGTCGTCCACTCTCGGCTTGAGCTTTCAACCATTTAAGAAATGGAGCTGGTAGTTTTCCTCTTTCTAACCTCTTCTTCCACTCTCCACCCCAAACCATATTTGGAACAGGTAATGGAAATCCATGAAATCGCTTTGGGATTTTCACACATGGTAATCTCTCGCTAATTGAGGCTTTTTTCATCGTTCTAGAAGGAGTCGCTGATAAATAAATAAGAAAGTGTGTCGATGTAACGGCACAGGATACCGCATGTTGAAGGGTTTTATCGTAGGAATAAGGAAAGGCGTCAACTTCATCGACGATCATGATGTTAAACGCTTGTCTAAATCGGTACAGCTGGTGAGTAGTTGAGATGACGAGTTGTGCTAGTGTTTCACGTTCTTCTGATCCACCATAATAACTCGCGACCATCGTGTTTGGAAAAACCGCTTTTAAACGAGGTGCTAGTTCTAATACAACATCCGTACGAGGAGTCGCTATACATACTCGAAGTCCTAAGTTCAATGCTTTTTCAATGCCCTTGAACAATACTTCAGTCTTCCCCGCCCCACACACCGCCCAAATCAAAAGTTCACCCTCACTTCCGATTCGCTCCACAAATTCTTCAGATGCTACTTGCTGTCCACTCGACAACTCACCATTCCAGCGCAGACTATTTCCACGCGACCAATTCACTTCAGGTCCACTCCACGAAACCAAAGGCGTACACTGGCTAACTCTTCCCATCATGATGCAATTCCGACAGTACGCACAGTTATCACTCTTGCATCGAAAACAAGAAAACACCGCAAACAAACTACTCTTCTCATTTCCGCATCGACTACATAGATAACCGTTAGAAGTCTTACTAATACCAGGTGAATAATTAACAAAACCATTTTCATAATGCTGTTGAATTTGCTCTACTGTAAAAGATAGTTCATCAAATAAAAGTGACTTACCAAAGAGGATTTGTTGAAGTTTCTCATCATATTGAAATGTTGGATTTAAAGGAGGTTGTTCTATCAAAAGAAGTTCACTAAAAGGGACAGCTTTCAAAGAGAAATCGTTTACTAGAGTTTCAGGGGTTAATGTTAAACGATTGTTTAAAAAAAGGGAGACAAACCTCATCGTGTTGTCTCCCCCTGTGTTAGAGATTTCATTTTCATCTCTCCAAATGATTATTCTTTTATCCACGTAATGCCGAGTGAGCCTTCACCTAAGTGAGTACCGATTACGGGTCCGAAGTAGCTAACCCATACGTCTGCGTTTACAAACTTTTCACGTAACTCGTCAGCAATTTCAACCGCTTCATCTTCACGTTTCGCATGAATGACACTGATTTTCACTTTGTCATTCGGCTTTACGTTTTCATCCATGATGTCAAAAATACGTTTTAAGGCTTTTTTCTTCGTACGTACTTTTTCAAACGGAACGATTTTTTTGTCTTCAAAGTGAAGAATCGGTTTGATCTGAAGCAGATTGCCTACGAAAAGTTGAGCTGTGTTCAAACGACCACCACGGTGAAGATGATTTAAATCATCAACCATGAAGTAAGCTGGTACTCCATTGTTCTTCATCTGCAGCAAATGATTCATAATGTCATAACCGTTAGAACCTTCACTCGCGAGCTCAGCAGCTTTCAACACGTAAAACGCTTGAGGTGAACAACTGATCTCTGAATCAAACACATGAAGCTTAATGCCATCCACCATCTCACCGGCAGCAACTGCACTTTGATACGTTCCGCTTATCCCACTCGATAGTGTGATCATCACAGCTTCATCATAGTTTTTAGATAGCTCTTCTAGAAGTTCCACAAGCTCACCGATTGCGGGCTGTGACGTTTTAGGCAGGGCTCCTTCTTTACCAACCATGTCATAAAAATCATCTGCTTTTATTTCAGCTTCTTCTTTGTATGTTTCTTTATCAAAAACCACGTTGAGCGAAATCATTACAATATTTTTTTCGTTGCGGATATGTTCGGGTATGTAGGAAGTACTGTCTGTAATGACGGCTACCTTGCTCATAATTTTAGTCCTCTCTTATGCCAAAAATCTTGTTTTTTTCTCCTCTAACAGTGTACACCATCAGAAAAAGTAATTCACTAAATTCAAATTTACTTATACTAAGTATTCTCTTTTTTCTACAACTATCCTTTATGTGCTTTTTGCCTGTTTTCTGCATAACGAGAAAGCACCGTACAATACGGAACGATTTTGCATAGATGATATTCTTAATTTCGGTTTGTGAGGGACATATTTTTCGAGATTTTCTTCTATTTTTTCAAGGTATGGAGAAAGCTCTCTTCCGACTCCACCTCCCAGAAGAATCACTTCTGGATTTAGAATAGCAGTCATGTTAATTAATGAAGAAGTAAGGTGTTCAACAGCTTGATCAACAACGTTAATCGCTGCTTTATTCCCTTTTTTCACTAAAGAAAATAATTCCTGAGCTGAAACGCTCTTACCTGTTTTCTTCTCATACTCATTAGCCATCCCGAATCCTCCAGCTTTTGAACTAAGAAAGCCATATCCTGATCGAGCTGGTTGGAACCCTTCACGTAGAACAGATTTATCCGTTATCATGTAACTCGCTTCTCCTGCTGAGAATTGATGACCTTCATATACTTCACCATTCAAGAGGAGACCTACACCTATACTCGTTCCAATCATCATATAAATAGCATGAGAAACGTGTTGTAACCCACCTACCTCAACTTCACCCAACAATCCGTTGTTCACATCATTTCCTATATAAACTGGAACCTGTAACAACCTCTGAAGCTTTTCTTTTAAAGGATAGTGATCCCACTTTAAGCTCGGAGCTTTCAGCACAAGTCCATTTTCAGCATCCACTATTCCTGGCACACCTATTCCTAATCCGTAGACCTCTTCAAACAAAATCCCTCTATCATCCAATTTTCTTCTTAATTCTTCTGCAAGTTGTTCTGCTACATCACCTTGCATCACTTCCATCGTATGTAACATACTTGTCGATAAAAGTTTTCCGCTCCTATCAAACAGTCCACACTCTATTGATGTACCTCCTATATCAACTGCTAATATGTACTTTTTCACCAAGTTCATTCACCTCCGAACCGTTTTCTACAGCTACGTTCATTATTAAGCACGCGAATTATTAATCTTTTAAAAAGTTTTTTTCGAATGAAGAAGGAATTTGTCGGATATGGAAGAAATTAGAATGTGAGACATGTTTAAAGGAGGGCTAGGACCATTGGATCATAATCTATATATCGTAATACTCTCTCTATTCGTTTGCTTTCTGTTTGCCTTAATCTCACTCGATTGGGTCAATCGACGTACAGAAGAGCAAAAATCGCAGCAACAATTCTTACTGATAGGTTCTGTTACAATGGGCATCGCTGTTTGGGCAACTCACTACATGGGAATGTTATCCATCCAAATTCCCGTTTCTGTAAACTACAATTTTTTAATCGTTACCACAGCACTCGCTGCAGGTATTTTCTTCTCATATGTATCGTTCTTACATTTTACCTCTCAAAGACCGCAGAATAAACTCTTTGTACCCGTTAGTTTATTTAGCATCGGCTTAGTGTCTGTTCATTTGATTGGATTGTTGTCCATGCACATGCATATGCCGATGAAACCAAATCTCATGTTTATCTTACTTTCCATCTCTTCCGCCTATCTATTTTCCTGGCTCGGCTTTTATCTACTCACTAAAAGAAGTTTTTCTGCAAGAAAAGTTTCTGCTAGTCTTTCGTTCACACTAGGTGTTAGTCTAATGCACTATATCGGTGAGATGGGTTTAATGACTGGAACGCCTACTTTCGATTGGCATAGTAGTTTTCCGATCAACAATATAAACATGACCGCTACTTTACTTGTATTCGGTGCGACAACAGTTGTATTGATTCTATACATTCTAGAACAGCGAAACCAAAAGAGACTCGTCGAGCATCAATTTCAACTGCTTGAATCTGAACACCGATACAACTCACTTTTTGAATTGAATCCTGAAGGTGTTTTTGTGATCGGACCAGATTTGAATTTTATAAAAGTAAATTCTTCACTTGTACAAATCACTGGCTATTCATTAGAAGAGCTCCACGCTATGCCATATACCAACCTTTTAAAACAAAATGAAATCTCGAATTCACTGAATTACTTAACTCGCGTGATTGAAGGCGAAACAATCAAACATCCACTTACGATCATTCATAAAGAAGGGCACGAAATAGAGCTCGATATTACGAGCATCCCTTATTCGATAAGAAGTGATATGACCGCTGTGATCGGTATTGCCAAAGATATGACTGCTATCAATGAAGCTCAAAACTTTAAACAAAGAGCAAACACGCTCGCTTATGTCGGAGAACTAGCAGCTGGTCTTGCGCATGAGATCCGTAACCCGCTAACTTCAATAAAAGGGTTCGCGCAATTGTTTCAGTCTCAAAACACAACAGAAGAAACGCATCATTTCTTAGGCATCATGTTACGAGAAACAGATCGAATCAACTTTATCATCAGTCAGCTTATGATACTTGCTCGACCACATATGATTTTAAAAAGTGAACATGACTTAAACGAAGTCATCAAACGCTCACTCAAATTTATAGAAGAAGAAACAGACTTTGAAACCATTTCGCTACACCTCGAGCTGCCAAAACAACCCGTTCTTTTAAAATGCGAAGAAAATCTAATAGCACAACTCATTTTAAATATCTTAAAAAATGCGTTAGAAGCGACACCTTCTTGGGGAAACATCTCGCTTCAGCTTAAACAAACACAAGAAAACATCACCATCGCCATTCAAGATGATGGACCCGGCATCCCCGAGCACCTCCTATCAAAGCTCGGACAGCCGTTCTATACAACAAAAGAAGGCAACCCTGGACTCGGCCTCTTAATCTGCTACCAAATCGTCCAGAACCACGGAGGAAAGATGAGGATCGAATCAAAAGAAGGCTACGGAACAAAAGTCTCACTCGAATTCCCAATAAGCGTTCCGTCAGAAGAAAAGATCCTTGAAATGAGCTTAAGTTGATTTGATTTTTCTTTAACTTGTTATAGATCAACAAGAGAAGGATTTGTTTCTTTAACTCCTCTCCGAATGTTAATTGAAGTGGAAGATGCGAGACTCCTGCGGGACAAGCGGTCAGGTGAGACACTTAATGGCGCAAAGCGGCAAGTGGCTCACCGCCTGCCCCGCGGAAAGCGAGTATCTGCAACGGAAATTAACAACTAACACCAGCTTGAGCAACCTTAATAACCACCCACAAAGATTTTCAAAATACATCCCCGCATCACCACACTCGCTCCAAAAAAACAAAAACAAAAAAAGACCTTCAAAATCGAAGGTCTTTTCCCCTAAAATCAAATCAACGTACCTTAACCCAACCATTCTTGATCGCCTCAACAACAGCCTGCGTACGATCATTCACATTCATCTTCTGAAGAATATTACTCACATGGTTCTTAACCGTCTTCTCACTAATATAAAGCTCTTCCCCAATCGTCCGGTTGCTACGTCCATCCGCTAACAACTGAAGAACCTCACACTCACGACGTGTTAAGATATGAAGCGGCTTGCGGTACTCCACTTCCACAAAACCAGCTTTGTTTTGCTGTTTACTATTTGAAGTAGACAATCGACGGAATTCATTTAGAAGATTATACGTAATTTTCGGATGAAGATAAGCTCCACCATCCGCAACAACACGAACGGCCTCAATCAATGAGTCAGCATCCATTTCTTTAAGTAGGTAACCAGATGCACCCGTTTGAACCGCATGTGATACATACGTCTCATCATCATGTATTGAAAGGATAATCACCTTTGTACCAGGAGACTTCTCAACCAAACGGCGCGTTGCTTCTACACCGTTAATGTTTGGCATATTGATGTCCATCAACACCACATCTGGATTATGGTCGCGGACAATGTTCTCAGCTTCTGAGCCATCATCACCTTCAGCAACAACAGAGAATTGATCTTCCATATCTAGAATACGTTTTACTCCTTCACGGAACAAACGGTGGTCATCGATAATCGCTATTCTTGTTTTCTCAGGTGCTGAGGCGTTATTTTCGTACACATTAACATTATTCATGTGTGAACCCTCCTAGTCTTGAATGGGAATTTGAATGTAAACACTTGTACCGAAGTTTATGCGGGATTTCACTTTTAAAGTTCCTTCGAGCAGTTCGACCCGCTCTCTCATCCCCATCATGCCAAAGGAATTTGATTTTGTTGGCTGTGCCATATCGAACCCCTTGCCATCATCTCGGATATATAATGAAATAAACTTTTGAGTAAACTCTAGTTTAACCTCAATCAGATTTGCTTCAGAGTGCTTAACAGCATTGCTTACCGACTCTTGAATCAACCGAAAAATCGCGATTTCCATCTTATTCGGAAACCGTCGGGTCTGACCAAGTGCATGAAGCTCAACCTCTATACCTGTACTTTCTTTCACATTACGTAAATACTTGTCTAATGTCGGAACGATACCAAGATCATCTAGGGCCATCGGGCGCAGATCGTAAATAATTCTACGTACCTCTTTCAAGGAATTTCGGACCATAACCCGTAAATCTTTTATTTCAACACGGGCGGCATCAGTTCCTTTTTCTACAAAGATTTTCTCTAAAAGTTCCGAGCGAATGAGCACATTTGCCATCAATTGAGCAGGCCCGTCATGAATTTCACGCGATACTCGTTTACGCTCTTCTTCTTGGGCTTCTATAATCTGAAGTCCAAATTCTTGCTTCTGCTGAGCGTTTTGCACAAGTTCGTTAATTTTTCTTAAATCACCGTTAAGATAATTTAAAACAACAGAAATCTGACCTGCCAGAGACTCCGCTTTTTGAACGGTATCGTTCAATGCGCCGATTCTCCGCTCGAGCTCATCTCTTTTTTCTCGAAGCTGTTTCTCAGTTTGCCGGATGATGGAAAGTTCAATCTGATACTTATTGGCATTCTCATACGCATCACGAATATCAGATTCGCTATACTTTTGAAAATGCTTGCTCACCTCTGCCAGTCGAGTTCGCGCCAGCTTTGCATATTCCTCGGTCCGGTCAGATTTATGTATGACCTCAATGACCTGCTGCTTTACTAGCTCAAGCTCACGGCGAAGCTGCTGAAACTCTTGGCGAGAATGCTCACTGATCTCAAAGATTTGCGATTGACTTGCCGTAACTGTATCGATGGTCTGATTTAGTATTCCGTCCAACAAATGTGGATCTATCGTTAACTTAGCTGCAGTCATGTAAATTTCCCCCAATTAAAACGATAAAGAAGTGTAACCGGAAGTTCTAGAACCATCTTGCCTAATTTATACATAGGCCTTAATACCCACTTGAGCGAATCATACCGCGAAGACATTAATCCTTCTAATATACTACATTCGCCAAGATGTGGAATTTTATGACTTTTAATGCTAAAAAATTTTTAAGAATTTGAATGCTTTTTATAATCACCTTATAATGAAGGATAACACGATACACTTGAAACATGAAGATTATTCGACAAATTTGACATGGAATTCATAATATTCACTACTCAAAGGAGTTTTCCCGCATATGCTTGCCAATTATCTTACCGTAAAAAACGAAGGACAGCACGAGATTGTCATTGAAAAATCTCGTTTTATCGCTCATATTGCACGAGCTACTACTGAAGAAGAAGCCCAGGCTTTCATCCAAAAAATTAAAAAGGAACATAACAGTGCCACACACAATTGCTCGGCATACTTAATCGGAGAAACCGACAACATTCAAAAAGCGAACGATGACGGTGAACCGAGCGGTACCGCGGGTGTTCCGATGTTAGAAGTACTTAAAAAACGACAATTGAAAGACACCGTTGCTGTTGTCACACGGTACTTCGGTGGAATCAAATTAGGTGCTGGAGGTCTCATCCGTGCATACGGTAAATCCGTTTCTGAAGGCCTCAACCATATTGGCGTTGTAGAACGTCAACTCCAACAGATCGTTCACATCACCGTGGATTACACGCTTCTCGGTAAAATGGAGAACGAACTGCGCAACTCTGTCTTCCCTATCAAAGAGATGAACTACATGGAAAAAGTAGAGATTCAGATGTTTGTACCGATAAAAGAAAAGGAAACATTTAAAGAATGGATCATTGACCTTTCAAACGCACAAAGTGAGATTGTTTTTGGTAAAGAGGAGTATTTGGAGAAAGATGTGAAATCCTAAAGTATACCCACCAAATAATATTTTTCCCCGAAAGCTATATTGTCGCATTTTAGACAATTGTCTATTTTTGTCTCATACGCTATTATGAAAGAGTTATATATGATTAATACTTCCAATACTATTGGACTAAAGGGAGTTTACATTTTTATGAATCAAATGAAAAACACAAGGGTAAGAAGAAGAAAACGCAAAAAAAGTCCTTTCCGCAAATTTCTGCGGTTCCTATTCGTTGTTACCCTTTTATTCGTTTTAAGTGCAGCTGGTTATGGTGGATATTTAGCTTTCAAAGTTAATGACGCAGCAAACGAGAGCTTTAAAGCTTTAGGTAGAGAAAAGTCAGATAAACGCTTAGATGAAGTGAAAATGGGAGAAGATCCTGTTAACATTCTGATGATCGGTGTAGAAAGCTATAAAGAGTCTCCTGGTCATTCTGATGCTATGATATTGCTTTCTATAAACCCTAAAACTAAAGAAACAGCGATGGTTAGTATTCCTCGAGATACGAGGACTTATCTTCCTATTGTTGATAGAAAAGATAAACTTTCTCACTCTTATGCTTATGGGAAGAAAGGCGAGAAAGAGTTAGCAACCATTGAAGCTGTAGAGGGATTACTTGATGTTCCAATTGATTATTATGTAAAAACCAATTTTAATGGCTTCAAAGAAGTTGTAGATGAATTGGGTGGAATTACAGTTGATGTACCTTTTGATTTCCGAGAAAAAGGTATAGTAGATGATAAAGTTAAAACGTTTCAATTCCGCCAAGGAGAGATGGACTTAAATGGCCCTGAAGCTCTTGCCTACGTTCAAATGCGTAAGAAAGATCCACGTGGAGACTTTGGAAGACAAGAGCGCCAACAACAAGCCATTAAAGCTATTGCTGATAAAGCTATGTCAATATCTTCAATCGGAAAAGCAGATAATATTATAGAGACACTCGGTGATAATGCACAAACAGATATTACAATAAAAGAAATGTTTGGTATACGTAATTTCTACAAAGAATTAGCGAACAAAGATATTAAACGCTTATCACTTGAAGGTGAAGATCAGACGATAAATGGGGTATATTATTATGTACCTTTTGATCGTTCAATTATTGAAGTTAGTAATGAATTAAAACGTATTCTTGAAATTGATCAACAGGATACAAATAATGAATCAGAATATTAAATCCCTTATTCCCTACAATTTACCTTGTAGGGAATTTTTTGTAAAAAAATATCGAATTTTTTCCTTTATAATGATATATTTACAATGTTAGTAAAATTTATAATATTTTTCTAACATATAATTTTAAAGGGGAGATTTCGGGTGAAGAAGAAATTAGCTGCGCTTAGTGCAGCAATGTTTATTGGGTTTATTGGAGGCGCGTTTACTGTTAAAAGTGAAGCTGCTTCAAATGTATTATTGGCAAGCACTGAATGGGTACTATCACAAATTAATCCAATGAAAGACAGAATTACAACGTTGGAAAACAAAGTCAACCAATTGTCGAATGGTGGGTCAAACCCGCAAGTTCCTGTGCAAGGAGTATCGGATGTAGTGACAAAAGGCTCAACTCCGGTTAGAAGAGGCGCGTCAATTACCGAGAGAGTATTCTTTACAGCTCCAGCTGGGACAGCACTTACCTATTCAAGCACGTATACAAATGCAAAAACAGGTGAAAAATGGTATATCGTTAAACTTGCTGATGGTAGAGCGGCTACTGTATTAGCTAGTAAGTCTTCCGTTTCTATTAGTTCTGTTACATCATTTTCTAGTGCCATTACGATAAATACTACTGCAGCAAGAAGATCCGCTTCTCCAACGGGGATAATTTATAAGAATTTAGCGGCAGGCACTGTTGTAAAATACTCTTCAACGTTTACAGCTGCTGATGGTCAAAAGTGGTATATTGTTAAATTGAGTGATGGTAGAGCTGCAGCAATCCTAGCATCGAGTGCAGAAGGTATTAAGTAAGATGAAACGAGTTGCAAGCTTTGTACTCATCCTATTAATTGCGTCAAGTTTTGCAGTTAATCCAGCCTTAGCCGCTATCAATCCAATAATTTATGAGCGCCCTGTAAAGGTCCGATTAACAGTTAAGAATCCATCAACACAAGTTATTGGTAATAAAGGGTTATATAAGCTAACAAATTTAGAAAATAATCAAGTCTTTATGTTAAGACCAAACACTACACTGACTTCTACTAAAACCTCTACAGGTACAAATGTAAAGCTAGGTGGTATAAATATTCATTCATCTAAAGGCTTTTTAGCTACAGAAATGGCAGGAGCAGCTAAACTCGTCTCTTTCACTGGAACTACTGAAGCGAGAACCGGTGCTTCTACTACCTCCCCTGTTAAGATTACATATGTGTCAGGTGAAACTTCTGAATTTGTTAGTGAAACCTCTGTTAATGGTGAAGCATGGTTTATTATCAAAGGTAAAGATGGATCCCAATTAGCAGTAAAAAAGGGTAGTACTACGGTGCTTGAAAATGCCCCTGCATTGTCATTATTCACAGTCACTGGCAACGGCAAGACATATAGAGGAAGCTTTCAAATTGAAACAACAAATACTATCATTAATCAACTAGCCCTTGAATTATACTTAAAAGGTGTAGTACCTAACGAATCCTATTCTTCTTGGCATATTGAAGCATTAAAAGCTCAGGCTGTTACTGCACGCAGTTATGCCGCTTATAAAGGAATTACCGGCATTCTGAATGATGGACAAAGCGATCAAGTTTACAAGGGATATGGAACAGAGGTATCAGCAACGAATCGTGCAGTGGATGAGACGAAAAACAAAGTGGTCACTTATAATGGGAAAGTAATCATGACTTTCTACTACTCATCAAGTGGAGGAAGAACAGCTAATTATAGCGAAGTTTGGAATCCTACTTCAGTTCCTTATTATAAAAGTGTAAATGATCAATACGATTTTCAATCAACAAAAGATTTCGGTGTACAGCATAACAGCAAATGGCAATATGCTGTGTCTGCTAGTGAGTTATTATCTCGATTAGCGACTCAAAAGAAAATAAGTGCTGAAGTAGCAGCTTCTACCCTTTATGGTTTAAATCTAACGAATGTAAACGGTCCAGGTACAGAAGTGAATGGGATTATACTTGAAACATCTAGTGGACCAATTTCTTTAACAGGTAAGAAAGAGAATGAAGTGCGTAGTTACTTCCCTACAACAAAAGGATCTCTCTCTTACAATTTACCTTCCAGCTGGTTTACAATAACTGCGAATAAAGAGTATGCTGTTCAAAACAATGATAGCCAGCAATCAGTATTCAGCATAAAGAATGCAACTATCCAAAAAACAGATGGTGTTTCTATTTTAAATGATGCAAATGTAAGTATTCAAATGGCTAACACAGTAGTAACGAAACCAGCTGATCCTAAATCTATTATTATTGATGGTAAAGGATTCGGGCACCGTATTGGAATGAGCCAATTCGGAGCTCAAGGGTATGCTAAATATGCAAATTGGGATTATAAAAAAATCCTTACCCACTACTTCCAAGGTACACAGATTACTGATCTGTAATATAAAAAGATGCCAATCACTAAACAGATTGGCATCTTTTTATTAATGTAGTTTATTTTTGTTTTTTGCAAGAGTAATATATGCTTCAAAGTCTTTCTTTAAGCGTATAAACAATAATAAACCTCCGAAGAGACAAACAATCATAATCCAGAATGGATTGAACAGAAAATCTGCAAAGCCTCCGACAACTACTCGTGGAATGTTTACCGTAAAAAAGATAAATAACACAATGATAACTGGGTGCTTCGGCAGTCTGATAAATCCGATATAAAGGACTTGTATAAAGAAACCTACATACAATGTACCAAGAATGATACCGTTGTAACCAAAATTAGCATAAGCTTCTCCAGCATAGAGCGTATTTAAAACACCAGCGATGCCTTCTTCTACCCTCTCAGGAAAATAGTGCTCCATAACCACTCTTGCTGACCGCACATGTTCCATATCGTACATACTAACCAAAAAATTAGGAAGACTCCTGCCTGATAAAAAAGGTTGTATTTCTCCAAATAAGTCTAAATGAAGATAAAATGGAGCAATTTGGGCGAGTATTAGCCTTGCAATAGGTCCAGACTGATACGAAAGGAAGCTGCTCGGGTTTGTCACGCCTTGTATAAACACATACATAACAATTAATAACCCAACACTCAAACTGCCGAGCATAGCTACTTTAGTCCAGCTCAAAACGGTTTTACCAATATAAATCCGAATCAATATTAACATTATGAAATAGAACATAATCGGGGCTTTTTGTAAGTCATATGTCAAGATTACAATTGATGCAATAAATAAGGCACCGAACAATATGGTCCATCTTAACTTCTTAGTTTTTTCAAAATATATATAAGCTATCAAAGATAGAACAGGAGTAAATCCGATTGCGAATATATTTCTAAATAGTGTGTTTCCTGCAAAATTTCTCGAAGCCTCAATTCGAAGCTTACCTAGGTCTTCACTTCCTGTAAACATAGCGAGAATAGGTATTTTATCAAGCTTTAGCATTGTGTATGCAACAGCTAATAAGCAAATCATTGCTAGAGTGGAAAATAGGTAAAAGAATTCTTTTTTACCCGTTTCAGTCTCCACAACAGGTTTTTTTAAATAATCATTGAATTCTTGCTGCGCATTAAAGCCTAACAATTTTGATACGACTAACATAGCTAACGGCATAGCAACCATGATGTAACAGATTAGAAAGAAACCAATTACGCGAAAATTATCATCATGTAGCCTATTGATCATATAATGATGATCTAATTTAAGAACAATTAATAATGATCCAATAAAACTGGATATCAATAACGAGTAATAATACACGATTGAAACTAAATTAGGGCGAAGGATAGAAAGTGACCCTGATACTTTTTGAAAAAGATATAAAGAGCCAATGAGCGTAACCAACCAGATTGTGAAGAAAAGCATTTGAACCCCCTTATGCTCTGTTGCAATGTGCTTACCAAGAAGTGTTACTATTATTTCCGAAATTCCTTAATAATACCTGATATAAACAGGATTATTAGAAAATAAAGCCATGAAACGGCAATCCATATCGGGTTTATTGTATCGGTTGACTGAATGTACACAACACTAGCCATAACAACTGTACCATTTACAAAAAGAAAAATCATTTTAAAAACAGGTACGGGTACATAATACACCTTTTGGCTTTTCATAAAAATTGAAATATTAACAAATAGATATGGGACGAGCATCGCAATTACTGCACCCCAAATAGATAACACAGGAATAAGGAAAATATTCAATAATACACATATTACTGCAGAAATTCCAACATAGTATGCAATTATCTTTGTTTCCTTTTTAATAAATAAGCCAACCGAAATAATTAGATAGTAAAAACTTAAAAATGTTCCTAAACTTAAGAATGCTATATAGTCTGCAGCAGGTGCAAAATCCTCATTAGAAATCATGAAAGAAAGTACATATGGTATAACTGTAGCTACTCCCAAAAGCCCTACGAGGCCAATGATTAAAATAAGAAGATACAATTTACTAAATATCTTAGGAGCATCCGCTTTTTCTTTGATAGACATGGTATAAGGACGCCAAGCCATTTGAACAGAAGATGTTAAAAGTGCAATCACAGCAGCAAACTTAACAGCTATAGCATAGATCCCAACCTCTTCCAAGGATTCGAATTTCGTTAAAAAGAATCGGTTAGAAAACGTAATGACCCAAAAAGCTATGGACGCTGGAACAAGTGGAGCTCCATAGGCTAATATTTTTTTCATCATGTCTTTGTTAACTTTGAAAGTCACAAATTCCTTTAATGGTTTAAATAAAAGAAGAACAATCAAAGCTGTACTTATAATTCTCCCATAAAAGATAGCTTCTACATTTGCAGAAAAAAATCTTAGAAAGACATACGAAAGAATCGCAACTAATCCAAGTTTGGTTACGGTATAAACAACGACCTTTAGACTTTTAAATTCAAAACGGAAATACGTTAATATAACCGTTGCCACTGCTTCTAACATAAGTACAAGCCCCGATAGCAGGATGATGTTTACATACTCTTCAGAGTTCGTCAGCATTAAAGAAATCCATTTTCCGAACAAGAGAAATACGACAAATATGGCCACAGAAATGAATATTCTAAAAAGCAAAACCGTCTTAACGTAATCTTGTTTTCTTTTTTCTTCTTTTGCATCAAAATAATAATACGCTAATGCATTATCAGTTCCGAAAATAATGATAAACGTCAGAATAGAGGTTAATGCGTCAATATTTTCAAGAACTCCCATTTCAGCTAATCCTAGATAAGCGGTGTATATGGGAATCATCAAAAATGCAATTAACTTAGTCCCCACATTCATGAGAGCGTATAATAACGAATCACCGCTCAATCGTTTGATCTGAGCTAGCAAGCACGATCATCCCCTATTTAAAGTTAAAGCCGCAAACAAAGACCTTATTTGCGGCTTAATCTTATTATAATTTGATATATTTTTCTGGTTTCGTGAAGTTTTTCATTGCGTTTCTTGTGTCAAAAATAGCGTTGCTGTTCTGACCGATCATCTCATAATCAAAATTAGAATGATCCGTTAAAATTAACACTAAGTCAGCTTCCTCAAGAACTGTTTCATTTAAAGTTACTACTTCTTCAATGTTACCATCTAGTTTAAAGCTAGTTACGAAAGGATCGCAAATCGTTAAATCTGCTCCAGCTTTTTTCAACATGGAGATAATTGGAAGAGATGGAGATTCCCTCACATCATCAATATCTTTCTTGTAAGCTACACCTAGTACTGCTACTTTAGAGCCACGAAGTGCCTTCCCGCTTTCATTTAAGATTCTCATTGAGCGGTCAACTACAATTTCCGGCATAGCGTTGTTGATCTCACCAGCTAATTCAATTAATCTTGTGTGATAGTTGTATTCTCTAGCTTTCCAAGTAAGATAGAAAGGATCGATTGGAATACAATGTCCTCCTAAACCTGGTCCAGGATAAAACGCCATGAATCCATAAGGTTTTGATTTCGCTGCATCAATAACTTCCCATACATCAATTCCCATACGTTCGCATAGAATTGCCATCTCATTAGCTAAAGCAATATTGATGTGTCTGAATGTATTTTCGAAAATCTTTTCCATTTCAGCAATTGCAGGGCTAGATACTTCATGTACATCCCCTTCAAGTACGTTGCGGTACATAGAAGCAGCTACTTTTGTACAGTTTGCAGTGATTCCCCCAACAACTTTAGGTGTATTCTTCGTTTTGAATTCTTTGTTACCTGGATCTACACGCTCAGGTGAGTATGCAATAAAGATGCTTTCGCCTACAACAAAACCATTCTTTTCGAATGGAGGACGCACGATTTCTTCTGTAGTCCCAGGGTAAGTTGTAGATTCAAGTACAACTAGCATGCCTTCATGTGCATATTTTGCAATCTCATTTGCTGAACTCTCTACATAAGATGTATCAGGCTGTTGGTACATGTCCAGTGGTGTTGGTACACAAATCGCAACCGCATCTACTTCTTTAATCTTCGCATAATCCGTTGTAGCAATGAGATGACCGCTGTTTACCATCTCTTGAAGGTCTTCACTTAGAACATCTCCAATATAGTTAACGCCGTCATTTACTTGTTGAACTCTGCTCTCTTGAACATCAAAACCGATTACTTTGTATCCAGCTTTCGCTTTTTCGACAGCTAATGGTAAACCAACATAACCTAATCCGACAACCCCAATAACTGCCTCTTTTGATTCTAATTTATGAAGCAATGTTTCCATATGACTCATATTTACATCTCCCTTTAATTAAAGACTTACTTTCTTTCCAGTTTCAGCTGATTCTAGAATTGCTAAAATCAATGCTACAGGAGCAATCCCGTCTAATCCCGAAACAATGGGTTCACGATTTTGTTTAATCGCTTCTACCATGTCTTCAATAATCCACTGATGACCTGGCTTTCCAAATGGATCATTTTTAATTTCATCCATAAGGTTAGAAGTATCAACTTCACTTTCGCCTTCGATATCCCAAGTTTCAATATAATTCGCCGTACGGCCACTTATTTTCACTGAAGCATTCTCACCGAAAATCGCTAAAGACTCTTCTAGGTTTTTAGGATAGATGGTAGTTGCAGCTTCAATAACTCCTAATGCACCATTTTTAAACGTAACAACCGCTGCAGCAACATCTTCTGCTTCAATCTTCCGCAGTCTTGTGGCTGCCATCGCTTGTACAGATTCAACTGGCCCCATTAACCATAACAGAAGGTCAAGATCGTGGATAGCTTGATTCATCAAGACTCCTCCATCAAACTCTTTCGTTCCTCTCCATGGCGCTTGGTCATAATAGGCTTGGTTTCTATTCCATCTAACCGTTGCATTGGCATGACTTAACGTTCCAAATACACCCTCGTCCATTTTTGCTTTAAGCTTTTGAACAGCTGGTCTGAAACGGTTTGGATGAACGACTGCTAATTTAACATCATTCGCTTTAGCGTCTTCAATCATTTGAATACCATCTTCATATTTAAGAGACATAGGCTTTTCAACAATGATATGGCGTTTATGTTCTGCAACAATTTTCGTTAATTTAGCATGTAAACCTGATGGAACACATATGTTAACGACCTCTATATCTTTATTCGTTCGAAGCATCTCATCTAAGTCTGTATATGTCTCGTATTTCCCTTGATATTCTTCTAAACGAACTGGATTGCTATCACATACTGCCACTAGTTCAGCATCTTGCGCATTTTCAATGGCTTCAATATGCTTTTTGGCAATATGTCCAATCCCTACTAATGCAAACTTAATCACGATTACTAGCTCCCTTTGCATCTATAATATATTTCCATAAAATTAAAGTTAATACGGTAATAAATAGCCCTAAAATCAGTCCTACCAAGGCATTCATAACCATGTTTCCTTGTTCTTTGCTCACATCTTTAGAAATAGTCTTAGGTTCTTCTATAATTTCTTGGCTTTTTTCTTCTGCTGTTTCAAGTTCACTTGTTAACTCTGTAATAAATTCTTCACTCTCGACAATTCGTTTATATTGTCTTTCTGATTGTTGAGGTTCTAACGTATTTGAATTGTATTTTTCTGCAGACTCTTTTTTTATTGCTTCCCAAAAATCAATTTTAGTTTTCAAATCATTCACTCTAGTGTCATTTTCTTCTTTCAAAGGCTTATAAGAAGCATTTACGTCTTTTAGATAAGCTTGAGTAACTTCGTTAAGTTCTTGCTTAACTAATTTCTCCTCTTCTCCTTCAATACGGAAAGTAACCCGTCCATCGGCTGGGATAAGTACTAAGAAATCAACTTCTGGATCCGCTAAATCTTGATATTTCGTTGTAATCAAGTCCGTTTTCACTAAGGTTGCTGGTTTCTTCACTGGCCCAATAAATGTTGTAGAAGTACCTACATAGTGTCTTTCTTGTAAGAGCGTAGCAGCAGCTCCAATGATCATTGCAATGATTGGAATCAGCAAAAACAGCCATTTTTTTCTCCAGAAGAAGAGCAAGTACTCATATAATACAAAGCGATCGTTTTGATCTGACAAAAAAACTACCTCCTAAACAATAAAAATCCCCCCTGTAAACCAGGGGAAGTTTTTTATTCAAAGTATGCCTTTAATTGTTCTACAACATAAGTCTGCTGCTCAATTTTCAACTCTGGGAACATTGGTAGAGATAGGGCTTCTTTTGCTGCCTTTTCAGCAACTGGGAAATCGCCTTCTTTGTATCCTAGATCTTTAAACACTGGCTGTACATGTAATGGAAGTGGATAGTAAACCATTGTAGATACGCCTTTTTCGTTTAAGAACTTTTGTACCTCATCACGATTTTCCACGCGAATCGTATATTGGTGGAACACGTGGTAACGGTCTTCTGCCTCAATCGGCGTAACCACTTTGTCACCTAGCATTTCTTTGATTAGTTTTGTGTAATTTTCAGCTTTCTCACGGCGTAATTGGCTCCACTCATCTAAATGAGGGAATTTCACATTTAACACAGCTGCTTGCAGCTCATCTAAACGGCTGTTATAGCCAAGAACATGGTGATAATATTTAGGCTTACTTCCGTGTACACGAATAACGCCCATGTTTTCAGCGATTTCTTGATCGTTCGTAACAATCATTCCGCCGTCTCCATAAGCTCCTAAGTTCTTCGTAGGGAAAAAGCTATAAGTAGCTGTAGTTCCTAGTTCTCCAACCGATTTACCTTTATATTTTGCTCCTATTGCTTGAGCTGCATCTTCCACAATAGCTAAATTATGTTTCTTGGCAATTTCAACGATCGGATCCATATCTGCCATTTGGCCATATAAGTGAACGGGAATAATTGCTTTTGTTTTTGGCGTGATAGCTTCCTCAATTTTTGCTGGATCAATATTAAAAGTGATTGGGTCAATATCAACATAAACAGGCTTAGCACCTGCTCGAGCGATAGCTCCACCTGTAGCAAAGAAAGTAAAAGGAGTTGTAATAACCTCGTCTCCTGCTTTCACACCACAAGCTTGAAGTGAAATATGTATTGCGTCACTTCCGTTACCTACTCCAACTGCATATTTCGTATTACTATATTTAGCAACATCTGCTTCTAACTTTTTAACATTATCGCCTAGGATAAACCTTGATGATGACATAACTTCGTCAAGGGCTTCCATGATCTCCGGTTTTAATACTGCATATTGTTCTGAAAGGTCAAGCATAGGTACTTTCATGTTTTATTCTCTCCTTAAAAGAAATCTACAAAATTTTGGAGTCCCATGGGCTCCGTATCATTCTAACATAATCCATTATAAGTTTTGCGATAGAATTTGACAAAAATTAATACGATTATACATTATTCTTTGTTTTTCCTTGATTTTAACTTAGAAAAAACAGATAGCAAAGGGGTATATCTTTCGTGAACCAATCCAATAAATTCAGCAAGTAGTTCTAAACAAAAAAGAATCGTTACGGTAAGGATGATCGAACCCCAAAAGGTTGTCCTTGAAAAAGCAATGGCTATAAGGCTAAACAGTGCATTCATAGCATATATCACTAATACCGTATTCCTATGAGATAAGCCTAAAAACAAGAGCCTGTGATGTAAATGACCGTTATCGGGCGCTGTGATCGATCGATTATTCGCTAACCTTCGAATAATCGCAAAGGATGTATCAAAAATAGGAACCCCTAATAATAGAATAGGTACAACTATACTAAAGAGTGTTACGCTTTTATAAAGCCCTAACAGGGATAAGATCGAAATGCTGTATCCTAAGAACAAAGCCCCTATATCTCCCATGAATATCTTTGCTGGATGAAAATTATACACTAGAAATCCGAGTACACTTGCTAAAATAATTAAAGAAAAAAAGAAAATTAGACTCTTACCATTAAAATAAGCAACAACTCCAATTGTAAATATGATGATGGCTGAAGAACCAGCGGCTAAACCATCAAGACCATCAATCAAGTTAATCGCATTTGTAATGAGAACAATCCATAATACTGTAAGCGGAATAGATAACCATCCCATAGCATAATTTCCGACAAAAGGTATATTAACAAATTCAATGGTTAAACCACTAGACGCTACTATAGCAGCAGCCAACAATTGAAAAACCAACTTTATTTTTGCAGATAGAGCAAAAATATCATCTAAAAGCCCTAAAAGAATAATTATTCCAGCACCCAAAGTAATGGAAGAAATGTTCTCAAGTGACAATCCACTATACAAATAAGCGGTGGACACACCAATTATGATAGCTAATCCACCTAAACGAGGCATAACTTTTTTATGAACTTTTCTGTTATTCGGTTGATCTGTAGCTTTAATCCAAATTGCAAACTTCATCACTAGTGGTGTTACACATATTACAGTAATTAGAGCCACAAGACTGGATAACCAAAGATGATTATTCATATTAACCTCTGTCGGAATTATTTTTTGTCTGCATAGTTTATCCAACAAAAACAATATTATTTTATATTGTAGTGGTTCGTATCTGTTATTCAGCTAAAGGGGTCGACTCGCCGTGAATTATTTTCCAACTTGTTTTTTGAAGAAAAAAAACAACAGGAAGCATCCGTATGCTCCCTGTTGTGAGTGGTTAAACTAATATAATATTTATCGGTGCTTATTAGAAAATTTCACTAAACTTTCTCCAACGATAAACTTTATCACGTTTAAAATGGGTCTGTACTTGTGGTGAACTAAGCCAATGATTTCTGCGATTAATTCCAGCATTAATAGCAAACCAAAAGTGATTGCAATTGCTCCCCATACCGTTGTAGTTGAAAACAATGCAGCCGAAATGCTGAAAATGATGCTCAAAAGGTAGATGATTAATACCGTCGACTTATGTGATAAGCCAAGACTAAGCAATCGGTGATGCAAATGACCTTTGTCTGGTGCTGATATCGGCTTCTTGTTAGCTATTCTGCGAATGATTGCAAAGGTTGTATCAAACACTGGTACACCAAGGATAATAATAGGAACAATAAAACTAAACAAAGTTACACTTTTATATAGTCCTAATAGAGATAATACAGATATCGAATACCCTAAAAAGAGTGCGCCTGTATCCCCCATAAATATTTTCGCTGGATTGAAATTGTAGAATAAAAAACCAAAAGTTGATCCTAAAATAATAACTGAGAGCGTTAATATTAAGATATTCCCGTTAATCCCCGCCATTACTGCTACAGTCAAGATTACAATCGATGAAATTCCTGCAGCTAGTCCATCAAGTCCATCTATTAAATTGATTGCATTCGTAATCGCTAATATCCAAAACAACGTTATAGGGTACGCCCATAAGCCTAATTCAAACTTTCCGATAAAAGGGATATTAAGTAGATCAATCGTTAATCCTGTTTCTATAATTACAAAAGCAGCTAAGATTTGACCTGCTAATTTTGCTTTTGCTGATAGCTCATATATGTCATCTAAAATTCCTAATATAACAATAATTAGTGCACCAACTGTTATACCCGTAACTTCTTGTTTGTGAAGACCAGCAGTAAAATAACCCGCTGCAACTCCAATAAGGATTGCAAGTCCTCCCAATCTTGGCATAACTTTCTGATGAACTTTTCTTTGGTTTGGTTTATCTGTTGCTCCAATTAATATTGCGAATTTAATCACTAGTGGAGTTATGGCTAATACTGTTAACAATGAAACACCAAACGCGATAATCAATGTTTTATCCATGGTATCCCCTTTACTTTCCAAAAAGTATTATATTCATCTCATTGAAAGCCCTAGAACCTCTTCTGAGAAATTTCCCTCAAGGAAATCCTTTTAAACTTTCAAACTGGAACACTATTTTGACCTCTATTGACAAATTATAAAGATATCTGTCGTACATTTCAATCCTTTTATTTAAACATAATCAATCCTTAACAATAGGAAAGGTATGCCGATATAAGATGTGATTAGCCGAAAAATGACAAATAGTAACAAAATACTATATGGTTTGATAGAGTTATATTGTAATATTTTGTTATATTTAGTCATAATTTACTAATTTTAATAAAGTTGGATGGGCAGGTGTTTTAAAGTCTACTAATTAGAGGGGAAGGTATAATGAATTGCACCACAAAATTAAGAGTTTTTTATTATGTATTTCTTTAGTTTTATCTCTTGCTTATAGTATGCCAAATAAAGTTGAAGCAGCAGACGTCACATTTAAAGCGCTGACACTAAATGATGTTAATCTACACAGTGGAGCGAGTACGAGACAACCAATTATTACATCTTTAAAGAAAAATACTATAGTTACAGTTACATTTCAAATCAACGGATGGAGTAAAGTAAATACAGATCATCTTAGCGGATGGATTTACGGAGATGTGCTAAAATCGCAAACGACAGTTAAATCAGACAGCGTCAATGTATATGAAAAACCTAGCACAAGGAAGCAAATCATTAACACACTACCATCAGGAACAGAAATATCTATCATTTCAGAGATTAATGGATGGTATCAAATTTCTTTCGGCAATTTGAATGGTTGGGTGTATAGCACTCATCTAGTTAAGGAAAGTAAACCTATAAACTCCTTAACATTATCTGCAATAGCACTAACTGATGGAATTAAAGTATACAGCGGCGCTAGTACACGCACAAAAGTTGTCTCATCACTTAAGAAGAATGAAAAAGTACAAATTACCAATCAAATTAATGGTTGGAATCAAATTACATCATCTACAACAAATGGTTGGGTATATGAAGGCTTGCTAGCGGCTAACGTGTCTGTTAAAGCTATAAAAACAAACGTATATGAAAAGCCAAGTACTAGGTCTTCATCAATAGGTAGCTTTACACAAGGTGACAAGCTTTTAATCGATAGTGAAATTAATGGATGGTACTTTGTTACATCTTCTAAACTTAATGGTTGGGTATATAATACGCATCTATTAAAAGAGAGTGTACCCTTGCAAACAACTCCAACTCTATCTGCTATTTCATTAACCAGTGGATTAAAAGTACATAGCGGTGCAAGTACACGTACTTCAACAATTTCTTCATTAAAAAAGGATCAAAGGGTTACAATTACCCGGCAAATCAACGGTTGGAACCAAATCACATCACCTTCAATAAGCGGATGGGTGTTCGGAGGGCTTTTAACTTCTGATTTAACAGTAAAAGCATCTCAAGTAAATGTTTATGAAAATGCTAGTACTAGATCCAAGATCATCGCGTCCTTTAAATCTGGCAATAAGATATCTGTAAATAAAGAAATTAACGGTTGGTACTACGTAACCTCTCCAACCATTAACGGTTGGGTATATTCTAACCACATCAATCTTGGAAGTCCTAAGCCTCTTGAGAACACAACGACTATACCTTCTATTGTTACATTAAATGGACTTAAAGTTTATAGCGGTGCCAGCACACGCACAACTGTAATAGGTTCCTTAGGCAAGGATCAAAATGTTATTGTCAATTATCAAATTAATGGTTGGAATCGTTTTACCTCTGAAACCATAAACGGTTGGGTGTATGGTGGTGTTTTAAAAAAAGAAACACCTGTAAGTTCTACATATGTCGCTGTATATGAAAAGCCGAGTACACGTTCGGCAGTAATAACGAATCTTACCTCTGGTGATACGATTCAAGTTGAAAAAGAGATTAATGGCTGGTACTTCTTTACATCAGCTAAAGGATCTGGTTGGCTTTTTGGAGCTCACTTGAAAACTGGAAGTCCACTTCCTGATCCTTTAAGTGGTAAAGTAATTGTCATTGATCCTGGGCACGGTGGCAGTGATTCTGGTGCGATAGGAAGAACCTATAAAACGTATGAAAAAAATCTTGCATTAAGTACTTCTAAATTAATTTCCACCAAACTCACAAAAGCAGGTGCGAAAGTAATCATGACACGTTCAACCGATGTATTTATTGAGTTGGGAAATCGCGCACAAGTGAGTAATAAGAATTATGCTGACGCGTTTATTAGTATCCATTATAATTCTTTTCCAGTTAGCACGAGTTCACCAAATGGACTAGAATCATATTATTACAACTACAATAAAGATTATTTCCTAGCAAAGTCCATTCATGATAGTATGACTGGTAACACTATCGGTTTAATGAAAAATCGTGGTGTGAAATACGGTAATCTATCCGTATTGCGAAACAATTATCGACCGGCTGCGCTGCTCGAATTAGGTTTTCTTTCTGATCCGTTAGATGAACGACTTGTGCTCAAAGATAGCTATCAAGAAACGGTATCTAATGCCATTGTTCAAGGGTTAAGAAATTATTTTAAATAATTTCTACTATATTAATAGTAATATTTCTTCCGGAACCTGCATTAGGCAGGTTCTTCTTTTAATCTTATTATGTGTAAAGCTAAGAGATTAGAAAATAAGTAATACAAACATGTACCTTACACAAAATAAATAAGTAAATAGTCCGCTCATTCGTGTGAGAATGAGCGGACTATTTTCAAAAGGACTATTCTTGATTTCTTAAAAGCTGATTTTCTGGAACTTTTCTTATTACACGCGCAGGAGATCCTACAACAAGATCTTCTGATTTAACATCTTTAGTAACGACACTTGCAGCTGCTACAGTTCCATCTTCTTCAATCACTTTACCAGGCAATATCGTAGAATTCGCTCCTACTCTTCCACCTTTCTTAATTGTAACACCTTTGAATTTATCATAACGTTCCTTTGAACGAGCCATATAATTGTCATTCGTCGTTACTACATAAGGTGCGATGAAAACATAATCTTCAATTGTAGAATAAGCGGTAATGTAGCAATTAGTTTCTAGCTTGCATTTCAATCCTACTGTACAATCGTTTTCGACTGAAACACCACGACCGACAATCGTTTTTTCACCGATTGTTACTCTCTCTCTAACGGTAGCGAGGTCAGCTACAAAAACATCGTCCGCTAATTCAGCATTTGCATAAATAATAGCAGAAGTACCAATGGTAACACCTGAACCAATTTTCGTAGGAGGTAAATGTTTAACATCAGGTAAAATAGAGTTCTTAGCCCGTGTTGGCTGTTTTCCAATCACAGCATTATCTTGAATAATACAGTGATCCCCAATTGTTACTCCTGGATAAATGATGACATTATGTCCAAGGGTTACATTTTCACCAAATGTTACATTTTCACCAATTACTACATTCTTTCCTGCTTTAAAGGGTTGCATATTAATTATTCCCTCTTTCCATCAAATTTTCTTTTTTAGCATAATCTTCTTCCATGACATGTATCAATCGATTCGCTAGGTTTTGCCAAGAATAATTTTCTTCTACAAATGTTCTGGCTAATGCTCCCATTCTTTCTTTCGCTTCCTGATTTCCAGCTAGCTGGCTTAGGCTGTCAGCCAGTTCATCTACGGTTCCTACTTTCACACCCCCACCGGACGTTTCAACAATCGTCTGAGGAATATTGCATAGAATTGCCGTAGGAAGAGAAGCAGCCATATAATCATACGCTTTGTTTAAACTCATACCCCATTTATAAAGGTCAGCATCCCACATCGAGATTAAACCAATATCAGCCTTCATTAATATGGAAGGAATTTGTTCTTTAGGAATTGGAGGTAGGAATGTAATATTATGAATTCCTTCTTCTTCTGTACGTTTAATCAACCGTGCCTTTTCTACTCCATCACCCACAAAAACAAAATGGACGTTTTCGTTACGGTTCTGTAGAATTTTTGCTGTATCTAATAAAGGGTCTAAGTTGTTAGCCAAACCATGTGCACCGGTATAGATGGCTATATTCTTATCTTTTAGACTTTGCATAACCTGTTCAATATCGTTTTCTAATGGCTCTTTCTTTTCATATCTCTCAAGATCAGCACCATTTGGTAAATAAACAACCTTTTTCGTATCAATTCCGCGACTCTCCACATAATTGACAGCTTTATCAAATAAGACAACGATTCTATCTGCTTTTTTATACAGAAACTTTTCGAGCTTGTACAAAAATTTCACAAACGGATTTGAACGCGAAAACTTTCCAAGATGAATCAATGTCTCTGGCCATAGATCGCGCTCTTCAAAATAAAACATACTTTTCTTGTACCTTGAAATCGCATAGCCAAGAAATGCTGCAAAAGGGTGTACAATCGTACCCATTACAAAATCCGGCTGACCTTTAATTTTTTTCGCAGCAAAATAGCCTCTAAAAGTGTAACTTAAGATATTCAGTACTCTTCGATGATCATTTTTATAGTAAGGAGTTGTTTTAATCCAAACATATCTGATGCCATCGTAATATTCTTCTTTATATGTTTTACCCTTTGGAATGCTATGCTTAACCGTTCGAGTTCGATGATCAAAAGACGAGGCAAAAATCGTAACCTCATGCCCTTTTTTAATTAACTTCGAACTCAAATCATAGTCACGCGTTATCCCGCCTGATCCAGGTGAAATAGCATAGTGGTTAAAAATCCATAATTTCATAGTATGAACACTGCCTTTTTAATTAGAACTTTTTAATGATTGAATGACTTCCACTTCTTTTTCAATTGTTTCTTCATAAGAAAACTTAGCCTTTGGATCTACAGTTAGCTTGTTTAAATCAATTTTTTCAAAAACTTCATCGAGGTTGATATCCGCTCGTTCATTGTTCATGAAGAATGCATTATCAAAGTCTCCAAGCATTTCTTTACAAATTGAAATATCAGATGTAACAATTGGCATTCCGTAAGTCGCGATCTCGCACATCATAACCCCCTGAGCATCTAGTCGCGTAGGCATGATCGCACAGCGATAGCTGTTTAATGTATCTGGAAAGTCTGCTGGAGTTAAGAACTCATTAATCAAGGTAATATTTTCTGGTTTCTCATGATAGTCAAAGTACTTTCCTTTTCCATATATATGGAAAGTATACTGTGGATGAGCTTTAGCTACTTTTGCTACAAGATCTACACCATACTTGGATTGATCTAATGGCCGAATAGTAATAAAGTCAGCTTTCAACTCTTGCTTAGGTTGGTAACTCTCTGTTAAGAATACAGAATTCATTGAATTTGAGATAACATATGAGTTTTCTTCCGTTAGCTTTCGATCTGCTTTTACACACTGGAAGAATGCTTCTTTCATCCACTCACTAACAAAAATAATCTTCAGCTTGTTTTCTTTCATTAACTTCGTCATAAAGTTTTTCATAACTCTTACTTTAATTTGATCGTACATTTGATCCGCAAATGAAATCTGCTTTTTCCCTTTTTGCATATAATCATAGGCAGGTGGATAAAAGTCTTTCTTTATCAATACTTCATGACCATGAAGGAACATTAATAATTTAGCAAAAGATGTTTTGTGCTTCATTAAGAAACGAATATGATTTCTTAAATTAGGAGCATGGCTAATAAATAAATCGTATTTTTGTGACGGCTGGAAAGCTTCATGAGTGATAACATTTATATTTTCATAGGTATATGAGGCTTTTGCTGAAAAGGAAAGAACCGTTACCTCTAATCCTTTTCTTAAATATTCTAGATTACGTGTATGAACATAACTCATCGCATATTTATTTGTTGTACTTGGATAATCTTGGACAAGCACTAGAATTTTCATGTACTTCTCCTCCTTAATCTCTTGAAAGTTCTTCAATAATTGTTTCCGCTCGATGCAGCCACAAATTTTCTGTACGCAGAGCATGTACAGCATTGTTTCGAAGCTGTTGTCTTGTGTCTTGATCTAACATCTTTTCTAATCCTTCTTTAATGGAAGCTGGATTATCATCTACAATAATACCGTAATTGCCACTTTCCACTAAATCTCTTTGTGCATCACAGTTTGTTGCAATAATCGGTAAGCCATACGAAATGTATTCAAATTGTTTAACGGCTACGGCAAAATTATTGTACGTGTCTTTTTTGATCGGAACAATTCCAAAATCAGCTTCTTTATAGATTTGTGCTAGCTGCTCACCATGTGCATGCATAAGCTTAAGCCAAGGCTGATTCACATATGGAGTAAAATGCTCCTTCATCACTTTGAACTCTGCTTCACGACAAACAAGAATCAGTTTTATTTTTAATTCGTCTTTGTTCATCGTATCAAAGGCTTCAAGGACATCATAAATCCCATACCTCTGATTTATCCCACCCACATAGACTGCTTGAATCGGCTCATTGTTTGGAACTGTAGGTAATACTTTGTCAACTCCACCAGGAGGGAGTGAGATGACTGGCTGGGAATCAATCCCTACATACTTATTCATATAAGGACTTGGTAAAAAGATCACATCTGCATACTTTTTATATACAGATAGTTCCATTTTAAATATAGTTCTCATTATGGCCCTCTTCGGCCCTGTTAATGGATAGAACTCATCGAACTTCCAATAAATATCCCGATAAAATATGCCAAGTGGAATATTGTTCTTCTTTAAAAAGGAAAAGAATTTAATATCCATGAGAGGATGTTTAGGAATGTGATTGGAATCTGTTAGCCAGTATGGAATCGTCGCATTTTCCATATAACAAAAAAGCACATCTTCTGGCTTCGTATTTTTATAGAAACTCTCTAGTTTTTCTTTTCTTTCATGAGTTTCCCCTATTATAGGTACAACTTCAAACAAATGCTTTCGTCCAGCCTCGTAAAAAGCTTCTAAAAGTTTAGCTGGACGTACCGCAGAACCACTTGTTTGCTCTCTTGTTTTAAAAGGATAATATACAATTACTTTTTTCATTTTTTTATTTCCTTTGTTTTTAGTTTATATATGTAGATTCGAATAAAAAGCAAGCTTCATGTCGATATAATGCTACCTTTATTGACAATAATCGTCAACCTTTCGTAGGTAGTACGGAAATAATAAAATTGCCGTATTGTTAATAAATTTATTATATGGAACTAACGACCAAAAATCCCAAATATGATATAATTCTCTTATTAATCATCTAATTTTAAGGAGTTACAAATAATGGTTTCGGTGAAAAAGCTTTTAAAGAAAAATTCTTCAAGAGATATTAAACGTCTTAGTAAACTTGTAGATCAAATAAATAAATTAGAAAGTTCATTAGAGATTCTCTCTGACGAAGAACTTCAACAGAAAACAGATGAATTCAAAGCTCGCCTTGCAGTTGGACAATCCATTGATGATATAAAAGTAGAAGCGTTTGCCGTTGTCAGAGAAGCTTCTAAGCGAGTGCTCGGTCTTCGCCATTACGATGTACAGCTGATGGGTGGCTTATGTTTATGCGAAGGATCTATTGCTGAAATGCAGACAGGTGAAGGAAAAACACTCGTTGCATCTCTTCCAAGTTACATTCGAGCGCTAGAAGAAAAAGGGGTTCATGTTATTACAGTAAACGAATATTTAGCGCAACGTGACTACGAAAAAATAGGCAGTATTCATCAATTTCTTGGACTATCAGTAGGTATTAACCTGTCAAAAATGTCGATCTCTGAAAAACAAAAAGCCTATTCAGCAGATATTACATATGGCACGGGCAACGAATTCGGTTTTGATTACTTAAGAGACCACATGGTGTTGAAGTCTAGTGAAAAAGTACAAAGACCTCTTCATTACGCTATTATTGACGAAGTAGATAGCATTTTAATCGATGAAGCAAGAACTCCTCTAATCATTGCAAATAAATCCAATCTTTCATCTGAACTTTTCTATATTACTTCAAAGATTGTTAAGTCTTTCGTCAAAGGCGTTCATTATGAAGCCATCATGGATACGAAACAATTATTCTTAACAGATAAAGGTGCTGAAGAGGTTGAAAAAGCATTCGGAATCGAGAATTTATTCCATTTAGAACATCAGCTTTTATTTCATTTCATCATGCAGTCTCTCCGGGCACACGCGATCATGAAAAAAGATGTTGATTATATCATTCATAATGATGAAGTAAAACTTGTTGACTTATTTACTGGGAGAGTAATGGAAGGCAGAAGCTACAGTGAAGGTTTACAACAAGCTATTGAAGCAAAAGAAGGCTTAGAAGTTAAAGAAGAAAACGTAACTCAAGCAACCATTACGATTCAAAACTACTTTAAATTATATACAACGATCTCAGGAATGACTGGAACGGCTTCAACAGAAAAAGATGAGTTTTGGCAAACTTACGGATTAAACGTTATTGAAATTCCGACAAACAAACCTAAGCTCAGAATAGATCACGAAACCATTATTTACAAAACTACCCATGAAAAATACAGCAGAATCATAAATGAAGTAAAGCACTTAAATGAAGTAGGCAGACCCGTACTAATCGGGACAACATCCATTGAACAGTCTGAAGCCCTTTCTCTTGCCCTGAAGAAGGAAAACATTCAGCACCTACTATTAAATGCAAAGAGTGTAGAACAAGAAGCTAGAATGATATCAATGGCAGGCCAAAGAAATTCTGTTATGATTGCTACAAATATGGCCGGTAGAGGTACGGATATACTGCTTGGTGAAGGTGTGGCAGAATTAGGTGGTATGCATATTATTGGTACCGAGAAAAATGAAAGCCGAAGAATTGATAATCAGCTTCGAGGACGGGCTGGACGTCAAGGTGATCCTGGTTCTTCCCAATTTATTTTATCGTTAGAAGATGAATTGTTTAGAAGCTTTGATTCGGAAGAAGTTGCGAGATGGACAAAGAAAATAAAAACCAACAACGAAGGTCTCGTCGTTCAACCTGACCCTATTAAATTGGTAGACCGCATTCAGGAGAGTATCGAAGGAATTCTTTTATCAAGCCGTGGTCATATGCTCAAGCTCGATAATGTTGGAGATCAGCAAAGAAAAGTTGTTTATGCACAACGTAACGCTATTCTTGAATCAACAGACCTAGAGAGTACGATCGATGACATGTTATCACTTCATATAAACAAACTAGTTGATTCCTATATTAATGAAGAAATGATAGCAGAAGAATGGGATGTAAAAGGTTTAATACACCAACTCTCCGTTCTCTTCCCAGAAAGGGAAATAGTTGAGGAAGCGTTTAAAGGTCTTGAAAAGGAAGAAATAATGGAGAAGATCTCTATTTTATTAAAAGAAAGAAAAGAACTAGTAACCCCGTTTATAGGCGATTCTTCATTCGAATCAAAAATACGTAGCTTGATGCTACAAACATTGGATACAAACTGGCTTAAACTACTTGACGAAATGGGCTTTCTTAAAGAGGGTATCCATCTTAGAAGTGTTGCTCAAGAAGACCCATATCGTATTTTTGAAAAGGAAGCCTATGATTTATTCCTTAGGTTTCTAGAAACGGTCAGAGAAGATATTTCTAGTGCTTTAGCCTTTATGCTTAAAGAAAAAATGGAAATGATCAAACAGTAGATTGGAGAAATTGTAATGCTTTCCATGTTTAAAAAGAAACCTACTACGAATAAAGAGGTACAGCAAGAAACACATACAGAACAAACAAACGAAAAAACGAGTAACAGCTCAGATGTGAAAACAAAACTTATTTTTCCTTCCAGCTGGCAAATTCCTATTCAAGAACAATACGTTTACCAATATCATCACCAGCAGCTATTCTCATTAAAAGAAAATCAATTGTCTATTAGTGGAGTTGAATTATTTAAGGATGATGAGGTTGCAGTCGTAATTGGCTTTATTCGTAATACGTTGCCAAAAGGGATACGTTTAGAGCACTTCGTTGTTCTATTACTTGATGAAAATGGATCCATCTTGGCTAGAAAATCCTTTGAGTTTCATTTAGAAGAAGAAATCCCTAGCTTGTCTTCGATCCCTTACCGTTTTGTATTTACTAAAGAAGATTGGCAAGTGGAAGAGCTTCCTGAACAAGGGTGGTCATTAGCCTTTGAAATATCGAATCCATCCACATCTGTACACCAATTACAACTTCATGAAAGTTGGGAGCAAATGCTTTCTGAAGTACAAAAATCAAACCTTGTAAAGATGATAC
Source organism: Fictibacillus sp. 7GRE50 (assembly GCF_015903875.1). Taxonomy (NCBI): domain Bacteria; kingdom Bacillati; phylum Bacillota; class Bacilli; order Caryophanales; family Fictibacillaceae; genus Fictibacillus; species Fictibacillus sp. 7GRE50. The sequence goes on from NZ_JACZDW010000001.1 coordinate 819,674, forward strand.
AAAACCTCCCTGCCCTAAATCCGAATGAAATAAATCTGATGGGCATTGAAGTAACAATGAAAGAATCACAACTAATTGTTACGATATTAATTCGTAATGGCAGCAAAGAAAATATCAGTATTTCTCAGCTCCCATTATGTGTGGAGGATGCAAATGGAACGATTGTTGCAGAGGGCGTTTTTAAATTAGAGGATTTTGAAGTAAGTGCAAACACCTCTAAACCATGGTCCTTCATCTTCCCAGAAAACCTTATTACTTCAACTTCTTATGATTTAACTCGATGGAAAGTATACTCTCCTTCTAAATAAATGAACCAAACGCGTAAAATGAACATAAGAAAATGACCAGATAAGATTGTCTGGTCTTTTTGTTATTTTCTGTTCTGTTTTTGCAATTAACAAGGACTCTTGTGCAAACAAATAACACATAGCTGCTGATTTATATCATGTCCTTAAAATTGGAATAAAAAAGGAACTGACGTGTACGATTAACATACAAGTCAGTTCCTTTTAATTCGTTTCATTTTAACTCATTTCATATGGCCATTTCACTTCCGTTTGCAGCCATTTCATTGCTTGCGCAATACTCTTTCCATTCTTTCGCTCTGGTTCCCATTCTCTAATGATCGGCATTGCTGATGCATAATAGGTATATATCCAAGTTTTTAATTCAAGATTGCTCTCGGGTACATATCCATAATAAAAGACTTGTTTTAATGGATCATATAAATATTGTTCAATCTTATACATAAACCTTTTACCAGAAAATATAAGAGTTACATAGGGTAATTGAGGCGGCAATTGATTTTGAAGTAATTGCTTAGATATCTTTAAGTCCAACATATCATTCTGTGGAAGTTTGAGACGCTGCCCATTTGTCATACCTTGAAGAGCTGGATATAACGACATTCTTCCGTAAAATGTAGTAATGACCAATTGTCCTCGATCCAATTCATATGTAAATACAATATCCTGATCCAAGGTTCCAATTTCTTGATCCACTAGGATAAGTCTATCCGGCTCTTCCCATAGTGAAGCAAACATTAGATTTAAAGCTTGCAGGGTCATAATTGGGCCTATCCGCTCATTCCATCTGTAGAAAGCATGGTGGGTTAAATAAATCCCTCCCACTTTCTTCTTGCAAAATGAATGGTAATATCGATGACGTTGCGAGTAGCCTTTCAAACGTAGATTGACCAGTTTTTTTAGCATTTCTTGACCATAAGTAAAGTCATTATTAGGAACATAATTCATTTTCCAATGATGAATCGTAATTGTTCCCATTTTCATGGAGTGTTTCCTTTCTTTCACCTATTAACCGGTACGATACCACTAATAATAAAAATATACCAAAAATGTATAAAAAATACTAGTGGGTTCTCTTTGTTCTCGCTATATATATCGGCATCTTTGTGTAAATTATTGATAGTTTTATATCAATAAAAAAACCAAATAATCCATGATTACTTGGTTTTTCAGACACTATTTAACTTTCACTTGAGATCCTATACTACTATTACCTGCCGGGTCTATCGCATAAACCGTTAACCTAGTATTCTGAGGCTGTTTAGGTATTGCAGCTTGGAAGGTAGCTCGCGCTGTTGCTATAGTACTTCCAATTGTTGTGTTTCCTTTTTTTACAATAATCTTCGCGCCACGCTCAGCGGAACCCCTCACTACCGTATCAGAAGAGGTAATAGTTTTCACGACTGGTTTAGAAGGTGGAGTTACATCCGCTTCTGAAAATGAAATTTTATAAGGCTCAGGGCTCCAGTGATTATTCAATTCTAGTATTTGAAAATAATACGTGCCAGGCTTTACGTTAAAACGGAACTGTTCTTTTTCATCAACACCTGTATTATCCACTACATTTTCTTGAACGATTTCCCCGTCCTCCATGCGTCCAAACCAACTTATAGCATCCATACTTCTAACTCCACTTATATCAACCTGAAGTCTCATTCTATTGTCAACGGTTAGCTTATACCAATCCTCGTCCATCGGCATATCATAACGATCAGAATAGGCTTGTCCGACTTTAATACCCCTCGCTTCTTCCCTGCTATTCCCGGTATCTGCAGCTAAACTTGGTAATGATACTTGAAGCCCGCTATACAAGTTTAGAATTCCGTAACCGCCATAAGGATTTAAAAATGTGTTATATCCTCTTACTCGAACTTTTGAAGCTGATTTCTCTAAAAGATACTCAATCTGAGCTGGACTAAAATCTGGATAGATCCCTTTTATATAAGATGCGGCACCAGATACCATTGGAGTAGCAAAAGATGTTCCATCTCCCCAATCGTAAGTACCTTTTATATTAGTAGAAAGAATAGAAGTACCAGGAGCAACAAGATCTACTAGATTCCCCTTATTTGAAAAATCCGTAACCCTTAGTTGCTGATCTACTGCTCCAACTGCTATAACTTGTGGATAAGCTCCGGGATAATTCACTTCAGAATTTTCATTTCCTGTAGCAGCAACTACAACGATTCCCTGATTATAAGCTTCTTCAATCGCTTCATACTCCAAGATGTCGGCTTGGTCTGAACCATAGCTCATATTAATAACATTGGCACCATGATCAATTGCAAAATAGATGGCTTCAACTGTATCACTTAGCGAAAGCCCCTCTCCATCTCCAGCTTTTAATGGCATGATCTTCACTTTTGAATTGATTCCAGAAATTCCAATTCCGTTAGTTATTCCTGCACCTATAATTCCTGCAACTCTTGTTCCATGACCGAGTCTGTCCATAGGGTTGGTGTTGTCATTATAAACATTGTAGCCATTTGTGACTTGTCCAGCGAGATCTGGGTGTTTGTAATCAACTCCTGAATCAATAACTGCCACTACTGTTTCTGTCAAAGGCGTTTTAAATCCTCTCGCCTCTGCTGCCTTTATCGTTTGAAGATACCACTGCCGTTTTTCTAAAGGATTATAAGACATCAAGGTGTTTTGTGGTTCAACTAGTATATCCGGTTGCACTTCCATAACATCAGCATGACTTGCTATTTCGTTCAACGTTTTCTCATAAGAAATAGAATGTGGAACCTGAACAATATATAAATTACGTTCTTGCAGCGATTTCGTGCGCGGCATACTCGTTAATCCTAACTTTTTCGCATGAAATTTAGAGCCTTCTTTCATTTTCACTACCATTTGACGGTTTTTTATGTCTTCTAGTCTCGTAACATCGTTTTTTTCTGCAGAAAAAACACCCTTTTTATTCAACGTATCAAATCTAGTTAATCCTTCTCCACTTGCATGAAAAGATGGTATACAGAAGCTGCAAATAATAATTACACCTGCAATTGCCCCTTTGATCCCCTTAGCTTTCAAACTTTTTCCCCATCTCCTATTATTTTACTATATGTACATATTCTATCGGCTAGTTAAGGATACCTTTTTAATATGAAATGATTTTTTTTGCCTTAAACTATTAACATTACAATATTTTATTCCGATATTAATTAGTGTTATTTCCAGATTATACCTAATATACTCAACTAGAGGAGGAAAAAATGAAAAAAACAATTTCATTTTTACTCGGAATATCTATCACCACAAGTTTATTCTCAGAGGCAGCTCTAGCAAAGACCCGAGAACAAAACACAGCAGAATTCTTTTATAAGAATGATACGATTGTGATTGATGATACTTCAAGTAAAAAAAACATGATTAAAGAGTCAGCTTTTGTACCGGTTCAGCCCAATACAACTTACCGTGTATCAGCAGAAACCTTGATCTCTTACGTACAAGCTCAAATGAAGGTTACATATTATGATAATAACGGAATTCCTGTATTAGATAAAAGCATAACTAAGCCGAAAGCATCGTCAAAACAATGGGAAACGATAGATGTATTATTACATGCCCCAAAAAATGCATCACAAATAAAAATTGCCTTTCAGTCAGGTAAAGCAAAGGTCAGCTCAGCAACGTTTAAAAATATACAATTGAGTGAACCCTTTGAAAATGTAGGACCTCAAATTACAAATTTAAACGTGATGAAAAGCGCGACTGGAACCAATAGCGATGGAACACCGCTATTGTACACCTTGTTACAAGGAGAACCTGCAAAGTTAGTAGTATTAGATCTCAATACGAATCGTATTTATGATGAACAGTCATTAACCGGTTCAACTGCTGCTTGGTCGATAAAAGTTGATCCCTATGGGTACGTCTGGATGGGCGGATTACCTGACGAATCGCTTTATCAGTATAACCCTAGTCGAAAGAGCTTGTTAAAGCTAGGAAAGGCTACAACCCCTACTAATACAGTGATATGGGACCTGGAATTTGCACCTTCACAAAATGCTGTGTTTGGCAGTACATCATACGGAGGCAATGTGTTTCGTTATATTCATGGAAAAGGCTTTACCAATTTAGGACAGGCTGCAAAACGAAAAGAGCTGGCAAAAAGTCTTGGATACTCGCCAGCAACTGAAACTTTGTTTGTAGGTACAGGATCGAATGCAGCATTAATCGCTTGGGACTTACAAACAAATAAAAAACAAAACATTCTACCTGCAGAGTATCACTCCCAAACGACAATCTATGATATTGATGTGTTTGAAGAAATCGTTTTTGCCCGTTTAGAACCTAGTGAGAAAATGCTTCTTTTTAATGCCATAACGAAAGAATTTTTAGGTGAGATCCCAGCCGATTCCCGAGGTGTATCGCCAAAGTCTCCCTATGAAGATGCTGTTTATTATGGCTACGACGGTTCGCTATATAGATTTGATTTGAATACGAGACAAAGTCAAAAGCTTCATTCTGACTTACAAGGGACACATGTCGTATCTCTAAATTATGTTCAATTGAACCATCCAAAATATCCCGGGTTTACACTCGTGGGCACAACAGGAAATGATGGGCGTTTTTTCAAATACAACCTTCAAACGCAACGTTTTGAACTATTGAAGTTGAATTTACCTAAACAAAGCGTTCCGCTCTTCAATATTAGCAAAGGGCCAAATGGTGAAATTTACAGCTCTGGTTTTGTATCTGGTAGTCTAGGAGTATACGATACCCTTTCTAATTCAACAAAGGTCTACTCTGGTCTGAGTCAGGCTGAGTCCATGGAAGCATTGGGAAATTTCATGTACTTCGGTGGATATCCAAAAGCTCGAATATTTAAATACGATCCGAGTAGAACTTGGAATGCCGGATCCAACCCTACTCGCTTGTGGGAGTTGTTTGATTTTGGTCAAAATCGGCCCGTTTCCATGCTGGGAGTGGAAGAAGTTCAAAAGTTATACATAGGGACCGCCCCTGATAATGGGAAAATTGGCGGCGCATTTACCATTTTCGATCCTAAAACGGGAATAAGACAAGTTAGAGAAAATCTCGTTCCCAATCAAACCATTATCTCAATGGCTTATCAAAATGGATACGTGTATGGAGGTACTTCCATATATGGTGGAAAGAACTCTAGAACCTATGAAACTTCTGCCAAACTATTTGCAGTGGATGTAAGCAAGAATTACTCCCAACCCGCTTATATTCCACTTCCACTTTCAAATATTAAGATGATTTCATCCGTGGTCATAGACAATAATCAAAAGTTATGGGGAATGGCGGATGGATACTTGTTTATCTATTCCTTTGGACGAGAAAAAACAAAAGTGATTCCCATTGTTAAAAGCACATCCGGTTATTTTAAAAATGCCACTCTTCTATTTGCTAATGATGGTTATCTATATGGGACAGTCGAAAAAACATTCTTTAAGGTAAACCCCGAAACCTATAAATTAGATATTTTAAGAAGTAATAATGATATTGATGATTTAGTAGAGGGGAAAGATGGAAACCTGTACTTTAAGAACGGAACAGATCTATGGAGATATTCCATCACTAATCCATAATGTTAAAAAAAGCAGCGTGAGGGAATGCCTCATGCTGCTTGCTTTACCTATTAATCAATTTTGAAATCATTCACAGATTTGCCTATTGAAGTTTCAGTAGTTTCAATTGGCCCTTTGTAAAGCACAGTAAATCCAGGGTACGTGAACGGATCTTTATCCATTTTTGCAAAGCTTAACAGGTACTCATAACCATTGAATTCAATCGAATTCAAGTAAAAGCCAGGCCCTGACATCGTTTCTTCTAAATCATAAACTTCTACTTTTTGCTTACCATCCAGATCAAAGACAATCTGTAGTTTAGTAAAATCGTTCTTTCCATCAGCACCCATAACATATCCCGAAGAAATTATATCATTACCAGACCAATCTTCTTTCGTAAGTTCAATAAACATATCTTCTATCACATAATAATCTTGGAAGTATTGATTAAACATATCTTTGTTTTCTTCTTCAACACCAGCAATATACTGCCCTGCTTTATCCATGTGATACAATAAGTAGTCTAAATCCACTTCATCTTGTTCATATTCGTAAAGCGCTTCATAGATACTAATCCCTGTCTGTACAAGGCTATCCGTGCGTTTTTTAGTTACTTCTGAAGGAGCTGTGAACTTGTTTACAAATGCTTCACGTGTCGTTTTTCCATAAACGATTCCAACTCGCTTATGAAAATCTTTTAACTTTGAATTTAATTGGATATATGATTCGATTACATCTGTATCGAAGTATACGTCAGCTTCAATTTTGCTTTCAAGGTCAACTCTTTGTTGTTCAACTTTCACGCCTGCATTATAAGCCTTAGAATATGAAATGGCACGATCTAGCTGAGGCTTTACATTTGTTGATAGTCTTTTAAAAAGCATTCTCTTATTCGGTCCAGATTTTAACGAATTAGTAGCAGCCAAAGCTTTATCATAAGCCGATTTTATTATATTATATCGGTTAAGATCAAACGGTTTAATACTTTTTGTGTATTCAACTGAAATGGTGCGGCGCAGATAATCTGCTTGTACCTCTGCCTTCTTCACTATTACTTCTACATCCGCAGTTGAATAAGCTAGAGCCGAATTCCCCCCACTCAATAACACGGTAATGGCTAAAGTAAGAATTAAAATGCCAGAAAACCATTTTTTCAAAATCCTATCCCCTTTATTAGAAAAATATTTTCCATTCAAACCAAATAATAGCATATAAAATATACTCCAACATATGTCCTTATTACTATTTTGTTATAAATATCAGTGCACCTATCTTTTTTAATGACAATAGTTAAAAATTGTTATATATTGATAATTGAATTTACAAAAAATGGGGTTAGTTACTTGAAGGTATTTTTAATTCATCGTGTTCCAATATTGTTAGAACAAATAAAGTTAATAATTAATGAAACATTAACATCAGCTTCTATCCAATCCTATGAATCAATACAGGAGTTGAATACAAAACTATTAAATAAAGGTGATGTACTATATATTCAGTTTGAAACATACAATCAAAACTTGTTGAAAAATTTAAAGTCACTCCAAAAAAAAGGTGTTAAAATCTATATTTTTATTGATTCTATTAATGAATCGGATATCATCTACCTTCTAAAGCAAAAATACTGGGGATATTTTTCAATACCTTTAAATTATGAGGAACTCGCAGAAAGCTTAAAATTCTTACAGGTGAATAAACCTTATCTTCAACCGTCACTATCTTCTATTCTATTTAGTATCTATTTAGATGAACCTGTGAATTTATTTAAACCGCCTAACATAAATCTTACCAAAAGAGAATGGGAAGTTTACCAATTAATCGCAAAAGGTTTAAGTAACGAAACAATTGCTAATCAACTATTCTTAACTGAAAGTACCGTAAAAAATCATGTTAGTTCTATATTATGTAAATTAAATGTTCCTGACCGGACATCTGCTGTAGTTAAAGCCTTTAAAAACAATTGGATATCTTTTTAAGTTACATAAATTAAAGAAGCAACTCTTGTGGTTTAAGAGTTGCTTCTTTACGGATGTGTATATATATTTGTAGACTCTTATGTTTCTACTATTTTAATATCGGACATTTTACAAATTACTTTACAAGTATATTTTGTTTTTAGAATTAATCTTGCGAAGTGTTCTTCGGATTCCACTCTTTAATAAAAATATTAATATTCCTCTTAGTAAGGTACACACCGAAATCAGAGGGTTTATCCTTATCTGTTTTGCCCGTAACCTTATCTATAATTAATGTGCCTGTCTTCGGATAAAAATGATGTGCATCAAAATAATTAGCCTGGTTTTCTGTTACGCTATTGGGATACATAAAATGATGTACACCTCCAAATACGTCAACTAGGTCTCTTAACCATCTCTCATAATCAGGAAATCTGTTACTTGTTATCATGACATCATACAGTGGTTTAGAAACAGGTGTGGTAAAGACAACAAACTTCGAATTAGGATTTTCTTTTTTCAGTTTACTAAGCAAACTTTTATAATTGCTTCTATACGTATATGAGTCTCCATATATGTCATTACGATATGTTTCTAAATCTTTGTGCAGGCTTTTATTTGCTTGAAACTGGGCTAACCTTGTAGGTTCTTTAACCAGTTTTCTATTATATACAGCTTTTGTTTTAGCTTCCCCATTCGCTAACTTCAAATTATATTTAGAACGTTCCATCGTATCAAAATTCAAAAGCATTTTCATTCGATAAAAAGGATCAGAAGCGTTGGAAAAATAAAACTCAGGTTTCTTAAACTCGGCTTTCATGTTTTTACTTGTGCCAAAAAAATCTAGACCTAGATAGATGGTACGAAACGCTTTGCCTCTTTGTTTTTTGGCATAAGCAATGTAAGGACCATACTCTTGAGGCAACATCGAACTGACCGAGTAGTTGAAGACATCTTCTTTTCCAAAATCCTCTTGATTAATATATGTGCTGCGGCTGCTTCCCAATAATAAGCTATCATACGAAAAAGAATGATAGCTGATCCAGTTTGTTTTCTGTTGCCTTTCATCAAACCCATCCTGATTTTGATTCGTTGAATTTGATGTATGAAAGAGCCACAACGGATCTACATAATAATTAAAAATGGCTATGGGTAAGCTTCCTATTACAATTGTAGTGAAAAAAACAATAATCCACTTTTTATAAGGTTTATTTTGATTCATACTATCTCCCTTTAAAACTGAAAATATAAAAATTCACTGACCTTATACAGACTTAAAATGGAATAGAGTGCAATACCTGCGGTTAAGATTGCCGTTTTAAAGTCTGGTCTAAAATTTTCCATTAATTGAACGGAGTTCCTCGCGAATAAACAGATCCCTAAAAAGAATAGGATAGACAACACAATGAACTGACTATTGGTTAAATGTAAGTATTGATAGAGTGCATAGCCAGTTGAAAGACTGTCAAACAAGCTGGTTGTCCACACTATTCCATTCATTCCATACATAGAGGATAGAATCTCTATAGCATCTTTCCAGGTTTCAGCACGGAAAAACACCCATGCTAAATTTACAAATTGGAACGTGATTAGCCAAGCCATCACTTTCGGCATCGACAAGCCCGCATTCTTCCACATCCGGTGAATAACTAAGGCGGCACCATGCAGGAATCCCCAAAATACGAATGTCCAACCTGCTCCATGCCAGATTCCACCAATTAAGAAGGTAATCATTAAATTTCTATATAGATTAAATGTACCTTTACGGTTTCCTCCGAGCGGAATGTAAATATAATCCCTTAGAAAGCGGCTTAAGGTTATGTGCCACCTTCTCCAAAAGTCTTGAATATCTATAGCTTTATAAGGAGAGTAAAAGTTAATCGGCAGTTTAATATTAAATAGCAAGCTCGCTCCAATAGCCATATCTGAATACCCACTAAAGTCAAAATACAGCTGTAGCGTGTATGAAATAGATGCAATCCAGCTCTCGGCAAACGTAAGATCTCCAGCCTGACTGAAACCAGAAGTTGCCCAAACTGCAAATGTATCAGCGATGACAACCTTTTTAAACAAACCAAGAAAGAAAATAAAAAGACCTGTTGCCATGTTTCGGTGATGTATAGCCATGTTTTCCTTTTTGCTAAACTGAGGTGCAAGCTCTTTGTGATGCACGATCGGTCCTGCAATTAGATGAGGAAAAAAGGTAACAAATAGCACATAGTTGATAAAGCTATACTCTTTCGTTTCATTTCTATATGAATCTACGAGATAGGCAATTTCTGTAAAAGTAAAAAAACTGATAGCTAAGGGTAAAGCAATCTCCAATAAAGGAAGGTTTGCATTTGCTGCTTCATTTACTGTTGATATAAAGAAATCATAGTATTTAAAGTAACCTAATGCTGCCAGATTGCAGATGATCCCAAACATGAGAAGCGACTTATTTTTGTTCTTACCTAATGAATAGCCGATAAGATAGTTAAAAATAATGGACGCCAAAATCAATGGCAAATAGGCAATGTTCCACCAACTATAAAAAAACAAAGATACAATAACTAGCCAGTATTTAGAGAGATTAAAAAATGCCCACTTGTTCAGTAGAAAGTAAATGAATAAGGAAATCGGTAAAAACATAAAAATAAATTCATAGGAATTAAAAAGCAAGATAGATCAATCCTTTAATGTAGATATCTTATTCATTTTAGCAAAAAGATGTTGGTTTGGGGGTTTTATGTTTAGAGCAGTTTGTAAGATTTTTATTAGGCTTAATACTATAATTTACTTTTCAAACCATTACTATACCTTGTTTAATCCTACAGTAATTTTAGAAAAAACATTGTGGATGTAGATGGATACACTTTAACTGCAGCTAGTAAAAGAGGTTCAAAAGTTTCTTAAGAGAAGTGTGTTTAGGATAGTTTATTAGATCAAATTTAGTACTTTAATCGTTAAGCCAGTTGATGTTGATAAATACTCTTCTAATTTACCATCATTTATTAAAGGGGCAGTGGCCAATTCAATTATGTATTTCTCTACTTTCTTATTTTTCACATCCGGAAATCCTCCTATTTAGACAAAAAATACTCAAGTATAACAGTATGTTCACACTTGAACAAATTCATATGTTTTTAACCCTTTAGTCGAAAGCATAAAAACTGTCTTTCTTAATTCCTAATAATCTTTATTCTTTTGTACGTTTGGCCTAATTTCCTCTATCTCTTGATAAGTAACTTCTACAGTTGGTTTTTCTTTAACTTCTAAGCGTTTTATTTTCATGGGTGGATCAACTGGCACTTTATCTAAGTCCCATAAGTAATTAAAGAACGATTTTATAATAGCTAGTTCTTTATTTTTAGTTGAAACACTTTTTTAGCTTGTTGGTTTGTTAAATTATAATTAATATCACCAGAAGAGATCTGAAGAGGTTCTTTACTATCGGCAATTATATAGTTGAGATAAGAGAAAAACTGATTTAAGACTTTTTCATAACTTTTAGTAGATTCCGAGCTATATTCTTTATTTTCTATATGTTTTATAAAACCGTATGGCATATTAATTACTCCCCCTTTCAATGTGAATTACATAGTACATCTTTAAATACTTAAATAAACTCACTGTTCTTTGATTGAACAAGTAACAGGCATACCTGTTAGGAGGTTTACCCACAATTATTCTGTTTTCAGTCCATAATTAGATTAGACATAACCTGATGCTTAGCATATAAAGGCGGTGGAAATTCGCTCTTTCTAAATAATATATCGGGGAGAATTAGACTATTAATTTACCGTTTAGTGAAAGGTATTTAGGGGTATTTTCCCAATAACTAGGATTATCATATTTTGGTAGAATAAAAAGAACCACGATAAAACCGGAAAGGGAGCGATCACATGAGAAGTAAAGTAGTCAAAGTTTCCATCACCGCCGTTTTAGCGTTATTCATTGCAGGGGGCGCGGGTACCCTTACACCCAAAAAAGCAGCGGCATGTTATCCAGCAGCCACATGTTACAATACAAAGGTACCAAAAAGCTATACGTTAATTTACAAAAATAAAGACAAAAGATTAGGAACGATTATAGGCGGGGCAGCCATTGGCGGCGTTGGATTTATTCCCGGGGGACAATGGGGAATTGTTTCTTTCGTTGCTGGGACACTCCAGACCGTAAAAGACACATATAAGGGTTACAATTCGTATAAAGTATATGTAAAGAAAAGCGATAAAAAAGGATATAATAAGAAGATCAAAACCGTATTCTATAAAGACATAAACTTTAAAGGCAAAACGAAAACGAGATACCAATACAAGTAAGGGGGACCTTAAGCCATGAGAATATTATTAACGTTGTTATTTATAGCCGCATTGTCGTATAGCCTCTATGTACAGACAACAACAGCATTAATACTAGTTGTCGTTATCGCTACCATTGGGATCATTTACAACCTGTACGAAATGAGAAACAAAAAGAAAGCTAAGAACATCTAGCCAAGTATTTGCACCCTGTATTTTCTTAGTTTACTGTTTCTTTATAATAACCCCCACTCTTTAGAATGGGGGTTATTTTTTATGTTTTGTTCGGTTTAAGATTGAACTCAACCTTTCAGGGAATGAATAGTCCGTTAATCGCACTTTCATCCGCAAGTAAGCAAAATAAAAATCGCCACAAACCCTTATTTCTTAAGGATTTCTTGCGATTTTTCGTTCCGTAAAAAGTATGGGTAATGTTTAAACTTTTTAGTCCTCACCCTTTGTATAAATCGTTCTATTCACAACTCTTCTTGTTGCATTGGAGCCTTTTTACACATCAATATGCTCTTTTTTTATTCTGTTTTATCCTCTTATATTCTTCCCTCTCCGTTTTTTAACATACCACTAAAGCAATTATTCCCGGCACACTTCATCATGATTATGAGTATAAAGATGATACGATTTGAGGACTTATTCTTTACGAGAAATTCCCTTCGTTATTATAAAAGGTATTTAATTCTTTTCAGAAAAACAAATACCTTTTTAGAAACAAGCCAGCTTTCTAAAAGGGTATTTATAATAGCTTAGCCATCCAACTTGTAAGTTTCACATGAATTGATCATACATCTCGCTTCTAACTTGCTGATAAAGATTTGTATAAACCAGGGTGTGCTTTGGATTCACATGTCCGAGAAGAGCCTGAATATGTTCAAATTTCATGCCCTTCATTGCCAGGTGAGCCGCAAAGGTATGTCGGAAAAGATGAGGGTTTAAATGAATGCCTATTTTTTCACTATAGGGCTTTAACCATATCCCGATAGAAACCGGGTTAATGGGGGATGTCCAGTATCGGTTCACAAACACATATGGGAGGCTGTCTCTTCTTGTCTGTAAATATGCCTTTAAATATTCCGCACACACCTCAGTAAACGGCACTATGCGCTCGATCCCCCCTTTTCCCTCTGGTATTCGTATCAACCGTTCTTCCCAATTGATATCCTCATGTTTCATGTTTAACAGTTCGCTTAATCGAACACCTGTCGCATAAAAGACTTCGATTATCGCTCTTAGTCTGACATCATCTTTTGTAAGGTTTCTCAGCTTATTTAGCTGGTCCGGGATCATATAGCGAGGTTGTTTTGGTTCATCTTTTGGGAGAGGGACGGTATCCACAGGATTTTCCACCATGAGCATCTCTTCCACACAGTATTTATAGAAGAGACGCAGCCCGTAAATTTTAGTTTTAATCGAGCTTGCTTTATAGCCTGCATCAACTAAATGTTTAATCCATCTGCGAATATCTTTTGTACTGATATCATTGTACGGCTTTCCGCAATATTCAATCAGCTGGGATAACGCTGTTCTATAAACCTTCAGGATATATGTTGATAATTTAAAGCTGTGATCCTCAATGAATTTGTTGATACATGCTTCAGATGTCAGCATTCGCATCCTCCTTATCCCATAAATTTTCTATACTCCGAAATGATCACCGAACTTGGCAACCTGGCATAAATTTGAGTCGTACTGCTATCGGCGTGTCCGAGTTCCCTGCTGATAAAAGAGATGTCTGCTCCCTTTGACAGTAACATGGTCGCAAAGGTATGACGGAGTCGGTGTGGATGCAGTCCGACTGCGAGTCCTGCCTCTTCCCCTACTTCTTTAAACATTTTACGCATACTTGCCTTGCTTAACCTTTTTCCGTTTCCCTTATCTGCAAAAAGAGGAGAAACATCGGTTGTCTGACGAGTATCCAGATAGCGTTCTAACAAGATTCCACTTTTCTCTGAAAAATTTACGGTTCGTATTTTCCTTCCTTTTCCGAAAACACGAGCCGTACGGTTTTTTATATCAACGTCTTCTATCTTTAGAGTATATACTTCACCTATACGCGTTCCTGACGAAAGAAAAAACTCAAATACTGCTTGATCTTTAAGCGTCCTCCGTTCGATGACTTGCCTTACCTTGGCAATCTCTCTTTTGTCTAAGTATTTTGGAAGAGTTTTAGGCGGGCGCGGAAACCATCGTTTTTTAATGGGCGAACGTTCAATAAGTCTTTCACGAACACAGTAATTGTAAAAGGAAGAAAGGACACTTAGATGCTGCTTGTAGCTCCGCAACTTCAAGTGACTTTTATTTAGCCGGTACCACTCTAAAATCTCCTCCGATGAAAGTTCGGAGTATAAAATCTCCTTGTTAATGAAGAACTCGCTCAACAGGTTCTTATAAGACACGATTGTAACCTCAGAAAGGTTGTATAATTTTACATTCAGTAAAAATTCGTTAAGAATTTCTTTATTTTGCTCATTAACAAACGGTTTAATAACTTTCCAATATTGCTCCATAACATTATTCTCCCTTGTTTAAACTTGATAATGATCATATTGCTTTTTGCGAGCAGCTTCATTTAAACGGGTGTAAATTCTTGTGCTGTTAAAATTGGAATGCCCGAGCAACTCCTGAATATAACTCTGCGGCATATTTTTTTCCGCTAAGTGTGCAGCAAAGGTATGGCGCATGGTGTGAGGTCTAACTATAAATCCTAAGGCTTCAGAAAATTCCTGAAACCGTTTTTCTACAAAAACACGACTTAGATGACTGCCCCTGTTGTTTGGAAACACATAAACACTTTCCTCTTTGTGAGTTTCTATATATGTCTTCAAGCGTTCTGTACATTCATGAGTGAATAACACAAACCGTTCTTTATTCCCTTTACCTTTACGAATCCAAATTTGCATGGTCTCCCATTTAATATCCTCTTTTTTCATCTGCAACAGTTCACTTACCCGGACACCGGTAGCATACAACATTTCTACGATGGCCCTATCTCTCGGGTTCTCTTTAGTGTGTTCCTGAAGTAATGCAACTTGGCGCTTACTCAGATAATATGGGAGAGAATCATCTATTTTGGGAGTCTGTATGGTCACAGTTGGATTTTTCTTTACCTTATTTTCTTCCATACAATACCGATAAAACGATTTTAAAGCGCTTAGTTTTATATGAATGGTTCTTGGTTTTAACTCTTTTTCTTCCATTGAAGAAAGCCAAGCTCGAATATCTGTTGCTTTCACTTCATCAAAGTTTTTTTCACAAAAAGCAAAAAATTGACGAAGTGCCATTCTGTAGCTTCGAATCGTTTCAAAGCTGAAGCGTGCTCTGTGGTCATCAAAGAAATTCCGCTGAACTTCACTGCTCATTTTTTCACCCCATTCTACTCTGATAGGCCATCATCATATCTTCGGTGGGAATCCGCGCATATATCCGTGTAGTGTTTAAGTTGGCATGTCCCATTTCATCTGCGATAAACTCAAGGGAAGCGCCTCTTGCGAGCATGTTTGTCGCAAAGGTATGCCTGAAACAGTGTGGATGAAGGTTAATCCCTATCTTTTGACCAAACCGTTTCGTAATCTCATAAATTCCTTTCGGAAGAAGACGATTCCCTTTTCTGTTTAAAAAGAGTGGATCACTTTGCTCACTTGATCGCTCTTTTAAATAGTCTATGAGTACCAGCGCACACTCTTCAGTAAAATGAACGAACCGAATCTTGCTTCCTTTCCCCTTTACTTCCGCTGTTCTTTTGTTAAAATCTATATCTTCTATATTTAAGTTGGAAATTTCCGCACGTCTACAACCGGAAGACAGAAAAAATAGAATCAGAGCCCGGTTTCGTAAAGACAGTCTTTCTGCAGCCAGCTTGACTCGCGCGTATTCCTGCTCATTCAGATACCTTGGCAAGGCTTGAGTAATTCTTGGACGCCAGCGCTTTTTCATCACCATTCCTTCCATATAGTCTTCTTCCTGACAAAACTTAAAAAAAGAAGAAAGACAGGCAAGAAATAGATCAATTGTCTTTGGTTTCTTTCTGAAGGAATATACGTTCAGCCACTGCTGTACTTCACCAGAGGTTAAGTCTTTCAGTGGAATTGAACAATCCCGGAGAAATCGTTCCAAAATCCACCGATACTTTATGATTGTTGCATCCGCTTTATTAGCGAGTTTTATACTTAAAAGATACTCGTTCAAAACGGATAAGTGTTGAGATGTAATTCCCTCACGACTGCTTATCCAATATTTTTCTTGTGCACTCAATCTATGAATCTCCTTTCGTTATCAAACTTTATATCATCCGGACTGATATGGTATATCATTGTAGACCGTTTTCTAATTTTTATACTTGAGCATGCCAAAAGGAGATATCGGTTTTGGCCCGATATCCCTAATTTTGTTTCTGTATTTTGTTGTAGCTAAAAACACTTTTTTCTTATTGTGTCGGGTGTTACAGTTTCTCTTTCAACTAAATCAGATATATTTGCGTTTTATGTTGAAAGAGTAGTTACAACTATCATGCACTCACTTTATTGTTTTTATTCATTTTTCATATTTTTTAACTAGTCTTTCTCGTTTTCTACCCATGACAATAAACAATTCAATTCAGAGTATCTTCAGTTTCATCTTTGGCAATAACTGATGATAGAAACACATCATTTTAATAGGAGATGATTAGAAGTGAAAGCTTTGGAGATTCAACACAACAACATTCTTGGAAGCCACCTGAAGTATCTTAGGGACCAAAAAGGTTGGGACAGGAAGGCTTTAGCAGAAAAATTAGGAGTCAGTGCTTCCTACATTGGTTTAATCGAAACAAACAAACGGCTACCATCAACTGAAAAATTAGATCGTTACGCTAACGTCTTTGATGTTAGTTTAAAAGAGTTGGAGCTACTATTGGAGAAACAGAAAGCAGCAGATGGCAGCAATATACAAGATGAAGCATGTGAACAACGCGATTTGAATGTGGAGGATATTTCATTGTTAGAGCATTTTCTAAATCAATTAAATAACGTTCAAAAAACTCACCAGACAGATATCATAGAAAAATGCCAAAAAATCTTATATGATCACTTTAGAGCAAATCTTCAATCATATACTCTTCCCGAAGTCATTGCTCTAGTTAAAACTGAGTTTACTTCATGTGGATCTACAAATGACCCCTTTAATGAGCAAATTCTTGAAGGAATTTTTACATTATCTTCTGAACATGAGGTTTACTTTAGGCTGTCAAACTATAAACAAACTATTACGCTAGAGCTGCCTTATGAGTATAAAGATTATCTTCCATTGTTTGAAGATAGCATTGGGCCGCATGATTTCATTCTTTCTGTTGAAGAGAATACGCCCTACCTTTTCAAACAAAGAGATTGCATACAATTCACTTGGTTTTCTCCAGTGACTTCTCTACAGCAACAATTCGATATCTTATATAATTCGAACGTTAACTATAGAGATATTGTTTCAAATTCGCTTAAGTTAGAATGGTATATCCAACAAAAATTAGAACGATTTGATTTTGATTTAGTTAAATAGATATTCTTATCCTTGTCTGCTCCTAGCAGACAATTTTTTTAATTAGTAGTCTTTCAACTAAAAGAGAATTTTAATTGAAAGACTACTAATATGATTATTGACATTTCAGAGTAAAAATAATCAAACTGTAAAAAAATCTGTTTTGAACGTTTTTATTATTCTTCCCTGGTTAAAAAAATCGAAGGAACAAAAGATCTAATAGCGAAATTAATTTGTTATCAATATTAAAAGGATGGGATAAAAGTGCGAAAAAAAGTAAACAGGTATAGATACAATATAGTAAAAATATCAAAATACATTAAAGAAAATGATATTAAACTTCCATTAACAGATGAGGAGTTAAAACCATTTATTGTAGGTACAGAAAATTTCGGTGCTGAAACAGCCTTTCCAATTGAAGATGGTAATTGTTATGTTTGTAGCGAAACAACTGTTTGGGTAGACAGAATACATTTCGTCCATATTTGTAGCGAAGATTGTATGAAGGCAATAGATAAAAGGTATGAGAAAGGCGAAGAGATAATCCGGAACGAAGAGATTTATAAACATCTAGAGGAACACGAATACAATTTAATGATGGACTTTATTGATAAGGAGAAACCTCATTAATGTTTATTTTTCATTTTTATCTCTTATATAATATAAAAGGAACCGCTTGCTGGAATTCAACTCATTAAATGGTTCCTTTTATACGCTTAATATTAGTAATATCTATTTTATTTATCTTTATTGGTGATAAAGGCAAAGAAAGAATAGATTGAATGAGGTTTGTTTATCTGATTATTAATGATATTGAGATATTTTTCTATATAAATTAGCGTTTTTACACTTATAATTAAACTTTCATTCAATTTTTCATTAGGATTATTATGAAAGTACTGATTTTTGATTATAGATTCCATATGTGTTTTTGTAAGAAAAACTGCATTTAATTTACTAATTCTATTTTTATTTTGTGTAAAAACTTCCCTATATAAATCATCTAATTTTATAAATGAAATATGATGTATACCTAAATAAAACGGAAAAAGATCTTTGTTATTTTTTTCTGATTTCGATATAAATTCGTCTAGCTCTTTAATGCTTTCTAAATCTTCAAGCCAAGCAAAAGATAAGTTTGTTCTTTTCTTTATGTCATTCACCTGAGATATTATAAATTTTCGTTTCAATATCATACGTTCAATATTTTTATACCCATCATATAATAGAGAAGATAATATAATCCTATTCTCTTTATGAAATTTAATTTTATTTTCTATCTCCTCTACTTTAACTTTATTCTTTGCCTTTCTAAATAGTCCACTTCTACTAGTAAAATATATTGCAACTATTAATAATATAAGTGCAATTGTTGAGGGAATAAAAGGTAAAGGATTTCCAATACTTTTAATATTTTTCCAATTTAATATATGGGAAAGTTTATCAAATATATTTGTTTGAAAATAAAATATTAAGACAATAAATAAAAAGTTAATCAGTTTAAACGGCCAAAGCTTTTTTACATAAAAAAATAATACTTCATAGTCCTTTCTGATTTCAAACATTAATCTTTCATCTGAATAACTTTGTTGTAAGCGATATGGGAAATAAGGAGTAATCTTATTTATTTTATCTTCAATAAACATTTCACATTTAATTGTTCTTACTAATTTAATAATGTCATTCTTAATTAAATACGTTTCTTGTTTACTGTAAACTCTTTTTAAAAACCATCGTTTATACTTGTTTAAACTCAGTTCAAAAATCTTTAGGATTCCAGTCCATAAATATACCAAAAGTATATAAATTATTATTATTCTTATCCAGACCAAAGTATCTTCTCCTTAAAAGTAACATAATTCAATTAATCTACCACTATTTAAATATAATCCTAAAAAAGAACCACTGAATGACATGGAGTCATAAAAGTGGTTCTTTTTCTATGGAAAGGGGTGCTAAATTAAGATATAAGTCCTTAATTCAGCACGTTTCCTGTTTAGTAGAGTAATAATAAATTAGTTTGTAGTAAAGTTAGTAACAGCGATTGGAGTTGTTACTTCTGTAAGAATGTTAGCAGCCTTATCAGTAGTTGATGCTAGGTCTGCTGCTGCTGCAGTATCAAGAGTAAATCCTAAAGTACGATCTGCATCACCTAAAGCTGAAACTGGGATTGTCACAGATAGACCATCAGTTGCAAGAACCGCTGTTCCAAGAGTGATTCCTGCAGCAGCTGTGCTAGCATCTTTCTTACCAGCAAGTACAAAGTCTGCAGATGCAGTTGCTGCAAGTGCTTCAGAGAACTTAACAGTTAATGAGTAACCATTTGTAGCGTTACCAGTAATATAAGACTCAGTTACAGTTGGAGCAGTTTTATCAGCCACAGCTACTGGAAGACTAGTTAATGACAATGTAGCACCAGCAACGTTTTTAACTCCACCAACAGCGATCGTAGCAGTTCCACCATTAGCGAAAGCAGCATAAGATCCAGTTAGATATTTTGCTTCAACTTGAGACAAGTCGATTACTACAGCATCGTTATCGTTACCAGCAGTTAAATCAGTTCCAACTGCTACTACACCCTTATCGTAGAAGTTGATTACAGCACCTTGAGGAAGAGCTGCTCCGTTAATTGAGTATAGTGCCTTATTGTCTGCACCATCTACATATAGGTTACCAGTTGTAGGATTAATTCCAGAAAGTACATCAGTCTTATCAAATGTAATTACAACTTGTTTATTTGCAGATGTTACGCCAGCGCTAACGATTGTTGCAGATATAGGTGATACAGGTGTTACAGTTTCTTTATCATTTGTTAATGTTAAAGCTTGAGCAGCATTAGTGTTTGCTGAGTCGTCAGAAACAGTATTTACACCTAATACTAAGCCATAGCTTCCATTTTTCAATGATCCAGTTAAAGTAAGCTTGTATTTGTTTGTTCCAGCAACTGGAGCAATGCTATCAACAGTTGTAGCAGTTGTGCCATCAGCTTTATTTACAAAGAAGTCAGTCTTCTCAACGCCTGTTACAGCTTCAGAGAATTCTACTTCGATTTCATTAGCAGTAGTAAATTTAGCATCTTTAATAGCTGGTTTTGCAGAATCACGAACAAGAGTAACTTGAGATGTTTTAGCTTCAACTACATTTCCAAGTTTGTCTTGTAAAGCTTGAACTGTAACATCAAGAGTTGCAGAGTTAGCAGTAGCATCAGCAAACGGGAATGCAGCTAGTTGAACAACTAGTGTACGCTTATCATCTTTGAAAGTTGGAAGTGAGCTTAATGCTACAACTTCGCCTTTAGCATTTTTAACTTTAATAGAATCAACTGCAACTGCACTGTTCATATCTTTGTCGAATTTAACTTCGATTGTCTTAGGACCAGCAGAGTTTAGGCTGAAGTTAGGTTTTACAGCATCTTTAGTAACTACGATAGAAGCACGTTCAGGAGTTCCGCCTTTGTTACCAGCAAGGTCAGTTAATCCGTAAACTTCAACTTCGTAAGACTTACCAACTTCTAGTTCTTTACCAGATACAGTGTAAGTATAATCATCAACTTTAGAAGCACCTAGAATTGAATCTCCAACTTTAATAGTTGTAAATGAAACTGGCTCAGAGAATTTAAGTGTGAATGAATTCACCTTATCATCTTTTGATACAGAAATTGCAGAAGAAATTTTAGGAGCTACTGTATCTTCAACTGTAATATCTTGAACAAATGAAGGGAACTTAGCACCAGTAACCGTTTTTAAGTTAGAAACATATACAGTGTGATCAGATTTTTGCGTTAAAGCTGATGTAAGAGTTAACGTAACTGTTTTTCCATCTTCAGAAACTACAGCAGTATCAACAGTTGCACCAGTAACAGTGAAGTTAGTTTTAACAGCTGTATCTTTATCAACAGCTTGAGTTAATTTTACTTCGATTTGTTTAAGGTTAATCGCACTTACAGATGCAACTTTTGGAGTCATTTTTTCTTTTTCAGCTTCTAACCATTTAGAAACTTCAGTTCCGTGAGTTGCGCGGAAAGAATCACGAGTGAATTTACCGTAAACTTTTCCGTAAGCTACATGTGCATCAGTGATTGCTTTTTCAAGAGCAGCTACTGAAGCGTCATCGATTTTTGTTTGAACTGCAGCTTTAGCAGCTTGAACTTTTGTTGCAGCTTTAGCAGCATCGTCAAAGTTCTTACCGTTTTCTAAAGATTGAGCAAGAGTAAGTTTTTGTACTCCGTGCTTTTGGTCATCAAGTTTTGCATATAGCACTACACGGTGCTTTTTGCTTAACGTTCCGATCGCAGCTTTTGCGTTATCGATCGCTTTTTCTAAACGGTTGATTTGTACTGGAGCACCAGCTAGCAATTTAGCATCGTTTGCATTGTAAACTGTAGTTTGTTTACGTAATGAATCTTGAGCCTTGATTGCTTTATTTACAAGGTATTCTGCTTGAGCTACAGTGTACCCCGCTGCTTGTGTAGGTGCAGCTACTAAAAATGCGCTAGCTGCAACAGTTGAAGCTGTAGCAAGCTTGAAAACTTTCTTTTTGTCCATAATCTAAAATTCCCCTTCCATTTCTCTTACGATTTGGTTTGTATAAAAAAACAGCTAGGTAAGAAACTCGATCGTACCGGTTATGTATTTTCTAATTCCAAATACCCACCTGCTTAAAACCCATTTTTTAACTCTTTCCAATACCAATCTATATTACCATTAAATTTCCATATAATTCAAGATAAGTAATTTAGTAGTATCAGAGGAATACATTACATATAATATAACAAATTTTGATAAAATACTAGCATTTTTTTGTAAATTATAGCTAAATATTTTAACATTATTCCAATAGAGTTATATTATGGTAAAAAACTATTTGGGTAAATGTAACTCATCACCCAAAAATATTATCGGTCGTCTGTTTTAAATGTTTAATATATTTTCAAATATTTTTCATTTTTTACATCTAAAATACTTTTTATAGTTATTTTGTATAGTGATAATTGTCACTCGTTGTCGTTTTTCAAATTGATCTAACTCTTTCTTGCTGGCAATTGAGATAGGGGGAGGCGTCTAGCCTCCACATCCCCTCACACCACCGTACGTTCGGTTCCGTATACTGCGGTTCCTGTTACGTTTTACGCAGAAAATCATACTGTGCCGTTAAACTCTTTAGCCCTAGGGAAAGCCAATAAGCTTTACCTAGGATTTTGTGTGTATTGGGGCTTTTGGGAATTCGCCAGTATCCCTTTATCGAGTTTCCCCATTCGTAAAGTTTGCCTTTACTTACGGCTAAACTGTTCAGATTTCCGACACGATTTCTCGAGATTTTCCATTCTTTCCAGCGTATCATTCTATTCCTTCAACTTAACCATTTCTCTTGTCCAGCTATGACAGAGCATGTCTGTGCCAGCAAGTTCGGCACTCACACCCTATAGCCCGTACCCATGCAGGGCACAAACAAAAAAGAGAGCTGTCTTTTGACAACTCTCTTCATTAAATGAACTTCTATCCAATTATAATACTCTTCTTGCTCCGACAAAGCGCTTATTCCAATATGAATTGCTCAAGCTATCATACTCAACTTTTTTGGATGCACTATGTATCATTGTATTGCTTCCGACGTAAATTGCAACATGTGAAACATCTTTACGACCATTGCTATTCGTATCATAAAATACTAAATCCCCTGGTTGTAATTCTTTTGCCGAGATAGATCTTCCAGCGTTATACATATCACTTGATTTCCTTGGAAGACTCACTCCATGCTGTTTCATTACATATGTAACATAACCACTACAATCAAAGCCTGTTTTAGGGCTTGTCCCTCCGCTTGTGTATCGAATACCCGCTAGGTTTTTAGCAACAGAGGCATTGAATGTTTTTACGGATGCCACTTTTGTATTTGGTTTCGCAGTCTTCACTACTGGTTTTGTTTTTACTTTAGCTGCAGCACTTTTAATTAGAGCTACTGTTTTTTGATCCGCTACTCCGGTGACTTTCAATTTGTTCTTCTTTTGAAAATTGGTAACAGCTGTTTTCGTGTAAGATCCATAATAAGTAGTATATGTAGGGTATGTAAAATAGTTTGTTTTCTTAAGCGAAACCTGTAATTCCTTAACGTCATTATGAGTCATGCCTTGTTTTAGTACACGATCACCCAGTGCTGCATCTGCAGATATTGGATTTGAGATTAATAAAGCGCCTGCTATGATTACTCCACCTAGGAGTTTAGTATATATTTTGCTAGGTAATAGTCTAATTGTCATATGTAATTTCCTCTATTCCCCTAAAATTCGACTTTTTACATCTACATGTATTTTATGGAATAGAGTGTTACAATTCTAGTCAATTAATATTACAATTCGATAACAAATTGCAAAAACATGTTTAAAAACTGCGAAATATGACACTGAATTATAAAGAAACTGCACTCCTTTTGTTATTTTTTCAAAAACAAATGAAGTAACAGTTTTTATTTTTAATAACGCTATTAAATGACCCTAAATGTATCAGGTCTTTCGTCTCTTTTCTTAAAGTGATACAGGATGGCTTCAACAATTCTTCTTGAAGCTTGTCCATCACCGTACGGATTTGATGCCTGTGACATGGCTTCATATGCATCATCATCTGTTAATAGTTCACTAGCTAAAGAGTAAATGGTTTCCTCATCTGTCCCTGCTAACTTAAGTGTCCCAGCTTGAATCCCTTCTGGTCGTTCTGTCGTATCCCGGAGGACCAACACAGGAACGCCTAATGAAGGTGCTTCTTCTTGAACTCCTCCACTATCTGTTAGAATTAAATGTGCTCTAGAAGCAAAGTTGTGAAAATCAATAACGCCAAGTGGTTCAATTAACCGAATACGTGAATCGTTACCTAATATTTTATCAGCCGTTTCTCGTACAACTGGATTAAGATGCACAGGATAGACAACTCTTACATCATCATGGTCATCAACTAAGCGCTTGATTGCTCGAAACATGTTTTCCATTGGTTCCCCAAGATTTTCTCGTCGGTGAGCCGTTACAAGTATCAAGCGGTCATCGCCAAGCTCTTCAAGTACTTCGTGCGAGTACATGTCTCGAACAGTAGTATTCAGTGCATCTATCGCCGTATTCCCCGTCACGTAAATAGCATCACCAGATTTATTTTCCGCTAGGAGATTCTGTGCTGCTGTATCCGTAGGTGAAAAATGTAAATCTGCCATAATTCCTGTCAGCTGACGGTTCATCTCTTCTGGAAATGGTGAAAATTTGTTCCAAGTTCTTAACCCGGCTTCCACATGTCCAACTGCAATTTGATTGTAAAAGGCAGCCAAGCTCGCTACAAATGTTGTTGTTGTATCTCCATGAACGAGAACAATATCCGGTTTTACCTCTTTCATTACCCGATCCAGTCCTTCAAGAGCTCGAGTGGTAACCTCAGTTAATGTTTGTCTATCCTTCATAATGTTTAGATCGTAGTCAGGTTTAACATTGAATATCTCTAACACTTGATCTAACATTTCTCGATGTTGTGCGGTTACAGCAACAATTGATTCAATATCTTCTGTATTTTTCTCTAATTCTAGAACTAAAGGTGCCATCTTGATCGCTTCTGGACGAGTACCAAAGATTGTCATTACTTTTAGTTTTGCAGCCATTATTGAATATACCCCTTCTATCTATAAAATTTCCTACTCACATGCTAACCTTTATAAAAAGTATAGTCAATTTCCCTCCTTAGTAATCTTAAGAGCTTCGGAGTAAACTTTGCTTTATTATATCAACAATAGTCATGACAAACTGTGATATCTTCATGATAGTTTCCTTATTTTTTGGTACGATTAACGTAAGTTCAAAGTAAGGAGAATGGAATGAAAAAGACCCTTATAGCGCTGGCAGTAATCATTATTGGTTATTTATTTTACGAAGAATGGTTTAAAGATATGAAAAACAGTTATGAAGAGCGGAGCGAAGCAGAGCTTTTGATGACAAATCATATCCAGAGAAATGATGACTTATTTTTAATTGATAATGTTCCCCTCATTCTCCAACAACCTGAGCTTGATCGAGGCTGTGAGGTAACCTCACTTGCCATGATGCTTCAGCATGCAGGTGTAGAAGTGGATAAAATGCAACTTGCCAAAGAGATTAAAAAAGTAACAACTCCTTACGAGAACAAAAACGGCACCTACTATTATGGAAATCCGAATGATGGTTTTGTAGGTGATATTTATTCATTTAGCAACATGGGATATGGCGTTTACAACGGTCCTGTAGCTGAATTAGCTGAATCTTATCTGCCAGGACGCATTGTAAATATAAGTGGTGATGCATTCTCAGATGTACTGAATAAAGTGAAAACAGGAAAACCTGTTTGGATCATCATTAACTCGGATTTTAAAAAGCTACCTATAAGTGAGTTCCGAACGTGGAACACACCTACAGGCGAAGTACAGATCACTTGGAAAGAGCATTCAGTTGTAATCACGGGATTTGATGAAGATTTTGTTTATTTTAACGACCCACTTTACGAAAAGAAGAGTCGAAAAATGCCGCTTCAAGACTTTAAAGCGGCATGGGAACAAATGGGGTCACAGGCGATTACGTATAAGTAATTTTAGCTAGTTAACACCATGTAAATCTATTAATTCATAAACAAGATAAGTAGAGCCTTCTTTCCACGTCAGCTCTTTCACAACAGCTTTCCCAATAGGAGAGTTGTTTTCATTTTTACTTAGCGTAAAAGGATGATCTAAGATAAAAAGTTGATAACCTTGAAGGATCAGTTGAAACACATTACCGTCTAGACGTTTTTCTTGGCCTAGTGTGACCAAATTCGTATGCATCGTGATTGGCATCTGCATACGCTCACCTTCTTTCTCTCTTTTTTTCTATTGTATCACTGGTACTGATGACTAGATTCTTTTTCGACGAATATTTCTATAAAAAAACAAAGCTAGTGAAATTCCAACAAGACCACCCACTGTATCAATCATTACATCTTCCATCAATGGTGTTCGGTTGGGTGTAAACCCTTGGTGAATCTCATCAGAAATAGCATAAGCAATAGTTAGGATCCAGGAGAGCAAAAACATTGTTAAACGATTGTTTAAATGTATGGCGAAGGCACGATATAATAGAAAACCTAGTCCAAGATACACACTAAAATGCGCTCCTTTTCGGATAAAGAACTCTATAAAATGGGCCGGCCCCATACTTTCTATACTTATTTCTTCTCCAGCATAATTGAAAACGGTAGTAGAAAATAAAGATTCTACAAAATCCAAGTTAAGAAAGTCAGAGATCGTCGGACGCAGATCTTGTTTTTCGTAGGGCTGTGAACTCGAATAGAATATCATGACCGCCCAAATGAAAATAGGCAAATAGTAAATCAAAATTTTTCTCATTGAACATCACCTTATTTAATCTATTAATTCAAACAAACTTGTATATCGAATGGTATACTATTTATGGTAATTTCATTAATGAAATGAGTGATCGAGTTTGAAAAAAATACTAACAATAGTAAGCATTGTTATCTGTATTATATTGATTAGCATGGGAGGTTACACATACTATCTATATATTACAGCAAAAGAAGCAGCAAATGAAATGCACGAAAAAGTTATAAGAGATACTCCTAAGCCTTTAGTTGAAGGAAATAATGTTAAACCTATTTCTATTATGCTAATGGGAGTAGATGAACGTAGAAATGATAAGGGGCGGTCTGATACCATTATAATAGCCGCTGTAAATCCTAATAAAGAGTCTATGCTTATGTTCAACATTCCACGTGATACTAGAACGGAAATAATTGGTAAGGGATATGAAGATAAAATTAATCATGCCTACAATGTTGGAGGATCTCAAATGGCTTTGGATACAGCAGAAAATTTCTTAGATATCTCACTTGATTACTACGTAAAAGTAAATATGGAGTCATTTAAAGATATCGTTGATGCTGTAGGAGGTGTCGAGGTAAATAATCCTAAATCTTTTGAGTATCAAGGGAATTACTTTCCAACAGGTTACCAAGAATTAAACGGGACTGAAGCATTAGCCTACTCAAGAATGAGGTATCAAGATACTAAAGGGGATTTAGGCCGTAACGATCGGCAACGCCAAATTATAACTTCTATTATAGATAAAGGTGCACGAGTGTCTTCAATCACAAAATTTGATAACATACTAGATATACTTGGGAATAATGTTAAAACTAATATAACATTTGAAGAAATGAAGAACATCCAACAAAATTATAAAAATGCTAGAAACAATATAGAATCCACAGAAATTAAAGGTAATAATGAGAAAATAAATGGAGTTTGGTACTATCTTGTGAAAGAAGAGGAACGAACTAGAATCCATTCATTATTAGATTCTTATTTAGAAAATTGAAGTATAAATATTATTTACATACCAAACCCCATCTAGCTTATACCAGATGGGGTTTGGTTATTTAAATTAAAGAAACAATTGAGTTAGTTCATGCTTTCCTCAAAAACCTTCTTCACCTTAGGCACCAAGTAGTGACTGCCGCCTCTTCCCTTCACATCTTCAATCATCATCGTAACGAGAAGGGACGGATTCTCGGTGTTATATGCTACAAACCAGCCTAACTCCATACCGTTTTTATCTTCTTTACTGGCTTTCAGTTCTGCCGTTCCTGTTTTCCCGGCAAGCGGCAGCTTCGCCATGTAGGCGTCATGCGCCGTTCCAGCTGAGTTCGAGACCACTTTCGACATATCATCACGAAGAATCGCTGCTGTTTCTTCGGATATCACATTCTCCTTCAAAACAGTCGGTTGACCCGCCGCTTCATCTTGTAGAATCTGCGGTTTTAACAGATTACCGTTATTCAAAAATGGCGTATACGAAATTCCGAGGTGAAGCGGACTCATCTCGATCTTTCCTTGACCATATCCGCTATCTGCGAGCTGTACTTCGGTCATTCCTTCTTCACCGATTGTGGACGGGTTCGCCAGTGGCAGATCTTCGCCAAACCCAAATTTTTTCAAACCGTTTACGAACGGCTCTTGCCCGATTTTCAGTGCAGCTTGAGCAAAGTAAATGTTGTCTGAGTAGATCAGTGCCTTTTCAAGGTTCACACTTGGAACAGCACTAACACGAGTTACCGTATATCCACCCCACGATTCATCTTTTTTCCATGACTTACCGCTCACGTTCATCACATCGTTCGGATTGAGTGTGTCATTTTCCATCCCGATTGCTGCCGTAATTGGTTTCAATACTGAACCAGGTGCATACGTGTATACGAAGCGATTGAGCTGCGGATTTTTCGGATCATCACTCCACTTAGTTCGTACCGCTTCTGTCAAGCCGAGTGTGTACTCATTCGGATTGTAAGATGGACTGTTTACAAGTGCGAGCACTTCTCCCGTTGTTGGGTGGATGGCAGATGATGTCCCCACATCCCCTTGAAGTTGAGCATAGATAGACTTCTGCACACCGCTATCAATCGTCGTTTTCACGTCTTTTCCGTTAACGACCTCATTCTCAGCGACAACCGCTTTTTCTTCTTTTTCACTCGTAAGTACTTTTATGACTCCGCCCGCTTGACCGCGAAGCTGTTCTTCGTACAACTTCTCGAGTCCGGCTTTACCGACAAAATCTTGCGCGGTATATCCTTTACCTTCTAACTTCTTGAGATCATCTGCATTTACTTGTGCGATGTAACCTGTTATATGCGCTGCTGCTTCTCCAAGCGGATACAGTCTCGTTTCGGCTTTCGGTGACTGAACGCCTGCTAGCGCAACGGCTTTTTGAATATTTGGGTTATCGGTTTGCATCTTCTTAATTGGAACGCTATATTCAGGCTTAACCCAAGGCTGATCCAGTTTTTTTTGGACCTCTTCTGGCGTCATGCCTAAGATTTTTGCGAGTGGGACAATCGTTTTGCTTTGGTCTTCGGGCAGTTCTTGAGGAACAATCGATACCTCATAAGCTGTGCCGTTAAATGCTAGCGGATTTCCTTCACGGTCTAGAATTGCTCCACGTTTTGGTGCGATGGAGGAAGCCGAAATTCTATCTCCTTCCTTCATCTGAGGAAAGATATGTGAAGGATTCCACTCTACTCTCCAACTCTCTGTATCTTCTTTTTCTTCTAGGTTTAGTTTTATGTTATGCGTATAGTCCACTGGACCTGCAAGTGTGTTCATTTTTACGGAATACGAGGATTGAGCTTTCTTTTCCTCGTTTTCATCTTGTTTCACTTTCCCTGAAGTTTTCACCTTCAGATCTGTAGCTTCAATGCCACCATAAATCGTGGTATAACGATCTACGAATTCTTTTTTCGAGATGGCTTTCTTAGACTTTGAATCTAGCATGTCATACATACTCTTAAAATCTTGTTTTTGCCACGCGGACATATACTTTTTCACCGTTGATTCCGGCTTTGGCGGTTCTGAACACGCCGTCAAAAAAACAAAACAAAGTGCTGCTAATACGAGGACCTTATAAAAATTCTTCAAAACAGAACTCCTTTCCCTACCATTAAACAGTTGTTTAATCATTATAACAAATAATCTAGCAATAAATGTGTGATAACTACATGATAAAAAAATCACCTTGCGCGCATAGATAACGATGCGCACAAGGTGATAGATTATTAATAGTTAATACGCTTAGCACCGAGATATCGGTCTTGCCAATACTTATAAGTAAGATTACTGATCGTCACGCCCGTGCTCGATCCGCTGTGAACGAACTGATTATTTCCTAAATAGATGCCAAGGTGTGATGCACCAGTGGCATATGTTTCAAAAAACACGAGATCACCAACAGCTGGCTTAGAAACAGCTGTTGTAGCGTTCCACATCTGAGCAACCGTCCTTGGAAGTGCAACGTCTTCTTTTGCAAACACATACTGAATAAATCCACTGCAGTCAAACCCGCTCGGGGTCGTCCCTGCCCAAACGTACGGCGTTCCCATAAGTTCTGCCGCGTTCGCAATCACGTTGATAGTAATCTCGTTCGGTGTTTTGACAGGCTCTGGCTTTTTGTTCTCTACTTCAGTCATCTTGTCTAAAACCGATTTGGTTACAATTCCTGTCACAGGTAAGCCGTGTGCCTTTTGAAACGCTTCAACACTATCTTCTGTTACTGTCCCAAAATAGTCCGTGATCATCGGGTATGTAAAGAAACCTAGATTTTTCAGGCGCGTTTGCAGGTGTTTGACTTCCGGCCCTGTTGTGCCAAACTTCAAGTCCTTAGAAGTTGGCTGGGGCTTAGAAGCTGGTGGTTTAGCAGGTTTGGAAGGAGCCGGCGGTGCTTTTTTAGCCGCAACTGCCTTTCGGATCAGCTCTTGGGTTTTCGCATCAGCCACACCTGTAGCTTTTAATTTTTGACTGATCTGAAATTTACGCACCGCTTCTGTTGTGATAGTTCCATAATAATCGGTCGTTTTATAATATGTAAAAAAACCAAGGAACTTAAGATCTTGTTGAAGCTTCATAACAGCTTGTCCTGTGGAATACAGCTTCATTTCTTTTGTAGAAGTGTTAGCCACTGGTGTTGTGGCCGATGGCTTTGCTATTATCGGCTTTGGTGCAGGTTTCGGTGCCGTATCTTGAAAAGACTTCTGCAACAGCTTACTATACGTATTCTTCCCTACAATCCCATCCACCACTAGTCCGTTTGCTCGTTGAAAATCCATAACTGCCTTTTTTGTAATCGGTCCAAAATACGTTGTCGTTTGTGAATCTTTAAAGTATCCTTTTTGCTTTAAAATGGATTGCAGCTGCTGAACATCCGCATGCGTTGTTCCCTGTTTAAGAGTGTTATCACCTAAGGCAGCTTCACCAACGAGAGGAACAGCAAAAAATGCACCAGCAAACGCAGAAGTCATCACTAACCGTTTTACAACCGTGTTCTCCATGTTCTCCTCCTTCAAAAATACCGTTTATGACATATATCGGCAATTATGGATATTTATTTAACTGTCTTTTCGACAGGAAACGAAAAAAAGCCTGCTGGCTTTTTTTAATTTTTTTCTATTAGACTACGAATTGCACATTGTAATTTATTTTCTGCTATTGTTTGGTTCGTCTTGCTTTCTTCAAGACGCTTCACTACATCATTTATCACAGTGCGTCGCTCTCCAGCCATTCTCCTCACCTCATCCGGATTCGGCCCACCCTGAATACTACGCCTTTTCACAAATTGAATAGGGCAAATGATGTCTTCCCATTCATTTTGGGTGAGAGTCAGGTGTTGGTGATGAGTCGACAAAATTTGTTGAACCGTTTGAAGTGGCAGTTCATTTAGCTCTAACTTTTCTGATGAGCACTTTGTCGCTATCGTGCTCGCTATTTTGTGAGCTCCTCGAAACGGCACTCCCTTTTCTTTCGCTAAGTAGTCCGCAAGCTCTGTGATCGTGATACAAGATGTTTTCGCACGGGCAAGTGCTAGACCTTTGTTCACTTCCATCGTTCGAATGACCGCATGCATGAGGTGCATCACCCGGTTTGCTTTTTCATAACTTCTATATAAATGCGGCTGAAGGTCGTCTTCGGTATCCACGATATCGCCAAATGGTGTGTTGTGGATCATGTGTATTGCCGCGAGTGCTTCTCCTGCTGATGAACTCGCCAGTGCCCGCGAATGCTCAATGGAAACCGGATTTCGTTTTTGTGGCATGATCGAGCTGATCTGCACGTATGGATCTGCCACTTTTATGAAGTCATGTTCACGGGTAACGAGCTGAAGGAAGTCCTGAATCCAACGTCCACTGTTCGTCATCAACGTTAACACGGCGGTCGCGGTTTCTATCAGATAATCCCCGCCAGCTACAGCGTCGTATGAGTTTTCAATAAGTCTGGAGAAACCGAGCAGTTCACAAACTCTATCACGGTCGATTGGAAAACTCGTTGTGGAGAGTGCTGCCGCTCCCATTGGTGAACAGTTCACTGTTTCGTACGCAGATTGAAGACGTTCGATATCTCGTAGAAGGATGTCTAGCACAGCGGTTAAGTAGTGTCAGAGCGTTGTTGGCTGTGCGGGTTGGGTGTGGGTATAGGCTGTCATGACAGTTTCCGCGTGTTCGTCAATCTTTTCTAGAAGTGCTGTTGCGAGTGAAAGTGCGCTTTCTGTGAGCGTGAGGATGTGTTCTCTTAGCACGAGGCGGTACATGGCGATTCCCATATCGTTTCGGCTACGCGCCATATGCATACTGCCCGCAAGAACGGGTCCAATTTCTTCACTCATTTTGTGTTCGATCATGAAGAATAAGTCTTCGAATTTGGGATCGTAGGTTAGAGTCTGTGGGTCGATATTGGCTATGGTTTCTACTCCTTGAAGTATTTTTGCGGCATCACTTTTATCTAAGATTCGTCGTTCAGATAGCATCACAACATGTGCGCGGTGGATGTTAAACATATGTTTAAAAAGATAGTCTCTTTGATCGTTGAATACCGGGCGAAGCAAGTGTTCTACGTATGTCTTGCCGGGGAACACCGTGCCTTCCTGTTTGATGAAGTCGTCTTTGGATGGCATGTCTTTCACTCCTAACTGTCAAGGAATATGTATTAGTAGTGTATAGAGATGAATGGATGTTGGGAACTCGGTTACATCATGTTATTGCGATTAGAGTTAATGGAGTCATGTGAAAACCCGGTCGTTATGTGAACCGGGTCCTTTGTATTCTTATGAAATTGTGTACCCGATTGAGTGGGGTAAAAATGTGTGTTTATTTTTAGAGGATTAGTTCTGACTTTCCTTCAGTTGGAAAATTTCGCGGTCATGTTCAGCAATTTTATATTCATAGTATGTTTTTGCGGAGCATAGTTTTTTCGATATTTGTTACTCTAACCTTCAAGTCTGCCACATCATCTTTTAGTTCTAAAATGCCTTGATGATTTTGTTTATTCAGTTCTAGAATTTGTTCTAATAGTTGTCTGTCGCTCATTTTTACTCACCTCCTTTAGACTTATTTTATCAAAAATCATGATCGTTTTCTGCTGTTAAAGTTAAACAAATGTTTGAAGCTTGCGATACGTGTTTTTTATATTTTGTTACAAGTTCACCGATAAATCGCTTGTTTTCACCTGTGATGCACTAGTTATCACCTGTGATTGATGTACGAGCACCTGTATACAACCATGTTTCACCTGTAAATCGTTCTTAATCCCCTGAACACGCTAATTTTCACAAAAAAACACCCGATTCGCGAACAATCGGATGCCTCATTTGATAACAAACTCTACTTTTTCTCCAAAACCGTAACAAATTCACGCATATAATCTGGGAGATCTGGTGGACGGCGGCTTGATACGAGGTGACCGTCAACCACTACAGGTTCATCGATCCACGTTGCCCCTGCGTTCTCCATGTCATCCTTGATTCCTGGTGTGCTCGTTACTTTTTTACCTTCTAACACTTTTGCTGAAACA
Source organism: Fictibacillus sp. 7GRE50 (assembly GCF_015903875.1). Taxonomy (NCBI): domain Bacteria; kingdom Bacillati; phylum Bacillota; class Bacilli; order Caryophanales; family Fictibacillaceae; genus Fictibacillus; species Fictibacillus sp. 7GRE50. Next base: position 853,660 of record NZ_JACZDW010000001.1, read on the forward strand.
AGAACCCAGCCGGCATGACAGATCTGGCCGATCGGCTTTTTGTTCTTCTCCATATGCTGAACCATTTCGATTACTTCAGGAAAACGGCGCAGCTTGTCCGGTGCCCAGCCACCAGGAACTAAGATCGCATCGTAATCTTCGGCGTTCACATCACCAAACGCATAATCTGCGTCAGCCGGAACACCGTACTTTCCGATGTACGTCTCTCCTGCTTTCTCTCCAACTAGTTCCACGATCGCCCCTTCTTCACGCAATCGCAAAATCGGATACCACAGTTCTAAATCCTCAAAATCATGATGCACAAGACTAAGCACTTTTTTACCTTTTAAACGCATGTTTAACACCTCCACTATTTTTATATCCTTCATAGCGTAACATGAATCCTAGCTGAGACACTATTCTTCCACTTCTGCAAAGAGTTATGATACGATTTTTTCAATAGGATACAGAGGGAGACTGATTATAGATGGGCAAATGTACGATCGACCACATGTTAGAAGATGTGAAGCAGAAGCTAGCCGAACAATCCGCTTTTATGCCGCGTGAACTCGTGATGGAGGTTGGCGACTCTTTGTCTGAAGCTGCTGATCAAACCTACTTAAATGAAGTGTTTCATCTTTTGAAAAAGTACGATCTTGCGGATGAAAGTGAAAGAGAGAAACGAAACGGTAAATTGAGTCATTTAGTGAAATAAGAGTGATGATAGTAAAAAACACTTGGGATCGTCACCAAGTGTTTTTTGCTTTTAAGCTTAGTTTATAGGAACAGATAGCTCTGGTATACGACCAGGCTGATCTGCACCAGGATTTTCTGAGTGTTCAAAAGGCACTACAACATATTTCTCCGATTCCAGATCGATCGCGCTAAATCTGTTATACGATTCTTCCGGTGTAACAGAAACCATGTCAGGCAAGATTTCCGTTCCAGATTCACTTACAATTTTAAACGCGATGTGGTTCTCTTCGCCTGGCCAGTCGTAATACAGCACGGTGGAAATGGGAGTAACGATCATTTTTTCGAGTTTTATGGAGCGTCCGTTCTCGAGTTGTATATCTTGGTCAAGCGTGATCGTTTTGCTATCCGCTGCTAACTTTTCAGTTGGGACTTCAATATCAAATACCCACGGCTGATTCATCTTCAATTCTAGATCTAAGCGATCGTATTCAATATGAAACTGGATCTTCTCTCCCATCAGTATCTCTTTTAATTGAACTTCGTTGTAAACCGTAAACATGGAATTGTTTAGTTCAATCGACTGCCCGCCAGTACTTGACGTTAAGTCTTTTCCATTCATCTTCACTTTAGGCATAGGGTGCATCTTATGATGAAAGTCGATTCCGTCTGCTGGTTCATAAGTCGAACTTATAAGTAATCGTCCGCCATCAATCATCACTTCGTTCAGCGTCAACTTCCCCTTCTCGTTTTCAGCGGTTTGTCCGATCGCTGTTTTATAGGAAGAAAAATCAAGATTCTCGTTTTGATTCAAATACTTTTCGATCGTCTCGCCTACAAACGGCATATTTGCTATAGAGACGATTCCAGTACTCAGTGATATTCCTGTTGCTAGGAGCATGGCCGCTGCTACACTCACATATTTCCTACCCTTTGACGCTATTTGTTTTTTGACTTTCTTTCGTACACGCTTCTCCCATTGCTTTTTTTCAAAATGAGAAAGGTCTTGCTCTTCGTATTGTTCCAATTCCATATCGAGTTCATTTAATTTTTGATAGATTGTCATATCCCCACTCCTCATGCTTCGTTATTTTGAAACAAAAAGCCTTTTAGTTTTTTACGCCCTCTGGATAGCTTGTTATACACCCAAGACTCTCGCTCGTTTAATTCATGAGCGATCTCACTTGACGTGTTTCCTTCTAAATAGTACTTTTGAAAAATTTTCCGTTCATTTGGAGGCAATTGTTGAAGCAACTCTTGAACAAGGCTCTCTTCTTGTGGCTTTTGCGTTGGTAGGATGGAATCATGAAATTCCCCTACTGAGAACTGCTGTTTTTGAAGAGAAATCTGTTTCCTCTGATAATCAATGGCTTTATATTTCGCAACAGCAGCAATCCATTGTTTGAACGTATTTTTCGTAGGATCAAAGGAATGAATATTGTCCCATACCGATAGCAACACATCGTCTAAGCATTCTTCATAATCTTGTTGCTGATTGTTCACATGACGCTTGATGATCGCTGTAAGTAATCCACCGTACTGTTGGATCATAAAAGAAATGGCATTTTCATTCTTATTTATTAGTTGTTGTACAACATTGTTTTCTGTAACTTTCAATCGTACACCCCTCCTGCTGGTTATTGGTACCTATTATGTAATACGAAGTGAATGCTGGAATTCTATCACTTGTGAAAAATTTATCTATTATCTGTTAAGAAAGAAATCTTTTGGAAGTAACACTACGCTATAAATCATACCTTTATTTCTTAAGAAGTTGACTATAAAAGTATAACGACTCAAATCTAGTGAATCGTTTCGATTTTTCATTGACTCTCAAAATGAAAGCGCTTATAATTTTTATTAACAGGTTTATCGAAACGTTTCGATTGCATTAGACCATACACAATAAACGATATTCAGGAGGTTTTCTTTATGCTTAAGCAAAACGTGCAACATTTAATTCAAGACATGACACTCGAAGAAAAGATCGCGCAGTTGGTTCAGTTGGCTACGCCTTTCTTTAAAGGTTCATCTGATCAAGGCTTCATCACGGGTCCTATGCAGGAGATGGGGATTACGGATGACGTGATCCGCAATACAGGATCTGTTCTTGGTGGATCGGGAGCTCGTGAAACGCGCAACATTCAAGACGCACATTTAAAAGAAAACCGTCATGGCATTCCTTTATTGATGATGGCTGATATCGTACATGGCTTTAAGACCATCTTTCCGGTACCTCTTGCGATCGGTTGCTCATGGGATATAGACCTAGCTGAAAAAAGCGCTGAGATCGCAGCAAAAGAAGCATCTGTTTCTGGTGTTCACGTAACGTTCGCACCAATGGTCGACCTCGTTCGTGACCCGCGCTGGGGTCGTGTGATGGAATCAACGGGTGAGGATGGTTTCCTGAACAGTGAGTTCGCTCGTGCGTTCGTTCGTGGTTTTCAAGGAACAGATCTCACGAACGACAAAGACCGTGTTGCAGCTTGCGTGAAGCACTTTGCGGCATACGGTGCTCCTGAAGGCGGACGCGATTACAATACGGTAAACATGTCTGAGCGTCAGCTTCGTGAGTCTTATCTGCCGGCTTATAAAGCGGCGCTTGATGAAGGCTGTGAGATGGTGATGACAGCGTTCAATACAGTTGACGGTATTCCGGCAACGGCGAACAAGAAGCTGATGCGTGACCTTCTTCGTGATGAGTGGGGCTTCGACGGCGTAATCATTTCGGACTGGGGTGCTGTAAAGGAGCAACTTCCGCACGGTGTGGCTGAAGACGAAGCAGAAGCAGCATATAAAGCACTGACAGCTGGTGTTGACATCGAGATGATGACAACGTGTTACGTCGACCATGTGAAGGAGCTTGTGGAAAGCGGCAAGTTATCGGAATCTCTCGTTGATGAATCGGTAGAACGTATCTTAACGCTGAAGCAGAAGCTCGGACTTTTTGAAGATCCGTACCGTGGTGCTGATGAGAAGCGTGCGGAAGAAGTGATTCTGTGCGACGAGCACCGTGATGTAGCACGTGACCTTGCTGCGAAATCTTGTGTCCTTTTAAAAAATGAAGGCGGCGTTCTTCCCCTTCAACCAACACAAAAAATTGCACTAGTCGGCCCGTTCGCTACAAATGGCGATCTGATGGGACCTTGGTCTTGGCAAGGTGCTTATGATGATGTGGTAAAAGTGGATGCAGGTATGTTGGGTAAACTGGCTGATCCTTCACTTTTGACGGTTGCGGATGGTTGTGAGGTTGAGTCTGTAACAGCTGATCAATTGGAAAAAGCGGTTCGTGTTGCGAGTGATGCGGACGTGATCGTACTCGCACTTGGAGAAGCATCATTCATGAGTGGTGAAGCGGGATGTCGGGCTGACATTCGTCTACCTGAGCCTCAGCTTCAACTGATTCAAGAAATGAAAAAGTTAGGTAAGCCGATTGTGACGGTACTCTTTAACGGTCGCCCGCTTGATTTACATGGTGTAGCAGATCAAGTGGATGCTGTATTAGAAGCGTGGTACCCAGGTACTGAAGCGGGTGCTGCGATTGCTGATCTTTTATTCGGAGACGTGAATCCATCTGGTCGTTTATCGATGTCGTTCCCATATTCAGTTGGTCAGGTGCCGGTTTATTACAACCACTTCAACACAGGTCGTCCACAGCCGACTCCAGAAAATAAAGAGCGCTATCTGTCTCATTATCTGGACATTCCGAACGAACCTCTATTCCCGTTTGGTTTCGGATTGAGCTATACAGAGTTCAAGTATGACGATGTGAAGTTGTCGAGTGATGTGTTGACGGAGAATGAGTCGATTACAGCTTCTGTAACCGTTACGAATACAGGTGATGTGACTGGTGAAGAGCTAGTTCAATTGTATATCCGTGATATTGCAGGTGATGTTGTTCGTCCGGTGAAAGAGCTAAAAGGTTATAAAAAGATTGTTCTTGAGCCTGGAGCATCTGAAGAAGTAACGTTTGAGATCACAGAAGAAATGCTTCGCTATCACCACGAGAACCTTGAGTTCAAGAGTGATGCTGGTAAGTTTGAGGCGTTTGTCGGGAAAAACAGCCATGATGTGGTGAGTGTTCCGTTTAGGTTGGTAAAGTAATATATGTATAGGAAGGACTGCTCTGGGATTGAGCAGTCCTTTTTTTGTGTGTTTTACGGTACGTGTTTTTATATTGATTACACGTTCGCGCAGACGTGGGCTCTTTTCGCTCAATTGACCCTTCGTTTCGCTCAGTAAACCTTTGTTTTCGCTCAAACAACAATGCGTTTCGCTCCAACGGCCTTCCTTTTCGCTCGAGCGACCAAAGACTGACTTCTAACATAAAGAAAAGACCGCTCACAAAGAGCAGTCTCCCTTACTATCCCACCAAAACACGCAACGCATCATCCACTTTCGCATGTTTCTTGCTGCGAACGAGCGTTAATTCCTCATTTTCTTCAATCACATAATCAGCACTCGGTAAAATCTTCGTTCCACGTTCAAACGCGATCACATCTTCCACCTGCGTTAAGCGGAAATCGATATAGTCTGCACTCACACCGGTAATTTCTGCTGTCGCATAAGCAATTTTCACACGTCCAACTGATAGATTCACAGGCAGCATCACACCGTCTTTGCTCTGCAACAACAGCTTTCTTCCGCCTAACAATGCTACCCCATCTTCATAAACATTGAATTCTTTATCAAATCCGTCTAGGTTCAACAGATGAAGGAAACGCTCACCTTCTGCATCAGCAGTCGATGTCATAAAGATGCCGTGGTGTGGGCAATCATGCGTGAGTTTCACATGACTTCCTAATCGTTCAAGCGCTGTTTTAAAGAAAGGCAGATCACAGCGATAGAAGCTCGCGATCACGATCGCGCGTCCATTCCCCACTTCAGACTCAAAGCCACACACATCATCAGATCCGTACACTCTGAAAATTGGAGTTACATTCGGTCCAACTTCAAAACGCTGCACGAAGCCTGAACGAATCTCGGGTTGAGCTGAAGCCCAGTTGTCTCCATAGATAGAAAGGTAGTTTCCGTGACCATCACGACTAATCCCTTTATACGTCACACCAAGTGCTTCCGCTAACAATGTACAGTCCTTCCCTTCCATATCAAAAAGAGGAACCTCACCGTACAGAAGAATTTTTCCGCTCATGTTCAAATAGTTTACGAGCTTCTCCTGTATCGCACTATCCATGTAACGAGCAGACGGTAACGCTAGGACAGGTGTTTTCGTCACATCGAGGAGTTTGTTCTGAACATCGACCGCTGTAAAACGATAACCGTTCAGCAGCATCGCACGACACATGATCTCCCAAGCGCCCGCACCGCGGTTCGCCTCAATGTTTGATAGAATCTCACGCATCACTTCACTCTTCGGATAACGATATTCCGTCATGTAATAGTCCGGAATGAACGCGAATGATACTTCATCTCGTTCTTCGTTCATACGCGCGAGCTTATCACTCACCGCCATCACACTTTGGTTCACGCGAGACATGCGCGGAAACGTGTAATTGTAGTCGCCTTCTGGACCGATTGGCGCCGCGAAACCATGGCGCTCACCTGTTGAGGCGATGCGATCGTTTCCATCGTCAACAAGCGTGTCAAGTCTCGCATTTTTCCCGCCCGCAAACAGATAATAGTTGATGAGTCTGTTTCCTTGAGCAAGACACATTCTAAACTTAAAATCTGCCGCTGATGGATCGTAGCGCTCGCCTAGTGTCTCACCAAAGTTTCCGTCACCACAGTTGAACTCCACAGAGGTTAACGGCTGATCTTCATTATGCACAGCTTCCATCAGACCGTTGATGATGTAGAGGTCTTGGAACGTTTTCATATCAAGATCGCCAAAGTAAATATCAGAACCAGAGATATATCCAGGTCCTTGGTTATACGTTTCATACAGCTGACTGATCCCAATCGGGTACGTGAATCCACGTCCTCCACCTGTTCCGTGGATGTTGACCACGAAAGGAATGTCCCTCACTCCAAACTCTTCTGCGTACTCTCTTAAAATCGCGATGTATTTAGCGAATCGGTAGCGCATGTAATAACCAAGATCTTTTAACAGTTGGGCCGCATACTCTTCTTTAGGAGAGCGGAATGCAGTGTTTCGCTCAGCACTTTCTTCTAACGTAAACGGATAGCGATTAGACACGTTATCACCGTATCGTTCGCTCAACCAATTTGAGAAATCGTTCAGCACGTTGTCTGTTAAGTCCGGCGTGTTGCTCACCCAAGAAAGCATGCCGATCTCGTTATCAAGCTGAAACGCGATGATTTTTCCGCCGTTCGGATAGATGCGCGGCGTAACAATCTCCATTACTTTTTCATAATACTTACGAACCTCTTGTAAGAATCCTGGTGCGAGATAATCGACTGTCGGTGTTGTGGGTTCGCTCTCGTCCCAACCAACCGGAATGATCTCAGGATGCTTTTCATACACCCAATATGGCAGTCCTTCGTTTTTCATCTCGGCCATGATGAACGGCCCGGGACGAACGAAGAAATAAAAGCCGTTTTCTGTACAAAGGTCTATGAAACCGGCAAGGTCTGTTTCAGGACGCGTTTTACCCGTAAAATCAAACTGCCCTTCTACCGGCTCATGCCAAAGCCATGGCACATAAGTGGCCACGGCGTTACAACCTGTTTCTTTTAGTTTATCTAAACGGTCTTGCCAGTCGCTTTTATCAAGGCGGTAATAATGAATCTCTCCGCACGTGATCAGAACGGGCATTCCGTCGATGATGATCTGTTTGTTCTTGATCTCAATCATTTAACAGGACTTCCTTCTGTCTTTTTCCAACCTAATAGGTCAGCGCCTTGTTTCACATACTTATTTTTCATGAACAGATCCCACACGAGACCAGATTGATAGTTTTCGATCATAAGAAGCGTGATTCCCTTATCAATACCGATTACATGGTCTGAATACCAAGCTGGCGTGACATCCAAATTATAAGAATCTTGGAAACCATACTCACCCCAAAGCTGTGGGTGCTCTTCGTAAAAGTACTTCATCGCTGCGATCGACTCTTCTGGTGTGAAAACGATTGATCCCGCTGCTCCCGTTGGTGCGACCGTACCCTCAAGTTCAGGCTCACACCCTTCATAATAAGGAGGAGCACCTGGGACACGGTAGCCGGTCGGACTCGCACAAGCCGTTAAGCCCCAAGCATTCTCGTGATACGTCTTGAACTCACTCGATTTTTCTTTACAAAACGCACGGTTCGCAAGAGATGCTTTTACCGAATTTTCGTACCAGTTGATTCCGTCTCCGTCGACGATATTTCTAAAATCAATGAACGCATGCGAATATTGGTGAACGAACATCGCGTTTCCTGGCGCATGGATGTACTCGTAATCTTTGTACGTCCCTTTTCTGCGCTCAAAACCTTCGTAAATTTTTGCAGGAACTGGATGTGTTGGAGATGCGACACCAAGCACATACGTCATCATCTGCTCCGCGTACATATCCCAATGGTGGAAGCCGCCCGTTTCCGGGTTGTAGCCCATGTAGAACTGGTTGACCGGCTCATCATAATACACGTTCCAGTCGATGCGAGCGTAGATTTTCTCGAACAGCTCTGCGATTTCTCCGCCAAAGTATTCAGCAGAAGTTACGGCACCACATAGGAAGATTCCCGTATCAATGATCGACGCACAGTCGTACCACTCTTCGTTTTTCTTCGCTGTCTGCATATTTAAGAAGTGGTAAAAGAAGCCGCTCGCGTGTTCCACGTTGTTCAGGAACGTTTCAAGCGTCCCTTTTATACGTTCGTAACCTTCTTCTTTCGTGATCCAGCCGCGCTCGATTCCGATGATGATCGCGGTTAATCCAAAACCGTTTGATGCGATACTTGCTACTTTTTTATTCGCTGACTGATCCAGGATCAACCCGTATCCCGGGCTGTTTTTGTCCGTGTTTGCTTCGTTCCAAAAGAAATCAAAGCATCCTTTTGCTTCAAGGTCCAATAGTTTCTGTGTATCCATCGTTATTCCCCTCTCTTTTTGTGGGTTTTTAAGCCATTTAAAGTGAAGATCGTTTCATTCCGCTCCAGGTGCTTCGCTTTCCGCGGGGCGACCGGTGAGCCCCTTGCCGCTTTGCGCCTTTAAGGGTCTCCCCTGACCGCTCGTCCCGCAGGAGTCTCACACCTTCTGCTACATTCCACTGTTTCTATGAAGAATCTCACAAAAGAATGAAAACCCAAGTCACTTTTACTCCCCAGTAATCCCCGAACGATCCACACCTTCAACAAACCAGCGCTGCGTGATAAAGTACACGATCAATAGCGGTAGAATCGACAGGACCGTTCCTGCCATCTTGATTCCTTCGTTCAACTGGTTGCCCCCCGACACTCCCATCTCAGCTGGGAACATCTGCTGATATGTCGCAACGAACTTCTGCAGCTGCAGGGGTAATGTCGTTAACGCATCACCAAAATAGATCGCAGCCAGATACGTTTCGTTCCAATACCAAACGAACGAGAACAAAAATGAGATGATGATCGCAGGCAATGCCATCGGTAAGGCGATCGTGAAAAAGATTCGAAAATGCCCTGCTCCGTCAAGCTGAGCTGCTTCTTCCAAAGCTTTTGGCACGGCTCTAAAAAACTGATAAAAGATCAGGATGAAGATTGCACTGTTTAATCCTTGTCCGAAGGTTGCCGGAAGCAAGAACGCACTCAAACTGCCGAGGATGTTCAGCTCATTAAAGAAGATGTATCTTGGGATGAGCGTCACTTGCGGCGGGATGATAAACGTTGCGAGCACTAGAACGAACATGATCTTTTTACCGCGAAAATCAAAACGAGCGAGTCCGTATCCGACAACTGCTGCTACAGCAGTTTGTGCCAATGCAGGAAGAACGGTCACATACAACGTTTCCATCAATGTTGAGAAGAAGTTCAGAACTTTGTTCGCCTGCTCATAGTTTCCGGTATAAAATTGTGTTGGAATCCAGTTCACGAGCGGGTTCAACAAATCATCCAAACTTTTAAAGCTGTACACACCCATGTAGAGAAGCGGATACAGGTACACGAATCCGATTCCGACCAAGAGTCCGTAGATCAAGAGCTTGTAAAGAAGACCATCTGTCCCCTGCATGCCCAAAAACATGCGTTTCGTTTTTAAGTAATACTTGTTCACTTGCTGTGTTTTGGTTTGCACATTGATCACATCCTCTTAGGTGTATTTTTTCTTTCTTTTTACCGTCATCACACCAACCGCGATCGCAAGTGCAGCGGCGATGATCAGGAAGTAGATCCAAGATAGTGCTGATGCATAGCCATAGCCTGTGTCTACTTTAAACATGTTTTTCTGGATATGTTCAATAATCGGATTGAGCGAGAAGACCGAATACGTTACGATCGTGTAAATCAAGTTAACGATGATCATCGGCGTAAGGCTTGGCAGAGTGATTTTCCAAAAGAACTCCCAGTTGCTCGCACCGTCGATCTTCGCCGCTTCAAAGATCTGCTTGTCCATCTTTTGAAGAGCAGCAAGGAAAATCAGGATCTGTACGCCTGAATACCACAGGATCACAATCAAGTTTTTAATTAAATAAAGTAGAATTCCGTTAAAGAAACCATCCGGGTTATCATTTAACGCTTGGTAAATCGCGTACTGTTCAATAGAAGGAATCGTCGTGATTCCTTGATCGATCAGCTCTTTGATAACCGGTCCGCTTGCGATGATTACGGGCAGAAAGAAAATCGTGCGGAACAGTCCGCGGAACTTGATCTTCTGGTTTAACAATAGAGCGATGATCAACGAAAAGACGATGATGATCGGAACGGAGATGACCATCTCTTCTAGATATTTTAGGACGCGGTCAACGAACGTTCCATCGACCGAAAACGCATATTCATAATTTCCAAAGCTTACAAAGTTTGTTTTGATGCCATCTGTCGTAATCTTCACTTCCTGAAAGCTTAAAAAGAGTGAGTATAAAAGCGGAAACGCCGTAAAGACGAGAAAGCCGATGATCCATGGTGAAACAAACAGCAATCCTGTTAGATTTCTGTTATTGCCTAGTCGTTTCATCGCTTTCTCCCCCTTCTGTTACTGCAAAATCCTTAGGTTTCACTTCAATACCGTTACTTTTATAAGTCGCATTCGTGTAGTTGACGACGATCACTTTTCCGTTGGAGTATTCTACCTCAACAACACCAGTATGAGGCACATTGCGGCTGACGATCTCTTCGCCTTCTACCTCACCAAGACTTTTCTTAATGTTTTCGTACTGATACAAAATCTTGTCTCTCCAGATCGAGTATTCCGATGTATAAACGTCACTCGATGCTGTTTTCGCAAGAAGATGTGACGCTTCCTTCGTTAAAAGAAACGACGGGTATGCTCCGTACTCAATCATGCGCAACATCTGATCTTCCGAATCTGACTGAAAGTTCGAGAACGGCGCGTAATATGGCATATAGCCTTTTAGCACGATCTGCAAAAACGGCACCGTATCTGTTTCAAACACGTAGTTCGACGCGTTCATCGGAATGTCGAGATAGCGATCCGTTTGATTCCATAGATACGTGTTCGGCTCGTAGAGAGCAACATTTCCTACTTCTTTGTTCAAAGTCCCAAACAGCTTTTGATACGTTTTGATCGTCTGGTTTCGCTCGCTCGATTTCTTTCCGCTAAAGTCAGAGAACAACGTATACCCGCTCGTATCGATTGCCACGTTTGAAATGTCTAGCTCTTTAAAATCCTTTGCATCCTCTTTTGCGATCGCAAGTGATTTTCCTGGCGATAGATAATATAGTGTCTTCTTATCTTCACTGTGTGAGATCGTCTCGGCACTGATCTTCTTCGCTACGTCTTTGCTGCCAGAATAACCGGAAGCTCCGTCGTACGCTTTTGTATAATCACTATAAAAATAAAGCGGAATGTTATCCTTTTTAAGACTGTCGATCGTGTCCTTTACGTCATCACTGTTTCCGAGCTCACTTTCAAACGGAAACTTCTGAGGCAGTGTTCCGGTTAAGCCGCCTTCTGACCAGCCTTTATAAACGACGAACAGATCATCGACGTCTTTTTTGAGCTCAGACGTCATACTCGGAATGTCTGTAACCTTCGTCATCGGCAGAACCGAATCCCACAACAGACCTTCCTTCACTTCGCCACCTAAAAACTCGAGTCTGACGCCGGTTTTGTCGTCTTGTTTTTCTAACTGTTTTGTATCAGAAAGATGGTTTTGATACGCTTTGGCCATCCCTACATAATCAGCATCATCTTCTTGTAAGAACATGTATCTCAGCTTCACGCCGAACGGGTTCTTTGTTTTTTGATATACGTTCAGACCCTTCATGTTCTTACTCGTCGGCTGATAATATTCTTTTCTAAAATGAAATTCAGAAGAGATCCAGTTAAAGTCGGTCGAAACGCCTGACGGATACGCTAAAATGTCACCATGACTATAGCCTTCTTCAATCACAGCAAGAAATCCGTTCTGCTTCACACCATGAACCGTTCCGAATACCGGCATCTTGATCTGCTCGACTGGTGTTACTTTTTCATCTTCTTCCTTCTTCACTTTCGTTTTTAAAAAGGCTTCATCATCACCGTAAATGGATCCCGTAAACGGTGCATCGGCTTTTGTTCCGTTCTTTTCATAACGAATCAATGCACCAGATCCGTCTGGGATGAACATGTAGCCGTTGATGTCGCTCTTGTTCACCGCACCTAAAAACGGATAAACGCGCATCGAGATGAGCTTCGTGTACTTGTTTTCCCTAATCTCATTCTCAGGAATTGAAACAACAAGATCGTTTTCTTGAAGTTCGACGTTCACTTCAAACTCTAATTTTGACTGATTCATGTAAAGAGAGGCGGTGAATCCTTTATCGTTCGTCTTCACACGAGGCTTAGAATCGTTCGTCGTGATGCTCTCGGTTTTCACCTTTCCGCGACGATCCATATAATCAACGGTGATCGCAGATTGAGCCATCTGTTCCCACGTTTTGTTCAGTCGATACTGATCTGGATTATCCAGTCCTGAGTTCCAAACGTACTTCGTTTTCTTGTTCTCGATCTTGATAGCGAGCGTTTCTTCGTTCACATAAAGAGCAAGATTTTCGTTCTCGGCTGCTTTTTCAAAGCCTTGAAACGAATTTTTCTGTTTGATCGGAGCATCATCTGCTTTTTCAGGCTTCGTAAACGATGAAGACGTATACTTCATCACGTTTTGACTCTTTTCTGTTGGTACGGGAGGCTGCTCCGTACTTTTTTTATCATCTTGCGCGGCGAATACAGAGATCGGTACGAGCAAGGTAAGAAGCGCGATACTTATCTTTTTATACACGAAGAACAGCCTCCTTTATGATGGAATAAACAAAATCGTACACTTGATCGATCAACACGAACACGATGAACACAACAAGAAGCATGATCACCATACCGAACAGCGTGACGAAGATGTTTCGGATCGTGTCTGAGAATGTGTAGTTGTGGATCTCTTTCAGCATGATGAAAAGAATGATCAGACACCATGCGTAGATGATGCGGATTGAGAAAACATAAACAAACGCTTCATTATAAGTCAGCACGTTCGACAGAAGGGTCAGAATTGGGCTGAACACGAGAAACGGAGCGAGCGAGTAGATCGTTCCGATATAGATATCCTTAAATCTTCCTTCACCGTCGTTGATCGTACTAACGAGATAGTTCACGACAATAAACAACGCGAGTGGTACGAGTAGTAAGAGAAGCTCGCCGACTAAGTTCGCATCGCTGCTCACCGTTTTATAGATAAACCCGGTATAGAAGCGGCTGTAAATATACTCGACGATTAAGATTACATACAGAATCGTCGCTGATAGAATCGACGCGTATTGTTTTCTTTTCAGATAATAAAAACTGTCGATCGGATGACGGAAGAACTTGAACAGGAAGAGCAGTTCTCCTATCAATCTTTGTTTCTTAATCGCACCGATTCTTCTGCGCGGCTGATCCAGAATGCCTTTCTTTTTGTCGATCACTTTAACGATATAGTACAAAATGACAAAGAATATTAACGCGAACAACACCGTTTCCAGGTTCTCTTGCATCCACGCGTGACGAACTTCCCAGAACGAGTCGGAATAACCGTACACGTCGTTTGCAAACTCGTATTCTTCTAACGCCTTATCATAGTCTTGTTGTTTGTAATAAGCAGAACCCATGGCAGAATGTGCGAGACCGAACGAAGAGTTCATCTTCAGCACTTCTTCCCAATACTTCTGACTCTCTACATAACGACCTTCTTTAAAAAGCGCGATTCCTTCATGCACTTGTTTGGAAAAAGCAGTAGATTCAAAGACTTGGATCATGCCACGTTCTTTATCGGTCACGTACAGTCTGCCATCAGGATCGATCGTGATGCCTGTCGGCTGTTTGAACAACCCAAGACGGTTCGTTCCGTCGTCTTTTCCACCAAAGATGAACAGTAAATTTCCAAAGCTGTCATATTCATAGATCTCGCCGGTGCTTGATACGACGAACATGTTACCGTCATGATCGACCGCGATATCTTGTAATGATTTCTCATCAGAGATATCCGGAAACAACATGTTCTTTCCAGCAACGTTCAGCTTTTTGATGACTTCGTTCGACGTTCCTTCTGTCACAGAATAGACGAGACCTTGATCATCAAGCGCGATGTTATCTGGTGCTGGAGGTGTTTTCATGAACATATTTGCTTTTTTACTCTCTGATGTGAGAAGCTTCTGCAAAAACGTTCCAAACGATCCTTCTGTGCTGTTTACACCATAATAGCCAAGAAATCCGCCATCTTTACTAAGCTGGATGATTCCGTTCGTTGACCCTTCACTGATCACGTAGATGCTGCCGCGACGGTCGACCGCTACTTTTTGTGGCTTAAAAGAAGAGCTTTTACCGAAAAGCGGCGAATCCGGTTTTCCGTATTCCTCTTCTACCTTGCCGTCTTTTGAAAAGCGGAATATCTTCTCTTCTTCATAATCGGCTACAAAGATTCTTTCCGTTTCGTCCACATAGACGCCAGTTGGTGATTTTAGAACACCTTTTCCGATCTCGCGTACAAATTTCCCGTTTCTGTCAGCGACGAGAATTCTTTTGGCACCAGAATCCGCGATATAAAGGTTTCCTTTTGAATCAGAGAAAATATCTTCCGGGTTTGTAATTTCAACGTCCGGCAGTAAGGTGCCGACCGGTGTGTATGCAGTCTGTGTTTCGATCGTCTGACCGTCTGCTGATAACGTTTCTGTCTGATAAGGGACAGAAGCAGAAGCGATAGATGAGATCGGAACGAGCAGGAATACCAATAATGCTACAAATTGGGCAATGCGCTTCATTTCTCCCCCCTCCTACTTTCTTACTTGATTCCTGAGTGGGCCATCGTGTTCATCACCTGGCTCTGCAGAATTATAAAAATGATTAGATTTGGTACGAACATGATCAAGGATGCGGCTGCTGCAAGTCCTTGTCCTGCTACGTTGTTTCCTTCAACGGTTGAAGTTAACGTCGACATATAGAACGAGAACGTCTTCAGTCCTTCATCGTTCACATAAAGAGACGAACTCTCAATGCTGTTCCAAACGAGCTGGAACGATAGAATCGCGATGGTCGCGATGGCAGGTTTGACGAGCGGTATGATGATCCGAACGAAGATTTGAAAATCAGATGCTCCGTCAAGTCTTGCTGCTTCAAGCAGTTCATCCGGTATCTGATCGATGAACTGTTTGACGAGAAACAGACCGATCGGCATCGCAAGTAACGGAAGGATATGAACCATGAACGTATTGATCAAACCTAGTTCGTCGATCAATAGGTACCGGGGAATCATAACCGCCGCTGGTACGAACATGAGCGCAAGCGTGTTGATCTCAAAGATCGCTTTTTTCATTCTAAAATTTTTCTTTGATAGCGCGTAGCCTGCCATCGTGCTGATGATTACCGTCAGAACAACCACGATCAGCGTAACGACAACAGAATTGAACAGAAAGCGCGACATCGGAACGCCAGTATCGTTCGTCTTTGTAAAAAGGTCTACAAAGTTCTGCATAGTTGGGTTATCTACAAAAAAGCGCGGTGGATACGCGAACAGTTCGTCGATCGGTTTGAACGCATGAAAGAATATATAGACGATCGGCAAAGCCATAAAGACAGCCAGTGGTATTAAAAATGCAAGAAATTTCAGCTGACTTTTATGAAACTTTGACGGGTTCATTCTTGTCCCTTGAAAGGCTGACATGTTGATCACTCCTTTTTCGCTAGTCTTTCTCTCCAAACAGCCTCCAGGCTACTTTCGAGAACAGATATACAACGATGAGCAGCACGACCGAGATCGCTGCTGCGTAACCCATCTCATAACGGATAAATCCATAATCTTCTAAGTGGTTGACCATTAGCTGACCCGCATATTGCGGTGTCGGATTGGCACCCGATAGCGCTACCCCAATCGCACCAGCTTGAAATGTTCCAACGACTGCCATGACCGCGCCGAACAGCATCTGCGGCTTCATGGACGGAATCGTAATATAGATGATCTCTTGAAAACGGTTGTTGATGCCATCGATGTATCCGGCTTCATAGATCTCAGTGTTAATGTTTAGAACACCTGATAACATCGCAAGGAATCCTACACCCATAGAGCCCCAAAGCGTTACAAAAATCATGATTTTCATCAAATACTCAGGTGACTGCAGCCATTGGATCGGCTCTAACAGCACACCCATCGTTAGAAGCAAGCTGTTAAGATAACCCGTTTCATCTCCAGAGAAGATGATCGTCCAAACAACGGCCATCGCAACACCTGCTGTCATGGATGGAGAGTAGATGACCAGCGCAAGTACGGTTCGCATGCGCTTTGGCACTTGAGCGAGCGCCCAAGCGAGTATGAACGATAAGATATACCCGCCAGGGCCCACGATCAGTGCGAACGTTAACGTGTTCGGCAGGATCTTCTGCATGAACACTTCATCCTGTGTGATCAGACCGACATAGTTGCTCAACCCGATGAACGATGGCGTCTCGATCGCGTTAAAATACGTGAATGACAAAAGAATTGCCGCTGCAACAGGTATGATGATAAACGTTGTAAAAAAGATGATATACGGAGCAAGGAACATCCACGGTGAATAATCTCGTTTATTTGGTTTCTTTTTCATTCTCATCGCCTGCCCAACTTTTCACTTGTTCTATCGTAGGAATCGGATACGGCTTGACCATCTTGCCGTCCTTCACATATCCGAACTCTTCCATCTTTCGCTTGATCTCCCGGTCGATCGCAACAACGGAATCGTCAACTGCCGATCTCGGGTTCACACCGTCAAACACGATGCGGTTCCAGATGTTCGAAAGCTCACGCTCAATCATGTACGAACCTGGATTTTTCGGTACTTCGTATAGGTACTCCCATTGCTTTAAAATCGTTTTCTTATGCTGTTCTGGCCACGGAAGGTTCTTAAACGCCTCTAGATTCGACGTGTTCCACATGTATTCTGGTCCGTACAACATCTGAAGATTGGTCGCGAACTCGGTCTGCGTATCTTCTGACAGCCACCATTTTAAAAGTTCCCACGAATCTTCCTTGCTCTTCGTTCCTTTGAAGATCATTGCCGACTGGCCTGAACCAGTAGCCCAGCGTTCCACTGTTCCGTCTTCTTTTTTCACACCCGGATGCGGTGCAATATCCCACCATCCAGCGATCTCTGGAGCGGCTGCCGTAAGTTGCGTATATGTCGTAAAGTTAGCCGTCCCGATCGGTAGTGTTGAATATCGGAAATGGTTATAAAAGTTCGGTACTTGTAACGGCATGCTGTAGATCGTGTTCAGCTCTGCCATGAACTGAATGCCTTTTAACGATTCTTCTGTTCCAATCGCGGTCTTCATGCCATCTTTTCCGTACAGATCTCCGTCAAACTGATACACGAACGGAGCGGTTGCTTGGAACGGCTTAAACCCTGTCGCACCAGCGATGTGCGTATAATAGTTCATTCCAAAACGCTGAAGCTCTGGCAAGATACTCTTCACGTCATCCCACGTATCTGGAACCGGAAGACCGAGTGCTTGCAGAATATCTTTTCGGTAAAACTGCACAAAGAAATCTTGCGTCTCTGGCATCGCATAGACCGAATCACCGATCATAAGCGGAAGAAAAGCTCCTGGCGAGAACTGCTTGCTGAACTTTTCGAAGTCATCGAACTGATGCAGATCAACGGCTGCACCACGAATGGATAACTCGTATGGCAGCCACGAAGAGATACCAAGCGCAATGTCTGGCTGTTTGTTCGACGCACTCGCGAGAATCAGCTTCTGCTCTTCTGGCATGATCGAGAATTTTACTTTAATTCCTGTTTCTGGCGTAAAGTTTTGATCAGATAGGTTTTGTAGGAGTTCCACGTATTGACGCGGTCGGTTCACCCAAACCTCTAACGTATCTTCTTCTGCTTCACTCGCCGAGTAGTTCTCTGAGAAGAACGATAAGAAGAAGCGTTGAATCGAGTCGATCAGCTTTTCCCAAAAACCGGCTTCTGCATCCGGCACTTCTTTTTCGTCACCATGCACGTAGAAACGGTCGACCGTTAACGGCTGTTCTGGCAAAGTCACGAGCATGTTTCCGAGCAACTGTGCCGCTGAAGACGATCCTTCTGACAGCTCAGTAAGTCGGCTTGGAATCTCATTTGGCTTTTTGCTAAGTGCCCTTAGCTTCTGAACCGCCATCTCAAGCGAGACCATATCTTTTGAATCTTCTTTTGTATTATCAAGAGTTCTGAGGTACTTCAGTTCTTGCTCTAGCTCATCTGCCCAGCCAGCCAGTTTTTTATCGATGCCTGGAATGTACTCGCTGATCTTCCAGCCACGCGATGTATCTGTCTGATTTCCTGTAAGCTTTCGAATTTCAAGCGTCAGCTCTTCCATCTCGCGCATCACTTTGTTTGTCGTATGAAGAACGGGCTCAACAGGTGCTGCGTCCGCTTCTAGACCGATCTGATGCTTACCTTTTGATAAATAAAACAGATAATCTTTTCCTTCTTTATTTTCTAACGTGACATTATCCCAGTTTTTATTGAAGGGAAACGTAACGGGTGAAGTCTCTTGAAACGGAACTTTTCCGTCGATCAACAGTTTTCGGAAAACCGGACCGCCCGTCTCTTTGTTCTGCAACACTTTAAATGTTAGCTTGTAAAAGCCCTCTTTTTTCACGTTGACGTTCCAATTCACCGTCTGTCCGGAGTCTTTCCACGATTCAGAACCTAGTGTGTTTAATAGAAGGTTCTTTGGAGAGCTCGGTACCGCTGATGAATCATCTGCTGCAAAAGGACGTATGTACGAGCTGTTCTTTTCATAGTCCTTCTCGGCTTCACGTGTGATCAACGTGTCCGCCACTTTTGCATCTTCATGTTTCTTTGTGTATTCTTTATAGCTTGGTAGATTGCTAGGTGATTTGACGTAAGCTTTACCTAGCAGCATCTCACCTGATAGGTTTGTAAGCTGGATCGTATTTTTTCCTTTTTTCAGTTCGTATCGAAGTGGCTCAGACTGCAACTGACTCGCATCTTCCGCTGTTAACGTGTTCCAACGCTCGATCCGCTTTTGCTTCGGAATCATATCGTTGTCGAACCGATCTTTCTCAAAGGTGTTTTTCTCGTTTTTCCAGTCGGCCGGAAACACGATTCTTCGACTTTCATAAAAAGGATAGTTACCGTTTACCTGAATGGCGCCCTCTATTGGAACAACCTCGTTGCTCAGTGGATAATAATCAAACGCTAGCTCATATAGTCCCGCTTCCTTCACATTCACTTCATAAGAAACGGAGTCTCGGTTATGCCAATAGAAAACACGATCGTTATAGCCCTTACTCTCTGATTCTGACAAAAGGTTCTTTTTGTCTTTGATCTTAAAATCAGAAGGAGAGACAGACGCTTCAAATTCTGAAGCGTCCCCTGTCCCTTTCTTCTCCCAACTGTTAAGGACGGTATGATAGTTTTCCTCCACGACTTGTTCGGCAGGCTTATTATCCTGACTGTTGCCTTCAGCAGATGCATAGGGTTGTGGAATAATGAGACACAGCGCTAAACCTAACCAAAGAAATCTTTTAAACTTCATACTATCAACCTCCCCTTAAACTTCAGGCTTTCTATTTATCTTTTAAAGCCTCACTTGCTTCTTTACTCTTTTGGTCTGCTAATTGATCAAGCTGCTTTGCGTAGTCTTCGATCTTCAGGTTTCCTTTGATCACGTTATCTAAAATAACTGCCACTTTCGCGTTCGCTTCTTCTCCAACCTTTACGCCTGTTGGTGCTTCCCAGCGTGCATCTACATAGCCAGGTACGGTTTTAACCGGCTCAACGACTGCGTTGTCTAAGTTGTCATAAGCTGTTTTGATTCCAGGCACTTCATTGATCGCAAAGTACTCATCTAAAATTTCAGGATCTGCGTTAACTGGAAGTGTGTTCAGAGCTTTTCCTTCTTTTTCAGCAATTTCCATACGCTTCATGAAACCTTCTTTACCGAATGACATCCACTTAGAGAAAAGGAATGCTTCTTCAGCGTGCTTACTCGTTTTAGAGATTCCAACAAAGTCGTTCGTTACACCCGTTCTTCCACCAGGAAGTCCTATGAAGTCAAAGTCAAACGTTCCTTTTTCAACAAGAGCAGGAACTCCCCAAGTGCCGTCCCATTTCACAGCAACTTGTCCGTTCATCCATACTTCTTCTGGGTTTTCCCCTTTAAAGTTAGCTTTCAAGTCATCTGGAAGTGACTCGTACGCGTAGTTGTTCGTTGTGATTTCTTTTGCAAGATTCGCTCCTGCGATGAATTCTTTTGAGTCAAGAGAGTATTGCCCGTCTTGAACCGTATACCAGCCCATGTCTGGGTTCGCTGCTGCCGGATACCAGTCTGTTACGGAGAACGCGTGGTTCGTTCCAGCTACACCTTTGTTGATGTTCGTTACTTCTTTAATGGATTTCGTGTACTCTTCTAGTGAAAAACCAAACTCAGGATAATCGAGGTTCGCTTCGTTAAATAGATCTTTGTTTACTAAGTAACCTAAGAAATGCTGTGCGAATGGAACCGCATACACTTTATCGTTGTATGTTGCTGATTCACGAACCGCTTCAGGAATGTTTGCAAAATCTTTATCTTTTTCTGTCATTTTCGTGATGTCCATCAACCAATCGTTAGAAAGTGATGATGGAATCTGTGGTAGAGCAAAAACGTCTGGCATCTTGCCCGCACTTGCTGCTGCAGCGAGTGTTCCGTTCCAATCTGTCGGATTGATCGACTCGTCGATCTTAACCTTGATGTTCGGATACTTTTTCTCGAACGCTTTGATCATCAAGCGCTCAAGGTTTTGTTCTTTTTCCGTACCAAGTGACCAGCTTGCATACGAGATGGTTACGTTTTCTTTCTTGTCGTCAGAGCTTGCTTTGTCATCTGAGCTACAAGCTGCTACTGAAAATAGCAGTGCGATGATCATGAATAGTGATAATACTTTCTTCATTACCTATCAACTCCCCAATTAATTTTATTTGCTATTCGCTCTGTTGCTTTTGAAAGCTGTTGATTTCCGTTTCAGGTGCTCGCTTTCCGGGGGGCGTGCGGTGAGCCACCTCGGCACCTTGTGCCCTTAGGTGTCTCACCTGTCCCGCTGATCCCCCAGGAGTCTCGCACCCTGCACTCCAATCAACTTATTCGGAGATGATAAAAGTCCAAATACTTCAGGTTCAACAGGTAGAAATAGCCTTGTTGGTACTTATGGTTGAATAGCGTTTGCGAACGCTGGTTGAAACCGGATGGATGTTGTGTCTTCTGTTGTTGAAATTAGCACTTTGTATGTGTGCTCTTGTACTTCCTCTATTGAAACCTCTTTAGTGTCTACAGGTTTCCAGGAGGGGGAACGGAAGACGAATTCTTCTTCTTTTTGAACCATTTTTATTGTGAGTGAGATCACGTCTTGGTGCTGTACCGTTTCGTAGATTTCACCCGTTCCGTATTCGATGAACAAGTCTTCATGTAACGGTACATTGACCGGTAGCATGAGGCCGCTTCGCATCGGAATTGAAATTTCTTTCCCACCGAAAAGGGTTGCTCCGTCGTACGTAATCGTCGTTGATTTCTTAAATTCATCGAAGTTTTGAAGAAAGAAGAAGTCTCCTTTTTCTGGTGAAGATCGAACGGTAATATCAAGCTCTTCTTCAAGTGTGAAACGACTCTGTATTCCAGCTCGTTTGGCAAGCTCGACGATGATGTCGTTTTGATAATGAAAACCGTGATCCATACCGATTCCAAACATATAGAGCTGACCTTTGCCAAGCTGCTTTTCAAATGCGATCACTTCGTCCGGCTTGTCCTCTATATGCGCAAACGCTCCATCAGTTGTCTCATAGATATCAGCTCGGTCGATCAACACGTTGTCCGCCTGATCGATCTGACCGAACACGCGGTGCTTTGTTTCTTTTACCGATACGTTGATGTAATCTTTTAAGTTCGTACACGGTATATTTTTCAGTGTTTTTGTCGGAATCGTTGGGAACAGAATCAGCTTTCCGCCATTCTCTAGATACGTAACGAGTTTTTGCTGAATGTTTTCATCCATCCACTCTGTGGTAAACATCCATAGAGAAGGAACTTTATTTGGATCAATCTCATCATCATCCTGTACATTGATTGCATCATAGATAATGTTGTTCACGCGAAGTGCTTTTGCGATGCCGTTTGCCATAAAAGTTTCACGATCACGCTGGATCTGGTCGACCATGTGTTTCGTATGCTCATCATGAAACTCTGTCATGTAATAATCCGGATAAAAACCGAGATGTGTATCAACGACTGGTTTCGTTTGTAGAAGTGAGCTTTCAAATGTTTGAAGCATCTTTCCGATATGCTGAATCACAGGATAGTGCGGATTCTTCTTGCCCGACTTAGTGAGTGGTGCCTGCCAATCGTGACGTCTGCCGAACAAGCCGATGTTTTCATAGTTCTCGCCCGCACCAAACATGTAATAGTTCACACCGTTCATCCCGTCCGCGATACATAAGCGCGTCGTCAGATCAAACGTAGTTGGTTGGAGCTTCGGTTTATCGTGGATGCTTCCACCTTGAAACTCTGCTGAGAAAAGCGGCTGCTCTTTCCATTGGATCGCTTTTGTAAAGGCGTTTGCTAAAACGATGTCCACATAGCTGTCATACTCGATGTTACCGATGTAATAATCACCAGCCATGAGTGTGTTCTCAATTTTCGCGGTCTCAAGCAGCTGCGAAATGCCGATCGGATACATCGTTCCGCGCTTTAAGATATCGATTCCATGAAAACCATGAATGTTCACGACGAACGGAACATCGATACCTTTTTCCTCTGCTGACTGTTTCAGATGCTCGATGAAACGCTTATAGTGCTGTCGTAAAAATAAGCCGAATTCATTTCGTAATGCATGAGCGTAGATCGCTTCAGGCTTTTTCGTCATGTTTTCCGCGAACGACTGAATCTCGCTAAACGGAATGCGGAATGTTTCTTGAAACGATTGTTCTGTATAGTTTGTTCTCAGATGTTGTTGAAACTCTTGCAGTGTTGAAGTGTTGAAATCGGGTTGGTTCGTCACCCAGTGAAACATCCCTACTTCGTTATCAAGCTGAAAAAGGATAACTGGACCACCGTTTGTTACTAAAAACGGCTTAATAACGGCACATACCTTTTCATACCAAAGCTCCGTTTTTTCTAAGAATGTTGGATGACTATAACTCACGACTCGGGTTGGATGAATCTCGCCAACGTTCGTTTTCGCTACGGCTTCCGGGTAGTTATCGATAAACCATGTTGGCACACCATGATCCACGATTTCTGCCATCACGTATGGACCCGGACGGACTAAGCAGTACATACCCTCTTCTTGTAGGAGCTGCAGAAACGTATGTAGATCACGTTCTGGTCGAGAAGTTCCGATAAGATCCGTAACACCTTCCTCATACTCGTGGAAAATCCAAGGCACGTATGTGCTGATCATGTTCGCGCCAGCTTCTTTTACCTGCTGTATGCGCTCGCGCCAGTCTTGCTTCGGAATTCGGAAATAGTGAAGCTCTCCTCCGAACAAGAAGACCTCCTGACCGTCTACGATCACCTTTTCTTCTTTTATTGCTATGCTCTTCATAAATCACCTCTTCATCCGGAAAAAAACCGGGGTACTGGAGTATAAATGGATTAAATCAAATGGTTGATGCGTGTGGGTATAGCTATTCGAAACGTTTCGATATAGTACAAAAAAATAGGATTTTCGGTAAATATAAACGTTTGAATTGTTGTTCAATACCAGAAATCCTCATTTTAACAATAGAAACGTTTCACTTTTAAATATTATAAATCAACTTGTAAACGGTTACAATATAATTTTCTAAAAATTGTGACGTGGTGGTTGTGAAGTTCTCTAATCAATCAGTAACTTCAGAATTCTGCGCTCGAGAATTTTACATCTATTAATTTCAGGTTTGTTTTCCTAACCTTTATGTAGACTATATCCCTTGTGCTATTCTAGAACTATCTATAATATTCCATTATCAAGGAAGGTTTAGGTTTCTTTATGACTGCCAAATTAATCAGTATACTTCTAACCATTCTATTCATTTCTCTTTTCTCACTAATTTTTGTAGGAATTGACATCCCTTTTCCAACAACTATAATCATGCTTCTTTTATTAACTAACGCCATCACTGCGTTCTTTTCTATATTTGTACAACGTGCCATTATTGAACGCTATAATAATAGTTTTGTTACAAACAAAGTGGATGTTCTCTCATTAATATATAAATACACTACATTTGCTTTTTACGGTCTGAACGACGCTGTTCAATCCGTACTTAGCCTAATACCATGGATCATCAACAAATTGCTGGCTCTTCTTTTCTTTTTTCTGCTGCTTATCAACTGGTTGATCTTACTAATTATGTATAATGGATAAAATTAAAGTACTAGAAGTCTCAAGGAGAACTGCCAATGAACAGAACATTTTCATTTAAACGAGGATTTATATTTTTCTGGTTAGCCAACATAGTCTTGCTCGCGGTAATTGGATTATTACTAATCAACAAAGAGAGCTGGGTTGACGATGCTCAAAAATACTTCACTCTGTTCATTACGATATCGGAAGCGATGATTCTCTTATTATCGTTAGCCAGCTGTTTGCCCCAAAAAAGTAAATAAGTATAGAAAAAGGCAAGCTGACTCTTTTCCCAGAGTCAGCTTGTCTTTTTAATAGCATATGCTTGCCTAGCCAAAGCTAAAGCCCCACACAAACCTGCGTTGTCACCTAAACCAGGCGGTACAATATACTTATCAATTCGATTCAGTACATTTTCGTGTTGAATGTAGCCGTTTAACAGCTGAACCACCCCGTTTCGTACGAGCGGAAATAGGTGTTCTTGTTTCATTACGCCACCGCCGATCACAATACGTTTTGGAGAGAGCACCAAAATGTAGTTTACAAGAGCTTGTGCGAGATAATAAGCTTCTAGCTCCCACACCTCTAGATCCGACGCGAGCTCTACGCCCTTCTTTCCCCAACGTGCTTCGATTGTGGGACCTGACGCCATCCCTTCTAGACAATCACCATGAAACGGACAGCTTCCTGCAAAATGGTCTTCAACATGTCGCCTAACACGAATGTGGCCCATCTCTGGGTGAAGCATCCCATGTACCAGCTTCCCTTCCGAAACGGCTCCTACTCCAATTCCAGTTCCAACCGTCATATACAGACAGCTATCTAGACCTTTGGCGGCACCCCAGAGAGATTCGCCTAAAGCGGCAGCATTCACATCCGTATCAAATCCGATCGGAACCTGGAAGTGCTTCTTCAGTTCACCGACTAAATCATACTGATTCCAATGTTCTTTCGGCGTACTCGTGATATAACCATAAGTTGCACTTGAAACATCAAGATCAACCGGCCCAAATGAACCAACTCCTAGAGCATTCACCTTTTTTTCCATAAAGTAATCAACAACGTGTCTCATCGTTTCTTCAGGGGTTGTTGTAGGGATAGAGATTCTTTCAATAACTTCTCCGTCCTCATTTCCGATTCCACACACAAACTTAGTGCCGCCCGCTTCAATTGCGCCTAATAACATAAAATCACTCCTTACATGTAGCATCCTTAAAATCAAATGAGAGACCGCAATCAAACATTCGGTTCCAAGGAGCAAATGTTTTCAAATTATCGATTTTGAACTTTTTAAAACTATGAAGAATCTGCTCATTAAATCTGGTTATCAAACGGTTATTACGTTCTTCATTCACACGAACCGTTTCATCTTTCAAATCAAAATAATTCAAATCATACTTCGGCAGAAAATCTGCGTTCATTTCCATACGTATTTCTGCTTGATAAAAATAATCATCAAAGAGGTGGTAGATAAGGTTCTCTTGAATCTTCGGCTGTTTCCCATCAGCACCTAACACTCCTTGGCAGATGGTTGTACCTAGCGTATTACAATTCGTGTTCCATCCTTTGTATGAGACGAGTTTATCAAGAATACGCTCTTCATCCAAAAGGGTAATTAACTCGCGGTCTCCGCCATTGGCATAGGCGGAATCCGCCACAATGACGTTTTTCCCTGAGTCGATGTAATCCTTAATCTGGTCTACAAACGTAAGCATATTTCTGAAACTAGTGTACGTAATGTCCTTTACATTCTGTTCCCATGATTCTTGCATCACACGGCCAGGCGTATTATATGCGAGCACGAGATCGGCATCCGTAGCACTATCCACTAACTGACACCCCGCTGCTAACACATGTGCTTTTAAACTTTCTGCAAAAGGACGATCTTCATACATGGGCACAAGCTGCTGGCCGAGCGTACTGCTCCATATAGGAAAGATCTTAGGTTTCTGCCCCTTCAAATCATTATAAACCCGCGCTAATAAAGTCGCTCCAACTTCATCTGCACCAGGGTACATGTGAACCTTTTTATATAAACGAAGCTGTTCACGTTTTGTCACCACAGTGCTTTGATCAATCGCGGTATATCCGTATTCAGAACTATCATCCTGCGGAATCGACAAAAACGTCAGCACGCCTTCCTTAACCAAATCTAGCATGTGCACATTCATGTTTGAATTGAAGACACGTCTCGTCTCATAGTCTTCAATATGTTCTTTTGGTAACTTTGCATCGATCTCACTAAGATGCTTCGTCTCATCTTCTGTTAACTTCTCGCGCTTCTCTTTATCCAACAAATAAGAGCGTAAAAACAATTCCCGGCCCCAATGTTCATAATAATCCGGTTCCTCGTCACTCGAACTGTATTTTGGCGTGCGCATAATTAAGTTCGATGCATAGATTCCTAGATTCGGATAATCGCGACGCAACGAGCGTAAGCGCTCCACCCATACCGCACTCTCTTTTTCGGTCAAATAATGAAGTCTAGATGGAAGCAAACCGCCATAAACCAGCATATCAATGCTTAAAATAAGAGCGTCCACTCTCCCTGCCATATTTTTTAACCAGTTCCACAATCCTTCTGTATTCGCCGCATTCTTTTTATAACCTAAGAGTTCGGGTGCAGGAACAAACAACTCTACATCATGTGAAGACTCCGCGATCATCTGAACATATGTGATGTTGCAAGGGCGTTCATCTATTGGTAAATAAGCAATTTTCATGCGTTTGACCTTCTTTCTTTCACTACATTCTTTTTATATAAGAGTGAATAAATTTTAGCTTTTCTTCCTCATGAAGCATAGGAACTTCGTGGCCGTATTCACGGTATATTCTAATTTCCTTTGGCCCGCCTAAATGATGATACAAAGCAAAAGCGCTTAACGGCGGACATACGGGATCCATCATTCCAACCGATAAAAGAACCGGACACGTTACAGAGCTTGCTAGATTCATTGTGTCAACATAACTAAGCGTTTCAAAGATTTTAGGTGATGTTTGATGTTGAGGATCGTGCACTTTAAAATAATGCGAAATCTCTGTATAAGGTCCTTCTGCAGCAAGTCCAACTGATTGTTCAAAGTCCGTAAGAAATGGGATGTCGCATAACGTTAAGGTGATGTTCTCCTGTAAAGCAGCAGTGGCAATAGCCAATCCCCCACCCTGACTACCACCTTCCAGATAAACGTTCCTTTTTCCAGAAAGCTTCCGAACAACGTCAACGCTTCGATAACAATCCATGTAAACATGTGTGTAATAATATTGATTACGGTCAAAAATTCCCTGCGTAAGCCAACCGGCTGCTCCTCCATTTTCATAGGAATTCTTATCTGCCGATTTCACACTCTGTCCTCTTACATCTACTAATAAAACGGGTATCCCCTGAATCACATGCTTAAACGTATAATGCGGCTGCAGCGTGTTCCAGTTGTAGCCATGAAAGATGACTGCAGCTGGTGCATCGTCTTTTGAAACTTCTGGTGTCACGTAAACACCGTGGATACGTGAATTGCGAAATCCTTCAAAAGCCACATCATAGACTTTTACACCAGGAACGCTGTATGCCCGCTCCTTCACTTCTACATTCAGCGGATACTCTTGATTTTCAACTTTTAACCCATTCCAAAATTCCTCGAAATCAGCTTTTTTAGTCCGTTTAGGTTTGTAATTTTGAAGTTGTTCCATTGCTTCATCGTATGCATTCAAGACTTTTCACCCTTTTATACGTAAAAAGGAGAAAATATTTGTAGTGTCATATTTTCTCCCTTTCTTTTCAATTCATTTCTATAGAAAGTTGGCGATCTCAAAGGTGCGTTTTGCGAGTCCTCAGTTCAGCAGTTCACAGGTTCACCGTCTGTTTTTGCAAAAACTCTACAAGCAGTCTGTTTTTACGGTACGTGTTTTTTTATTTGTTACACGTTCGCTCAAACTAAGGCTCTTTTCGCCCCAAACACCACTCGTTTCACCCCGTGGACACCATGTTTCGCCCCAACTGATCAGAGTTTCGCTCAGTGGACCCCTTGTTTCGCTCCAACACTCCTAAATACAAACTTCATCTCTTTTTACCGCTAAAAAACCCTGTCCCATCATCAGTAAAAACGAAGAATCGGCTCATTTATATCAGAATTCAGCGTAATTATATGCTTTTTTTCTGAGCTATTAGATAATCTCTTTTTGTTCTTCCGTATTATAGTCACTTTGCAGTTCTTTTAAGATAACATCCATTAGGTAGAATGCGGAAACCTCACAAATGGAGTTATCATCACCCGCGATATCATCTGTCGCTGGAATGAGTAATCGCGTATTCGAAACATCTGCTAACGGAGAGTCCTGCTGGCTGGTTACTCCGATCGTTTCGCAGCCTAACTTTTTCGCTTGCCTCAGCATACCAACCACTTCTGAATCATAACCAGAAGCACTAAGTCCGATCACAAGTGTATTTTTATCTAATGTGTATGCCGACAATTCCATCTCATATGCAGACAAAAAGGTGTCTGCTTTCTTACCAAGTCTCATCAATTTATACTTCATCTGATCGGCGATAAAAGACAGTTTGTTTCCACCATATAAGTAAATTTGTTCTGCGTTAGCTACTTGTTGCTTTACTTTTTCAACATCTTTTAACTCGTAGAGCGTATCAAACTTCTTCAGCATTTTTACATATGTTTCTTTAAGGCCTGTTAAATGATTACTTTCAGATGGTTCGAAAAGTCTTGTGCTAACAGATGCTTCTTTTGCCATCAATCGAAGCTTATTGTATGAACCAAACTCTAGTTTCTGACAGAAACGTGTAATCGTAGCTTCTGATACATCAATCTGTCGCGACAAATCGGAGATCGTTCTGTTCGGAAATGACTCTAGATTTGTGATAATGTATTTTGCGATCATCTGCTCACGTTTCGTCAGCTTGTGTCTGTTCGATTCAATCATTGTTGTGATGCTCTTAAGCGGCTGCAGGGATTCTTGAAGCAAGAAATGACGTAGAGCTCCAACCATACCAGCATTATTTAAGTTACGGGCGATCTCGATCTTCGTTTTTGCTAAAATAGCTGGAATCATATCGATCTTGAGCTGTTTCATGATTAAAGGCAGAAGGTATTCCTTTTGAGCGGTAATACCACCGCCGATAATAATCGTTTCTGGATTCATCATGTACGCGACCGTGGCGATTCCTTTTGATAGATAGTACACAAGGCGTTCGATTTCCTCGATGCATATTTCATCGCCTGCTTGTGCCAACTCAAAAATCTTCTTACCATCAAGCTCAATTTCAGCTACTTCTTTTCGTTTCGCTACATTTTTAATTAATACGCGTGTCGAAGCCAGTTCTTCAAACTGACCGCCTTCAATCGGGATATAACCAATCTCGCCACCGCTAAAGCTGTGGCCGGTGTGAAGTTTGTTATCTAAAATATAGCTTCCGCCGATCCCTGTACCAATCGTCAGACAGAACAAGCTCTTCGAATCTTTTCCTGTTCCAATCCAAGACTCCGCAAGCCCGGCACAGTTCACATCATTTTCTACTTCTACAGGCAAGTTAAAATGGTTCTCTAGCTCCTGCTTCAACTTGGTTCCGGTGTAGTTTGGAATTAAAGAAGAAGCAAACAAAATGACGCCTTCTTTGGAATCTACTTGGCCAGCCGTGCTGACACAGATTCCGCTTATATCATGCTTGTCGATCAGCTGCTTCCCACATTGCTTCACTTTTTCGACGATAACAGGTCCGCCAAGCTGCGCCTCTGTTGGCACCTCGAATTTTTCAATAAACGAACCATCTTCTGAAATAACACCGTATTTAATTAATGTCCCGCCTATGTCAAATGCTACAAACTTTCTCATCATGATCACCTTCATTTTCTAAGGACGGAGTATTTGATCCCTTCATTACCGGCCTTTCCTTTTTACACGAATGGTTTTGATTTGTTTAGGGCCAAACGTAATGGCTATTTGTTTTGCTGCGGAAACGCTGGAAATGATTTTTCCAGTAAAATCAACTTCATACAGCTCTTCAGGATCAAAACCAAAAATCAAATCTGTGTTCACATCCTCATGAGAAGGATTGAACAGACGAATATCAAACGTATTTTCTTCCTTCAACATGAATGAGGAAAAAGCAACCTCAGCTGATGAAAGTTTAAACAGCTTTTGATCCTCTTTTTTCACATATGATTGCTGAGTCAACACTTGCTGACGCAAAAATTTTCCGTTGTTTAAACTCATATTGTTCTTGCCAAGAACCAATCCGTATTTAAATTCATACTCACCGAGACATTGTGCACCAGGTGTTTCAAAACCTGGTCCAGCCCCGTTACCACGCGTACGCAGATCGCGTCTCGACAACCAGCCAACACTGCGGATCACGCTTAAGAAAATGTGGTCTTTACCATTAAAAGAGTCTACCTCGTATTCTTGTAAACCGCGGTGAAGAAGCTGATGTTCATTTGCAATCACTGTGGATTGAGTCGGATATTGATTCATAATCGCTTCTTTATTTTTGGGCATATCGTACTTCTTATCTCGAAGCGTTTCCCTTTGGATGAGGTCAAACGCTGTATCTGCATAGCTAATATCGGCTGTTGAAGCTGAAAATCCAACCTTCAGCTTTTGGTCTTTCGCCGTATTGTTTACCTTCGTTTTAAAATAGATGAACCTTTTCCCTTTATGAAGAGTAATCGTTGTTTTCATCGTGTTTATGGTCTCAGCCTCACTCGAACCTGATCGGTCTTCGTTCAGTGAAGCAGGCAACTTCATCTCATAGTGCACTGTAGCTGACTGGAACGTCTCGCCGTTAAGGATATCCGATACCTCTGTGATTACGGCTTTACTTATTTTATCATTCAGAGGAGGTGAATAGTTGTAAGTGTCCCCAGCATCTAGGGACGACGTGAAATGATGTTGATCATCATGTCTCAGGCCCGTTTCTAGGTCAGTGATGGATAAACTGTCCTCGTTCCATTCAATTTTATAAAAGTCGTTTTGAATGAATGGCAACGCACAACTTTCAACAACTTCCGATTCATTTTCCACACGTTCAATTCGAAGAGCTTTCATTTCGGCACCGTCAAAGAGTAGCGAAAAGCTTACATCATAGATCACATAATCTCCATAGTGGGGCTCAGCTAAAATATGATGAATAAATTCTTCTCGACGTTCTCTTTTCAACACGTCAAACGAAATCTCCTCTTCGTTATGAAACAGTTTGATCGAACCTTTGTCCAATGGAGCTGGTATGCGGATCGTTGCTGTTACAGGGTAACGTGACGCGATCGGTGTGTTGTTGACCAAATATAAGTAGCCGTTATCTACTGAATCGTCTAGATACTCAAACGGAAATTCATCGTGAAGAATATCTTTTGAAAATCGGCTGATCGCGCTTAACACTTTTTGCGTTCGAGTCTCCATCTCATCATGAACCGCGTCCACACTGCATCCGCATATACTGTCGTGTGGCTGGTTCTGTAAAATGAGCTTCCACACATATTCCATGAACGTTGCAGAATCTGAACGACCATTTGTCCAAACGTTTAATGCCTCCATAATTCCAATTGCTTGGTCTTCGCACATTTGGTTCTGATTTTTCAAATAAGATCTCGTGGAATACACACCTGGAAGTATGAAGATCTTTGATGGGTCCCGTTGTTCCCCCGAGATTGTTCCATCTGGTTCGACTCCAGCGAAGGAATCCACATATTCAGACATCAATGTTTGCTTAAACGCGATATGGGGCATTTCCTCACTCAACTTCTCCACTCTTTCATTCACATCTGAACTCGTAAACGTGTGGTCCGCTCCGTTCATGATCAAAACATTGCCTGAAGTTAAATATGGAGCATTTCCTTCTAAATAGGTTATCGTCTTTTCCACAAAATCCTTAGATTTAAGGAACGTTTGATAATACCCTTCAAATAGTGGCAGGACGATCGTAAATACCTTCGTTCCGTCTGCACCTTCCCATGTGTTTTCAAAACGGTCCGATATAGCACCACGGAAAATAAGTGCAGAATCAATTCCGTAATTTCGTAAAATTTGCGGCATCTGGCTGATGTGTCCGAACGTATCTGGCAAATATCCGATGTTGTACGGTGAACCTAGTTTTTTTGCCGTGCTTGTTCCGATCTCCAAGTTCTTAATCATGGACTCACCTGAAACGAGAAACTCATCTGCTAAGAGATACCAGGGGCCAACCTCAATTTTTCCTTCTTTTATAAAAGTAAGAAGACGCGCATATTCTTCATCACTTACGATTTCTTGGTAATCATCCAGAACGATCGTCTGTCCGTCTAAAAAGAAGTTATCGATCTTCCCCTCACTCAACAGGTCCTGTGTATAGCGAAGTCCGTTTCGAAGCCTGAAACGAAACTCTTCGAACGTTTCGTACCATTCACGGTCCCAATGCGTATGATTCAATATGTTTACTGTCTTTATGTTCTTCATTTAAAACTCCTCCACCATTTGAAGCTGCTGTTTCAGGAGAGCACCGTTCAATGTATTTAATGCCATGTTGTTTTTAATTGAATACGCACAGGCTTTCCCTGCCGCTTCCCCCATATCACGAACTGTCGGCTGAATGCGAAGAGAAGCTTGCATCAAAAATGTGCTAGAGATGTGTCGGCCTACAACAACCAAGTTCTCCACTTCGTACGTAATAAGTGAACGGTAAGGAATTTCGTAATATTCTCCACGAGAGAATTTCGCTTCATTTACCGGTTTCTTTGTAACGCTGTGAACATCAATGTACCAGTCGCCTCGAGCAATTCCGTCTTGGAATCGTGCACGGTCTACATAGTCTTGTTCAGTGAGCACATATTGCCCAACGATGCGGTATGACTCCCGGATTCCAAGCTGATTCGCTTCTTTCAATAGAAACGCGTTCTGGAATCCCGGAATGCATTTTGGTAAAAAGGTTGCGAGCCTGCGAATCATTTGTCTTCCTTTTACAACAGCCTTTGAACGAAGCTTAGGATCTGTTGTTTTTGTGATGCCTGGAATGTGCGGACAGTTGAATGACATGACCGTGGGTTTTCCAGGTTGAGTAAACGCTTGGAAATACCGCAGATCTTCCTCAATTAAGTCACCGTTAGCGAGTGCTTCTCGAAAATAAGGTTCTAACACATGCCCTTTACCAGGAACCATCGCGATCTCAAAAAAGTCAGGATTTTCGATCTTACAAAACGTCTCATTCTGAGAGAGAATAAACGTTCGTAACTCTGGAATATCAATCCCGCCCATTTCAAATCGAAAAGAGATCTGCTGATTTTCACCATCTTTATTTCCGCTCACAACTTCAACACCTGCTGAACGAGAAAGAACGGCATCTGCTGTAGCATCAACGAACGTTTTTCCTGAAATCGCTATAAGCCCATCACATGTGTTTACGATGATATGCGTGATCTTCCCGTTTTCCCTGACGCAATCAATAAAATTCGCATCATACAGAATACTGCCTCCGCGTTCTGTAATGAGCTGTTCGAGTACATAACTTAAAGACTCCACGTTAAACCAGCTGCAAGCTGTCGTTCCATCGTTCGTTTCCACATTTTCTTTATTTAAACGCTCAGTAATCAAACTGTTGATACGCTGTGTTTTCACATGAGTCGGCATCATAGGAGAAACAAGCGAATTCGTTTGAGTTCCTCCGAGTGAAATGGTTTTTTCTACGACTAATGTAGAGAGATTTTCTTCTAATGCAGAGATCGCTGTTGCCGCGCCTCCCGTACCGCCGCCGACCACAACACAATCCACATCATAAATGACAGGTATTTCTCTGCCCCAAAAAGATAAGGTACTCAAATGAATTCACCTCTTATAAAGATATGTTTATCCTTTTACTGCTCCGTCTGTTGCTCCTGAAATAAAGTACTTTTGCAGCCAAATAAAGATTAAAAGTGTTGGAATTGTCGTTAAGATGGAAGCTGCAGAAATTAATTTTAAGTTCGATCCGTCAAAGTTCTGTGAAAGCTGCGCAAGACCAATGGATAACGTGTACATGCTGCTTTCTGTTGAGTTAAGAAGCGGCCATAAGTAATCGCCCCACGTGCCCATGAATGTGAAGATCGCCAGAGTTACAAGTGTTGGCTTTACAAGTGGCAATACAACAAGGTACCAAACTTTAAATCGGTTTGCGCCGTCTAAGTAAGCCGACTCCTCAAGTTCTTTTGGTATACGAAGGTAAGCTTGACGCATTAAAAAGATTCCGAACGCTGTTGAAACCTGCATTACAACAAGACCGATATGTGTGTTTCTTAGTCCTAGTTCTCCTGCTAGCTGAAAAAGTGGAGCCATGTATAGCTGAAACGGTACCATCATCGTTGAGATGATGAGTGCCAGAACAACACTTCGACCTCTAAAGTCCATTCGTGCGAGTGGATATGCCGCTAAACTGCAGAACAATAAGTTTAGAGGGATTGCGATCGCTGTAATAATCGCTGTATTCATAAAGTAAAGTCCAAAATTCGCTTTTTCAAATGCCGATACGAAGTTAGCAAGTGTAGGGTCTTTCGGAAGAAGACTTGTGTAGATGCCTTCACTTCCGGATTTCATTGCCATAAATAACGTGATTAGAAACGGTCCGACCGTTAGCACAGTGATGAGTAACATAACGGCGTAAAGCCATATTTTACTGTTTTGTTTTGATTTCATGGTTTCCCCCCCAATCTATTAAACACGCAGATCGTCTTCGCGTTTACTTGTTAACTTCATTTGTAAAAGTGATGCAGCGATGGCAAGTACGAGCAGCACGATTCCTGCAGCAGACGCGATACTTACGTCAAGACTCATAAATTTGCTGTAGATGTACATTACGAGCGTAGTGGTCGCACCTGATGGACCACCGCCCGTTGTTAATGCGATCTCTTCAAAGACTTTCATGCCGGCAATAATTGTCATAACCGATACGAGTGTAATAGATGGCGTTAGCATCGGAATTGTAATCTTCGTAAACTGCTTCCAAACGGATGCTCCGTCAATACTTGCAGACTCATAAACATCCTTTGGAATCGATTGCAGACCGGCCAAATAAATGATCATATAGTAGCCGAGCCCTTTCCATACAGTGATGGCTGCTACGGCTGTTAATGCTGTTGATGATTGAACCAGTAGATTGGTAGGACCATCAAACACGCCTAGTTTTACTAAAAACTCAGAGATGATTCCGCTTTGTGAATAAAGCATCTTCCACATGAGCGCCGCTACTACCATTGGTGTGATAACTGGGAGATAGTAGAGAACGCGGAACGTGCCGGCTCCTCTTATTCTTTGGTTTACAAGGACTGCTAAAATCATTGGTAAAAAGACGTTTAATGGCAGGACGATCACGAGGAACGTCAGCGTGTTCATTAACGCAACCCAGAAATACTTATCTGCAAACATCTCTTTAAAGTTAGCTAGACCAACATATTCTCCAGTACCCGCAATGATTTTATAATCCAGAAAACTCCACTTGAACGCTTCTAGGATGGGAAACACTAAAAACGTCGCTAGAATCACGATAGCTGGAAGTAAAAACAGCCATGGTGTAAGGAACTTCATACTAAACTTTTTCTTCTTTTTTGTTGTTGTGATCTTTGTTTTTACATTTGGCAGCACAACAGGTTCTCTGTTCATGTTAGAACCTCCCTTTTAAAAAGTAGAGACTAGGCTTTTTTTAAAAAAAGCTAGTCTCTTCATCTACTACATTAGAATGTTACTTTTTCACCTGATTTTTCAAATGCTTTGTTCCATTCAGAAGCTAGTTCTTTTATCGCTTCCTTCGGAGATAATTTACCTTGTAAGTTTTGGATGAAGATGTTCTTTGTTGCTGTACGCAAATCAGCACTGTTTTCCGTTGGAGGAATAAGTACTTCAGCACGGCTTAAAGACTTAGAAGCTTCTAACATACCGAATGCTTTTGGAGAATCTCCTGGATTCTTGAAGTAGTCATCTTCTAAAGATTTCTTTGTAGCTGGAAGAACTGTGCCTGCTGTTTTAGCAAATTCTAATTGGTTTTCAGCGTTCGATACAAACTCAGCAAGAGCTACGGCAGCATCTTCGTTCTTTGTTTTTGCTGGAACCGCAAAGTTCATAACCGCTACGTTCACTGGTGCATCATCTGCGTTCAACGGCTGTCCTGCTTTTGACGCTTTATACACTTCAGGAGCTCCTGACTCAATTGGTCCTAGGAATGTTACGCCGCCTTCAAGCATTGAAACGTTTCCTGCCATGTAAAGTTCTTGACCTGTTTTAATTGAACCTTCCGCTGCTTCTTGAGGAATAATACCTTCTTTATACATCTTCTGTGTTGCCTCAAAGAATTCTAATAGATCTTTGTTATCTGCAAACTTTGCTTTACCATCTTCAACGATAGGAGTACCGTTCGCGATCGAAACCATTTTTTCCATGATCGTGTTTCCGTCATTGATAACCGGGAAGTATGACGGTTTACCCGTTGCGTCTTTTACTTTTTTCGCAGCTTCATAAAGTCCCTTCGTATCTGTAGGAAGTTCGGAAACGCCTGCTTTAGAGAAAGCATCGTTGTTATACCAAGAAACAGTTGTTGTTAAGTACCATGGCAGTGCATATAGCTTATCGTCATACATACCAGACTCGTATGGTCCTTCTACAAAAGAGTTCTTCGTCTCGTCGCTCACCGCATCTGTAAGATCTAATAGTCCACCTTGAGCAGCAATGTTAGACATATAATGAGGATTTAAGTTAACAACATCAGGAACATCGTCCCCTGTAAGCGATGTCAATACTTTTTGTTCCATCTCATTTTGAGGCACGTCTTCAATCACAACATCAAGTTTCGGATGAAGCTTTTCGAAGTCTTTTTCGATATTTTTGAAGTAGGTGTCAAATGGCTCACCTGCTAATGACGCTGTCCAAAGTGTAACTTCTCCGGAAAGCTCTCCATCTTTAGCAGACCCTTTTGCCTTATCATCCTCTCCGTTGCTGCACGCGATCAAACTTAATGACAATGCTGCTGCTAGTGAACCAGAAACCCATGTTTTTGTACGTTTCTTCACTTTTCATTTCCCCCTCAGAAACATTTTGGTAAGCGTTTTCTTGATACCTCAATTATAAAAGTAAGATTAAGAGATTTCAATCCATTTTAAAAATAATTTTCATTTTTATTTAATTATTGAAAATTAATTTCTTCACTTGCTGAATAGATGTATGACAGACGATGTACGCATCGATTTTACGGTACGTGATTTTATAGTTTGTTACACGTTCGCTCAATTCATAAGTGGTTTCACTCCAACTAGTTTGGGTTTCGCTCAGAAATGCTTATGTTTCACTCGAACATGGTGAAGTTTCACCCCATAGGATCATCATTTCACTCCGTACCAAACTAAAAAGAAAAAGCTGACAACAATAGGTCACTACATGTACCTTTTGAGCCAGCTTTTCAAGTTTTTCTCATAAAAATCCAATTCTTACGTAAAGTGAAATTACTTTTGATGCTTTAATGCGTAATTCACCCACATTTTCGCATCAAGAAGATCGGCTTTCATTCTCTCTCCTACCTCTGGATCAAGTTTTTCGTTCTCGACTGCCTTTTCTACTTTAGCAACAGTAGAATCAAACACGACAGAACTGTTCTTGATATCTTTTTCTACTGTTTTATTGAGTTTCTTAATCGCTAGTTTAAGAGAAATGCCTTCTTTTTTCTTTACTGCACCTTGAGGAATATAGATTTTCATTATTTGTTGTTCGATATCTTTTAGCACTGTACGGGATGCCAATATTGGTTCTTCACCTGGATTTACTGCTTTCTCACGCCAAGGTCCTTTTCCAAGTGCATCCACAGATGGTGCACTTGCTTGACCAAAAGCAAACATGTTTACACCCGATGTTCCGTATTTCGCTGATATGACATCATTTACGCTAGCCATTTCACTTAAGTGGTGATAGAAAGAGTAAATTCCTGTGTAATACATCGTTCCTTCTGGCATAAGTTTTTTGCTCTCTGTTACTGTTTTTTGAATGCTATTGAAGTCGTGTCCATATGCTTGTGGTATGACGCCATCAATATCCTCTTTCCAATCGCTGATCTGTACCGCTTCAGGTCCTGGTTCAGGTGTAGCTGTCAGCATAAACTTTTTATCCAGCTTTTTTGTTTGAACGTGAAGCTTGTCAACAAAATCGTTCTCACGCTCACGTAGCCAATGAAGCCATTTTTCCCACTCAGCAGGTGTAGTCGTTGGGGACAGTGTGTATGGATCAATTCCTGTTATCTCTTGATAAAGCTGTTTCGTCCGCTCGCTGAAACCGTAGCTTTGCTCAAACTTATGATGAGGGTAACGCATATAATCAATGTTCAGACCTTTGATGTCATAGTCTTTCTGCATCTCTTTATAAATGTCTAACATAAAATCCTGAACATCAGGCTGTGCGATATCAAGCCAGTAATAACGGCTCACTGTATCTGGCTGGAACGTTCCTGTTGTATTGCTGCGCTGGATCGCTGCCCACTCTGGATATTTTGCGAATTGAGACGGAACACCAATGCTGCTTTCTCCAATCATAAATCCATCTGTCCACGCCTGGATCGTCATGCCGCGCTTTTTCCCTTCTTTTACATAAGCAGCAAGAAGATCTTTTCCATACTTTCCATAATTACCATTTGCAAAGCGTGGATGCTGTGATGGGAGACCATATTTCTTCATGACATCACTCGGATAGATCGTGTAACCCCAAAATGTTGTTTCAAGGTAAACAGAGTTAAAACCCGCTTTCTCCATACGATCAAGGACTTGATTAACTCCTGCTAATGTAGTTTCCTCTGGACGATACCAGATTGCACGCTGCTCTGCTTTATGAGAAGCAAGTGAATAATAGTACGCGTCGTAAGCCGATTGGGTTGCTTGTCTTGTTTTATCCAATGATTTTACAGGATCGCTTGTTTTGATTGCTTCCGCTTCAGCTAAAAGTGACTCAGCTTTTTGAATCGCAGCATTCGCTTCTTTAAACGCGACTTCTAAATACTCTGCTTTTGCATTTTCGATAGATGACTTCGCTTGATCAATCGCTTGTTTACTTTGGTATTGAAAACTTTCAACGTCTTGTACGATTTCAACAACTCCATTTTCACTCACCTTGACTTTCGCGCCAATGATAGAGTTGGAAGAAATCCAGCTGGAATTCACTCCATGTCCGCTTACAACAAAACCGTTTTTTGGGATCTTAGAGTTTCCGCCTCCAAGTTTTGTAACAAATCCGTTCTCTACTGTAATTTCATAGCCATACTGATTCGTTTTTGTGGATTCACCGAACGCCGGAGTATAGACGATCAACTGATCAGGTCCGCGGAACCCATCAAATACAGCTCCATCTGGGTTTGTTTCTTTTGTAGGATCTACTGCATTAGACTGTTGTTGCTCACGTTTTTCAGTTGGCTCATACAATGTCACGGACTCACCCGCTTCCAACTGTGTTAAAAAGTTTCTGATTTCTGTTGTTGAAATATCTCCAGTTGATAATACGATTCCGTTCTCAGGAATAGAGCTGTCACCGTCTGTGTCTTTTACCACACGGTATGTATTTACACCCGTTTTTTCTAAGACTACTTCCATACTTCCTTTTTGTGTTTCAGTGTAGTAACTAAATTCATCGTTGAATAAAATCAGCTTGTTATCATTGGCTAACTGATTTTTGCCGTTGATCGCCATCTGGTCACCAGACTCATCTTTTACGGACAGGACATTGTAAGGTGCATTTTCTTGTGCTTTAACCGAACCTGACAGGTCAACAGCTGAAAAAACAAGACTCGTAGCAAGGAGGGAACCCGTTAAGATTTTAAATTTTTTCTTCATAATCAGTCTCCTTTTATTTTTTTGGTAACGCTTTCAAATTATTATAATGTCTTTCTAAATTATTTTCACTAATATTATTTTTATGAAATTTATTTTCATTAATAGTATTTATGAGGGTAAATGAGGGATTTCCGTTTAAAAACACGAAAAAAGACCCTATTTAAAAAGGGTCTTTTTACTTATACTGAAATTTTTTTTCGCGAAGTAGCGAAAGTGCCTCCTCGTCTGCAATTATCGTGACATTATGATGATTTTTTAACGCAGAAGCTGGCAGCTGCTCATCCACTTCATCTGTAGTTAATAATTTCTTCATCACTTCTGCTTTATTGATGCCTGAGACGAGTAGTAATATCTCTTTCGCCTTTAAGATGGATGCGATGCCCATTGTAATGGCTTGCGTTGGTACTTCTTCTAAACGTTGAAAAAATCGGGCATTCGCTTTGCGAGTTGTTTCGGTAAGATCCACGATATGGGTATGTGAAGAAAAAGAAGTGCCAGGCTCATTAAATCCGATATGACCGTTGCTTCCGATGCCTAAGATCTGAATGTCCACGCCTTCTCCTCTGTTCAGCTCGACATCATACCGTTCGCATTCAGCTTCCAAATCCTCTGCTGTTCCATCAGGGATATGTATTTGAGATTCAGGTACATTAATATGAGCAAATAAATGTTCCTCCATGAAATAACGATAACTATTGGAGTCTTCTGGATTGATTCCAACATACTCATCCAAATTGTAGGTGCATACTCTCTCATAAGAGGTACGGTTACTCCTGTAATCCTGGATCAATTCCTCATAAAGTCCGATTGGTGTGCCACCTGTTGCAAGTCCTAGTTTAGCATCTGGCTTAGATTGAACTTTTTCAATAATGATTTTCGCTGCAATAGAGCTCATTTCATGGTAGTTCTTTGCTTCTAAGATTTTCATGCTTCAACACCCCTTCTGTAAGCAAGATCTCCTTTACAAAAAGTCATCACCACTTCCAAGTCTTCATCTAAAACAACAATGTCGGCATCTTTTCCTGGCGTGAGACTTCCTTTACGGTCAAAAACGTTCAGTTTCTTTGCAGGGTTAACAGACGTCATCTGAATAATGTCAGAAATCGAACAGCTGGTAAATTGCATCATATTCTTTACGGCTGCGCTCATCTTGATGATGCTGCCAGCAAGTGTTCCCTCTTTTAAAGTCGCCGTCTCATTTTGAACGGTTACCTCCTGACCACCAAGATCGTATTGCCCATCACCAAGACATTTTGCCCGCATCGCATCCGTCACTAACACGACTCTCTCATTTCCTTTTTGTTTGTAAGTTAAAGCGATGAGTTCCGGTCGAACATGTATTCCGTCCGCGATCAATTCAGTCGTCAGTTCGTCGTGTAAAAGTGATGCTCCCACAACTCCAGGCTCCCGATGGTGAAGTCCGCGCATTCCGTTATAAAGGTGGGTCACATGAGACGCACCTGCCTTCATTCCGGTCACCACTTCTTCATATGTCGCGTCAGAATGCCCGATCGACGCAATGATATTTTGCTCTTGCAGATAGGAGATGACTTCAAGACTACCTTCTATTTCAGGCGCAATGGTAACGAGCTTAATGTGCCCTGAAGCTAACTCTTGCCACTGTTTAAAAAGTTCTAACTCTGGTTTGATGATCGCGCCGACTGGCTGTGCACCCGCTCTTTTTTCAGAGATAAATGGTCCTTCAAGATGAATGCCAAGCGTTTCAGCTGTTCCTTCCACTTGCCCAGCTTCAATAAATAACCCTGCGTTTTCAAGCGCTTTTTCTATTTTGTTCTGCTCTTGCGTCATCGTTGTTGCAAGAAAGCTAGTCGTACCTTCTTCAGGCAGAACGCTCGCAATAGTTTGCAGCGCATTAAAAGTAGCATCCATCGTGTCTGCACCTGCAGCTCCATGAATATGAACATCGATCATTCCAGGAACGATGTGATAAGTTTCAGGAAGTTCGATTATCTCTGTTTCATCATCTGGAAAAAAGTCCTTACCTAAATTTATTATTTTTCCGTTTTGTATGGTGATTGACCCCTTATGCATGGTTTGGTTCTCGCCGTAGATCGTTGCATTCTTTAAGGTGATTTTTTTTCTAACCATTACATTGCCTCCATTAAAGTGTGGGGAGTAATCTATCTTTCCCGTGATTTGATTGCTTCTACCGTTTCCAAATATTTTTCTTCTCGTTTGCTATCCGATAAAAAATACAGACTGATTCTGTCAATTAAATAAAGTGTACTTAAATCCAATCCTGTTAATAGGTGATGATTGCGAAGCGGGTGCACCGTCCACAAAATAAAATCAGAAAGTTTAGTTAGCGGCGTTTCACCGAATGCTGTAAATGCTACCACTAAAGCTCCTTTTTCTTTTCCTTTGGAAATGGACTGAAGAAGATCTACCGTTTGTCCGGAACGAGAGAAAGCGAGGATCACATCGCCTTTTTGCATGAGTGTGCTACGAATAATCATTAAGTGTGGATCCGTGATGGCTTCACATACAAAGCCCATTCTGCTTAAACGATAGTTTAATTCTTGAGCCGCTAACCCAGAACTTCCAAGTCCATATATAAATAACCGCCTTGCTTTTGTCATGTGAGCTAAGACTTTCTGAAGTTGATCTCTGTCTTCTAGGTCCTGGACATCTGTCAGCATATCTCGATAAGAGGAAGAAAGCTGCTGTTCGATTCCCTTTTCTTCCTTTGATTCAAAACCCCCAGCAAGCCGTACTTTCATTTCTACAAAATTCCGGCATGACACCTTTTTCGCAAATCGGGTGATCGAGCTGATCGAAACGCCCGTTGTATCGGCAAGCTCCTGAATATGGCTTCGGGAAGCTTTTTCAGGATTGGCCAAAATGTAATTCGCTATTTTCTTTTCCTTATCAGATAGCGTGGAGAAAACGCTTTGTATTTCTTTGAGTAATGAAGCCATTGATAAACATCCTTTTTATTTAGGAATTTGAGCAACAAAACGAGCTGTGATCTGCTGAGGACGCGTGATCGCACCGCCTACAACAACAGAATAAGCACCAATATGAAGTACATCTCTTACCATCTCAGGCGTCATGATGTTGCCTTCTGCAATCACTGGAAGAGATACTTCTTTTAATACCTCTTTTAAAAATTGAAAGTCATTTTCATACAGTTTGTGTTTCTTAGAATCTTCGGTATATCCATATAGTGTGGTAGACACACAATCAAAACCTAGTCTCTCCGCATTCTTAGCTTCTTCGATGGATGAGATATCAGCCATGAGCTGCACGCCTGGATTCTTTTCACGGGCGTATGAAACGAGTTCCTCTAGAGTGAGCGCTTTCGGTCTTTCTCTGAGTGTCGCATCTAATGCAATCATTTCACATCCGCTCTCAATTAATTCATCTACCTCTTTTTTTGTTGCGGTAATATAGATTTCGCTGTCATCATAATCTCTTTTCACGATTCCGATAACCGGCAGATCCACCTCTTGTTTAATCGCGAGTATGTCTTCTTTGGAGTTCGCACGAATACCAGATGCTCCACCTTCTTTTGCAGCAAGAGCGAGTTTGGACATGATAAAAGAGCTATGTAGCGGTTCATTTTCTAGTGCTTGGCATGATACAACTAAACCTTTTTTGATTTGTTTTAACATATGATTTACCTGCCATTTCATTTTTTCGTGAAAATAATAGTCAAAATAAATATTATTCTGGTAATAATTTTCTTAACACTAATAAAATAGCATATTTCATGAGTTGAAAACAAAGAAATTTTTATTATGCATGCAATTTGATAGCTCATAAGTTGAATAGGTTACGGTACGTGTTATTTTATTGTTACACGTTCGCTCAAATCCGATTTCGTTTCACTCCAACTGCTTTTCTTTTCGCTCAATAAAGCACCGTTTTCGCTCCAACGGTAACTAGTTCCGCTCAGAAAGCTCACTGTTTCACCCAGGCTCGTTCTTTTCTAATGTAAGAACCACAGAATATTTTTTGATGTTGGAGGATTTTGTCTAAAAAAGTAGAAATAGTGCTCAAAACTATAAAGG
This sequence comes from Fictibacillus sp. 7GRE50, assembly GCF_015903875.1. Lineage (NCBI taxonomy): Bacteria > Bacillati > Bacillota > Bacilli > Caryophanales > Fictibacillaceae > Fictibacillus > Fictibacillus sp. 7GRE50. The sequence goes on from NZ_JACZDW010000001.1 coordinate 898,056, forward strand.
AGAGATGCAATGATAATAAAAGAAGCTTCAGAGTCTATTAAAATTAGAAAACTAAAGTTGATTATGAAGAGATTCCCAATTCACCATCCTGTTCGTAATGAAATCGAAGTTGAACTAATTAAAAGTGTGACCGGTTATAATGGTGAAAAATCCCTCGACTATCATATGGAGTTACTTCCAAAAGACGATACTTACATTTTCCATGATCTTCGCCTGCCTTTTGGGGCAAATTATTTTCAAATCGACATCCTCATTTTAACGCCAACTTTTTTTCTCATACTCGAAGTGAAAAACATGTCCAGCACATTAATTTTTGACCAAGAATTTTATCAACTCATACGAATATACAAAGACAAGGAGGAAGTTTTTCCAGATCCAATCTCACAAGTTTATCGACAAACTCATTTATTGAGAGAATGGCTCAATCAGCAAAAATTCCCCTATATTCCCATCGAATCACTCGTAGTCGTAAGTAACTCCAACACTCGAATTAAAAGCATTCCCCAACATAAAGATATTTCAAAAGTGGTTACTCATAGTGCGAATATACTTGCAAAGTTTCATAGCTATCAGAACACTCGAAAGAAAGAAGCGATCTCTAAAAAAGATATTAAGAAAATAACTCGTCTTTTACTTAAGCATCATAGCGAACCGAATCATAACTATTTTCAACAATTCTCAATCACTGAAAGCGACTTGTTAAAAGGGGTAGCTTGTACAGAATGCCTTAAACTATCAATGGTTAGATCGAGGAGAAAGTGGTTTTGTCTAAAATGCGGGCATTATGACAAACTTGCCCACATTGAAGCTTTAAGAGAATATGCATTTTTGTTGAAACCTTCTATTACGAATTATGAATGCTGTGAATTTTTTCAGATCCCCTCACGTCATGTCGTCAAACACCTGCTAAATTCGATCGAACTTCCAACCTCTCAATCTGGAAAACACAAAATTTATCTTCTTGAGGATTTATTACAAATGTGATGTTCTGTATTCTTAGTGTTTTACGGTACGTGTTATTTTATTTATTACACGTTCGCTCAAACATTGTAAAGTTTCACTCCAAATATTATGCTTTTCGCTCAGTCAACTGCTGTTTTCGCTCCAACGGCATAGTGTTTCACTCTAAATAGCCTCCGTTTCGCTCACAATCCCCCACTCAATCCTGATATCAAACAAAAAACAACCGGAATTCCAACATTCCGGTTGCTTCATCTTCTCTATAGAGTCGGATGTGACACGATGAATCGCGCATCACCGTTCATTCCGAAGCTTTTTATTGTTGAAGGGACGATAAAATGGTCACCTTTACTAAAAGTAGACGTCGTTCCACCATTTACCTTCAGTTTCCCTTCACCATCTAGTACGCTTACGAGCAAATAAGATGGATTTTCGACTTCCGAAACAGCACCAGCTAAATTCCAATGATAAACGGTAAAGTAGCTCTCTTTCACCAGTTTTTTGATTCTTAAGTCCTCGTTACCTGACAACACTGGTTCGAAGTCAGCGTCTTCATGTGGAATCATCGCGACTTCAATCGATTTTTCGATATGCAGTTCGCGCAGATTCCCTTCATCATCACGACGATCGTAATCGTACACACGATACGTAACATCTGAGCTTTGCTGCGTTTCAAGAATCATCGTGCCTGCACCGATCGCGTGGATCGTTCCATTCGGTACATAGACGAAATCACCTGGCTTGATCGCCACTTTACGAAGCAGCTCGTCCCACCGGTTCTCGTTTACCATCTCTTCAAACTGAAGTTTAGAACCTGCGTGATGCCCATAAACAAGCTCTGCTCCTGGCTCACAGTCGATCACATACCAACATTCTGTTTTACCGAATGCCTCGCCTTCTACTTCGCGCGCATACGAATCGTCCGGATGTACTTGAACGGACAGGTCGGTCTTTGCGTCTAAAATTTTTACAAGCAACGGAAAGTCTTCACCTTCTTGGTCAGCAAAAAGTTCTCGATGCTTATCCCATACTGAATTCAGCGTCTCTCCTTTTAATGGTCCGTTCACGACTTCACTCGGCCCGTGCGAATGGGCGGAAATTCCCCAGCACTCACCTGTAGTTTCAGTCGGAATCTTATAACCGAACTCATCGCGAAGCTTCGTACCGCCCCAGATTCGGTCCTTGAATACAGGTTTTAGAAAAATAGGTTCATTATACACGTTTTTCACATCTCCCCACATGGGTATAGTCCCTCCCATTCTAAACGTTTGTTTAAAGATAAACCACCTGATACCATAAAAAAATCGGACTAGAAATTATTACTATCGGGAATCTAAGAATGTAGGTTTGATTTTGTCACATATTCCGATATACTAGACCTTTATAAATATACAAATATTCTGATTAATTTTACATAAAAAGACAGGAGATCTGACGATGAAATTTACCATTGAGCCACTTGGCGATAACAGCATGATCATTGAACTCGGACAAGATATGAGCCATGAGATCCAGCAAAAAGTCAAAAAAGTCTCCGCTTTCTTTGAAGAGAATATGTTTGATTGGGTGATTGAAACCGTTCCTGGTTTTACGACGGTGGCTGTTTTTTATGATCCTTTGAAAATCAAGACAACGACACTTCCTTATGATGAAGTATGCGCATTTTTGGAACCGCTTTTAGAAAAGTTAGAGATTGATGGTGACGCTAACCCTCGTGTCGTGGAGATTCCCGTCTGTTACGGCGGTGAGTTTGGTCCAGATTTAGAGGAAGTCGCGAATCACAACGGACTCAGTGTTGACGAAGTGATTGATATCCATTCGAATGGTGAATACACCGTTTATATGATCGGGTTCGCCCCTGGCTTTCCCTATATCGGTGGCATGAGTGAAAAAATCGCAGCACCGAGACGAAGTAATCCGAGACTGAAGATCCCTGCCGGATCTGTTGGAATCGCTGGCAAACAGACAGGCGTGTATCCGATCGAAACGCCTGGCGGATGGCAGCTCATCGGTAAAACGCCGGAAAAGCTTTTCACTCCTGACGGTGATACGCCTTCCCTGCTTCAAGCGGGTGATCAGATCAAGTTTGTACCGATCTCAGAAGAAGAGTTTCAAAGAATAGAGGAGGACGCGAGATGATTAAGATTACAAAGCCTGGCCTCCTAACGAGTGTTCAAGATCTTGGCCGTTACGGGTTTCAAAAATATGGCGTGATCACGAGTGGTGTCATGGACACGACTGCTCATCGGATAGCAAATTCTTTAGTTGGAAATGCTGAGAATGAAGCAACATTAGAACTCACGCTGCTCGGACCTGATATGGAGTTTAAAGAAGATACGCTGATTTCAATCTGCGGGGGCAATCTTTCTCCTTCTATTGACGGAAAACCTGTGAAGTTATGGCGCTCGGTCCTTGTGACGGCTGGCAGCAAGTTGAAGTTCGGCGGCTGTAAAACAGGATGTCGTGCATATCTTGCTGTTGCGGGCGGTTTCGATGTGCCAGAAGTAATGAACAGTAAATCTACATATTTACGAGCTGGAATCGGCGGGCATAATGGAAAAGCACTGCAAAATGAAGATGAGCTTTCTACCGGCGAGCACAGTGAGCTTTCCGGAAAGATAGCTAAAGTTTTAACACAACAGCTTGGAGAGAATAAATTCGTGGAGATGCAATGGACGATCTCTTCTGATTTTATCGCCTCTTCTGCTTCTAAACCGCAAGTCCGGGTTATGAAAGGAAGACAATACGACTGGTTCACAACAGAAAGCCAGATGAAGCTTTTTACCGAACACTTTGAAATCACATCACAATCTGACCGGATGGGTTATCGTTTAAAAGGACCTGAGCTCGCTCTCGAAGAGAAACAAGAAATGCTTTCTGAAGCTGTGAGCTTCGGGACAATTCAAGTTCCCTCTGAAGGCAATCCAATCGTACTGCTCGCTGACCGTCAAACTACCGGTGGATATCCAAAGATCGGACAGATCGCCACGGTGGATCTCTCAATCATGGCGCAGCTTAAGCCCGGAGACAAAGTTCAGTTTGTCGAGGTTTCCCATGAAGTGGCTCAACAACTCTACTTAGATCGCGAAAAGAAATTGCATCAGTTAAAACAAGGAATCGCACTTAAAATACGACAAGAAACGAAGTAATTTAGGAGGTACGTTATGAAGAAAGAGTCAAAAGCTAGTATTCTGCTAGGAGCCGCATTCTTGATGGCGACATCAGCGATCGGGCCAGGTTTTTTAACACAAACCACACATTTCACGTCCATACTCGCAGCGAGTTTTGGTTTTGTTATTTTAACATCCATCATTATTGATATCGGCGCACAGATGAACGTTTGGCGGATTATCGCCGTATCTGAAAAAAGAGCACAAGATATCGCGAACGCTGTACTTCCGGGCTTAGGTGTATTCCTAGCTGTATTGATAGTAATTGGAGGACTTGCATTTAACATCGGAAATATAGCCGGTGCTGGTCTTGGTTTAAACGTATTGTTCGGCGTCTCCCCTACAATGGGAGCTGTACTCAGTGGTATCGTTGCTATCTTAGTATTCGTTGTTCGTGAAGCTGGAAAAGCGATGGACCGTTTCACACAAGTTGCTGGTTTCGTCATGATCGCATTGACTGTATATGTGATGTTCACAGCCCAGCCTCCTGTTGGAGAAGCGGTTGTAAAAACGTTCGCACCTGACACGATTGATATTTTAGCGATCGTTACGCTAGTCGGTGGAACAGTCGGTGGATATATCACATTTGCCGGAGCACACAGATTGCTTGATGCAGGGATTAAAGGGAAAGAAAGCCTAGGTGAAGTAACGAAAGGTTCGATCTCGGCAATCGGAATCGCGTCTATCATGCGTATTTTCCTATTCTTAGCGGCACTTGGAGTCGTGTCTCAAGGACTTGCACTTGATCCTAAAAACCCTCCTGCTTCTGTATTCCAGTTAGCTGCTGGAAACATTGGTTACAAAATGTTCGGTGTCGTTATGTGGGCGGCTGCCATCACATCTGTTGTTGGTGCAGCATATACATCCGTTTCGTTTATCCGTACGTTGAATGCAACACTCGAAAAATACCACAAATGGATCATCATCGGATTTATCGCTGTTTCAACGATTGTTTTCGCGCTCGTTGGAAAGCCAGTTGCGATTTTGATTCTAGTAGGTGCTTTAAACGGACTCATTTTACCAATTTCACTTGGTGTGATGCTGATTGCAGCATACAAACCTAAGATTGTCGGAGACTACAAACATCCGATGTGGATGACGGTCTTTGGCGTCGTGATCGTTCTGATGATGGCCGCAATGAGTGTTTACACGATGTACACAGAAGTTCCGAAACTTTTCGCATAAATACTACTATAAAAAGGGGAGCTTGTTATGAACGCACTAGACCGTTTAACTCCAGTTGAAGCTCGTGAACTGATACGCCGCGGTGAGTGGAGAAAGCCAACAAGTGGACTCGCGAACGGCTATACACAAGGAAATCTTGTGGTGTTGCCGAAAGATCTAGCTTTTGAGTTCCTCCTTTTCTGTCAGCGAAATCCAAAGCCTTGTCCAGTGCTTGATGTTACTGAGCCAGGTTCTGCTGTTCCTGCACTTGTTGCACCTGATGCCGATCTACGTGTGGACATACCGAAGTATAACGTCTATCGTCATGGCGAACTTGTTGAAGAGTGTACCGATATTACTTCGCTATGGAATGAAGACATGGTCGGCTTTCTGCTCGGTTGCAGCTTTACGTTCGAGCATGCGCTGATGAATAACGGCATTCCTGTTCGTCATATCGAGCGAGGATGCAACGTTCCGATGTTTAAAACAAACATCGATTGTGTGAAAGCTGGACGTTTTGAAGGCCCAATGGTCGTGAGCATGCGTCCTGTGCCAGAAAAGGATGTGGTTCGAGCGGTTCAAGTAACAAGCCGCTTCCCTTCCGTTCACGGAGCTCCGGTTCATATAGGTAATCCAGAAGCGATCGGTGTACATGATCTATATCAGCCAGACTTCGGTGATCCTGTTCAGATTCATGACGGTGAAGTTCCTGTATTTTGGGCTTGTGGGGTAACGCCTCAAGCCGTCGCGATGCATGTGAAACCTGAAATCATGATCACTCACGCCCCCGGACACATGTTCATTACTGATGTTCGTGATGAGAAGTATGGCGTTTTGTAGTTGAAATCGTTAAATGAGGAGAGAATCTACTTTTGTAGATTCTCTTTTCTTTTTTGGGAATGGTTTTTTAGGTGTGAGGATGACAATTTGGATACGAAAGTTGTTCTGAGCGGTGGTGACGATCTTTTTTATCGGTGAAAAGGAGTGATCATTGGTGCTCAGAGCAACGTTACCGGTGCATATGTTGCGCTTACCAGTGGAAACACCCTCATTAGCAGCGAACGTGTAACAAATATTAAAATGTGTACCGTAAATGGTCGAAATTGTCTGGGGTCTGACCCGGGGTCAGACCCCAGACAATTTAAAAACTGACCCTCATGCAAGGATCAGCTTTCATTACTTACATCTATTCACTTTCCGCTGGGTACACCACCGTATTCAGCAGTCCACCTAGGATAATGATCATCGCTGACAGGTAGAACCACAGCATCAGAACGACGAGACCTGCAACTTGCCCGTACAGCGCGGAATAGTTGCTTCCACTCACGTACGTAGCGAAGCCCATCGAAACGAGTTGCCAGCCTATCGTCGCCAGAAATGCACCCGGAAGTACTTTTTTAAATCCAAGCTTGATGCTCGGAGCAAAGGAATATAGCATGATGAAAAACAATAGCAGAAACACGGTTCCTATTCCCCATTGGATTATGATCCATAGCTTTTGAAAAGCAAGATTCGAAAAGATGCCTTCCAAATACACCCGCAGGATTTTCTCAAACAACGGAACAAATACAGAGAACAGAACAGCGATCATGAACCCAACCGTTAACAACAGACTTTCTAAGATCTGTTTTAGCATGTTCTCGTTATTTCGCACTTGGTACGCATCGTTCATGATACGCTTCATACTTTGAAAGCCCATCGACGAAAGCCACAATGTGACGATCAAACTGAACGACAACAGATTTCCTTCTTGTCTCATAACGGTGTAGGATAATGTCTTATCAATTAAATTGTATGTGCTCTCTGGCGCATACGGCTGGACTAGCTCTAAAATATTTTCTTCTCTCAGTGGTAAATATGTCAGCAATGAATAGATAACAAGCAAAAATGGAAAGACCGACATTAAAAAATAATAGGCCATCTGTGCCGATAAATCGTACACCCTCAATTTGAGAAATCGGTCACCTAGTTGATTTAACACTTTAACGATATTCATGTTGCAACACCTCTTTAGTTAAAGCCAGTCCATAAGTACAGTAATATAATATATACGTTAAAAGTAGTCAAATCAGATCACTTTTTTTGAAAAAAATTTCATATGTTGAATTTTTCGAGTGTTGGTTTGTTTAAGAGGGTTTCATTAATTTACTAAAATGAACCGAAAAATCATCTATGGGTCTTCGCGAGACTTCTATAGGTCATAAAGACCTTTCTACGGTTCGTCATGAACATCCTATGAGTCTTAATGGGGTTTCTATGAGTCAAACCAAAATTGTATGGGTCGTCGTTCACATTCTATGGGCCTTCCGTATGTTTCTATGAGTCATCCCCCTCAATCACACACGAAAAAATGCCCCTCATCAACATGAGAGACATCTTCCTCTACCTATTTTATTTCACCGCTCGAGCTGCGGCTTCCACGAGATCGACTGTTTGATCGACAGTATTTCGGCGAAAGTCCTGAAACTCCTCCGTGATGTATACAGATTTGTCTTCCGGGTAAAATTCTTGTGCTGCTATATGCAGGTGTCCGCCTGGAATATTGGTCGCACCAAGACCTAAGCGAACGCGATTCGAGCGGTACATGCTTTCGTTAGATAGATAGCTTCCGCCTCCACCCTCTTTCGCTTTAGAGCCCGGTGTTGGTCCATCTTCATTACAAACTGCTGGGTCTTCCAAGTTTGGCGGCAGCCATTCACATACTTTATCATTTCGGAAAACCGGCCACGGTCCGGTTTTAGCCCCAACCATCTCTTCATATGGAAGGGTGGTTTCAATAAACTCTGGAAGCGGCTTTGGCATCGGCCAATGAGCTACAGGTGGTGTGACTTCCGCTCGTTCTTCGAGCTTGTTGTCAGCTCCCGTATGATAGCGTCCGGCATATCCTTCGATCGCCATCTTACGCGGTCCACCTTGACTAATGGTCATGATTAAGTCCACTTGTTTCGAGCCTTGCTTCAAAAATGGACCGAACGTATTCTCCACGATTCCATCTTCAAAGTCATCCCATCGAACAGGGAAATTCGCAGCTTGTATCAAAGCTAGCCCATCACCTGTCCACACCCATCGTCCGTCGAGCTGTAAGCCGCTTGCACCTGAAGGGTTGGTTCGTCTAAATTCTTGTTCAAGGCGGTACGGATCGAATCCACTCACAAGGATCCGCTTCACTTTTTTGCTTTTCGGATAATCGATCGTCGTAATGCCTCTTGATGTGTATTCTAACGATTTCATCAGCTTATCGCGTTGTTCTTTCGTCACGTTAAACGCAGGATCCCATTGTCTGAGAGCACTTGTCATATGTAATCTTGCCCAGTATAGTGGTCGATCATCATACGAATCGAGCTCGCCTAAATCTGGTCTTTTTCCTTGAGCGCGGTCAACGGCTGTTTTCCATAATGCCGTTCCATGCTTCTGTATCACTTTTTCAGCTTTTTCTGGACTTCTTGCTGAACAGAGGTCTTTTTTAAAACGATCCACGTATGAGGTAAATTCACTTTCCTTCAATAACTGTTGCGGAATCGGTCGGCCATCCTCAATTCTCTCTTCTTCTGCTGTTAACGCTACATTTGTGTCAAAGCAGCTTGTCTGATTCTTTGCTTCTGCTGTCTCACCATTTTCAAAAATAACGACTCCGAGCAACAAAGCGCATGTCATTCCTATACTTCTTCCAAATGATATCTTCACAAAAACCCTCCTTTTGTTCCTTATTGTAGAATAACGACGAAATCATTTGAATAGTATGAATTGTTTAATCCTGTATCATTTCGTCGAAAACAGACATCCTACTACCCAGGAATAAATGAGTGTTTTTATCTCCGGCTTACATTTATCACGATGATCAGCAAAATAAAAGCGATTCTGATCAAACGATCTTTCGCTACTATTTTAAGCAGACCCACAGAAACGATACCTAAAAGAGGTCGATCTTCTAATAATAGAATGGTAATCATATCGACGATCAACAGGACTTCATCCAGCGCGGCTAACTGCTCTTCTTCCATATCACTCACCCGCTTTTTGATTAGTGTATGTCATGAGGAAGAAGATGCTTTTCATGAAAGCAACTTTATATCAATTCCGTTTAAAATCCTGTAAGCTGTACTCATCATGACATGTTAGATGGGAATGAACGATTATGGAAACCTCACAAAATTATAAACAATCGACGATCGTTGCCTTGCTGCTGGCTGGTACGTTTATTGCGATATTAAACCAAACACTCATGATCACTGCGATTCCGCCGATCATGAAAGAAATGAACATAACGGCGAACAGCGCTCAATGGCTGACGACCGTTTTTATGCTTGTAAACGGGATTATGATCCCCGTCAGCGCATTTCTGCTCGAACGGTTCACAACGCGGCAGCTTTTCATTTCAGCGATGAGTGTCTTTGCTGTTGGAACACTCGTTGCAGGACTGGCGCCAAACTTTGAGACCCTTTTGCTCGGCAGGGTCATCCAATCGAGTGGAGCTGGGGTGATGTTGCCTCTTATGCAGACCGTATTTTTGATGATCTTCCCCGTGAACAAACGCGGATCAGCGATGGGATTAGTCGGGCTCGTGATTTCATTCGCACCTGCTATCGGTCCTGCTCTTTCAGGCTGGGTAACATCACATTACTCTTGGCGGGTACTCTTTTTCATAATCTTACCGATTGCCATCATTGATATTATCGTAGCCTTTTTTGCTTTAAAAAATGTTACGGAAACTTCAAAAACAAAGGTAGATGTAACATCGATCATTCTTTCGTCTTTCGGTTTTGGAGGATTGCTATACGGATTCACTTGTGCAGGAAATCTCGGATGGACCGCACCAAGCACGCTCTTATGGCTCGCAATCGGTGTCGTAGCTCTTGTTTTATTCATCACACGACAACTGCGTTTAGCACATCCGATGCTCGAGTTTAGAGTGTTCGCAAACTCCATCTTCCCGCTTACGATCATCATCGGAATGATCACATTCTTAGGATTGATTGGAGCGGAGACGATCATACCGCTATTCATGCAGAACATGAGAGACTTTACAGCGTTTGAAGCAGGTCTTGCACTCTTGCCAGGTGCACTCATCACGGGGCTTTTGTCACCGATCACAGGAAGGCTGTTCGATAAGTTTGGTGCACGGTGGCTGGCGATCATCGGATTAACGATCATAACAGGATCATCATTCGCGTTCGCCACCTTAAGTCCCGCTACATCTTTCACCTTCTTAACCGTGATGTACGGCATACGGATGTTTGGTCTTGCGATGGTCATGATGCCTGTTGCAACTGCTGGACTCAACCGGCTTCCGAAGCGATTGATCCCTCACGGAGCGGCAATGGATAATACGATGAAGATGATCGCTGCATCAGTAGGTACTGCGATTTTAGTGACCGTCATGACCACAACTGCCGAAACAGCGGCAGCGCGCCCTGAAATTACACATCCAGATATATATGGCGCGAACATGGCCTTTATCGTCGTATCCGTATTATCTTTGATCGGCTTAGTGATCTCCTTCTTTATAAAAGAAAAACAACCAGAAACTGAGGGCAGCTGATTATTCAGCTGCCCTCTTTGTAAATTTGGTCTATAATAGCTCGATTGTTCGTGACAAGCCTATCTGATTAAGTAATACTAAAGGTAAAGCTTTATTTTCTTAACATTTCAATACATATATCTTTTAAATTAGGGGGTTACCATCTTGAATCAGCTCCAACATACGTTAGCCAAAACACTCATCGATGATTCACCGACACTGGCTGAGCAAATACTCACACTACGGTTTAAGAAATATCCGATAAAAGATAAACAGCTCTTTGATCGTCAATCATCAACCGATTACATTATGAAATTAGTCCAGCTCATCGGCAGCTCACTCGTGCTATCGCCGTCTGCAAGAGAAGATGGATTAAAAGTTTGGGCGATCCAAACTGCTCGCTATGCGCTTGAATACGGACAATCGTTAGATGTTGCCATGCAATCCACCATCTTTATTCGCAGTGAGATTCTTCATGTGATTGAACGTCTAGCAGAACAAGAAGAAACTAGCGTAAAAGAAGTGATATTTATCATTCAAGAGATAAATCAGATGCTCGATCTATGCTTTCAAGTGTTTACCGAAACCTACATGGAGAGTATCTTAGAAGCGATGTAATGAGCGACACTTGATCACAGTAGATCGAGTGTCTTTTTTTGTTTACCCTCATTATTTATCATAAATTCTTAGTTTCTTATATCAAAGATTGTTGCTTTTTGACACCATTTGAAAAGTTGATTGCAGTGTAAGGTGCGTGCCTACCACTTGAGAACCTTCTAAGTAAGGCATGCGACGAGGAAAAACACCCCAGTAGCATTTGCTTGTAGACGCAGGAGCAAGGAACTTTCTTAAACCAATCAGGTGAGACACCTAAGGTCACAGAGTGCCGAGGTGGCTCTCCGCACTCCCCCCGGAAAGCGAGCACCTGAAACGGAAATCAACTCCCCACAAGGACAACAAAAGCATTACTAAAAAAGTTTTATCATTCCTTTTCTTCCAATAGAAGGGATGTTTGTCGAAATGTCGAAGGTTTCAACAGATACATTCGGAAACTGTTCGAGGAGGCAAACCCCATGGAAGGTTGTAAGACGCTAGGAACGAAAATAAAAGAAAACAGCAAACAACTTGTAGACACACTAACGCCGATCGAGAACTTAGGAACTGATTTTTCGATCTACAAAACCAAAGTATCTCACTGGATGGAAATTCTTTTTCAATACTTAGGTGAAGGCTTATCGGAAAATGTTCAAACCGCCGAAGAAAAGATCAAAAAATGGGCTGACTCATTCGGCCAGCGCTCATCCGAGTTGGAAATTCCGCTCGATCACGCCCTTCATTTTATCTTCGAGTCCCGTGTTATCATCTCACAGCTGTTAAAGGAAGAATTTGGAACACGAAGCACTAACGTTAATGGTGCTATTACTGCATCCAATCGCCTGAACCTTTTAATCGATACCGCTGCTCGTTCAATCGTTACACACTATACTAAATTCATGCATAACACGAAAAAAGCTCTTCAACATACAAATCGAGATTTAGATATCTCAATCCTAGAGTTAAACAACATTCGAACGGCTCTCTTTGAAGGAACGATCTTCTCCGTTACAGACAAAGACGATCGCATCATTCAAGTAAACGATCACTTTTGTGAGTTAACGCAATATACCCGCGAAGAATTGATCGGACAGGATCACGGCAAGATTTTCTATTCAGGTGTTCATACAGATAGTTTCATTCATCATATTAAACAAGAGATTAAAGCAGGACGCGTATGGAACGGTGAGATCTGCAACAAAGCGAAAGACGGCTCGCTCTATTGGGTGGATACGACGATCGTTCCATTTCTAGATCCGGAAGGTGTGGCTTATCAGCACATCTCAATCCAATACGATGTGACGGAGAAAAAGAAAACAGAAGAGATTCTATTGAAGTCTGAAAAGGTTTCGTTAATCGGGGATTTAGCCGCAGGAATTGCTCATGAGATCCGCAATCCTCTTACATCAATCGCAGGGCTCGTTCAGCTCATTAACGAATCCGATCAGGAGAAGAATACCTTCTTTAAAGACATCATTCTGACGGAGATCAATCGAATCAATTTTATTGTGAGTGAACTAATGGTCCTAGCAAAACCCCATGCTGTCTATTTCAGCTGGTTCAATATCGTTGAAAGCATCCAGAACGTCATCGATCTCATGCAGCCTGAAGCGAATTTACGCAACGTCATTATTTCATTTGAAAAAGAAAAAGACATGCCTCTCGTCTACGGTGAAAAGAATCAGCTGACACAAGTGATCATCAACATGATAAAAAACGCGATGGAAGCACTGCCTGACGGAGGTAAGATCTCGCTCTCTGCTGCTCCTGTTGACGGCCATGTTGTTCTTACGGTCAAAGATAACGGAGTCGGCATGACAGATGAGCAACAAAAAAGAATCGGTGAGCCGTTCTACACGACAAAATGCAACGGAACGGGCCTCGGGCTGATGGTCTGTTTTAAAATTATTCACAACCATGGAGGAACGATTCTGGTAGACAGCAAACAGAACGAAGGCACCTCATTTCGGATTACATTGCCAGTTCATGCGGCATCAGCCGTTGATCCTGTTCATAAATAATGCTCGATAGAGAAGAATCTACATGATGTAGGTTCTTTTTTTGTTGGATTTAGATGGTATGGGAGGAGTTAGCGGTGGTCGTGAGCTGCTTAGCGGTCGTCACAGCTTGGTTACAAGCTGTAAAAGACCCCCTTCACATACAAAAGAGCCTCACCACGATTTCAACATGATGAGACTCTTTTTAAACATCTGTTTAAAAAACCATATTTGCGACTAACAGTGACACTAATCCTACGAACCAACAGATCGTCGTCGGTACAGACCAGACCATAATCTGTTCTTTTACCTCTTTAATGCCTAACATCCGGTTAACTACCCAGAACAAGCTGTCGTTAAAGTACGAGAAGATCATCGAACCCATCGCTGCAGCTTGAGCCGCGAGTGCCATGTTCACATCTAGCTGAGAAAGGATCGGTGCTGAAATAGATGCTGCAGTTATCATCGCTACTGTTCCACTTCCTTGAACAAGGCGAACAATCGTCGCGACGAAGAACGGAATCAAGATTGCAGGAAGTGGAAGGTCTGCAATTTTTTCAGCAATAAAGTTCCCCGCTCCACTCTCACGAAGGACATTACCAAGCGCTCCACCTGCACCTGTTACTAACAAGATGATACCGGCTGTCTGTATTCCCTCTTCCATGCGGTCAAGTGATTCAGAGCGACTTAAGTTACCGGCTAAAGCGTAGATCGCTACAATGAGTCCGATACTTACGGCAATAATTGGCTTTCCTAAGAAAATCAGGATTCCGTAAAAACCAGATGTAAGTTCAAGTGCAGTTAATGTTGTGTTTAAAAAGATTAGTAGAATCGGCAGAACGATCGGTAAAAGTGAGCGTCCTAAAGAAGGTAGAGCATCCTCTCGCGCACTAGCTAGCTCGATAAACTCTTGATAAGCTGCTTGTTTAGTAGGTCGTGTGAAACCAAGCTCGGAATCATCTGGCACTTGATAGATTCGTTTACCTATCCATTTGGCGTAAAGAACACCCGCGATCATAGTCGGAATGGCAAAAAGAAGGCCAAGCCCAATCATAAGTCCGATATCTACTCCAAAGATTCCAGCTACACCTAAAGGACCAGGCGTTGGCGGTACTAAAGAGTGGGTGATCACAAGACCCACTGCTAAAGCAACACCTAATGACACGACCGACTTCCCCGTTTTCTTAGATAGAGCTTTTACGAGTGGATTTAAAATAACAAACGCTGAGTCAACAAAAATCGGAATGGAAACCACATAACCCGCAATCGCCATCGCCCATTCTTCTTTTTTCCTGCCGACTGCTTTTATCAGTGAATATGCCAGTGTTTCAGCCGCTCCGGACACTTCGAGAATCCGTCCGATCATCACACCGAGTCCGATAACGATCCCGATAGAGGCAAGCGTACTACCGAACCCAGCCGAGATGGTATCAGCGACTTTACCAGGTTCCATACCTCCGACAAGACCGGCAATTGATGCCGCGATGATCAGAGCTAGAAAAGCGTGAATCTTTGTTTTTAAAACGAGAAAAATTAATGCAATAACCCCAAGAACTAAACCAGCTACCATTTGTGCTCCTGATACTTCCATTTCATTAACCCCCTTTTATGTAAGCGCTTTTATTTTATTGAAAGAATAGTGAAGGGCAATAGTACCCTTCACTTTCATGTAACTATCTTAAAGACTGTTCGCAGTAAACTTCGGCGCATATTGAGCAGCAAGTTTGATACACTCTTCCATACTCGTGCTCTCTGCAATGTTCTTACCTGCAATATCAAACGCTGTTCCGTGGTCTACCGAAGTTCTTAAGAACGGAAGTCCGTTCGTGATAGAAATGGTTCTATGAAAATCCGTCATTTTTGCTGCGATATGTCCTTGATCATGATAAAGCGACAACACTGCATCATATTTTCCGTTAAGTGCTTGGAAGAATACAGAGTCTGCTGGAACCGGACCTACTGCGTTGATTCCATCTGCGACAGCTAGCTCAATACCCGGTTTGATCTGCTCGACTTCTTCCCAGCCAAACAATCCGCCTTCGCCGCTATGCGGGTTCAGTCCAGCAACAGCCCACCGTCTGTTTTCAACACCTAGACGAGCGAGCGCTCGATCACATCGTACTAAATAATCATGCACACGTTCTTTCGTCATAGCTGCAATTGCATCTTTTAATGAAAGATGGCGTGTTAAGAAGAAAATTCTCATCCCTTTTACTTCAAACATCGTTAGAGGATCATCTGAACCTGCGAGTGCTTCAAGCATCTCAGTATGTCCGATATATGGAACATTTGCGGCTTTTAACGATTCTTTGTTGATTGGCGTTGTTGCCAGCGCTTTAACCTCACCTGCTGTTGCTAGCTCTACTGCTTTTTTGATATATTCAAACGCTCCCTGTCCGCCTTGAGCAGAAACTTCGCCATACTGGAGCTTATTCATATCAATATTGTTTAAGTTCATTACATCAACTGTTCCTAGTTCGTACTTTCCTTCTGCTGGTGATGTTACTTCATTAATTGTGAGGTCTGCACCTACAATCTCAATCGCTTTTTCAAGTACTGCAGCATCTCCGATCACGAGCGGTTTACAAACATCATAGATCTCTTTTTTTGCAAGAGACTTCATCGTTATTTCTGGTCCTATACCTGCCGGATCACCCATTGGAATCGCAATAATCGCTTTTTCTGTTGTTGTCGTTTTTGTTGTCGTTGTCATGTTTCTTCCTCCTTAAGTTGTTTTATAGATTTATTGAAATTGCTTTGTAGACGTTTGGTTTGCTAAAAGGTGCTTTACAATCGTGTGAATCGCTTTTTTGTCACCAACCATGCCGCCTTTTGTTGCGAGCGGTATACCATCAAAGTAACCTCCGATGAATTCACCGTATGCGACGAGAGGTAACACTTCGTTTTTTAGCTTGATGCCTTCTGCTCTTCCGACGGAACAGAGTGAAGCCGTAACATCTCCTCCACTAGAGAAGCAGCCGCCGATCTCATAATTCGTTGACTGAATGACAATACGCGTAATCTTTCCTAACCCATCTGCGATTCTTTTTGCGAGTTGATCCTGGCTAACACCTTGCTCTTCAGCCAATCGTTTTAGTTCTAATCGTTTTGCCTCGGGTGAATTGGTCGTGATGATCAGGATGTCTTGATGATGAATAGCTTCTAAGGCTGCTGTCACAGCTCTTTGAACTTCTGTTTCCCAGCTGTCCGATAGACTTGCTAATTTCTCAGCATCCACGTAGACGGGTTTCGCATCCGTTTTATCGATCAAATACGTTAGTTGCTCACCACTTAAAGACGTAACACTTCCGACGGTGACGAGAATCTTTTTACTTTGTGTGTGGAGAGACGTGTAAGCCTTTGCATAATAAGCCGTTAATGGTCCTGGATCTACCGGTACGAGTTGGTAGTCCTCAATCAATGCCATCGCGTGAGCAATATCTTCAATCTCTTCATCCGTTACCGCATCCATCACAAGAATGCGATTGCCCTCGTCTATTTTACGCTTTAACGCCTGCAGAATCGTTTTCTTTCCTTGTAAAACAGTCTCGAGCCCGATGTGTGTTACAAGATACTCACTCTGTTTACTTATAATAGAAGGAACGTATGATTCAGTAAGAGGCATGACCGGATCTTTGGCCACATCCGTCGCTTGAACAGGTACACCATCGACGAGTAAGTAACCCCCAGATGTGATTCGGGATGAATCTGGAAACGATGCAACGACAACCGCAATCGACCGTTCGCCAAGTTCATTTAAGACCATGTCGATCTCTGTTCCAATGTTTCCTCTTACGGTACTGTCGATTCGTTTACAAATAACATCTGCACCCCAACGTTGAAGGTTGCTCATGGACTTTTTAATCCGCATCTCGGACACATCTTTTCGTGCATACCTGCTATCTGTATCGATACAGACTGCGTTGTAGCTGCCTGATGCTGGCTCCTGATCATAATACACCATCGTTGCCGCTTCAAAACCTTGCTTGATCAGTTTTACCCCTGTCGCATTGGCACCTGTTAGATCATCTGCGATAACGCCGACTTTCATCCCTTTTCACCACCTTCAACGGTTACGACTTCTAAATATTCATTCAGCATTTTTTCCGTTTCATCTAAAATGTGCTGATCTGTAATCAATCCGTGTATCTGATTTAAGTCACAAACCTTTGTTAGTGATTTTTGCTCAAACTTACTAGAGTCAGCCACGAGCCATGTTTTTTCTGCTGCTTCAATCATCAGCTTTTTGATCGCAGCCTTCTCATAAGTCGGTGCTGTAACACCCGCTCGGCTGTGGATCGCATGAGCTCCTAAGAAAAAGAGATCTACGTGAATCCCTTTTAACATCTGCTCTGTTAATGGGCCGAACAACGTTCCAATCGTATTTTGAAGTTCGCCGCCAGTAACAATTACTTTCACATCCGTATCTAGAAGCTCAGCTGCAATTTTTATATCATTTGTAACAACTGTGATCGTCGTTTTCTCTTTTAACAATTTTGCAATCTCTAACGTTGTCGTTCCTGAATCTAAAAGAATAGTAGAGTGATCCTGTATGAATTGTACAGCTCTCTCGGCAATTGCTCTCTTCCGATCGTTGAACTTTCCTTCTTTTGTTCGGAAAGATGATTCCACGACTAACGGCTTGTTAAGTATCGCTCCGCCATGCGTTCTAATAATCAGTTCCGTTTCTTCGAGAAAAGCAAGATCACGGCGGATTGTCATCGCCGAAACATTTAATTCGTTTACTAAGTCCTCAATCTCAATTTTTCCGTTCTCATTTAATTGTTGAAGAATTTGCTCTCTACGCTCTTTAGGCATTGTTTTCATCACCTTTGTTATTTTCGAACATCTTATATGTATTATAATGTTATAAACGAACAATAATGTCAACTAAAATGTTTAAAATGAACATACGGTTGAGCATTGTGTATTTTCCATAGATGATGTTATTGTGGCGATAAGTGTCGAAAATCGTTTAAATTATTTTATACGTGAAATTATTGTGGTTATCCGTGAAATTAATACGCTTATCCGTGAATATAATTTGGATTACCGTGGATATATTTCAAACAGTCTATCTGTTGTGCACAAATCGCAACAATGTCCTTATCCTGTACACAGTCTATTACGTAACACCCCCCTCTTCTGCCATAACTAGCATAATCACTCCTAATAACTGTTCCACCACCACTATCCCACTCTAAATAATCTAAAAAATAGTCCCTTTCTGTATTTACTTGTATACTAGAGTTATAGAAATGAATGATCTTAGAAGAACACACAATAAATGGTACATATAAGGGGAAGAAGTTTGAATGTCCATTCTGATCGTTGATGATAATACGGTAAATTTATTTGTAATAGAGAAAATATTGAAGAATGCAGGATACGAAGACTGTACCTCACTTTCATCGGCTCAACAGCTTTTCGATCACCTCGAAGAAAATGAAAAAGAGCTGAACAAAAAGTCGATCGACTTGATTCTCCTTGATATCATGATGCCGGAGATTGACGGGATCGAGGCTTGTCAGCGCGTACAGAAAGACGAGCGCTTCAAAGACATTCCGATCATCTTTATCACGGCGCTTGAAGACTCTACGAAGTTAGCAGAAGCGCTGGACTGCGGCGGTATGGATTATGTGACGAAGCCGATTAATAAAGTAGAACTGCTTGCTAGAATCCGAGTCGCACTTCGATTAAAATACGAAAAAGACTGGCATGCTGAACAAGAACAAAAGATTCAAAATGAGCTCGATCTTGCGATGCAAGTTCAAAAAGGCTTGTTGAATCCTCCGATCAAAGAAGACAACATCACGATAAACGTGTCTCACCTGCCTTCCTTTAAGCTCGCGGGCGATATGTATTATTGGCATAAGTTCGATGACCATCGTTATGGCATCATCTTGCTTGATATGATGGGGCACGGAATTTCCTCTTCTCTTGTTTGCATGTTCATCTCTTCTGTTATGCGGGATAGCATTAAAGAACTTAAAGATCCGGAGCTCGTGATCAAAGAATTGAACCGTTACATGGCGCTTCTTCATAATCCGAAGAACGATTATAACTACTATTTCACAGGCATCTATCTTTTGATCGATACGGAGAAAAAGACGGTCGAATACGTGAATGCCGGGCATCCAGAAGGCTATGTGCTCGTTGATCATTCGCTTCAATCCATTGAACGCAGCTGTTTTGCTGTAGGCTTCTTTGAGCAGATCGAGGTGAAGAAGTCTGTAATTCATTATGAAGATAATATTCAGATGCTGCTATTTACGGATGGTGTGCTAGAAGCTGGTGACGACGAAGAATTGATGCTAGAGAAGCTGAAGTACGTGGCTTCGGAAAAATGGAGCAACATTCGCTCGCCGATTCATCTTGTTATGCCAGAAGAACAGCAAAAAGGTCAGAGCGATGACATGTGTATCATGATGATTCAAGCCAAATAAAAAAAGCAGGATTGAAGAGGTTTTCACACCCCTTCATCCTGCTTTATTTTTTTTGATAGATTTTTACTTGTTCGGCAAAATCAGCGTACTTATCCGCACAGTCCGCAAATTGAATGGATTCTTTATCACCAAGTCCAAGGAAACCATTCGGGCTGAGGCTATCGTAAAACAGCTCATGCACTTGATTTTGCAGAGCAGCCGTAAAGTAGATCAAGACATTTCGGCAAAGAATAACGTGAAATTCATTGAACGAATGATCTGTCACAAGATTATGCTGCAGAAAGCTGATCTGCTTTAACAACGAAGGTTTTAAATAAGCAAAGTGGCCGTCTGTCGTATAGTACTCAGAAAATGCTTGAGTCCCTCCAGCCGCCATATAGTTCTTCGTGTACGTCCTCATCTTGCTCAGCGGCAGAATACCTGTACGCGCTTTGTTCAGCACTGGTTCGTTCATGTCTGTCGCATAAAATTTCGTCTTATGACTTAAGCCTTCTTCTTCCATCAAAATCGCCATCGAATATACTTCTTCACCCGTGGCACATCCTGCATGCCAAATACGGATCTCCTGTAAATCTCTCAACTCGGGAATCACCTTTTGGCGAAATGCACGAAAGAACTCCGGGTTACGAAACATCTCCGTTACGTTAATCGAAAAGTCATTGAGCAGCGTCGTCATGAAAGCTGGTTCATGCAGAACTTTTTCCAGCACGCCCGTAATCGTTGGAATCTGTTCGAGCTGCATGCGGTTGTGGACACGTCTATGGATGGAGGACCGCATATACTGGCGAAAATCAAATCCAGATACGCGGTACAATCCCTCTAACAACAGATCCATCTCGAGTGTTTCCGTTATGCTATTTTCCTGGTTGTCATCGTTGTTCCATAAGAAATCATTCATCAGTGGTCGATCCTCACTTTGTCATCCAAACGTGCATCACAGAAAAGAGCTGTTCGAGCTTCAGCGGTTTGCTGATATAATCAGACGCCCCTGCTTCAAGACACTTTTCACGGTCGTTCTTCATCGCTTTTGCCGTTAACGCAATGATTGGCAAGTCCTTGTGGTCACCTGTTCCGCGAATGCGCTGCATCGTTTCATAGCCGTCCATCTCTGGCATCATGATATCCATCAAAATCAGATCTATATTCTTGTTCGCATCAAGAACGTCTAGACACTCCATGCCGTTATTGGCGATCAGAATATTCATTCCTTTTTGTTCTAGAGCTGTTTTTAACGCAAAGATATTTCGGTTATCGTCATCTGTGATCAACACCGTTTTACCATAAAATACGTTCTCTTCATCAGCAGAGATCGATGGTTGTTCTGCCTCAGGTTCTGCAGGTACAATTTTAGCTGTTATTGGTGCTTCTGCCACTGCTACCGGGTTGCTAGATTGCTCAAGTGCAGTCGCCACTTCAGCTGATGCTCCAAGGAACGTTTGAACAGAAACTTTTTCATCAGAGATACTTGGAATAAGAAGTTTAAAGGTACTTCCTTTTCCTTCTTCACTTTGCAGCTGCAGTCTTCCGCCTAAAAGCTTCGCAAACTCACTGCTGATGGATAACCCAAGACCTGTGCCTCCAAACTTACGAATCGTTGCACCATCCCCTTGCTGGAAAGCTTGGAAAATGAGTGCGTGTTTCTCTTTCGGTATACCGATTCCAGTATCCTTGATCGCCACTTCTAACCAATAATCAACACCGTTGTAGATCACATCTGTCTCAACCTTTTTCACGCTAACAGATACTGACCCTTTTTCCGTAAACTTAAACGCGTTGGACAGCAGGTTCTTGACGATCTGCTGAAAACGTTTTTCGTCTGTCTGTAGCAGTGGTGGGACGTCAGGAGCCATGTTGATCGTAAAGTTAAGATTCTTTTGATCCGCGATATGCGTAAAGTTTCTTTCCAGGTTAGCCGGGAACTCACTGAGGTTCACCTCACTAAGCATGATCTCCAGTTTACCTGCTTCTACCTTCGAAAGATCTAGAATATCATTGATCAGATTCAGAAGATCTTGTCCGGATGAATGGATCACTCGAGCGAATTCTAACTCTTCGTCAGAAAGTGATTGGTTGCCATTTTCAGCAAGCATCTCGGAAAGAATCAAGATACTGTTAAGCGGAGTTCTCAGTTCATGAGACATGTTCGCCAAAAACTCTGATTTGTATTTAGACCCTGTTTCTAACTGCTTCGCCTTATCTTCAAGGTCCTTTTTCGCGATTTCAAGTGCCTTCGATTTTTCCTCAGCATCTTGTGATCGAGATTCCAGCTGCTCGTTGATCATCTGCAGTTCTTCTGATTGCATCTGCAATTCTTCAGATTGCGTTTGAAGCTCTTCAGATTGCGCCTGCAGTTCTTCTGTCATCGCTTGTGATTCAGATAGAAGTCTTGCAATCTCCATTCGGTCGATCACTCGGTTGATCGTAAGTCCGAATGTTTCAAGTACTTTTTCAATAAATGCAATGTGCTGCTTGCTGTAGGTCGTTAGGCTCGCTAGCTCAATCACTGCCACGATTTCATCTTCGTGCACGATCGGCGCGATCAAAATGCTGTTCGGTTTTGTTTCACCAAGTCCAGAAGAAATGAGCGTATAGTTTCCATCGATCTTTTCGATCACTTGAACTCGTTTTTCGAGTGCACATTGCCCGATAAGACCTTGTCCTAACTTAAAGCTAGCTCGTCCTACATCAGCATCCGTGTCCGCGAATGCTCCTTTTTTAACAAAGCGAATGTTCTCGTCTTTACCTTCTTTAATATAAAAGGCACCGTACGACGATTCCGTGATCTGTGCTGTAGCAGAAAGGAATATCTCCGCTAGCGTTTCAAGCGATGAAACGCCTTGGTTCTTGCTCACAACATCCGTGACACTTCGTTGTAGCCAGTCGCGTTCTTCAAAAGAGTTCAACAGTTCGTTCGTTGCTTCTCCTAAATCTCGGATCTCATCATTTGATTTCACATGAATACGGCTGCTCAAGTTTCCGCCTGACGTCATGGCACGAATCGTCTCGACTACCGCTTTGATCGTCTTAATGATCGAACCGGAAATAATATAAGCAAGCGTAATGGATGCGATAACAACGAATCCTAGCAAACTAAAAAGACCGATCTCTAAGTATCGATTCTGGTCGTTCAGATCATCCGCGCGTTGTTCAGTAAGTACTTTTTCTTTTGTTCGAAAAGAATCGAATTGCTGAAGCACTTGTGCTGTCTTTTCTTTCCCTGGATCTAGTCTGAAGAATTCCGTGATACCCGCCGTATCGTTCTGCTGCTTCATTTTAATAGGCGGATCTCCAGCAACTGCGATCCATTCTTTAATGTTTTCGTTAATCGTTGCAGCGTTTTTTTGCTGATTCGGATTATCAGAGAGAAGTTCGTTCAGCGTGTTGAAGTCCTTCGTCCATTTTGAACGAGCTTCATCATAAGACTGAAGATAGCTCTCATCTCCTGTGATCAGATAACCCCTTTTGTTCGTCTCCATTGTTAGCAAATCTTTTTCAATCTGACTCGTAAGGTCCCTGACCGCAATATCATGCTGGATGATAAAGTTCCTCTCACTCTTCATGTTATCCAGCTGGTTGGTCACCGCAAGAATAGCAGCAATTAAACAGACAATGATGACAATGTAGCCAGTAATGATTTTCTGGCGAATACCGAATCTAAAATTATTCATCCCCTATATTCCTGCCTTTTTACAAAAAATGTTTTTATGCCTAATTATACTGTTATTTGTCGGATAAAGGTAGCTCGAAGACGCGTGGAATGTGCTGGAAAAAGAAAAAACTAGATTTCCTTGTAATGGAGTTCTAGTTTTTGACGTTTACGCTGTATGTAGTAGCTTCTTTTTATAGTGAAGGGCGGATAGTAATTTTAGTCCACCTAAGGTACTTATTTGTTTATCGAGAATAGCGAACGCCTCGTCTCTGTTGCCGTTACGTCGATGCTCTTCAACTGTTAACCATGTCACATAATCGCGGTCTTTCAATTTTTTCTTGTAATTCTCGTATTCGTCTTGTCTGCCTTCTTCCATCGCGACGATTGCAGAATAATAGAGAGTGAGATCACTTTTTTTCATGGTCTGTAAAAGCTCCTTTACATCTGCCCATCTTTCTTGCTGTGTGAAAAGCATGATCTCAGCATATTTTCTCGCCTGAGCTTGTTTGATTTTCGTGAGCTTCGTTTCAGCCTCACTTTCTTCTTCATATAAAAATGCATATAAAAAGCGGTGGTACGGCTGCTTTGATTTTCGTAAGTACTTCTTTACTTGTTCAGCATCTTTTTGCCACATTAACGGATAGAGAAGAGTTAGAAAAGAGCCTGCTACAAAAAATAGTAGCAGCGTGATGAACATCCATGTTGATGCACCAAGTATTGAGAGTGTCAATGATAGAATAAAAAAGATAAGGTAAAGAATCCAAATCATAGGTGTGATGCTTCCTTTCTTTAGTAGAAGTTTCCAGATTTATTATGACATAGAGAGGGGTTTTACGGTACGTGTTTCTATATTTGTTACACGTTCGCCTGTAAAGTCCGTCGTTCCACCTGTAAAGTGAGAGCTTCCACCTGTGAGCCTTCATTTTTCACCGCTCATTTTCTCTCCACTCCACCTGAAAACCACTCCTAACCACACGAACCAACCTACCACACATTAAAAAGAGCTCAAAGGTGCGTTCCTTTGAGCTTGCTGCAGTCTAATTTAAATACTTTCTCCGATTTTACGTACAGAGATTCCAGAATCCTCTAACGTTTGTCTGATTTTCTTCGCAAAACTCAGTGCATGCGCACCATCACCGTGGATGCAAACTGTATCTGCCTTAATATCGACATCAACATCTTGCTGCGTCATCACTTTTCCTTCTTTAGCCATACGAATCACTTGTGCGACAGCCGCATCATCATCCGTAATCACAGCATGTGGCAATTTGCGTGAAGTAAGCGTGCGATCTTGCTGATACGTACGATCGGCGAAAACTTCAGATGCTGTGCGCAGCCCAACCTTTTCACCTGCTTGAACGAGCTCACTCCCTGCAAGTCCAAATAAAATAAGCTCAGGATTCACTTTGTAAACGGCTTCGGCAATCGCTTCAGACAGTTCACGATTCACCGCCGCCATGTTATAGAGCGCACCATGCGGTTTCACGTGTTGAATCGTTCCGCCTTCAGCCTGTACAAATCCCCACAACGAACCGATCTGATAAACCACCATCTCATATGCTTCCTGTGGAGAGATATCGATGTTTCGGCGGCCGAATCCAGCCAGATCAGGCAACCCCGGATGAACACCGATTCCAACGCCATGCTCTAGCGCTAATTTTACTGTTTTCATCATCGTCGCAGGATCTCCCGCATGAAAACCACATGCGATGTTGGCTGATGTTATGTATTTTAAAATCTCTTCGTCTGTTCCGAGTTTGTAAGCGCCAAAACTCTCGCCCATATCACAGTTAATATCAATAATACTCATGAAATGACCTCCCACTTTTTAAACAGTTGTTTAATTTACACCAACTGTACGATAAGTTTAAACACTTTGTAAAACGATTTATTAATCAGTAGTTTACCAAAAGTTTTATATGCACAATATGGTCTATGCCATATCTCCCGTCGTTTTTCTAAGTAATGGTTATTATGTTAATAAAATAAAGAAGATTGCCCATTGCTGAAAATTCTGTCATTTAATAGAGTTTAAGAGTGCCAAAAATTAAATGATGGAGGGGAAAAATGAAGGGGATTTTAAAAAGTTTACTTGTTGTTTGTTTATTGCTTAGTATTTCTACATATTTTTCAGGAATAAACGTTTCTGCTGCTACTAAAGTTAGTAAAACTCTTTATGTGAATGTGGACGTTGCCAATATCCGTTCAGGTGCGAGTACAGACTATAAGATAGTCACTCAGCTTAAGAATGGAACAAAAGTAGTCGCTTTTGAACAGTTTACGAATTCTAGAAACGAGCTCTGGTATCGCATTACGTTACCTGATAATCGAACAGGTTGGATCGCGAGTTGGCTTGTTAAAACAACTGTTCCTACTAAAGTGTTATTGAATGCACCTCTCGTTTCTCAATTGCCAGAGCTTCCAAGAGGTTGTGAAGTTACGAGTTTAGCCATGCTGTTAAATTATGCTGGTGTAAAAGTAGACAAGATGACACTTGCAAAACAAGTTGTAAAAGATCCAACGCCTTATCGCAAGGTAGACGGAAAAGTGTATTTTGGTAATCCAAACGTAGGCTTTGTCGGCGATATGTATGACAAAAGCAAACCTGGTTATGGCGTATATCAAAAACCGATCGACACGTTGACAAGGCAGTATCTAGGTAATCGGGTTGTAAACTTAACTGGAAAACCTTTTACAAGTGTTACAAACCAGCTTGATAAAAAGAAACCTGTTTGGGTAATCGCTAATACGTGGTTCACTAAACTTCCTTCTTCTCAGTTTCAAACTTTTTATACGGAACAAGGACCCGTCAAAATCACGTATAGAGAACACTCTGTACTCGTTACAGGTTATGACAGTCAATATATCTACTTCAACGATCCTTTGACGAACGAGAAAAACCGTAAGATCAATCGAACAAACTTCGTTGCCGCTTGGGAACAGATGGGTAAACAAGCGATTAGTTACAACTAGAAATCATAAATAAGAGAGAGGCATGGAGATTCCATGCCTCTTTATTTAACATACTTTATAACACGCGCTATATTTTCCGCTGTTTTTTCCACATTAGTCGCTCCGTGTAGCAATGCTTCCTCTAACGTCACCACACTGTTCACTACGCTAAAAACAGCATCAATTCCGTGATCATACACCGCTTCATAATCAGGACCTATGCTGCCAGCAATCGCAACAACGGGTACACCGTCCACAACAGTCTTCGCTCGTTTCGCTACACCAACTGGCGCTTTGCCATGAATGGTTTGAGAATCGATCCGTCCTTCTCCAACAATGACGAGATCCGCATCACGAACCCTATCTTCAAAATGAATTACATCAAGCACAAGATCAATTCCGCTCTGCAGCTTTCCATCTAAAAGCGCTACAACTCCTGCACCAAGGCCTCCAGCAGCGCCAGCGCCTGGTAACTCATCTACTGCAACACCAAGATTTCGCTCCACTACTTCAGCGTATCGTTTTAAACTTTCATCTAAAATGCCAACCATATCTGGCGTCGCACCTTTTTGCGGTCCAAAAACAGCCGATGCCCCGTGCGGTCCCGTTAACGGATTTGTTACATCACACGCCACATCTATCTTCACTGACTGCAGTCTAGTATCTAGTCCAGAAGCATCAATGGTCAACAGTTCACGAAGCGCTTCACCCCCAGCACTCAACTCATCGCCGTTCACATTCAAAAACTTAACACCGAGTGCAGATGCCATTCCAGCACCGCCATCGTTTGTTGCAGATCCACCAAGACCGAGCACGATCCGCTCCACTCCTCGATTCAAAGCATCCAGAATCAGTTCACCTGTTCCACGTGTTGTTGTCACACAAGGATTCCGCTTCTCTCTCGGAACAAGATGAAGACCGGAAGCGGCAGCCATCTCGATTACTGCCGTCTTCCCGTCACCTGTCACTCCGTAAAATGCATCTACTTTTTCACCGAGCGGACCTGTTGCCTGGACTTCGACCATCTCGCCGCCTGTCGCATCAACAACCGATGTAACGGTTCCTTCTCCACCGTCGCCAACAGGAACGTGCACATATTCTGCTTGGGGAAACGTACTTTTGAAACCAGTTTCCACTGCTCTACAGACCTCAGCCGCTGTCATACTTTCTTTAAATGAATCAGGAGCAATGACAATCTTCATCCGTGTCCACCTACTTTATTTTTTAATCCACATAAACTGGTACGGAACAAGTTCAACGGTTCCTTCAACTGAAGTTCCGCTCCACAAGTCTTGCCCGCCGAAAGGAAGTTCTACATCCACCAGTTTGTTCGATGTATTCATCACGAACAGCACCGTATCACCTGTTTCTTCATTTCTTCGAATCAGTGAGAATACCTGCTTCCCAAGATCTACAATCGACTGTGAAGCGAATGGCGAGAACGCCGTTTCCTGCTGACGCGTTCGAATCAACCGCTTCAACCCCGTAAACACTTTTTGACGTCGAGTAGATGTTTCCAAATCAGCTACCAACTCATCGTATTGAAACTTTTGGCGATTGATTCGACGGTTGATTCCTGACGACTCCAATCCTTCATAATCGTTTTCAGACCCTAACAGCGAATGATAATAGACGGCTGGAACACCCATCACGGAGAACAAAACGGAATGTGCCGCAAGCATTTTTTGCACTTGCATATCTTCACTCGTATCTTCGTCTTTGTTGATGAGCGCATCCATGTAATTGATGTTCAGCTCGTAAGGAGATTCCGTTCCGTCTGGGTTACTTTTATACGAAACACGACCGCCGTTACTTAGTACTTTCTTAGCCAATGAGGAACGCTCATCTTCTGTTAAAATTCCTTCTGTTGGACGCATGCCGATACCGTCATGACTCGCTAAAAAGTTAAAGTACGTAGCCGAATCAGACACCTTTTCAATCGACTTCGCCCAACCCGTCAGCTTACTCGCATCATGAGTCGTTAACGTGTGCAATACGAGCGGCGGCAGCGAAAATTGGTACACCATATGTGCTTCATTGTTTCCGTCACCAAAATAGCTGATATTCTCTTTATGCGGAACATTCGTCTCTGTGATCAAGAGCGTGTTTAACTTCAACTCTTCTAAAATCTCACGCCACAACTGGATGATGGCATGTGTTTGAGGAAGATGAATACATGTCGTACCCGATTCTTTCCACATGAAACCGATCGCGTCTAGGCGAATGCTTGTCCCACCGCGGTTCGCGTAATTCAGTAAAATATCCGTCATCTCCAGCAACGCAGGAAAATGCTTAAAGTTCACATCCACCTGATCTTCAGAAAATGTTGTCCACGCTGTCTTTCCACCTTCGTACTCGTGAAATAGCGGAGAGGTGCGAGGACGCACGACGTTTGAAGCATCGAAACCTTCTTCTTTCGGGGTAAAATAGTTCGCATATTCTGCTTCATCCTTCAGATAGCCTTGAAACCACTTGCTCGACTTCGACATATGGTTCGCCACAAAATCAAACATTAAACGGTAATCGCTTGAGAATCGTTCAATATCCGACCATTCCCCCAGTTCAGGGTGGATCTCACGATAATCAACGACCGAAAAACCATCGTCAGACGTATACGGAAACATCGGTAACAAATGTACATCCGTAATCTCATCTGCCGCGTATTCGTTAATGAACTTGTTCAGCGTTTTTAACGTCGGCTCCCCTTCTTCTTTGATGATGTCGCCGTACGTGATCAGATACACATTTTTTTCAGAAAGTGGAGCTGTCTCGCTCCACTTCTTCTCTTTCCACCCATCAACAAGCTTTATGATTTCATCTTTATAGGTAGATGAAAATTCTTCGCCATAGATCGTTTTTAACAAATTCTCAACTTTTTTTGGAAAACTCATTACACATTCTCCTTCATACGAAGCTTTAGTGTGACATATCCTTTTGCTCGAACCGTCACTTCGTCTTTCACGTCGATCACATTTTTTTCGTTCAGTTTTGTTTGTGCAACAGACTGGATGTGTTCGCTTCTTAATAAGACTGTCTGTTCTACCTCACTCGGGTTAAACAAACGTAAGACGACCGAATCATCGTCATGCGCTTTTTTCATCGTGCTTAGGAACAGGTCACCTTCTGTCTCAAACAAGCTGAATCTCGCAGGTAAAATATCCACTGGATAAGGAATTTCAAAACGGTCGAGTCTCTCTTCAAACGTGTTCAACGCTTGCTTTTGATAACTCACACTGTGTCCACGATAATTATCCACCGTGTTAAACAACTGTTTAACATCATGACCTTCTGTGACCGTAATTGCGTACTCAAACGACATTTTCGTCTGCATTTGGGCATCTGGCGTGTAAACGACTTTGTTGTTGATACCTGACGCGCGGCCAGGTCTCCAAGCTAAGTTGTCACGACCAAGCAGCCCAACACTTCGGAACAGCGTTAAAGCGAGTTGCCCCGTTTCTTTGATCAACTCATACTCTTTGATGCCTTTCGTGATAACAGCAGAAGTTAGCTCTCCGTTCGTTACACCTGCTAGATTTTCAAGCGGATAGATCGGCACTGGTGCTTCAGCGAACTTTTCTTTTTTCCAGTTCTCCATGTACGGATTAACGGTCGGGCGCTGAATCAAGCTGAAACCTTGATCACCGAACGAGTAATCTGGTGCTTCAACAGAAGTTTGCAGCAACACGCGAACACGGTGATCTTTTACTTCGTTTTCAATGTCATGTGTAACCCGGATAAAGTCCTCACCACTGCGTAGTTCAAATCGGGTTACAATGGCTAAATTCCCAGTTGCGTCTCCAACTTTTCGTTCTTCCAAGTCTTTCGACACCTGCAACAGATGCACGACCTCCATGAATTCTACAGCTTCACTTCCCTCAACATAAACAGATTCGATCTCTCGGGAATAAATCGGAGAGTCTCCTGCAAGTGGAGAGAAATCATATGAATCGCCCGCATCCGCAACATTTTCGAACTTCACAAAATCTGAGATCGTCTTGTTCAATGCTTTCACCGTTAAATGCAGTCTGCCATCTTCCTCAAAAATGCGGAAGTTCTCATTCTGTATCGCTCGTTTATCTTCAACTTTCGGAGCTACATGTTCGATCACTTCATCTTCCACTACTTCAAATGTTTCATAGCCCATGGACGGAAGTTTCACATTCTGTAAGAGCACTTCGTTTCTGTAATAACCTGGCGCTTCTACTTCTTTCTCGCCATCCGCCGTTACGACGATCGTCTTTCCACCTGAGATATATTCCTGATTCAATACGTCGAACAAAACAGGATTTCCATCTAGGTCACGAACACCGAACCCTTTTTCTTTTGTAAAAAGAACGACTTTTTGCGAGCCTTCAAACGCTTTAGGCAGCAGATGGAACATCACAAAGATCGAATCTTTGCCTAGCTTACGGCTCACAGCTTCTGATATCTGTTTTTTTAATAGATTCAAACAGCCGTCAGCAATTCGTATAACTTTCGTAAGACGATTCACGATTTCTTGGTTCGTGTCATCAGAATTACAACCACCAATGCTGTCATGAGCGTGAACATCGAAAAGCATCTTCCACATCTCATCCAGCCATCGTTGCGGATATTTAAAACCTAGCGTACTTGCAAAACTCGCTAATGGTTCAAGTTCATAAATGACTTTTTCTTCAGCCAGATCATTCAGCTTTTTGATGTCATAACGCTGAGACCGAATCGTATTATGGATACGAGATTTTTGAGTCGCGATCAGCTCACCTTCGATCACGTTCTTAAAATCTCCTTCTTGCCACGTATCCTTCATGAACGTTTCATAGTCAGATAGCACATATTCGTGTTTGTCATCTTTTTCGTTCAGCTTTTTTACCGTTTCAGGAAAATGCTCACGCACGAGCACTTGGTCACCACCGGCTGGCAACAACAAGTTATCCGTGCTCGCGTTCAGATCAGCTATTTTTTCTAAAATCGGGAGCAATCGTTCTTCCATGTACTGAGGATCATCAGATAAAAATTTTCCTGGACCGTAGCCGAAGTAGATATTGTTTGCCTTCACGCTCTCGCCGTCTGGGGATTGCCACGTGAAGTTCAGATCACCGTTCAACTGATCGGTATAGATTCCACGCTGTAACACGCTGTAATCAATATCAAATTCTCTGAACATAGACGGAAGGTACGTGTTTTGACCAAAGATATCAGGCAGATAACCAACGTTCAGGGAGTGACCCATCTTTTCAGCGATTCGCGTTCCGTACATTAAGTTGCGGATCAATGACTCTCGGTTAACAAGTAGTGAATCTGCTTGTGTGTACCAAGGTCCTACGAAAATACGCTTATCGGCGATCAAACGGCTTAACCGTTCTTTTTCTTCTGGACGAATCTTTAGATACTCATCAATGATCGAGCTCTGCGCGTCAAATACATAACCTGTATACTCAGGGTCTTTCTCCATAACATCCATCAATCGGTCCATGTTTTCTACGAGTAGTAGGTTTGAATCTTCTATAGTAAAGTACCACTCGCGATCCCAATGCGAATGCGGTACGACGTATACCTTTTTTTGTTTCTGTTTCATGCTGTTTCCCCTCCCGAGTTGCTCACGTTTAATAGAAAGAGGGGTCACCTTTTTAACAAGATGCGCCCCTTTTCTTTTTTGTATTTTCACTGTCGCTCTCCGAAAGTAGTTGATTTCCGCTCCAGGATGCTCGCTTTCCGGGGGGCGTGCGGTGAGCCACCTAGCGCTCTGCGCTGTTAGGTGTCTCACCTGTCCCGCTTATCCCCCAGGAGTCTCGCACCTTGCGCTCCAATCAACCTAGTCAAAGAGGCACATACTTTAAAATCTTCTTACGCTTGTCTCTCTTTTTTCTTTAAAATCGCAAAGCGGATAAAGATGTTGGAGAATGCGATGAATGCTGCGCCGACAACGAGTCCGAGCAAGTAAGCCCAAAGGTTCTCAACGAGCGGCCAGCCCCAGACTGCCGGAAGCGGAAGCCATTGAACAGCTCCAAGCAAGACAGCCGTACTTGCGCCAAGGATCGCACCGATAATGTTGATCGGTATCGTGATCAACGGGTTACGAAGCATGAACGGTATCGCACCTTCAGAAATTGCAAGGAATCCTAATAACAACGAAGTATTTCCTGCTACACGAAGGTCTGCTGGGAATACACGGCGACCGACGATATATTTATCAATGACAACAGCGATTCCAAGGCCGATCGGTGGAATAACGATCGCTAGAACGCGAGCTGTTAACGGATACACTTCATCAGCGGCAAGTCCGATCGCGATTGCACCAGCTGCTTTATTGATCGGTCCACCTAAGTCAAAAGCAGTTGCAGAAGCGATGATCGATGCAAGCACAACGTCACCCGTTCCTTGTGCAGACTCGATCCAGTTGCGTAACACAACGTTCAGACCGCCAAACACAGGGTCTACAATATAAAAGTTCAAGAAAAAGATCGATAGTACAGAGATCGCTGGGATGAGAAACATCGGCTTCATCGCAGCTAAGTTTTTGTTCAATTGAATTTTTCGATTCAAGAAACGAGCGATGTAACCTGCTGCAAGACCAAGGATCAATGCTCCTAAAAATCCAGACGGAATGCCTTCCGGATTGTTCCAGAACGTGTAATGAAGTCCGCCTGCAAAAGCTCCTCCGATAAATCCAGCTACAAGACCAACGCGGTCAGCCAGTGAATACGCGACGAACGCGGCAAATATCGGATACATGAATTTGAATATGAGTGCTCCAAACTTATCGAGGTGGTGCAGAATAACAAATAGCTCGTTTGAATGTGTAGCGTACTTCGGATCAGCAAGTTCGTTTACAAGTCCGAACGGCATCGCACCGAGCTTTGCGATCCCCATCATCAATCCACCTGCTACGATAACCGGAATCATGTAAGAGATCCCTGTCATTACCGCTTGGACCATATCTTTAAAGAATCCGCCTCCGCCACTTGATTGTGAAGTAGATGATTCTTCTTCCTCCGCTTCAACAACACCATCAGGGTTATTCAGCGCTTTTTGAATCATTTCCTTCCCTTTTCGTAACGGTTCAGCTACTCGCGTCTGCACATACGATTTACCTGCAAAACGGTCTTTTTGCTTTGGTGCAATATCCGTTGCGAAGATGACAGCATCCGCGTTTTTTATAACCTCAGCTGATAACTCATCTTCAATTCCGCTCGCACCTTGCTTTTCAACGAGTACAGAAACACCTAGCTCACGTCCTGCTTTTTCTAACGCTTCAGCTGCCATGTACGTATGCGCGATACCTGTTGCACAAGCTGTAACAGCAACAACCGTCTTCGTGAACTCTTTTTCAGTCGTAACTTCCGTCTTCTTTTCAACATCTAGCCTGTTTAAAAATTCCTCTGTTGTTCCCGCTGACATCAAACCTTCCAAGTAACCGTCACGCATCAAATTTGTGCTTAGTGTAGACAATACTTTTAAATGCGTCGTTCCGGCTTCACTTTCAGGAATAGCGATCAAGAATACGAGCTGAACTTTATTGTTCGGATCGATACTTTCCCAATCTGCGAGTGGTGTTTTGAGACGAGCTACCGCAAAGACGGCTTGTTTTACCGTTGCCGATTTTCCGTGCGGAATCGCTAGCCCTTTCTCCATGCCTGTCGGAGACTGCTCCTCACGTTTTAACACCGCTTCCAATAAAGCTTCTTCAGATTCTATATAATTTTGTACTTTAATCATTGAAATTAGCTGCCGAATAACTTGCTCTTTATTTTGAGCATCCACATCAAACAACACTAAATTCGGATGGGTCATGTTTCTTAGTTCCATGACGTTCACTCCAATCTCCCCTAGTATGAAAGCACTTCCAACTTTCTATACTCTATTTGTAACATGAAAGTAAGCGTTATCTTTGTACAGAGTCCGTACATTTGTACAGAATGAAAAATGGGCTATACTAAAAGAAAGAATCGTACGGAAATGAGGAAGTTAACGATGGGGAAGTTTCTAGATCAGTTCAGCAGCAAGTTAGCTGAACTTACACCGACTGAAAAACAAGTACTGTATTACATAGACAACCATATAGATGAAGCAAAAACGCATTCGTTGACCGAGATCGCCAAAGTAAATAACGTGAGTACAACAACGATCGTACGCATGTCCCATAAGCTCGGACTTGAAGGCTTTTCGGAACTGAAATACATTTTAAAAACGATTGAAAATCAGCATGTGATGTTGAGGGATAATCCGGTTGAGCGCTATAA
Source organism: Fictibacillus sp. 7GRE50 (assembly GCF_015903875.1). Lineage (NCBI taxonomy): Bacteria > Bacillati > Bacillota > Bacilli > Caryophanales > Fictibacillaceae > Fictibacillus > Fictibacillus sp. 7GRE50. The sequence continues at coordinate 932,728 of NZ_JACZDW010000001.1, forward strand.
AGAAGAATTTGTCTCCGCGTTTGAAACGATTCAAAAAACGGAGCTCGAAAAATTGAGTGAGAAAATCGTTAACGCAAAGCGTGTGATGGTGGTTGGTGTAGGTCTATCAAAAATGATGGCAGAGTACTTCAGCAAATTGCTCATGCAGACAAACAAACAGACTCATTATACATACGAGTCACACATGATTGACCTTTTACCGAATATGGTGGAACCGAACGACCTCGTGTTCTTTATCTCGTCAAGCGGCGAAACGAAAACACTTGTGCAAGCAGCCGAGAAGCTTTCGTATAAAGTCGTTGATACAGCAGCGATCACGAACGCATCCGACTCTACTTTAGGCAAGATGGTGAAGACGAACCTGAGCATGACTGTCGGCCGGGTGAAGTTCGCAGGCTATGATATTACAGCAAGATCAACGTTGATGCTGTTGATCGACCTTTTGTTTGAGAGTTATTTGAAGAGAAGTGTGAAGTAGGACTGTCTACTAGTGAAGAGTACTTCTACATTCAATCAAAAAAAGAGACTAGTCGCATTTCCGACTAGTCTTTATAAATGCCTTTACTTACTAAACCTCTTAACACCTGTTAATTTACCTTTCCAATAAGTATCCTCTAAATAAGAGACAACTACATTTTTTGATCGATTTGCATGTAAAAACTGATTTTCTCCAATATATATGCCGTTATGAGAAATTCCTTTTTTATATGTGTTGCTGAAAAAAACAATGTCTCCAGGCTTTATTTGATCTATTGTAATTTCTGATCCGACAGACCACTGTTTTTCTGCCGTACGCGGTAAATTCATACTAGTCAAATGATCGTGGACAAACTTTACTAATCCTGAACAATCAAATCCAGCTTCCGTTTCTCCTCCAAAGATATAGGGAGTGCCCAAATATTTTTTCGCTTCTTCAATTGTAGGAACATTGGAATTTGTAATTTGGAATCGGCGTGCGCCTGCATATTTACTTCTCCAATAGTCGCTTTTTTTCCAATAAGATATCACAACGCCATTTGAAACCGTAGAAGAGATAAATTGATCGTTGCCGAGGTATAAGCCTACATGTGAGATCTTATCTTTATTATCATTATAAAAGTATAATAAGTCTCCTACCTTTACCTGTTCTTCGATGACTGTCTTACCTAACCTCCACTGCTTCTCAATGGTTCTTGGAATGTTAAAATACATCGAGTTTTCGAAAACATACTGTACAAAACCAGAGCTATCAAACCCTTTTACAGTGTCTCCTCCACTTTTATAAGGAAATCCTAAATAGTCCAGAGACTCTTGTGCTACAGATAGGGTATTGATGTTTTTTGAAGCTAACGCAATACGTCTTCCTTCTTTAAAACTCTTCTGCCAATAAGGATCATTCAAATTACTAATTATTACTCCTTTTTTTGATTGGGCATTGATAAATAAATTAGAACCCATATAGATGCCAGCATGAGTAGCCAAATCTTTAGTATTCTCTCTGCTAAAGAATACTACATCACCTCGTTTTAAATCCTTTTTTGAAACGAGAGTTCCCACCCTATTTTGTTCAGAAATTGTCCTAGGCAGCAAAAGATCATGAGTGTCTTTAAAAACATATTGTATGAACCCGGAACTATCAAAACCACTTGGATCTTCTCCCCCCATTTTATAAGGTGTACCAAGCAATTTGAGCGAACGATTTAATACATCTTCTTTCTCCATAGCATCAACACTTAAATTGTGATCGATAGGATATAACGGAACGATAGCCAGTAAGCAACATCCGATTATCGCCAATAAACGATTTGCCTTAAACCTCATCTTTTTTCCTCTTTCCTTTATGAGTGTTATAGCTTTTATCGACCGTTACGTCTATTACATTAAGTGTTCTAACTAAATATGCTAAAATTAAAAAAGACGACTATTTTAGCCGTCTTTTTCTACTGTTTCTAGATTGAATTTCTTTTGATAGGATACAAGCTTTTTGTTCCAATCGTTTAGTGATGTTTGAAAAAGAATTTCCCCATTCGAATTAAAAACTCTTACTTTGTTACCTATTACCTTTGTATAATTTAATTCAAGGTCCTCTGATAGATTTTCAAATCCATCAATCACTTTTTTTTCTTCTGCACTTAGAACTTCACTTCTTTTAAACGTTGTCATGATCTGTAGCAATCCAAGAATAATAACCACTGGCAGTATAAAGCCCATTAACTTTTTTACTGTTTTCATTTAACCATCCAACTCCCATTACGACGCTTATCTGCAACACCGTAGATTTTATCGTGCTGTTTATCAATGACTAGCGCTTGAATACCTCCATAGAAGGTATTATTTTGATCATAATCAATGGAATAGCCTAGCTTCTTTAATCTTTTTTCAGTACTGTTCGGAAAAGAGGACTCTGCAAATATCTTGTCTTCGTCAAAATAAAATCTTGAATGATCTACAGCATCTTGAAGTGTAACGTCTTTAGATTTAAACTCATTCAATGCTAGAAACAGAGCCATAGGAATTCTACTGCCGCCAGGAGAACCTATCCCTATCGTAAGTTCCTTGTTTTTTATAATGGACGGGGTTGTATAGCTTCTAGATTGCTTTCCTTGTGAATAGTAATTTGCTGATAGCTCTTGAGCACTAAAATTATCCATTTGATTATTTAAGAAGAATCCTTTTATTACTTTTCCTGTTCCAAAAAAGTTACTAAGGGTATTTGTAGCTGAAACGATAGTTCCCTTCTTGTCCATTATTACAAAATGGGTTGTGCTTGTATGTTCTTCATCATCAAACTCCATTTTCTCCGAGATCTTATCACGGTTTATATTTTCTGAGAGTTTGTTCATGTATGACGCTGATAAAAGGTACTTTTCGTTGACCTCATTAAAATACGGATCACTCAAATGATTCGAACGTGAATGGTAAGTTGCTTTTTGTATTTCTCCAGATAAATGGATATATTCACTCATGCCTTCTGAATCTGTGATTTCAAACTTGTTAGCTAGCTTTAACATTTGGATGAAGGTGATACCTGAAAACGGTGGAGGTGCTGAAACAATCTCATACCCATCCACTTTGCTTCGAACTGGCTTTTGGAACTTTACAGAATAACTGTTAAGTTCTTTGTTGCTAATCCCTAAATAATTACTAAGCTCTTTTCCAACTTCACCTGAATAAAAGCCCTCTGCACCCTCACTCTGTATAACTTTCAGGGTATCAGCAAGTTCTTTTTGTTGAACCAATTCATTCGCTTCGATCGTCTGGCCATCTGGAAAAAACGAAGACAGATCAGATGAATCTAAACGATATTTCGCATTCGATAATCGCTCTGAAAGCACTTGATCTGATTTAAAACCCAGTTCAGCTAAATCTACAGCAGGTTCTAGAAGTTCTTCCCAAGAAAGAGAACCATATTTTTTGTGAGCTGCTTCCATACCTTTCACAAAACCAGGAATAGCTGTTTTGTTATTTGTAGTAAGAAATTGGGATGGAGCACGTTCCCGATAGTTAATAAAATCACTTTTCTCGTCATTTTGGATTAACATGCCACCACCGCCACCCATTCCTGAGCCATACGGTTCTACTACATTCAATACAAATGAAACAGCAATAGCAGCATCAACTGCATTACCACCCTGCTCTAGAATGTCGATTCCCGCTCTAACAGCAATGGGGTGAGAAGCAGATACTCCTATTGACCCTGTTTTTTCATAGTTTAATGAGGACTCAAAACCTTTATTTGATTCGTATTTTTTTGTATGCTCTCGTTTATTATTCAAATCGCTTAAATTGAACCATAAAAGCAACACGCCAAAAACAATTGCGGCAATAAAAATTTTTGTCCTAATTTTCATTTTTAGTTTTCCTATTCCTTAATTACATTTTTATGATTAACCTGAAATGATAGCTTTCCATCCTGTCGTTTCCAGACTATACTTTCACCAGTATCTTTTGTTAATTGTCTAAATATCTTTTCTCTAGATAACCAGCTGTTAACAGGAGAAGGTGTTGCTTCTCTTATGCGTAATGGCGTGATTTCAAAGGTTGCCATTCCATCCTTAGAAAGCTTATATTGAACGACAGCACTATCACGCGTTCGGGACCAGCCTTGGTCAAAAACAAAATTGCCTAACGAATAAAAAATAACAGTGTCATTATACTTCTCAACAGTGGAAAGCACATGAGGGTGATGACCGATCACAATGTCGGCTCCTGCATCTGAAAGTGCATGACCTAATCCAACTTGTCGAGGACTTGCCTCAGCATCATATTCCTGTCCCCAATGCATATGGACGACTACAAGATCTGCATTTCTCTTAGCCTCTGAAATAAGAGGCATGAAGATTGTTGGATCGGCGTTTGCTACGCCACCGTCATTTTTTGTAGCTCTTGCGCCTTTTACATAAGCATCCGTAAACCCTAAAGTCGCAATCGTAATACCGTTGATCGACTGGTAAGATGCTTCACCTGCATCTTCAATGTTTTTTCCTGCCCCTACAAAATCCATGTCTGTCTCATTAAAGGTTTCAATGGAGTCCTTTAAGCCTGGTTCTAAATAATCCATAGTGTGATTATTTGCTAGATTCAAAACGGAAAAACCTAAATTCTTCATTGTCTTTACACTATCTGCAGAAGTTTGTAAGTGTATAAATTTATCCGCTTCTTCATAATCATCCGTTTTAGTAACTGGATGCTCAAAATTTCCCGTAACATAATCAGAAGTCTCAAAATAGGGACGAACATTTCTGAATAAGTATTCTTGTCCTTTTTTATCCGTAACTTCCTCCACATGTCTGCCTAGCATAATGTCTCCCACAAATGTACCAGTTAGAAGCGGTGGTTCCCCCTCACTCTTTACAGCAACAGGATCATTCTCAAAAAAGAGGTTGTAAGAGATGATTAAAACCACAATTACGATAGTGGAAAGTATGGAATATTTTTTATTTTTCTTTTTTGTACGTTTTAAGAAACGCAAAACTTTTTCTTGAGGTGTTAATACTCTATTCATCTACTATTCTCCTAAAACAGATAATACAATGACATAATGCTGAATGTTAATCCACTAAGTAGCACCGTACTTCCTAATGTCATTGGAATACCTTGTTTTTGAATTGTATTTGCTATTAAACCTGGAACAATTACTCCGATGCCTCTAAACTCATAGATTTCAAAAGGCATAACAGGATATAAATAGTCGAAAACTAATTTGAGAGCTATACCTGTTGTCAGCATAGCTGCAAACTTTCTGCGGCCATACAAAATCATAAATCTGGAGAGTCCATAATTTACGATCAAAAATGTAAGTAAGCTAATAAATAGAACAATTAACAGAAAAATGGGTTGATCAAAAATAAGTGCTAAATAACCAGGGACAACCAATCCTGCAGGGATAATTCCTGTTTTCTCAGTGAAAATTAAGCTTAAAATAACTCCTAGGACTAATGCTATGTATAAATCAGATCCAAACATATCTGTTCGTTACCCCACTTTTTTTCCGTATTTATTTGTCGAGAATTTTTGAATTAAAGGTTCAGCTGCCCCATGAATATTACCTACCCCATAAATAACAGTATTGTTTAACACAGGTATGATCTTATTAAAGATCTCTTCCGTACCATAACCTTCTAAATTCCACACTTCTTTTGCTTTTATATTTCCTTTATCAAATTCATTAAGAATTGGACTTGTTGTTTCTCCAATCAAAATAAGTATTTCAGCATCTATGTATGGTAAAACATCTTTGGAAAACTGTTCTGTGCGATCCACTCGATCAGCTCGACAGTTCATGATGACTACAGGTTTTTCTGTTGGATATCCTAGTTCAACAATTCGATCCCATATTTTCAAAGTCGATGATGCATCATTTGCAGCAAATCCATTTACAAAATAGGATGGAGAATCTTGATCTCCCATAATCGTTATTCGCATAGCACCAGGATCGGGATTCGCATTTAACATTCCAGTAAATGCAGTATCTTTATCTATTCCAATGGCCTCAGCAACACCAAGTGCCAATGCTGCGTTATCAGGAAAGACCATATATTCAAATTTCCTTAAAAAAGACTCTGTAATTTGTGTGTTATCTGCAACTATCACTTTGGTATTTCGATCCTTGGCTACTTCTTTGTAATAGTCTAAATAGGAATCATCTGTAACAATTAAGTGACCATTGTAAGGAATAGTAGCAGTAAATGCTTCTGCGACCTCATCTAATGTTGGTCCCATAACGTCCATGTGATCTTCCAGGACGTTTACAATCACTCCTATGTTCGCTTGTACTAATTTTTCTTGAAATGTTATTTGATAATCCGGATTTACAGCCATGCACTCACTAATTAATGCTTCACAGCCATGGCTAGCTGCTTTTTGAACGACCCTTCTCTGTTCACCAATATTAGGACCCTCTGGCCTTCTAATTATTGGTTCTTCTTCATCTTTAAACCAAAAAATCATCCTTGCAGAGGTACCAGTTGTCTTTCCTATCGTCTTATAACCTGCCTCCCTTACGATTCCTGTTATTAGACGAGTAACGGTTGACTTACCTCGAATTCCATTGATATTTACTCGAATGGGAATTGATTCAATGCTTTTCTTATGAAATCGCTGTTCATATACCCCATAAAAAATAATTATAGTAAGAATAATAGGTATCAGGATCATATGAATTTTCTCCCCTCTTTTCCATTTGTTATCTAAAAAACTTGTTTTAGTAAAACACACAGGAAATTATTCCGCAATAAGATTACGGGATTGAAAGATTTAATTAATGAAAATTTAACATAGTAACTCTTTTGTCTTTTTCGTCTCGAATATTTTAATGAGACAATCTTGCTTTCCATTCTTTAAAATGTTACAAATAAACTTTCCTATAAATTGAAATAGAGTGGAAATATTTTTATACATTACTGCATGACTTGTAAAAAAACATAACTTTTTCCAATAAAATCATCTATTATATAGAGAAGAGTATTTTTTAAGGACGTGAACAATGAAAAAGCATATTCCAAACTTATTAACTTTAGGAAATCTATTCTGTGGGTTTCTTTCCATCGGTTACGTTTCAAACGGTGATATTCGAAACGCAGCTATCCTCATTTTCATCGCGATGATGCTGGATGCGGTCGACGGAAGAGCAGCTCGGATTTTAGGAGTCTCAGGAAACCTCGGAAAGGAACTCGATTCACTTGCGGATGTTGTCTCATTTGGCGTAGCACCCGCCTATTTTGTAGCGAATACCTACTTCGCTCATCTGGGAATGTGGGGCTTTCTGTTTGCAGGTCTTTTTCCACTATTCGGTGCATACCGTCTAGCGCGTTTTAACATTACGGCAGCGGAAGAATCGATGAAATATTTTAAAGGAATCCCGATCCCGCTTGCAGGTGGAATCGTTGTATTCTTAGTCTTTTTTGTAAAATGGATTCCACTATGGATTTTTGTTCTTCTCTTTTACGGACTCGGTCTCTTAATGGTAAGCACGATCAAGATTCCAAGCTTCAAGGATATCCCGATGCCGCGATATGGAACGATCATCTCGCTATTCTTGTTTTACATGTTTTACTTGCTTGCGAAGAACCGATTCGAAAGCGTACCGATCTTCTTTTATGTCGCACTAGCTACTTACTTCCTATTTATCGGGGTTCGTTTTATTAAGGTAAAAGAGATCAAGATCAGACGGCCGAGACGACCTCGTCGTAACAAAAGAAGACGCTTCTAACGTTCACCTACCAGATGCTGAAATATTTAGCATCTGGTTTTATTTTTGAATCATCTTTTCCTCTCTCCCTTCATATAATGTCACAATAAGCGAAACATGTACTTTGTGAAATGGACAAATCATGTTTGAGAGGAGAGATGGTATGAACAACTACCCAAACCTTAGGGAGTTCTATGAAAAGGTGCCTATTTTAATCGGTGAAAATGATCGGGCTGCTCTAAAGAACACAGCTCAGGAAGACGACGCAGCACTTGAGAGCTCCACACATTGGCTCATCGCGATGGAAGGCAGTGAAAAGCAACGAAATGTTTACCACTGGAAGGTGCTCATCTATCCTTCACAAACGAAAGTGATACATTGCTATAAATCGCCGTACTACGCGTCGCAGCACTTCGCATCCATCTATGAAGCGATCGAGTACTCCAATGAATTAAGTCAAAAAGCCCGCGAAGATCTGCTAAGCACAATTGAAAAGCCTGTCCTACAAAGAGAAGCATAACGTGATTCATCCTCGCTTTTCTTTTTGCTACAGATTGTGAAACAGTGTACATATAAGAAAAACCATATAAGAAACACACCAATGAAGTGGATGATAAACCAGTTCATTTTTATTATGTTTTTTTCATAAATTGGTGCAGACGTACTTACATAATAAAGGTATAGTAGGAAAATAAGGAAATAAGACAATTATGAACGTTTTAAAGAGGAGAATAACGATGAACGAAGCACACCAAGAGGACGTTACCTCATTTCAAGACCAACAGAAGACAATTCATGGTACTAAAAGATGAAATCTTCAACGTATAAAGTTTCTTGCTTTCCTATAATAAGTTTTATGACAGCAGGAGTAATCACCTTATTGCTCCCGTTAAGTAATATAAAGGAGTTCTATAAACATCTTCCTGCAGCACTCTTTCTTTTCATTTTTTCGGTTGTACTTATTGGTTATTCTATTTATCTACTTCAAAAAAGAAAGAGTAACCGAGGTTTTTATTGGGATGCTGAAGGCGTTGTGATCGATTTAAGAGGAAACAAAATTCTCTGGAGTGAAATTGAGGATATTACGTTTTTCAAAAGTTCGGTTACGTCTACGCGCTCTTCAGTCATCTATACTCATTACACCCATCACGAAACCATAAGAGAAAGGCACAAGAAAATGATGCCTGTCACATCACATTCTGTGGAATGGATTATTATTGAAAGACCGAAAGACTATCATGATAACCTTATGCAAGCATGGGAAAAGATAAAGAATAAAAAGACTTTCATTTGAGAGTCTTTTTTTAAATGTTCAACAAGTTTCGTATAACTATAATCGAAATGAAAAACAGCCACTCCTATAAAATAAGGAGTGACCATTTATATAAACATCTAATATTGTACTTCAAACTGCTTATTGTAAAGCTGCGCATACGCTCCATCGCTTCTAAGCAATGCATCGTGTGTACCTTCCTCCACAATCCCTTCGTTCGTTAGAACAATAATCCGTTCAGCATTTCGGATCGTAGAGAGGCGATGAGCGATTACGATTGTTGTACGCCCTTTTGCTAAAGACTCGAGAGATTCCTTGATTACAGCTTCTGATTCATTATCCAGCGCACTCGTCGCTTCATCGAGAATCAGGATAGACGGATTTTTCAAAAATACACGAGCGATACTGAGCCGTTGCTTCTGACCACCAGAAAGCTTCACTCCTCGTTGACCGATGTCAGCGTGATATTCATTTGGCAAGCTCATAATGAACTCGTGAGCGTTTGCCTGTTTTGCGGCCGCCATAACTTCTTCATCAGTCGCTTCATTATTACCATAGCGGATATTCTCCATCACCGTTCCCGCGAACAAATAAACGTCTTGCTGCACAACACCAATCTGATTTCTCAAATCATTTAAATCAAGCTCTCTTATGTCCATACCATCAAGCTGCACTTCCCCAACTGTCACTTCATAAAAGCGAGGGATGAGCGAGCATAATGTTGTCTTTCCCGCACCTGATGGACCGACTAAAGCAACGTACTCTCCAGGCTTTATATGAAGGTAAAGATTCGAAAACACAGAATCCAAATGCGGTTCGTACTGAAAGCTTACTTTCTTAAAAGCAATCTCCCCTTTCACCGTGGAAAACTGTTTCGCATCTTTTTGACTTTCGATGTCTGGTTTTAGGTTCATGATCTCCATAAAGCGCTGAAAGCCTGTAATGCCTTCTTGAAACTGTGTGCTCATGTGAGTCAAACGCTGAATGGGCTCCACCATATAGCCGACATATAACAAAAACGTGATCAGATCAGCTAAATCCAAATTTTGATTAACGATACTGGCACTACCGAAAACAACAACGGTGATCGTGATGAGCTGAATTAAGATTTGTATGCTGTTATAAAAAGTCGCTTCTACTTTATATGTGTTCCTTCTACTCTCTAAGAAACGAAGATTTTCTCTATTAAACTTACGGATCTCCACTTGTTCGTTTGCAAAAGATTTTACGACCCGAATTCCTGAAAGTGTATCTTCAAGCTGAGCATTGATATCTGCGATCCGCTCTTTATTTCGTCGCAAAGCAACGTTCTCTTTCTTGTTAAAATAGAGCGAGAGAAAACCGATGATCGGCAGGAACAAAAACACCGCAAGCGTTAAAGGCACATTGATAAAAAACAGAATCACAAATGCCCCTACAAACCTCACAAAATATTTGACGTAATCTTCTGGACCATGATGATACAGTTCAGCAAGTAAAAATAAGTCGTTCGTTACACGAGACATGAGTTGGCCGGTCTTTTCTTTATCGTAAAAGCTAAAAGAAAGTTTCTGCAGATGCTGAAACAACTCGCTGCGAATATCACTTTCCATTCGGGCACCGACCACATGTCCTTTATAGTCGACGAAGTAGGTTCCTAGGTTTTGTATGACAACTAGCACAAACATAATTCCACCAATCAAGTAGACTTTATGAAGAGCAACAGACAAGTCCCCTTCTAAAACATCTTTGGTTATATACCGAACGAGCAATGGAAGGATGAGTGTGATCCCAGAAACAATAAACGCAGTAACTAATACAGTTAGAAATAACCCTAAATACGGTTTGTAATAGGAGAAAAAACGTTTGATTGGAAAATTCATGATTTACCCCTTTTGTGTTTTTTTACGAGGCACACATAAGGGGACACACCGTCTATAAGTTAAGAACGTGTTCCACCCTTATATGTTTGTACGGTTTGAGTAGTCATGTTTCTCATGTTAAATTCCTCCTTATTCATTAGTACTATTATTGTAAATGATTACAGAAAATTCTGATACATAATTTTTTAAGTCAAACAAAAAACTCAAGTAGTGGTCATATTCACTCTTGAGTCAGTTCATGTTTATATAGTCATTTATCATGGCTGGGCATTAACTTCCGATTTATGAACCAAAATAACACGCGGTATATATGGTTCGTTTACTTTTCTGATCTCAAGAAAATCAGATGAATACACGTGAAGCACTTTGTGTAATTCATCATGGTATGTTACAAGATCGCCTCTTTCAATAGTCATAGCCTTCACCCTAGTTGTTAGTTTCTATAGATAATTATACCTAATAAATAGCCCATGAAAATTGGGAAACATGAAGTGATTTAGGGGATATATTGCAATTATTAAAGACTAGTTTCCTCTTACAGTTAAAGTTCATGTATATTTAGAGAAGGGAAAAAATTTACCGTGAGCTTATACCTAATAATTGTAAATCCAATTTATGAACAAAGGCGGGGTAACAAAAAATGAACTTAGGGGAAAAGATTCGTTATTTCCGAAAAGTCAAAAACTTATCCCAGCAAGAACTCGCTGTCGGGATATGTTCAGTACCTTATTTAAGTAAGATTGAAAATGGAGTCACTGAACCATCAGAAGAAATACAGCAGCATCTAGCAGAACGATTAGCTATCAGACTACATACTAAAAACGAAAAAAGTATCATGCAAAATTACGTAGATCTCTTCTATTCTCTATATATGAGAGATTATTCAACTGCAAAGCAAAAATATGATAATTTGATAGATTTACCTTCACAATCCGTAGAAGAGGATATCTTGAACAAAATTTTTAAAAGTATGTACATCATGATGACTACACAAGAAATAGATGGTGTACCTGAAATGTTAGATGAAGTTGGTTATATTGACGATGTGATCAAAGGGGAAAAAGCTTTTTACTATCTGCTGGCTAGATCACAACTCAGTTTTTTTATGGAAGAATTTGAAGACTCACATAGCTATGCTTTAAAAGCTGAAAAATTGTTAGAAGAACATCGTTTTCAGGAATGGGAAAGAGGCTACTTGCTCTACATGATTGGTCTTACAGCTAATCAGCTATTTAAAAGCATTACCGCTCTAGAATACACACAATCGGCTCTGACCATATTTGAAAAAACCTATTTCTTTAAAAGATGTGCAGATTGTAGGATTATACTTGCTATCGTCCAAACGAGGATTAAAAATTTCGATGAATCTATTAAGCAATTACTCCTAGCCGAAACCATCGCGAATTCGTTTGGTGATGAAGTGATTAAAGGGATTGTCTACCATAATTTAGGTAGTATTGCGAATCATAAAGGTGAAACGGAAAAGGCGATCGAACTATTTTCTAGAAGTTTACAAGCAAAAGAGAGTGAACCTTTTATCGCTAAAGTTATGACGATTTATGCATTAATCAAAAGTTATGAAAAAACAAACCAACCAGAAAAAGGCCTACAGTTACTGAACACTTGGATGGATCATGTGAAAGATAATCCTATTTTTAGGGGCTATGAACTCCATTTCCTTTATCACAAAGAACTGTTTACTCATGGGGAGCTTAATGACTCAACTGTTCAATTCATGATAAAAGAAATGATTCCTTACTTTAGAAAAAGAAACGAGTGGATCTTTTTAGCAGAGTATTACCCGATACTCGGAAAATACTTTGAAGATCATCAAAAATATAAACAGGCTAGCATGTACTATAGTTCCGCCATGGAAGCCATGAGAAAGATGTATGACTTAGGTGTTACATATATTTAGGGATGCAACAGACACTATCGTTGAACAAGATAAACGAAGCAGAAACATAGAAATAAAGATGAAAAAGCATAAAGAAGAGACTCTTTTTTAGTTATTCCTTGTGATTCAAAGTAACTTCTCACAACGTATAATAAGTATAGGGTTGAAAATAAAACCAACATATCAAATAAGAAAAGGCCAGCACTAAATGCACTAAAAGAACTCTTCAGTTCTTCATTAGTAGTGGCTAAAACACTTAAGTAGAAAATACAAAAGTAAGAAAGAAACTGTTTAATCTTCATCTTTGTTTTTCCTTCCCTAGTTTGAGGTTCTTATTTTACCACAAATCTGGTTTTATTCACTTAAAAACCCCATCTCAATGTGTATGATGGGGTTTTTTTCGTGTTATTCTTGTATCAATTCAGACTTAACTAACTTCACTAACCGAGCGCTCTTGTAAAATCACCGCCAGCTCCTCCGCCGAAATCGGCCTGCTGAAGTAATACCCTTGCGCCTCGTTACATTGCTTTTGCTGCAGAAACTGAAGCTGTTCTTCCGTTTCTACCCCTTCTGCTATTACCCTCAGATCTAAATTATGAGCCATCGCGATAATCGTTTCAACGAGTGAAGCGTCTTTCGGATCTGCATAGATGTTACGCGTAAAGCTTTGATCAATTTTTAACGTATGAATCGGGAACGTCTTCAGATAGCTTAGAGACGAATAGCCTGTTCCAAAGTCATCGATCGATAGATGAATTCCCATCTCTTTCAGCTGCTGCATCTTAGCTACAGCATACTTCGAATCTTGAATAATACTTTCCGTCAGCTCTAGTTCTAAATATTGTGGCGCAAGCTCAGTTTCATTCAAAATTCTACTCACACGCTCAACGAGATCACTCTGCTGAAATTGACGGGATGAAATGTTGACCGCCATCCGTAATGGCGCGTATCCAGCGTTTTGCCACGCTTTATTTTGACGACAAGCCCCATGAAGCACCCATTCTCCGATCTGTAGAATCAGACCTGTTTCTTCGGCAATCGGAATAAATTCAGCTGGTGAGATCGTCCCCCATTCCGGATGATGCCAGCGTAAAAGAGCTTCAACTCCGATGATGCCACCCGTTTCTACATCAATTTGAGGCTGGTATACAATCTTAAATTCGTCACGTTCCAGTGCCTTTCGAAGACCGATCTCAAGCTTCATTTTTTTAGTAACGGCCTCATTCATCTCTGGTGTATAAAATTGAAAGTTATTTTTCCCTTGTTCCTTCACTCGATACATCGCAGTATCCGCATTTTTGATCAACGTTTCTATATCACGGCCATCTCCTGGATACATCGCAATTCCGATCGACGGAGTCACAAATAGCTCTTGCTCGTTGACCATAACGGAACTGCTAAACAGATCTACGATTTGCTGAGCGATTTTCGAGACTTCATCTGCCGTTGTATTTGGTATGAGTACGATAAATTCATCCCCACCCTGACGGCAGACCGTATCGTTCTTCCCTACACATGCTTGAATCCGCTTTGCAATTTCAATCAACAGTTGATCTCCAACCGCATGTCCTAACGTATCGTTTATATACTTGAATCGATCGAGGTCGATAAACATGATGCCGATCGTCTGCTTGTTCTCATCTGCCAGTTCAAGTGCTTGAGAAAGACGGTCGTTCAACAGAAGTCGATTTGGCAGACCTGTTAAGGGATCACGGTAGACCATCTGATTAATTTTCTTCTCGTTTCTTTTTCGCTCCGTAATGTCACGAATAATGCTACTAAAATATACTTGATCATCTTCCTGCCAAGCCGCAAGGGACAGTTCAATCGGAAACTCACTTCCATCCTTTCGAAGCCCTTCTAACTCAACCGTGTTGCCGATCACTTTTGGTTCTCCAGACAACAGATAACGTTCCATACCTTGCTGATGAGCAACTTTAAACTTGTCCGGTATAATGATCTGCAAATTTTTTCCTAGTGCTTCTTTTTCGTTAAAGCCAAAGATCAGCTCTGCTCCTTTATTCCACGAGATGATGGTTCCTGTTCGATCTGACAGAATAATAGAATCGTTGGCAGACTCAATAACAGAGCGGAACTTTCTTTCTGATAGAATCGACTGATACTCAAACCTTCGATCGATGAACGTGCTGATGAACACCATCCCTAGCAAAATGAGAATAACTATCCCAATCGCATAAGCTAAAAGGGTGCTGTTAAAAGGTGTTGATGCTAGATCCGTGTGATGCTGATGCGCCTTATAGGATGCAGCCGACATACCCGTATAATGCATTCCAGAAATGGCGATACCCATGAGCACCGCACTTCCTAGCTTCACGAGCCATATTTTACTGGTTTTATAGTTTTGACTAACAAACGAAAGTAGATACAGAGCTACGACTGATGCGACAAAAGCAATGACCGCCGAAAGCGTCCATAATACTGGATTGTAGTCTATTTCAGCGTTCATCTTCATCGCTTCCATTCCCGTGTAATGCATAGAAACGATACCCGTCGCCATGAAAAGAGCTCCTAACAATACCTGCTTTTTCCCCATAACAGGGCGGCTGATGATATATAGTGCGATTCCGGAAGAAAGAATCGCTGGAATGATTGAAACAATGACGAGTGTTACATCATAAGTGACCGAGATCGATAAGTGAAAAGCAAGCATCGCCACGAAATGCATGGCCCAGATGCCCATCCCCATCGCAAAAGCTCCCGAGATCATCCAAATGTACCGTGCGTATGATTTTGTTTTTTGTACCTGTATCCCTAAATCCAGCGCAGCATAAGAAGCTATGACTGCAATAATGATTGATAGAGAAACAAGCGGAATGTGATATGTACTAGAAACGGCGTCCATTTATAGAAACTCTCCTTGTTAATGAATCGAAATTACTTTACATATTCTATATCGGTAAAATATTTACTGTATTTAGAGAGGGTAATAATAATATTTTTAAACAGTTGTTTAATTCAAAAGTAGACCCTTTTGAGCGAAACAGGTGCTAGTTGGAGTGAAACGTTGACGGTTCTGGGTGAAACAGCATTTATTCTGAGTGAAACGGCTGAAGAATTGAGCGAACGTGTAATAAAAATAAGAACACGTACCGTAAAAACAAGTTAAAATCATGTGACTATCGTTAATTAAAGAAGACTCCTACAAAATAAAGGGAAGTTATGTATAATGTAATTAAATGGAATTAAATCTGAATCGATTATTAGGAGTGGTCTTATGGTGTTAAAAAGAAATGCTGGCATACTTTCAATTCTTTCTTTATTAATCGCAGGTTCTCCAATTGTTCTGGCTGCATATAGCTCATTCATTGCGGACTATATGTTTCCTATTTTTTTCACGTTTATCGTTTTATCTTTGTTCTTGGCTTTTTACGCGAAAAAAGGATTATCAAAACGAATTGCTACAACTCTCGTTTTTGGATTCATAGGCTTGGTCGCGCTCTTGTATTTAGGCATACATCTCTTCTGGTCTAAGCCTTAATCCACTATAATAGCAGGAGGAAATTAACATGTTTTTTGGAATGCCATTTCTTATCAGCTTAATACCAGGCATAATCGTTCTTTTTCTCACGTGGTGGCTAAGAAAAAAGAACGTCTCTTTGTTCATAAAACTTCTGCCCTGTTTGTTAACCGTGATTAGCTCCTTTGTCATTTTTTATGTGAGTTTAGAGTTCATTCGTGGTTTTGAAGGAGCAGCTTATGGAATCCTCGCGTTTTTCTTACTTTGTTTTGGAGTTGTAGCGTATTTCCTTGCTACAAAAAGAATCACCGTCATTTCAAACACAAAAAAAGGATAACCTGGCTTAAACCCCAGGTCATCCTCATCTTTTCCAGCCGTTTTACCCCAAGCGAAACACAATCCCATGTCCGCCTTTTGGATATTCCCACTTTATGTTTTGATGGGGACAACCGATCCGGCAGCTTCCGCACTCGTGACAGCCTTCGTAGCCAACGTGCATCCTAATCTCTTCCCACTTATACACTTCTGCCGGACAGAAGATCGTGCAGATTTTATCAGGACAGTGGTTCAGACAAACATCGGCATCCATAACGGTAAGATGTGACTTTGTGTCTGCGTTAAAACGAACGAGATACTGTTTTTCTTCGATGCTCTGACACTTTCTTTCGCTCATTTACTTCATCACCTTCCACGCCCGGTACGCGTCACGAGCTAGTTTGAATTTCTCTCCAGCCGTTCCTACATCACGCCAAATTTTCTTCTGTTTCTCCCATTTCGATGAACCATCGACCGTAAACATCTGGCTCGCCGCTTTGTTCACCATCGGAATGTACTTATCGAAATACTGAGGAAACTTATCAAAGTGATGCGTTGAATCTTTGTACTTTTTCATATCCTGACCAACAAAACTGCTCATCAAGCGCGTTTTATAATGGTTGAGTGTCGCTTCCGAATAGTCGTCTCGTTCTTTTGCTAATAAAACAGCTTCTGCCGCAAACTGGCCCGATTTCATCGCAAGGTTCGAGCCTTCACGGTGGATCGCGTTCACGAGCTGGGCGGCGTCCCCAACAACGAGCACCCCGTTGCCCGCTACTTTTGGCATTGATTTATAGCCACCTTCTGGAATCATGTGCGCTAAATATTCGACCGGCTCACCGCCCGCGATGTACGGTCTGATCATCGGGTGGTTCTTCACATACTCTAAGAGCTCATATGGTTTTATCTTATGCTTGATAAGGCCAGATAGAAGTGAACCGACACCTAAGCTCAGCGTATCTTTGTTCGTATAAAGAAAACCGGTGCCGAGAATTCCTTTTGTCGCGTCACCAAAAAGCTCTATCGTCGTACCTTGATTCTCTTCCAAATTAAATCGGTCCTCGATTGTCTTTTTGTCGAGCTTGATGATTTCCATCGTGGCGAGGGCCACTTCATCTGGACGAAATTCTTTGTGGAAGCCCAGTGACTTTGCTAACAGGGAGTTCACGCCATCTGCCAACACGACAACGTCCGCGTACAGGTCACCGTCCGGTCGATCCGTTCGTACACCAACTACTTTTCCGTTCTCAACAATACACTCTAAAACAACCGTTTCGTTTACGAGCAGTGCTCCCTGCTCAACAGCTTTCCCCGCAAACCATTGATCAAATTTTGCCCGCAGTACCGTAAAGTTGTTGTACGGTTCCTGTCCCCATTCCATTCCTTTGTACCCGACGGTTACAGCCGATTCTTTGTCCATCATCATGAACCGTTGCTCTACGACCGGTCGCTCGAGCGGCGCTTCTTTCCAGAACTCTGGGATCACGTCCTCCATCATTTTGCGATAAAGAACTCCGCCCATCACGTTCTTCGAGCCCGGATACTCTCCGCGTTCGATGAGCAATACGTTAACGCCGGCCTTTGCGAGTTCGTATGAACAAGAAATGCCAGCAGGACCTGCTCCAACG
Source organism: Fictibacillus sp. 7GRE50 (assembly GCF_015903875.1). Taxonomy (NCBI): domain Bacteria; kingdom Bacillati; phylum Bacillota; class Bacilli; order Caryophanales; family Fictibacillaceae; genus Fictibacillus; species Fictibacillus sp. 7GRE50. The sequence continues at coordinate 950,850 of NZ_JACZDW010000001.1, forward strand.
ACGATGACATCAAACTTTTCAGACATGGTCCACCACCTCCTTGTTAAACGCTTGTTTAAACTGTTGAATCAGAAGCGGTACGATTTCAAAGGCATCCCCAACAATGCCGTAATGACTAGACTGGAAAATCGGAGCTTCAGGGTCGTTGTTGATCGCGATGATCAGCCCTGAGTTCTGCATCCCAACAATGTGTTGAATGGCTCCAGAAATTCCAATCGCAAAATAGATTTTTGGCGTAACGGTTAATCCTGTCTGCCCCACTTGGTGATGGTGCTCGACCCAGCCTGCTTCCACAACATCACGGCTCGCCCCAACCGCTCCGCCCAATGTTTCAGCGAGATCATGAATTACCTGGAATCCTTTCTCACTGCCCAGTCCTTTACCGCCAGCAACAACAATATCTGCTTCATCGATCCGAACCTTCTGCGTCGTGAACTGTACGATCTCGAGCACCTTTGTTCGAATGTCTTCTTCTTTTATAGAAGCTGTTTCTTCTATTAATTGTCCTCTTCGACCCGGTTCAGGCGTCAGTGCTTTCATCACTTTTGGCCGTACCGTCGCCATCTGTGGTCTATACTTTTTACAGAGAATCGTTGCCATAATGTTACCGCCAAACGCTGGTCGGCTCGCAAGCAACAACCCTGTGTCTTCTTCTATATCTAAAATCGTAGAGTCCGCGGTGAGTCCGGTTGGAAGGTCCGTCGCAACGGCACTTGCGAGGTCCTTACCAGTTGAGGTGGCGCCATATAAAATAACTTCAGGTTTATGCTTTTGACAGCATTCCAATAGTGCTTTCATATAAGACTCTGTTCGGTAGTTTTTAAAAATGGTGTCGTCATACACATAGACCGTGTCCGCTCCGTATTCATAAAGCGTGTCGGCGAGATGTGTGACGTTCTCTCCGATCAATACGCCAGCAAGCTCGGTGCCACGTTTGTCGGCGAGTTCCTTACCCGCTCCTAACAACTCGAGCGAAACAGGTACTACTTCACCATCTTTCACCTCAATAAAAACCCAAATGCCTGAATAATCCTCAAAGCTCAACGCCAGACCCTCCCTTCACCGCAAAAAGCTCTTTTTTCTCTAATAAAAGGTTCAGGAGCTTTTCAGTCTGCTCAACTGCATCCCCCTCTAACATCTCTCCGCCACTCGGTTTAGTCGGTGCCCACACTTTTGAAACGATCGTCGGTGAGCCTTTCAGTCCGAGCTGTGTTCTCTCCACATCCTCTAGATCCGCGACTGCCCAGATCACCGGCTGATAGCGAGCCGCTTTCAGCATGTTCGTCATCGAAGAATACGGAACATCGTTGATCTCTTTTTCCACCGACATCAAACACGGCATCGTTGATTGGATCACTTCATATCCGTCCTCTAGCTTTCGGTGAACGATCGCATACCCTTCTTCCACGTTGATCTCTTTTACTTTATTGACCGAAGTGAGTGGTGGCATGTCTAATCGGCGTGCGATTCCCGGCCCAACTTGTCCCGTATCACCGTCGATCGTCATCTTTCCGCAGATGATCAAGTCGACCGGCTTAATTTGCGAGATTTTCTCGATCGCTTTCGTAAGTGCATAGCTCGTCGCAAGTGTATCCGCTCCCGCAAACGCTCGGTCTGAGATCATGTAGCCTTCATCTGCCCCGATCTCGATGCATTTTTTGATCGCTTTTACCGCTGGCGGCGGTCCCATCGTCAAGACCGAAACCGTCCCACCGTATCTCTTTTTTAAACGCACCGCTTCTTCTACCGCATGCGCGTCGTATGGATTAAGTATCGCAGGCGCACTGGCGCGGTCCATCGTATTCGTCTTCGGGTTCATCTTGATGATCTTCGTATCCGGCACCTGCTTAATGCAAGCCACAATATGAAGCATTCGACCCCTCCTCTAATCACAGGCATTTCTCACATAAGAAGCACTTGTATGATGATTATTACTACTATATGGAGGGCTTGTTCAATACATGACGGATTTCTTTTGAACATAAAAAAGAGACTCTTTTGGAAAGAGCCTCTCGTCTCACGAGTCTTTATATTCAGGATGTTGATGGCGTTCACAGCCGAAAAGGTAACAGTTTCTTTCTGGTGAAGGCTCAAGTAGAATCGCCGGAAGATATCCATCCTCTATTTTCTTGAGCAGAATCTCAAAATCATTAATCTCTTTTGTGAGTCTGATAATCACTTCTCTTTTATCCTCTTCCGTCCAGTCTTCATCTAATTCTTCTGTTTCCGTTTCTAGTATTTCTTCTTTCTTGTAACGAAGAAATTCTTTTATCGTGTTGATCGCTTTGGTTTCTTTTTTACTTTGTAAGAGAGAATAGATATACAGCCCTACCCATTCTGGCTGTATGTAATAGTCTTTCCATCCTTTTTCAAACCAATGAACAGCTTCTTCATGTAATCCAATCTCAGCATACAATTCAGCAAGGTCGATCGTACCTATAAAATCTTCGGCATCTTCATCAAAAGTTTGAATGAATCTTAAGGCTTCGGCCTTTTCTCCAATTTCTATCAAACATTTTACCTGATTGTACAGCGTGTAGTCAGATTTACCAGCTGCTAGCCCGAAATGAGTAGCCGCTTTCACCGTTTCTCCAAGATAATAATACGCTACACCAACGTTATGATGAGTGATATTAGTCGGTTCAATCGAAAGGGCTTGCTGTAACATTTTTAACGCATCTTTATAACGTTTATTTTCTAATAAAAGTTCCCCACACAAACTATATGGAAAATGTGAAGTAGGATGAAAAATTATAGCTTCAGAGGCAAGTGACAATGCCCGCTCCAGATCATCTTCTTCATGCCACAGAATCCATGCTAAGTTCGTCAGCGATTGAACATCTCTCTTTTCTAATACCGCTTTTTGAAATAGTTTCATCGCTTTATCTAAATTATTTTCTTCTAGCTGATGAATAGCTTCTTTGTTCGTATTGATACTAAACATCTACCTTTCCTTGTTGTTAAAACGCGTAACGGAATAGCCCGTAATAAAGTGGGCCAATCATAATTAGTGCCGTAACACCGAATATCGCTGGGCGAGCTGCTCTTGGAATCTCGTTCGCGTCTTCATTAAATTTTTTAAGTCCATACGCTAGATCCCACACCAGTCCGCCGATGAAAACAAATTTCCATAGAAGTGGCGTGAAGATTTCATTGCTCGTTACGTAACCGAATAATCCGATCCAGGTGATGATTGAGATAACGAAGTCTAGTTTTGCTGAGTGAGTCTTGTATCCGCCCTTGATGAAATAGCCGATGGCAAAAGCTCCAATAATCCCTAGATAGATCGTCCAAAGAATGTCTGTCATGATCCTCATATCCCCTTTTTTCTGTCTGTGATTTTATTATAAATCTTACAATAACTTCCGTGAAGGTTTGCTGTTAGTCTTTTTGTTATATGAAAAAAGCAGCTCCACTTAGGAAGCTGCTTTAATTTAGTATGATAGTCGGTTTTACGGTACGTGTTTTATATCTGTTACACATTCGCCGGTAAATGATGTGGGATCACCGGTGACTGGCCGCAGACCACCTGAAGCGTTGCTTGGACCACTGGTAAACTAGCTTCAACCACCCCAAAACTACGAACAATCACCGACAACATGAACAAACACTGCTCGCCAAACACACTAGAACACTTAAATCATTCTCAATCTACATGCTTAACCTGTAAATTCTCAAAGATAGCTTCTCCACCTTCAGAAAACAGTGTGATTCCCTGATCGTTATGCTCCGGATACACTAAACTTGAGTGCGCGACTCTTCCATCATCTACAAACACTTCCACGCTTGTCTTATCCACAAGAATTTTCAAGTGAACGTTTCGCTTTTCTGAAGAAAATGGCGCTTTGCTCTCTCCAAATTGACCGCTTTTATCTGGTTGGTTAGAAGCAGATCGGTTCACGTACGAAAACTGCCCTTCTGTATGAATGCCCACATCCATGTGACGAGTCTTATCTTCGGACTCACGAAGTCTCAAACCAATATTTTGACTGTCTTCCCAACTGATATCTGTTTCTAACACGTATGAATCTCCAGATACATCGAGCGTTTTTTCTCCATCCACTTTAATCTGCTGGAAGAAATCCTTATAACTCGTCAAGTTATCTAGTGCCGCAACCGGCTGTGAAGCTAAATAATAGCGATCGGCATCAGCATCTCGTTTCAACTGAAGTTCACGAACCACGGAATCCATACCGTTAAAATCCTCTTTCATCGTCGGCGTTTCGTGCGGATAGCTCCAGTTGTTCATCCAAGCGAGCGCATATCTTTTTGCAACAGGATTACTTTTCTCTCCTTTATCAAACGTCACCCCGCCATACCAATCAAAGCCATGATCCAGCCATTCTGGATCTTCTTGATCAACAGCAAAGAATTCGCCGTCAAAATCTCCTGTCCAATACGCGTACGTGTTTGGTTTTCCAGACGCAAGACCGTTCGCGCTCACACCGAGCACCCATTTCAGCGTTCCGTCATCAGCTCGCATCACAAAAAGATCAGGACATTCAATCAACCCAATATCTTTCGTTTGAAAATCGCTCGTAAATCTCCAATTTTTCAGATCATTCGACTCATAAAAACCGATTTTCGTCCCTTCTGCCATTAGCATGATCCACTTTTTTCGCTCATCATCCCAGACGACTTTAGGATCTCTGAAATCTTTCGTTCCCGGGTTGTCTAAAACAGGATCCTCGCCATGAGGCTTAAACGTCTTTCCTTCATCCGTACTGTACCAAAGAAATTGCTTCTGTTTGCCTTCGTCTTTTGAAGGCTGTGTGAGGATTGCGATAAACGCATTCTTCCCGAAGCCAGCGGTATTTTCCTTATCAATTACCACAGAACCTGACCAAATGTCTCCGTTGTCATTCGTAAACTTTGGAATCGCCACGCCTTCATCCTTCCAGTTCACGAGATCTTCTGACGTTGCATGGCGCCATTCTGTTCCGTTTCCGTCCGGATAATCTTTGTTATACAGATAATAGTAATGATATTTTCCTTTATAATAGACCGGTTTCTGAGGATCGTTCTTCCACTTATCAGGCGTTGTAAAATGATAATCTGCCCGATACGATAGGTCGTTTTCCTTTTTTGGAACAGGCTTACTCGATTCATCCATCAGATGATTCACGAGTAACATGCCTGCAAACAGTAGACTAAAAATGAATAATAAGGGCCATTTATCGTACTTATACATAACTTAACCTCCTATCCTAGTGATCCCTAAATAAAAAGAAATGCCATCTCTGGCATTTCTTTTTGGTTGATGTGTAGGGTAGGTCGAAAAATGATTGATAGAAAATCTGTATTACTTCGTTAGTTGTCCTTGTTCAAGAATGCTATTTTTAACAACAGATGTTTTCTTGCCTTTGATGTTCATCTCGAAGCTTGGTGCAAATGTTGATTTGCGGTCTTCGAAAAAGCCTCTGTTTGTCATATAGCTTGTTACAACGACATTGTCGCTATTTTCTTGAGGAATCGCGTAGTGTGCATACGTCCAAGTAATGTCGTTCGGATCTTGGTCTTGATGCAGCACGATACCTGTTTTGTTCAACGGCTTGAATGGACCGTCTAGAGAATCAGCTGAATACCCAAGCATGTAGATGTCTCTGTCATCGATGCCATCGATCGTCATCTTAGCGCCACGGCTGCTTGTGAAGAGGTACCATTTGCCATCTTTTTTGAAGATGTTCGGTCGCTCAATCTCATCTGTAACCGTGTTGGATACGATTAGTGGCTTCATCACTTTTTTCACAGAATAATCGTCGTTGATCTCGATGATTCCGATCGCACCGTTCGCTTTTTTAGCCGTTTCTTTCTTATCAGATGCTAAAAGGTTCTTCTTTTCATCTTGGAAGAAAGCGTTGCTCTTTCCATAGTACGCTTGGTTATAAAGAGATTCTTCTCCTTGGTAACCTGTTTCTGTACCTGTGTTCGCTTCAAATACTAAATATTTGCGTCCATCTTCTTCGATATAGTGAGGATCTCTGAACGTATGGTTATCGTTGTAGTCTCCGCCACCGAACGCTTTTTCAACCGTTTGGTACATCTTGCTGTCTCCGCCTTCAAAGATGGACTTGTAATCTTCTACACCTTCGATTTCAAGCGTTTTGCTATCAGGTTGAGAAAGGTTTACTTGTGCAGTTGTTAATGTTTGTTTACCGAAACGGTCTTGATCTGGTTTGAATGCTTCACGGTTTGTATAGAACAAACGAACTTCACCGTCAGAAGTGAACGTTGCAGAACCAGACCACTCTTCAGATTGATGCTTTAAGTATTTATCGTTTGCTTTGAACTTGTCATTGTCCTCGAAAACACGTCCTGCATTTTTCCATGCATCGATGGATTGGTCGTCCGCTTTTTTATAGAACATGTAGATGAACGTGTCGTTCGGGTTCTTCGGGTCACCTGCTAAACCGAAAACGATGTGGTAGCCTTTGTATTCAGCAACCGTTCCGTCCGCGTTTTGAAGTGGCCATGTATCCCACACATCCATGTCGATCTTCTTGCCGTTTTCGTCAACCTTTTTAGCTGATTCAACGTTCTTGATCGTAGATGCATCAAATTTTGGCACTGTATATTTTGGGTCGTTATGTTGATTGATCATCTGCTTCATATCGTAGCGCGTGATCTGTGAAGTTCCGTACGTTTCTTTAAAATCTGAAGGGGTTTGGCCTGACGCGAATGTTGTTGCGCCCCCTCCTAATAAAATCGCAGTACTGAGTGATACGACAGCTACTTTTTTCGCCATATTACGATAGTTCATACGTATTCCTCCTAAGTGATTTTCGTTGGGACTGAATCAGCAGTTCCAATCGTTTGTCTTTGCATGATTAAGTATAGGGAAGGATCCTGCATGTAGATATGGCATAGATTGATAAGGATTTCGTCTTAAATTGATATCTCGTAAAAATTGACTCCGGGTCGAGGTGAAAATGAAATCAACAACTTTCACAACAAAAAAAGACCCCTATCAAGGAGTCTCATCATTCTTGTGTTTTCCGTGCTCTGTCCCAGGAAAGCTGAAATTCGCGCAACAACTGCTCACGTGTCAGTTGTTTACCTACATACATCTGCATGGCAGATCCGAACTCTTCTTTTACTCCAGCCGGAAACCCATTCCAGTTAGCATCCAACGTGTTGCCTTCTTTGTATGCGGCAATCGTCTCTTTAGCAAGAGGACCTAGTTTGTCTGTTTTAATGTTTTTAAAAACCGGGATAAACTTAAACCGCTCCGTAATGAACGTTTGCCCTTTTTCCGAATTCACCATCCAGTTTAAAAATCGCTTCGCTTCTTTTTTATCACGAGCATTTGCCTGCTTGTTCACGACCCAATAGTTCGGCACGCTCACAACAAGCTGGTCGGTTGGTTCATCATTGATCGGTATCGGCATGAAAGCTACATCCAAATCAGAAGCTCGTTCATCGATCATCGGCTGAATCCAGTTTCCTTGAAGAATCATCGCGGCTTTTTCTTTTGCAAAAAGGTCAACTTCCATATTGTAATCCGTCGTTAACGGATCAGCGTTTCCATATTTCAGCGTAACATCTAATAGATCGATCACATCGTGAAACAATGGATTGTCTGGAATCTGTTCTTCACCTGTATTCAACCTTTTTATAAAAGCATCAGGATCTTTTTGTCTCGCAAAAGCCACGTTTAATAAGTGGACACCGAGCTTCCAGTCCTCGTAATAGCCGGTTGCGAACGGGGTGATTCCTTTTTTCTGTAATGTTGCCGCTGCATTTTTCAAATCTGATAATGTCTGTGGTACTTGCTCGACACCCGCACGTTGAAACAGCTGCTCATTAAAGATGAAGCCGTAGCCTTCTAAATTCATGGGCATTCCGTACACGTTGCCATCCATCTTGATCGCGTTAAGCGTACCTGGATAGACTTCCTTGACCCATCGCTCTTCTGACAAATCTTCTAAGTACGGCCGCCAAGTCTCAGCATTCTCATAACCTGTGTTTGTAAAAATGTCCGGTCCCTTACCTGAAGCGAGCTCCGCTTTTAAATCGGAATAATCATCTGCCGCTCCTCCGACCGTACGAATCCGTATATCAATCTCAGGATTTTCTTTTTCATAGACTTTCGCGAGCTCTTCAAATTCAGAGGCGATCTCTACTTTCGGATTTCGGATATCGAGAACGATCTTTTTCTCTACCTTTTCTTCTTTTTTGGGCTTCGAATCACATTCTGTCTGACAGCCCGCAAGAAGAATCGCTATCATACCAATGGTTACATAATGCTTTTTCATGTTTTCTGGAATCACCCCTTTCTCTATAAAATTTCTGCTTATGATTTTTCACCATTTCGATATTCAAACGGGGTTATACCCACTTCTTTTTTAAAAAGTTTAGAAAAGTATTTTTCATCTTGATACCCAAGCATCGTCGAGATCGAAAAGATGCTTTCATCACTTTCCTTCAACCAACGTTTCGCCTGGTCAATCCTCAATTTTGTTATATACTTGGACAACGTTAATCCCGTTTCTTGCTTGAATTTACGAGAGATATGTTCGCGGCTAAAAAAGAACCGGTTCGCTAGTCTTTCTAAGCTCATATCTTCCATGTAGTATGTTTCAACATACGAAATAATATCGTTCATGCGCTGCTTTGCTTCGAGTTCATCCAAACGCTGGATGGATCGGTAGTTTTGGTTTTCCAGCTCACTTTGGAGATCGTTATATTTTTCGTGAATCTCATGAAGAGACTGAAGCTCCCCCTTTACGAGGCGCACCGGAATATCAAGTTCACGGCTTAAAAGCTCTTCAACGAAAAACCACTCTTCCGGCAAGGTAATGAGCACACTTTGATTAGAGTCACCCAGCAGCATCACAGCGTTTCCGATTTCTTGTTCCACCAGCTCATCAGCTAGTTTTTCGATAAAAGGTGCGGGCTGATGCATTTGATAGAACGTTAATAATGTAAAATCATATTTTTCCGATGGTGGCAGGTTTGAGGCGATGAAATCAAGGTCAGCCGGCTCACCGAGACAAGCGGCTAACATCGTCTGACTCCATCTTACTTTGACAGCATCTTCTTGATAGAGTCTGGCTTTACTTTCCTCTTCATAGGCGGTCACTGCTTTTTTCAGCACATTATTAAATGCTTCATCCTCGACCGGTTTTAATAGGTAATCGAAGCTGTTATGCTGAATGGCTTTTCTCATAAACTGATAATCATCGTAACCTGTAATCAAAATAACCTTGCCTTCATACGCGATAGAATCCAGCCACTCGATCAAATCCAAGCCACTCATTCCCGGCATCTTAATATCTGTAAAAATAATTTCCGGCTGCTCTTTTTCAATAACCTTCTTCGCTTCGTTTCCGTTCGCCGCTTCCAAGAGCTCTGTTATCCCGTGTTCATCCCACTTTCCGATATACCGAATCACATCGCGGACATTGAACTCATCGTCAGCTATCAACACCTTCATATCCGTTACCTTCTTTCTGTTACTAAACCCTTGGCTCGTCATTAGAATCTTTTGGAATAACAATCGTCACCGAAAAACCTTGTCCATTCGGTCTATCCACTATGAATTCCGCTTTTGTGCCATAGTTTAGAATCAGTCGCTGATATATATTCTTCACCCCGATATGCTCATTTACAGGGGTACCTTCCGATGGTGATTCGTAAATGTTTTCTCGTAAACGCTCTAAATCGTTTTGTGTGATTTCAGGACCGGCATTGTTTTGCACAGCCATATAGAGAGACTCTCCTTTTAGCTCACCGGAAACCGTCAGTTGTGCTTCATAATACCCCTCTTCATACACATGTTTGAAAAAATTCTCAACAAGCGGTTGTAAAATCATGCTCGGAATCCTACTCTCTAGTACCTCGTCACTAAACTCAAATGAATAGTGCAGATTTTTCCCAAATCGAGCCTGTTGCAGAGTGAGGTAAGCCTTCATATAATCCACTTCATTCTGCACGCTCACCCACTGGTTGGCTTGCATGGAATAACGCATCATCTTAGACAACGAGGTTATAAGGCCGTACACTTGCGGTGACTTGGAACGCAGCGCCACCGCTCCGATCGATTGCAGAGCATTGAACAAAAAGTGCGGGTTCACTTGTGACTTCAACGCGCGAAACTGATTTCTTCGGTTCTCTATTTCTAACTTATATTCACGATTAATATGAAGATTGATCCGATCCGTCATGTCTTTAATATGCCGTTCCAAGTGTCCGATCTCATCTTGCCTGTCTTGGTCAAATGGTATCGTGATATGTCCCCCTTCAATCCCGCGCACCTTCTCACTCAGTTTGCGAATCGGCCGAGAGATTTTGTATGAGATGAAACTGATCATGAGTAGACCTAAAAGGCCAACACCAAGTCCAACGATGATATTAATGGTTGCCGTCTTCCGAACATCACGAAACAGTACGTCACTCGGCGTCTTTTTCACTAACTTCCAGCCTTCAACTGGTCCCGATAAGGTCTTTGTTAATGAAATTTCTTTATCTGTTGTTCCTTTTTTAATTCGATTTTTTAGCTCGGATGGAACACGCTTACCTATTAATGAAGCATCCGTCGCATACATAATCTCGTTTTGATCGTTAATTAGATAAGCTGATGACCCGTTTTCTCCGGCTAAGTTACTCACGATCTTTGAATACTCACCTAAACTGATGTCCATCGTCATGATTCCAAGAAACTTGTCAGACGGCACTTCCTTTATTTTATGATGAATGCTTAGCACCTTCGTCCGGTCAGATTCTGGAATGATCGCCGCGTTGTTGTAGTTTTTAATCACATGAGGCGGCTCGATCACGTAATTTTTATTAGATTTAAACAATTGTTTAATGTGTTCTTGGTTCAGTAGATTCGGCTGCGGTTTTCGCGTACTAACTGTCGCGTTGTAAACGGTAAACGACTCTTTTCCTTCATTTAAATAAAATCGGAGCTGACGAATCTCATTTCTTGCTAAGTAAAACGTCTCAATACTCTTTTCAACCGAATCCTGATCGAAGTAAATCGAGTCTTCAAATCCTTCCGTAAAAATGCGGAACAGATCTGGATTACGATACAAAATAAAAGGCAGGTTCACCATGTCATCAAAATATTGTTGGAGGTCTTCCGCATTCTTCTCCAGCTGCATCTTGCTGTTGTTGAGTTCATATTCTTCAACACTATTCTTCGTGTAAGCAAATATAAGAAAAATCGTTAAAAAATACGGCACGATAATAAAACCTAACAGCATGAGCAACAAACGACTATGTATACTTTTCACGTGCGACCTCCTTTACTTGAAGCTTTTCCTATTATTGTTCAATCAAAACAAGTTTTGGATGTTTTAGTTGTTCGTCTTGGTGGGTGGTTTTGTGAGGATTTGATGTGGTGCGGGATGAGTGGTGAAAGGTTTTAAGTACGATATTTTGAATCGGACAGATTATCGGCTGAAATGGACAGATTATGTTAGAGATTGGTCAGATTGTGGGGCTAACTGGACAGATTAAATGGTCAAACGGACAGATTAAACATCTAATCCGACAGATTGGGGTCGCCAACAATATGATCAGCCCGGATATAGACGCATTTGGGGTGTACAGACACCTCAACAGCCACTTACTGTCGACTTTCATGAAAATACTGTCCACTTTTTGAGTTTTACTGTCCACTCTCGATGAAATACTGTCCACTTTTACACATTTACTGTCCACTTTCAGCAAAATACTGTCCACTCTCAATTCCACTCTCCCTCAAACCCTATTTTTAACATCATTTTCGTTATTGCCACCACTCTCAAAATAAGTTACCATTACAGGGGTAACTTTTATATAAAAAGAAGGTAGATAAATATGAACAAACGTGTTTATTTGTTAACGATCGTCTCGTTCGTGGTTGGGATGGTCGAGTTGATTATCGGCGGCATCCTTGACCTGATCGCTGACGATCTTGATGTTAGTCTCGGTAAGGCGGGCTTTCTGATCACGATCTTCTCACTCGTGTTCGCTATCGCGGCACCTATCCTGCTTACGATGACAGCTCATATCGAGAGAAAACGACTAACGATCATCTCTTTATTTGTGTTTCTAATAGGTAACGCACTCGTGATTGTGAGTCAGACGTATTCGATGCTGCTCATCGCACGAATCCTATCTGCGGTCAGTGGTTCGTTGCTCGTTGTACTCTGTGTGACGATGGCGTCTAACATCGTGGAAGAAAAATATCGAGCACGCGCGATTGGCGTGGTGTTCATGGGGATCAGTGCTTCGCTTGTACTCGGCATACCGGTCGGCTTAATGCTCGGAAATGCTTTCGGATGGCGCGCACCATTCATCCTGATTACAGCACTTACCGTTTTATCCATACTCGGTGTGCATTTCTTCATGAATACGTTGGCTCCAAAACCAGCGATTCCGATCAGAGAACAGCTGCGCACGTTGAAAAACAGACGCATTTTGTTTGCTCAAATTACCTCGTTCCTGTTCTTAGCTGGTCATCTGACTTTATACGGATACCTGACTCCGTTTTTAAAAATGGCGCTTGGACTTAACGGAACATGGGTCAGCATCGTATACTTAATATTCGGTGTCGCTGCGGTCTTTGGCGGTGGAATCGGTGGTATGCTCGCTGACAAATTCGGCACAAAACCTACGATTATTGGCGTTATTATTGTTTTTGCGATCTCAATCTTTATGATTCCTTATACAACTTTTGCTTTTCCGTTATTTTTAATCGTCATGGTGATTTGGAGCATGCTCAGCTGGGCGATCACACCGGCCATGCAAAGCTATCTTATCGAGTCATCACCTGAAACGTCCGACATTCAGCAGAGTCTGAACAACTCGGCGCTTCATTTCGGAATCGCGTTCGGGTCCATGATCGGCGGAATCGTGATTGAGAACGCATCTGTCGAGAACAACGCAACGGTCGGCGGACTGCTGATCATCTTAGCACTCGGAACGGCTGTGCTATCTATGACAAAAAAAGCACGCCGCACTGAAGAATCTGCACATACTATTAGCTAGGTTGCGAAAACTATGGCATGATGAAGGTAGAGAAATTTTTGGTAAGTTACAATCTTTTGAGGAGGTGAAACCATTACAATCGTAACGATGTAATGGTGAACAAATGAGTATTCATATCGGCGCTAAACAAGGTGAAATCGCAGAAAGCATCCTATTACCAGGGGATCCGCTTCGTGCAAAATATATTGCAGAAACATTTTTAGAAGACGTAACATGCTACAACGAAGTACGCGGCATGCTTGGGTTCACGGGAACATACAAAGGAAAGCGTGTATCTGTTCAAGGGACAGGCATGGGGATTCCATCAATCGGGATCTACACAAACGAATTGATTCGTGAATATGGCGTAAAAAACTTAATCCGCGTTGGTACGTGTGGTGCGATTCAACAAGACGTAAAAGTGCGTGACGTAATCCTTGCGATGACAGCATCTACTGATTCTCGCATGAACCACTTGACGTTCCCGAACATCGACTTCGCACCTTGCGCGAACTTCGATCTTTTAAGAAAAGCGTATGAAGCTGGAACAGCAAAAGGCTTGAAGATCAAAGCTGGTAACGTATTAACAGCTGATCTTTTCTACCGCGACAGCATGGATATCGTGAAAAAGCTTGCGGATAACGGTGTGTTAGCAGTTGAAATGGAAACAACAGCCCTTTACACGATCGCAGCGAAATACGGTGTGAACGCATTGTCTATCTTAACTGTAAGTGACCACATCTTCACAGGTGAAGAAACTTCAGCGGAAGAACGCCAAACGACTTTCAATGATATGATTGAGATGGCTTTGGAAGTTGTGAGTACACAAGAATAGTAGAAAAAAAAGAGGCCCGATTGGGTCTTTTTTTTACGTTTTCATCCTCCATTTAGTACTCTTCCTAACTCTTTCACATCTTCTTAGATGCAATAAACACTTATTCATTCCACTCCCCACCCACCATTTGGTTTGAATTTCCAGAAAATGAGCTATATAATACTGTTAGCAAAAAATAGCCATGATTGAAGGGGAAGATCGAATGACCACGATTGGAATTGATCTTGGAACATCCAACAGCCTTGTTGCGTATTGGGGAGAAGACGGACCCGTTATCATCCCAAATGTACTCGGCCATAACCTAACTCCATCCATTGTCAGCGTTGATGACAACGGAGAGCTCTTAGTCGGTGATATCGCCAAGGAACGGCTGATCACCCACCCACATACTACAGCTTCAGCTTTCAAACGCCACATGGGAACGAAAAAAATATACCGACTCGGACGTTTGGAGTTCACACCTGAAGAATTGTCTTCCTTTGTGCTTCAATCATTAAAGCGCGATGCAGAAGCTCATTTAAACACATCTATCACAAATGCGGTAATCAGTGTGCCTGCGTATTTTAACGATCAACAGCGAAAAGCAACCAAATATGCGGCCGAACTTGCAGGACTTACAGTTGACCGACTGATCAGCGAACCGACAGCTGCTGCCATCGCGTACGGCTTACATCAAAAAGAAGATGATACGAAATTCCTTGTCTTTGACCTTGGTGGTGGAACGTTTGATGTCTCCATCCTCGAGCTGTTTGAAGGAGTGATGGAGGTAAAATCCATTGCCGGTGACAACTTTTTAGGTGGTGAAGATTTTACGAGCTCGTTAATGAACTTTTTTATGAACGAAAAAAATCTTTCATCTGATGATCTCGATGTGCATGCTCACTCTGCCCTTTTTAAACAAGCGGAGCAATGTAAGCGCGAACTCGGCGGTAACATACAGAGCTCGATGATGACCCTTCATGTAAATGATACGACCCATAGCCTGGAAGTGACCCGGACACAATTCGAACGGCTCATACAGCCACTCATCCTCCGTCTGCGAAACCCAGTAGAGCGTGCACTTCGTGATGCCAACATGCGTCCTGATGACGTTGATACGGTGATCTTAATTGGTGGAGCGACAAGGATGCCGATGATCAAACAAACGATCGGTAAACTTTTCGGCCGCCTTCCCTTCACCTCTATCCACCCTGATGAAGCTGTGGGTCTTGGCACCGCCGTTCAAGTGGCTCTCAAGGAACGAAACGAAGCGGTAAACGAAATGATTTTAACCGATGTCTGTCCCTATTCGCTTGGCATCAACACGACAAAAAAATTAGGCGAGAACCAATATTCTATCGGTCACTACAGTCCTATCATCGAGCGAAACACCCCCATTCCAGTTAGTAGGGTTGAACGTTATGCAACGATCGACGATTATCAAAAAAAGCTCAAGATTGATATTTACCAAGGTGAAAGCCGACTTGTTGAAAACAACCTGAAACTTGGAGAACTTTCTATTAAAATTCCTTCTGCACCTGCAGGCCAAGAACCCATAGATGTCCGGTTTACGTACGATGTGAACGGACTGCTCGAAGTGGAGGTTACTACACTGAGCACAGGACATGTGAAAAAGATGGTGATCGAGCAAAAGGACGGAAGTATGACACCTGAAGAGATACAAGCTAGGATGGAAAAGCTGAAAGACATTAAGATCCATCCACGTGAACGTACAGAAAACCGACTGATCCTCGCACGCGGTGAGCGGTTATACGAAGAATCAATCGGCGAAAAACGACTAGTAGCAGCCAAGATTCTAGAGGAGTTTGAACTCGCGCTCTCAACCCAGCAAGAACATATCATTAAGCGAGCAGCTGCAAAGTGTAAAGAAGATCTCGACCAAGCTGAAAGCTGGCTGACCGTATGAACGGATACTGGGCCATTCTAGGCATCGAACCAACAGACGATCTTTCAGTCATCAAAAAAGCCTATTCAAAACAACTGAAGATCCACCATCCAGAAGATGATCCCGAGGGCTATCAAAGACTTCGGGAAGCGTTTGACCGTGCTAAACAAGATTTAAAGAGAAAAGAGCGTGTTTTGGTACATGTTGAACCTACTGCTGTTGTAGATACGTCTTGGCCAGATTCTTCACTTTCTCATTTCAATCAAGAACAAAAAAGATTAACTCCTGTTATCTTGCCGGATGTTGATTCGCTTAAATCCATAGAAACATTTATGGAAGATGTTGAACGGCATTATCGGGATATCACATCAAGGATTTCGGAAGAAGCATGGCTAACACTTTTAGACGATGAACTGCTATGGAGTATCGAGCACAAGCAGGAAGTGAGCGACGAACTTCTCTACTTTATATCCGAACATCATCTCTTACCAAAGAAAATTTGGCTTCTTCTCGAAAACCAGTTCCAATGGTACGAGTTGATGAAAGAGGATCTCGATATTCTTGATTCAGAAACAAAAGAACGCTTTTTACCGTATTATAAAAAACGGATAGGACCCTCTTTCGATTTATCATATGAATTTGCGGCAAACGAGCAAGACATTCATCATGACGCATTCTTTCGAGCAAGAGAAGCCGCGTTCGATGCGTTCTTTGAAGGAGATATAAATTCAGCAGAAAGTGAAGCGGCAGCAGCGGCAGAAATTTTCACAGATGATCCTGATCTGTTGCTCATCCAAGGACTGTTAGCTACACATCAGCAATCTTACGACGAGGCGGAACTCTTACTTTCAAAAGCACATTCCCTGCGACCTCATCATCATCAAACGATTACTCAATTGGCGCAGATTTTCCTTTTGAGAAAAGACTTTGACAGGGCAGCTCATCTGCTGCTACAACATCAAGACACAAAAGACGCCAGATTTCTTCTCGCGACTGTGTACGTTAAGAGTGAACAATATGAAAAAGCAGAGACCCTACTCTCCGCTATGGTCTCATCGTGGCCAGATGACACGGACATAATCAGTCTGCTTGGACACGTCTTTTTCAAGCAAGAAAGGCTACTAGAAGCACGGAAACAGTTCACAAGGATTAGAGAGCTCGAACCCTATGATGCAGAAGCAATCACCATGTTAGCCGAAATCAATCGCTTATTACATACTCGTGCCGTACGCAAAAAGCTAAAGCATCAGATACCAAAGAGCCAATTAAAGAAAGAGCTGAACATTTATTCCCTCAAGAAAAAAATGCTTATTTTCTTGATTAGCCAGTTAAGATGGAGGCTCTTCATCCCACTCGTACTAGCCTATTTCAGCTATAACACGGTTAGTGAGATCGATGAAAAAACAAACCCATTTTGGCTCATGTTCATGTTTATTCTTAACTTGTTCATCTCATCAGATCAGGACTTTTACGACTTTATCTTTTGGCCAGCCATCTGGTCAATCGTATTCCTCGTCTCCGTTTTTTTCATTTGGCGAGAGTGGAAAAAAATCTTTCGAGGACTTCGATAAGAGAGGAGCATACACGTGTTTAAAAAACGAAAACGTCGGCAAAAAAAGTCTCTTTTCATCGATTCGCTCGCTGTACTCTGCTTTAAAGGCATGGGATCGTACTATTGGGCTGTGAATTATCCTAAATACGGTGTTAGCAGGATTGGTGCTCTGTTTTCAACCGGACATATAGATAAAAAAATCACGTATGACAAATTGGATTGGCTTCTCACAGATGGCTTTCAAAAGAGGTTTTCTTCAATTAAGAAAGAGCTATTACAATTATCAGAAATTGAACAGAACTCACTTATTGAATCATTAGATCCAGAGACCGCTCATAAGTACCGCGTCGTTCAACGTTATATGAACCGCTTAAACGAACATGGAATTGCGGCGTACGACATATCCAATTGCATCTATAACAACCAAATGTACGCAAGATCAGCTACTTTATTGTGGAGTAATTTCAAACACTTATCATTAATTAGAAAGGACCGGAACGAACGCTCCCAGCGTGCTGCTGAGCAGGCACAATCACTCTTTTCAAACTGGAATGAGTATGTGACATCTTTTATTGCAGGGGTACAATTTCAACAAAAGTCTTCTGTTGATGCAGAAGACTTCACGAAAAAAATACAGCCCACCTTCACCAAGCTTCTGACATCTAAACACAGCCCACTGCGAAATGCGGATTGGGATACTAATTTGAATGTGTAGTGGTTGGTTGGTTGATTGATTGTGTGGTGCAACAAGCTTGATTGAGGGGGTTGGGGTTGCTCGTTTGACCCATAGGATGTTTATTTTGACTCATAGACCTATGATTTTGACCCATAGATTATGGTTTGACTCATAGACTTCTCTTTTTGACCCATAGCAGTCTTCGTTTGACTCATAGGTGACTAGTTACGACCCATAGAGTACACACTTTGACTCATAGGGATCCGGCACCACTCAATCAGACTATAAAATGTAATAGGGCTGACCTCCAAAGATCACTTGAAGTGCTCTTTTGGAGTCAGCCCTAACTCTTTAATACCTTAACTTCATCAATACACTCTTAATCTCTTCATCATTCATCATTAATTCGGAATGTTTCTCCGTAATTTTAGCCAGCGCCACATCATGATAAAAGAACTCAATGAAAACTTTAATAAATGGTCGAGACTTGGTCTTTAATGCTTGCCAGCTCTGACTCTCCATCCCTGCAAAAATAACTTCTGTCTCATCGACAACAACAAGGCGAAAACGCTCCAACGAGTGATGCTCCTGTGCAGGAATCAACGTGTGTACATGAGACAGCGTCGACGCCAATTCACCTACAACAAGCACTTCCACATCCACACCCTGCTTTTCTTTTTCTTGGAGAATCGGTAGGATTTCTTGAATATCGTCTTGCCAGCCAGAAACTCGAATGGATTTCTCCGCGGTTTGCAGAAGCTGCTTCGTTTGTGCACGAATCGACGAATCTACCTTCAGACTCCAAACGTGTTCATCGTAAAATTTCCGCTTCGATGTATTATTTTTGAGCTGCTCTACGTTTTCCTGAAATTCAGTCGTCAGCTTCTCGATCACGATTGACAGTGGCAATGCGGTATACAGCTTCTTCTTTTCTGACACCGAATCCAGCACCATGCCTTTTTCAATCATGCGCGATAGCACTTCATATATCTTGGATTTCGGAACACCCGAGTATTTAACGATATTTGTCGCGTCCATCGGTTCCTCGCTTGATGCAAGAACCTCGAACACCTGACTTTCGTATTGTGAAAAACCGAATTTTTGTAGCATGGTTCCTCCTAAAAATAGCCTCTAATCTTCTACAGCTATCTTAAAACAATTATGGCCCTATCGCTAGTCCTCTTAACCTTAAATCGTTTCCCAGTTAAATACTTGATCATGAATGGTTAAACACCGTCTTTAGCATTTTAATTGCTAAGTACAGGCGGCAGCCTTAAAATGAACACAAAAAAGCACTCCCAAACCTACAGGAGTGCCCTCAAATTCGTTACCTCGGTAACGTAAACTTCGCTTTTTTCTCGCCAAATAGGTACTTACCGTCTCCGAAGAACGGGCCAACCTCTAAATCGAACGACTTGAACAATTGGAATTCGTCTTTACGGAATAGGAATACCGTGTATTTTTCTTTCTCTTCGCCCGGCTTCACACTCTTTGGATCGCGTGGCTCTGCAAATGCATTGCTTAATGCTGATCCGCGATCTTTATCGATGGTTACTTTTCCAGGTACGTTGTAGATGTCAATCTCTTTTTTACCGTTGTTTTTGATCATCGTTTTTACCGTTAACGCAACCAACTCTGCATCTTCAAAGCGCGATTCGTTACCCGCTGTTGGGATGACTTCTGTGTACTGAACGCCTTCTAACGTCACTTCCATGTCACCGACGGTTTGCTTTTGTCCGATGCCTGCTTTCTCGAAGATCATCTTCTTATCCGCTAGGTTGTTCGCTGACATCAAGTCTGGGTAGAACTTTTGCTCACTTGCGGATGCCTTTGCTTGTTCCCCACTATACGCAAAATCAAAGATCTTTTCTTGCATGAAATCTTGCATACCACTGAAATCTTTGTTTGGTGCAGCACTTGCTTCAATAACGAACTTTGGTTTTACACTCGTCATCGTTTGGTAATCCGCTTCTGTGATCATGAACGTGATCAGACCAGACGTCTTCTCACCCGCTTTATACATGTTATTATTTCCGTCGATGCCTTCTGAATAAGTTTTCGGACGCAGTCCTTTTCCTTCTTCAATAAAGTTCCTTGTGTTTGACGGAATATACGTAAGGTTATCAGTTAGACGAATATTTGTTGTTCCGTTGAAGTAAACATCTTTTCCAGATTGGTTATCCACAGACATGCGTGCCGTTAAGATATATCCGTTCGGTGAATCATCAAAACGTGCAGCTGTTGACTCGTTCATGCCTGTCACTTTTACAAGCTGGTACTCATCAATCGTAACTTTAAAGCCACTACCTTCATTTACGTAGCCAGGGTTGCTGTTCGTATATAGGATTTCAGCTTTTCCACCTGTATCTTCTTCTATGTATGGATTCAATACTTCGCCAGAATCACTGCTTGCTGGCTCTTCCTTTTTTTCTTCTTTTGGCTCTTCTTTTTTAGGTTCGTCAGCAGCTTTTGCTTTCTCTTCTACTTTTACATCTTTCTCTTCCTTATCGCCTGATGCCTTCTCACTATCTCCACATCCACTTAACATCAGGACTGCAGATAGACCTGCCACGACCACGAACTTAGATTTAGACTTTGCTTTTAACAAACTGACCACTCCTTTTTATCTATCTTCCAATTTCTTCACATTGTCTTATTTACCATTTTTCTACAGTTACGAAACCTGTTTATATGTAAAAATATGTATTCATCTCAAAAACACAACTCTCTGATCATACACTTAATTCCATATTTACTCTTAAGTCTAAAGAACCAAATGGTTGAAAATATATCCATTTTACTATTTCTAAAGAACTTTTCACTACATGAAGAAATGGAATATCGTGCACTCCACCAAAATCCATAATTAGGTAATAGGACAATTTTCGCGGTGAATAGAGTGATTGAGGGAGGTGGCTAATGAGAAAATACGTGTTAACGAGTGTTCTCTTTCTGATTTGCATCCTATCGGGATGTGGCGATCCCATTCAGGATGATTTACTGAACTATGTGAACGAGGAAATGCCTACTATTGGCAAAGAAGAGTCGACTATTATAGGAAAATATGAAAATGTGACAGGTTCAAATTATACTGATGACCAAACCCTATATAATGCGCTGAAGGTGGAGATCATACCTTCATACAACGCGTTTATTAAAGAACTTGAGGCAGTCGAGGTGGATACGGAGGAATTACGAAAACTACATGAAAATTTTATAGAGGCCGCGAATATACAAGCCAGCGCGTTCTTGCTGATTGTTTCCGCCATCGAAAACCAAGACAGCACTATGATTAATGAAGCAAACGAGAAGTTAAACACAGCTCGTAAAATGATGAGAGATTATAAGAATGAAGTGGAAAAGTTAGCAAAGAAACATGATGTGAAGCTTGAAAAAAAGTGAGAAAAGACCCCTTCGTGTTATGAAGGGGTTTGATTTTTGGGGTTCTTCGATGCTTTCAAAGTATTCCACCAGATCCATTTTCCTGTGAAAATCCATATAGACGGATTAATTAAATAAAGTCTTGCCGTGTATTTGTCCCATGAAGCAAGTATGATTATTGCCATGATCGCGACCTGCGGTGAATACAAAACATGATCCACAATTCCCGTTAAGAGTATTACAGGTAAAGATAGAAGATACACATCTAGAAACTTCTTATCCGTTTCTTTCGAGAGAAATAGCCATGTCACCCTATATCCATTAATAAGTATAACAATAAGAAAGGCAATCCCTCCAAGTGATCCGTACTCTGCAAACATGCTAAGGATAATGTTATGTGCATGCGGTATTTTCTCATGATAATGAAAAAAATATTCTTGATAAAACCCAATTGATGAAGTGCCAAATAAAGAGTGGTTCTGCCAAATTTCAAATGAACGTCCCCATATTTCTTTTCTAACATCAGCAGACCGAATCAGTTCGTTATAACGAGGCATCCAGGTTAGAATTAATTTATAATTTAGAGCAAGAAATGTAATTAGCACGAATGCAAATAACTTGTTCCATCTAAATGTAAAAAGGGTCAAGATGACGATTGAGATGCAAAAGCCTGCTCTTGAACCAGTTAGGATGATGGCATGTAAAAAGAACATAACAGTCACCATGATAATTCCCAATTGAATCCAGCAAGATTTTCTTATTGATTTTAAGCATTCTGCTAGAAGAAACGATAGTCCGAAAAGCAGTAATGCAACAGAAAAATTCGGGTTATACGCAGCTCCAATCAATCTCTCATATTCCTCTATATGAGTTGCACCAACCAACGTTGTTCCTGTTAAAAAACTGGAAATTGGATGTGTCATAAGTTCTTGTTGAAAAGGATATAGACCATAACAATAAAGTCCACCTGCAATGGTTAACCATTTAAAAGAAGTAAATGTTCTTTGTACGCCATCGGCTGACATTTTAACGTAAATTCCCATATATGCTAGAATTAGTGCTGATACTAAAAAAAACGAATAATTTTTCATTATAATAGAAGATCCAATTGTAGAAATAAACATACTCCCAAATAAAAATTGACCTAGTGTAAATGAAAAGAGACGACCCTCCTTCCATACGCGATGTAAAGAGTGCCAACCAATAAACATTAGTAACAATAAGCCAACAGGAGGCAAGAAAAAACACAACCCGATACTTACCTCGAAATGGTATTTCTTTAGATACTTGTAAATAAACTTCATAGATCTTACCTCTTCTAGTTATAAGTTCAATTACAAAATCAAATATTTACTCATCTTACTAAAAAAAGAAGATATTATACTGATATTTACAGTAACAATGTGTATTCTTAACATAGTTTTACAAATGGAGGTTTGGTTGTGGGTATAAGTAGGATTGTGACAGGTGGTTGAGAGCGGATATCAAGAATTATGAGTGACTTATCGAGAAAACAAAGTTTGATATCAAGAATCTTAGAACTGATATCAAGAATAAAGAGAATATCAAGAAAAACCAGGTTATAGATTCCAAGAACTAGTTCACCATAGCTCGTACGATAAAAACTACTAAAATCCAAAATGGTATGGATAAAAGCAGTCCCCAAAAGCAGCCTTTACCGAAAGATCGTTCTTCATTCATATTAGTCCCCTACCCATCTAGAATATAAGTATTAACAGCATCTCACATTTCAATATCTTCTAAACATTATATCTATCAGGAATAAGGCAACTATTAACCTCTATCAGTCTCTTTAAGAAAGCAAAAAAAAGAGACATGACACAAAACTAGTCAGCCTCTCCTCACTTATTTTACTCACGAATCTGCCATAAAACGAGATCTATTTTCTTTGTATCTGTTAATCCTGTTTCTGGATACTCCGTGTCAAACATCCGGATGATCTCCTTAGCTTCTTCTGTTTCTAAATACATCCCATACCATGCCACAATTTCGTTATACAATGAGATAATTTTACTAATTCTATGTTTATCATATTGCGCTGGCTCTTTTAACCCTAAATTATTCAACACTACTCTATCCCAAACAGGCAAATCAGGATTAATCGTTGCTACCAATTTGCTAGAAAAGGATGCCTCCACCCTGTTTAATTTATCGTACATGTGCATCAAAGTCTCCGCAAATGTTGGAGTCTTATACTTGTTCGCTTCCATAAACGTATAGAAAGTGTCGTAATAGATTTGATTACGCTGCCTCATCCGATAGAACCCGTTAAACGCTTGTTTAAATGCTAGATTCGTAGATAAATCAACATTGTATATCATGTTGCGTATGTTTACGTATTTCTTTAAGCCCGGTTCTAACTTATCCAAAGCTAGACGCACTGAACGTTCATCCCATTGTGTGGTGACTGCCATAAATACTCATTCCCCTCAATTTCCATCGTATCTTGTATATTTCTGTAAAAAATTGTATTATCCTTTGTTTGCTTTACGTTATAATTACCTTATCTTGTAAAATGGAGTGATCTCGTATGGGGAACGTAACCACCTCTTCAAAAGTAAATAAAATTGTATTAACACTGGATCTGAAGTTGAGGCAATACTCAAACACTACGATTTATACGAAAGGGAATCTCTTTGTGTTATCGCCTTCTGTCCAAAATGCGCACAGCTGGTTTGATATTCGCAAAGTAAACCTCGACCGTTTCCATCAGAAATCCTATACAGGTTACTTGCTCATCCGCTATTTTGATAAATTCCTTCTTACAGAACTTGAATCTTTCACTAAACAGATGACACCTTCAGCCAAATATGTAAACTCGCCGAAAACGGGAACGCATTGGAAATTTCTTATCAGACCTTCACTACATACCTATCAAATCATTAATCAACAGACAAAACATACATACTCTATTAATGAAGTGTCACACGCTGAACTATTAAAAATGTTAAGTTCGTATTAAACTTTTAATTTCAAACTTTAATCGACAAATTTCGACTTTACTTTGCATTATTACATGCTAAATTAATAATAGTGTGACAAATTTGAAGGGATTGTGATGGTATGGTTTTAAATCAAAAGTTTAAAAAATTACTTGCTCCTTCTCTTGCGGTTGGGCTAATTTCTTCCCAAATCGCAGTACCAGCTTTAGCTGATGACCAAGCTCAAGGTAAGAAACATAAGTTTATGGATCGTACGTTTAATCTATCACTCATGCATACCAACGATACACATGCTCACCTAGATAATGTAGCAAAACGCATAACTGCTATTAAAGAGGTTCGTGCCGAAAAGCCAGATGCCTTACTTTTAGACGCTGGTGATGTGTTCTCAGGAACTCTCTATTTTAACGAATTTAAGGGACAAGCTGATCTTGAGTTTATGAATCTAGCAGGCTATGACCTTATGACTTTTGGTAATCATGAATTTGATCTTGGTGCTAGCCCTGAAGGTCACGAAGCGCTTGCGGATTTTGTGAAAAATGCAGATTTTCCATTTGTTAGTTCAAACGTTGATTTCTCTAAAGACTTAAATATGAAAGCCCTTACGAACAAAAGAATTCCGCTTAAAGCGAAAGATAGCAACATCTATCCTGCTGTTATCAAACGAGTTAACCATGAAAAAGTTGGATTCATCGGCTTAACGACTGAAGAAACTGCAGACATCGCAAGTCCTGAGAACGTTGAATTCAAAAACTATATCGAGTCTGCGCAAAAAGCGGTTAGAGATTTAGAACGCCGTGGTGTTAACAAGATCGTAGCGATCACTCACCTTGGATACGATGATAACCCTGAATACGATAACGATTTAACGCTAGCAAAACACGTTGATGGCATCGATGTAATCGTTGGTGGTCACAGTCATACAACATTAAACGCACCTGTCGTCATTAAAGAAAATGAAGAAGGCAAAGTGAAAGATTCAACGGTTATCGTACAAGCCTATCAATATGGTGATTTCCTTGGTACATTGGATGTAGAGTTCAACAGAAAAGGTCAAGTCATCAACCAAGCTGGTAAATTAATTGAAGTGAAAACAAAAACGGAAGATCCAGAAGCTGCAAAACTTTTACAAAAGTACTCTAGCAAAATTGCCGAGTTAAAGAACACTCCAACAGGTGGGGAAACAGCAAAAGCACTTGAGAATCCTCGTTCTGACAACGGCGGACCAAGTGTACGAAGCAACGAAACTGAACTGGGTAACCTCATCACAGATGGTATGTTAAACAAAGCAAAAGAAGTGAATCCAAGTGTTTCGTTCGCTCTTCAAAACGGTGGCGGAATTCGTGCTCCAATCGATGCTGGTCCGATCACATACGGAGATGTTTTAACAACACTACCATTCGGTAACACGTTAGCAACAATGAAGTTAACAGGTGCTGAGATCAAAACTGCACTTGAGCACAGTGTAAGCCAATCTCCAAAAGAAAGCGGCGGATTCTTACACGTTTCTGGTATGAAGTTCACGTATGACAGCACAAAAGCTGCTGGTAGCCGTGTACTTACGATGGAAGTAAAGAATGCTGATGATTCTTACACAGCAATTGATACAGCAAAAGAATATGTAATTGCAACAAATGCCTTCACTGCAAAAGGTGGAGATGGATACACAGTATTCAAAACAGCTTATGAGCAAGGCCGCGTAACAGATCTTGGACTATCCGACTGGGAAAACTTACGCGATTATGTAGCTAAATTAAAGACGGTCGATCCGAAAGTGGAAGGTCGAATTGTGGATGTAGCGAAGAAATAAGACAGAAAACAAGCTGGCTCTTTAGAAGAGTCAGCTTGTTTTTTTTGCGGCGGCGAGCCCTATTTTTCGATAAGTGTCTCGTCATTTTTGATATAAGCATCACGCCGCTTAAGATAGCGCGAGACTTGAATTTTCTTTATCAGAACCATCATCAAGAAACCAAATACCACGCCCAGCAATGAAACCCAATTTCCGCGTATAAGCATGAACAAATCACCTAAAAACATGTAGAAAAACAACGTATACACAGCCGCTAGCATGATGTTAAAGAATTGCAGCTCCTTTATTCGTCTCTTTTCAGAAGCTACTATAGGTTCTTTATTACGTGCAGAGAGAAGTTTCCATTCCTGTCTTATGATGATGTAGGGTTCGGTAAACCAAATTAATATTCTTTTCATTTTTGTAATTTTCCTAACTTAGTGGGGTTTACTACTATTATAAGCTGTAAGTAGTCATGCGTTAAGTAGCAGAAAGGTGTACTCTTCGGTCGCTACTGCTTCAATCCACATGGAGTTACACGATATGGACCTTCTATGAGTCGTTATCAAGAGTCTATGAGTCAAAAGCATGTGTCTATGGGTCGTCCCGCGAATCCTATGAGTCGTTCTGGGTCTTAACGAATTCTATGGGTCGTTACGTGCTGTCTATGGGTCAAAGTCACCTTGCTATGGGTCGTCGCAAAATCATCTTACGAAAAAAACAAAAAAGCTTGAGAACTCTCCCAAGCTTCCTCCAACATAACCTCTACTTCACCACGCGACTCAATGGCTTCAATTCATCTATATACAGCAGATTAGACAAGCGATTCGGAGTAAAGTTTGATGCAAACCCTACATATAACTGCGCTTTATGCGGATGGCGAATATCCGGAACACGAATCCCTAGACCTTCTGGCTCTCTAAATGAAAGATCTTGCCCTCCTGTAAATAACTCCCGATCAATCACGTCACCATTTTGCAGATTCACAACCGTAATATACGTGTTTCCAGTGGGCGCAACAGAGCCGTTCGATCCATATGCGTTGCCTTCTAGAAGATAGAGGAAACTGCCGTAGCTTGCAAACCCTTGAAACGTGCCTAGAGAGGGCTGCACCACATCTGCTACAGGTTCATATTTTCCTTCTTTTACATCATCTAACGAAAATACGCCAAAATGAAAGACACCATTCACTCGATAACGCATGGTAAGCAGGTTGTTGGCAGAATCAATGTTTACCGTCGTTCGATCGGCTCCTTCTATTAAACGGTGTTTTTCTAAAGAATCCGAATCAGGCGTTAAAATAGTACCCTCTTGAAACGGAAAACGCGCCAGCTGTGTTCCCCATCCTTCTTTTCCTTCAGCAACAGAATCAGTTTCGGACCAAATATAAGGAACACCATTCTCTGTTTCAATTCCCATCTGCACACCGTGACCAAAGCCTTTTAAATACATGTAACCGAGTTTGTTTCCGTCTAGATCAAGTTTCGTTAACGTCAGATCTCCATTCAGACTACGAGTGGCCCCACTGACAGGAGCTTCTTCACCTGGCAGTTGGATGCCGCCGGCCATCAGCTGCATCACATACACATGTCCATTCACATCATCAAATCCAAAAGATTGTTGAACCGTTCCATTATGTAGAGCTTTATCCCGAAATAGTTCATGTGCGGGAGCCTTAAGATCAAACACTTTTGAATGCGGGACGCTTTGTTTTGCACTTGCGGGAATGGATAGACTTAATGAAAGGGCCAACACTGTTATCATACCTACACTTTTTTTAACAACGTTCGTTTTCCATATATTCATTAGTAGTAGCCTCCTATTCGTTATAAATGCACTTCATTCTTGTTCATTTCCCTTTCAAGACGTGCCATTTTTCTACTCTCCATATGGTTGCCGAGCTTTGCTAACACGAGGGAGATAATAACAGCAAAACTTACAATTCCATAGAAGCCTGCCCCAATACCAATACCAACGCCACCCGCTAATAAAATCATAGCAGCTGATGTGAGACCTTTCACTTGAACACCGTCTTTTATGATGACGCCACCGCCTAGAAAACCAAGACCAGCTACAATCTGCGCCGTCAATCGCATCGGATCCATTCGAATCGTATCGCTCATCATACTGAACTCATCAACACTGTAAATTGAGATCAACGTAATCAATGTACTCGCTACGCACACGTACATGTATGTTTTGATCCCAGCTGGCTTGCTCTTTGATTCTCTGTCCCAGCCGATCAAAAAGCCTAAGATAGCACTGATCAGAACACGAAGATACATCTCATAATTCACTATAAAAGGAAAGGATATATGCAAGGTCGTCCTCCTTTAACTTTTGATCTCGTCTTTTTGTTTCTTTCGTTCTTCCAGTGCGGGTAACGGATTGTTACACGTTAAAACATTGATGCCTAATCCCAAAGCTTGAGAAACTTGCTCTTTTGTATCCGGACAATAACACCATCTTAAAATACCTAAATCCTTAAATTCTTCTATTAAATCAGGAGTAAGCAGCTTCATACTAATCCCCGCTGCCCACATTTTCGAATAGGTTCCGTTTGGTCCTGCTACAAAGTTGAACATCAATTCCCCCGGAAAGCCTTGTGTCCGAAGACCATATACGTCATGAATATACGCAACGATATCTGCATCAAAACTCGTAAACACACATCGCGGTAGATAATCGTAATCCTTTAACGTTTGAATGGTTGCAGCCGCCACACGTTTTGCATCAGGACTTGGTTTAATTTCTACATTAAAAAGAACGTCAGGATACGTTTTTAACAACTCACAAAATTCCTCTAAAGTTGGGATTGTATGCGATTGTCCGTCAGCATCTACTCCAGCAGATAAACCTTTTAGCTCACTAAGGGTAAAATCACTAACTTTTCCTGTACCGTTCGTCGTTCGATCCACCGTATCATCGTGAATGACCATGAGTACGGAATCTTTTGAAAAGCGAAGGTCGAATTCGAGCATATCCACTCCAGCATCAAGCGCTTTTTGAAACGCGATAAGTGTATTCTCAGGGTACTTTGCCATAAATCCGCGATGGCCCGCGATAAAAAAGGTATCGGTGTTTTTTAGTTGCTCGATCATTTGTTTCATCCTTTCAGTTAGAAAATAGCAAAGTCTTTGCAGCTCTTGACAGCAGTTGATTTCCGTTCCAGGTTGCTCGCTTTCCGCGGGGTGTGCGGTGAGCCTCTTAGCGCTATGCGCTATTAAGAGTCTCACCTGTCTAGTTACAGTGACTAGCCCCTCGAGGTCAAAAGTTAAATGGTTAAGAAGGCAAAGAGCGCCTTCCAACCCATTCACCTTTTGCTTGTCGGGGCTGAACAAGCCACTTCCACTTTTCGAACTGTCCCACTGCTCCCGCTGGAGTCTCGCACCTTCCACTCCAATTTCTTTAAAAGAAGTAAAAAAATAACATAATAATGAAAAACAAAAAACCTAGAGTCATCAGTTAGACGTATTGAACTGACTGCATTCCTCTAGGCTTTTTGGTCATTGCATTAACTTTCAGAGAGGATTCTCTCTACTTCACCTTTAAATTGATCAAGGGTTGGTTCGATTTCTTCATCATCATACATGATCGCTTCAATCGCTGAGAAGAACTCATGCATCGTTTCTGGCCAAACCACACTCTTATTGTTATCTACTGCATATTTTAACTGATCATACGCTGTTTTCTTGTTCGGCTCTTTTGCCCATAGATCTTGAATTTCTTTGGAGTCTACCATCTTTTCTGTAAACGGAAGGTAACCTGTTTCAACAATAAACTGTTGTAACCCCTTCGGATCTTCCATCATGAAATCAATGAACTTCCATGCCGCTTCTTTGTTTTCAGATCCTGCAAGCATCGCAACGTTCCCGCCACCTGTTGGCGTAGCGTGGATTTTATTTTTAGGTAGAAAAGCCGTTACATACTCAAAGTCTGTATTCTGGTTGATGTCACCGATTACCCCTGTAGATTGGAACATAAGAGGTACTTTTCCAGCAGCGAACATTTGGTTTACAATGTTTCCTGAATCCTGTGCTGGTGGGTAATAAAGAGCACCTGTTTTCTGCATGTCTTTTAAGTATTGAAACACTTTAACGCCAACATCATTTTTAGCAAATCCGATAGACGTTTTATCTTTGTTAAAATACATTCCTTTTGATTGAGAGATCATAGCGATCGGGTACCACGTATCGTAAGGCATCGTAAGGCCGTAGCGTGTAACTTTGTCGCCTTCTTTAACAACAAGTGCATTTGCTACTTCGTTTAATTCATCCCACGTAGTAGGAACCTTTAAGCCTTTTTCATCCAAAATCGTTTTGTTTACATGAAGAATTGGTGTTGAACGATTCAATGGCAATGAAACAAGCTTATCGTTAAATGTTGAATGTCCCATCAGACCTTTTGTAAAATCACCCTTCTTCAAGCCGCTTTCTTTTAGATAAGGTGTCATGTCTTCCAGCACTTCAGACTCTGCAAACTGTTGTACATATGAGCGTTCAAGCATCGTAACGTCAGGACCTGTACTTGCTGAGATCGATTGTTGAAGCTTAGTCGACGTTTCATCATACGTTCCTTGGAAAGTACCGACTACCTTCACTTCATCCTGGCTATCATTGAATCGTTGAATCAACTGATCCATGAACTCGCCGTTCTTACCGCCTAATGAATGCCAGAATTGAATCGTTGCCGTACCGCCTTCTTTGGACTTCGTACCGCTGGTTTTCTCAGTTTCCCCTTGGCAACCTGCAAGCATCATAAACACCAATACAGCCATTGCACTTAATACGTACTTCAATTTCATAACATAACCCTCCCCATCTTTTATATAGCTTATTTGATACCTGAATACACAAAAGCTTTGACGATCTGTTTGGAACATAATAAGTAAACGATTAGAATCGGAATAACCAATACCACGTTACCAGCCATAATAATGTGCCAGTTGCTGATTCCTTCAGATTGCTTTAACATCGCAATACCAAGCGTTAACGGCCGAACTTCATTTGAATCTGTCATAACGAGCGGCCAGAAATAATCATTCCAGTGACTGACAAAACTAAAGAGTGCGATTGTAGCGAGTGCTGGTTTTGCCATCGGCGTCATGATTTTCCACATGATCTTAAATTCACTCGCATTATCAAGCCTCGCTGCTTCAATAATCTCCTCAGGAATCTGCATGAAATATTGCCGGAGCAAGAAGATTCCAAACGCGTTAGACATAAACGGCAGAATCTGCGGAATCAATGTCTTGATCAAACCCCAATCTGCCATCATTAAGTAGATCGGGATAAAAGTTACCTGCCCTGGCATCATAAACGCGATTAACACGAGAGCAAAAAGGACGTTTTTTCCGAAAAACTCATATTTGGCGAACGCATAGGCTGCCGGAATCATCACAAGGAATTGAATAATGATGATCGACAATGTAATGATGATCGAGTTCTTGGCATAAGTTGCAAACGGACCTGATGTCATCGCTTCTACAAAGTTGATCCATTGCGGTGAAGACGGGATCAATGTAGGCGGAACGCTGAGTGTCTCCTGAAACGTCTGAAGCGAGGTCGAGATCATCCATAGGAACGGAAAAATAAAGGCGAATAAGATGGCTGCTTTTAGCAAGAAATCTACCGACAACCAAACGTTATGTTTTTTCAAAACCTATGATCCCCCTTTCTATCTAGCTTTCTATGAACTTATTGATAATGAACTTTCTTCGACATCAAACGGAAGTAGATAAACGTTAGAATTCCGATAATGACCATCAACACGACGCCAGTAGCGGCCGCATAACCAATGTTTGTCGTTCTGAATCCATAAATATAGTAGACAAGCGTATTTGTTGCATTGTTCGGTCCACCACCTGTCATGATTCGAACCGTATCAAAGACTTTGAACGAACCGATCGTCATGATGATCAAGATAAAGAACATTTGTGGTGAGATGAGCGGCAGTGTAATTCTGCGGAACACTCTGAATCTACTCGTGTTATCGAGTTCCGCTGCCTCATAGATATTTGGCGATATGCCTTGCAGCGCCGCGACCAAAATGAGAACGTAATACCCGATTCCGTGCCAAACCGAAACGATAATAATAGAAAAAAGTGCTGTTTTCGAGCTTTGCAGCCATTGTGATGTTGGAAGACCTAATTTTTCTAGAGCAAAATTCAGAAACCCTAGATTCGGTTCCATCAGCCATAGCCATACGAGTGAAACGGAAACGATTGAAATGATATGTGGGGTGAAGATTCCCGCTTGGATAATGTAATTCAAGCGTGTTTGTTTTTTGAGCCATATCGCAAAAAACAAGGAGATGAGCATCGTCAGAACAACAACGCCACCCGTGTAGATCACGGTGTTCGTAAGCGACTTATAAAAATCAGGTCTGTTGAAAATTTGAATATAGTTATCAAAACCAACATACCGACTCATCGCACTGTTCAATAAATTGTATTTGAAGAAGCTAAGGTAGACTAAATAGAGCATCGGATAGATCACAAACAAAAAGATACCAATCATGGCCGGGCCGATCATGACATAGGGTCTACAGGTTTCCCAGAACGTCTTTTTCTTCATCTCAATAACCTCTTAAAGCTTCAAGATACGAGGAATAACGTTCATGATCTTTTCTTATTCGTGTCCCTTCTGAATCGAAGAGATAAATCTTATCTTCAGGTACCCCTATGTGAATCTTTTGGTTTACTTTGTAGAAGGCATAATTGCTTTTCAGCATGAACGCGCTATCTTTGTACTTCATTTGGTAAAGCGTTTCTGAGCCAAGCATCTCACGCGTCGCAATCTCGCCTTCCATACTCAAATATTCATCGACCGGCGTGTCTGACGTTTGCGCGCTCTCTGGACGGAATCCAAACTTGACACCATCTATACCAAGTTCTCCGATATTCATCGGTGGCGTTCCGATAAACTGAGCCACGAAGAGGTTGTTCGGTTCATGATAAATTTCTTCAGGTGCTGCCTCTTGCTGAATCAATCCGTTATTCATCAGCACGATCGTATCTGCCATCGACATAGCTTCCACCTGATCATGTGTTACATAAACAAAGGTAGTGCCTAACCTCTTATGAAGCTCGATCAAATCGAGTCGCATCTGCGCTCGTAGTTTGGCATCCAAGTTAGACAGTGGTTCATCCATCAGAAACACGGAAGGCTGCTTAACCATCGCACGAGCTAAAGCCACACGCTGACGCTGTCCGCCAGAAAGGGTGGAAGGCTTTCGGTCTAGATAGTCCGTCAGACCAACAGCAGCACTGATGCTTTCTACCAACTTTGTTCGTTCTTCTTTTTTTACTTTGTTATTCTTAAGTCCAAATTCAATATTCTCTCTTACAGACATCGTCGGATAGATCGCATAGTTTTGAAAAACCATGGCCACTCCTCGTTTTCCAGGTGCAACCGCTGTGACATCATCTCCATTGATCAAGACAGCTCCTGAGCTCTGCGGCCCAATTCCAGCGATCATCCTTAACAATGTCGTCTTCCCGCATCCTGATGGACCTACCAAAACGGTAAACGTTCCATCTTTGATTGTGAGGTTAAGATCTTTAATAATATCTTTTTTCTCGAACTCTTTCGTCACATTCACAAACTCAATAGATGCCATTGACGCTCCCCCTTTTGCAAACAACTTTCTCTGCTTAAACATTTACAATATCTTAATAAAGCGCTTACAAATATAAAAAGTCTTTACAAATGCACTATAATGATTGTTTTTGTTGATTTATATTAAATTTAAAGAATATTACCAAAATTGTCAATCACTTTTCGCTCGAATTTGTTTGTTTTACATTATATTTACATTTAAGTGTTCGTTAATGTTTGTTTAGTCACATTTAAGAAATAATAATTTCTATTCCACTTTCTTTGAACTGTTGAATCTGTGTATCTGAAGCTTCTTCACCTGTAATGAGTTTATCTACCTTATTGATTGGTGAAACCATGTGAAGAGAAACACCGCCTAGTTTCGTGTGATCGGTAACGACGATCACTTCACTAGCAGCGTTAATCATTTCCATCTTCGCTGGCACAAAAAGCTCTTCAAAATGAGTTAGTCCTTTTTTAGGATGAATGGCAGGTGTACCAATGAATGCTTTATGGACATGCAATTTCTTTAGTACATCGTTTGTAAACATACCGTTTAGCATAAAGCTCTCTGGATAAAGCACACCACCTGTCACGATGACTTTTATTCCTTTTGAATCACGAAGCTCTGCAGCTATGTTGATATCATTCGTAACAACGGTAATATTCGTTTTGTTCGCGATATATTTTGCAATCTGAAACGTCGTCGTCCCCGAATCCAGGATAATACTATCGCCTTCTTGAATCATTTCTGCTGCTTTTTCTCCAATACGCTGTTTTTCCTCCACACGCTCGGTTGCTCGTACAGTGAATGAAGGCTCAGAGTGAATACCTTCTCCTAAAATAACACCACCATGGGTTCTTCTAAGATGACCTTCTCTCTCAATTTCCGAGAGATCTCTTCTGATCGTTGCTTCATGCACATTAAACTCCTCAGAAAGCTGCGTGACTGTTGCAATGTTTGTCCTTTTTACAAATTCAATAATCTTCGCTTTTCGTTCTGCTGCTAACATAACGTTCTCCCCTTACATACACTAATTGTTTGTTTCTGTTAGTTTACATGAAATTTATGTTTTTTTGTGTGTATTTAATAAAAAAGCTTTCCTTCGATTGAAGAAAAGCTTGAATGTTATTTAAGATGCCGACCAGTCAAAATCTAAAATAATTTTCTCCCAATGTCTATGTTCGGATGCCGATTTCATCGCCGTTTGAAAATCCGACAGATTGTGGATCGGTGTATTTCTTTTCGGCAGGATCGCTTGGAGTGTCTTTTGGTACTCTATGTTCTCCATCGCTCTCATTACTGCATGATAATCCGCACTCGAGCTACGGCTGCTGCCATAAAGCGAGAGCCCTTTTTCAAGAACATCTCTTGTATTGATCGGAACTCGATCCTCTGAAACACCCATTAAAATGATTGTTCCCCCGCGTGCGGCAAGATCAATTCCTTGGTTGATGGCATGCTCACTAAAAGCTCCACCCGTGCACTCTACAATGATATCTACCTTTTTAGAAGATTTAAAATCATAGTTTTGGACTAGCTTTCTTGAAGCAAACGTGAACTGTTTCAGCTTCTCATCGATTGCACCAAACACCGTCAAACGCTCAGGGCCAAGATCATACACATGGTGAATCAGAGCCGCGGTCAAATAGCCGACTGGACCATCTCCAAAAACGGCTACCGTCGTGTTTGGAGAGGATTCTAACTTCTGCTTAACGCGACTAAGTGCATGATAAGACACGGTACATAACTCTGAAAGAACGGCTATTTCATTAGGAAGTGAGTCTGGAATAGGGATGGCGCATTCTGCAGGTAGAACTAACCGATTTTGAGCAATTCCGTCATAGCCGCTTCCTAAGAATACATTCTTCTCTCCATAATTGGCGATAAACTCTTGTTGCGAGTACGAACTACACTCTTCAGGATCTCCTTTTTTAAGCAGATGCCCTGGAATATTAGGAACGATCACAACACGATCTCCAACGCTTACTGAGTTACATTTACTTTCAACTACTCTTCCGATTCCCTCATGCAATAGGGCCATTGGAAGTTTTTTAGTAAGCACTTCAGGCTTTCGGTGCCCCATAAAATAACGTAAGTCTGCATGACAGATGCTTGCAATCAGCGGTTCAACAACCACTTCCCCTTCATTAATCGTTCGATTAACGGTAACCTCTTCCATCTGATAAGGACCTAATAAACGATACGTCCTTGAATGGATTGACTGTTCCTGCACAAATCATTCCTCCTCGTATGAAGACCGGTAGTTATTTATTGTTCGTTTTCGCTCAGTTAAAGTTCATTTATGCTCGTTAATGTAAATAATAGTCATACGTTGTTTGTCTGTCAAGAATTTTAAGCAAAATTGAGCTAAAAGTAGATATAAAAAATACCTTGAAAGGAGTTTCACCCTTCAAGGTCTCTAAAAGAATTATCGGTTACTATTTTTTATCATTTCCAAGTACGAATCTATGAAGCTTTCTTTCAGTTTAAATGGAATGGAGCAGCCCTTAGGTTTATTGTAAAAAAACCTCAATTACCCCTATACAGTCATTTGCTTTAACCGTTTCATTACATGAGGACGTTTGTAGCCAAATTCGTCATGAATCTCTTTGTACAGTTCAAATAAAGTCTCATATTTTTCAACATGGTTCGGCTTTGGATAGTAAGTCTTTAGAAAAGGTTGTTTCATAGATTGTACGACTTCCTCTAACTCCAATCCTCCTGCAGCAGCACCTAACATGGCCGCACCAATTCCGGAAGCATGATCTGTGGAAGACACATGAATCTCTCGGTTAAGGACATCGGCATAGATCTGCATGAGCAGTTCGTTCTTTTGTGGCAGCCCGCCGCAAGCATATACACGGTCAATCGCAATTCCCCATGACTCGAAGTTATCAATAATTATCTTTGATCCAAACGCTGTAGCTTCAAGGTATGCCCGATAAATATCCTCTGGCTTTGTTTGCAACGTAAGACCAATTAAAGTTCCAGTTAAGTTGGAATCGGACAATACGGATCGATTTCCATTATGCCAGTCTAATGCTATCAAGCCAGTTTCCCCTGGTTCCTTTTGAATCGCTAAGGATTCCAGATAAGTAAATAAAGATAGATTTTGTTTCTTGGCTTCCTCCACATAAGAAGATGGAGCTTGTTTCACATACCATCCAAAGAGATCACCAACAGCCGATTGACCCGCTTCATAGGCGTAAAAACCAGGTAGGATGCCATCATTCACCACCCCTGAGATGCCAGGCACTTGAATAAATTCTTCATTTAGCGTCATATGACACGTAGATGTTCCCATTACCATCGTAAGTTGATTAGAACGTGATGCACCAACACCAAGGAGAGCAGAATGAGCATCAATGATTGAGACTCCAACAGGTAACCCTTTAGGTAATCCTAATGAGTTCGCCACCTCTTCTGTAAGGACACCCGCTCGTTGGCCAACTTTGCCTACTTTTCCTTGTAACTTTGTATGTACCATCTGCCCTAAAGTAGGATTCAATTCTTCAAAGAACTTTTTGGGAAAGCCTTCTTCCTCACTCCAAAAGGCTTTAAATCCAAGAGAACAATTGCTTCTCACCACTTCTCCAGTCAGTTTTGCAACGATCCAATCTCCCGCTTCTAGCATATAATCGGTAGCTTCATATACATCAGGTGCATGATTAATCGTCTCAAGACATTTTGGAATAAACCATTCTGTTGATACTGTGAAACCATACCTTCTCAGCCATTCACTTTTTTCATATAAGGCTTTATCCAACAACGCTTGCGCTTCTTCTTTTGGCCCATGATGCTTCCAAAGTTTTACCCAAGCATGAGGATTATTTTCATATTCTTTTAGCGAACATAAAGGATCTAGGTTTTCTTTCACACAGAGAAATGTTGAGGAAGTAAAATCAATTCCAACCCCAATCAATTCATGAGGATGGATGTTAGCTTCTTTCATAGCAGTAGGAATACCATTGTATAACACATCGAGATAATCTTGAGGATGTTGCAGAGCAAAATCGTGAGGAATCTGAACACTTTGGTCTGTTGGAAGAACATCGACCATTACCCCGTGTTTGTAGGGAACGGTACTTATGGCTTTTATGGTTCCAGTACTCACCTCAACCACAATTACTCGTCCAGACTCCGTGCCAAAATCAATACCAATAGAATAACCGGACATCTTTATTCACCTCTTATGTAAGCGCTTTTCCATAATCATATAGAATATGTATGGAATTCTCAACATAAATGAACATAAATGAGTTCGGTAGTGTGCAAATATAAACAATTAAAATTTACTAACAAGATTTAAGATATTCATGTAATGGTTCTATAGTCACGAAAAGTTAATGCTATATTGTATTTTTTTCCATATATGATAGGATAAAAGTATGATAACCATATAAAGGCAAACTTATTGAAAAGTAAGGACGCAAAGCCACGGGTCTAAGGTGCTTCACACTACGACAGCCGGGCAGCTAAAGGTATATTCGCATTTAACCTACGGCTAGATTGTAGGTTTTTTATTTTTTATAGGCATACATTTTGAAAGGTGAAATAGATACGATGAAAAAAATTCTCTTCCATTCGACGTTGGTCACTATTGTCCTCATTTGCGGGTTATCTCTAGCTTACTTTCTATTTACAACGATTCCACAGAATCAAGCAAAGCCTGCTGTAACTGAAGTGAAAACCACTACCATAACAAAGGAAGTGGCTGCAAAAGAAAAGTCAAGTTTAAAGTCTATAATCAAAGCAACTCAAGACAAGGTTGTGCAAATTGAGACATCCAACGGCCAAGGCTCAGGGTTTCTATATAACAACAAAGGAGATATTGTTACCAATGCCCATGTAGTAGGGTATGAAGTTAGCGTAACGATACGCATGAGCGATCAACAAACGTATACAGGTAAAGTGATCGGGCGGAGTGAACATACGGATATCGCTCTGATTCGTGTTCAAGAGTTAGCAAATACTACTCCATTAAAGGTAAAAAAAGAGAAAGCAGAAACTGGTGACGATGTTGTAGCATTAGGCAGTCCACTCGGTTTGCAAAACACGGTAACTGTAGGAATCATCAGTGGACTAGATCGCTCCTTCCAATTAGACCGCTACTACTACGAGAACATGTATCAAATTACAGCACCTATTTCACCGGGTAATAGTGGAGGACCGATTGTAAGTGGCATAGACGGATCGGTGCTTGGTATTAACTCTGTCAAATACATTAAAGAAAACAATATTGGATTTAGCATTCCGTTGTATGCCGTATTGCCGACGTTAGCAGAATGGTCAAAGAACCCGATGAATCTTCAGCCATATGAAGAAGATCATGATTTTGATTACGAAATACCAGAGTATGATGGAGACCTTTCTGAGGATGAAAACGATGAAGGTGCATATTATGAGGATGGATCAGATTCTGACACGAACACCGGTATGGATGAAGAATACAGCGAAGAGCCTTATGAAGAATACGAGGAAGATGAATATTATGAAGATTACGATGAAGGATATGAGTCTTCCTACGAAGTAACACCTGATGATGCGGTATACACTGTTGAAGAATACTATAATTATGTGAATGCTGGAGAATATGAGCTAGCTTACGTTCTGATTGGCGGTAACTGGAAAGCTTCTTCTCCTTCATTAGAAGTATTTACTGAAGGATATGCACAAACAATATATACTACGATTACGAATTCTTACGTGAGCGATAACGGTGATGGCACATATCAAGTTGATATTACGTTAGAGGCACAAGAATATGTAAATGAAACCGAACAAACTTCCGTTTATCAGATGAGCTATGTGGTCGGAATGGAAGATGATAGACTTAAATTATTAGGTGGAGAAATGGTTAATTAAAACATTACAAATAAACAGCACTGCAACTGCAGCGCTGTTTGTTTTTATTTTATACGAACCGACACTGTATCCCCTACATGTTTCGAACTAAAATCCAACTCAACACGCAATCTTCCCTCATCATCAGCCCGTGTCTTCACAACTTTAGCACCTCGATCACCTTTAATCTTCACGTGATACTTTCCGTTCGGCTTAAACCAAGGTGCTGTTTGAACATCTGCTTTTCCTGAACCCTGAAGTTTGAATCCTTTCTTCGTCACGTCGGATAATCTAGCAAACTCCATTTCATCTCGATCGAATGTAACATCCCAGCCGTAGATAGAAAAGGATGATTCAGCCGACTTATATTGAAAAGGAATCGGCGCTTCTGGGGGATTATTAAAGATATCCATGAACCGAGGCAACGTTTGGTGCAGATCGCGCTGCCAATAGCCCCACGTATGAGAACCTGGTCCATAACTATCCCACACATGTGAAATATTCAGTTCATCTAACCGATTATGAAGACTCGTTGACATCACAAAGCAAGTCTCTTCAACCGGAGATTCCAAACCACCATCCAACGGTCCGCCCGCTTCACCTGTTCCCGTGTGTATGGCAAGATCTACACCTTCCAAGTTTTCTGCTAGGTCCCAAGGGTTATGGCTTCTCCAAATGATCTCATTCGTTTCTCTGTCACCCCAAACGGTTCCAGGTGGTACTTTTTCCTGGTTCTGAAAGATCGTCTTCTCTAAAAACTCAGGGTCTAGATTCGTATCAAGTACACCTGAAAATGATGCTGCAGCTACAAAAAGATCGGGATGCCTTGCTGTGTATGACATCGCACCAAAGCCACCCATAGACAAGCCTGCTATCGCTCGTCCTTCTCTTGTTCCTTTTGCACGATAATGTTGCTCCACCCAAGGAATGAGTTCTTCGATATGATACTTCTCCCACTGTGGTGGTCCATAGGCACCTCCGTTATACCAATCCGAATAACTCGCACCTCGCCCCGCATCAGGCATAACTACAATTAACGGTAGATCCTCTGTTATCTTTTCAATATCCGTTCGAGCCGTCCATGCTTTGTAGTCACCACAGCAACCATGTAGCAAGTAAAGAACAGGGTATGTTTGCTCTGATTCCTCATATCCTTTAGGCAAAATGACTCGCAGTGATGTCTGTTTACCTAATGCCGGACTATGAAGTGTAATGTCGTGAAGCCTCTCACTTAGGGGAGTGTCGGAAATAAGCTCCACTTGTGCATGAGCTTGTCCACTTGGATAAAGGGGAATAATGAATAGAAATACAAGTAAACACTTAAGTAAAATCCGAAACATGGTATGGCCTCCTCTTCTACTTACCTTAATTTTCCTTATATAAGAATAAGATTACAGGTCATGAGTTGCATTTACAATGAGGCTAAGGGCTTTACGTGAAAGAAGTGATTCTGGGTATAATATCCTTACGTTTTTTTAGCCGAAATTATTGCTTCATTAAAAAAATCCCTGTTTCCAGAGATTTCTTTAGCTATTTATATTTTTATTCTTCGCGCTATAAATTCTATATATAATCCCAATAGCTGCAATAACCAACACAACCACAAGGGAAAAAGTCGTTTTGACATAGGTGTTATAACCCATTGCGATTATAAACGCTAAGAGAATGAATATGTTTAGCATGGATATAACCCCTTTCTCAAAAGTTTCGGGATCTTTCCGACTTTCTATCATAGATATTTAAGAACGCTTCAACTACAAAAAACACGACTAGTCCAACAATTAAAATAGTAAATGAATGCGTAATAAGCTCTCTATCTAGAAAAAATTCAAAGTACGAATTAATTAACAGCAACACTGCCCATACGGTAAAGGTACACCAGCAAGCAATATTAACATTCCTCCGCTTGATCTTTTCATTGTGCTTGAAGAACATTGACATTCTCCTTTCTAGTTGTACTTATAAATATCCTTTATTTGTAATATTAAACATTTGTTTAATGATGTTCAAAAAATAATGCTCCTATTTGTTAAAACAAATGAAAAGATAGATTTTAGAAGTAGTATTGCGGAGAAGAAATAAAAATAATCGCACAGAATAACAAGCTAACTACGAGTAACTATATAATAGTAGAAACTCAAATAAAAGCTTAGATAAAATTTTATCTAAGCCCTTCAAGAAGTATTTATTTTATTATTTTAAACGTATTGCCACAACTTCTGCAAAACGGGAGCCATTCGTCGATTCAATCACTAATCGTACAGCATCGGTACTAATTGGCTCACTCAACTGATATTGCTTTCTTCGTGTATGATTGTCTTTCTCTACAATGAGTTCCTTCCACTCGTTATTCTCTTTCTCTAGCGCTTCAATTCTGTAGTCTTTCACTAGTTCAGGAAACGCTTCAAAAGGTGTTCGTTTATCATGCAGATTATTTAAATCCTCATTTACATCATTATTGAAGATTAGCTGTATTTCAGAAATTGTTCTTGTTTCAGGTAACTTTACTTCTAACCATTCTTCCTTCCCATCTTGCATTTCAGATGAGGACCACATATTTGGACCACCATAAGGGCGTAGATATCCATTAACGACTTGCTCTGGCATATAAGCATTCGTTTCATCGTGTAAACGGATACAGAAATGATCACGACCAATAGGTTTTTGGCTCCATTGTACAATCAACTGATTATTATCAATAGCTTGAAGCAACCTTGAGATATTTGCTGATTTTTCTCGCACAAAACCTAGTGTACCTGTTTGTGGTTCTGATGATTGATGGATAGAAACAGCATCATTTTCACGTATAACGATAAAGGCATTTTGAGGTGAATCAGGTGTCCAAGGAAGTTCAGCAGTCACCCAATTCTTTTCTCCTCTTGAAACATGAACTGTATCACTAGCATGTTGCTCACCTGAAATATAATTTTCTAGACGCCCCGTGTCCCATAACTCCACTTTAATTTCGGTATCCTCTTTAGCATCGACTAAAAGATCAACCTTCGTAATTTTAGGGTTGGCTGGAACAATAAACGCAACATCGTTTGTTAGTTGCATGGTTTGTTTGGATAAAGGTAAAGATAAGTTCGTTAGTTGACTAGACGCTTCAACCGTAGCACCTTCAGTCAAGTCACCCTCGTAGGTTACACCGATCATGGCCGCATCGTTCCACAGTAGTTTTTGTTGTAGTTCAGTCATGTGATTTTCATAAACATCTCTAGGAGTAACCCCTTTATCAACCGCTAAGGCTGCACCTGCACCTGCTGCCTCACCCATTACAGAACACGTTGCCATAACCCGAGTTGCGCCAAAAGCAACATGGGTCGCGCTAATGTTTCGACCAGCAAACATCAGGTTACTGACATTTTTAGAATACAAACTTCTAAACGGAATTTGGAAATTCCCATCTGTGCAGAATAATTTAGAGATATACTCGCTTGCATACATACCTTCAGGTGGATGTAGATCGATGGACCAGCCTCCGAATCCGATATTATCATCGAATTGTTTCTGAGTTAAAAGGTCGTTCTGCGTTAAGATATAGTCTCCAATAAAACGGCGATATTCCCGCTTCCCTGGAACACTCCCCACCCATTCTAGGGTCATGTTTTCTGCATCGAACTCCCCTGAATTTTTGATATAATCCCAGATTCCATAAATAACAGACCACAGTTCATCACGAATATGTTCATTATCATAAAGTGTGTCTAGGTGGGCTTCTCCGCCCCACTCGATCCACCAATAGTAACAACCATTGTCACCCGCTTTAAAGACACGTTTCATCGGAATTGCCGTCTTCGTTATATCTTGAGCAAAACTTGGGGCAACAAATTTTACCGGATGGCCTGCATCCTTTGTATAGAAAAACATCGTACTGCCAAGCGTGATATTATCGGATTTCTCTGGCGCCCATTCTTCTTGAAACTCATCATACGCTTCGCGTCCGATACGATATTTTGCACCCGCAAGAAACCCAACGAACCCGTCACCTGAGCAATCTAAAAACATAGGACTTTCAAAACGAAGCTTGCGTTCTGATCCCATCATAAAACCAGTAACAGAACGGATTTGCCTATCGTTTTCATCTCCGTCTGCCTCAACT
Source organism: Fictibacillus sp. 7GRE50 (assembly GCF_015903875.1). Lineage (NCBI taxonomy): Bacteria > Bacillati > Bacillota > Bacilli > Caryophanales > Fictibacillaceae > Fictibacillus > Fictibacillus sp. 7GRE50. Next base: position 994,436 of record NZ_JACZDW010000001.1, read on the forward strand.
TCATACACATTTGTGTTCAGGAAAAGGTGAATATTCGGTTCTCTCCTTACCGCTTCTAGTACTACAAGATCCCAATAGTATGGGTTTCCATCGGGATTTAAGAATTGATTCTCCGTTAACATCTCACCAATAATTCCTGTTTCACGAGCATAACGATTAACTCCCAGACCAGTCGCGCCTAACACCCAAACACGTATTTCACTACTAGAGTTCCCCCCCAGCACAGGTCTGTTCTGTACGAGCGCTACCTTTTTTCCGAGTCTCGCTGCTGAGATTGCTGCAGAAACTCCAGCTAATCCTCCCCCTACAATAGTGATATCTGATTGAACTGTTTCTAGTTTCATATAAGAGCTCCTTTGTCCGCTTATTGGTTACCTTATTCCAAAACAAATCGTTCTTAATTTCCTTTATTCAACAGTTAGTTTAATTTATTTCATTATAAATTTGCTACTAGACTTATAACATGCACTAATGTAACATTGCACATATATTTTATTTCACTTACTCAAAAGAGGTGGTCTGAATTTGGATAAAAGATATTTATGGGTATGTTCGTTAAAACTGTTATCGTATACCTATTTTGAACGCAAGGAAAATTTCGTAATGAATGAAGATATCTATGATTCTTGGATTTTGTTCATGATCGATAGTGGGAGCTTCGATTATCAAATCGAGGAAGAGGTTGGAACAGTTGAACCCGGTGATATACTAGTTTGTCCACCAGGAATTACGTTTCGTCGAAAAATTGGAACACCCATCGCACTACATTTTATTAGCTTTGATGTAGACGAAGATTTAAAGTTGAATCAGTTTGTGTTACCTCGCTTTAAAACTACACTTTCAGACCGATTACGATTAGACTCAGATATTAATTACCTACACAACTATCATTTAACGAATGATCCGAAAGAGTTTATACAGCAGCAACATATGCTCAATGATATTTGGCAGATGCTCTGTAATGAATGGGATAAAGAAATGCATCCTAATGAATATCTGTATCACACTTATTCTGGAGATCCTTTAATGAATGAAGCTTATGAATGGTTGTTGAATAATGCCTATTCAAAATTTAATTTACGTGAGCTCTCTGATTTAGTGGGTTTGAGTCCTGTACAATTTTCCCGCCGATTCCAACGTGAATTTCACATGAAACCGTCCGAGTTTGTAAAAAGGTTACGCATTCTAAAAGTAGCTCGCCTTCTCATCGACACTAATTTAACATTAGAACAAATCGCTGAACGATGCGGCTATGAGAATGGATTCTATCTTAGTCGTGTATTCAGAGGAGTTATGGGAATGAGTCCTTCTGAATATAGAGTTCAAAACATCGTTTAGAATGATTAACCTCGCACTTTTTTGCTTGTTTATGTTGACAAATAATTAAATAACTCTTTATTATGAACACATATAAACAAAAACAAACACGAATATCATAAACTTCATATCACGTTAGGAGGTTGTACATTTTTAACCTTAAATTTCAGAACATTAATAATTTTTAGTCTTCTCTAAATTGGTAACTCATTCATTTCTTTGAATGAATAAGTAGAGTAATAGAAAGGAGCTGTACTCTTTGGCCACATATTTGATCCGAAGATTCATTTATTCGCTCTTTGTAATATGGGGAGCCATTACAATTATCTTTGCAGTGGTCCGGATTATACCAGGTGACCCTGCCGCCGTAATGCTAGGGAGTAACGCTACTCCTGAACAAATACAATCGTTAAAAGAATCTCTTGGTTTGAGCAAACCGCTCATTGTCCAGTATGGGGAATTCATACTGAATGCTGCCCGTTTTGACTTTGGTGAATCTTTTAGACTTGGTGGATCCGCCATTTCACACGTTATGGAAAGATTGCCATTCACCGTAACACTAGCGTTCACAGCTATTTTATTCGCCATTCTTATTAGTTTCCCCCTTGGGATTCAGGCCGCTCGCAAACCGAATGGGATAGCTGATAAGATGATCTCTTTTATCTCACTATTTGGGCAATCTCTTCCTACCTTCTGGGTGGGTATCGTGTTAATTTTAATTTTTTCAAGGATACTTGGAGTCTTACCTAGTGCTGGAGCAGGTTCGATCTGGCATCTCATAATGCCAGCATTTACGTTATGTCTACCTTTCATCGGTATGATCGTGAGACTTGTTCGAAGCGGAATTTTAGAAGAATTGCGCCAAGGATATGTACAAACGGCTCGCTCAAAGGGGCTCAAGCAAAATTTTATTCTGTACATTCACGTACTTCGCAATGCGCTCATTCCCGTGGTTACCGTATTGGGCTTATTATTAGGAGAATTTATTGGAAGCGCTATCATTATCGAGGTTGTATTTTCTTGGCCAGGAATCGGTCGTCTTTTAATCAATTCCATTTTGTACCGTGATTATGCAGTCGTTCAAGCTGCGGTTGCTTTAATTGCCGTTATCTATATCATCCTCAATCTTGTAGTAGACATTCTGTATGGCTACATCGATCCAAGGGTTACTGTGGAGGAATCATCATGAATGATGTGAATGTAAAAACTGTCATAAATAATGAGAGCGAATTTATACCCTCTTTTAAAAAACAAATCAACTGGAAGATCGTCATACTTAGCCTTCCTGTTTTATTGTTTGTACTCACTGCCATTTTTGGACCGATGATTATAGATTTCAACCCGGTCAATACCGATACTGCCAATCGGGTACTGCCTCCTGGTTCAAAGATTGGTGATGAAATATCCTGGCTAGGAACAGATCAACTTGGTCAAGATGTTTTGGCCCAGATTATACACGGCGCAAAAATCTCTCTTTCTGTAGCAGTGGCAACTGTTTTAATTGGAGGAGGTATTGGTGTAGTCCTCGGATTACTATCAGGCTATTTTGGCGGCTGGGTAGATGCAGTCATTATGCGTATAGCAGATATTCAGCTATCGTTTCCAACCATATTATTAGCTATATTAATAGCTGGTGTTTTAGGACCAAGTGTTACCAATGTCATTATCACACTCTCCATCACACGTTGGGTAACTTTTGCCAGAGTAGTCCGCAGTGCAACTCTTACCGCTAAAAATAAAGATTTTGTAGACTCTGCCAGAGTCGTGGGTGCGTCACATCTACGAATTTTGACTAAGTACATCCTGCCTGTTTGTTTATCCCCTTTGTTAGTCGTCGTAACCGTCCAGATAGGATTAGTCATTATCTCTGAAGCTTCACTAAGCTTTTTAGGTTTAGGTACACCTCCAGACAATGCCTCATGGGGATTACTGATTTCTCTTGGTCGTGATTATATTAGTACGGCTTGGTGGATTTCAGTCATGCCTGGTATCGCCTTAGCCATATTAGTTGTTTGTGTTGGATTTTTGGGAGATACATTGAGAGATGAATCTGACCCATATTTAAATAATTAATATATTGGAGGGGTTTTTATGAAAAAGTGGTACCTATCGCTCATCTCTTTATGTATGTTGATCTTGGTTGCTTCAGGATGCGCGGGAATCAGTGGTGATTCGGATGAAGGTTCATCAGATGGAAAGAGTGAGAAAAAACAGGAGTTAACCGTCGCAAATGATCTCGGAATTATCTCTCTAGACCCCTACGGTTCAGCTCATGGAGAACCGCCAACCATCTTAGCGGCTACACAAATTTACGACACGCTTGTGAAGAAAGATGGGGATGATTTTACCCCTAGCTTAGCTACTGAGTGGGAACAACCCGATGAAAATACTTGGGTATTTAAGTTGCGTACGGATGTAACGTTCCATGACGGAACAAAACTTACTTCAAAAGATGTTAAAGCTTCCCTTGATCAACTAGTAGAACGAAAAGAATCACCATTAACTGTGTTATGGGCTCAGCTTGACTCCATCCAAGCTACTGACGATAAAACGATAACGATAAAGACCAAAACTCCCCTTGGAAATATGCTTTATAACCTAACGTTATTGTTCATCACTCCTGCAGACCAAGCAACTGGAGAAGATTTCTTTCGAAAACCGATTGGCAGTGGCCCCTTTAAGGTGGATTCTTTCCAACCTGAACAAGACTTGAATTTGACTGGTTACAAAGATTATTGGAACGGTGCGCCTAAACTAACGAAGTTAAAGATCATGAATATTCCTGAAAACGCAGCTAGAATGACGGCTGTTGAGACGGGTGAGATCGATGCCACTTGGACGATTCCATCAGATTTAATAGGTCAATTAAAACAGAACGATAAGATTAACATCGTCGATACTGCCAGTTACTATTACTACTTCAACTGGTTCAACAGTGGTGAAAAACCATTTGATGATGTTCGTGTTCGTAAAGCTATGTGGCATGCTCTTGATACTAAAGCAATCGTGAAAGACTTATACGGTGACACAGCCGAAGTCATGCAAGCCCCTATCCCTTCATCTGTTTTTGGTTATTCAGAACAAACGCCATACGAGTATAATCCAGAAAAAGCGAAAGAGTTATTAAAAGAAGCTGGTTATCCGAATGGATTTGAAACTAGCATGATGTGGAGTAAAGGATCTGGCCCACAAATACTAGAACTTCAAAAAGCGATGACTTCATACTGGGATAAAATTGGCGTAAAAGTTAAACCAGATCAATTAGAAAGAGCAGAGTGGATCGAAAAGCTAACCGCACTCGATTGGGATATGGATTTACAAACAAACGTTGTCATTAGTGGAGACGCAGACTATACATTAGGTCGATTATATATTTCAGAAGCCAATCGTAACGGCTACAAAAATAAAAAATTAGATGAGTTGCTTCTCAAAGCTAAACAGTCAACAGATGCGTCTGAACGTCAAGATTTTTACGATAAAGCAAACAAGATCATTTGGGACGATGCAGTTGGTATTTTCCCGTTACAGCTAAAGCAAATCTATGCTGTACGTAAGAACGTTAAGGGGCTAGAAGCTAGTCCGACAGGTGCTCCAAATTTTCATAAAGTATCGATCGAATAACACTTAAGTAAGGAGGTTTCTTATGAAAGCAACTGAAGCATCTAAGGATAAAAATAAGCTACCTAGCGATGAACCACTTATTGAGCTGCGGAACCTCTCTTTAGAATTCCATTCGCGGAAAAAAGTTGCAAAAGCTGTGAATGATATTTCTCTAGACGTCTATCGTGCAGAAACAGTAGCTATATTAGGTGAATCGGGTAGTGGGAAAAGTGCGACAGCTTTAGCTATTATGGGATTGCTTCCTAAACCTGGGGGTGTCATATCAGGTGGAGAGATTTTATTTGAGGGTAAAGATCTCGTGAAGTTGTCGGAAGCTGAACGCCGTAAATTGTATGGGGAGAGCCTTTCAATTATCTTCCAAGATCCTCTGAGTGCATTGAATCCTGTTTTAACAGTGGGATACCAAATTGGTGAAGCACTTAGAAAAAGAAAAAATCTTTCAAAAAAAGAAACAGAAAAACGTGTGATCGAGCTAATGAAGTTGGTTCGCATTCCTGATGCAGAAAATCGTTATAAGCAATACCCATATCAATTTTCTGGAGGAATGCAGCAACGTGTTATGATCGCTCTTGCCCTAGCGATGGATCCAAAATTATTGATTGCTGACGAACCGACTACGGCACTAGATGTGACTGTTCAAGCCCAAATTATGCGACTCTTGAAGGATCTACAAAATCGTAATCATATGGGATTAATTCTGATCTCACATGATTTAGGTGTTGTTGCTGAAAATGCTGATCGGGTCGCTGTCATGTATGCTGGGCATATCGTAGAGACTGGAGATGTTGAAACGATCTTCAGAAATCCTGCACATCCGTATACCGTCGGGCTCATGGCTTCCATTCCTTCTTCAACACAAAATGGTGAGCGTTTAAAGTCTATTGAAGGATTGCCACCCAATTTAGCGGATCCACCAACTGGTTGTGCCTTTCATCCACGATGTTTTATGGCAACAGAACTATGCAGACAAAAGGAACCTGTTTTATTGGAAATATTACCAGGTCGTAAAAGTGCATGTCATTTTGCAGAGGATGTGTTAAATGACAAATCATTCTAATACACTACCGATTTTAGAAGTTCATGATCTCGTAACCTCTTTCCCGGTCAAGACTGGTATCTTTCGGCGTACCACTTCCGAAGTGCAAGCTGTTTCTAGCGTGAGCTTTACTATCTATCCTGGCGATACGATGGGGCTTGTTGGAGAATCTGGATGCGGGAAATCTACGGTTGCCCGCACGATTCTTGGCCTTGAAAAATCCAAAAGTGGTAGCATCCTTTTTGAAGGTAAAGACCTCACCAATATATCTAATAAAGAAATGCAAGAATTAAGAAAAGACGTTCAATTAATCTTTCAGGATCCTGATGCTTCTTTAAACCCAAGAATGCGTGTTAAAGATCTTATTACAGAGCCATGGTTGATTCATCCTGGTATCGTGGATAAAAAAGACTGGGACCAAGAAGTGGCGAAAATGATGAGACTTGTTGGATTGAACCCTAACAGTGCACACAATTATCCTCATCAGTTTTCTGGTGGTCAACGGCAACGCATTTGTATCGCTCGAGCACTCGCTCTTCGACCAAAGCTTCTAGTGTGTGATGAAGCTGTTTCAGCACTCGATGTATCTGTTCAAGCTCAAATATTAAATTTACTTCAAGATTTACAGAATAAACTCGGACTCGCCTATTTATTTATATCTCATGACCTTTCAGTTGTTCGCCATTTGTGTAATAAAATTTCAGTGATGTATCTAGGTAAAATTATTGAAACCGGCAACCGTGAAGATATTTTTGAATCACCTACTCATCCTTATACGAAAGCACTATTATCAGCAGTTCCCGACCCAGAGCCATGGTTGAAGCATGACAAGGAAGAGATCATTCTAGAAGGCGATATTCCGTCACCAGCAGATCCACCTAATGGTTGTCGCTTTCAAACGCGTTGCTGGAAAGTCCAAGATAGATGCAAGGTTGAAGAACCAGTACTCACTTCTCGTAGCCATAACGATCATTACAGCGCTTGCCACTTCCCAATTGGTGAGGATTCTCCAGTTAAAAAGAGTGTAATAATCAGTTGATCTTACGACAAATATACAAAAAAGATGTTCGTCTTGTATGACGAGCATCTTTTTACTAAGCAACAATATTTTAGCAACATTTGAAATTTAACGATTTGGAAATTCGAAACTTCATTGCTTATTAGTAAAGATATGGACTTTATTTTTTTACATATGAGGTAGTATAATCCAGCATTATACAGTTTTTAACTTACCTCATTATGAAGTTCGTGTTCCTTGGCGTGAATGTTTGTTGCAGACTCCCTCTAGCTATCCAAGTAACAAAACACCATCTTCTTAGGCTACTGCTATCTGCTGCCTTCAGACCTCTTGACGTGTTCTGACAAATCTAATCTTCGTACATTAAAATATAATCCATATGGTGACTACAACTAATATGGTAAGCAGCCATAATGGCAGTGATAATAAGATTCCCCATAAGATGACCTTTGCCATCTTCTTTTTTGTCATATAGATCCCTCTATCATTTTTAAGGATTAAGCTCTAATAATTTATACGATGATTTTACTGGAAAGTTCCCTTAATTTCACTTTTCGTGCCTTATTATTACAAGCCAAAATATGCCACATACCTTATTTATCAAGTTATGATGACTCCCATGCAATAGAGCTAAAATTATAAGTTACAAGCAAAGAATATATTACACTATCTCCCAAAAGAGCTCTTAAAAACCATGACTTTATAACTATGAGAAAGTTATTATATATGTTAAAATTTGTATAATGATTCAACTATTGATTACGTGCTTATTTAACTACTAATTTTCAATATAGGAGAGTGCAATGGAAAGGATTAAACCTAAGCTTAAAGATAAATTGAATGTACCTGTCAACATTTATAAAGCTAAAACGCTTGTTTTTGAAGCCATTAGTATTCAAGAAGCTGCACGATGGTTAAAGGAAGAAACGGGGGACAAATTCAAACGTTTTTCAGCTATTACAAAAGGAATTTGGTACTATAAACCCTATCGTTGTAATGGCAGCATTTATTATTTTGAAACAGATCCACAAGCCGTTGTGCAATACTTTCAACGAATTAATAGACAAATTATAGCACGACTCGTTTCAACTCATCCGTTTGATAGATAACCAGCCAAAAAATGCAATCCATAGTGGAATACTGATCAATAAACCATAGTTAATTCCTTTAAAGAAGTTACTTTCACTCACTATTCATTCTCCTGACTAGTCATTCATATAGCTGTAGTCAGTTTTACCTATTATTACCAACTTATTTAAAAGCACCTGTTATCTTCTACAGGTGCTTTTAAACGTTCCAGACTATTCGTATCTGCTTTTTATACATTAAGAAAGTCTAATTTACATCAAGCCTCGCATGAATCTCATGCATGGTCTCTGTGAACAAATGCGACCAACCTCAACTTATGTGCCTTTATTTACTTTTTTTATAATGTTTAATTGTTCTGCAGCAATTTGTATAATGTAGCGTAGATACGAACTTATCTTTTATATGAGCATTGCCACCTGCTTTAAATTCGCTGTAATTGCACCTTTTTTCTTATGAATCGTTTCTGTCCATGTCTATGAAGTAATTAATCATTAAGATTCATCTTGTAACCTTTCAGTAAAAACTTCAGAACATGCTAGGACTACCAGAAGGTATTTGGAAGAACAGGACCTTTTACTACCCGTTCCTTCGCTTCATATTAGCCTCATCTGCATTTTTCACGTTTACCTAATTTACTTGATCCTAAGTTCTCTTAACAAGATGTGGAACGAAACACTTCCCTTGCTTCTGCTCCCATTTCCATGCATCTCGCAGCATGTCTTCTAATCCTTTTTCTGCGACCCAGCGGAGTTCTTGCTTGGCTTTTGTTGTATCTGCGTAACTGACCGCGACATCTCCAGGGCGGCGTTCGATTACTTCATACGGAATGTACACACCTGTTACTTTTTCAAAGGTTTGGATAATGTCCATTACGCTAAATCCTTTGCCTGTTCCCAAGTTATATGTATCCACACCTGTATTTGTCAGTACTCTATCTAAAGCTCTCAAATGCCCGATCGCCAAGTCTTCCACATGAATATAATCTCGTACACCTGTACCATCTTTTGTATCATAGTCATTGCCAAAGACGCGCAATTTATCAAGCTTTCCTGCGGCAACTTGTGTAATGTATGGGGTTAGGTTATTTGGAATCTCACCTGGCTTTTCTCCAATCAATCCACTTGTATGAGCACCTACTGGGTTAAAGTAGCGAAGAAGGGCTACGCTCCATTCATTGTCGGACGTGTGTAGGTCTTTAAAGATTTGTTCTAGCATCAGCTTCGTCCATCCATACGGATTCGTTGCACCAAGTGGCGTATCTTCCGTCAAAGGTATTTTATTAGCCGCACCATATACTGTAGCAGAAGAACTAAATACGATTTTCTTCACACCATGATCCTTCATCACTTCACATAAAATTAAGGTGCTAGTAATGTTGTTATGGTAATAATGCAGAGGTTTTGCAACAGACTCCCCTACCGCTTTTAACCCGGCAAAGTGAATAACGGCATCGATGCTGTTTTCACAAAAGACTTCTTGAACCTTTTCTTTATCTAAAAGATTTATGTTATAGGACTTTATCTCTTTTCCTGTAATTGTATGTAATTGGTTTAATACTTCTGGATCACTGTTCAAAAAATTATCAAGTATGACCACATCAAATCCTGATTGGATTAATTGAACTACGGTATGGCTACCGATGAAACCAGCACCACCTGTGACTAGAATAGCCATTTTGTTCCCCCCAATAAATTGCTAAATACTGTTCTTTAATCTGTATCGTCATTTAAAAGACGATATAAAGTACAAGTATTTTCTAAAACATATAAAGGGTATTTTATTTCTGTTTAAAAAATGCATAAACTCGTCTACAAAATATTTAACTTTTGTACGATAACACACGATAAAAAAGAAAAGGATATGAGAATACATGGTTCATGATCAACTCGTTTCAAATTTGAGGTTCAACAAACTCGAGCGAAAGTCGTTCCTTGCTTTTTTAGATTTATATTTGTTGGTATTATAAGGTTACTTTGTAAAATAATGGTTTATGATGAAGGTGTTTTTATTAAGAAGTCAGGAGTAGGGGAATATGTATAGAATAAATAAAAAGTGGATGAAGTGGTGGGAGCTTTTAGCTGTTTCCATGATTCTTTTTATCATAGAATTTTATGTTTTTTCATTTGCTGAGTTATCTGGAAGTCCCTATGTGATTGTTGTGCTCTTGATCGGTATACGGTACGGCATCCTATACGGATTGGCCATTGCCGCGTTCATACTATTCCTACATATCATGAATGTGTGGAGTCAAAATGGCGATGTTTATTCTTTTATTTTTTATGGAAACTTCTCTATCTCTGCCATCATTTATTTATTAACCGCTTATATCAGTGGTATTTACTCTACTCGTTACAGAGAACGATATGAGGATAAAGAGGCGGAGCGAGAAGAGCTTCAAGTGCAACTTGAACAAGCTGTTACGACTTTATACACAGTTAATGAAACAAACGATGTTCTAGAGAAAAAGATTCTTGCTTCAGAAATGACCATGGTGAACGTTTATAAGATGCTGCAAGCACTAGATCAAGATCATATCGAGATGTTTATTAACGAAGTGGCAAAAACGCTTGAGTCTTATTACGGCGCAAAAACACTTGGGATTTACCATGTTGATCAAAGTTTAAGAGCTTTGCGTATAAAAGTGCGGACAGGAACAGGAAAGCTGCTGCCTCAAACCATATTCATAGATTCAGCACCTTTATTCTACGATAGATTACTTCAAGATGAGAGCATTACCATTCGTCGTATTACAGATGAAGAAAATGCTCCTTTATTAGCTGCTCCTATAAAAATCAATAATAAAATTTCACAGGTTATTGTAATACAGGAGCTTGATCTATCAAGGTTAAGTAATGAAGGGCTTTCGATGTTACATATGCTGATTGATATTATTTCAGAACAGTTAACAAAGACTTCTAAAAAGTTTGAAAAGCTAGAGCAGCAGCAATATTATCAAGATACGAAGGTATTTAAGCCTTCTTCATTTAAAGAACGTATCGAAATTGAAAAAGCTAGATTACGAGAATTTCATGTTCCTTATTGCTATGTCTACTTTAAAGTAGAGCCTTTAACCCTACCTGTTTTGCAAAGTTTAGAAATAGAATTTAGAAGTCTGTTAAGGGAAATCGACTTGATTTCCTATCTTCCCAGCTCTGAACATATCGTTTTCCTGCTGCCCGGAACGTCCAAAAACAATGTAAAAGTTATTGAAGACAGACTAAAAGAAGTGGTGCTGGGGGTTCTGAAATAACATGACATATTCGATTATTTCCCTCTATGTTATAAACAGCCTTCTAGTTTTACTCATGAAAAAGTGGCTTGAAAAAGAGAATGACCATACAGAAAGAAAAACAGAGTATTTTTGGCTGTTTGCTATTAGTTTCGTCATTCCTATACTAGGAGCATTAGGGGTTTGGGCGGTTATTAAGCTCTCCGATCGCAAGGGAAAGGAAAAACGTTATATTCATCATGAACGTTTTTATGTAAACAATTTTAACGAGATAGGTCTCCTCTCCCTAAAACGAAGAGACTCTATACCGTTTTTCGCAGCGATGCAAACGGTTGATGATATTGGGAAAGACTTGGTCGTCCGTTTAATGGAAAACAAAATACCTGAACAAGGAAGATACTTAAAGGCAGCAGTTGGCCAGCAAAATAGAGAAACTGCTCATTATGCAGCTACTGCATTAAATCTATTGAACAAACGCTATGAAACAACCATTCATAAGATGCTTTTAGCTCTCCAAGAGAATAGTAGCTTACAAGGGTACAAAAATGTTTTGTATGTGTATAAAGAATATCTGACCAGTGATGTTATTTCTGATACATTGATGAAGGAAAAGAAAGAAGTCTATGAAAAGCTATTGAGAGAGGCTATTAAGAATTTTCCAAGAGACGTTTTGTTCTATGAACAACTAGTATTGTTTTACTGGGAGAATAATAGAAAAAATAAAGCCGTTCAATTGTCTGAAAAGGTGATCTCTTACTTTCCAAATTCGGCAGAATGCTACTTCATTTTGCTTAACCACTACTATATCACTCATGATAAGGATCAATTAAAAAAAGTGTTAGTCAAAATAGATAAACACTACTCAGCAAGAATTCCATTGAGACTGCAGTCTGTGCTGGAACTAATAAAGGGATGAAGAACGATGAAAGATATTAATAAAGTGGTTTGGTCCGTTTTGCTGCTTACCGTACTATGTATGATTGTTGTACAGATTTCCAGAATTGGAGAGATTCACTGGTTATTTCCTCAACAGGAGATAAAGATGAAGAAACAAAAATTTCTTCCTACCCTATCAGCAACTGATCAGGGTGAACATCTTAAGATTCTCGTGTTAGGTGACGAAGAATCACTTAAGAATAACCCCTCCATACTCCACCTTGAAAAGTCTCTTGAACTTGGAAAATTGTCTTACAGTTACATTAATTCTTTAGATCAGGTCTCTGTTTCTCCTTATACAATCGTTGTTATTTTAGATGAAAAGAAAGCGATAGCAGAAGAAAAGGGTATTCGAAATTTTGTTCATGCAGGCGGAAGGTTATTTGTTGGATTACGTTTCATCCATCCAAGTCTAAATGATGTGATGGGGATCGAACAGGTAGATGGCTATCAACAAAATGATTTGAATGGCATTACGTTTACTAAGCCATTTGCTCCGATTTATCCTGATGTTAAAGATGTTGACGGTAGAATACCGAATAATTCTCTTGAGCTTACACTGCAAAATGACAGTGAAGTCTATGTGGAAAGCGAGGGTACACCTATCCTTTGGTACCATTCCTACGGAAAAGGAAAAGTAGCGTATTGGAATGGAACCATGCTTCAAGGAAAGGGCTCTAGAGGCTTGTTGTTACAATCCCTTTCCTTATTACCTCCAAGGTTTGTTTCGGGTCGATTAGAAATGAGTGTCTTTTTTATTGACGATTTCCCTGCTCCGTTTCCTGATGGTGATCATGAAAACATTACTCCGACTTTTGATAGAAGTGTAGGTTCTTTTTTCAAGAACATATGGTGGCCGGATATGAAGAATCTACAGGATAAATACGATTTAAAATATACACATGCTTTCATTGGAACATACAGAGCAGATCAGAAGATGAAAACCGAACAATTGATCACACAAAACCAAGCAAAATTTCTCTTTTACGGTCGAGATGCTCTTCAAAATGGAGATGAGTTAAGTTTGCATGGCTATAATCACCAATCTCTTGTGACAAAGAACGAACCGATTGCGAAAGATTTTGGATACATCCCTTGGGAAAATCAAGAACAGATGGAAAACGCCACATCTGAAGTGATGAAGATGCATGAACATTTGTTTCCTAATTATAAGGTTAAAACCTATGTACCACCTTCTAATGTAATGAATACGACTGGACTAAAAGCATTGAAGAGAAGTGCCCCTTCTATTGATACAATTTCTTCTTTATATCTAGGCGGCACTGATCAAGGTTCGTTTATCCAAGAATTTGGCTACGACGAAAACGCAGGTTATTTTCATTTACCTCGTGTATCCAGTGGCTATGCTCCTGATTTGTATGAACAATTTTCATATGCAGATGCGCTAGCAAATGCTGGCATTCTTTCTCATTTTATTCACCCTGACGACCTGTTGGATCCTTATCGTAATAGAGGGTACAAATGGCCGGACTTAAATGTTGAACTGGATCGTCATTTGAAGAAAATTTATGAAACGTATCCTTTTTTAAAAGGGGTAACCGCACAGGAAGCAAAGCAGCTATACACAAGTTATATCCAATCTGAAATGAAGGTAGATTATCAAGAGGATCAAATTATCCTTTACGGCAAAAATTTAGTATCACCAAGTGTTTTTTTGATCCGTCTTAATGACAATGAAACTATGGAGTCAGGTTCATTTAAAGGATATACAGTCGCAAGCATAAATGGATTTCACGGACTCTATACGATCAAAACGTATAAGGGAAAAACGATAGTCCCTATTAAAAGAGGTGAGTCATAGGTGAGAATAGCCATTATAGCTGAAGGTAGTTATCCTTTTGTTAGCGGAGGGGTCTCTTCGTGGATACACACGCTTATTACCGAAATGCCTGAGTTTGACTTCACCATCATCTCAATTATGCCAAGTGGCGTTCAGACAACTCAAGAGCATTGGAAATACAAACTCCCTAGAAACGGAAAGTCAGTCAAGGTCTATCCATTAGAAGTGAAGGAAGAACGACCAATCTATCCTCATTTAAATGAGGAAAACAAAAAAGCTTTACTTTCCTTCTTTATGTCCAAGGATACATCAGGCAAAGCTCTGCGTTTTTTAGGCGATACCACAATCATTGGCAATCCATCTGGTTTTTTCAGGAGCCCGGAATTTTGGGATATTGTTCAGATCTGCTATAGAGAAGAAAAGCTACAAAGCTCTTTCATCGATTATTTCTGGATGATTCGCAACAAATATGAGCCGATTCTTCATCTGCTTCAAAGTGAGTTTGATGACTACGACATTTTACACGCTGCCTCTACTGGTTATGCGGGTGTGTTAGGAGCCTATCTCTCAGCGAAACAGGATATCCCACTCATGGTTACAGAACATGGAATCTACTCTCGCGAACGTGAAGAGGAAATTTTAAAGTCGGATTGGATTCCGATGATCTATAAAAACAGGTGGATTCAATTTTTCTATTTTTTAAGTCACCTGGCATACAACCAAGCCGAACAACTCATTACGCTATTTCATAAAAATGCAAAGATTCAAGAGCGTCTAGGAGCATTGAAGACTAAGCAGCTTGTTGTTTCAAACGGAGTAACGCTTTCAGATACTTCATTAAAGAGAGAGTACTTTTCTAATGATAAACCCATACAGTTAGGGGCCATTGTTAGAGTCGTTCCTATAAAGGATATCCTAACCATGATTTATGCAGCCGATATGCTCCGAAAAAAGCGCATTCTGTTTTCCTTACAAATATTCGGCCCATTGGACGAGGATCAAGAGTATGTGAATGAATGTGAACAGCTGGTGAATGAACTAGGATTAAATGCATGTGTAACATTCACAGGCAAAGTCGATGTTCAATCAAAGTTAGCTGACATTGATGTTTTGCTTTTAACAAGCATTTCAGAAGGACAGCCTTTAGCCATCTTAGAAGGTTTAGCAGCAGGTGTGCCTTTTGTCAGTACAAATGTTGGAGACTGTGAGGAACTTATAACAGGTGGCGCAATCGATGTATTCGGACCAGCAGGTTTTGTCGTTCCTCCTGTAAATCCTAGAAAAGTTGCAGAAAGCATAGAAAACTATGTGAAAGAACCGTCTTTAATAATGCTACATGGCATTAACGGATTCAATCGGGTAAAGCACAGGTATCAGCTAAGTGAAGTCATTAATAGGTATCGTTCTCTTTATAAGGAAGTAGGTAGAGTAAAACAATGGCAGGAATAGGCTTTCAACTTCAAAAGATGTTTCAAGAGGATTACTTTTCTAGCCGCGCGAAGGCTTATGCTTTTACAATTCTACTCACCTCCGGACCCTGGCTGATCACGATCGCGATCCTAACTTCTCTGCAATGGGGTATGAGATTTTATGAAGTTGATCCTCGTACGAGAGAATTGTTTGTTGTTTCCCTTTCATACACGTTTATTTTTTCGCAAGTCATTTATTTTTCGCTGCAGCTCGTTGTAACAAGGTATATGGCAGATTTGTTCTATGCAGAAAAGGTGGAAGATGTGGCAGCAACGAGTGTAGGATTGGCAAAGTTGACTTGTGGAATCGCGCTCTTGCTGTGGCTTCCATTTGCTTTATTCACACCCCTGCCCTTTTGGTACGACTGGATTGTCTTCGTCCTCTTCATCACTATGAACCTGATTTGGGTATTGTTTTTATACAGCACGGCTACGAAAGAATATATGAATATCGTGTATGCTTTTTTGGTCGGAGGATTCATAACGGTTCTTGCGTTTTGGGTGTTGCCGATCGGAGACCTTGTTCGTTCTTTAACGATCATTAAAGGAGCAGCGGTTATGCTCGGGGTATTTACACTAGGAATGCTCATTACACTTTTATGGCTTCTTTATCATCTATTCATCAGCTTTCCAGACCGTCCTTTAACGAACCAATGGGGTTTTATCAAATATATCTACAAATATCCTGATCTACTTCTTACCGGTGTTTTTTATAGTTTGGGCCTTTGGATAAGTAATTGGATCATCTGGTTTGGCGAAGGATCCATATTGGTTGAGAAATCCTTTCGCTATCACCCTGATTATGATACAGCTCTATTTTGGTCGTTCTTAACGATCATTCCAACAATGATGACGTTTGTGATCTCTATTGAAACCAGGTTTTATAAGAAATATTGGACATTCTACGGTTTTGTAAATGAAGGGGGCAGTTTGTCTCAAATTAAAGATAGTAAGAAAGTGATGATTCGTGTTCTAAAAGAAGAAGTGATCCGTCTGATCAGAACACAAGGATTGTTCACTTTGCTGTTTCTTCTATTGCTGCCTAGATTTGTTACATGGTTTGAGTGGAAAGCAGTTTTTTTTGAATTGATGCCAATGACACTAATCGCAGTCTTTTCAATCAGCCTTGTTTTAACTCTATCTCTACTTCATCTATATTTTGATGATCGATTAGGTGCATGTATAACGACCTTCATATTCTTTACCGTGACATTTTTAGTAACCCTTTTCTTGCTGCCGCTAGGGTTTAATTGGTATGGAGTCGGTGTCGCTATTGGGGCAACGCTCTCTTTCACGTACGGAGGCTTTCGATTGATATCTTATGTACAAAAAGCCGATTTTCATATCTTTACAAAAAAAGATCCTAAACATTATCAGAATTCACTAGAAAAATTTATTTCTCATTTTTCTAAAAACTAGATGAATAGCTATTGTTTTCCGCATTTAAAACCTATAAAATGGAAATAATTAATTTAATACTGCGGTGATGGGCAAACTTGGTGAAAGCCAAGGACGCAAAGATATGGGTCTTCGATTCTTTTAATTAGAATAAAGATTGCCAGTCCGCGAAACCAACCCATCCCTCGTATGAATCGGGGGAATTTTTTTATGAAGAAGTGGTTATTAATCATGACTATTTTCACTTTAGGGTTTTTAAGCTTTCAACCTAAGCATGGATCTGCTCAAAGTGGACAAAGTGCTCTACAACAAGTAAAGAATTACAAAATTTATTACTCAGAACCAACTACATCCATTCTTAAGAAATTAAGAAAATATGATTTGGTTGTGATCGAACCACAGTTATACACGAAAGAACAAGTTCAATATTTGCAAGAATCTGGAACAATCGTTCTTGGATATATTAGTGTGATGGAAACACCCACTTGGAATGAACAGCGAACGGAGCTTCTGTTAGAGAGTGACTATTTCAAAAGAAATGAAAATAAAGTGCATTATAAACAATGGGATTCCTACCTAATGGACATCTCAAGCGAGCATTATCACCAAGTTCTCATGGATGAAATGAAAAGACAGGTTTCTTCAAAAGGCATGGACGGCGTCTTTTTTGATACAGTCGGGAACATCGATAATGAACATTTAGAGCACCATGCTTCGATTTATAAAAAACAGTTAGATGGGCTTCTATCTTTCTTGAAAAAGAGCAATCAAAAATTCCCGGATCTCCTGATGGTACAAAATTGGGGTATGGAAACCATACAGCACACTCATCCTTACATGGATGGCTTTATGTGGGAAGGCTTTGATTATAATGAAGTTTCAACAGATGAGTGGGCTCAGGTTCAAATAAACAAGCTAAAAAAGATTCAACAAATGGGTAAAACTCAAGTTTTGACGGTTTCAACGCAATCAGAGCAAAAAAGTAAAAATTACGCAAAGAAATTTAACTTTTTGCATTATCATGATAAGAAGTCTTATGATGTTTTCTAAGGTGTGCGGGAACGGGTTTGGCGCAACCTTCAAGCACAGAGAGAGCTACGTTTTTAACTGAACACATTGCATAGAAAAAGTCCCTGGATTTCGATCAGGGGCTTTTTTATGTGCCTTTTGCGACTAACCTTACACCAACTATCGACTAATAAAACCACAACTACGCTTCCCAATTATCAGGCTGCACTTGTGAATGGAGTGTAAAAGCTCGCATTTTGCTATCCTATGAGGTCTTATTACTGCTTTTATAAGTCATTATTCCATATCAACTCATCTCATCTTAAACCTATTATTCAAATCTCTATCAAAACACTCTTAATTCAAAATTTTATAATAATTTAGAGCCTTTTTACTAAAGTTTATTTTTCCTTTTATGTAAAAAACAGTAGTATTATACCTTATTTTGTAATAAATAGTATTTTTCTAGAAAAATATGTTAGTATTCTTTTTGTTCCAATATTGGTGATGAAGGAAATCAATCCTTTTGATTCAGAGAGGAATAATATTAATAAATGGTATGGAGTTTAGAGAGGGGTTTATATTTTGAAAAGATTCATGCAACTATTTCTGGTATTTGTTTTAACACTTTCAATTGCGGGTGGTTTTTCATCTTCAAAAGTTAGTGCTGCTAGTTTTATCTGGCCAGCTGGTAATGAAGATAATGTAACTTCAGGATTTGGAGAGAGATCCTCGGGAATGCACTATGGAATTGATATTGCTATTCCTGGAACAGTTCCAATCAAAGCTTCTGCGGGAGGTAAAGTTTCTAAATCGTATTATTCTACGACATATGGAAATGTAGTCTTTGTGCTTCATAATATAGGTGGACAAACCTATGAAACTGTCTATGCTCACTTACGTTCTAGATCTGTTGATGCAGGACAAAGTGTTACTCAGGGACAATTACTTGGATACATGGGTAATACAGGGCATTCTTTTGGTCAGCATTTACACTTTGAATTGCATAAAGGTACTTGGAACGACAAAAAATCTAATGCAATCAATCCATTAGTAGAATTGAATGGAGAGTTTAAAGATACACCACCATCAGATACGTTTAAAGTAATCAAACTAGATAGTGATGAGTTTGGTCTATATTCTAAGATGGGTTCGTATAAAGAGTCTTCAACACCATATGTAGGCTGGACGTTTGTTGTTAAACAACAGCAAATCTATAACGGTGAACGTTGGTACCTCCTCGTACACGGAGATAAAGTATTTGGGTGGATTGCTGCACATCAAACAAGTGAATACGAGAGCTTAGAAAAGAAATACCTTACTGAAGATGTTGACGCATATAACTATAACTTAGATGAAAAAGTTATGACCCTTAATGGTACGGGATATGTATATGTAGCTAAAGAGTATAGTGACAAATATTTAGTTATTGCTCACAGTCAACCCATGTATATAGCAAAAAAACTCGTTAATTTCGATGGTCAATATACAATGCCATATAAAGCAGTGAAGATCACCAGTGATGAGTTTGGAATTTATTCACAGCCAGGGGTATATAAAGAATCTAGCACTCCATACCTCAACTGGATATTAATATCAAAAGAACAAACTACTTATAATGGACAAAAATGGTATAAACTTTCAAATGGAAGTACTGTTTATGGCTGGATTTCTGGAAACCAGATACAAGAACTTCCTATGAAGCGAATGGATTTAAGAGTAAGTACAAAAGCTTATAACTACGGGTTTAAAGAAGAAATCATGACTTTGAACGGCGGCGGTTTTGTCCTTGTAATTGGTGAAGGCAGTGACTATTATCATGTAGCAGCCCACAGTCAAACAATGTATATTAAAAAGACATTTAAAGATTAATGGCATAATTAATAGATTTAATTTGAGTTGCGGTTTTTTATTTCAAAATAAAAACACATGCCGAAGATCTGCTAATATGTAAATTGTACAAGTTGGTGGATTTTTGACTGTATTATCTTAACGTTTAAAGTGATTGTTACAAGCATACTCCAAAAAAATCCCTGAAAGCCAATAGGCTTTTAGGGATTTTAAAAGGTTTTAAATTTGCAGTACAAGGCAAGAAAAACACACCTAAACTCAATTACTACTTTTTAGAGTTCACTTTATGCAAAATGGTAAAAAGAAGTGTAGTTACAAAACATAATTGGAGAAATAAAAAGATCCCTACAGCAAAAGCACTTTCGATATCGGTATCTAAGACAACTCCGAATAAGTAGGCTAGACCGTAAAAAACAACGATTCCACCAATTACGTTTGCTATAAAAATAAAAACAGGATTATCCATTATGCTCAGACCTTTCTAAGGTAAATTTATACCTATGTCTGTTCTCCAAGATGTATCAGCACTAGGACCCGTTACACTTATTACTCCAGGACCCACAGAGATATTACTTAACCATTCTGGGGATTCTACGTGAACATAGTGACCATATACATTAGCATAAGTATTTTTACTATTATTGTTTCTTACTTCAGTAAGTGTGTAACCACTGTGATAAGGCGCCGGAGTTGCTTTAATATCTACTTTAAAGGCGCTTCCATATGTAGTTGGCGAATCCATAGCTTGCCATCCCTCTGAAATGGTTGCATATCCATCACACTTATATACATTATATGCACTGTTTGTAACATAACTTAAATTTTGCTCCCACGAAAGTCCAGAAACATCAACAAATCTCGCAATTGGTGCAGACTTCCAAACCCAGGAGGACTTTAGTTGAATACGTCCTGTATAACTGCCAGTAGAAGTGTATATTTTAGTTACATTTAATACTAATCTAAATTTTGTGGTTTCATTAACTCCACCTAGAATACCAATGCTAGGTGCATCATATTCCTCTTTAGAAATTTCAGATACTTGGTCTCTTGTTTTCTTGAAATATCTTTCAGAAATTCCAACTTTTTCACCATTTAAGTTGGTATATCTGTCCTTTAATTCATTATACTCCACTTTGCTTAAAGATTCTATTTCTTCCAGAGTAAAGCCCATACTTTCTAATTGAGCAATTTCTTTTTTATTAAGATTAACTTTTTCGATTTTAACCTTTTTTACTTGAGTATTAATATCACCAGCAGCATAAGCCCCATCAACACTAACAAAAAGCATAAAAGTCATTATTAAAGCACTAATAAGTTTTTTCATGATATCCCCTTTTTAGAAAATAAATTATGTACGCGCGTCATAATTCACACTTTACATCCATAAAATGGATTACTCAAGAAAAATTTACATTTATTTACTTAAAATAGTTACAAAGACACCTGTTTTTACTCATCTTTTAATAAATAAGTCTATTTACTTATTTTTAGATACTTATATAATAGTTGTATCAATTTTTTTATTGCTCTCTAATAAAGTGTGATACTTGCTTATTATAAATTTGGTTATTTTCGAGGGTTTGCATATTTTTGCGATCTGATACTAGTATTGATGCATTCGACAGCACAGGATTCTGTTCTAGAGCTTCCCTCATTTACTGCTCTACTTTCCCTGCTAGAGTTGAAATGAGTTTTTCTTAAAGGAGTGTAACGGTTTTAAAACTAAGTCTCTACACTACTTCAATGAGTCCTCACCAAACATCAACACACTATGCACAAACCATTTCTTCTTCCCAAAACAAAACCCCCACCAAAATACTGGTTCTCTTTCAAACGCATATTTTCATTTCCAATGTTATTTACAACTCTATTACAAATAAAAAGCCCCAGAGAAACACACTCTGGAACTTTACGCTCATTCGATGTCATTATTTCACTTTAACACTTTTACTCTTCCCAACATTACCAGCTTGATCTATCGCATAAATGACTAGCGTTGTACCTGATTTTTGTTTTGCGATCTTAATCGTGAAGTTTCCTTTACTTGTTACGGTTGCTGAACCGATTACTTTCTTTCCTACCTTTATATAAATCTTTGCATGTGGCTCTGCTTTTCCTGTCACATACTTTGCTGACGATTTTACTGCATGTACGGTTGGTACCGCAGGGGCAGTCTTATCCTTTACTTGAACTTTGGTTACTCTACTTACGTTACCTGCTTTATCAGTAGCCGTCACTTCTAATGTAGTTTTCGCTTTTAGTTTAGGAATCGAGAGTGAAAAGTCACCTTTTGAATTTGAAGTTCCTTTAGCCACTACTTTTCTTCCAACTTTAATCACAACGGTTGAACCGCTATCTGCTTTTCCTGTAACTTTTCGATCTGAATCACCGACTGCTTTAACGATTGGAGCTGTTGGAGCTTTTTTATCCTTAACCACTACCTTGGACAGAGCACTAACGTTCCCAGCTGTATCTGTAGCAGTTGCCGTTAATTGTGTACCTGCTCGTAAAGGTTTAATGGAGATTGAGAAGTCGCCTTTTGCATTAGCGGTGCCTTGAGCGACAGTGCTTGTTCCAGCTTTAACGACTATTTTAGAACCCTTTTCCGCACTTCCTGTTAGTTTAGTGTCAAGATCACTAACTTCTTTAAAAGATGGAGCTTTTGGAGGTGTTTTATCTAAAACTATAATGATTATTTCCTTACTTACCTTGCCCGAAGAATCACTCGCAGTTGCATATAACTTTGTGCCTTCTTTTATTTTGTTCAAAAGTTTAATTCTAAATGTTCCATTCTCTAAAGTTCTTCCAGATACATTCATTTTATCTTTATCGGTAATCGTGACTGTTGAATTTTTTTCAGACTTTCCTGTGATTTCCATACTTTCTGAAGTGACTGCATTTACTTCAGGAGCTGCCAATTCAACTGGAGATGGTGGTCCAGGAACACCTGGGTTTGGCGGTGGTGTAACAGGAGCCGTTTTCACCACGAACTCTTTTACGATCTTTTGTTCTGTACCTGCTAATGTAGCTGTTACTTTATATGTACCTGCTGATGCACTTGCTGGAATTTGGTAATCATATTGAAACTCTCCTAATGCATCACTTACTTTGCTTTGGACAGTTAATACGGTTTCCTTTTCTACTTTAATAGAGACCGTCCGATTATTTGCAGGCTTGTCCCCTAGTAAAACCTTTCCTGATATATGAACCACTTCGTTCGGATTATATTCGACTTTATTAATATTCATATTCATTGTTTCTGTTACAGTTGAGCCTGTTACGGTAATTTGTTTAGTTACGCTTACTCCTCCTGCAGTGAGCACCAACTTGTATGTACCGTTCACAGCTTTCTTTCCTAATTTTACGGATGTTGAAATCTGCCCTTCCGTACCTATATCTGTATCTTTCCATTGATAAGCTTGTGTTGTTTCACCGTTTTCATTTAAAACTTTTAACAGTGGCTTTGTACCCGTTCCCGCTTTACCGTCTTTAAGCACTTTACCTGTTACGACTACTGTAGATTCTGGTGTATATTGAACTTTATCTGTAGCAAGTTCGACCGTTACTGTTGAAGCGAATACCGGCATTACATATCCTACAACCAGCAAAAAGGTTGTAAATACGATCATTAATCTCTTCTTCAAAAAAGCTCACTCCCTGCTAGATTAGTAGGAAGAAAGGGAGGCGAAATGACCTCCCAGTTTCCATTTTACTTTTTAGTACTTAGTTGACCGTAAATGATTTTTGCTTATTATTCTCTGTTAAAGGATTATTATCTTGATCCCAAACGAATACTTCAACGGAATAGGACCCGCTATCAAATCCTTCAAGTGGAATATCTATAGCAAATCTATTTTTGGATCCGCTGTTTAGTAGACTTAAATCTACTTCCTTAAAGAACACTACGGCACCATCTCGATCTGTAACCTGTAAGAAAACAACAGGATCGACTGACAGTTGTCCTAAGTTCTTAAGATCACCTTTAATACTTACACTGCTGTCCGTATTGAACGAAGTGACTTTATTTCCTTCTGCATCCACCATCTGAACACTGTTTACGGTTACAGGAAAATTCACTACCGTGAACTCTTCTGTTTTCAATTCTCTTCCTTCCTCAGTAGATAAGATAAGCTTGTAGATACCGTTAACCGCTAACTCATCAGGTGTATATGTCGCTTCATACGTAACTCCTTCAGCTGATGGTAGAGTGAACTCATCACCCTTTGAATCAATCACTTTAGCATTCCATTTGATGGATTCTGATGCTTCAGCTTTCACTTTCAAAGGTCTATTCGTACTTACTTCTTCACTTGGAGAGGAAACGAAAGAAGTAATGAATGATTTTGGTGCCTGTTCTCCTTGATAAATGGTGATTGTCTTAACGAGTTTATGACCAGAAAGATCTGTAGCTACAAACTGGAAGTCATTTAATCCTTCTTTAAGGTTGAGAGTCATCTTATGTTCCTTCTTTAAAGCTCTTCTCTCATATGGCTCATCGAGTTTCGTTTTAAACTCTTCAGATCCGTTTACTTGAAGACGAAGTTCGTCGAAGTTATCTTCAACTGTAACTGTCACTTCAGGATTCTCACCATCTAAAGGTACGTAATGGTTAGCAGGAATACCATCTACCTGTAGAGTTGGTCCTTCCGTATCCACGATAATCTGGCGTCTGAATTCAATTTTGTTACCTACTTCATCGGCACCTTCAAAATAAATATCGTGAATGCCGTCTTCTGTAAATTTAATCTGGTTACTAAACTCGTATCTTTTTAAAGTGGCATTATATACAAGATTAAGATTCAGTTCAGAACCTTGGATCTGCTCACCTTTAATCTTAAGATACTCTACCTTTGATCCGTCACTTACGTATCCAGAAAGAGGAACTTCACGTGTATCGTATACTCCTAATGCTTCTGGAGAATCCGTAATAATGTATGGAATCGTATTATCCCATTTTCCGGATAGCGTTTGACCACTATGATTGAATCCATAGTCGTACGCCATAATTTCAATGGTAGAACCATCGGCCACATTCCCTAAAGGAACTTTAAAGGCTTTCTTACCATTCGGATTAATGCTTCCTTTTTTCACACCGTTAATACTGATATCAATGTACTGTAAGCCGCTTCCACCTGCTGCATCTTCAGCAGTAAGACTTAAATTTCCTGTTTTGCTACTATAAGCGGCATGTGTAACGGTTGGTGCTGTAGTATCTACCATGACTGGCACTTTTAGTACTTGCTGATCTTTCCCCGCAAAGTCAATTGTATTTTTCACTTGATAGTAGTAAAGACCATCTTCTGTTTTCTTATTGTTTATTAATCCGTCCCACCCTGTCATAGAAGGCTGGTAAGAATAATAAGAACTTGCAAAATAATTTTTACGCTGTTCTTTATCAGTTGTAAGCTTTCTCAACGTATTCCCTTTTGAATCTGCCACACTGTATTCAACACTTTTGCTGTTTCTCAAGAAAGAGACAACGGGAGTAATTGAATCATTCTTACCATCGTTATTTGGAGAAACAGTGATCAGGTTTTTATCATATTTGCCAGAGAAAGGATTAAATCCTAGGTAATCCCCTACTTGATCCACCATTCCTGCTGCACCGTAATAAGAACCGGAATCATAGATCATAGCATCCATGACAGGTGGCTTATTCCAATCTCCTTTGAAACCTACATAAGGAATCGTTAAATCTGAAAGTGCAGGATCTTGTGATTTATTGGTTAAGGTAATAAAACCTTCAACGAAATAGCCGTTTTTCATCAGACCTTCAAGCGCTGTTTTAGCATCTTTTAGATCTACTTTAATCGTGATATCTTTTGACTGACCAGGGAAGAGTGTTACGGTAGGTGTATCGATTGTAACTTTAGCATCTGTTATCGCTTTTGATTTTAAAGCGTTTCTTCCAGAAGAAAGAGCATCTGTTAAAACAGATGTACTAACATCGTAGGATGCTTCCTGTTCACTAAAATTAGTTGCAGTTATGGTCATGTTGAAGGAGTCTGAGGAGATTTCTTTTAGTTCGATCTTCCCTTCATTGGTCGCTTTGTTTACAACGTACACTGGTGTTGTTACAGCAGAATGAAGCTGCATCAATCCTGCACCTTGTCGACGCGGAGAGTAAGGAAGGTTATTGTTATCAGGATCGCTAACTGATTTTGCTGTATTCATCAGCAAGAGCTTTGCACGTTTTACTTTATCTGCCCCTGTAAGTTTAGGGAATAGCTCTTGTACTTTTTGAAGAACTAGTGCTGAGCCACCAGCAACGTGTGGCGCTGCCATGGATGTACCACTCATCACACCGTATTTTCCATCATTTAGCGTGGAATAGATTTGTCCTCCTGGAGCTGTTATTTCCGGTTTGATGCCAAGATCAGGTGTTACTCCCCAAGAAGTGAAGGAAGACATCTTACCTGCTGCGCTATTTACAACTTGAACACTCTTACCAGTGAACGTAACTTTAGCTGTGCCGCCTGCTGCTTTTATTTTCGTTTCTAACGTATTCCCGTCACTTTGGCTTAGAGATAATAACGGAATGATTGGATTGGTTAGAGCCATACTCACATAATCGCCGTGGCCTGGGAGTCCTCTGATGATGACACCCGCAGCACCAGCAAGTTCTGCTTGCTTTTGAATTTCTCCATAGTTCGGATTAGAAGCTGCACGAACTACAAAGACAATTTTGCCTTTTACATCTTTGCCCGTATATTTTGCTGCACTTCCATCAGCAACATACACAACTTCTGTTTCTTTAGATGTTCCGAACACATCAACGAACTTTGGTGACTCTTGTGATTTATATGCAATCGGCAATGTTTCTTCACCAATTTTTAAAGACATCTGATCTAATGTAATCTTACTGTTTTCAATCGATGCCACTGATAAAGAGTTTGTGGATAACCCAGGAGCCCCAACTAATCCGATATCTGGATTCGTTGCAAGCGGATTGGAGAAACCACTGCCGATCTGATTGGAGTTACCAGCAGAGATCGCCATAAGCACCCCACTGTTTACAGCGCGATCAATCGCTTTTTGTTCTAAATTGTTATCATCCACAAACCCTGCTGTAGAACCAAGGCTCATATTCAGTACATCAGCACCTAACTTAATACCATCATCGATTGCCTTTATGTAAATATCCCCGAATGTAGAAGGCATCGCAGCGTCATTCCCAAATACTTTTAATGCTAACAATTGAGCTTCTGGTGCAACTCCTTTAAGTCCATCTTTTGTTTCATCGCCGTTAGCACCAACTGTACCTGCTACGTGCATTCCATGCATAGAAGCATCTGGACCGAGATCTAACACTTCAGAGTTCTTGTCCGCATAATTGTATCCGTAAGGAACTTTGTTCGTGTAGTATTTGCCCTTCAAACCTTCTTTTGATACAAGATCAGCAACTTGTGATGCAGTTAATTTTGGCGTAGGATTTGTTAGTACCATGTCTTTATGCGTGTAGTCGATACCCGTATCAATAACACCCACTACCATGCCTTTACCATCAAATCCCGCATTCCACGTTTGAATGGTCTCTACAAGTTCTTTACTTGAAATCATTTGAGGTTTTTCTTTTGGTCGTTCATACTCGTTTACTACACTAACAGCTTCTACGTTCGGTAATTTTTCAAGTTCATCAATATCGCCAAATTCCACTTCTCCACTGACACCATTCATAACCGTAGTAAAGGTGTTCTCGACTTGAAAATCAATCTTGTCTGCTTTTACATCTGTTAAAAACTCAGATTGCTCTTCTTTAACCTCAGATTGAAGTTCTTTCTTTTTGTTGGTAGAAAGGTCCTTGTATCTAACCCCTTTGCTCGTCGGATAAGAAATAGCAGGATCACCTTCTAGTTCAACAATAACACGCACGATGTCTTTGGTGCCGAATGGCTTAGAGAGCTCTAACTTTTGCTGTTCCGCGATCTGTAACGACTCAAACTTGGTTAGCTCTACATTTGATTCTGCTCGAACGTTTGTTGCACTCATAGCACTGGATAAAGACAATAATGTAGCAAAACCAACCGCCATACTCTTATGAAACGTTCTTCCTCTCTTCACTCGGTTCTCCCCTTCAAATTAAGTGATGTTCGACGTACGATCCTCCTTTTAGTAGAGTAGTTAACAGCTAGATTTGTAACATACTAGCCAAATCAAACGTACCATGACGTATTACCTACGTAAATAGCAAAAAAAGTAATATTTTGTTATTTTTTAGTAGGAATAATTGTTTTATTTCGACAAGCAATTAGAGGAATTGACTAAATTATCCATTATACGAATTAACCTACGATAAATCATAGGTAACTGAAAATCATCTTATTCATGAGGAGAGGAGAATGGAGCAGATAGTGGCAAAACTTCATGCATATTGAGAAGATGACACTTTCAAGTTGGCATGTAGAGAGTCACGCTAAAATGGTAAAGCCACACTCCGTCATACAAAGGAGTGTGGCTTTACCTTGCTTCCCTATTTTAAACCATAGCGTTTTTGAATAGTTTATAATAAAAATAAAAAGATTAAAGAGAGGCAATATGTCATGGTACTAATTAGTGTCTTACTAGCATTCGTTTATGCAGGAGTTGCAGCTGTACTTGTAAAAGGCATTTCAACTCATTTTTTCAATAGAAAAGAACCATATGAACTAGGATTCTTCATTTCTGCGGTAGTCCTGATCTTTTTCTCATCTGCACTATTTCTATTACATACTCCCTTTTATATATTTAACAATTTTATAAAATCTGGAATAGCATTTGGTGTTTTTCAATTGCTATGGCTACCCATTTTATTAATTCTTAAGAAAAAGAACAAACAAACATATAAAAAATTCATACAATGGTTTGAGCAAACATTATGAGTTATTTTTCACTTCTCTTATCCATGTCACGAACATCATAATCGCAATAATTAAAAAGGTAGCCGAAGTTGCATCACTTAGATCCACTTTCCTAAAGTACAAGTTGTAAATCAAACTAATGGATGCTGCTAAAAATAATATAAAGGTAATGGTTATGGAAATTTTATTTTTCATAAATTAGACCACCCTGTAATAGTTAATTGGTTGAAGTGATGGTTCTCTATGGCTACTAGTAAACTACTTAATATACTCATTGTATCAACACTTTAGGTCTATATCTTACAAATTGTTAAATTAAAAAGAGAAAAAGAAAGATGGAGTTTTGTGCGTCCTTGTCCTTTATAAAAGATACATTTTTTACTCACATCCTTCATACGGCCCTAATGCCTCAGCAGAACAATAAAGATACAAAAAAGAAGCGAGAGAACCGTCCCCGTACTTTCAAGGTTGGGTTCAATCAATAATTTGAGTTTTGTATTTTTTCTTATACCATACAATACATTTCAAGTATATTTTTGAGTCTGTTCTTGAATGTAAAGTCTTTAGTAAATATAAAACAAAAGCTTGGAAAAAATAAGAAAAACCAATAATCATAGTAATGGTAATAAATTTATTGAAGGTATTATATTTTTCAGAAATTAAATAAAAAGGAAGAGAGATAATAACATAGATTAACCCTGTAAGAAATAATAATAATATTATTTTATGGTTATCTAATTTAAGTTCAATTTTGTAAATCATTTGCTTCATCAAAAAAAATAATATTACAAAATAAACAAATTGAATAGTCATCACTTCCTAAAATTGTTTTCTAGCTTATGTTTCATTCTAGGTATTCTATTATGTTTCATTCTAGGTATTCTCAAAATTTATGTTATACATTCAGTCATTAATATTTAAATACTACCGGCACTGCCTGAGATAAGTTCTTCTTCCGATATTATATCGGAAAGGAAGGGATCAAATAAACATTAAAAACCACCAATATTGACTTCTTAGTGTTTTTCTTATTTTTATTCCTTCAGCTAACATTCCTAACTGCTTAAGTATCTTTATAAATATAGGTGACATTTGAATCAATAGAGAGGGAAGGATTGGGTCGGTTCTTCTGCTTCTTTTTTGCTGCAATGAAATTGAGTTTGCTCACAGAGTTAAGTGATATATCTTGAATCTGTTACTAAACAGGTTGTAAAGCAATAAATCGTCAACTCAACATATTCATTTTAGACCCTAAAGCACAGCGACGTTTTTCCTTTTTCTTTAAGTAACAAGCCTATGAATCGTTTCTACTTCATTTTCTAAAATTGTATCTAGACTAATCCTTTTAAAAATCTTTTGTTCCTTAAGCTGTGCTTCAAGCAGTGTCTTATACAGACTATTTCCGTTGCGGAACAAGATGCCTTCCTCTTCAGAGATCAAATTATTATAGAGAGCATAATGATAAGGCGCCTGTCCAGAAATAAAGCCATTGGTCCACAATGGCTTTATTTTGCCTAATGATATCAGATGTTTCCTCTACTTTTTTGTACGGAAACGGGACAATCTCAAGCTTCTCAAACTTCTTAGCGGCATTTTTAACAAGTTCAATAGAATAACTGGGTCCAACTACACCATTTTCATCTATTCAGTCCTTGCCTCTTTTCGTAAATAACCAACAAGGATATCGACTCCTAAATGTAAATCTTCTATTGTTGCATATTCATCTGAGTCTCAACTCACAACTATACAGATATTTAAAAGATAAATCTTGATAGCCATTTCTACTCATGTTTATTACATCATGACCTGTTCCACTTTCCATGACGGAACACTTTAATCCTAACAATTCTCCAAAAAAATTTTATTCACTGAGAACGTCTTCATCCAAATATTAGGATGTTTTTGAAAAGAAATGTACTTATTTTAACATTAGTATGTGTATAGACACCTTTGTTAAACCCATATTTCAAATCATTTCTTTAACTGATTATTTGCACTGCTAATATCAATACTGTTCTATTCTTGAGAAATTATTCATAGGTTTAGGATTTAAGCGGAGTAAGCGCGTCGTAGCAACAAAGGTACAAATGATCAGCACCACAATTCCCCCTTAAAGCAATGTGCGATAAGCTAAATTCCTTGACAGATCATATATTTATCTTTTTTGAGTGCATTCGCAGTGATTAGCACTGATTCTGTAATATCTCCTTTAGTTTAGTGACTATGTTTTATCTTACTTAGTATAATCATTAACTTTTCAATTTTTCGAAAGTTTTAATAAAAATCCTTTTCTTCTATATATATGGGTGGAAAAAGAGCATTTTCATTTTTGTGGAGCATCCACTTTACTTGTAATTTCTGTTAAATGTTTAATTAAATCACCTTTCAAATCTTCACGTTGAAGAGCAAAATCTATGGTTGTCTTAATAAAACCTAACTTTTCACCTACATCATATCTGATTCCATCAAAATCATAAGCGAATACATCTTGTAATTGATTCAATTCTGCTATTGCATCCGTTAGTTGAATTTCGCCTCCAGCCCCTGGTGTTTGATTTTCAAGAATTTTAAAAATTTGAGGTGATAAGATATAGCGTCCCATAATGGCTACATTTGAAGGGGCTACATCTTGTTTTGGCTTTTCTACAAGATTAAGAACAGAATAAAGCCGATCGTTTATTTGATTACCATCTATAATTCCGTATCTTGAAACCTCATTTAAGGGAACTTGTTGAACACCAATTATGGAAGAGCGATGTTCATTATACTGATCCATAAGTTGCTTTAAGCAAGGCGTATCGGAAGTTACAATATCATCACCTAGCAAGACAGCAAAAGGCTCGTTGCCAATAAACTTCCTTGCACACCATATTGCATGACCTAACCCTTTTGGTTCTTTTTGGCGAATATAATGGATATCTACAAGTTTCGAAGGTTTTTGGACTTCTTCAAGAAGATCATACTTTCCTTTTCGGAATAAATTCTGTTCAAGTTCTAGTGAGAAATCAAAATGATCCTCAATCGCTCGTTTGCCCTTGCCCGTTACTATAATTATATCCTCAATTCCTGATCTAACTGCTTCTTCCACAATATATTGAATTGTTGGCTTATCAACAATTGGTAGCATCTCTTTAGGCATAGCTTTCGTTGCAGGTAAAAAACGCGTGCCCAAACCAGCTGCTGGAATTATTGCTTTTTTTATTTTCATATGATGATAAACTCCTTTGACAAATGAATGCTTTCCTCTATTCTATTTTATAAACTTTACTTTACTCCTTCCCTATTTTAGATATTTACTTCAAATTAACAATTAATATGTTCGAAAAAGTCGTTGTAGGCATCTAACCTCCTTCATTTCACATTGGAGACGACTAGCGTCTAAGGTTGTTATTTCACTGAACCCACAGCATGAACGAGCATTTTTGAAAGAAAAGGAATAATAAAAAGATGTTTATAAAACTTTCATGTTTATTCAATGGTGATATGGGAAAGGTAGTTTTAAAACATAAAATATACTTAAGGAGTGAAGCATACATGTCTAATCAAAGTCATCCAACAGGTCAACCCGCACAGCATCAAAATCACCAGCCCGGTGTAGAATCTGAAATGACACCCAAGCCGCAATCGGAAAGTCCAACTTATAAAGGTAGCGGAAAGCTACAAGGAAAATCGACGCTTATTACGGGTGGAGACAGTGGAATCGGTAAAGCGGCAGCCATTGCTTTTGCGAAAGAAGGCGCAAGCGTTGCGATTGTTTATCTAGAGGAATCACGTGACGCTGAGGAAACCAAAACACAGATCGAGCAAGAAGGCGTGAAATGCTTGTTGATTCGAGGAGATATCGGAGACGAATCGTTCTGTGAACAAACGGTTCGCGATGTTGTTGATTCGTTCGGCGGACTGGACGTTCTCGTGAACAATGCCGCTGAGCAACATCCACAGCAGAACTTTGAGGATATTACAGCGGAACAGCTTGAGAAAACATTCCGTACAAATATATTCAGCATGTTTCATCTGACGAAAGCAGCGCTTCCTCATCTAAAGCAAGGAAGTTCGATTATTAATACAGCTTCTATCACGGCGTATCAAGGCCATCCGGAGTTGATCGATTACGCATCAACGAAAGGCGCGATCGTGTCGTTCACTCGTTCGTTGTCGAATAACCTTGTGAAGAAAGGCATCCGTGTGAACGGTATCGCACCAGGTCCGATCTGGACGCCGCTCATCCCATCCACGTTTTCAGCGGATAAAGTGGAGCAGTTCGGTAAAGATACGCCAATGGGCCGACCGGGGCAGCCAGAAGAACTTGCACCTGCTTATGTGTATTTAGCAAGTGAGGATTCTTCCTATGTTTCGGGGCAGATGATTCATATTAATGGTGGTAAGGTTGTGAATGGATAATACTAAAAAACCCGATGCAGTTTTATATTGCGTCGGGCTTTATACTGTATAATCACTCGGTTGAAACTCTCTAAATTTATAATACACGAGCTTAGACGTATTCCACCTTTTCTCCATAAGATTCAGCTTCTTTTTCACATAGTCAAAATACGCTTTTCCTTGATATTCATCACCAAGATAAATCTCGCATTCGTTGTTGCCTAAATACACTATTTTTAGGATGTAGCCGTTAAGATGGCTGATGTATATGCCGTTGCCTAATCGTATCACGCTTTACACCTCTTCTTTCAAAGAATGTTTCCAAGCTTCATAGGCAAGAAAAGCACGGATTTCTTCCTTATTGACTCCCAATTCTTTCGCTTGCGTAAAAAGCTCAACCCATTCAGGATCAAGCAGATCCACCTGAATATTTAACAATTGTTCCACAGGTACCTCCAACGCTTTAGCCAATTTTTGAATCATATGCGCAGAAGGGTTGTTTTTATGACTTTCAATACTGCTTAAGTAGCCTTTTGAGATGTTTGCTTTTTTAGCAAGCTTTGTAAGACTGAGACCTTTTCTTAATCGAATTTTTCTAATTTGGGTTCCGAGACTGTTATTCACAATTAACAACTTCCTTTGCTATAAAACCTCCTCTTGTTCGAGAACCGCTTTAACAATGAACCGGTGAGTCGGATTTTTCATAGGATGACAGGTGATTAATGTAAGGACGTTTTGGGTTGAATCTTTTTTTAACACCGACAAATCATTAGGCAGCACGATCATTTCATCAATAATTCGATAAGTAAGCTTTTTGTCTTTCGTGACGACTTGGATCGTGTCCCCCACTTTCACTTCTGGCAGTCGGTTAAACTGCTTCCCGTATGTGTAGCTGCGGTGAGCAGCTATAGCCGAATTTCCAGTATCCCCGATTGGAGAAGTGCCTATCAAATGTCCGGCACCTACCTTTAAGTTGGCTTGGGAAGCACCCTCCATGATCGGGATGGTTAAATCGATCTTGTTTATTTGCAGTTTTCCGATGATTCCGTTCTGTAATTTTGGGGATGCAACTGTGTTTTTCGGCTTATTCTTTAAGAAAACATCATCCAGCTGTTGATAGCTTTGTTGGATCACAGAATCTTCATCAATAGATTCCCAGTCTTCCAACAGCTGATGTTCTTGATACGAGTAGTACATGCTTTTTAGTTTGGGGTAGAACATTGTAGCTATCCCTGAAATAATTAAGAGGTACGCGAGCCATTTCATCTCTTATCCTCTTTTAAAAGGATTTGGAATGATGGACTTTTTGATAAGTAATAAACTGAGTCCAGCGAGTAAGAGGATAAATCCTGACATAATGATTAAGATTGGATTCTCTTCACCTGTTTGCGGTAATGAGCCTGTGTTTTTAGCTGGCGAATCATTCGGTTTCGTTGGTGTTGGATTATTGCTAGGAGGTTCGTTGGTGTTTGGTGGTTCATTTGTTGATGGCGGCTCATGATCGTCGGTTGGCGGGTTGTTGTCGTCGGGTGGGTTTGTTCCGTCTCCGTCGTCTGGGTTGTCGCCATCGCCTGGGTCATCGCCGTCGTCTGGATTTCCACCGTCATCTGGATCTCCACCGTTGTCTGGTGGATCTCCATCTCCTGGGTTGGGTGGACTAGAAGGTTCTGCTTTAATATCGATAACAACCGAGGCAGACAGCCCTTGATACTCATTACCTGACTCTCCTGGGAGCCCAATTGTAAACTTAACGTTATCTTGAGCATGCGCAGCTAAACCTTGTTGAGATCTAAAATAAAAATTACTTAGTTTACCTAAATAAAGAATAGAGCCCTCTTTACTTACTTTAATGATAAGTTGATTAAAGAGAAGTTCATCTCCAGAGGATAACTCTGACTTAATAGAATAGCTCAAAGGCTGATTACCAGTATTTTTTAGCATCAATGTGTAGTCTTCTTCATATCCCGGTCTCATGTTTTGAATGTTAAACAACTCTGATGGCGTCACTTCTAAACCATAAATTTCATTGTTATAAGAATAAATTTTTTCTGATTTGAATGTGTTTCCCACCATAAGAAAAATAAAAATGAACACAAAGATAATACGATAGAACCACTTATTAGTGGGCAATGACCACACCTCCACTACCATCATTTTGCAAATTTACTTGAATGATAGAGAGATTGTATTTATACATTATCATCTTGGTTTTCCTCCGGTGTAGATGATTCGTCAGGAACGTCTAGGTGCGGAGTGTTATTATCCTCT
Source organism: Fictibacillus sp. 7GRE50 (assembly GCF_015903875.1). Lineage (NCBI taxonomy): Bacteria > Bacillati > Bacillota > Bacilli > Caryophanales > Fictibacillaceae > Fictibacillus > Fictibacillus sp. 7GRE50. Next base: position 1,029,694 of record NZ_JACZDW010000001.1, read on the forward strand.
TTAGGTTGTATTACTATTTGTTCAGTTTGAGTTTGTTCAGTTTCTTCCTTTATTGGTAGCGGTTCTGTTACAGGTGGTTTTTGTTCTTGATCTTGCTCTTCTATGTTTTTATCCTTAGTTAGAGTAGAATCATTTTGAACTGGTTTTTCCTCATTGTTAAGTTGTTTATTTTGATTATTATCTTGGCCTTTTTTTGGCTCTTGAATAGTTGCTAATAGCTTTTCACGATTTAGTGGAATTGATATATACTCATCTATAAAACCTTCAAATCCATATAAATGATACGTAATCTCAGTTGCGTCACAATTATGCGGTAAATTATCCGTATCATTTGGATTACTTATATAAGAATTGCCTGGAGATAACACTAGTGATTTAATATGATTACCATTATTTTTACTTTGAAGTTCCAATGTTATCGGTATATTTATAGTGGATATATTTGTAAGCGTGATAATACTTTTCACTTTACAGTTCTTAAGATAATCGACTTCTCCGGTATTAATAGTTATTAAGTCAGAAGTAACTGCATTTTTTATTTCACCGTTAGAATTAGCCTCTACAGAGAACCAAGCATAAGTACTTTCTGAGAAATTAGAATTAAATGATATTATCAATAAATAAAAAATTAATAATGCTGATATTGTGAGTTTAGTCACTTTTCTTTTTCTAATCTTTTTATACTTTTCTAGTCTCTTTTCCACAGATATCCTCCTTAATAAAGGCAGTCGATTATTCGACTGCCTCGTTTTTTATGGAAGGACTTATTTCCAATCTGCTCTAGCATCTGTTTGTTTACCGTTTATTGTAAATGTAGCATTGTATTTTGCACCTTGATAAGCATTTCCAGCATCAGATTTTAACACCGCTATATGACTTACATAAATTACTTGACCTGGTTTTGTACTCCAAAATTTCGACTCATCAACGATGTCACTCTCTTTTTTTGAATTTGCAGCTAGACTATTCATACTATTATTTACTAATTCTTGTTCTAAGACTTCTACTGCCCCTTCAAATGTTGGTTTTTGAGGAGCCATTAATGAATTTGAAGTTAAATTAGAAGTTCTTTCATCTAGATATTTAGTGAAAAGTTGTATTGCATTTTTAGGTTCACTATTATATTTAACAGCAATTTGAATTATTGAATACTTACTTAAATCTACATTATTCATATCTTCAGCATCTGTCAGTGTAGCTGTATATGTTGCTTTTCCTACTTGGTCTAGATTTCCAGTATTTTTAAATGCTAATATAGATCCATAAGTTGCTTGTGATGGTGCGAATTTTTCTTTACTAAAAACTTTTCCAGATGGGGTTTGATTTGTGATTTTTAATGTTCCATTGGTTATGTTGCCATCCACTGTAGCACTTGTTGTAAACCAGGAATAAGTCCCAAATCCTGCACCTATTAATACTGCACCTGATAATGCTGTTGCTGCTAATACCTTTTTAACGTTTTTCATTTGAAAGCCTCCCCATAACTTTAAGTTTAATAAGATTTTTAAGTATGAATCCTTATTGCCTATGTCATCCCTAACAACTGCTCTGCTCCCTTTCCTCACCTCCTTTAAAGTGTTTACTTTTCATGCCATTTGTTCTTTATCTCGTTTTCTTCTTTTCAAAAAATCATTCATCTCTAGAAGTACATAAAAGAAGAACGGAACTCCGAAGAATACAAACGCACCGATTGGACTTGCTGCAAACTTTGCTACATGACCAGCATTTGGAACATTAAACCCCATCATTCCTAGCAATTGAGAACTAGACACTAATTCCTGGTCTACTACATTGTTGTTATCACCCTTTGTTTGAAAAGTAGTTTCTCCTTTTTCTGATATGACTTTTACCACTCTATGGGTTACAATGCGACCATCATTTTCTTTAAACGTAATAACATTACCCCTTTTAACTTCAGTTGGATCAAGTTCTCTTGCAAATATCATGTCGCCTGCTTCTAATTCTGGATACATACTGTTAGATAGGACAGTAAGCGGTTTAAAACCCAAAACAGATGGTATTTCGTTTGGATTCGCTTTGGCACTAATCGTTAAATATACCGAAAATCCAACTAAAGTGATAAGTAGTCCGAAAAGAACACTTCCCAATATCGATAATGCTTTTTTTACCATATGTACCTCCTTACTATAGAACCATCGTCGAACTTTTCGTTCTATTTAAAGAACGTTATGGTGTTATTATAGAACGTATTTCCTACTTTAAAAACTCTCATATAAGGTCATTTTTGTTCTTTTTAACGTACAATTGTACCAATTAGCATCCTTTTTCTTCAATTTTTATACAATATTGCATTTTTTATAGAACTTTTTGTTCATTTTAAAGAACTTCTATACCTGTAATCTTTGCTCTGATGGTGGATAATAATTAAGAACTTAAAAAGCACAAAAAAATTTTAAAAGTAATACATGAAAAAAGTGTGAAAATAGCAAGCTTGAGGTTATAAAGAGTAGAGGTTTTCTTGAAAATTGTTATAGAATGTTGAAAAACAATCGAAACTGGTTTGTAATTAAATTTTTATAGACACAAAAATAACCCCCTCTTAAATAACTAAAGAAGGGGTTTGTTCTGAGTATATTTATGAAATTATCTCGCCGTTCTCCTAAACTTAAAAACAAATCCAATGATAAAAGAAACAATCGTCATGATAAAGATAGCTGTTGTAAGGGTTGTAATACCTGCATTAATTTTTAATGCGTTATACACTTGTACACAAATGCCAAATGGAACCGCAAAGAACAAAAACAACATCCCGAAAATCGCATTTTTCGTGTTGTACAATTGAGTCTTATGTGCAAGATCCAGCACTTTTAAGCTAAGAATCCAAAATGCACTCGTGATGGACCAGAATAGAAGTATGGAAGAAATAAATGAAGTAGAAGTTAGTCCCATAATTCGTTCAAAGAACAAATTAATGTTCCCCCATACCATCACTGTTTGATAAAGTCCCAATGCAAAAAGTCCTGCTAAGAAGATAAACGCAAATCCAAACCCTGATGTGTTATGTTTCATCTCCAAATATACTCTCCTTCCCCAATTCCGCTAAAACGAAACCTAATTTTCAAATTATTTTACAATATTTTTTAGAAAATTAAAACCCTTTTGTGCACTTTCATAAAAATTTACATAATTGTGAGGGGTCAGACCCCGGGGTCTGACCCCTCACAATTACACTTTTGCTGTTTAAAAAGACTTTCAACAAAATGACTTATTAAGTGTAATTTTTAGGTTTATTCAATCGCGAAAAATGGAATATAATGGTTAGGATTTGTGTTGCCTGTTTTAAAATAATCAAGCAAAGTACTTTTATTAACCGGAAGGAGAAGGTTAAATGGATCAAATTACTCAACCTAGTACAAGTTTATCTCCCGACAAAATGATTGATGGTGCAGATCAAGCTAAACTCGGTGAATTCGTGGGAGAAAAAAAGAGAGAATTTTATTTTAGAAAATGGCAAAAAGACAACAGCTGGAACTGGGCAGCATTCTTTTTAACCCTGTTTTGGTTGGGATACCGAAAAATGCTCAAGCCTGTTGTTTACATCCTTCTTGGTTTTTTAGCAATTGACATTATTGTTTTATTCATGGGCATTGATGGGGCAACAATCAGTAGAGGATTAGGTTATGGGCTTGCTGGAGCTCTAGGGATTACAGGTAATATGTTCTATAGAAAGCACGTTAAAAAACAAGTACAAGAAGTGAATCAGCTCGCCATCAACGAAGAGGGGAAGATGCATGAACTTCGCAAGCGCGGGGGTACAAGTGGAAAAGGAGCTTTTTTGGCTGTCTTAATGTTTGTTGGATATATACTTATTACTTTAGGAATGACACTTACATTAGCATAAATAAATATAAGAAAGATAACTCGAAAATTGGAGTTATCTTTTTTGTATATAGTGTAAGCTAATCACCTGATCCCTCTATGTTCATCTTTTTCTCAATCGCTTCCACACATAATTCTTTAAACTTCTTACAAAATTTCCGTACCCTACCATGTTCCCAGTTAAATTCATCATTATATTTTACTTTTAACTCATCACAAAGTAAAATGAGTGATTGTATCTCGGAGCTTGCAAACTCACATTCTCCATAGGGGTCTAAGTTAAGAAGGATTCCGGATTTCCTACCATCTACTTCTCTTTTCCGCAAATACTTATTGATTTCCTCATCAAATAAAATAGTCTTCTTTTCTCCTTTTATGTTAAAAGTTATACCTGGCATCTTATAGCCTCTCTCTTCTCATTAATTTTCGTTTTAGAAACTTTTTAAAGTTATAAACAAAAAATCACAACGAATATCCGTTGCGACATTTTTGGTAAATTTGAGAGTTTTATTTCACGAAAAAATCTTTTCTTTTTTGTTTATGATTTGATTAAGGTTCTTCTTTAATAATGCAGCCTTATTTACGATCCCTTTTTCAAATTGTTCAATCGTTGTTTGATCTCCATTACTTTTAACGGGTTCAATATTAAGAACCTCTTCTAGTTGCATACGCGTCGATTGTTCTTCTGATTCATAATCTAAACTTCTCAAGTAAATAAACGTATCCATATCTTGATAATTCAATTCTATTTCAATTTCAAGTTGCTCGTTTGCGTATAAGAAGGTTGTCTTCCACCTCCCATCTGTATCAACCGGCTCAGAAAATCCATAATCTCGTATTAAATAGTCAAAACTTTCTTCGGTAATCGATGAGAATAAATTCATGGTAACACCTCCATTTTTATTAGCTGTAGATATTTTTCTTATCGTAATGAATTCCTTACAGTTTACACGTTTTCTTTACATAAAGATATTACTTATATTTTCTCTCTCTTCTTCGCTTCTCCTCTTTTCGAAGAAAATATGGGTGAATTTGTTTCTTGAAAATCGATCAGGAAAGGACACAGCAAGTTTGCTGTGTCCTTTCCTGATGAACATTTTCTGTACTTTGTAATTGTGTGGGGTCAGACCCTTAAATGGTAATATTATACTTGTATTCTAAATTTATGAAACTTGTGTTACTATATCGTCGTCTTACTATCGGAGATGCAACTTAAGGAGGACAGCTTAGTGAAAAGTGAGGGATTGAGGGGTTCCATAACTATTGATGGGATGACTAAAGATGAGGCCATCGTTTACTTAATGAGGTGCTACGGTGAAGAGATTAAACGTCTTGTTTATACATTCGTGAAGAATTGGCAGCAAGCTGAAGATATTACTCAAGATGTTTATATTGCTTTGTATACGAAACTTGATACATTTCGTGGAGAATCCACATTAAAGAGCTGGATTTACACAATAGCTATTAATAAGTCAAAAGACTTTTAAAAAGTTGGAGCTATAGAAAGCTTGCTTTTACAGATAAATTTACTGCAAATTCAAATGGAAGCGTCGACTCTGCCGAAGATGGGGTCATTTCAAACAGTGATGATGAACTTTTGTATCAAGCTGTCCTTTCTTTGCCGATAAAGTATAGAGAAGTCATTTTATTACACTATTATAAGGAATTTTCTATTCGAGATATGTGAGTTGTTGAAGATAAGTGAATCGACAGTCAAGACGCGTTTAAGCAGAGCCAGAACAAAGTTACAAGGTTCCTATATTCACCTAGGAGGTGAGCGTAATGGAAAAAAAACTTAAAGACCTTAGACAAACATTAGATCAACAAATTTCTATAAATCCCGTTTTCACGAAAAAAGATGAAGTAAATATTTTACTTTCTATACAGAACTCATCATTCAACAAAAAAGCTGGAAAGAAAAAAAATATCTTTCTTCCAAAACTCCTGACAGCAGCTCTTTTTGCTGGGGTTGTTTTTACCTCTTATACATTGATTAACACGTATTTGGAACCCCAAACGGCGATAGAAATTAAGAAAGAAAATAAGAAACCTAAAGTCCATTACGCTCAGGAGTTAACCCAGGCTTCCAGTACGCTGTCTTTTGAGGTTAGTAAAAGAGAACTTACCATCTCAGGAACGGTTGTAAATACGACAAACTATAATAGTGAACCGGTTCAGGCAAAAGTAAATATCTTAGATGAAGATGTAGCAAAAGCTTTAGGAGCAGAAAGCTTAATTATAGAAACACCTACTAATCAAATAATAAAACCCAATGAAAGTTACTCTTTTAAGAAGGTAGTCACTGTTGACCTTAGTATTATTGATGAAAACACATTTAAGGATGCCGTAGAAGTAGAAATATACAGCAAGGAAAATATACTAACCTCGTTCGTTATAAATGATATAACTTATCTACCAAATGAAGAAAAAGAGGTAAAACCACCAGAAGAGAAACCTATAGCAGAAGAAAAAAATGATGAGTCTACTGACACACCTGACAATACAACGATTAACGAAGAAATACTCAAAGAACCAATCGAAGAGTTAGACGAAGAGTCCGCTATAGTAGAAAAACCTGAAGAAATAAAAGAACAAAAGAAAACTCCTTTTGATAAAGTAAATGTTTCTTATCAAGGAGGTAAGTACTATTTAAATGGTGTAACTACCGAAATGACTTTAGAAGAAACCGTAAAAGTCCTCGGGCTTTATGATCAAAAGTATATTTCAGATGTAGAATATGATGCCCAAAACACATATAGTTGGAAAACCAAAATTAACAATAATCCTCCGTATGACTTTCTAAGTATCAACTATTTGGATGAAAATAAATCTTTTTATCTAAGCATTTATCTTCAAAAGCGAGAAAGAGATGAGTTAGTAAACCAGCTAGGAAAGCCATACCATATCCTAACTTCAAGTGGAAGTGTATTCTATTATTCAGAGAGTTCGAAGCAATTACTTGATATTTCTAGAGGAGTTGCAGAAACCAAAGATCTCTATAGAGTAGATCTTCGAATAAAAGATGATCCAAGCTATTTAAAAGATTTTAAATAAACTTCCCCCAAAATCACGTTTATACAGTGTGGTTTTGGGGGATTTAGTTCTAAAAGACTAATACAATTTATGGAATAATGCTCATAGCTTCCTTTGTATTCAATGCTTTTTTATACTCAGCTTTTAGGTCATCTACTACTTCCTGAATCGTAGCAATTTTCTTCACACTACCGACACCTTGCCCTGCTGACCAGATATCTTTCCATGCTTTTGCTTTGGATTCAGAGAAAGAGAGATCAATAGAATCTTTTTTCATCAAGTTTTCTACATCAAATCCCGCTTTATGTAGGGATGGTAGCAGGTAGTTTCCTTTTATTCCACTAATTGCGTCTGTATAAACAAGATCCTCTAAAGTAGATTCAATCAACATCTGCCTGTAGTCTTCACTAGCTGAAGATTCTTGAGTAGCTATAAAGCGCGTTCCCATGTATACGAGATCTGCCCCAAGAATCTTGGCAGCCAGCATTTCTTCACCTGTAGAAATCGCCCCAGCTAGAATCGTCATCCCATCCCAGAATTCTTTTACTGCTTTTAAGAAAGCGAATGGATTTAACGTCCCACCATGGCCACCTGCTCCACTGCACACGAGTATTAATCCATCGATACCTGTTTTAGCAGCCTTACGCGCGTGATCAAGCGAGATAACGTCAGAGAATACGAGACCACCGTATCCGTGAACGATTTTTGTCACATCACTTGGATTACCTAGAGATGTAATTACTACTGGCGGCTTATATTTCTTTATTAGCTCTAAATCTTCCTCAAAACGTTTATTCGTACGGTGAACAATTAAATTAACACCCCATGGAGCTATCTTTGCCGAAGGATCTTCTTCCCTTGCTTTACTTAGCTCTTCTGAAATATGTTTCATCCAATTTTCTAATAGATCGGAGGTGCGTGCATTTAATAAAGGAAACGTCCCTATTATTCCGTTCTTGCAGCTTTCCAAGACCATATCGGGACTTGATACTAGAAACATTGGAGCATTTATGACGGGTAGACTGAGTTGATTCGACAAACTTAATGGCATTTTGTTAAACAAATTATTCATCCTTTCATTACTTAAATTATATTCTCAATTCTTAATGACATATCTTTCTACTACTTCAACAAAGTCTTAATCCAATCCTTTAAAGTGTTTGGTACTATTGTAATATTACATTTTTGTTACAGTCATTTTCTGACAACATTTTCTATTTAGCTTGTTTATAATCAATTTTAGTTAGGGAATTTTACCTAAAAATCCTTCAGACAAGGGCAAACATTTTCGAAAGAAATGGGCGCAAAGCCACGGGTCTAAGGCTTTTAAAGCTAAGATCGCCGGGTTACCTGGATTCCATTTACTTTACTTTCTGGAGGGGTTCTTGTGGAGAATATGTACTTAGATCAAGAATGGATAAAATTGATTAAAGAAGCGCGAGATCTCGGCTTTACAAAAGAGGAAATTATTCGTTTTTTGCAGAATCCCCATTTAGCATTAGAACACTGTCAATTACAAGGTAATTAATTTCCGTTTATAGTAAGCAAGTCGCAGTATTTATTTACTTCCCTTATGCTGAAAGATATAATAAAGGCAAATTATTTCTAAATGGGGATTGCAAATGATAATTGGTGAACGAGTAAAAAAATACCGTACTGAAAAAGGCCTCTCCATTACAGCATTGGCTGAAAAAGCAGGGGTAGCAAAATCTTATATAAGTGCACTAGAGCGAAATATTCAGCAAAATCCTTCCATCCAACTTCTCGAAAAGATCGCAGAGGTCCTTGATATTTCTGTTGATCACCTGATCAAAGAGGAAGTAAATAACGAAGAACTTGACCAAGAATGGGCCAATCTTGTAAAAGAAGCCATGGGTTCTGGTGTAAGCAAAGAGCAATTTAAAGAGTTTCTCGAATTTAACAAATGGAAGAACAAACAAAACTAACCACCTGATTTCATCAGGTGGTTTTTACGTGGTTTTCCCTTTACTGGTGTCTTCGTGGAATATACATAAGGAAGGTTTTGTATTTGTGTGGGGTCAGACCCCACACAAATGTTTAATGTTTATAGAATTAGGGTACGGGAAAAGGGTGCCTACTATTTTTGTCTATGGAGGATTATAAATGAAGCAGTCGCCAAATGAACTAATGGATTCTCAAAAAAGTGTAGATGTTAATGGTTCTTCTTTTCATTGGGACACAGCAAAAGGTATTTTTCAATTTGAAGGCCAAGATGTAATGCTGTTTTGGATTGATTCAGCATTCAAGGTGTTCCTAGATTCCATCGAAGAGATTACAGGAGAAGGAACTGCGGACCTTGTTTTTGAAACAGCTGGATATCGGACAGGGTTAATCGTTAGTGATTTTTACATAAGAACGATCGGAAATATTGAGATTTCCGCTGAATCATTACCTACCATTTATGCATCAGCGGGTTGGGGTAAAACATACATAGAGCTTGATGTTAAAAAGAAAGAAGCGATCATTACGATTACGAACAGCTGGGAAACGAAAGTTAAAAAAGCGCAGAACAGCAAACGCATGGGGCGATTCTTACCTGGCCATTGGGCTGGCGTTTTCACAGGACTCTTTCAAACCAACATGTGGTATGAGGTCCTAGAAAACGAAGCCGACCCTAACACGCTAAAATTAGCAATCTCAGAATCACATATAACACCAAATGATAACATCCGCGATCTCGTTCAACGGGATGAACAGCATGAAATTATGAAGCTAGAAGCTATGGTTGAAGACCGCACAAGAGAATTAACCGATTTGATTAGGGAGATTTCCTCTCCTATTATTCCGGTAACCGATCATATTGTGGTTATTCCCTTAATCGGTAAATACAATGAGCTCCGTTCTAAAGATATGTTAGAGCATACTCTGACTTCACTGCCTCAACACAAAGCAAAATTTGTTATCTTAGACCTAACCGGTATTAAGTCTATTGATTCTGAAATGGTGGATATGTTGAACAAGCTTGTTTCTTCTGCTCGATTGTTTGGAATGGAAACGTTATTGGTCGGGATCTCACCTGAATTAAGTATAGAAATAACGAAACACCAGTATTCTCTTGGAGAAAGTACATATTTTAGAAATCTGAAGCACGCCATACACTTTGCCTTTGCAAAGGAAGGCATGCTCATACAAGAACCTACGAAGTAACGAAAATCCACCCTGCGGTTGCAGCGTGGATTTTTTGTTAGGCACTAGTACCTGCTGTTTCCCTTGTATTTCTGAAAAGAACAAATTGAAGGGATTTGTAATTGTATGGGGTCAGACCCCCATTTCTATTAAACCCCATCATTCGTCTAAGCAACTTGTCTTCCTCTACATATGATATACAGAAACCGAAACCAGTTGGAAGTCGGTATCAATTTGTGAGGTGAAACGATTAATGTGTTATAAGTGTGGAGACTACGACCACTGCAAACATGAGAAGCACGAGAAGCATGAAAAAGTTGAGAAGTGTTACAAGAAAGTAGAATGGGTTTGTGAAGAATCTTCTTCTTCATCATCCTCTTCATCTTCGTCCTCTTCTTCATCTTCTAGCTACGAAGTGTTGAAGTGCAAAAAGTTCAAAAAAGCTAAGAAAAAGCAACATCATTGCTGCTGCGATCCTTGGGCAAGAATCTTGTTCTAGGATAAGAATTAGAAGTACAAACTCTGGTTTGTACTTCTATTCTTCTATATATATCTATCAAAAAATTAGACTTTACCTAATAAAATCATTTTTTAATAAAATATCCCTAAATATTTATTAACCTATAGCCGATAAAGAATAAGAGACTGTTAATTTTCCTTCGTAGTGAAAAACCTTGTAACACTACATTCTTAATCATTGTAATTAAATGCCTTAATTAAACAGACTTAATACCCAAAAATAAATTTATTATTCTAATTTACTTTTAACACGGAGGCTTTTTGTATGAATAAACAAGTTGGAATTAAATTTACATATTATCGCATGGGAACGACCATCTCTATTATGACTGACTTTGAAAACATGGCAGATTTATCTGATAAAGGTCTAGAACATGTAGCGCAAGATTGTATAGATGAAGTGTATAGAGCAACAGAACTTGATCTAACCAAATTATCCCAACCCTATCCTGCAACACAATTTTGTTTCTTTTCAGAGTTAAGTTACCATTCTGATCAAACCATTACTGAAAAGAATAGAACGAATGTGATCAGCACGAAAAGCGAAAAGAAAGAACTAGTTTACTAATTTATCAGTACAAAAAAGAGGAATGACCACTACATGAGCGGAGTCATTCCTCTTCCTCTTCTAAAAGAATTACAGACGCTTTGTCCCTAAGTAACGCGGCTTCCAATAAGTGTTGTTCATGTCTGAAATCGTTACGCCAGTGGAAGAACCAGCGTGAATGAACTTTCCATTACCTACATAGATCCCCATATGTGAAGCTCCAGAATCTGTCGTTGAGAAGAATACAAGATCCCCTATCCCTTGAGTGGAAACGCGATACCCTGTTTGGTTCCACATGTCTTTCACCGTACGTGGCAGAACGATATTGTGAGAGTTTTTAAAAACATAGTTGATGTAACCTGAACAGTCAAACCCGGCAGTTGTCGTTCCACCCCATACATAAGGAGTTCCTTGGAAACGTTTTGCATAATCAACTAGATAGGCATTGTTAACATTATAGACTCCTAGTTTGTTAAACGTATTTCGACCTGCAATCCCGTCTGCCGACAATCCTTTGGCACGCTGAAAGCTCATTACTGCACTCTTTGTATATGACCCAAAGTATGTCGTTGTTGAACCGCTATATGTAAAATAACCTTTATCTCGCAATATTGTTTGAAGTGTTTTCACATCTGAGTGTGTCATTGTTGGACGAAGTGTTTGATCTCCTATATTTGCAAACGCCTGTAGTGGCGACAATAATAAACTAGCACCTAAAACTGATGTAACTATCCATTTTTTCATTATTTATCCCAAACTCCTTTGATTTTCCAAGTAATCTATTATTATCCTACAATAAATAATAGGACTTGTGTTTTACGCTTCCGTTACGGAAAATAGGAATTTGGTCTGCTTGTAAAATCATGTCGAATTTAGTATTGAGCTAAAATAATTATTTTACTGGACACTTTTGACCCTTAATAGCCAAAATCTCCAAGGCCTTCTCGCTGAAGGATTTCTTCTATTTCAAGACTATAATCCTCTCCATACATATTTCCATTTATATAAAAATCATCTGTACATCCGTTCTTTTTAACAGTAAGATTTGAAAATTGGAACTCCTGTTCATCATTTGAAATAGAACCTGAACTACCTATGTGAACACACTTCTCATCAATTTTTACTCTTTCACCATTTTTATCTACAAAATAATATTTATTTTTAATCGTCCCCTCTGCTTGAGGTAACGAAGTAAGGGCATAACCTTGATCGTTTACTTGAATCACGTTATAGTCTCCCATTTTTTTTGCTTTTGGCTCTTCCTTTATGTTATATATTACCGTTACTTTTCCCTCGTAGTTTGATGGAATAAGAAAATATTCAAGTGTTTCCTTTTCTAACTGCTCTTGGAGATAAAACGATGAGTAAACAACAAGTACAGCAAACCCAACCACAAATATGCAATTCAGTATCATTCTTCTCCATGTAAAGTTTGATTTTCTCATCTGCCACTCTTCAGACAAGAAAAAGAGAACGGCACATATAACTGCAAATGTATTAAATTCTCCTATGAAGACAAAAGAAATAGAAGCAAAAATAATATGTAAAAAGCCTGACAGCAAAAATTGGAATTTAATCATTTTACTAGTTAAGTAATCTATTAAGAGAGATACTGGTATGCCGTACATAAAGTTACCAACTATAGCAAAGATAAAGACAATGATTAAAAAGGATAAATCATCTACTGAACTTAATTCATTGATAGAGTAAATACCTAATAACACGGGTAGTAAAAGAGATGCTACCATAGCTGATTTTATTTTTCTCGATAGTTTATCTTCCATTTTCCTGCTCCTAATTTGTGAATACTTTCACATACATTTTATCACGTTAGTACTGGTAATGGAATATTCAGGATAAAAAAGAAGCCTGCTATTACTAGCAGACTTCATCCAACAATCTCTCCAAGCGTTTCCGCAAAATTTTCCGACTGCGCAACGGAACCGAACTGGCGCACTTTTTGCTTCGATCCATAAAAAAGCAGTTCCCCCTCTTTTAAAATTAAAAAAGAAGTACACAATGTTTCGAGCTCTTGTGCGTCATGACTGGAATAGAGGATGGTCTTCCCTTCCCGTCCCAGCTGGCGCAAATCGTTTACGATCTCTTGTTTTGCTGATATATCGATTCCGACGGTCGGTTCATCCAGAATCAATAGGTCCGGATCATGAAGCATCGCGATTAAGATGTTCAGCTTTCTCTGGTTACCACCAGACAGATGCTTCACTTTTTTATCAAGGTGCTCAGCCAGTCGCCACTCCTCGCAGCGCTGCATCCATCTTTCTTCTGATGATCCCTTCGCCAACTTCGCAAAAAATCGTAAATTTTCACGCGTTGTTAGCTCATGATAGACGGCGATTTCTTGCGGTACGTAACCGATTTTCTGGCGAATTTTCTTTTGTTCTTTCCTTACATCAAGCCCATCGATCTGAACCGATCCGCCAGATCCTTTCATAAGGGTTGCAAGGATTCTCAAAAGCGTTGATTTACCTGCACCGTTCGGGCCAACAACGCCGACGGTTTCTCCTTTTTCAATAAAGAAGTTCATTTCTTTTAATACTTCTTTTCTACCAAACTTCTTCTTCAAATTTTCTGCTGCAATCAAGCGTTGTCACCTGCCTTTAAGGTTGAAAGTACGAATAATATAAAACTTAGACCTACAAATATAAAGGGAATCATTAACGTTTCTTGGTTTAACGAAGACACGATCCAATATTGCGGCGTCCACTCTGCAGCACGTTGTAAAAAGCTTGATAGCTCATCGCTCGGAAAGAAAGTTCCGCTTAGAAGCGATGTGCACAGTACGACAAAGAGTGTGATCGCTTGCCATGTGCGGTTGCTGTGCACAAAATAAGCAAACAGAAGAGATAATGCGTTTAGAAATAAGACGTAGCCAATCAAACTCAAAATCGTAGTCACGTTCAACGTTAACGCTTCTCTCCACCAGCCAAAACCGATCAATAAGATGAGCATGAGTAACTGTAAAAGCAGAACGCCTAGTGCATTTCCGAACCAGTACACTGAAAATCGACCAGCTGCATAAGGTACTCTCGACCGCATACCGGAGTCACGATCTTTAATCGGCCAGCTGTTATATAAAAAACTAAACAACATGATCAGTACGAGCATGCCTGGAACATAGATCGAGACATTGTTGCCATCCGCCTCTACGGAAGATTCCCTCGTAACACCAACTTTATAATCAATGGTCATAAGAGGCTTAGGCTCCCAATGTTTGTCGCTATACGCCCAAGCATCCTTCCAGACCTCAGCCTGCTCCTTTGCATCTAGCTTCTCGCTTTTTCCATATGTTTTTAAAACCGTGTTTGCGCCGTACGAATTACTCGATAATCGCTTCACTTCACTTGCAAAAATCTCACGCACTAATCCATGAGAAATTGAGCCTGACGAGAGCCACATCGTAACAAGCTCATCTTCATCATTTTTCTGTATACTGTCCATAAATCCTTCAGGTATAAAGAAACCGATGGCGGCTTCTTGTGTCTCAATCTGATTTCGCGCGTCATCTTCATTATGAACACTTACCGAGACCGCTGGATTTTTACTAACTCTATCTATGACCATTTCCGAGTATTGCGTTTCGTCCTCGTCTACGATTACAACTGGAATCTTGGTGACATCACTTGTTTTTTCAACGGACATGTCTAAAAAAACCAGCACGAGAACCGGAACGATGAGTCCCAGCCAACTCCACGGACTTTGAAGCAGTAATTTTATACGTGTAATGGCAATTGTCCAGACCATGGCAACCTCTTCTTTATGGTGATAAGCAGCAAACTCACTGCCCAAATTGTGATTGAAAAACTAAGCAACAGTAGAACAGACATCCACCCTTCGTTCCCCACAAATAGCGTATCTATCAGTCCGCTGTGTGCCTGATGCACGATGTTTAATACACTTATGCTGCGCCACATTTCCGGAAGATAAGATAGCGGCAAAACGCTTCCGCTTGTAGCAACAAGTCCCACAGCAAGGATGATTCCCGCTCCCCACTTTGCTCCGTTACGAACAAAAAGTTCCTGACAAAGCGCGAAAAGGGATGCGATGCTTAAGCAGTATGCTAAAACCAATGATGTCGATGTGATGCTCCACGTTTTCGTTAGAACATAAAATAAGGAAACCAGAACAGCGCTTTGGATGACGAGGAGAAGGAAGACTGATATGACATTGCTAAAAAAGAATACGCCAGATCTTATCCCTTGTAGACTTAACCTTTCGCGCAGTGCGGTTTGTTCACTCCTTGCGGTCAAACTCATTCCAAACAGTCCACCAACGAGTAACAGGATCAACACACCTGATAAGCTGTAATAGTCGATCGTTGTTACTCCGCCTAACGCACTTAGTGTTTCCGTTTCGTAGATCTTATTTCGGTTCAGAGCTTGTAGCGTAAAGTCTGTGATGACCGTGTCGCGGTAAGCTCGGAATTCTTTGGAACTTAAGTCCATTTTTCGTAAATAATGAAAAGCAGCGTTCGCTCCGCTTTGTGCAGAAGAGATCAAGTTGGCGTTCGATACCATCACTTGCTGAAGGAGTTTTGCTTGAAAAGGCCGTTCAGGATTACCAATGACGGTTATAGGAATATTTTTGCCGCCACGAATTCCTTTAGTAAAACCATCCGGCACGATCACCATGCCCGCTATCTCGTTGCTAGCAAGCTTTTCACTCGCGCTCTCAGCATCTGTTTTTTCAAAGGTTAATACATTTTTTAGTTCTTCTGAGTTTTCATACTGCTTCATTAGCAATTTGGTTTCAAAGGTGTTATCTTCATCTACGATCGCTACGGCAAAAGGCTCTACCCACTGCTTTTCTTCAAGAAGTGGTTTTAGCCCGAGATACGTGATTCCAAGTAACAAAATTGGAAACAGCATCATAGCAATCAGAGGAAAAGGCTGCTTCAGCCAGCATTTTACCGTTAGATGGGCAATGAGTAGCGTTTGCCTCATAGTGTCGTTCCTCTCGTTTAAAAATTTGGTGAAGGTATGGAGCTGAACCTATACCCGTAGGGGCATTGGACTGGTGAATCCAGAAGTTTTGGTTATTTATCCACGAGTTTTGACTGTTTATCCAGAAGTTTTAACACTCAATCCAAAAGTTTCGGCCGTTTATCCACGAGTCTACAATCCTCGACAAAACGTACGTACCTCACATGCTATATATACCCTAATGGTTAGAAAAAAGGACAAAGATCAACTTTGTTTTAAGTTATCTCTGTCCTTCTTATTATGATTCTATTGGAACATTTGAGCGTTTTCTCCGATAAATTGCTCGATGTTGCGTTGAATTTCTGACATCATCGTCATCATTTCAGCGTCACTCATCTCAGCAACGTTTACTGCTTTTCCTTCTGAAAGCTCAGGGAATTTCAGTTTATCGCCGAACGTTGTTTTTGTTTTGATGTTCAATCCAACGTTAATATCGCCCATTGTAGCGTCGTTACCTTTTAGTGTTACTTTGTAATCGTGTTTTGCAAAGTCTTTATCAAGGTTTTGGTCACCCGTATGCTCAATTTCAAGCGTCATGTCTGGAAGCTCCATTGGGGAGTCGCCAGCCGGAACAAGATTAGCCGTCCATTTTGACTTCTTATCTGTACCTTCACCTTTAATTTGGAACCCAATACCTTGTGTTGTACCGTTTTCAGTCGCTTCAAACTTCGCTTTAATATCACGCTTCATGCCATCTTTACCTTTTGGTTGGCTTTCCATCTTCACATCAACAAGTACTGTTTCAGCTTCACCTTCAGGACCCATATTAAGAACCCAAGAAGAATTTGTTACGTCGCCTTTTTTCCAGCTTTCAGACTTGTAGTTCATCGCAACCCCGTCTTCACCGTTCGCACCAAGCTTCATAGACACGTTACGGCTTACTACTTTATCATCACCATCGATGATAACAACTTGCTTCATTCCACCAGGAATTTGTATGTCATCTTTAATTCCTTTTTTCGCATCAGCAAGAATCGACTTAATTTCCTTCTTCGCATCTGCCTTGCTCATGCTGCTATTAGGTGCTACCATGCCTGTTTGAAGTCCGCCTTGCAATGCTGATTGTTCAGCGATCGCATCTAGGATCTCATCGTCTTTTTCAATCTTCTCAACAAAGTTTATAAGCATTGCTTTTGTTTCTTTTTCAGAAAGAGAAACCGTTAGCTCGCGAAGTTTCTCGCCTTTAAAATCAACATCGTCTTTCAGTTTTACGTTTTCATCTTTCACGCTGTCAGCATACACTTTTGCGAACTCTTCGAACGCTTCATCACGAGCGTCTTCACTTAGGTCGCCATCCACAGCTTTAAAGAAATTTTCAAGCTTTTCCATACCTTGGTACGCTGGATCGAACTTACGCATCACGTCACCGAACTGACTGTTTTCGAAGTAAACGTTCTTATCGTAAGCTGCAGGCACGTTTACAGCCGTTTGTTTGTTGTTTTGATAAAACTCAGCATTCATTAAGTCTGCATCGTCCATTCTTAAAGCCATTTTAACAGATCCTTCTTCTTTCTTCGGATCTTGCTGTGTTGTTACTTTAAACTCGCTGTTTTGAAGAACAGAGCCGATCAAAGCCGCTTCCATTCCACCTGCTCCAAACATCGCCGGGTCAACATCTACCCCAACGCTCGCTTCAGACTTATACGCTTCTTCCATCTGCTTTTCAGAAAGTGCTAGCGCATCTCCAAAGCTGTCTTCAAATGATTCGTTCAGTGCTTTAAATGTGTTCATCTCGGATTTTAAATACAATTCACGCGGAGATAGATCAACGAACATCGCATAAGCAGTTGCCCCGATTGCAAGCACTGCAATAATAGCTAGCCCAATAATTAACGGTCGTTTCTTGTTTCCAGTACTCTGATTAACTTGTGTTTCCATCGTTTAATTGTCCCCCTCTTAATAAATATATAAGCTTTGTCCTACCAACTTATTACACTGTTATTCTAAAAAAATAGCAGCTTATATCTCTATTGGCTATTATGGGTAAAAAAGGAATTTTTTCGCCCACAGTTTTCTACTATACCCTAATTCCAAAATTATATCCATCAAATCACATAGTAAGAAAGTTTGATTTTATTGGGTATTTAAAACTGTACGTAGTTTTTTTATTGCAGCCTTTCTCCATGACTTCACAGCATAAAGCGTGACCCCAAACGTTTTTGCAATCTCTGCCTCTGTGTTCATATGAAAGACTCGATGCACGACCCACCGTTGCTGATTTTCTGTTAGATGCATCAGATAAAGGTTCAATGACTCGTCTTCCAAAAATGGAATGCGGTCTTGATGGGAAAGGTGTTGAAACGTTAACGATTCATGAGGATCATGCGTGACCTCCGCCTCCTGCCTCTTCAGCTCGTTACGCAACTCTTGTAAAATTCGGCCGCGAACATGGATAAAAGCAAATGACGAGAACTGCCCTTTTTCCGGGTTGTACGTTTCGTAAGCTTTCCAGAGTCCGAGTAAACCAGCTTGATAGTATTGATCGAAGTGGTTCGTGAGGTGATAGCGTTTGATCTGGGATTTGATGAGTGGTTCGAACATGGCTGCAACTTCTTCAAACGTCGTGTTTTTCATGGAAATCGTTCCTTTTGGAATGTGCGCACATTCGGGGAATTCCGCGGTATCTTCACTATAGATTGGAGGAGTTTTGTAAAACAAAGTGCAACTCTTGAAAAGTTGTATGGTAAACGATGCAAAACGACAAAAGTTGCCTGTTAACTTTTGAAAAGTTATCCACAATGTGTGTGCAGAATTACGAAAATTGATAGATTTTTTGTGTGAAATGCTGGATTTCAAAAGATTTAGGTGTTGATTTTGAGTAAAATTCTAAAAATTGTGGATAAGTGCTGTGGGTAGAACCATTTTGTTTGGCTTTGTCGCTTTGAGGGAGGTTGATTTCCGTTCCAGGTTGCTCGCTTTCCGCGAGGCAGGCGGTGAGCCCCTTGCCGCTTTGCGCCGTTAAGGGTCTCACCTGACCGCTTGTCCCGCAGGAGTCTCACACCTTCCACTCCAACCAACTCATCAATGATGCAGATATTTGAAAGCACCCTCTTTAGTTACATAAAGTAGGTCTGAGCGACACTTACTTCAAAAATTTTTAGCCTCATGGCTCCTTTTCACTTCCCTCTGGAACTTATGATGTGAAAGGAGGTGAGGCACATGGCAACAGCAGCTTTGATTGATTCAGCAATGCGTTTGGAGCTTGATGGTGGTTTGGATGCAGACAACAAGCCAGTGGTGAAGTATAAGAACTTCGCTCATGTTAAGACTTCTTCAACACCTGACCAGCTTTATGCGGTAGCAAACGCATTATCAGGACTTCAAGTGTATCCCCTTGTAATGATTAAGCGAAACGATTCCTTCGCGATCCACTCTTAAGAGTAGTAGCGAGGAAAATATAGAAGAAAGGAGGGATTTCGATGGCCAAAGTGCTTGAATTGCAGTTTCTTAACCAAGAGAACAAAACGGTAACCATCCGTCTGGATGCTCCGATCGAACCGGTTGATCCTGCAGCAGTAAATGCAGCGATGGACACGGTAATCGCACAAAACATCTTTACTTCTTCGGGCGGAAACTATACGAGCAAAAAAGGTGCGCGTATTGTTGATCGTGAAGTGAGCGAGATTGAACTATAAATCATAAAATAAGTGACTACAGCGACCGTAAATAAACCGTCTTCTAACCAATTGGTTAGGAAACGGTTTTTTTGAACTGTGGATATTGTTGATAATGTGGATAAGTAATGCTATTTATACACATGTAGCACAATTCTACTTTTCGCTACCTGTGGATAAGTCGGGCTTGAAATAGTAACATCTATGTTAAATGACTCTTTTTCAACAGATTCGATTGTTCCATTTATACTGATCGTTTCCCCTACTAAAACAGGTGCTTTAAATTTCATCTCATATGTTTTTACCCAATAGCCTTTATCAAGATAGGGTTCCACAATATTGGATGCGATTGCCATCGAAAGCATACCGTGTATGATTTTAGCCGAAAATCCTTTTTCTTTTGAAGCACGATCATCAAAATGAATAGGATTAAAATCACCAGACACTTCACCATATTTCCTCACCAAATCTTCATTTACTTCTATTAGTAAAGGCTCGAGTGCATCGCCTAATTTTATGGTATGATAAACCATTTTCACTCTGCCTCCTTTAAAAGAGTCGATTTTGCCGAAAATACCATTTTTCCGTGCACGTTTTTACCAATAAGCTCTTGATGCAAAACAAGAAATTGACGTCTTTTCTCTACGGAAATTAAGGAAACAGTACATTGAATTGTATCTCCAATCGAGATAGGATGTTCGTAATGAAACACTTGGTCTTTGTGAATAAACGATTGTTCGTGAAACCATGGCACGTTGATATATTGATAAAAAATCATCGGTAGAGCTGGAGGAACGTAATCTATAGCACTTTTTCGATTACCTGATGCCTCAACGTAAGCTTTAACAAGCGCTTCTGTTATCGTTATGGCAACCGCCTGCGTCACTGTCCCTTCATACTGTTTAAAATTCATGGGTGCTCACACCTTTCAAATAGTGTTGCAATCCCAAGTCCACCGCCGATACCTAACGTGGCTATACCAAACCGGTCACCTGAGGTCATCTCCCTTAGCAGTGAAGTCACGAGAACCGCTCCTGAGGCACCATAAGGATGTCCAAATGCAATTGCACCACCGCCTTTGTTCAGCTTGTCCCACGATATGTTAAGTTCTTGAGCGGAAGCAACGACTTGGGATGCAAATGCTTCATTGAGTTCAAATACATCAATATCACTTATAGAAAGGTCCATTCTCTGTAAAAGTTTATTTACAGCTGGAACCGGTCCGATTCCTGGCACATTTGGATCAACACCTGCCGTGACAGCGTCGATAAATAGTAGTTTTGGAGCAAGTTTAAGCTCTTTCGCTTTTTCTTCACTCATGACGAGTACGATAGATGCACCATCGTTTAAACCACATGAATTTGCGGCAGTAACTGTCCCATTTTCTTTAAATGCAGGTTTTGCACGTTTCATCAGTCTTTCGATCACAGAAAGTCGCTTGATTCCTTCATCCATTAAGGGCACATCATTATACGCAACGAGTTCATTATTAAAGCGATTTTGTTCATTAGAATCTATCGTTCTCTTATAGCTTAGAAGCGAATATTCATCCTGAATTGCACGTGTTATGCCGTATTTTTCAGCCACGTTCTCAGCTCCAACACCCATGTCAGGATCCCCTATAGAGTCTGGAGAAAAGCGAGCTCGTTGTGGAAACGTTGATGTACTAACGGATTCGGTGCCACCTGCTAAATATATGTCTCCTGCACCTGTTTGCACTAGCCGACATGCGAGATTTATCGCTTCAAGTCCAGAACCGCATTGACGATCAACTGTAAAACCTGGAACAGTCACTGGAAGACCTGCTGTTAAAGCAGATAAGCGTGCAATATTCCCACCAGGACCAACTGTATTCCCTAAAATCACATCTGACACCATATCAGGAGAAACATTATTATCTTTTAAAATCTTTTGAATGACAGCAGCCGCTAGTTTTTCTGCTCCAACACCTTTAAAGTAGCCCGCTTTCTTTCCAATCACTGTACGTTTGGCATCGATAATAACAGCTTTTTTCATGAATAGAGTACACCTTTGCTATAAATCTCTTTTATCTTTGATCTTGCAATTTTTCCGCTCGACGTATAAGGAAACTCTTTTGTAAAAATAATGTGTTTAGGTACTTTGAATGTCGAAAGATGCTCTCTACAAAAACGTTGGATATCACGAACTGTAAGCATAGCACCTTCTTTTTGGATGATTGCTGCTGAAACCTTCTCTCCCCAATACGAATCTGGCATCCCAAAAACAACAGCTTCCTCAACTCCATCTAGTGAATGCAATACTCTTTCGATTTCTTCAGGATAAACGTTTTGTCCTCCAGAAATTATCATGTTGTTACTGCGTCCTATAATGAATAAATCTCCGTCATCATCTAGCTTAGCCAAGTCACCTACTGTCAGCCATCCATTGTCGTCCCAAACTTCTTTATTCGCATCTGGCCTATTAATATAGTGTGAAAACAGCATCTCACTTTTTACAAAAAGAGTACCTACTTCTCCTTTTTCCACTTCGTATCCATCTTTTCGAACAGACAGTTCTACATTATGAAAAGCGCGTCCTACCGATAACGGCTTTTGTAAGGCAGTTCGGTGATTAATAAAGCTTACAAAGCTTAATTCAGATGCACCATAAAACTCGAAAAGCTCTGTTTTAGGAAACAGATTATTTATTTTCCTTTTAAGTCCAGGTTCCCATTTGGCCCCTGAAGATATTATTCTTTTTAGTCTTGGATCGCCGTTCTGAGAATCCATTTCTTTAGTTAGTGCCGCAAGCATAGTAGGAACAGCATAAAGAGCTGAAACTTCGTCTGACTTGATCTCTTTTAAAGTTTGGGTAGCTGAAAACTTGGGCAACAGTTTCACCTTTCCACCTAAATAAATCGTACTGATCGCTGCATACAAAAATAACGAATGAACAAGTGGTCCAGGTACGAGTACTGTGTCACTCTCAGTAAGGCTAAAGTCTGTTTTACTGCATGCAAAGCTTTTAACCCAAGAACGATGGTTGCGTACAAAACATTTCGGAACACCCGTTGAACCTGAAGTGAACCCCATATAAAACAATGAATCGTCTGCAACAGTACTTTTTACTTCTTCACTTGGGCTTAGGCTTACATCATCAATAGCAGAAATTAGAGTGACCTTTCCGTATTTCATTTTGCTCTGCCATTTTTCTGTAGTAATAACCAAATCCGGCTCACATTGTTTTAGCCTTTCTTCCAGTTCCTTTTCTTTCCATTTCAAATCAAGGGGAATACAAATCCAGCCAGCAGAAATGGCTCCTAAGAAATATTGTAGAAAATCGATTCCGTTAGGCACATATAGCGCTGCTTTTCCTTGGGTTCCTTTGAAGGCCTGCTTACGAAAATATGAAGCAATTTCTTTAACATTGCAGTCCAGTTCTTGATAGGTTATTTTATCTTCACCCATTTGAATCGCTGTATTCTCAGGATGTAAAAGGGCACTTTGTTGAATCGTATCGGTAATAAGCACAGAAGTCCTCCCTATAGAAAAAGACTGTCCGAAGACAATCTATTAATGGCTGATCGTATGATTTTGAGTAAGAGCAGTCTGATTTTTAAATAATCTTTGTCTTATTTTAACACCAAGTGCGGCTGCGATAGTAGCTTTTATCAAATCGCCTGGTAAGTAAGCTAAACCTGAAACTGCAGCTGTCTCCAAACTTATGTCCATTACAAATGCAACAACTGGAATACCGCAAAGGTAAACAAAGACGATTCCTGCGACGAAATTGTATATGAAGACCTTCCACACTTGAAGTGGTTGTCTTGCTTTTTCGATCAATAACCCGATTAAGAAAGCTGATAATGGCCAGCTAAGTATATAACCAGCACTTGGTCCTACAAAAACACCTGCGCCACCGCGTCCACCAGCTAATCCTGGAACACCAGCTGCAATTACTAGTAAGAAAACAATTATACTTAATCCGCCTAGTCTGGCACCAAGCACCACACCTGCAAGCATTACACCAAGAGTTTGTGCTGTAATGGGAACTGGTGTAAAAGGCAAAACGATTGGGGGCAGGAATCCTAATACAATCATGATTGCTGCGAATAAAGCTACATACGTCATCTCTTTTGTTTTCATGAAAAAACACCTCATCATAGTTATGTCAACTTATATTAATTTTAAGTTAACATTAAAAGCGCTTCAATAGCAATACGTAATTGATTCAGCTATAATACTTAACAAATAGAAGTTTTTAAAAATAAAAGGAAAATTAGTCACAATTATGGTAAAATAGTACAAACATTAATTACGTTGGAGGAAAAGGCATGGAATTTAAAATCGGTGATATTATTGAAACATTCGACGGCTTAAAAGGAGAAATTACTTCATTGTTGACCAACACCGCTGTTGTGGACTTTTCCGTAACAGAAAACTATTCGGAGCATTTTGAAGATGCGAAGCAAGTTGTACGTTTGAACGATATTAGACAAATCATAAATAGCTAGATCTTATATAGAAATAAACGACTTTTAAATGGAGTGTAGCAGTTTGTTTTCGCTCCAATCCATTTTCAATGAGATTTTCAACAATACAAAAACAGCTCTCTGTGCAGCGAAACTGCGCAGAGAGCTGTTTTTTGTTTTTTTACAAGTTTTTACGATTGTTCTGTGAAGTCACGCCTACTGAAACGACGTTTGTATCATTTTCTCTTGTGTAAGTCGTTTCTTGCGCTGATCCAGTGGAATAATCGTGAAGCTTGTCATTTCCGATTGGGTTATCAGCTAGTTCGGATCCTGCTTCTTTTAATTTTGAACCGATGCTGCCAAGCTCCCCTTTTGTTTCTTTAGCTGTCGATAACACATCACTTGAGATTTCTTTTAGCGTATTAATGTTTCCAAAAACGTCTTTATTGAGACGCTCGTATAGCGCTTGCGCGTCGTTGATCGCATCTTTTAAAGTGGTGCTCGCTGTTTTGAACTGGCTGATCATCTGATCTTTCACTTCACCTGGATTTTGTTTAACTTCCGTAATCATTTTGCTGGAGCTATCCTTCAACCCTACCGCAGTGTTCTTTACTTTTGACCGTGTATTATAATCAATCAAGGCAAGTGCCCCACCAACGATACCGCCAATTACGATTCCTGTTAGTAGCTTGCTTTTTTGCGGGTCTGCCACTCTCTCTCTTTGCGCTGTACCGTAAGCATCTTCAGGATACATGCCGTTTTCATATCCGTTTGTAGTGTTTACACTCTGTACCATTTTAAGTCCTCCTCGATTAATTTTTTTCGTAGTTAGGGGATTCCCTTTTCTCTAAAAGCTAAACGTTTGGGTAGGCTGTTTCAGGATATTTTCAGCTTTTACATAAAAGTTTCAGTTAGTCCTCATACTAATGAAAATCTGATGTGATTGGAGGGATTTCACTATGGGAAAAGACAGACAGGAAAAGAAGTTGCGTGAATCTGGCCGCGTTGAATCTGACCGTGATCAAGACTTAAAATATTCTGGTGCTACTAAGATGGAAGGTCCAGATGAAGCGCGTGCACGCAACCATCAAGATCAGTAATCAAAAATGGGAGCAGCTCATCAAAAAGTATGAGCTGCTTTATTATTGTTTCAGTGTCGGTATGAGTCGAAAATTCGATAAAAAAATTTATCCGTGAAATTAAAATGATTTACCGTGAAATTATGGAGCTTATCCGTGAAATTAATTCACATTACCGAACTATGGTAAATAACTATCCTTATACGGCGCACACATAGCTATTATGTACTCTAGGAAAAGACACACTTCATAAAAAAGAGGACTCTACTTCTCCAAATGAAGTTCGTCCCCTTTTTTACTTCCATTTAATTGATCTTACGATGAAAAAAGCGATGGATCCTGTGATTCCTATGATAAAAATGGGGAGTACCCACACACTTAATCCTTCACTTGTTCCATTGGCGACTTCTGCACAGGCCCAAGTCATATAGACGAAAAAGATCAAGATTTCATTTTTCATTACATTGATCATCATGCGCGCATTTTTATACTGTCTTTCTACGTTTTCTTCCGTAAGATTAAAATAATTGTAGATGTGCGGAAATTTTTCTAACACGGTAAGCAGTAACCACGTCACCGCTCCCATCACGATTAAAATCCATAGGTTGTTCTTACTTCCCCAGCCATCTGGTTCTCCGGCTGCATTAAAGTGGGTTGGCACGGTGTTCGGAATAGCAGCCCACTGTGAGATCAAGCTCACTGTTCCTATTACCAATAAGGTGATTGATGCGATATCTAAAAAGTTTTCAAACCATGTTCTTTGTATGTTAAGTTTTGGTCGGCCTTCATACATATACTTTTCAACCTCCTCCCTCTATGCTATACGTTTTTTTTCGATGGAAAGTTTCGTCATGAATTGAATTGTAATCGGGGTAAAAGAAATCTATAGTTAAATTATCAGATATTTTAAGGAGGATCTTATGAAACTTGGTGCGTTTTCTGTAAGTTTAAGTGTAAAAGATATCCACCGTTCAAAAGCTTTTTATGAAAATTTAGGATTTGAATCGTTAGGTGGTAACATCGAGCATAACTGGTTGATCATGAAGAATGAGGATACGGTTATCGGCTTGTTTCAAGGTATGTTTGAACAAAACATTTTGACTTTCAACCCTGGATGGAACCAAAATGCGGAAAATCTTGAAAATTTCACTGATATTCGAGAGCTTCAGAAACAGCTGAAAGAAAGAGGAATTTCGTTATCGACTGAAGCGGATGAAACGAGTGAAGGCCCTGCGAGTTTGACTCTTGAAGATCCAGATGGAAACCTGATCCTGATCGACCAACATAGATAATACATAAAACAACGTCCAGATCGCATGTGTGATCTGGACGTTTTATTTTTTAATCGTTTAGTATTCCCATCGCGATAATAAACCAGTTGGCTCCGTTTTTGCTTCCGATTTGGAAGAATAGCGCAATAATCTCTTCTTTTGAAAAATGTTTCGTGAGTCGGTTGTATAATTCATCTGGCAGTTGTCCGTGATAAGCCATAATGTGATCAGCGAGTTCGAGAGCTAGACTTTCACGTTCTGATAGTTCTGCGTTTCCTTGCTTCATCGCCGTTTTTCGTGAGGACTCATCCAGAGTCCCGTAGTCCATGCTTTGTCAGTAGTCGCACCCATTGTTTGAGGCCGCTCGTAAGCGGAGCATCTCCATAAGTTCAGGCTCTAGTATGTCGTTCAGCGCTTTTTCCATCTGCTGAAAAGCATCT
Organism: Fictibacillus sp. 7GRE50; assembly: GCF_015903875.1. Classification (NCBI taxonomy): domain Bacteria; kingdom Bacillati; phylum Bacillota; class Bacilli; order Caryophanales; family Fictibacillaceae; genus Fictibacillus; species Fictibacillus sp. 7GRE50. The sequence goes on from NZ_JACZDW010000001.1 coordinate 1,056,616, forward strand.
AGAATACCTGGTGCATTAGCAAGGGATTTCTTAAAGGGTGTTCCTTCAACATCTACTTCTGGTAAACGTGCCACCTTTATTCCTCCTCCTCAAATAAAAAATTTCTTTTTTCTTTCCCTCTTACCTTACACCATTCTTCAAAGTAGTCCTATGTTTCTGTTTAAGGGGATGAGACTGAATGCGCTTTCCGTCGAATTTGAGTCTTATCACCTACCCACTTTATATTTTAAGATAATGAATAGGTCATGCGGACCTAGAAGCTCTTGTAGTAATATCTTCTCTGTGATTGTAGTCTTTTGGTAAATAATCATTATTTTCGAATAGTATTAAAGGGTTTTGTTGAAAATTGTTGAATTCCTTACCATCGGAGCCAAGCTTGCTTGGTAAATACAACAGAGGAGTGATTTTTATGTTAAAGCGTTTCGTGGCGACTGCCGCAACATTACCACTACTGGTGTCATTAGCATTGCCAGCATCTGCTGCAAATTCGGAGGTGTCGAAAGCTTCCTTTACACCGGCTGCAACGAAAGCTGCTTCACAAGAAATTATTGTTCATTTTAAAGATTCTGTTTCAGCAGCAGCTAACACTAAAAACAAAGTTTCACAACTTGGCGGTAAAGTAGTTGAGGTTACAAAAGACTTTACAGTCGTGAAAGTAGACGGCAGTGTGGCAGATGCGATCAAGAACTATGAAAATCTTGACTCTGTTGAGTATGCGGAACCTAACTTAACGTTCCATGCAAGCTATGTACCAAACGATCCTGCTTATCAAAGTCAGCAATATGCGCCACAAAAAGTCGGAGCTGAGCAAGCTTGGGATACTACGCAGAGCTCTTCCTCTGTAAAAATTGCAGTAATTGACACAGGCGTTGACTATAACCACCCAGACCTTGCTGGAAAAGTCATTAAAGGTGCCGACTATGTAGATGACGATAACGATCCATTGGATGAGAACGAGCACGGTACACACGTTGCGGGTATCGCGGCTGCGAACACAAATAACGGTGTGGGAATCGCGGGTCTTGCTCCAAAAGCTTCTATTCTAGCAGTTCGTGTTCTTGATGCGAACGGCAGTGGATCACTCGATGACGTCGCTCAAGGCATTCGTTACGCAGCTGATCAAGGTGCGCAAGTTATCAATTTAAGTCTTGGTGGAGCAGGCGGCACACAGACTCTTCAATCCGCAGTTGATTATGCATGGGGCAAAGGTTCTGTAGTCATTGCTGCTGCAGGAAATGAGGGTGTATCTTCTCCTAGCTACCCTGCTTATTATACGAACGCGATTGCAGTTGCGGCTACCGATCAAAACGACCGTAAAGCTTCATTCTCAAACTTCGGTACGTGGGTTGATATCGCAGCGCCAGGTGTTAACATCTATTCAACAACACCAAATAACCAGTATGCGAGTTTCTCAGGAACGTCTATGGCATCACCAGTTGTTGCGGGTGTAGCAGGACTTCTTGCGGCTCAAGGTAAGAGTGCTTCTCAAATCCGTGCAGCGCTTGAAAACACAGCTGATCCTGTATCCGGAACAGGCAGCCAGTTCCAAAACGGACGCGTAAATGCAGCGGCGGCTGTTCAGCAGTAATTGATATAAATAAAAATGTTCCCAAACCTCTGGAAGTTAGTGTTTATAACTTCTGGAGGTTTTTTATTTTCCTTTTTTCATAGATGCTGTTAACGACTGTTATCCACACTTAACAACTAAATTGCATTTGTTAAAACTCCCTTCTTCATGAAGACAATTTCTGTAGAGTTAATGCATTTTTGTTCATTTGCTTCTTCGAGAAGTTGATTGGAGTGTAAGGTGCGAGACTCCTGCGGGACAGGTGGGCAGGTGAGACACTTAAGAGTGAAACGAACAAATGTGGCTCACCGCCTGCCCCGCGGAAAGCGAGCAACCTGGAGCGGAAATCAACCTCTATCTTAAACATCGATGAATACGAAAACAGCTTTCATGAAAAACTGTTAACAGAAACATCTGTAAGATGCGGAGGATTTCAGCTATGTTTGGTCTTGGTAAAGGTAAGCAAAAGAAAAAAACGTCTCAAGGTTCTGGCAAGAGTGAGTCGACTGAATCAGAAAAAAGGCAGAGTGAAAAGGAAGCCGAAGAAAAAATCGTCTACTTTTTCTTGATCAGTACAGCGGTTTTTGGCGTTGTCGTTCTGTATCTAGGCATTTCTCGCGAGATGTCTTTTGTGGCTGATCTCATTTCAAGTTGATTTTTCATGTCCTGAATGTATAATAGTTGTAACTTACATATCGTTTTTAAGCCGATTAATCGGTCTCTTATTTCGAGCAGGCGGAGGGAATTAGCCCTATGAAGCCCGGCAACCACCTATTTTGTTAGGCACGGTGCTACATCTAACAGTTTTACAGACTGAAAGATAAGAGGATGTGAACACAACCACTCGTCCTCTTTTTTTATAAAAGATGGCGTTTTTTGTTTTTGCTACCTCAAATGGAATCAATCGTATTAAAGAAAGGGTGTTCATTTATGGACCTTAACAAAGCGGATCGCATTAAAAAGATGCGTGTCCCACAAGTCGATGAAAAACTAGGAAACCGCTTGCCTCCTGGGCAGGTTGAAACAAAAAAGTTCCCTATTCTTCATGAGGGGGAGGTTCCTGTTTACGATATGAAAAAATGGTCGTTATCTGTAGAAGGACTCGTAGGAAAACGTGTCGAATTTAGTTTTGAAGACATCATGAAGATGCCTCAAACGACAGTAGTACGAGATATTCACTGTGTGACGAGATGGTCACGGTTCGACAATGCGTTTGAAGGTGTTAAATTTACGGACTTTTTAAAGCACTTTGATGTGGATCCAAAAGCAAAGTATGTGATGGTCCACGCTGATTACGATTATACGACGAATGTTCCTCTCCAAGATTTGTTGCGAGACGATGTCATTCTTGCGCACTCTTTTGACGGCAAGCCGTTAACGGAAAAGCATGGATTTCCGCTGCGTCTCATCGTTCCGCATCTTTATTTTTGGAAAAGTGCAAAGTGGATTCGTAAGTTCGAGTTCTTAGAAGAGGATCAGCCAGGCTTTTGGGAGCAAAACGGCTTTCATATGTATGGCGATCCGTTTAAAGAAGAACGATTTTCGAGCGATGAATTTGAGATGCCTGAAGATGAGTGGAAAAAGAAAGAGTATGATTGATCCCAAATGAAAAATTAGGGGGAAGTCCGTTTATTTTCTTCCCCTCAGCATTTTAATCTCATTTTTTAACGCTGTAATCTGATCTTGGATGTCTTTCATCTGAGCTTCTTGTTCTTGCTGGTCTTTTAGATCCTGCGCTTGATCGAGGTACACTTGTCTGAGAGCGATCGCTGCACTGAACGTAGCTAGAAAATCCCCCGCGGTCACAAGCGTTGAAGCGAGTAAGGCGAGTTCTGCAGCAAACGTGGTACCATCTTTATTATTTGCTAAATATTCTTCTTCTGCTTCTGCTAAAATGACGTCTACTACACGTTGATTCACATCATTCACTCCTAACACCTGAATTAGTAATACTATATGCGTTTGCCCTATTTGCGGTGCCCGATGTTATCCTTCATATCCCGATTTTCGAACACATAAAAATTCGGCTTTTTTCGTGAATTGTTCTTAATGTATAGGCATTTTGTCCGATATTATCCTTACTAGGGAGGTTTGGCGATGGAACAATGGCTGTCTTTTCGTATTCCGTTCGATATCATTTCCATTTACATCTTACTTGCCGCGATTATTGTGGTCGGCATATTTTCAAGCGTACTTCGAACAGCCTTACCAGAATGGTCTGTCAGGATCTTTAGCTACACGGGGTTTGTTGGAGTAATCTTTGCTTGGCTGAAGCTATTGGAGTATTGATACATACATAAAAAACGCCTTGGGGTGAGCTGACCCAGGCGTTTTGGCGTTTTATAAAGATTTGAAAAGTAGCTTACGAAGTACGGGCATCAGATAGTCGACAAGCTCTGAAGCACTTGGCACAACTACATTTTGCGGACCATAGATATTCTGCATCAACTTCTCTTCTTCCTCTGTGATCTCTCCGTTTGCGATGAACATACCAATCGTTTCGATCCCAAGCTTTCTTGTACGAGTAACCGCTTCGTGTGTATCGAGTACGCCATGCGATTCATAATCGAAAGCCGCTGGTTCACCGTCTGAGAAAACGAGCAGAATCTTTTGCTGCTCTGGTCGTTTTGCCAGCTCTTCTCCCATACGTCGGATGGAATATCCGTCACGGTTATCTTCTTGTGGTTCGAGCTGTATGATCGGCGCTCCCGATTGATGCAGAGAGTTACGATAGGAGATCACTTCATGAAAATAGTTCGGCTGATCGTTAGTAGAAGCATCTGCTGCATCTTCCCAAAACCCAACTACAGAATGCGGAATCCGAAGAGCTTTTAACGTTTCATGAAAAAGCACGATTCCTTTTTGCGTCTCTTCCATCTTGTTGAACATGGACGCTGAACAGTCGACGAGGAGCGTTAACGTCGTGTCGAGTTCTTGGGGAGATTCCTGCTTTTTCCGGAAAAGCCTTGGATTCTTATCAGTTACGAGTCTCGTAAGCTTCTTTCCAAGTCTTCCAAAGTGCAAATCTTCTCTCGGTGCAGTTCGTTTGTGCTCCATCGTTTTTAAAAAGTTTTGTTTCAGCTGCGAAACGAATGGCGCGATCTCTTGATTATATTCGTCGTACTGAGCAATTTCGTCGAGGGTTGCAGGTTCTGCAGGAACAAAGTGCTCGGTGACATTTTTGTTCACCTCTCCGTATGGGAAGTGGTTCGCAGAGTCCGATCCATTTTGGTTGTTGTCTGTTTCGGCTTCATGCTCATTTTGGGTGTCGAAGTCGTTGTTGTCTGTACTTTTAGCGCTCGTTTGAACCGATCCGAACACCGCGTCACCACTCTCCGCTTCCCTCGCACCTTCTCCTAACAGATCCATATTTGTCCCCTGATCAAGGTCCATTTGTAAAAACGAATCCTGCGGGTCAGATGTTTCATCATGCCAAGAGGAATGAGACTCTTTTTCTTTGTCGTCTTTATCCTTGTCTGAATCTTCATCCTTGGTGATCGTTTTCTTCGTTTTCGTTTCGTTGTTGCGTGTAAGGTCGTCAAAGTTTTGATCGGTCTCACTGGTTTTATCCGCTTGCTGCGATTGATCGCTGAAACTGCGGTATGCGGTTTTCATATCGTTTACATTTGTATGCTCTTGAGTGATAGCAGTCATTGCGCTGATGATAGCCGCTATATCTTCAGTCGATTTTGCCGTTGTAAGTTTTGTTAAATGAGATCGCAGTTCTTGATAGAGTTTCTGCGTTTCTTCTGGCACGGCTACAAATCGTTTGTTCGCTAAAAGAATGATATGGCAAAAAAGCGCATCAAGTGTACGCTTTTGCTGAATATGCTTTCGGTACTCACGGTTGTAATGAACCTGAAACGTTTCTTTTCGGAGCTTGAAAGCATGCTTCATCCCCGGTCGGTTCTTAACGCAGATCAGTTCTAACCGATAATCTTCTGCAAAAAGAAGGACTTGCTTGAGAAATTCACGGTGCGGATGAGATTTCAACTGCTTCAAGGTATCCCAGATCACATAGTCGTCCGTGTGAAACTGAGTACCATAGCTGCGCAAATAAACATCCGATTTCCAGCCTTCAAGCTGAATTTCGCGCGGGTACGGGTTCCAGAACTGGCTGACGTGTGTGACGCCGCTGTTTCGTTCAAGGTACGAGTGGTACGAGAACGAAACGTCCATTTTATCCACTTTTGAGAGTGAGCGGGAAAGATCGATCAGTTGCATGTGAACAAAAGAATCGATCTTCGTATCCGCAAATACTAGGAATTTCATCTAGGGAAAACCTCCAAAATCGTCATGGGAAATAAATTGTATGGGGTCTGACCCCATTTCCCAGCTTACGCGAACAGGGTTGCGGCTACGTTAGCAACGAGGGCGCGTTCGCGCGCATCTTCGAGCTTGTCTGCGATCGCGCGCTGAATGGCACGCTTCGCCGGCAAATAAACAGAGAGATCGGCTGCATCTAGCAACGCACGGATAGATGCTGCATCTTCAGACAGATGACCTGCTTTTGCTTGCCCGATCAAATCTGACGACAACTGAACAAACTTGGATAGTACGTCTTCGTCTTTTTGCTGAGATTGGTTCTTAAGCATTTCTTTTAACGTATCACCTTGAATGTAAGGCACTTCGATCACGACAAAACGGTTTTTCAACGCTTCGTTCAACGGTACTGTTCCGATGTATCCTTCGTTGATCGCAGCGATAACATTGAAACCAGGCTGCGCTTTTACCACTTCACCTGTGAAAGGATTGGCAATCGTACGGCGATAATCGAGCATTCCATTTAGAATGGGCAGGGTTTCTGGTTTTGCGATATTGATCTCATCTATATAGAGAAAATGCCCGTTTGCTGCCGCTCTTGTGACTGGCCCAGGAATGAACTCGATCTCCTGTTTACCCTCGCTATAGCTTAACGTCTTATGACCAAGAAGCGCTTCAGCATCAAGATCGACAGAGGCGTTTACTTGATGAAGAGGTTGACCGAACACGTTTGAAAGAAGCTCTGCAAGCTTTGTTTTACCTGACCCCGTCGGTCCTTTCAACAATACATTCTTTCCGAGAGCAAGCGCGATCACGGCATCCTCAATCAATGCTGCATCAGGCGCTGTATATCCCTGCTCCCCAATTAATTCTTTATATTCATTTGGTAGATTTTCTAGTCGTTTTGCTGCATCTTGCTGCAGTTTTTCTTTTATTTCAATCGGAAGTTGGAGATTCATATCAAATTTCCTTTCTGTATCAGTGATCTTACCATTATTCTAGATCACTTCATCTATCAACAGTATTTCCACTTATTTGCTGTGTAAAGCCTTACACAATGTAACATTGTAAGCTTTTTCAGTGCAAGTACGTTGTTTAGCAACCACATTTTACTCAGAAGAAAGAACCGACCATTTAGATTCGGTTCTCTTTTTTCGCTTTTTTAAACGTATACACGTTATAGATAATAAGTGTTACAAACAGCGCACTTATTGTTAAAATGGCTTTCGTTTCTTTTTCGAATGAGGTCAGACTGATTAGAAATTCAGGTAGAAAAAGCATGGTTGGAATGACGATTGTAAACCAGGTTTTGCTCCATAAAGCGATTCCAATAAAGATGGAGATAGCAAGGAGTGCGGCGATAATGTTTCCTGTTGCTCCAAGCTTTATGACGACCGGAGTCTTATAGGCATCGTTTGCAAACATAAGACCTAAAAAGAACAAAATCGGTAAGATTCCTAAGGTCAATGTGGTGATGATGGTCTTTGTTTTAGAAAGCTTAGTGCTCGCTAAGAACTTGAACATTCTTAAATAGAAAAGCACGAGTATGATACAAACCGCTGGATAACCAACCACTTGAAGCAATGTATACTGCACGCCTCCTCTTATCGAATCACCAAGCAAAACATAGGCGAAAACACCGAGAACGATGATCGGCAAGTAAGAGAGCCATTTGAAATCAAAAGACATTTCTTCTGAAAGCTGCTCCATATAAGCTTTTGGTGAATGGCCGATGATGTGAGATACTGATTTTCCGCGCTTTTCTGCTTCGATCAGGTGATCTTCCAACTCTTCTACGATCTCTTTCACCTCTTCCTCTTTTTTTCCACTCGAAAACAAGTAAAGGCTTAGGTTATCTAAAAAATCCTGACTTTCAGCTGTTAACGTATGTTTGGGCGCATTCATTTTCCGCTTCCTCTCTTTTGTAAAATTTGATCGACCGAATGACTAAGTTGATTCCATCTTTTAATAAATGCTTGAAGTTCTTCCTCGCCCTTTGAGGTAAGTGAATAATACTTCCGCCTTGGCCCCGCCGTTGATTTTTTTAGCGTCGTCGTAACAAGTTCTTCTTTTTGCATTCGTATTAATAGTGGATAGATCGTTCCCTCACTCGTCTGTTGAAATCCGTATGTCTCAAGCTTTTCAGCTAACTCATAGCCATAGACTTCTCCTTCGTTGATGATGGCTAAAAGGCAGCCGTCGAGAATTCCTTTTAACATTTGAGTGTTCGACATGTGCTACACCTCATTTCACTATCTTGTATTACAAGAGTTATAGATAAAAAAAGAATGTCTTGCATAACAAGATATACCATTAGTATATGCGGCACTAACTTGTAATGCAAGGCATTTGTGTTAATTTGTTCCAAAAATTATTTTTTCTTATTCATGAGCTCCACCACGTGAGGTTTGGGCTCCCAACAATTGAACTGATAGTCTGGTTTCGTCTCATACCCTAAACGCACGCAGTGATAGCGCATCCCTTGATTCGTTTTTTCAGGTTTAAAATTTATACAAGTCGCGCAGCAATGGTATTTATTTTTGTACATGGAAGCCGTCCTCCTCTATCTGTCAGTAAAATAACTTTTTATAATCGCCATATACTCTCTAACGTGAGCTTGTGGGACAGAAGAAATTCTCAACGGTGAGCCAAGTCCCTCTGCCTCAATGCCAACACGCTTTGCGATCATCTTTGTTCGGAAAAGATGGAAGGCACTCGTTACAATAAGCAGTTGGTCGTTCGGTTGTATCATTTCCTTTGTATATAATAAGTTTTCGTATGTACTCGTAGCTTTTTCCTCAATCTGAATGGTGTCCGCTTCAATTCCATTCTCAACGAGATAATTTTTCATGATAGATCCTTCGCTCGTCGTTTTACCAAATCCAAGACCACCGCTTACGATGAAGATAACATTTGGATGTTCCTTTGCGTACGCGAGAGCTTGATCTAGCCGACCTTTTAGGACAGCACCTGGTCGATTGTTCTTCGTTCCGCCACCAAGTACGAGGATCGAATCTATCTTGGAGGAAACCTTCTCAGGATCAGTGTTGGCAGATGTAAGAATAAGAGTTTCTAGCGTTGCTGCAAATAGAATGGTTGTAATTAGGACGGTCAGCGTCGTTTTTTTGTACGTTTTAAATAGTTTCATAGCTGTGTTGTAACGGAAGAAAAGGATGAAGAAAAATGCACCTAACAAGAAGAAAACCGCAAGACCCATATCCATGTTGGTCGTTTGAAGCAGCATGGCCGTTGCGTATACAGCAAAGAGGATCCCAAGTGTTAGAAATAGTTTTTTCATAGTGTTGTCTCCGTTCATAGATTTTCTATATTCTAGGATATCAGAAAAAGGAAAAGAGCGGAGAATGAAGATTCCGCTCTTTTAATAAGTTATTATTTTTTATTTATATCAGACTCTTGAATTTCTTTTTGAATGGCTGAAGAAATGTCCGCTTTCTTTTGCTCGGAAGAACGTGTCGCATCCGTGCTCATGTTCTCGGTCTTTTTATTTACTGCTTCGTTCTTTCTTTTCGTTATTTCTGCGAGTTCTTGTTTATAATGCGTTTCTAGTTCTTTTTTCTTGTCTTGAATGATCTTTTCTTTGTTAGAATCCAAATCCTTCTTGGCATCCGCAACAATTCCTTTTATCGCTACATTCACATTCTTAAGCAAGTCATTCTTCTCTTTGTTTAACTCACTCTCGATCTCAGATTGGTATGTATATTCCATAATCTTATTATATAAGTCGTTTGCAAGATTTGGATTTGCTGCATACGCAGATGTAGTACCTACACCAAGTGCAATCGTAGTCGCTAAAACTATCTTCGGCCATTTCTTAGTTGTCTTTTTCTTCGTACTGAATTTTTCTTTGCGTGAAATTTCCATAATAAATACCCCTTCCTTTATCTAGAGAACAAATAAAGAAAGCGGTCGGTTGCGCTACTAGCTTCAGTTATTCCAAGCGCCCACATACAGAATAACCTTCACAGCTCCACACTTATCTAATTATATTCTGATATAAAATTACCACCAGCCACATTCTCTGTAAATGGGTATTTAGTAAGATATTACTATAAATTGTTTTTTTAGTATTTTATTGTAGAAAAGAAGATGGTGCTGAAGGTGAGAAATGAAAGAAGACAATGTCCACCGAGTGTGGACATTGTCTTCTAGAATGTATTTGTCTGGGGTCTGACCCCCTTTGTGAAACTTCCCACAATGTAGGCAATCAAGGAAAGTACGATTGGCAGCACTACTGTGTGCATGCCCCAAAGATTTGGATAGTTAAGATGTAGGAACATATAGGATCCTACCCCTACGATCAGAGAGGCAATCGCTCCGTTCGCATTTCCTCTTTTCCAATATAACCCCAATACGATTGGCCATATGAAGGCAGCTTCTAGTCCTCCGAAGGCAAACAGATTCAGCCAGATCAACAAGTCAGGCGGGTTAATCGCCATTGCGAATACGCTCAGTCCAACAACCGCTGTTATCCCAAAGCTCAATTTTTTTACAAATTGCTCTTCAGCATCTGGTTTGATGTAATTAATATACACGTCCTTAATAATTGCAGAACTTACGAGTAAGAGCACTGAGTCCACCGTTGACATGACTGCAGCTAAAGGCGCTGCCAACACGATACCGGCTAACCACCCTGGCAATACTTCGAGTGCTAAAAGCGGCATCACTTTATCCGGCACTTCAATTCCCGGTAGCACGACTCTTCCGAATACACCAGCTAGATGCATACCTAGCATGATGAACCCCACAACAAACGTTCCGATGATCATCGCCCGATGCATCGCTTTTGCATTTCTGTAGCTCATCGCTCTCACCGATATTTGCGGCAATCCTACGACTCCAACACCAACCAAGATCCAAAACGATGATACATAGAGAGGAGTAAGCGATTGATCAGAACCATAAGGCGAAATAAGATTCGGGTTCTCCGCTCGCAACTCGCTCATGATGTTCTCGATACCCCCACCTGCGATAATCGTACCGGCCAATATGATGACGGTTCCGATTACCATGACGACACCTTGTATTGCATCTGTGATTACAACCGCACGAAAGCCGCCGGCAATCACATACACGAGGACAGAGCCAGAGAAGATGAAAAGCGCTGTCGTATAGGAAACTCCGGTAAACGATTCGATCAACCGTCCCCCGCCTACCCATTGAGCGGCCATTGCAGAAAATAGGAAGACCACAATGCTTATTGCAGATAAAATAACGACCCACTTGCTTTCATATCGTGCTTTTAGAAAATCTATCAGTGTAACTGCGTTAATCTTTCGTGCAACGATAGCAAACTTTTTACCAAGCACAGCAAGGGTGAAGTATCCTGTCACAAGCTGCGCCATAGCAAGTAGCACCCAACCAAGTCCTAATTGATAGGCTGCACCAGGTCCACCGATAAAACTCGACGCACTTCCGTATGTCGCTACCATCGTCATCGCAAGAACAAATCCACCAAGTTCTCTGCCTGCTAAGAAGTAATCTTGTAAAAATGACGATCCGTTTCTAATGTGCCGAGATGTATAAATCCCTACAAAGAACACTGAGATCAAAAAGATTACTAAAGGAAGAATCACATCCCAATTCATCGGACATCTCCCTCCTCATTCTCCTTCGTTTCATCAAGTTCAAACGGAACCTCTTTAAAGAAGAACTTCACCATAATCCAAACTAAAATTGTAAAAACAACAAATCCTACGATACAGCTATAAAAAAACCATGATGGAAAGCCAAGTATGTATGTGTATTCTTTAATAGGACGTCCGCCTAGACCGTATGCAAACGCATACCACCAAATAAAGTTCAAAATGGCAAGCACTGTACCCATGATGGCTTCTCTATTCGATACACGATACCGCCAGTCTGTTCCCTTTTTCATATCCTTAACCCCCTGGAGTTTCAGTACAAAATATAAGTCCACTCATTACTATGGCAAATTCATTTCTCGTTGTCGAGCCCTTCGACGATTATAAAATTTTCTATTTCTTCTCATGATATCCCTGTTTCAGTATGTGTAAAAGTAAAAACGAGCACCATTATCGGTACTCGTTTAAGTCATTTATTGAAGAGGTGGCTGTGTTTGAGTAGACGGAGCGTATGCACCAAGCATACTCGTCATATCTTGTTGGTTCAGTTGAGGAATTTGGTAGTAATGATTTTTATTCTGCCAGATAGACAATTCGTATGCCATCTCGATCCAGTTCGGAATTCCATCTGCTAATACGCGTCTAAGCACTGGGTTTGTAACTTCAAGTGTAGCCATACCTCTTAGAGAAGCATTCGATTTCAAAGTTCCTAGAATTAAAGTCGAAACGGATTGATCGTTTAATTCTGTAACGCTTTGAATAGGTTTGACGGGTTGCGCAGGTTTCAAACCATATACAAAATTATTATCTTGAGCCATCTTGTATGATTCTGTTCGCATTGCTGGGTCTTTTCCTGTCTGAAAAGCTTGTACACACGCGTTATATTCTTTTGTAATGTGTTGATAATGACGGTCGAGCATCGTTTTGAGCTCAGGATCCTGAACATGTCCTTTACAAAGTGTATATAAGTTCAATGTTCCAACAATTCCGCTTAGCATCTCATGAACATCAAACATCTCATGCCCACCATGGTTTAATTGAGCAGGTACCTGTCCGGTCTGCATATTTACATGGTTGAATTCAGGATTGCTGTTCCCTGTTTGCGGATTCATGTTAGGTTGATTTTGGTTCTGATTCAAATGACATACCTCCGTTAAATAAAAATACGGGGTTATTTTATGTAGAATGGAAAACTCTATTCCCTTTCCCATGAATAATTTCCGGGGAAATTTGATAAATAGTTCGTTTAATGGATTGAATTCGACATTTTTTTATGGGAATTCTGCTAAAAAAGATAACTTCCTGAAAAGAGAAGTTTCGAACCGGTTGCATTCCAAAACTGATATAAAGGTTTTGCTTGAAAACAACGAGGGAAATAAATTTTTTGGGGTCAGTCCCCATTTCCCAGATTCCCTTGCTAGACGTATAATGTAAATACGATTGAAAGGAGGTGAAAAACATTCCTAGATCCCCTCGCATTTGGTATCCTGATGCTGTTTATCACGTGACTACCCGCGGAAATCGCAGGGAACCTCTTTTTTATTCCCACTTAGATTTCCACCGCTATTTAAAGATCTTAAGTCATTGTGTTAAAAAGCATGCTGTTGAGCTCTTCTCGTATTGCCTCATGACAAACCACACTCACTTACAAATTTTGTGCAGCAAATCACCACCTGGAGATTTCATGAAAGAATTAAATGAAACGTACGCTATGTATTTCAACAAGAAATACGAACTGACTGGCCATGTGTTTCAAGGTCGATACGGAGCAGAATTAATCGAAGATCGGTCACATCTGTTAGACACGAGTCGCTATATTCATTTGAATCCCGTTTCTGCCGACCTGGTCATGTACCCCTTAGAATATCAATGGAGCAGTTACCGCTATTATGTAACCCCATCGGTGTGCCCTTTTGTACACACCTCAACCCTTCTTGAGCAGTTTAGCAATTCGAAATCTCAATATCGAGATTATGTTGAGAGCAAGATTACCCCTGTAGTAGAGCTTTAAACCCTTTTAGTTCAGATGTAAAATTACACTCTTTCCTTTTTCAAAAAATCACTCATATCAAAGAAAAAGCCGTTTTTGTCTTTTTGAAAAAGACAAAAACGGCACTAATGTAATTGTGTGGGGTCAGACCCCTAAAATGTAAACCGCTGGACGTGGGTACGCATTTGTTCTGCGTACTGTTCAAGCTGATCCGCTAAGTGGTTCAACTGCTCCATCGACGCAGATTGCTGTTCGGCTGATGCGGAAACCTCTTCTGTTCCAGCCGCTGTTTCTTGCGTGATCGCCAAGATATGGGACGCATTCTCAAGCAGTACATCTTTTTGCTTCGTCATTTCATCCACTGACTGAATCACATCTTTTAATGCTTCTACATTTCCTTTAACGGCACTAGAAATCGCGGTAAAGCTTTGCTCTGTCTCTTCAACCGCTTCACTTTGTGAAAGAATGAGAGCTGCTGCTTCTTGAACTTGTCCGACGGTGTTTTCTGTTACTTGCTGCATATCCGTAATCAATGTGCTAATATCTTTCAAAGATAGCTCAGTCTGCTCTGCAAGTTTTCTTACTTCATCTGCAACGACCGCAAACCCTCTTCCAGATTCTCCTGCTCTAGCCGCCTCGATTGCTGCGTTTAGCGCCAATAAGTTCGTTTGGTTTGCAATATCGCTTATCGTTAGAACAATCTGTTGAACGCTGCCAGATGTTTCATCAAGTTTTTTAATAGAAGAAATCATCTCTTTTGTCATTTCTGTTGTCATCAGAGACTTCTCTTTTAGCATGCTCACCTTTTTTACACCAGTCAATGATTCTTCATTCATTTGCTGTGTTGCTTTTTCGATCATCTCGCCATGCGCATGAACTTGACTGATTCGCTCAGCTAGTACGTTCGCAGCTTTTGCATTCTCATCCATCAACTCTGCTTGATGAGAAGAGCCCGCGGCGATCTGCTGCATCGTCGTTGAAACTTCTTGTGCGGATGCTGAATTTTCTTCCGCACTCGCAACGACCGTTTGAGACGCATCTGTCACATGATCGGTAATCTGAGCCATCTCGGCAATCAACGTCCGCATCTGATTAGACATCTCATCAAAGCTAGAAGCTAGTTCACCGATCTCATCTTTTCTTTGTATAGAGACGCTTGTCTGCAGATTTCCATTCTTGATCTCATGCATCGCATTCTTTAATTGATTCACAGGCACCGTAATTCTTCTTGAAACAAACAGCGAGATGACTGCCGCTACTAAAAGAGTGACTAGTAAAGCAATCCCAATCGGTAAAAGAATGACAGTAGCTTTTTGTTCAAACTCACTAAGTGCTACAGTTCCTGCTAATTTCCAACCAGTTGTGTCGTTCTTTGTGTAGCTGACCACTCTTTCTTCACCGTTGATGTCGGTCGTGATCGTTCCATTTTTTTTCGTGATACCTTTATAAAATGATTCTTTTGTTGCGCTTTTTCCCAGCATCTTTGCATCAGGATGCACCATATAATTCCCCGAATTATCGATGAGAAGAGCATAACCAGTGTCCCCGATTTTCACATTTTGCATAAGTGTTAAGATATCATTTACGGCGATATCAATTGCCGTTACACCCACGACTTTCCCGCTGTATTCAACCGCTTTTACGGCTTTTACTACCGGACGGTCTGTCGCTTCGTCAATAAACGGATCTGTCCAGAAGACTTGAGCAGGATTCTTTGTTGCTTGTTGGTACCACGGCGTTAACGTCATGTCCTCGACTGGTGATGCAGGTATAGGATACATGACCACTTCTTTGCTTTCCGAAATGAAATAGCTGTTCATGATTGCTTCATTTGCTAGATGATAGTCTTCGAACTTAGAAATAATATAGTCTGGGCTATCTCCTTTTGCATGGAGCTTAATCGTTGCCGAATCTGCATAAGCAGAAACGAAATTGGCATTGTCTTTTAAAAATCCGTTGAGCGTCTCATCCAGATCATGCATGCGTTCTGATGTATTCTTCGATGAATTATCAACGGTTGTTTGCTTACTAAACATATAACTAACTCCGCTCACTACGAAACCAGTCATCACAATAAGTAATAGAAAAGGCACAAGAATTTGCCTCTGTAGACTTTTTTTAATCATTTCTTCCTCCTGCAGTTACTTTTTACTAAGCAGCAAAAAGTATATCGACAGAAAGCAACAAAGTTTTACAGGAAAAAAAGCACATTTTGTCTACTGGAGTAGTACAAAATGTGTAAAAGTGTAATTGTAGGGGGTCTGCCCCCCCTATATGTGTAAAAAATTAATAGACTTGACACAAAATATGGTATATAATATTTACAAGATTTACCGATATTAATGGTGCAGAAGTGGTTATTATATTAGAGGGGGAATGGACCATGAGCCGAAGCAATGCTCTTGTCTTAACTACAGAGATAGACGCCATTCGCACGACCATGTATGAGGTAAGTAAAAAGGTTAATAGTCTTGCAGATCCGCTTCTTGTTCAGTTGAGCCAAATACTAGACGAAAAGCTAAACAAACTAGATCAAATTAAAAATTGCGCTTAATCACATAAAACGACACTTAAAGTTCGACCGGGGTTCGTACGTTTCGTAGAATCACCGGTTTTTTATTATGATGCCGTTTCTACCCTTTCCTCCTTCTCTTAAATCGATCTTAAAAACCCCTAACTTCCTTCCCCGATTCTAAACTAACACTATGAAAATGTCTCACCCGTCATAATACGCATAAAATCTCGGAAGAAATAGCTATAATCAAAATCAAACGCGATTCGGTGTCGTTTTTCATCATCTGCAAACTGTGCATACGGCCGAACATCGGCAATACTCTGTCCTCTTGCCGTATTACCATTTTGAATCACAATATGTACCGGCAGCGACTTATACGTGAACATATCTTCTCTTATGCAGGCCATCAACGTAATGGCATCGTGAACAGGACTTCCGAGTATTTCTGGGTTTCTGCTTTTGTAAAAGTTGTAATAAAAGTCTAGCATCGGTTTTAGGATCGGAACCTTGCCTTTGTAATCAATATAATTAACCATCTCCGGAGTAACAACTGCCCTATCCGTCACATTCAACGGGATGATTGTTACGTTTTCTGCGTACGTTAACACGATTCTGACCGCGATCGGATCACCGTAAAAGTTCGCCTCTGACACTGCCGTCACGTTTCCCGGCACCCAGAACGCTCCCCCCATAATATAGTACGCTTTTACTTTTTTCATAAGTGACTGAAACAAAATAAACATCGTTGCAAGAGACGTCAACCTACCCGCATTCACGATGATCAGATCATCTTGATACTGTTCGATCACGTTCACGATCTCAAAAAAGTTCTCAATAAATCCTTCAGGTACACCCGGTTCGATCGGACCTAACCCGTAAACACCATGAACATCTGGATAAAAGGTAGGCTGTTCCCCAGTCATCGGAACTTCTGCTCCACCGATGATCCTAACATCCTGTGGAAAATTAAATGTTTTAGCAATATATTTTACATTTGCTACTGTTTGTTCTCTCGATACGTTGCCATAGTCCGCCACAACACCAACGATATCAATTTCATCACTTAAAAACGCATAAGCTAAGGCAATCGTATCGTCTATTCCAGCGTCACCAAAGAACAGAACTTTTTGTCCCATCGTACAGTTCCCCTTTATAGGCATTTGTTCTATCTTATTAGGCGATCTGCGCACTTATGAAGTTTGGTCGTGAAAACTATTGCAAAAACCTATTTCGAAGGTCAGGTTTCGGGATCATACAACTCTTTTTTTGCCCAAACCATCGGTATCGATTATTGGCGATCTTTTTATAGAAAGTGTTGCGAATCGGCCGTGGAACAATCTTTAGATATTGGCCTAGGCTGTATGGAAATCTAAGGAACAGAGAGGTTGCCGCTACCGCATCCGATTCTGTATAGATCTTTCCATCTTTAACTAAAATAACGGAATTCATTTGTGCGGGATCCATGTTGTACTGTGAAAGCAGCTTCTGCCCAGCTTGTGACTGTATGGCTGAGAACTTTAACTCGTTACTTTTTTCATGTTTGAGTATAAATTGCACGCTCCCATTACAAAGATTACAAACTCCATCAAAAAGAAGTACAGCACCATTTACCTCATCAAATTTCTGCACATCCAAACCTCCCTTTTCAAAACAAAACATACTTTCCTCTAGTCTACTATTAATTTTCATGAAAACGCATCTTTCCGCCTTCTAAACCGTAGTATAAAGATAGGACAACTTCAGAAAGGTGATACATCATGAAAAATAAAGAAATCAAACAGCAAGCCCGGCTTCAACTTAAAGGACAATGGGGCACAGCAGCGTTATTCACGTTGTTGTTCTCGAGCATCTATTACCTCATCCCACTAATCATTGAAGTGAATTTGAGTGGTGGTTGGAATGCTTGGTTGAATCAACCCGCCGACGAACTTAACGGACCAACATCCAGCACGTTCATCATCACACTCGTTTTACTGCCTTTATATATTGGATATTTGTGGACTTTTTTATCAGTGATCCGAACAGGTGAGAAAATGAACGTTTCAAGCCTATTTCAAGCGTTTTCTGAGATCAGTACGTATGTAAAAATACTCGGCTCCTATCTCGTGATGATGGTGTACTTGATTCTCTGGTCTCTTCTTTTACTGATCCCTGGAATCATTAAAGCATTCGCGTATTCGCAAACGTACTTTGTTCTAAAAGATCATCCGGGTATCGGCATTAACGCTGCGATCAAGAAAAGCCGGCAGTTGATGGACGGCTATAAGTGGAAATTTTTCGTTTTACAATTAAGCTTTCTAGGTTGGGGAGTTCTTTGCATTTTATCACTTGGTATTGGTTTCTTTTGGCTCGCTCCATATATGAGCGCTTCGTATGCTGCGTTTTATAACGATCGCGTTGAGAATTACCAAAGAGATTAAGAGCACACCTGGCGTCAAGATTAATTTCTTTCCTTTGAAAATTAACCCCAATAACTCTCCCCCTGAAATGTCCATCTTGAATGGACAATTCAGGGGGTTATGTATTTGTTTGGGGTCAGACCCCATTTCCTAAAATATTTCCCGACAGTAGGACATATCTATCAATATAGGACAGTCAGACAAGACATCTAAGGGGTGGCATGATGGATCAACTTACTTTAATCGTCGTCGGGGTCATTGGGTTTCTCGTGTTTATGGGGATTGTGGGGCACACACAAACCGCTTATCACTTTCGGAAATGGAACAAAGAGCTTCAACAGCTTGAAACGAATAAAGATCAGCAGCCGTATTCGCAATGGCTGCAACGTGTCACAGCCGATTACAAACAGTTTCATCTTGCAGGTGTACCACAGCTCAACACGCAAGCACTGATCGAAAAACACCTATACAACGAACGAATTCCGCTTCTTGGCGTCTTTCGGGTACCGGTCGGCAATATCCAAAAGCTGCTCAACCAGCTTCCATCCTTCACCATTATTCTTGGTGTACTCGGAACGTTCGTAGGACTTACACTCTCCCTTTTATCCATGCAAGATACGCTCATGACGCTTGGGACGCAGCCCGCAGATTCAAACCTTACACTCAATTCGATAATCTCCTCCCTCACCGCGCCGTTTGAAGGGATGAGTGTTGCCTTTTATACGAGTATTGCTGGTATCGGAGCCGCACTGCTGCTCAATTCCATTCAGTCTGGCTTCTTCTCGCAAGGAACATCACTGTCTTATATGCAGAACAAACTTTTAGCTGATTGTGAAGTGTATCTCGATCACAACATCAACAGTGACCTGATCAACGATAAGCCGCAAGACTCGGTTGAGCGCCTTCTCGATCGCCTAGCTTCACGCGTCGAGTCGTCGTTTGACAAAACGCTCGGTGAGTTCGCATCACAGATGGTTAATTTTACGGCAGGTCTTCAAAAAGCGATGGAAGACGTGAATGGCATATTTGAAGCGCAGCGCGAGCACGCAGAGAAGTTCGGTGCATCCGCTACACAGCTCGATCAGTTCGGACAGCGGTTCAACGAGACAACAAAAGAACTCGGAACCATTCAAAAAACGGTCGACACGAGTATTAACGCGCTCGCTAAGAACATCTCTTCGTTCGAGCAACAGCTAAAAACGAGCAACGACCGTCACACACAAGGTCAGCAGAAGTTTGAACAGCTCATCCAACGCTCTGATAAAATGCTGCAAGAAGCACAGCGCCGGTCTGAAGAACATGCACAATCGATGCTCCGCGGCATGCAAGAACAGCTTCAACACTATCAAAATCAGCATGACGCACTCGAGAACCGTCTCGCTCAAAAACAAGACGAATGGCATTATCGCTATGCTGAAAAACAAGGCGAATACGGCCGGGCAGCAGCTGACTTCGCTTCTAGTGTCGGACAGCTCGAAAAAGGATTTTACTCTGCGGTCGAACACATCAAAAGAGATTTTACAGATCAGGTTCGAAACATCATGGACAGTCAGAGCCGCCAGCTGGCTTCTGCCCTAAACAACTCACAAAATCAAAACAGAAGCGATGACGATATGCGCGAGCTCGCACGAACGCTTGAAAACCTGCAGCACGGCTTAACACGAAGCATCACCGACAACAATCGTACACTCTCTGACATGTACCACCTCATGCAGCGCATCTACCAAGCTGCGATGAACCAATCATCCAACCAAGTGATCTATGAAACACGCAGTCCTCGCGCACCTGAATACGTCGAAAATGAACGCATGCCAGAAGTCTCGCCGCAAAATTTTAGGAGACGGTGATCGGTATGAAGGCGCGCAAATCTTACTACAACGATGACAGCCAAGAAACAAAAGAAATCTTCTGGCCGAGTTTTACCGATATGATGGCAATGATGGTGCTCGTTATGGTCTTTATTGCGATTCTCGCTTATGTGCAGAGCATCTATAACGCGTATGATCAGGCTCAGATCAAACGCGAACTTGGTCAGGTGGCAGAGGTGAAGAAGCATATCTCTGATCTCATTCAAAAGCAGCTAGAAGAAAACGTTGGAAAAGATAAGATCATTCGTGGACCGAACAACACGATCTCTGTAGAAGGCAACATCCTTTTTGATACCGGAAGTGCAGATATTTCAGCAAAAGGAAAGCAAGTACTCGACCCGCTCGCTGACGCACTCGCCGCAATCATCGAGGAAAAAGACATGAGTCAGTATCTGTATATCATTCTAATCGAAGGCCATACAGATTCCGTTCCATATGACAACTGGTCGCTCTCCACTCAGCGTGCAGTCGCAGTCGTCGATTATCTTGGAAAAGCAAATCCGAAGCTCGCTAGAAAAGAGTATGCTCAATACCTCGCCGCAACAGGATATAGTGAATATAAGCCGATTGCAGAAGGGAACTCTTCTCAGGCGCTCCAAAAAAATCGCCGCATCTCGTTTCAGATCATTTTGGACGACGACAAATGGCAGAGCAAGCTCAAGGAAATTGTTGAGCAATAAAAGCACAAAAAAACGAGCGGAACACTTCGCTCGTTTTCTTTTGCTATTAAGCTTCTTTTTTACGCAACTGACGCTTGAAATACAGAAAGACCGGAAGTGGGATGAGTATAAACCCAGAACTTTTTACAATCTTATTTATCTCATTCCTTCTCTCCTGCATCTTCTCGTTTTCAATCATCATCTCGTAGTCTTTTCGCATCTCTTCTTCCGTTTTCTTACTAGGCAACGGCTTTCCGTTTTCATCATATTCTACTTCCGCTAAACCCAATTTGTATTCTGCAAAACTAGCTTGATACGTATCCGGACTCACAATATCTGCCACGCTCATAAATACGCTAATACTTCCTCCTATCGTTAGCAAGAGCGTCGTAAACAGCACCAAATATATGTACAAATGTTTAAACATCTTCTCTTCCCCCTTCTCATCGTAAGCTGCTTTTGACTTCACAGCTGCAATCGCCACTCCTACAAATAATAAGAATACGACCACGGCAAAATACACCAAGTAATCTAGATCAAAATAAAACATATCTTCACCTAGCTTTCTATTAAAAATGGCTTTATTAACAGAACTACTCCTCTATAGTTCTTCTATTATTTGCTATTACTATATAATTCTCCTTTAATCTCTTATATAAATCTATAATATAAAATGGAAATATTTTTATAAAAAGTAAAACTATTTATCTTTCCACTACGAATATATGAGCAAGACAACCTTTTTAGTCTGGAAGTGAAGACAAAATCATGATGAAGCAGAAAAGATGGATCCGCTCTGTTCAAAAAAAAGGCGATCAACATGCGGCGAACGAGCTCATCTCTCATTACTATCAATCTATTTATGCCTATGTTTATAAACAAACGTTGAACAAAGAACTATCACTTGATCTAACACAAGATATCTTTATTAGCATGCTTCAATCCATCCAGCAGTTTGATGAAAAAAAAGCATCTTTCAAAACGTGGCTATACCGAATTGCGACCTACAAACTCGTAGATTATTTTAGGTCTAAAAACTATACATATGATCGTTCCACAGACTCGATGGAAGGTGTTGATGTAGCTACACCTTCAGATTTCACGCTTGAATTGGAATGGAGAGAAGATATCGAGAAGGCAGCACGACTCATAAATACGTTCCCGATCATCGATCAGCAGGTTCTGCGGCTCAAATTGTTCGGTGAGCAAACGTTTATCGAAATAGCAAGTTCTCTCGAAATGCCTGAGTCATCTATTAAAACAAAGTATTATGCTGCGATAAAAAAAGTGAAGCAACGAATGGAGGCTGAATAAATGGAGAAACAAAAATTCCACATCGAATATCCCACGGATCGTGAAAGAAAAAACCAGATTGCATCTATCGTATCTGCCGGTCTAACTAAACCCAAATCGTTTCCATCTTATCTTTTTGAAATGTATCAGCAGCTTGGCTTTCGCTATTTATTTCGAGATGCTACTGAAATTCTGTTTACAACCTGTTTAGCGCTAGCTGTAATGCTATACGGCATATTTTCACTGAAATCATCTATAGACTTGCAAGATTTGTATTCTTTCATTTTTACGCTGTCTCCTATTTTTTTCTTTGCTCTATCCTCTCTATTTTTAGTACGTGCTTTAATGAAAGACACTTTTTCAGTAGAGATGACCTGTAAGTACCATGTGTTTCAGCTAGCCGCTTTTCGTATGTTCATTTTCAGTATGCTAACGATGCTCATGAATATCGCACTGATTATCGTTCTATCGTTCTTGTTTCAATACATTCAAATCCTAGATGCACTGCTGTTATCATGCAGCTCGTTAAGCCTATTTTCGGTCCTTTACCTGTACGCCTTACGCTATGCAAAAGGGCCGTACGCCACATATCTTATGATGGCAAGCTGGCTGTTAGTGAATGTTCTTCCAGCCACCTTAAATCAGAACATGTACAGTATGTTTTTAAGTCATATACCTGCGTATGTGTATGGCGTTGTACTCATCATCAGCATCGTGCTCTATGTAAAAACGTTAAAAAAACTAATTGCATTTAGAGGTGCAGAAGGAGTTTTATAAATGTTAATCGTTGAAGATGTTACAAAAAATTTTGGTCAGTTTCATGCACTAAAAAATATTAACCTCGAGTTTCATAACGGCGTGTATGGATTGTTGGCACCGAATGGAGCGGGTAAGACAACACTGATCAAGATGCTCACGACACTTTTGTTTCCTACTAGCGGAAGCATTCGTTATGACGGAGAAGATATTATTAAGATGGATGAAAAGTACCGGGAGATGATCGGTTATCTTCCGCAGGAGTTTGGTTATTACAAAAATTATTCCCCTACCTCCTATCTGCTTTACTTGGCGGCGTTAAAAGGAATACACCGAAAAACAGCAATTACTCGTGTTGAAGAACTCCTTAAAATCGTAGCACTGGATCATGTGGCAAATAAAAAGATGAAGAAGTTTTCAGGCGGGATGATTCAACGTGTTGGGATCGCTCAGGCCATGCTGAACGACCCGAAGATTCTGATTCTAGATGAACCTACAGCTGGCTTAGACCCTAAAGAAAGAGTTCGTTTTCGTAATCTGCTTACGAATCTGGCTCGCGATCGCATCGTTATTTTATCCACGCATATCGTTTCAGATGTAGAATCGATCGCAAACGAAATCATCATGATTAAAAATCAAGAAGTGTTATACAAAGATACCGTTTCTAACATCTGCCGCAAAATTGATGGACTTGTTTACGAGACTGAAGTGAGTTATGAACAAACAGAACAATTTCGTACAACTTACCTTAGCTTGTCTGAAAAACAAGAAAACGGAAGCATGTACATGCGGTTTTTAACCACAGATACAGCGAAACCCGAATGGAAAGCGGTACACCCTAACTTAGAAGATGTCTTTTTGTATATCTATCAAGATGGAGTACGTTCTGATGATCAAACGGCTTGAATTTAAAAAAATCATCTCTTCACCTATTATTCTAGGATTATTTGTACTGTTTCTTTTGTTCAACTGCTTTCTCATTTATGAGCAATCATCCATTCGAAATGATATGAAATCAATTCATCCAATCGTACAAGAAACGGGAACACTAATGGATAATGAGGGAAGTAAAAAGCTGCAAATCTCTCATGAAGAAGATTTAAATACTTGGAATCAGCTCTCACAAAGCAAAACTGGAGACACCTATCAAAACGCAGCAGACTTTTATAAACCAGAGCTCTACTATAGTTTGATTGAATCAAACATTTATTCAGAAAAAGAATTGCAAGACATCAACAATCTAGCGATAAAAGAAACGTATCTAAACTCTATTCAGGATATTGAAACGAAGTACAGCACTTTAAACGTCATGGAAAATGCAGAAGAAGGCATCCGCCTTTTCGGCTTGGAAGGTGCTGTAGCTGAAACAGTTCGTGAGCAATATTCTGTATTAAAACCACGTGTAGAAGAGCTAATCGAAAACAAAGAACATCTTCATCTTTTCTTTCATGGAAAAATGTTTGGTACACATTCTTTTCTTTTTAAAACGTTATTTGGGTTTATGCTTTTTCAGGGAATGATCTTAATCGTTCTGTTCACTGCCTTTATCGTGAATTATGAGTTTGAACATAGAACAGCTTTAGTCACTTATGCAACAAAACGTGGCAGAAGATTGATGTGGGATAAGCTTCTTGTGTCCACCTTCGCATCAACACTTGTAACTGTAGCTCTTCTCGCTATAACATTGTCTGTTTATTTTATAGTGTTTGATTATTCTGGTCTGTGGAACGTACCGATTAGTACAGGGTTCTTAATCGAATTAAACAAAATACCTTTTATTAGCTGGTGGAACGTCACGTTCATCCAATACCTATTAATGTCATGTGGTTTAGTTGTACTCTGCCATATACTATTTGTGCTGATCACGTTTTGTCTCTCTATGCTCATACGGAACAGTTACATCGTTTTCACTCTTTTTGGTGTTATCTTTTTGGCAGGTCTTTATGTTCCGAGCCTCATGCCAAAGGACAGCACGATGCTTCTATACACGCACTTCTCTCCTTTTATTCTAGTAATGAACGTGAAGAAATGGTGGATGGAAAGCGGTGTTTTTACGACGTTCAAATATTATGAAATCATCACGGTAACAGGATGGTTAATCGTTTTACTGCTCACAGCATGGCTGTTAATCAAACGTTTTGCCAGAGAAAATATATAGATAGGACGCGAACATATGAGAATCTTATTTAATGAGGTAAAAAAGCTGTTTTCGGTAAAAATAATCTTCCTGCTTCTTTTAGTTAGCTTTTTTGTGTACCAACAATTTATTATGTTTGAATTTAAGCATTTTCCTAACGGCAGACCACTGTTAGATGATTTCCGTGCTACGCAAAAAATGCTAGTTGATTATGGCGAATCTATGGATAGTGAGGAATTCCAAGATTTTAAAGAGATTAAGGAACAACGAATAGCTGAAGCGACAGAGTATCTTAAGTCACAGAAAGAAATGGTTGCTGCAGGCATTGATACGTATGAGGAATTTAGCAACATGGATCTAGAAAACGAAAAACTAGCTGCACTGCACAGCAAAATCATTTTTGAAGACTATGTAGATGTATTT
Source organism: Fictibacillus sp. 7GRE50 (assembly GCF_015903875.1). Classification (NCBI taxonomy): domain Bacteria; kingdom Bacillati; phylum Bacillota; class Bacilli; order Caryophanales; family Fictibacillaceae; genus Fictibacillus; species Fictibacillus sp. 7GRE50. The sequence continues at coordinate 1,082,089 of NZ_JACZDW010000001.1, forward strand.
TGGGAGATTCAAGCACGCGATGGGATCATCGACAAATATGAGCATCCTGAACGTTTTAATGAGCATGAACTAACTCCAAAACAAAATGCACGCATGGATGAAGTGGTTGAAAATGGAGCAACAGAGGCGATATTCACGGATATGGTGTTTGAAAACTACAATGTCTTAATGAAATATGTAGCCATTCTTATCTTTCTAAACATTATAATTATCCTTATGCCACTATACATTCGGGACAAGCGAAATCACGTACAGCTGCTGCAGTATACTTCAAAAATAGGACGCAAACTTTTCTCTCAAAAGCTCCTTACTGGCTTGACTGCATCCTTAATCATTATTACCGCCCAGCTCGCTTTTTTCTTTTTCATGTATAGAGGCAATGACACGAGCATGTTCTTTCCGCTATCGATCAACTCTATATTTAATTTCTTTGTTTCATGGTATGATCTAACCTTTTTTCAATACATAATTCTTACTGTTCTATGTGTCTATCTGTTAGGGATCGCGTTGGTATTGGTCGGAGCTTGGATATCAAGCATCGCTCCCAATTATATGACGAGTGTAGGTCTACATGTTCCGCTAGGATTCTTGCTGTTTGGTACAGGTACTAACTATCTTATTCAGAACCTGACTACAATCTATTTAAATCCTTATCTCGTACCTATTTCTTTTGTCACGATTCTTATTCTTACTTCGCTATTGTTCCTGTGGCGTTATCGAAGAGAAAAAGTGAAGAATATCTAATGGAGAGGAGCAGCATCGGCTAATATACGCAGATGCTGCTTTTATAATGAGTTAATCTATTACCGCGGACAACTTCTTATTCTGCCTATTCATAAACAGCCATACCCCACCAAATGCGATAAATAATGCAGCAAATAGAATAGGAATTTGGTAGAAACTCCAGATGCTCGGTCCATAGGTTGTATACTGAAGGTGCTTTTCAACCGTTTTTTCATACGACGTCTTGTATTCGTACTGAACGACCCAATTGTCATTCGCCATGATTACTGTTCCCTTATCATAGTCACTCGGCACGATTTTGTCAGTATTCTCTATTACTTTATCGTTTCCAAGTACAATGGTGGCCTTTGTATAGTCGATCGGAAAATAAGTATCAGGTCCATCTTTTAAAGCTGCGGTATTTTTGTCTTGCAACCATCCCTCTACGTCCTTAGCAGAGAAAACAGCAACTAGATTCAACTTGTTATCATACTTGTTGAAGACATCTAGCAGATCGTATTTTTCCTTATCTCCCACTTCATTGGTTGTATCGAGTACGTCAAACACATCGTTCATGATGATTTCTTTTTCTTCCTCTACTACTTTAAGCTGGTCTACTTCCTCTTTAAAATCATTTGCTTTTGAATAAGACATGAGGAAGAAAATCGCGCTTAGTACAAGAAGTATGACTGATAGCGTAAGGATATAGTTTGTAAACTTTTTCTGAACCGTAAAGAATTCAGATAGTCCTTTGACCATTTGATTTTCTCCGCCGAAATTGTTAATCGCCATACGAATCGCTTCTTCTTCCGTTTTTCCTTCTGCTTTTAATTCTTCAACGGCTTCAATAAGGTGTGAACGCATCTCTCTTTTTAAATCTTCCACTTCGCTTCTTGAACCTACAACATCTTTGTATATGGATTGAATGTATTTATCGATCTGCTTCAACCTATTCTCCTCCTTCAATGAACTGATCAATGATTCGTTTTACAAACTTCCATTCTCTTCGCTTTTGTTCAAACCCATCCTTCCCTTGCTTCGTCAATCTATAATACTTTCGTCTTCCTCCTGGTCCGTGCTCATCTCCCCAATAGGATTCAATCCATTCATTTTTCTCTAATCTCTTTAGTGATAAATAAAGCGTTCCTTCTTTTAGTTCAAACTGATCCTCACTTTTTTCACGAACGAGCTTTGCCAGCTCATATCCGTACATATCTCTTTTTACTAATAACGATAAAATCAACGTGTCAATGTGGCCTTTTAGAACTTCTTTGTTAACTTCCATTTATAACCACCTCCACAATCAATATAAAATATAATACCTAATAATGCAAGGTATTATTAAAACAAATATATAAAACTCTTTTCCCCATGAAAAAAGCACCGGCCACTTAGCCGATGCTTCACAAATCGCTATTTTATTTCTTCTTAACCGGCACCCAAATCTCACTTCTAAATGTAGGTGACGTCGTATCTTTGTCCGCGTTCCAAAGTATCTCTGGTCCTTCTGTTTGTTCGTATGACGATGATGGAAACCACTCTGAATAGATGCGTCCCCACACGTTCTGCAATGTTTCTGGAAACGGACCGACCGCTTCAAAGACTGCCCATGTGGATGCTTCCACCTTTAGTTGCGACATACTCTCGGGACATTCGTTGGTTGTTGCTGCACCAATATAATGATCAAGCTCACTGTTTTCAGTTGTCCTCTCCGAAAAGTTCGTTGAAGCACTAATCATACCTCTTGGCTCTATATTCGATAACTTCTTCAGCTCACTAATTAATTCAGGTGTAAGGCTCTGCCACATCGCGGCGATCTCAGGATTTACCCCTTCAAAAACAAGCGGAACTCGTTTTTTGAGACCCACAATAGAAAATGCCTCTTTTTCAACGATACGATAGTTCATTTCACTTCCTCCTTTTACCGATAATTGAAAGGACATGCGCGGAAAGGCTTTGAGTGATTGACCGTTTTTACGTGCTTCTGATGGCGTAATGCCGTGCATCTGCTGAAATGCTTTTGTAAAAGAATCAGGTGAAGAGTAGCCATATTTCACTGCCACATCAATTACTTTTATGTCGCTGTGCTGCAACTCAAAAGCCGCCAGAGTCAGCCGTCTGCGACGAACGTATTCTGACAGTGGAATACCTGCCAAAAAGGAAAACATCCTTTTAAAATGATACTCTGAACAATACGCACGTCTCGCTGCTTCCGTAAAGTCGACCTCATCCTGCAGATGCTCCTCTATATACTCTAACGCGTCGTTCATGCTCTTAAGCGAATCCATCCAGATCGCCTCCTTTCAAAATAAGAATAACAAGGGGAAGATGATGACACCCGACAATCTCTGTATACAGTTTAACGGATTTTTCTACATAAAAAAAACAACCGCTGCTACGGGCAACGGTTGTTCCAAATTACTATTTAAAAAGGGGGGGTAGTACTACTATTCCCAGCTCACATATTTTTATTCATCATTTTGCAAGTTTCATAGATTTTTTTTGCACGACTTCTGTTTTTCCGAAGTAACTGTGTAAAAACATGCCCAGCATGATGATGAGAACGCCCATCATAGAAAGGAACGTTGGGCTTGCGATTGATAACAGCCACATCTCACCAGCTAATACAAAAATAATCTCAGCTGATTGCGTTGCTTCTACACCAGCCAGCTTCACAGGATTGTTCGCACAAAGATCAGTCGCTTGGAAAAAGAGTACCGTAGCGATAACACCTGAGGAGATCGCAACTAAAAACGTCTGCCACAACTGATCGTTCGTTGGAGGTCCGCTCTCCACCCATCCAATTACGGCGAGAACAATCCACCACGGTAGTGAAGCAATCGTCATGCCGAATGCTCGCTGAAAAGCATCGAGGCGTTTGTTTGTCACAACCATCATTTTTCGATTGCCGAGTGGATAGGCAATCGCCGCAATCAGAACAGGTAACACAACGTTCAACCAAGCGGAGCCGTTCACACCACTTGCTTCCTGCACTTGAACGAGCGCGACACCTGCCAATATGATCAGCGAAAAGCCTAATCCTTTAAAAGGAATTCTTTGGCGTGTTGCTCCTTCCGCTTTGTTCCCTTCATAAAAGAACGGTACGAGAAGAGAGCCTGCAACGATCGTAATCTGCCAAGTCGCTGCCACTAACCACGCCTCTCCAAAACCTGCTGCATATGTAATCGGTGCATAAAAGAGCACAAAGCCTACTGAACTCCATAAAAACCATGTGCCAAATCGTTTCTTAAGTTCTTGGAACACAGGACGCACGTTGCCGCGCATCCAAACGATGATCCACAATAACGGAACCATGTAAAAAAAGCGAAGGGCTGCACTCCAGTGCCAGCTTCCGCCTGATAAGTCCATAGAACGATTCAATATGAACGTGACGCCAAAGAAAAAGGCTGCCGCGATCCCAAGCCATATCGGTCTCATGTTAAGTCCTCCGTTTCCCTTTAAAAAGTATGCATCTGCCTTGTCCAACATGCTTATCTTTTTTTATTATCTTACCATATGGTTGTATGAATTTGGGAAGACACTTTGATTGGGTAATGAGGTCGTTCATTACGTGGTAATTCACTTTTTTTACGAGGTAATCCGTATTTTATACGAGGTAATCCAACATTTATCCGATTTTCGACCATAATCGACAACTCTGCAACACAAAAAAAAGCGAAACCTCAATGAAGTTCCGCTTCCCTCTAACCTAAGCCAAAAACACGGCTCCATACCCGAGTGAGCCTATAATGACGAACACCGGGGACACTTTCACTTTCTCCATCAATAAAAAACTGACAGCAGCTAGAAACAGCGTGTGCATCCACCCAACGCTTATATACGATTCCGCAAAGAACTGATACGCCATGATACCAAGAAGCACAGCGATCGTTGGCTTTACATAGGTGCTCATGTTCTTTACTCTTGGTGAGTCTTTAAATTTATAAACAAGTCCTAGAAACGCGACCATCAACAAAAGAGAAGGTGCAACGGTTGCGAACACACCAACAAACGCTCCGAACCAGCCTCCTTCTTGAAATCCGATGTAGCCTGCCATCTTCGTCGCGATCGGACCAGGAAGTGCATTACCAAGCGCCAACACTTCTGTAAATTCATTAACAGATAGCCATTCATAGCGGTCAACGACTTCGTTTTCAATCAAGGGAATCGACGCTGGACCACCGCCATATCCTAAGATTCCAGGTATAAAAAAGGCGAGAAAGATATGCCAAAAAGTCATCCTGTCTTCTCTCCTTCCCGCACGTTTACTGTCTGTTTATTCTTTCCCTTTAAAGGTCCAAAGAGAGCGAAAGCCAATAATGCACCAATGATGATGCCAGGGTGAACACCGAGAAATTGAAGAAGGACCACGCCCACAAAGATGTGAAGAAGGCTAAGTTTTAAACCTAATCCTTTTTTGGAGCTGTCAAAAAACTGCCACGTTAGGACAGCGAGCATCACAGCGACAACGGGAATGACTCCTTTTGTCATGCCTTCTACCCATGGTTGATCCTTAAATTCTCGGAGCGAGGTTAATAGAAGTATCATGAGAATAATGGTCGGCAGAATTGTCGCTAATAATGCAACGAAGAGACCAATAATGCCCGCTACACGATATCCGATGTAACCTGCCATTTTGGTTGCGATCGGACCAGGCAGCGTGTTTCCTAGTGCCAACACATCTCCAAATTCTTCGTCGTTCATCCATTTGTATTTTCCGACTACTTCTTTATGAACCAACGGGATGGAAGAAGGACCTCCCCCATACCCCAGCATGCCCGACCGAAAGAAGGCAAGAAACAAGTTGAGATACGTCATATGATCAGTCCTTTATTCTTAGTTGAGTTTAGTAGGTTACCATGCAGCGATCGATCCATCTGTTCTTCCTTCCGTTCCACCTGCTAATACACCAGTCTCTGGGTCTCTCCAAATGATCTGTCCTCGACCAAAGTTCCCTGAATCTGCAGCCACTTGAACGTCATGACCTCTTCTCGCTAGATCATCAACAATATGCGACGGAAGTGAGCGTTCGACTAGAACTTTCTTATCCTCCATCCACTGCCAGCGTGGCGCATCTAGTGCGGCTTGCGGGTTCAGATGAAAATCAACCGTGTTCATCACAACCTGCACGTGACCTTGAGGCTGCATGTAGCCTCCCATCACACCGAAAGGACCAACGGCTTTTCCATTCTTCGTTAAGAAGCCAGGAATAATCGTATGATACGTCTTTTTACCTGGAGCGAGTGCGTTATCGTGATCTGGATCCAATGAAAAATCATGTCCTCTATTCTGCAGGCCGATTCCTGTTTCAGGAACGACTACGCCAGAACCGAACCCCATGTAGTTGCTCTGAATGAACGAGACCATATTGCCTTCTTCGTCTGCCGTTGCAAGATAGACCGTCCCACCACTTGGCGGTGTGCCGGGTTCTGGCTGAAGAGCTTCATTATCAATCAGGTCTCTTCGTTTTGCAGCATAGCTCTCCGACAACAATCCTTCAACAGATACATTCATCCTGAGTGGGTCTGTTACATATTTTTTCGCATCCACAAAGGCTAGTTTGATGGCTTCGATCTGTTTATGATACGTTTCGGCTGATTCTTTTTCGGTAAAATCATATCCTTTTAGCGTGTTGAGTGCCATGAGTGCAACGATTCCTTGGCCGTTCGGCGGAATTTCCCAAACATCGTATCCTCTATAGTTCACACTGATCGGTTTCACCCACTCGGGATAAAAGGTAGCGAGATCCTCACTTCGGAGAAATCCGCCGTGCGCTTCTGACGCCTCGCTTATTTTTTGTGCAAGTGTTCCTCTATAAAAGGATTCTGATTTCGTTTCTGCGATCTCCCGTAATGTACTAGCATGGTGAGGTGAGCGCCAAATCTCGCCTACTTCTGGCGCGCGTCCGTCTGGTGCAAAGGTTTGGAACCAGCTCTCAAACTCTTCGCCTTTTAATTCCCGCTTGTACGTTTCATATGCTTTGCGCCAGTACTTACCGAGAATAGGCGTCAAAGGATAACCTTCTTCGGCGTATGAGATCGCAGGTTGCAGCACTTCCTTAAACGGAAGCTTGCCAAATCGGTTGGAAAGTTCCGCCCATGCAGCGGGCGCACCTGGAACTGTAACCGGTAGCCAGCCGAACTTCGGCATGTTATCATGTCCCGCTTTCTTCACTTCTTCGATGGAGATGCTTCTCGGTGCGGGACCGCTCGAGTTCAAGCCATGCAATTCACCATTCATCCAGACGAGGGCGAACGCATCCCCACCGATCCCGTTCGATGTTGGCTCAACGACCGTTAGACAAGCTGCGGTGGCAATGGCTGCGTCAACCGCATTTCCACCCTTTTTTAACATATCAAGCCCAGCTTGTGCGGCGAGGGGCTGACTCGTCGCAACCATCCCTTTTTTCGAAAAAACGCTCATCCGATCTGAATGATAAGGGTTATGAAGGGCATTGTACTGAAGTTTTTGTTGTGTATCCTGTATCGTTTGATTCATGCTTCTCACCTTTCGTGGCAGGCGATAAAATGACCTTCATCAATTTCGCGCCATGCGGGTTTTTCTGTTGAACAATGTTCTTTAGCGATAGGACAACGCGTGTGGAACGGACATCCGGTTGGTGGATTAGAAGGACTAGGCAGATCGCCTTTTAACCGGATACGTTCTCTCTTTCTCCCAACAGTCGGTCTTGGTATGGCAGACAATAACGCCTCTGTGTATGGATGTGTTGGATTTTCGTACAGCTTATGAACAGGTGCGAGTTCCACCATCTGACCGAGGTACATAACGAGTACTCGATTGCATAGGTGACGCACTACACCAAGGTCATGCGACACAAATAGATAGGTTAGGCCATGCTTTTCTTGAAGATCGCGTAAAAGTTTGATCACTTGTGCTTGGACGGAAACATCTAATGCTGACACAGGTTCATCACATACGATAAAGGATGGATTGATCGAGATCGCACGTGCTATCCCGATTCGCTGGCGCTGACCGCCGCTAAATTCGTGCGGATAGCGCTCATAGTGTTCTTCTTTTAGACCAACCTCGTTTAAAAGTTGAAGGACCTTTTCTCTCCGTTCTAAAGAGGATAGATTCGTATGGATGATGAGCGCTTCTTCTAGCGCATCACCAATCCGCTGTTTTGGGTTAAGTGAGGCATACGGATCCTGAAAAATCATCTGCATCTCTTTTTTATAAGGCTTTAATTGTCTCGATGAATAGTTACTAATGTTATTCCCGTTAAAGACGAGTTCTCCTTCTGTCAGCGATTCAAGTCCAAGGATCGTTCTTCCGAGCGTCGATTTGCCGCAGCCAGATTCACCAACAACGCCCAGTGTCTCTCCTTTATAAATATCAAGCGTGATACCGTCAACTGCCTTCACATGGTTCTTTACCCGCTGCAGGATGCCGCCTCTCACAGGAAAGTGCTTTTTTACATTTTTAACGCTATAAAGAACTTGCTCGTCTACCGCCATTCTGTTCGACCCCCTCTTCTTGCAGCCAGCATCTTACACTCTGTATATCTGTAACATGAAACGTACTTGGAGATTGTTCCATACATTTATTAAAAGCATACGGACAGCGTGGATGAAAACGGCATCCCGGAATCTGCTCATTTAGCATCGGCATCGATCCTGCGATCGGCTTCAGATCAAATTCAGGATCATCAACATTAGGTACAGAAGCTAACAATCCTTTTGTATAAGGATGCTGTGGATTATCAAAGATTTCTTCCACACGGCCTTCTTCAATTATTTCTCCTGCATACATCACGATCACTCGATCAGCAATCTCGGCGACAACTCCCATATCATGCGTGATCATAATCATGCTCATGTCGAGTTGTTCTTTCAAATCGTTCAGAAGGTCGATGATTTGAGCCTGAATGGTCACATCAAGTGCTGTTGTCGGTTCGTCAGCGATCAACAGAGACGGATTGCATGATAGTGCGATCGCGATCATGACCCGCTGTCTCATCCCGCCGCTCAATTCATGCGGAAATTGGTTCATTCGTTCTGCTGGCGACGGAATTCCAACCATCTTCAATAGCTCGACCCCTCTTGCATGCGCTTGTTTTTTTGATAGTTTTTGATGAATCATCAACGGTTCACGAATTTGAAATCCTACTGTAAAAACAGGATTCAAGGCTGTCATCGGTTCCTGAAAGATCATCGAAACATCGTTTCCGCGCAGCTTTTGCATCTCTTTTGGAGACATGGAAGCTAAATTCTTATTATTAAACGAGATTGAACCATCTGTTATACGTCCGTTTGATGGCAGAAGTCCCATGATAGAAAGAGCTGTGATACTTTTACCACAGCCCGACTCTCCAACGATACAGAGTGTTTCTCCTTTTTTCACCGAAAAAGAAGCGCCACGGACAGCCGGCAATGGACCGTCCGCTGATTTAAACGTTGTCACTAGATCTTTTACCTCTAAAACAGTCTCTTTCATCATCCATCCCTACTCTCTATAAACGCCGTATAATGACCACTGTCCTGTAGGTTCCATCTCAAAGCCTTTAACAGATTTATCGTAAGCGGCTGACGCGATGCCATGGTAGATCGGCAGAACCGGCAGCTGTGTCATCACATATTCATCTGCTTTTGTTAAGATTTCCTTACGCTGTTCTTGATCCACAACAGAACGAGATTGATCGATCAGCTTATCGAGCTCAGCATCTTTATAACGGCTTAAGTTTGTCGCATCAATGTTTGCAGAATGAAGTCGTGGAAACAATAATTCACTTCCATCTCCTGTAACGTTCGACCAGCCGGCAATCGTAATATCAAAGTCACCTTTTTTCGAAACATCCAGGTAAGTACCCCACTCGATCGTCTCGATGTTTGCGTTTATCCCCGCTTCTTTTAACTGTGACTGAATGACTTCAGCCATGTTCATATACTGACTTGTATTAGCAGCTAGTATTTTAATCTCTTTTTTATCAAACCCGTTATCTTTCACAAGTTTCTTCGCTTCTGCCTGATCAAATTTTGGTCCCTTATCACTGCTTTCGTTATGCCCAAAAACTTCTGGTCCGATGAAGCTGTTCGAGTAAACTCCGAGACCATTTAACTTTTTCAAGTATCCTTCACGATTGATCGCTTGAGAAACCGCTTGTCTGAACTTTAAGTCGTTCATCGGTGCCTTTTCCATGTTAAATGCCAAGTAGTAAACGGGTGTTCCATCTTTCTTCTGAATATCAACGTTCTTAATCTTCTCTAGACGCGGCATCAGTTCAGGCGCCAGCCCATCGATCAACTGAACTTTTCCTGTCTGCAGCATAGAGATCGCGGTTGATACTTCAGGAACGACTGTAAACGTTAGCTTTTTGAGTTTGGCCGGCTTCTGCCAATAGTCCTTGTTCTTCACGAGTACGATGTCATCGCCGTTTACTTTTTCAGAGAACGTAAATGGTCCTGTTCCTACTGGATCTTTCATAAGATCTTGCTTTTGATCAGCTGTTGGAGATACGATGGCCGCATTTGAGTGTGTTAAGGCCGCAAGCATCGGTCCATATGGCTTCTCTGTTTTTAAAACAACCGTATGTTCGTCCTGAACTTCGATGGATGATACTGGTGCTAAAAGTGATGCACGGGGTGCTGCTGTCTTTGGATCTTTTAATTTATCAAACGTGTATTTAACAGATTCTGCGTTGAACGGAGTCCCATCGTGAAATTTTATATCTTTCTTCAACTTGATCACCCACGTGTTTTCGTCTGGGTTTTCATAGGATTCTGCAAGGTGTGGAACGATTTCGCCTTTATTATCTCGAACAAATAACGTTTCATAGATCTGTTCGATCACTGTAGATGAAACAGAATCGTTTGTTAGGATTGGTGATAGACCTACCACTTTAGAAGTCGTTGCATAGGTTAGCTCTTGTTCAGCTTTCCCTGCACTTCCGCCTGATGAAGAATTGCTGCTGCAACCTACTAAAGCCAGTGACAATACAAAAAGAACCGTTAGCAAACTAGCAAACCACTTTTTTCCCATACGTCATATCCCCCTCTTATTTGTCTAAACTCATTCCTTGATCTAATGCGTCACGAAGCGCATCACCGACAACATTAAACGCAAACACAACTAGCATGATGGCAATACCCGGAATCACGATCATATGAGGTGATGTCCACATGTACTCCTGTCCTGCAGCAATCATTGCACCCCATTCAGGCGTTGGCGGCTGTGCCCCTAAGCCTAGGAAACTTAATGATGCCGTTGATAGAATCGCAGTTGCCATCCTCATCGTCGCAAAGACGATAATAGGAGCCATACAATTGGGAAGGACATGCCTGACCATGATCCGAAGGTCACTTGCTCCAAGTGATCGCATCGCGATAATGTACTCTTGCTTCTTAATGGAGAGAACACTTCCGCGGACGATACGCGCACACGTTGGAATCGACCAGATACTGATCGCAATTACGACGTTCACAAGGCTTGTCCCTAAGATCGCGATGATCAGCATAGCTAGCAGAATACCAGGAAAAGCAAACATTAAATCTACGAACCTCATAATGATGCCGTCGAGTCTTCTATAGTAACCAGATAGTAAGCCAAGTACGACTCCGCCCACTAAACCAAGAGTTACAGCACCGATTCCTACTAACAACGAGATCCTCGCCCCATATACGATTCTGCTCCAGATATCTCGTCCATAATTATCTGTTCCTAGCCAATGTCCTTCTGTTCCAATTGGCAGTTCACTCAGTTCCAAGTTCTGTTTGTTCGGATCCACTCCTACGATGACTGGAGCTGCAAGAGCCATAAACAGCTGAAAAGCAATGATGACGAGACCGACGATAGCCATCTTATTCTTGATGAGCCGTTTCCACGTTTTGAAAAGCGCAAACTCTTTCTTTTTCTTATGTGACGGTAACTGCTGTGTTACTACTTCCGTTGACATGTTATCCCCCCTTCGCGTTTATTCGTAACTGATTCTTGGATCAATAAAGGCGTATACGATATCGACAATTAAGTTCACTAAAACGAACAGTGTGGCTACAAGAAGAACCGATCCTTGAACCATCGGGAAATCACGAGCTGCAATAGACTCAATCATGAGCCTGCCAACCCCATTGATGGCAAAAACAGATTCTGTAATAATGGTGCCTCCAAGTAAGAAACCAAAATTCAAGCCGATCACTGTAATCACAGGGATCATTGCGTTTCGAAGACAATGCATCATGATGACTGTTTTTTCACGAACGCCTTTCGCCCTAGCCGTTCTTACATAATCTGCTCGGATAACTTCCAACATCGCCGATCGACTCATTCTAGCGATCATGGCGGCTGAGCCTGTCCCAAGAGTAATAGCAGGAAGTGCGAGTTGTTTCATTCCTTCGATGGTCCAGAACGGTTCGGTTAATCCTCCAACAGGAAACCATTGAAGGTTAACGGCGAAAATAAGGATTAATATGGCACCTAACCAAAAGTTAGGAATGGAGATTCCCCCGAGAGCAATAATGGTACTCAATCCGTCAAACCAAGTGTTATGCTTTAATGCTGATATGATTCCTGCCGTTACACCGATTACAATCGCAACAATAATGCTTGCGATAGCCAGGTTCAGTGTGTTTGGGAAACGGTCGATAATCGCTTCTGACACCGCTTGTTTTGTCTGATAAGAGAACCCTAAGTCACCTGCAAAAATGCCTTTTAAGTAATCGAAATATTGAGCGAGCAACGGCTCATTTAGTCCAAGATTTTCTCTGATCGCTTCAACGTCTTCTTGAGTCGCCGTCGGTCCGCCGATAATACTTGCCGGATCACCTGGCGCAATATGCATACTCATAAAAACAATGAATGAAATACCGATTAATAAGAGCACTAGCTGAAAAACACGCCTTACAATCAAACCTGCCATTTTCTCTTCACCTCTCCCCTTTTTTCACTTTTTCGGTACAATTAAGCAGAAATGACCTCCGTTTGTTAACCAAAAATCAAATATAAACTAACAAACGTTTTATATTGTTTCTGATTATAAAATATATTCAGAATATTTTCTATATAAAATCATAATTTGGTTCTTTGTTCCCGTACCTATGTAAGTTGACATAAACTAATGCACTACTAAACGTTTTCGAGATAGGAAGATGCACCTAGTTGGGTTTGTTTCATGATGGTTATTTGATTGGTGGGTATTGATGTGAGGTGTTGAATGCAGTAAATTTTCGTTTCAGGTGCTTTGCTTTTATACGAGGCGAATGGTGAGCCCCATTCCGCTTTGGACGCTTCGGGGCTCTGATCTCCAAGGGGGAGGGTGTGAGTGACAAAATCTAGCTAGCAATTAGCAGCTTGAATCGATGCTTTTCGTTAAACATTAATTTCAATCTTCTATGGTTTAAACTTTATTTTAATAGTTTCTGGTACTCTTCCTTGCTTGGTAAGAATGACTACAGCTTCATAATCATTTTTCCATTCCACAGTAATTTTGTCTGGTATATTTGTTTTCATAATGCTTTTGTTATCGTAATTAATTCTTATAGTAGGGTCGGGAAAATCATCTTTCTTAACAATCTCAATTGAGTTTGTTTTATTAGGAGAACGGCTAACCTTTAACTGAGTTTCTTGAGAAGATGAAATAAACCAAGCTATTACTATTACAACAAAAAGTCCTAAAGTGACTACACTGAAAAAACAGCCTATTTTCGTTAAGAATTTCGTTTTTTCTCGTTTTACGTTATGATCGTCATTCCAACTCATTATATTGTCCTTTCTTAGCTATCATTAAGGGCTACACATTGGATTTTCTTAACCTCAAACTACCATACTAGTCTGTTATAACAAAAATACAAATGATGTAAATAGTAATTTTTTCATTATTTCTAGTAGAACCTAGTATTTTCTGAAACGCATATAGCAGTTAACTGAAATAATAAAAGAGGATTCGAAATGGATAGCTGTCCATTCGAATCCTCTTTGTATTCTTTATAGTTCGTTCTTTTCTAAAAGGTTGTCGCTTTAAACTCCTTGTCACCTTTGACGATTGATTGGAGTGGAAGATGCGAGACTCCTACGGGACAGGCGGGCAGTTTGAAAAGTGGAAGTGGCTCGTTCAGCCCCGACAAGCAAAAGTTGAATGGGCCATGAAGGCGCACTTTGCCTTCTTGACCGTTAAACTTTTGACCTCGAGGGGCTAGCCACAGCAACTAGACAGCTGAGACACTTAAGAGTGAAACGTACGAATGTGGCTCAGCGCCTGCCCCGTGGAAAGCGAGCAACCTGGAACGGAAATTAACACTTCCAAAAGCAACAAAGTTTATAAAAACAGCTCTATAGTTTTAGTCCTGATCGGCTCTTGAATCTTCTGAGTAGAATATGTGATTCTACTCTCGAAATACCTTTGATGCCATACAGTTCATTATTGATAAACTTCTCTAACGAAGGAAAATCTTCTACCAATACGTGCATATGTAATGTGCTTGGCCCTGTCATCTGGTAGCAGCTTGCGACACTTGGATTATTCACGAGTTTTTCTGCTACTTTTACTAAATAGGCTGGTTCACAGTCCACTTCAAAGAAAGCTGAAACGGTCTTTCCTGCTGCTTCTGAGTCAATCACCACACTGAACTTTTCTATTACTCCCGCTTTTCTCATCTGATTAACACGTTCGCGAACAGATACGCGGGAAAGGCTTAATTCCTTACCGATCTCTGCGTAAGACATTCTGCCGTCTTGTGTTAGCAGCTCTAATATTTTTCGATCTGTATCATCTATTTTCAAATCAATCACCACGCTTACATTGAATGAATTCATTGTAAGCGTTATTTTCTCAAAATTCAAATAAGGGCTAAAAATGCAATGTGTTCACCCTGTATTACAACAGTTTTAAAATATTTAACACATTCCAAGAAACCCCGTCATAACAAGGATAAACAGTTGGACAGATGACTCAATTTTATAAAAAACAAGAAAATGTTATAAAACAGGTGTTGCAAAAAATAAACTGTTATAATACAATGCATTATAATCAAATCAAAAACAAAACAGGAGGAATTTAAAATGAAAAATTACTTGGAGCTTCACCGTAATATTCCTAAGAAGACGTGTTCGGAATGTGGATGTGTGATCGAGGAACAACATGAATCTTATCTTTATGAGTGCGAGCGCTGCATGGGAAAACACGAGAGGTAAATTTTTTTACCTCTTCTGTTATATAACAATAATATTTTAAATACATCTGTTTAATAACATGTTTAGAAAGGACTGTGTAATAAGTGACAATTGAAACTACTAATCTACAAGTGTTAGGCGACATTACCCCAGCGTATGAAAAAATATTAACACCAGGTAGCATTCTTTTCTTAAAATCATTGCACCATCACTTTAATAACACCCGCAAAGAACTTCTGAAACAACGTAAAGCGAGGCAAAGTGAAATAGATGCTGGGATCATGCCCACCTTTTTACCGGAAACCGAACATATCCGTAACAGTGATTGGACCATCTCACCACTTCCACAAGATCTTCAAGACCGACGAGTAGAGATCACAGGGCCTGTTGACCGGAAGATGGTGATCAACGCGCTCAACTCAGGAGCTAAGCTTTTTATGGCAGATCTCGAAGATTCCAACTCTCCTACTTGGGAGAACACGATTGATGGTCAGATCAACTTAAAGGATGCCGTTAACCGCTCCATTTCTTTTGATAATGGAAACGGAAAAACGTATACATTGAACGAAAAGACCGCCACGCTCATCGTACGTCCACGTGGCTGGCATCTTGAAGAAAAACATATTGTTGTCGACAACGAACCGATGTCTGGTAGCTTAGTAGATTTTGGCCTTTATTTTTACCACAATGCAAAGACACTGATCGAAAATGGGTCTGGACCTTATTTCTATCTTCCTAAAATGGAAAGTCATAAAGAAGCTCGCCTTTGGAACGATGTGTTTATTTACGCCCAAGAACAGCTTGGAATTCCAAGAGGTACAGTTAAGGCAACTGTACTAATCGAAACTATTGTCGCGGCTTTTGAGATGGACGAAATTTTATACGAACTTCGTGAACATTCCGCGGGCGTTAACTGTGGCAGATGGGATTATATTTTCAGCTATATTAAGAAGTTCCGTAATCAGCCACACGTCATTCTCCCTGATCGCTCGCTCGTTACAATGACTGTTCCGTTCATGAGATCGTATTCTCTTTTGGCCATAAAAACGTGCCATAAACGAAACGCTCCTGCGATCGGTGGAATGGCTGCTCAGATTCCAATTAAAAACGATGAAGCTGCGAATGCCGTTGCTTTTGAAAAAGTTCGTGCTGACAAAGAGCGCGAGGCTTCTGACGGTCATGACGGGACATGGGTTGCCCATCCGGGACTCGTGCCTGTTGCTATGGAAGTATTTGACCGCATCATGCCAACGCCTAATCAGATCAATCGAAAACGTGAAGATGTAGTCGTAACGGCTGATGATTTAGTGGCTGTACCAGAAGGCGAAATCACAGAAGAAGGTTTGCGCGTCAACATTAGTGTCGGCATTCAATACATTGCTTCTTGGCTGAGAGGTAAAGGAGCTGCACCAATCAACCATCTCATGGAAGATGCAGCTACGGCAGAAATCTCACGAGCTCAAGTATGGCAATGGATCAGACACCCGAAAGGCATTTTACACGACGGACGCAAAGTGACGTTCGAGCTGGTAGAGGAACTAAAGTTGCAGGAAGTTCAAAAGTTGAAGCAAGGAATGAATGAGGAGTCATTCAATTCAGGTCGTTTTATGGAAGCAGTTGCGTTGTTTGATGAGCTGATTCGTAATGATGAGTTTCAAGATTTCTTGACCAATCGAGGTTATGAGGTTTTGTAGGTATATCTTTTTATCAATTTTTTGTTCCAACTTTTAGATTTTCATATTAATTAATGAATGATTAACCCATTTCATGGAGTATCAGCCCGTTTATAGAACCCCTAACCTTGTGAGAAGAAGAAATAAGGGCTTTACCGAGCGAAACGATAGTGTTTGTGCGCGAAACAACTGACTTTTTGAGTGAAGTGAGGTGTTTTTGGAGCGAAACAGTGTCCTGTTTGAGCGAACGTGTAACAATTATAAAAACACGTACCGTAGAACCAAAATTCTTAATATCTCAAAATGCCCGCGTTCCAATTGCATTAAGAGATTTATCTAATCATGTCTAAGAATCATCAACTCACAAAAAACTAATAAACCCTAAGGAGAGAGATTAATGAATCAATCACGTGTGGAAAAATTACAGGATATGTGGCAAAACGAAGAGCGCTGGTCAGGAGTTCAGCGTCCTTATACAGCAGAAGAGGTTATTCGCTTACGCGGGTCCATCGATATCGAGCATACACTTGCTAAAAAGGGCTCCGAAAAATTTTGGGATCTCCTTCAAAACGAAACATATGTAAACGCTTTAGGAGCACTAACTGGCAATCAGGCGGTTCAGCAAGCAAAGGCAGGTCTGAAAGCCGTATACTTAAGCGGTTGGCAGGTCGCAGCAGATGCCAACCTTTCTGGAAACATGTATCCTGACCAAAGTTTATATCCAGCAAACTCTGTGCCACACGTGGTAAAACGCATCAACTCTGCTCTTCAGCGCGCTGATCAGATTCAGCACATGGAAGGTGGAAACGAAGTCGATTACTTCCTTCCGATCGTTGCAGATGCAGAAGCTGGTTTTGGCGGACAACTGAACGTTTTTGAGCTGATGAAAGGCATGATTGAGTCTGGAGCGTCGGCTGTTCACTTTGAAGATCAGCTATCTTCTGAGAAAAAGTGCGGACATCTAGGTGGAAAAGTACTATTGCCGACAATGACGGCTGTACGTAACTTAATCTCAGCTCGTCTGGCGGCAGATGTGATGGGAACACCAACAATTTTGATCGCACGTACTGATGCTGATGCGGCAGATTTGATCACGAGTGACATCGATCCAGTCGACCGCGCTTTTATTACAGGTGAGCGAACTGCTGAAGGCTTTTACCGTACAAACGCTGGCCTTGATCAAGCGATCGCACGCGGTCTTGCCTATGCACCTTATGCGGATTTGATCTGGTGCGAAACGAGTGAACCAAACCTCGAGCAAGCGCAGCGTTTTGCCGATGCAATCCATGAGCAGTTCCCTGGTAAACTATTAGCTTACAACTGTTCTCCTTCTTTTAACTGGAAAAAGAAACTGGATGACGCAACAATTGAAACTTTCCAGCAGCAGCTTGCAGCGATGGGCTATAAGTTCCAGTTCGTAACGTTGGCTGGTTTCCACGCGCTGAACCATAGCATGTTTGAGCTAGCAAAGGGCTATAAAGCGAGAGGCATGGGTGCTTATTCTGAGTTGCAGCAAAGAGAGTTTGATAGTGAGATCGATGGCTATACGGCAACGCGCCACCAGCGTGAAGTAGGAACAGGCTATTTTGATGAAGTCACACAGCTCGTTTCGGGTGGTACAGCTTCAACAACAGCTCTTAAAGGATCTACAGAAGAAGACCAATTTCAATCACAAAAAGCGTAGAGATAGAGTTATTGGATAGGAGATATATAGAAGAAAGGACAGGAGCAGATGCCCTTGTCCTTTTTTAGAGTCTAATTTACAAATGTATTGTGAACGCGCCACGATTTCTTTGCATACGTGGACCAGATGAAAAACGCTAATAGAGCAGAAGCTGAGTTTACAAAAGGCGTTCCTGTATTCACTTCATCTACAAACAGAAGCAGAATATCTGTTAGAACCGCAAAGATTAACGTGATCTGAAGCAAAAATACCCACGTCTTTACGAACGCTTTCTTCTTCGTAAAAAATAGATAGAGAAGATAGATATTCAATCCGATCAATCCAATATTAAAGATTAATTCTCCATATACAACGTACTTTAATAATAACGAATTGAATTTATAACCTTGGATCGCATCAAATCCCACTTGTACAGCATTTAGTTTAAACGGCAAAGCTAAAAGTAGTCCCGCTCCTACTAATAGCAGCCATCCTCCTAAACCTTTCAAATCTTCTTTTTGTTTTGGTTGTGTTTCCAATTTCCGTCTCCCTTTTGATGTATGTCTTTTCTGCACTCATGTTTTCCATGAAGGATAAAGTGACTCTATACGGAATATTATATCTAAAATTAATCATGTCAGGAGTCATGTTATGGAAATGATTAAAAAAGCTACTGTTCTTGATGCTGCTGAAATACTTGTGTTACAAAAAATGGCTTATGTGAGTGAGGCTGAATTATACGATAACTTTGATATCGAACCTCTTAAACAATCAGTTGATGATGTGGAAGAAAGCATAAGAACTCACCACGTACTAAAGTATCTATTTAACGGTAACATTATTGGCTCTGTCAAAGCTCATGAAGCCGGAGGAACATGTTATATAGGTAAGCTCATGGTCCATCCCCACTTTCAAAACAGAGGTATCGGAAGAAAGTTAGTACAGGAGATTGAGCAATTGTTCGTTGGATATCGTTACGAATTATACACCGGCAGCAAAAGCGTTAAGAATATCTCTTTTTATGAAAAGCTAGGTTACAAGGTGTTTAAAACCCATAAATTAGACTTTGAAGAAACCATCTTTGTTTTTATGGAAAAGCAGCCTGTATTGTTAAAAAAATAAGGCTGTTTTCGTAAACCTTGTTGCTCTTGGAAGTGTTGATTTCCGTTCTAGGTTGCTCGCTTTCCACGGGGCAGGCGCTGAGCCACATTCGTACGTTTCACTCTTAAGTGTCTCAGCTGCCCGCCTGTCCCGTAGGAGTCTCGCACCTTCCACTTCAATCAATTGTCAAAGGTGACATGGGTACAAAGCAACAATCTTTTAGAAAAGAGCGAAAAATAAAGTAAAGAGGCTGATACGAGAGTCAGCCTCTTACTCGTTCTATTAAGCTTTTACATCGCGCTTTTGGAAAACCGTAAACGTAATCGCGAGCATGATCACCGTGTATACCGCGAGCACACTAATGGAGAACGGCAGCGTTAAATCCTTAACCATCTGGTTCTGTCCATCGATCAATACACTAAGGTCCATATTGGCGAACAATGTGTAGATTACCCAGTCTTTTGTAGCAAGAAGTGTAACAATAATGTTTCCGGCAAACATCGTAAACATTGCCACTCCGATTGCGACCGAGTTACTCATGAACAGAGTTGAGATCATGAATGACATGGCTACGAGTGTTGTTAATTCGATAAATTCTACTCCAATGTTAGCAAACACGTACTCCACGATCAGTCTTTCTTTCACTTGCCCATCTTCTGCTGTGATCAAGTACGACTGATCCATGCCTCCAAATCCATAGGCAAGGCCACCAACGAGCCATGTCACTAAGATGACAACGAGCCACATCAAGAACGCAAAGCCAAGCGTGGCAACGAATTTAGATAAAAGAATCTTCCACCTGCTATAAGGGCGGATCAGAAGCATCTTGATCGTCCCTTTTGCAAATTCATTCGATACGATATCACTAGCCACTACGATTACAAACAAACCGATAAAGATTGAGATCCAAGCCATGTCTTTCATGAACTGCCAT
This sequence comes from Fictibacillus sp. 7GRE50, assembly GCF_015903875.1. Lineage (NCBI taxonomy): Bacteria > Bacillati > Bacillota > Bacilli > Caryophanales > Fictibacillaceae > Fictibacillus > Fictibacillus sp. 7GRE50. The sequence continues at coordinate 1,102,304 of NZ_JACZDW010000001.1, forward strand.
GCAGTTGTTTCATAAGGAGAGATATCATTAGCGATGGCGTATTCGTTCTGCTTGATGTTTGATTCTAACATATCGATATAGATTTCATTATCGTTGTTTTTCTTTGCTTCATCCAGCGCTTTTTGGTCATCCTTAACAGTTTGCGTCAGTTCTTGCTTCCAATTTTCATTTACTTCAACATCTGTTGTTGCTTTGTCATAAACAGCGATACCGATAATGATAACGATTGGAATGGCAAGGAAGATCCATGTGCGCATGCGGCTAAAGATTTTAATCCACTCATTCGTTAACAGGGATAGCCACTTCATTCAGATCTCCCCCTTTCTTTGTCATTTCTAAGAATCGTTCTTCGAGCGTCTTCGTTTTGCGTTGGATCCCCACAACGAGCACGCCTGCTAGAACAAGTTGTTTATTAAGTTCTGCAATGGATCGTACGTCCGATGTTTGGACAATTAGTTCCTGTCCCGACTCTGTGACGTTCAGCTCTTCGTTCATTTTGATAAGTACTTGTGTTGCCTGCGAAACGTCGCCTTCGATTTGGAAGTGAACCTTCACATCGGCTTCGTCTTCCTGGTTTAGAATTTCATCGATACGGACCAGTTTTCCATTTTGAATAATGGCAACACGGTCGCACATCATCTGCATCTCAGCAAGCATGTGTGAAGATACGATTACAGAAGTTCCATTGTTTGCTAGCAGACGCAAATAGTTACGAAGATCATAAATTCCTTGTGGATCGAGTCCGTTCGTCGGTTCGTCCAGGATTAACACGTTCGGCTTATGTAAAAGTGCCTGAGCTACACCCAGTCGCTGTCTCATACCAAGCGAGTATGTTTTTACTTTATCGTGAATCGCGTACTTCAAATCAACGAGTTCAATGACTTCGTCAATTCTTTCCTTTGTCACATCCGGCATGATCCTCGCATATTGCATGAGGTTTTTATAGCCTGTCATATAATCGTACAGCTGCGGGTTTTCAACGATTGCACCAACGCGTTCCATCGCTTTTTCAAAGTTACCTCGAATGTTGTCACCGTTAATCAGAACGTCTCCGTCCGTAATAGAGATCAGCCCAACGATCATTCGAATCGTTGTCGTCTTACCCGCTCCGTTCGGACCGAGAAGACCGAAAATCTCACCTTCTCTTACAGAAAACGATAGATCATCCACAATGGTCTTGCCTTTGATCTTTTTCGTTAAGTTCTTAAGTTCTAACGTATGTGTTGTCATGTGCTCCCCAATTCCTCCTATCATAACTCTCTCTTTTCACATTCTAATACGAGTGAATCATAAGAAAAGTTTCGTTAATTTTGTAAATTATTTACTTATCACTTTAACGCTTCTACTTGCCTTTTGTATATGCTTTTCTTTTTTTGTAACGCGTGTTGAGATAAAAACACCTAGTATAACGAGCACACCTCCAGCTGCTTGATACCATGCGAGCGATTCGTCGATAAAAAGAACAGCAAAGATCGCAGCAAACACAGGGATCAGGTTCAAAAAGACTCCAGCTTTACTCGGCCCCACCCGCTCTACCGCTGTATTCCAGGACATGAACGCAACGATCGATGCAAAGATTCCCGTATAAAGAATGGTTGCGATAGTAGCTAATGACCATACAATTTCTTTAGTTTGCATCTCTACTATTGAAAATGGCAGCAAGATGAGGATGCCAAGAAATGCCGTTACAACAAACGTGCTGTATGTAGGGAGAATCCCCGCATATCTTCGAATAAGAAGCGAATAAATACTCCAGCAGATAACAGCCCCAATCACGATCAAGTCACCTTTATTAAACGACAGCTGCAGTAAAACGGTGATTGAGCCTTTTGAGATAATAAATAGAAGTCCAACGAGTGAAAGTAACGCTCCTGCCATTTGTTTGGTGTTAAGCTTCTCTTTGAGAAAAACAAACGACAATAGGAAGAGCAGAATCGGTGTTGATGTGTTAACGATGGATGCATTTATTGACGTCGTATAGTGCAGGGCAATGTATAAAAGCGTGTTAAAGCCCGTGATCCCAGTGATCGATAAGATAAGGACGACTTGCCAGTGTTTTTTTAGCATCGGCCATTCTTTTCGTAAAAATGGGACTGCGAACGGAAGAAAAATGAGAAATGCGGTACACCATCGCAAAAAAGAGAGTGTTACTGGCGGTAAACTGCTCGCTATCGCACGTCCAATCACAAAATTCCCGCCCCATATTAAGTTTGCGATCACTAAAAGTACATACGGGTTAACTCTTTGCATGGTGAGGTTCACCTCTTTTTTTGAGATTAAGTCGTTTGGGGGTTCAATAAGGTCGTTTTCATAGCAGATTAAGTCTAATCAGCCACGCATTAAGTCTAAACAGCTCCCAATTAAGTCTAAAATCAAAAATAAAGGCGATTCGACAATATGTAGCCTGACAGACCCTTTATCAACAACTTCAAAATCTTTTTCTCCCACTATAGCAGACTACCTTTTAAAGTAGATATGGTCATTTCGCCTCAATCTAAAATTTGTAAGCTTTTTACCTGTAAATCCACTTTGAATGCTGTACAATGGAAATTAAAATCATTGAAATACTTTACTTTATGAAGTAAAAAGCAGAAGAAAGAAGATGACATAATGAAAGCGTATCGGACGTATGTGATTTTATTCCTAGTGATGGTGGTGTGGGGGTTAAACGTAACCGCGACGAAAATTTTGGTTACGAACTTTTTGCCTGTTACAATCACTGGAATTCGTGTTCTAACTGCGGGCTTAACCGTATTTCTGCTTCTCTCTATAATAAAAAAAGTTCGCTGGCTTACAAAAAAAGAGTTTTGGTATGTCTTTCTAGCGTCCATCTTTAATGTTGTTGCGCATCATTATTTTCTATCCATCGGCTTAACCGAAACAACAGCCACGAACGGCGGGTTGATCATGGGAATGTCGCCACTTCTAACGACTATTCTTGCCATCTCGTTTTTAGGAACACCTCTTACGCTCTTAAAATCGATCGGACTTCTTCTCGGGTTCTCAGGTGTTGCATTCATCGTTTTAGAAGGAAACAGTCAGGTAGCAGGGATCTCGTTCGGTGATGGATACATTTTATTATCTGTTCTCACGCAAGCTGTAAGTTTTATCCTAATCAAGCGCGTGGCGCACACGTTAGATCCACGACTCATGACCGGCTACATGATGGTGATCGGTTCACTGTTCCTGATCGTAATCGGATTGATCGAAGAGCCACAAGGATTTGCAGGAGTTGTTGAGAATTCGACCGTTTCGCTATGGCTGATCTATTTCGCTTCAGCTTGTATTGCGACAGCAGTCGGTCATATGCTCTATAATGAGGCCATCGGTAAAATCGGAGCATCAGAAGCTTCCATCTTTATTAACCTGAATCCATTTTTCGCTCTTGTGGGTGCGTATCTCTTTTTAGGTGAACAGATCTTGTTTCAGCATGTTTTCGGATTTCTGCTTATCATCACAGGTGTCCTCTTAGGATCTGGTGCTGTTGAAGAGATTCGGAACAAAAGATTGCGCAAAAAACACGCGGCATAAAGGGTGCATCATACGAACATAAAAAACGACCAGAGATTAAAAAAATCTGGTCGTTTTCTTATTACAAACTAGCAGAAGCTGCTTTCTTCTTCCGTTTCTGCAGCACCACATTTTGAATCGTTAAAAACACATTCCCGACCATCCAATAAAGAGGCAGAACGGCAGCAAGCTTCCATGCCGAGAATAAGATAATGATCGGCATCACATAACCCATCATTTTGATTTGCGGATTTGAAGCAGCGAGCTCTGTTGTACTCATTTTATATTGGATAAACGTTGTTAAAGCCGCTAACACCGGAAGCAGATGCAGAGGATCTGCTGTGCCTAAGTTAAACCAAAGGAAGTTGTGCAATGCGATCTCTTTCGTTTTGATGATTGCATAATAAAACGCAAACAAAATCGGCATCTGAATCAATAGCGGTAAACAACCCATCGATAACGGGTTGACTTCATGTTTTTTATAAACAGCCATCAGTTCATTCTGTAATTTCATTTGAGATTCTCGATCTTTGCCTGTGTGTTTTTCACGAAGCTGTTGAATCTCCGGCTGAATTTCCTTCATCTTTTCCTGATTTTTCGTTTGTTTTAACGTTAACGGCATGATCAGGAATCGTATCACAATCGTCAAGAGGATGATCGCAATCCCATAGCTATCGTTAAACAGATACGCCACATATTGAATGAGCTTTGAAAACGGGTAGATGAAAAAATGGTTCCACACACCTGGGCTTTCTGCTGTAATCGGTGTGTTATTGCACCCGGATAATAGAAAAATCGCTAGCAATGAAAGAATGGATATATATTTCTTCAAATTTGTTCCTCCTTGTTTTTTAAAAAATCTAAGCAAACAAGGAGTAAACGTGCCCTTCTTTATCATCTGGCGTTTCTTTTCTAAACATTGTCCGTGCGATCTCGTCTCGAATGAAGCAATAGTTTTGAACGAGGTGAGAGTCGGTCATTCTCTTCTCGTAACATAGCCTGTCCTGCTTCACATGGTGATTTGATCTATGAACAAGAGATCGATGAACGACCGAAAGCTGCTTAGCTATAATGAACGTTAGTGCGATACTAATGGATAAAACTAATGCGTCCGTTTGATACAGCAGATCAAAAAACTCCATAAATCAAATCACCTCCTATACTTCATTATAAAAATTCTTACCCTATAAATCTATGATACAGAGATTTCGCTTCTGCCGTATTCTTCGTTCCATGAACAAGTGCCCGTCCATCTTTAAAAAGAACGAGGCGGTGATTGCCACTTTGAAGCTCCAGTAAATAAGGATTACAGCGAACGTCACCATGTGGCAATAATCTTTTCTCCATCTTTTCTAAATCAATCTCGATCGTATGAGCGGGACGGATTTGAACAGTATCCCGACCGCAAAGAACAGCTGTTTTTAACGCAGCGCCTTTTTCTAAATAAGGATATGTTGGGTTAGCTCCGCAAGATGGACAATCTACCTTCTTCGCTTTTCCCATCCCTAATTGAACGTGCTGATTGGTCCACGTATCGAATGTTACGATTTTTTTCCTGATGGATACATAGTCTTCTACTAAAATCTTTAACGCCTCGGCTGTTTGATAAGCGGTGACCATCTGTACAGCTGGAGAGATAATTCCTGCTGTATCGCATGTTTGTCCGTTCGCCGGAATCTTATCGAGCAAACAGTTCAAACACGGTCCATCTCCAGGTAAAATCGTGTAAGAAATGCCGTAGCTTCCAACACACGCCCCGTAAATCCACGGAACCTCATATTTCTGAGCCAAATCGTTGATCAACAAACGCGTCTCAAAATTATCGGTCGCATCCATGATCAGATCGATACCCGAGATCAGTTCTTCTGCTTCCTCAATCCCCATGTCCATCACATGTGCCTGAATATCGACTTCTGAATTAATTTGGTTCAATCTATTTTTTGCAGCGACTACTTTTGGCAGCTGTTTTCTCGCATCTTCTTCCGAATAGAGCTGCTGACGCTGAAGGTTCGTCCAATCTACATAATCGCGGTCGACGATAACAATCCGTTTCACACCTGCACGAGTAAGAGCTTCAGCGTTTCCTGCACCAAGAGCGCCTGCGCCAACGATCAGCACGCTTTTTGTCCGTATTTTTGCTTGCCCCTCTATACCGATCGGGCTAAATAATTCCTGTCTTGAATAACGTTCATTCACTTCACACTCAACCCTTCTAAAGGACTGCTCGCTGTTGCCGTTTCTTTTCTCGGGATTCTTCCCGCTTCATACCCTAGCTTCCCGGCTTCTACCGCCATTTTCATTGCAAGGGCCATCTTTACAGGATCCTTCGCACCCGCTACGGCAGTATTTAACAGCACACCGTCTGCTCCAAGCTCCATCGCAATCATCGCGTCACTCGCACTGCCGATCCCTGCATCAACAATAACCGGAACCTTCGTTTGTTCGATAATGAATTTCAAATAAAGCGGGTTGATGATTCCTTGCCCGGAACCGATCGGAGAAGCCGCAGGCATGATCGCATGTGAACCAAGCTCTTCTAATCGTCTAGCAAGGACCACATCATCTGACGTATAAGGAAGCACGATGAACCCTTCTTTTAATAGCTCTTCTGTGGCTTTAAGCGTTTCCACTGGATCCGGCAACAGCGTTTTGTCGCATCCGATGACTTCTACTTTTACCATATCACATAATCCTGATGCTTTCGCCAGTTTTGCAATGCGTACTGCTTCTGCTGCCGTTTTCGCACCTGCTGTGTTCGGTAACAATGTGTATTTTTTCAGATCAAGCATCTCTAAAAAGTTTGGTTGGCTTTCTTCAAAGATGTTCATTCTACGAACTGCAAACGTCAAAATCTCAGAACCAGAAGCTTCTACCGCTTCTTTTTGTGTTTTAAAGTCCGGGTATTTGCCTGTACCTAAAAGTAATCGAGATGAAAAGGAATAGTGTCCAATGTTTAACATACAATCAACCTCCGCCAACAAATCGAACAAGTTCGATTTTGTCGTTTTCTTTTATTTGAGTTTCACTTTGTTTTTGATTATTGATGATCTCTTCGTTTACTTCCGCAATCACCACTTGGTCATGTAAGTTAAGGTGCTTCAGCAGATCTGTGATTGACTCTAAAGAGTTTGGCACCTTGACCGCTTCTCCATTTATCATAAGTTTCACGATTGATATACCTCGCTTTCAATATGGTCGGCAATCCTTTTTCCAGTTATAGCGGAAAGCAGAATGCCGTTTCGATAGTGCCCCGTTGCAAGAATGAGCCCCTCTTTATGTGGAGAAGGACCGATATAGGGTTGACCGGATAGCGTTTGTGGCCTGATGCCTCCCCATGCTTTTTCAAAATGAGCACCACTTAGTTCAGGAACGATCTGTTTCGCCTTCTCCATCAATTCAAAGAGACCTGAAAATGTTACCTCTTCATCAAAGACGTGTGGTGTACTTGTCGCGCCAACAAAAATTTGGTTTTCTCGCTTTGGAACGAGGTAACAGTTTTTGTATTTTACCGTACCTGTGAGTAGTGGACGCTGTGTTTTAAAAGAAAGACATTCCCCTTTTACAGGCACCATTTTTAGTGAAGGCTCTATCTCCGAGCTCCACACCCCACAAGCTACTATGACGGAATCAGCATGAAACGTTTCCTTCGTTGTTACGACACCTGTCACTCTGTTGTTGGTTTGGAGAAGCTCAACCACTTCCGTACGCTCTTTTATCTCGGCACCGAGAATTTTTGCGGACTGATAAAGGGCGCGAGTAAGCTTAACAGGTGACACTTGAGCATCTTTTTCAAAATAGAGAGCTCCCTTTACAAGTGAGGATAATGCGGGTTCTTTTATGATCAGTTCTTCAGCTGAAAGCCAGAAAACCTCTTCATCTTGATCTCGACGCTTGGCCGCTTCTCTTTTTAAATCATCCGCTTCTTCCTCTGTAAACGCGAGTTCATAAATCCCCTTCTGGATCAGTTCGATGTCTATCCCACAAACATCGAAAAGCTCCTGTGATAAAGGGGTGAAGGCATTCCGACTCTCTTTTGCGAGCAGATAGAGTGGATGATCGGTCTCAAACTCCATCTCTGCACCGAGCATGCCAGCTGCAGCACTTGAAGCCCTGCTCCCAATTGTTTCTTTTTCAAGAAGCAGCACACGTTTGTTTCGTTTACAAAGCTCATAGGCGATGGAACAGCCGATCACGCCGCCTCCAATAATGATGGCATCATACGTTGTGCGCATCCCACACCTCCAGTTGTTGTTTATACAGCTTCACCGCTTGTAGTGGTGATTTTGCTTCTAAAATGCCTGACATCACGGCGATTCCAGATGCACCTGTTCCGATGACATTCCGTACGTTTTCTGGTGTAATGCCTCCGATCGCGATGACCGGAATTGTGATTTGATCTACCACACGTTGAAGCTGATCTAACCCTCTTGGCTCTGCACCACGTTTGGAGTCCGTTTTAAAAATATGACCATACATGATGAAGTCGGCGCCGTTTTGTTCAGCATCCTGTGCTTCTGAAACAGAATGAACAGAGCAGCCGATCAGCATTTCAGGCAGAGCTCTTCGCACTTGTGACACATCTAAACTGTGGTGTGTCAGCTGAACACCTTTTACACCTGTACAAAGCGCTACATCCACCCGATCATTTGCGATAATTTTAGAGGGAGGCACTCCAGCTTTCTGCAGACGTTCGATAAGATGACTGACTTCTTTGGCAGACTTTGTTTTTTCTCGTACATGCAGCGCCGTGATGTACGGATGAATGAGTATCGCTATCTTAACCAACTCTTCATCACTTTGCCTTCCCGTAGTAATTACATGAAGCTGTTTTTCCACAATAAAAAAACACCTCCTTTATGCAGCAAAGAGGTGGTTTCACAGTTTTAAGAATTTATAGCGAAGTATCTGATCCACACACCACTTCCCTACGCTGGTTCTAACCAAATCAGGTTCCAAGGGTCTTAAAGTTCACTCTAATCTCAGCCTTAACAAAGGCACCCCTAGTGGTAATGACTATTTAATTTTTATATACTACTATTCTATCGATAAAGGGCTTTCATAACAACCAGTAAAAGTATTTATAGGAATAAATAAGCTAGCGGAGTCGCTATAATCAATGCCAACACCGTGCGTTGGAACCAGATAACTAGTAGTTTTGGAACACTGATTGGGATTTCTGTTGAGAGTACACAAGGAATACTAGCTGAGAAAAACAGAATGGAAGCTACGGATACGACACCGATTACGAATTTCGTGACAAGCGCCGCTTCCGCTACTAAGAGTGCAGGCAGGAACATTTCAGCAACCCCGATGGAAGCCGCTTTTGCCGCAAGCATAGCGTCGGGAAGCTGCAGCGCCCATGTGATCGGGTAGAAAACGTAACCCAGCCAGTCAAAGACAGGCGTGTATTCTGCCAACAAAAGGGCGATTAAACCGACACTCATAATGGAAGGCAATATACTCATCGCCATCAGAAAGCCATCTCTTAAATTAGACCAAATGTTAGTCAAGAATGCAGGGGCGTTCTGAGATGAATCCATCGCGTTTCGCCAAGCCGTTTGCAAGTATTTCTCATTCACCTCTTCTTCCGGCTGACCTTCCCCACCAGAATACGTATCATCCATTCTGCTTAACGGACGAAGTCTCACTGTGATTGCCGTTACTAAGAAAGTTACCACAAGCGTCGTCCAGAAGTAGGTGTTCCACATTTCCATCAGACCTAGCGTTTTTGCCACAATGATCATGAACGTTGCAGAAACGGTAGAGAAACCAGTTGCAATGATAGCTGCTTCTTTCACCGTATACTTTCCTTCTTTAAACACGCGGTTCGTGATGAGTAGACCGATCGAATAACTGCCGACAAATGAAGCGACGGCATCAACCGCTGACCTGCCCGGCGTTTTCCAGATAGGTCTCATGATCTTTTGCACGAGCACCCCAATAAACTCCATCAGACCATATCCTACAATAAAGGCAAGGAAGACAGCGCCGAGTGGAACGAGCAACCCAACAGGGATCACGAGTTTCTCAAATAAGAACGGTCCCATGTTCGGATCGCTTAACCAGCTCGGACCCCATTCAAAGTAAAGTAGGACAGCTGCAACGAGTCCCACAACTTTTAGCAATGAGAAGGTGGTCATGACTCGGTCTTTGTTCCACGTTTTTTTGTAGAACGGATAAACAGCACCGAGCAATATGACGAGCAATGCATAAAGCGGTACAGCTTCACCCGCTGTATCTCTCACCCATGTTACAAGATGATCGAGTGGGATCGATGACTTTCCTTTCACTGTGATCGGAATGAAGAACATGAAAATACCAACTGCACTGAACAAAAGAAATTTTAACGAATGAGACCAAGAACCTGCAGTTTTCATAACTTCCAACTCCCTTTCCGCTTGATAAGCCTGTGCTTGTCAGGCTCTCTCTACATCATATCGGGACAAAGTTCGAAATATGACGAGTCGTGCTTGTACAATTTTTATAGGTTATCTTCCCTTTTTGTGCCTTTATATGTCTGATGACAACGTGTCTAGGGAATAACAGTTACATAATCAAAAAACAGGAGTGTTGTGTGAATGAAGTATTTTATCAATGTGAACAAAAGTGTAGAAGAAGAGTATGGAAAGATGTTTGTATATGATCCTGCACGCAACAAGGAAAACGAAGACGAGCTAGAAGTGTTGAACAACTTGGACGAACAGGATCAAGGAAAGCCTTATATCTTTCCGAAGAGTTTTTTGTTGGAGGTTTCTGCTGAGGATTATGAGAGATATGCCGAGGCTAAAAGAGAAAACAAAAATATGGAAAGCTTGACCGAACAGATTTTGGAAAGGTATCGAAACTAAAGAAGAAGTAAAACGAGTATCGCAGAGAGTGCTTACTCGTTTTTTTATGGAGACATTAATTTCGAGTTAGAAAGGAAAAATATGTTAATATATAGCTAGCAGTTAAGAAAAAGGAGGTAAGTAATGAACTGGGTAGTATTAAAAGATAAGATGACAGTAACCGGCTTTAGTCTAGCAATCATATTGAACGTATTGGCGATCCTTATCGCGTCTAAAAACAACAGTTTTTGGATCTCAACCATTGTCTTTTCATTCGTCATATTAATATTGAGTGTTCGAAGAGCTGATAGATTATACAGAGAAAGTTAAAGAGCCGCCAATGTTGGCAGCTCTTTATTTTTTCTATTTTGTAATGGACTCATAAACAATATTCGCAATCTCTTTAGATAAAGGTCCAGTACTATGGTAAGATCCATTCGGTTTTGGTCCGTTGTTTTGTTTATTAGTTAATAGGATAATCTGCAAGTTGTATTCCGGATCGAAAATAACTTGTGTTCCTGTAAACCCGGTATGTCCGAATGCTTTGTCAGAGTATAGGTCACCCATGTACCAGTTCTTCTGTCTTTCCCAGCCATAGCCTTGTCCAAATGCTTGTTCCGAAGTAAAATCTTCTATAACTTTTTCGTCATATAACTCCGTTTTCCCGTATGAACCGCCATTGAGCATAAGCTGTCCTAACTTCGCAAGGTCTTTAGCTGTTGAAAAGAGGCCGGCATGTCCTGCAACTCCGCCATTGCCATAGAAACTGTTGCCGTCGTTTACTTCACCAATCAGCGTGTAGTCTCTCCATCCAACAAATAAATCTGGACTCTCTTCCACATCATAACCGAAATCTGGATCATCAATCATTTTATATTCATAAGGATTACCCCAGGAAGTAGCCGCTATTTTCTTCTTGTTTACATAGTCAGGAGTAAACATCGTATGCTTCATTTTAAGAGGCTCATAGATTTCAGATTCAAGATACACATCAAGCTGTTGGCCTGTTATTTTTTCTATGATAAATCCTAGTGTCATAAAGCTAAAATCACTGTATCTTCTGTTTGTACCTGTTTCATATTCTAGAGGCAGCTGATTAATGTAATCAAGCACTCCTTCAGGTGTTTGAACAAAAAGATAGGTTGGATACCAAGGGGTCAGTCCAGATGTGTGTGTTAATAGATCTGCAACCGTAACATGTTCTTTCCCGTTTGCCCCAAACTCAGGAATATATTCTGTAACTTTATCATCGACAGACAGTTTGCCTTCACTTACGAGTTTCATGATCCCTTGAGTTGTGCCCATCACTTTTGTGACAGAGGCAAGATCAAACATCGTGTCTTTTTTCATAGGATTAGGCTTGTCCAATAACTCTCCCATGTCATACTTTTGTGCATATCCGTACGCTTTTTCTTTTACAATTTTACCGTCTTTTGCAATCAATTAAGTGGCGCCTGGTGTAATTCCGTCGGAGATGGCTTTTTTCACTGCTAGATCTACTTCTGACAACTTTTCTCCATCCATTCCAACTCGTTCAGGTGTTCCATAAGAAAGTTTAGTAGCTTTTGGCTGTGCATGACCTACATTCATGTTTCCTAATAAAGTTACAAAGCAAAGAGTGATAAACATCATAACTGATAACGTTTTTCTCATCTTAAGTCCTCCTGTATTTTAGTTAGGAATCTGTTAAGCTCTCATTACTTCTTTTAAAAAACTTGTACCATATTCAGGCTGAGGTACACCTGCCAGTTCTGCCATGGTGGCAGCAATATCAGCCATCGTACTTCTCACACCAAGATTAACGGGGTTTATCTTTTTTCCAACCACAAGAAGTGGTGTTTGTTCTCTTGTATGATTGGAATGTCCGATAGTCGGATCGTTTCCGTGATCGCCTGTGATCAAAAGAACATCCTCTTCATCCATCTCTTCAATAAACTCTCCGATAAATTGATCTGACACTTCCAAAACATCCTTATACCAGTTAACATCTTGTTTGTGACCAGCTAAATCTGTCTCTTGAACATTAACTAAAAGGACAGCATTATTCTCGGCTTTTCTGTGATATTCTCGAAATCTGTTTAAAACATCTCTCGTATCAACGACTGGATCCTTAAAACCGGATGCCTGGATAACATCGGCTGTTTTTCCGATGCGATACACCGGAACGTGATTGGCTTCAGCAATATACGGGAACTGCTTATGAAAATCTACACCAAACCCTAAATGCAGAACGTGGTAGCCTTCTCCGTAAACATTCGTTTTTGGGCTGTCTACTCCCCATTGGATGCCATTCTTTTCGGTTACTGCAGAAAGAATGTCCGCTATATCTGACTTTTTATTACCAAAGACAATCACCCTGCTCGTATCTACACAGCTTCTCACCATCCGTCCGATCTTGCTTGCTTCTTCAAACGTAATCTGATTAATATCACATACGACGTTGATAATATTACCTGGCGAAGACTCCAGGTTATCGCCTACGACAATACAGCCTTCAACGAGCAGTATGCTTGCACCCTCCATAGGATGTGAAACTTGGTAGCCCTCATCTTCAAGACTTTTTTTTATTTGATTCCCTGTGTCCTTCATAAATCTTTTTTGAGGAATCCCAGGTCTGCTTCCCATCAGCTCTTGATGACCCATATATGTGTCAGCACCATGATGAGCAAGGTTGTTTCTTCCATATGCTGCCTTAGGTTCACCTTGCTGATCAACAAGTCTGCACAAACCTAACTCATATAAAAATGGTATGTGCAACTTGGTCGCTTCTCTTAAATGTTTATAGGTATTCGCTTTCATGTCCTCGGGCTTTACTTCTGCACAGTCTTCCATTGCTCCAATACCAAACCCATCAAGTACTAACAGTGTAATTTTCCCCATGATTTACATCCCTCTTCTCTGAAAATAAACGACCTCTGGTGATTGGGAATCTACTCCTTTTACAAATGCAATATGGGCTCTTGTCACAAAAATCTGTGCGCGAAACGCATAGATTGCCGTATCGCCCACTTGCATATCTTGCTTTTTTCTCACACAGCCGTAGTAATCAATATTTTCAATAGAAACCTTTTGTATAGGAGTACTTTTCTCAAGAATGGAACTCTCGTTGTTTCCGTAAAGGACGTTTTCCATATTGGAGCGTGAATAGTAACCTCCCGCTATCGTGTAGGCATGATCCTTATCCATATGGGAAATTTCTGATACATAAACCATTGATGGAATCTCTATTTGATTTTCATCATAAGCATGCAGCGGTGTTGTTCCTGTTATGGCGTGGCCAGGCTCTCCGTGTGTAATGCCATGCTGTTTTAATAAAGGAATCGTATGGCAGCTGGTGGAACTTGGAGCGTTTAATTGCTTTACATTAATCCCGAGGTTTCCAAAAATCTCACTAGCTTTAAGAAGGGTATTTAAATTAGGCGTAAATTCATAATCTGTCTGGGATGTATTTAACTGCATAATCGGGAAGTTCGTTAAGCCTGTAATCTGGATTCCAGGCAATTTTTTTATTTCTCTAGCAGCACCTTCTAAATCAGCAAGTGGTATACCGCCAAATTGCCCCGGGTAGATAAGATCGTTTTCGCCAACTATTCGTAAAATCACGTCCTGTTTAAGACCAATTTTTTCTGCTTCCTGAGATAGCTGCACCGCTCTCTCATAAGAAAAGAGGGTGATGACTTCTGGCTGCATTTCAGTCAGTACACGCTTCCATTGATGTTTTCCAGGCTGAACAAGATGACCAATATTTCCGATCTTACAGTTGTGGTCAGTGAGGTTTTCCGCTTCATCAATATCCACAGCAACTGCTCGTTCAATCCCGTTTTTCTCTATGATTTTTCCAATAAAACCGCTTCTGCCAATCTGCTTAGTCATGTAATAAAGGCTGATGTCGTGCTCTTTTGCCGTCTCACTTAAGCTTTGAACATTGGATGAAAGGCTGTCCAAATCAATTACATATGTGTTAGGGGGGATTACACCACTCTGATGTAATTTCACTGCTGAACTTATCAATGCCGGGTTTCGTTTAGCGGTCATCTGTAAAAACATGCTGTGGTCAACCCCTTATCTCTGTAAACACTTCTTTTAAGATGCGAATAACAGTATCTGCAGAAGATTTCATTGGATTAATGCGTATTCCAGAATGCTTTAATTCAGGATTGCTCTCCATAAAACTCCCTGATACACGGTAAATCATCGGCAACAGCTCATACTTCGACTCTGCACCGACCGGATATGTAGCAGCTCCATATGCCGATGCCTTAGCGATCACCACTTGTGCAATCGGTTCTTCTAATTCCAGAATGACGTTCTTCGATTGTGAGTTCGTGATATAAGCTTCCCTCACTAGCGGCAGTTCGTTTTGGTTCAGCCTGCTACACAGTTGCTCAACTTGCTCGTTCTGAATGGCAAGCATAACTGGTGCAAACACCATACTGCGAAGTAGCTCATGCGCTTCATGGCCTTGAACCTGGCCGCCTCCAGAGTAGTTCTGCTGATGAATGTTTTTGATAAGATCACTCGAACCCAGAATAATTCCGATTCCTTCTGGCCCCATCAATTTATATCCAGAAAAAGTTGAAACATCCGCTCCGTATTCTACTCCAATTCCTTTCATTTTCATTGTGCAGTAGTTATCGTCCACGATCACACATAAGTCAGGACGCAGTTTCTTTACGGTTTGGATTACATTTTTTAAGGAATAAGTATCTGTCGGCTGCTGTCTCGCGTGCTGTACGTAAAAGACTTTCGATTCACGATCGCCCTCAAGTACTGTTTGAAGTTGTTTTTCATCGTTAAAATCTGCGGGGTTTTGTTTAAGCCCCATTAATCGAAAGGTATCTTTTGTCGTCGTATACATAGGAGCGGTATGTACGATGACCGAATCACCGGGTTCTACGACCATACTCAACGCAATTCGAATCGCACCTGTTCCACTTCCCCTAACTAAAGCACATGCTTCAGTGTTAAAAGTCGAGGCTAATACCTGTTCCACAAGAGCAGTCGTTTTCGGGCGATGATAGTCAGGGTGGAGTCCAACATCACCTGTTTCAAAGAAAGAGTTATGCTTGAATACCTTCGTGACATCATCAAGCAGTTTAAACTGCAGTTCTGTCGCTTCTTGTAATGTTAAATTCGGCAGTATGGAATCAGCATACTTTTGTGTCAACGTAAATCACCCTTCCTGCTGTGTATGCTAAATGCTTTTTGCGGGTTTTTAACAAGGAGTTTATTTATTACATCCTCTGTTACGCCTTCTCGTCGCAAAGCTGGTATAAACGCACGCAGCACCACATCATACCCCTGACCTCCGAAAGCACTTAAGTGTGACTTACGGGTTAGGTCGCTCGAAAGGAGGATTTGGTCTTCATATCCTTTTCCAATAAAAGCAATCAGTGATGCTAATCTGTCTTCGTCACTCCGATAGTTCGTTTTTCCGATGGTATCGAGTGCAACAAAAGCACCGCTTTCCAGTACTTCAAGAACGATCCCATCTGATGTGTTTAAATCTTGATGACCGATAATGACTTGATCTAACGGTAAGTTTTCTTTTTGAAACATCTCTACTTGTTCTAACGCACATGTACCTAGTGTCGTATGTGTAGATAAAGGAAGACCAGATTGTTTAGCTGCTTGAATCGCACCATGAAACATTTCAATTTCTATCGGCTTAAATTCGTTCAAGCTACTACCGATCTCCCCGATCACTCCTGGCTTAATCCCTGTACCTTCAATTCCCTCTTCGATCTCAGATATCATCCAGTCTGCAAGCTGTTCACGGTTCCACGTTAACCTTCCGTCAGGGATGAAAGGATCTTTATAACAACCGGTACTTGCCACGATATGCAGATTTAACCTTCTACTTATCTCCTGCAGTTTTGGCACATCACGGCCCATTCCATCATTCGTCACTTCAATGATTGATTGACCACCAAGCCTTTTAAAAAGTTGCAGATCATCAATTACAAGATCTAAATCTTGAAGTCTAGTATCTTCATCTTTTTTTATCCGGCTCAGATCAACATAAAGGTGTTCGTGACAAGCACAAACACCTAGTTGATCGGACGGAATCTTTCCTAAAACGGTTTGAACATACATATCACTTCTCTCCTAACCAGCCGGGGGCGTAAACAGTCCTAATAGCACCAGAAGATTTCCGATTATACCAACAGCTATTGCTCCTACAGGTCCAACTGCCATTCGAACGATTGGTCTACCTGCAGCTTCATTTAGTAAATAGAATCCTGCGATAGCAAAGAAACCAAAACCAGGCACGATTGCATTTGCCGCGTTCGCTCCACCAATCAAGAGAGCAACTTCCAACACGCGTGTCATCGCCGTACGAATATTTTCTCCAGATGCACGGATACCTGGATAGCGGTCTAATAGTTTCGCTAGCTGTGTTAAAAGCATAACTTCAGCAAAGATGATCACTGCACCAAGAATTGCTGCAATGAGCGGATTTGGCGTGAAGATTCCTGCTCCAAAAACAAAGGTGAATCCTACTGGCCCATAAACTCCTGTTGCAATCGCTGTACTTGCAATAAGGGGAACGAATCCAATCGCTTTAGCTAATGAAGCGATTCCACCTTCAGAAATCTTCCCTTCTGCTAGGAGGTTTAGTGAGATTGGGTCACCTGCAATTAATAATAGATTTGTAGCTGCAGCAACTAATGCACCGCTCAGCATAAGTACCCACACATATTTTTTAATTTTGGCTACACGTTCGGTAAAAAGGGTCGCAAGCGTTGACAGGTTCTGTTCATCAGACTTTTCACGAACTGCAAATCCAATCAAGAAGAACATCCCCACAACTAGTGCGATACCTTCCGGGCTCAATACAACCGGTGATCCATCAATTTTGAGAAGCTGTTCTGTGTTTGAAAATACGATAAGCTGACGGGCAATTGCTGCAGCTAAAAATGTGATAATACCTTTTTTAATACCAAATTGAAGTGCGATCGCGATCGCCGGGAATACCATAAACGCAACAACAACAGGTTCACCTACTTTGTTGAACCCTTCTACGAAATTCAACGGAAGCAACTTGAATGCATCCACTACCGCCTGAAGACCAAGGTAAATCCCTACTCCATAAAGAGCTCCTACTATACCTGCAACAATGGCGTAAACTTTTCCTCTTTGAAAAGTAAGACCAATAATATCAGTTCCAAGCAGGATGCTATGGATTAGAATAATACTTCCTGCGATTGAGATCGGAATACCGAATCCGATTACAAGACCAAAGCTCATTGCAAAAGCTGTTACACCTAACTCTTTACGACTCATTCTTCCTTCTAAGTTTTCCGGAACAATAGGACGGAGACCATCGTTGAAAACGGCTATTCCTAAGTTCGCCATAACAGCAGCTAAACCACCAATACATGCCATCAAAATAATTTCTAACATCCCAAAACCCTCCCCCTAAATGGTTAACCCTTTCTACACTTGCTGCTTCAATAGTGCATCCATTAAAAATTCAACTGCTTTTTCTTTGTGGTCTCCTGTAAATCCAAATGCCTTAGCACCACTGCTCACGCTTTCTTCCACTTTTTCTTTTACTGGCGGCTTACCTGGCATAGAAATTGTTGCACATTGCTGTTTTCCTAAAAGTGCTATAGCCATGGCGAGTGCTCCTCCACCTCCTGTATGACAAGCTCCAACGTAATAATCAGCACCTCCAGATTTAATTAACATAGCGGCATCTAGATCATTCTTAACCATGACTACTACAGAATCACCTCCACACTTTTTTACAAGCTGTTCAATTTCTGCCTTATCTACCTGGCCTCCAACAACAATCTTCACAATAATTCCTCCTTTATATTTTTAAGCGGATAATACAGTAACAAAGTGCATTAATAAAAAATCTCTTTCTTCCTTTGGTATTGAGCTACCCAACTCTTTTTCAATCCATTTCACACGCAGATCGGCTTCCTCAATACATAAAGACGAATGTATTTCATTCATAATTTCTTTTGGCGGAGGATATAGTTTCTCTCTTCTTTCCATCCGAGTAACTGCCATAGCCAAGTGAGTAATCAACATGGTATATTTGTTTTCATTTTCTGGTGTTACAAATTTGTCTATTGTTTTTTTGCAAATCGTTTCAGCCTTATTCGTGATGCTGTCGGCTGATTTTAAAATTTGCAGTCTTGTTTCTAATGCCTGCATTTCATTCACCTTCAATGTACAGTTTTTTGTATTTTGATTTTATAAGAAAGCATTTAATATTTTGGGATGCGCTTTCCTTCTTCCACTTTTCGCTGTGTTTCTATCACCTGGTTAATCGATATAAGATTGAGCATGTACTCTAACTTTTTATTATTTTTTCGAATCACACAGACAGCTTCCGTAATTTGCAGCTCCTCTTTTTTTGCAAGGGTAGAGGAAAGAGGAGACGTGTGATACATTTCTAAATCAATCTCATCTGTGTTCCAAATCGCAGCATCAATAGATTTTGCTTTTAAGTGCTGTAAAAGGTGCATATAGTTAAGATCAACGTAATCTACATCTAGATCCTTCGTTTCAGCCATCGTTAATGTTTTTTGATCTGTTGAGAAAGAATCAATACCAATTTTCATCCCGCTTTTTACTTCTTTGTTGTTAACATCAGCAAAAATCACAGCATGTTTCGATACATACGTACCTGTTCCAAATCTTAAAACAATCTCTAACTCTTTGTTTTCCTTAATCGCTTCAAGCGCTGAATATTTAGAAACTAGGGCAAAATCGTATCTTCCTTCTTTTACTCCTTCTAGCCTGAGCTTTGCTCCCCTCATGAATGCAATGTTAAGATTCAGATCTAACTTTTCAAATTCTGAATTAAAACCAGAGGCAAGCCCTTCATACTTTTTAGAGTAAGGAAGAGGCATAACTCCTATGATTCTGGAAGTTCCGGCATACTTCAAAAGACACGAGATATCTTTTGCTCTTAAAAATGTTCCTAAATGTCCCCTTGAATCTAATTTAATGCAGGAGACAGAATCAAGATTTTTTAATGCCGTTTGAATCGTTCCCCTTCCAACTTGGTACTTATCAGCTAACTCACCAATCTTAGGGATTCTTTCATTTACATCAACAAAAAGTAATTCTTCTGCTATTTTTTGAAGAACAAGTACTTTTTTTGAATACAAAGGTTCAAAGATTTCCATATCATCACTCTTGTACAATTATTTGTATATTGCAACTCGTACATTATCATAATATGAAAACGTTTACAGTAAAATGTTTGAAAATTCTATTATTTTATTATTAAATTCGACAAAAAAATAGATGCCACCGAACTTTTTCTCAGTGGCATCTATTTTTTTCTAGTTCTTATTAATCGTCATCACAATATCTTTCGTGTTCTTTCCAATCGCTCCGCCGTCATTTTTGAAAATAGTCGTTTTATTCTCTTCTGACGGTTCGATATGAATGTTCAGCTTGTTCTCTCCTGCACTTAAATTCACCGTGTGTGAGAACGTCATGTCATCATTGATCGTAACCGGCTGACCGTTGATCGTCATCACACCCTCTTTGATGGCGTTCCCTTTTAAGGTAATCGTATCAGATGTTACTGTCTGGCCATCTGTGTGAGAGGTCACAACAACCGGCATGTCGATCCATCGTAAAATTTTATCTTGAACGACCATCGCATTGCCGCCTTGGTTCGTGACGACAAAACTCAAGTCAGTTCCTGTTGCACCGTATCCGTAATAACTTACATCATCATCGTTCGGATTACCCGGTGTATGGTCAGCAAGTCCTTCTTGATCCCAAGAGCTATTCTTGGCGTATTTGTAGGTGATGACTTCGCCTTCTTGCGCTTCAAACGTATATTCATAATCGTTCGTTACGGCGCCGCCACGCGTCATCTTCCACGCACCTGTATTCCAGCCGTTCTTGCTGCCTGGCATCGTAATATCGACGCCTTGTGGTGTATAGGCAGGTGCATTCACTTTCATTGTGACTTTTACCATTACAAGGTCAGGCGTAACTTGAACGGCGTTCGACTTCACACTGTTACCGGCTTTATCGAAGATGTGCACTTCGTAACTATAGACTTTTCCGTTTGTTACGTTCAAATCTTTGTACGTTGTGGCACTTGTATCAAGGACTTGGTCGATAACTTCTCCATCACGAACGATCGTGAACAAATAAGGTTCGTTCGCTCCTTCTACAGACCACTTCAGATTCACTTGGCCTGATTCTTGCGCTGGTTCTTCTAATGTTACGGATGTTGCAGGAGCAGTCGTGTCATCCCCTTTTGTGAACGTAACTGTCTTTGTTTCACTCGTGACCCACGTTCTGCCTAAATCGGTTGAGAACGCATAACGATACTGATACGCTCCTTCTTTGAACGGTAAGAACTCTCCGCTAAACGTGTTAAATTCTCCGTTTTGAGCGGTGTACGTACCTTTGTGAGATGTCCAGTTTGTTTTACCTGGCTCTTTTACTTGCAGCTCAGCTTGTAATCCTTCTGCAAGTTCTGTCTCTGTTTCACCTGTAATTTTGATATCTGCTGAAACCGTTTGTGGTTTAGATAGGTCAATCACGCCATTCTTTAACGCTGTTACATTTGAAATGTTATAGTTTCCGTTCTTTAACTCCACATGCGGAATTGCGGCTTTTGATTCTGTTTTCATCGATTCGTTATTGTTTTTATCAATTGCAACGACCGCGAAATAATACTTGCGTCCGTTGTCTAGGTTATCGATTTTGATTGAGTTACCTTTCGTTTCTGCTACCTTTTCATAAAAAGCACCAGAGATCGTGGTTTGATAGATTGCGTAACGTTTTGCGTCACCTTTCCAGAAAAGAGAAACAGAGTGACTGCTTTCTGAAGCTTTTACGTATTTAACAGCTTTTGGCGCTTTCAAATTCTGGTGCTTGTCCGAAACGAGCATACGACCGCTCATCGCCGGCACAGTTACCGATAGCTTTCCATCCTTAACAGCTGTTTTGTATTTTTTGTTCAGCTGATCTGTTAGCTTCACGTTGTTTACGATCAGCATCTTCACGTCCAGTTCAACAGTCTTAGATTCGTTACCACGGTTTGTAATCACAAGGGCTGCATTTTTCTTATCTGTACGAGCGTATGCGAGCACATCTTTTTCAGCGTATAGATGGTGAAGTTCACCATAGCTGAAGAGATCATGGTAATCACTACGCACTTTTCCGATGTTTTGATAATGCTTTACAAGATCTTTGTCTTCAGAACCCCATGGATATGTTCTTCGGTCATCGGGATCTTTAGAACCCGTAACGCCTGCTTCATCTCCATAATAAAGTGTTGGTGCGCCAGCATAGCCCATCTGTAAGATTGCCGCTAGCTTCAGTCGTTTCACACCTAGCTCGTGGTCATATTTTGGATCCAGCTCAGCACGCTCGTAAGAATCTGTTCCGTTTCCAAGTATAAACGCTGCACGAGGTGTGTCATGAGAGCCCATCAAGTTCATCAACGCATAAAACGCTTCTTGTGGGTAATCTTCAAACACGGCGTTCATCTGGTTTTCTGCGCCTTCTGCGTTACCGTTCTTCAAGTAATCGATCATCGCCCCGCGGAAACGATAGTTCATCACAGAATCATACAGATCACCAAGGAAGTATTCAGATGCGTCATCCCAGATCTCACCTAGAATTAACGGATCATCTTTCTTGCCTTCCTTCAGCTCTTTTCGGAACTCTCTCCAAAACTCTGTATCTACTTCGTTCGCAACGTCCAATCGCCAGCCTGATGCACCGCGATCTAACCATGATTTTGCAGCCGAATCTTTGTCGTACATGATATAGTCTGCGAATGGTTTGTTGTTCAACTCAGAATCATAGTCTACCGCTTCACCAGGAATCGATTTGATCTCAGGAAGTGAGTCAAAGCCCCACCATGCTTGGTATTTATAGACGCCGTTCACTTTTTCGTTCTCGATGTTAAACCAATTATGAAACCCGTATGAACTAAACTCTTGTCCTTCTTTCTTAAACTTTGCTTCTGTTTGTTTTTTTGCTTCTGTTTCTGTCAGACCTTTTGAACTCATCAGGTCATAGATGCTTGCCCAATATTCGTACGCCCCGACCGTTTTGTATTTGCCGTATCGGTCAAAATAGATCGAATCGTCTCCAACATGGTTGAATACACCATCAAGAATCAAGTGCATCTTCCGTTTTTTCAGTTCTTTTGTAAAAGCCTTAAATTCTTCTGGTGACCCAAACATCGGATCCATCGCTTTATAGTCCGTCGCATCATACTTATGGTTGGATGCTGCATGTGCAACTGGATTTAGATACAGCGTATTTACCCCAAGTGACTCGATATAGTCTAATTTCTTCTGGATACCCGCAATATCGCCACCAAAGAAGTCGTTCGACCATATTTCGTCTCCATCATAGCCTTCTGTTTCTGCTTGACGAGGGTTGTCCGGCAGTTCATTCCAATCTCGGTGCTCGATCGGTTCAGTGCCACGTGCTGTTGTTTTTGCTTTGTCGTTCTTTTTGTTTCCGTTATAAAAACGATCAGGGAAAATCTGATATACAACAGACTCTTTCATCCAGTCAGGTGTTTTATAAGACGGGTCGTATACGGTCATCTGGAATAGAGCGGCATTCGTATCGGCTGCTGCCCCTTTTCCACCCTCACCAATATCTTCTCCGTATTCTTTTACCGCATCTCCATCACGCGCGGTGAATTTATAGCCGTACACCCCTTTTTCTTCAGGTGTAACCGTAGCTTCCCACAGCTCGATGTCTTCGCCGTCCACTGTCGTCCAGCCAGCGTTCACCATATCTTTTACCGTCGTATTACCTGAGTTATAGTTACGAAGATATAGCTTTGCGCCAGTCAGGTCGCCCTTTTTCGTTTGCAGGCGCAGTGTTACGTCTTGTCCAGCTTTGATCGCTCCAAACGGCGCACGAAATGCTTCGTTCCATGTGTCATGGTGAAGCTTGCCTGCGTTCACGCTGCCATCCGGAAGACCCGCGTCATAGTTCGTGTACACTTCTTTTGTGTCATGGTTGTAAAAAAACGTGATCTCAGTGTCTTTCAGTACATTCAATTTCATGTTGTCTGCCGGGTAATTTTGGGCATCCCAATTGTTGCCGAGCACTATTTTAAATTCGTGCTTACCTTTTGGCACTTGTGCGGTGTACGTATAGATGTTGTCACCGTCTTCATCTTGCAATAGTGCGGTCGATTCACCGGGTGTCCACTCGCCACCTGCTCCGATATCCGGCTGAATGTCACCTACGATTCGAGGTGTTTTCTCAGCAGGAAGTGGTTCTGAAATCGTTAATTTGTGAGTCGTGTCATCATAAACAAATGTAACTTTTTTTTCCGTGTCGATCGTCAACTTGTAGTTATCCCCACCTTGTTTTCCATCCACTCCATAGTTCTCGTCCCATGAACCATTGATCGCAACCTTGTATTCATAGGAACCAGCTGGAAGTTTTCCTGTAAGCTTGTACTTTCCGTTCGGTTGCTGTTCCATTTTTGTAGCAGTGTCAGCCGGGTTCCAGTCACTAGAACCACCAAGTTCAGATTGTAGATCTCCGACAAGTGTTACGTTGCGCTCCACAGCTTTTGTTGAAGAAGGTTGTATGAGTAATGCAGATGCAAACGTTTGCAAAATAAGCGTAAAAAGCAATAACCAAGAAACCGTGTTGCGAGTTTTCATTTTCCTCACTTCATTTCCCCCTTTATTGTTGTGCAAATTAGCGAAAGCGTTTGCACAAATGCTTTTAAGATAACGCTTTCATTCCTTTTATTATGCCATGTTTTCTTTTCTTGGAAATGAGCCGTTCGGCTGATAAAACTGTTTATAAATAGTTAAATATTCTTATGTTTTCGACATTTCCAAGGCGTTAGAGGGTTTGGAAATATGAAGTTGATAGCTGTTTACTTGTTTTTTTAAGTCAAGAGTGAAATCTGAGGGTTATGGAGCGAAACCAGGGGTTTATTGAGCGAAACGATGGTTAATTGGAGCGGAACAAGAGATGTTTGGAGCGAAAAGCGGTCATGTTTGAGCGAACGTGTAATATATAAAAAAACACGTACCGTGAAATTGTATAAGATGCACGCACCTTGCAGTTAAATTTGCTCGCCCCATGTCAAATTACTTCAAACAACAAAAAGCCGGGTCCTCTCTGGTAGGTAGAGGCCCGGCACTTCTTTTATCTTATTCAGCTGACTCTTCTGTTGATTCCTCATCTGTTGAAGTTTCTTCTTCTGTAGAACCTTCTTCATCGGTCGTTGTTTCTTCATCTTGAGTCTCTGTTTCTTCTGTGTTTGTTTCTTCATCCGTGTTCGTGTCTTCCGAGTTGCTACATGCAGTGATCAAAAATATTGCCAAAAGAGATGCTCCGATTTTAGCCAAAAACGTTTTGCTCATTGTTCAATTGCTCCCTTCGGATTTTCATTATGATTTTTGCATGAGTATGGGATTTCTTTGTCCCTGTTCAGAATATATCATGAAAAAAACCCGAAAAGACGCAATTTACCAAGTCATAACGGAGACTTTACAATACTAAAATCAGCTTTATATTAGCTTAATAATTATAGATCATAATGCAGCACATATTGCGGCCCGACTGGACCAGGTTTGATCTGACCGCGATCTACAAAACCTACTTTTTCGTAAAGCTTTTTTGCAGAATCGTTCTTAAAGTTTACGGCTAAAATGAGCTCGTTTACTTCCGGAAAGTGTTTGGAAACAAACAGAGGAAGCTGCAACATCGCAACTTTTGCGTACCCTTTTCCTTGCTCAGGGTGATTGATGGATAAAGCACGAATGACCATAGCGTTCGG
Organism: Fictibacillus sp. 7GRE50; assembly: GCF_015903875.1. NCBI lineage: Bacteria > Bacillati > Bacillota > Bacilli > Caryophanales > Fictibacillaceae > Fictibacillus > Fictibacillus sp. 7GRE50. The sequence goes on from NZ_JACZDW010000001.1 coordinate 1,127,420, forward strand.
GTTTGCGGTAAAATCTCCAATGTTCTCACCCTTATGCAGTACGAAAAAGCCGACTGTTTTGTTGTCATCCTCAATAACTACAGGATGACGCCCCTGATCTTTTTCACATTTCTTTAAAGCATCATTCGGCATGGCCGTGAATTTTTCTTGTTCCTGAGGTAAATAAAACGCGTTTAATGCATCTCGATGTATCTCGTTAAAGAAGGTTAGTAATGTGTTTGCCATCTATGTAACTCCTGTTCGGTTTTATTGGGTAACAAGTGATTCTGCCGCTTCCAGCCACGTTTTTGCCATGAGTTCGTTACCTTTGCGTCTCATATGTACACCATCTGTTGTTAAGGACACATCTGGCTTTTTGATTAAATGGTTGATAAAAACATCATGTGTAGGTACGAGCATGGCTTTAAATTCTTTTGCTAACTTTCGGACCACTTCCACGTACGGCATCAACAGCTGATTTCCTTGAGATTCTGTGTTTTCCTTTATAATCGTAGGTTCCATTAAGACAAGTTTTGTTTTTGTTGAAAGTTGAGATAACAAGCCTCGGTAAACCTCTTCAAACTGAGTAACATCGATCTGCTCCAATTGAGGGCTGTCGAGCTGTCTCCACACATCGTTGATTCCAATGGAAACAGATAGCAGATCAGGCTCAAGATCAATTACATCTCGCTGCCACCGAAAAGCGAGGTCTGTCACGCGATGTCCATTCACACCTTTATTGATCACTGTTACTTCCTTTGGCAAGACTTCTTTAATCATGCGAACGTAACCGTCACCCAGTCGATCTGCGTCTGTGTTTTTATTTGAAGCTGTAATGCTGTCACCGATAAAAATAATCTTCATCTCCATTTTCCTCCCTGTTTTCTTTATTCTATTTTATCACGTTGAAGCGAAATGTTAGGATTTAAAGGATTTTACATTCTTTCTTTGAATATCTATAAAAAATCCTTTTTAAGGAGGTCGTATCATGCTTGAAACAGCGGTTCAGCACCAAAAAACGTTTGGCCAAACGGAAATGAGACCGTCATACCGAATGGATCTGCGACAGTATAGAGACAGAAAAGAATATGAAAAGTTTGTAAAAGTAAATACAGTGAACGATTGGTCCACCGTGACTTGGAAAGACATTGGTAAGCCGTATGAGGTGACTTCTTTTTCAAAAGAAAAAACAGAGTGGGAACAGACGCACGGCGAGATGCTCCCGGTCCACACATCCTGGACGATGTTCAACCAGTCCTTTCACGAATGGTTCTCTAAGGATGTACCCACTGAGATTGGGGATAAAAAGAGCGCATTTTTTAAAAGTTTAACAAGCTTCAAGCCTAGTGAAGTAAAAACGGCACTTGGTGATTACGTGCGGATCCACCTCTGGAATTATGTGCACCGTATTCAAGACGGCATCTGGGATCCGCGCGGAAAGAGAGCTTTGTTCGAGGGACTGGACGTTAAGAAACCTCGCATTCTATTTTTGGGTGCAGCTGAAGGCTATGAGGCGATGCAGCTAAGTGCGATGTACCCTGATGGTGAGATAGTGATGGTGGATTATGATCCGTTCTGCCGAGATACACGGTTCGCAGAGTTTCCTGAGTCTTATCCGTTTTTAGGGAAAAATTCACGAACAGGTGGAGACAAAGTTTATTATAAAAATGACTTCAATATCTCGTATGTTGTGGATGATATTCGCAATCTTCCCTATGGCAGAGAGTTCGACATCGTGCTCAGTGTCGGGTTGTTAGAGCATTTTCCAGACGCTATGAAAGCTGAAGTCGTTGAGTGGCATCGAAAATTCTTGAAACCAAGTGGCTATATCGTGATGACGACACCTCGTGCGCAAATGCGTTCCAAGCTATATTACGAGATCATGGCTGATGTAATGAATCATACGTATCGGGAGCTGATGACGTTAGAGCAGATGGGGCTCTATCTGCATGAAAATGGTCTGGACATTCTACGACACGGTTACATTAAGGTGCATAATGGAATTGTGGCGAGGGCGAAATAGGAATATGTGAAACCTGGAGAGGGCTCCAGGTTTTTTTGATGTGTTCTTTTATTGTAAGGTCTTTAGAATATTTGATGTTAGCTAACAGATTGATAGCGAAACATGTCGAAAATCGGATAAATCATTTTATACACGTAATTATTAAGCTTAAATCCGGATTTATTAAGCTTATCTGCGGATATAAAAGGAATTACCCCGTAATATTTTACAGTGATTTTCTTATGTGGACATATAGGAATAGTGTATTTTTCAGAAGTACACTTAATCCATATTTTTATTATTTTCAGCTCTTGATTTGAATAGTTGTGTTTTTCAATAATACTTCCCTTAATTCTGAGACAGTTTTAACAATATTAGTAGGTTTTGCCACTGTAAGTTCTTCCATTGAACCATATCCGTATGTAACGCCTATTGAATCGATATCTGTGTTATGTGCGCCGATAATATCATGCTTTCTGTCACCAATCATGATGAACGTTTCCTTTGGTTGATCGCTGTAATGGTGAAGGATGTGCTGGATGATCTCCGTTTTACTCGTACGTGTTCCATCGAGATTGCTGCCAACGATCAGGTCGAAATGGTGGTAGATGTTGAAGTATTTTAAGATTTCTTCAGCAAATACGGTAGGTTTAGAGGTTGCGACAACTAATGTATGGCCATTATCACTCAGTTCTTGAAGAAGTGAAGGGATATGTTCGTAAAGTGTATTCTCGTACATGCCTTTGTCTTTGAATCTTTCACGATAGTACGTGATGGCTGTTCGGATCTGCGTTTCATTAAAGGAATAGAATTCTTGGAAAGATTGTTGAAGTGGTGGTCCGATGAAAGATTCTAAGTGATCAAGGTTCTCTTCTGTAATGCCCATTCTTCTCAAGGCAAACTGAACAGATTTTGTGATACCGATTTTAGGATCAGAAAGAGTGCCGTCTAAGTCAAACAAGATATATTCATAATTCATCATCATGATTTACTCTCCTTCGCAGCCATATTTTGAAGCTCAAATTTAAAATAGCATAAAAAGAAAGCTTGAAATAGGACATACACCCTAAGGGAATGCTCTATTTCAAGCTTTTATGATAATTGTGTGGGGTCAGACCCCACTGTGGTTTTTTATTTGCCTAGTGCGAAGGTGATCTCGACTTCGCAGGCTACTTGGCCATCAACCGTTGCGATCCCTTTGCCTTTACCGATCGAACCGCGCACACGTGTCATCTCAACTTCTAGACGAAGCTGGTCGCCTGGTACGACTTGCTTTTTAAAGCGGCAGTTATCGATGCCTGCAAAAAATGCTAGGCGTCCACGGTTCTCTTCTTTTTTCAGCATCGCGACTGCACCTACTTGAGCGAGTGCTTCCACGATTAATACCCCTGGCATAACCGGATACTCCGGGAAGTGACCGTTGAAGAATTCTTCGTTCGCTGTAACGTTCTTAATTCCGACAGCACGCTCTCCTTCTTCTACTTCTAAGATGCGGTCAATCAGCAGGAACGGATAACGGTGCGGAATGATTTCTTTGATTTCTTCGATCGTTAACATATACAAACATCACCTTTCTTTTTTCACTCATTGTTTCTAATCTATTTTTATTATACTTGGTATTGTTACCTGGTACTAATTTTACATCAAAAGAAAACAATGACTACATTCATTGTCATTGTTTTTTTATTATATCTTTACCCATCTTTTTCTACAAGGTCGATGATGTGTGTCCATGTTTCTTTTTCAAACACGTTCATCGGTTTGCCGTCACCAATCACGCCATAGCCAACCATCGTACCAACAGCAAAGCAGACGATGATTCCACAGACGAGGAGCAGAAGACGAAGCCATATCGGAAAGCTTCTTTTCGTTCGGCGTTGGTACCACTGTTTCTTCTCTTCTTTAGTAGACGTTTCTTTTTCTTGGTAACGCTGTGTTTTCGGTTTTTCGTTTTTATTCAACTCTTGCATCTTATTCGTCATACAAACCTACCTCATTTAGCGAAGCCCGTTTACTAACCCCATCATTTGGTCAGCAATTGTAAGAGAACGCGCATTAAATTGATAAGAACGTTGTGTTTGAATCATTTCCGTCATCTCGGTGGAAATGTTTACATTCGAGGATTCGAGTGCCCCTTGCTGAACGAAGTTACCTGCTCCAGCATTTACTTCCTCTATCAGTTGATTCAACGGAATGTCCTGTGGCGCTTGCAAGTTCTGCCCGACAGATACCATCAACTGCGGCCGAACCATGTTCACAATCGCTAGCTGTCCTGATTCAACAATCGCTCCATTATTTAACGTTACCGAAACTTGGCCGTTTTGTCCAATGGTAATTTTGCTATGATCAGCTGGAATCGTAATCGGTCCGTCTACACCCATTACTTTATTGCCTTCTGATGTAACAAGTTCCAACTGATTCGGGTTGATAGCAGACGGTGATAAATAGAACGCGCCGTCCCTTGTGAACTGCTGCGTTTCGTTTCCGTTGTTATCCACGCCAGAAACCTGAAAATAAAAGCTAGGCTGTGTGAGCGCTACATCAAGAAGTCGTCCAGTCTGTTGCAGCGTGCCCGCTTCTAAACTAAGTGCAGTTGAAGAAACACGCGCTCCGCTGCCCAGTCGAATTCCGTTGGGCGTTAGTCGGCCCGCTTCAGTCGGATTCAGTGCTTCACTATTGATCTGCTGAAAAAGAATATCCGAAAATTGCGCCTCGCGTCTTTTATATCCGTTCGTCGTGCTGTTCGCCATATTATTTGAGATGGCATCAAGCTTATGCTGCAGCTGCCCCATCGTTACTGCTGCTGAAATCATAGACTGGTTCATTTTTGATCCCCCTAGCCGATTCGGCCAATTTCGTTCGATGCTTTTTCCATGGTACGGTCATAGGCTTGAAGTACTTTTTGGTTGGCTTCAAACGCACGATAAGCCGTCAGCATCTCTGTCATCGTCTGTTCCGTGTTCACGTTCGAACGTTCTACAAAACCTTGCTGCACGTTGTACGTGATGTTCGGATTCCCAAGAGCACTCGGCGCATCCCCGTTCCCATTCAGTCTGAATAACCCTGAGCCTTCTTTTACAAGATCGTTAGGGTTCGTGATGTACGCAACATCGATCTGCCCCGCAACTGCACCGTTATCGAGCACCGTGCCGTCTTTGTTCACTGTAAAATTGTCGCTTCTCACCGTGATTCGGTTACCATCGGTTCCAAGCACATAATTTCCTTCCGGCGTTACAAGACTACCTTCTGCATCCACTGAAAAATGACCGTTTCTCGTAAAGCGTTCTTCACCGTTCACGTTCAATCTAAAAAACAGACCGCCGGGCTTACCTGTTTCGGGGTCAAGTGGAACTTGTCCTTGAAGAAGCGCCATATCCGTTTTTATCCCCGTCTCGCGCATGTCACCTTGTAAAAAGTTAGGTGCAGTTTCCTGAACGTAAACACCTGTTGAGAGTGCCGCTGGTCCGATCGGGTAGTTGTTCGGCAGCTTCTTTCCGTTCATCTCCGTCTCTCCCATATGCTGAAGCAGCATCGTCGGGAACGTGCGGAGACTCGCATTGTCCGCTTTATATCCAGGCGTATTCGCATTCGCCATGTTGTTTGTTAAAATTTCTTGTTTGCGCTGCTGTGCCAGCATGCCAGCTGCAGCATTATAAAAGCCTCTTAACACGGAGTATTCCTCCTGTATTTGTAATCTGGACACAAAATGTCTCTTCCGTTGTATCGACAGTTTTTTACAATTATTAATAGATTTCTGCAAAAATTGACGGAATCCTGTTATAAAATGATTGATTTTTATCAGTTTACCGTACATAATCTAGAATTTTTTCAAGGTTAATTAAAAAAATCCTCTTTTGGAGCAATGAGGATTTTTAGGATATTTCAAATTAAGATACTACCTTAGCCGGCGGCAAGGTATCATCTTGTATATCTTCTTTGTAAGTAATAGTAATATTAGCTTGATGAGTTAAACCATTTCGCCCGAATACCATCATTCCTTTATCAATCTCTATATAATATTGATCAGTAATTATGTCTCGTGCATGCTGATCTACTTTTCTTGTAACAATATGAATTTTAAAATTCCATTTATTAAAGGGGGCACTTTGAAATGTTGATTTCAACTTAGATTCATTATTCCCCTTATTAATCATTGTGAATATTTGGATATAGGCGCCTGGCTTAACGTTACTTAAAAAATATTTCAAAAACTGAGTTCGATTTTCATAAATATAGTTATCAATAATAATAAAATTATCTTGATTATTTAAGAATCTAGAAAGCCAGTTACTTAAATCGTTACTAGATTGGTTTGCCCTAATAACTTTTCTTATGATTGGCAATCTATAATTATTTAATAAATTATTGTTACTTCGATTCAGTACATCTTTAGAACTTAACTTGTTAATAGAATTACTTGAAACTGATTCACAAAAATCTTTGGCAGTACAGTTACTAAGAAGTATTTTATCTTCAGTTACATTACTAATCCCAAGTAAAGTATTGTAATATGCATTAGAAGTTAAATTTTTATTGCTATATGACTCTATTATCTTAACATTGTCTTGTTGGCTAACCAATGTTTGAAATAAAGTTATAAACATATCACATAAATCAGGTCTTTCTTTTTCGAAGTAATCAAAGTATTGATTCTGAAGGTCATCATGTATAACTAACTTCCTTTTATACAACTCTCCGAGTAATAAATTCCCTGTTGAACTAACATCAAATTGACTTAAATTCTCTAAACATTGAGCAATGATTGAGTGGCATGTAGTAATTTCAATTCTCATAATTATTATTCACACTCGCTACTCTTATTAATTCTCTACTCAGTTCAAAACTTTTATCAAAAAATCCTGATGGCCATTTCTCAATAAATTGTCCTTTACTATTTAAATTAATTTTGTTTACTACTGAATGACCTTCCATCTTATCAACATAATATATCCCTACATCATTATTTGTTAATGCTACTTTAGGATCTGCCACTAAGACTTGTAATTTTCTAATAAAATGTTCGCTGTGGGTTTCAACAAGAATATTTACTCCTTTCGAGTCTATAACTTTCTGAACAAATAAATCTGCTAAGCTAGATTGTGCCGCTGGATGTAAATGTAGCTCTGGTTGTTCAATAATAAAAGTTTTTTTGCGCCCATACCTATACAAATTTCTTCTAATTTCGTCATCCATTGTATTTTCATAATAAATTTGAGTAACGATGGGCAAAACCTGAGCCACGCCGTAACCTACATCCATAATATTATGACTTATCTCACCATTTCCTGAAGAAACCATCAATTTAAACAAATTGCTATTTTCTATTTCTTCAATATTAATTTTATAACCCATTGAATCCTGAAACCAGTTAGAAACATTAGTCAATAATCTATCTTTACTTTGCTGTGATTGTCTAAGTATCATTGAAGCATTTTCACCATTTTTACCAACATCCATAAAGCTACTTTCAGATTCTCTATAGATTCTTTCTGGATCTTTTCTAAAAGGACCAATATAAGATAAAGTATTAGAAAACATAGTAAAAATACGATTCAATGATCTTAATAGGGTATCAATAATAATAATTGTCGAAAAATATGATTCTTGTCTACTAAATATTTCATTGTACCTGTCATCAAAACCTACTTCCTCCAAAGATTTAATTATTCTATTAAAATCATAGTCTCGAACGAGGTCTCTAATTAAATTTTTATTAAAAAGTTCATCATTTATTAATTTATCAACATCACTAATCTTAAATAATTGCTCCATTAATCCATCACTAAATATTTCTAATTGTGGAATAAATTTATTGAATCGAATGTTTATATCAATTTTATTTGAATTTTGAAAGTTTACTAATTGATTATCTTTTATAAACTTATGAAGGTGTAAATTGTATTTGTTCTTTGTATTTCTTATTATTGTGAAAAGTTTAGATCCATTATTACTAAATATAAATTCTTTAACTACAATTTTTTTATTATGTTTTGTAACAGTTACAGCAATTGAGTAATCATCCAAATCGCTCAGAATTCCCCTTATTTTATCTCTTGTTATATTAGTACGGTACAATGCATGATGAGATACAGGTTGGGCCATTATTTGCTTTTTGCTAAATCCAAAAGAAAATTTTATTTCATCACCATTATGATTGTGAATAACATCATCGAAATTTCCATAGTCAATCTGTTTACCAAAAAATAAAAAAGGAGTAAAAATATCTTCTGTAAAAGTTTGACTTAACATAACTGGAAATCTTAATAAGCTACTTTTCCCTGAACTATTCCGACCGACAAAAATACTTATTGGCTTTATTTCAATATCACCTGAATCCAAAAAGGATTTGATATTTTCTAATTTAAAAGTTTTCATGAACTTCTCCTTATTTTCTTATAATGGTTTATTTTACCACTATTATCCCAAGCTTAATATATCTCTTTTTTCCTAAAGAGAGTTTAATCAGTAAAACATTGTATTTACAAAAATATGATAGTATTTTTGCCTCGAGTTTCCCAAGTATTAAGGCTTTATCCCTGACTACAACTAAATATTCAGTTTATTTTTTCAGCTCTATGAGTTACCTTCACGACTTTGTGTTCAGCTATTTTTACTAATACCTTTACAGTAAAAGGTCAAAAATGAAAAAAAACCACCCAGAAGGATGGCTTTTTCTCATTAAAACACTTTTCTTTTCGCGATCTTATCCATATGTTCAAGCATTAAGCCTGTTCCGTTCGCTACGGCTCTCATCGGCTCTTCTGCGATCAATACAGGTACTTTTAATTCATCTGCAAACAGCTGGTCGATTCCGTGAAGAAGCGCTCCACCACCTGTTAGCATGATACCACGGTCGATAATGTCAGCGGATAATTCAGGCGGCGTTTTTTCTAGAACGCTCTTTGCCGCTTGAACGATCACCATCACTGGCTCCATCAATGCGCGTTGAATTTCTTTTGAACCTACTGTAATCGTACGTGGAAGTCCTGATACCATGTCACGGCCACGGATCTCGAGCTCTTCGTCACGCTCGTAAACGGTAGCTACGTTCAATTTAATATTTTCAGCCGTACGTTCACCGATCAACAGCTTGTACTCTTTTTTAATATATTGAAGGATTTCAGTATCGAACTTGTCCCCAGCCATCTTAATAGAAGAGGACGTAACGATATCTCCCATGCTCAAGACCGCAATGTCAGTTGTGCCACCACCGATGTCCACAACCATATTGCCGCTCGGCTGGAAGATATCCATCCCCGCCCCAATTGCAGCCACTTTTGGCTCTTCTTCAAGAAAAATATGTTTCGCTCCGCACTTTTGCGCAGCTTCTCTGATCGCTTTTTGTTCAACGGACGTAATGTTCGTTGGTGTACAGATCAAGATTCTAGGCTTGGCAAACATGCCTTTTACGTTAATCTTATTAATAAAATGTTTCAGCATCTGCTCGGTTACTTCAAAGTCAGCGATAACGCCGTCTTTTAACGGGCGGATCGCCACGATGTTCCCAGGCGTACGGCCTACCATGCGGCGGGCTTCTTCTCCTACAGCGAGTGCTTTTCCGGTATTCGTGTCGATCGCAACGACAGATGGCTCATCGAGTACGATCCCTTTTCCTTTTACATAAATCAGTACATTAGCGGTACCAAGGTCAATTCCAACGTCCCTTGAAAACATGTTATATCCTCCCTGTTAACATCCATACGATATAATGACATTTTTAGTAAAAAATCGAAGTTCTATCCAATTTATCATTATATCACAAGTCTGTCGAACAAGGTGAAATATTGTCAAAAATTAATTATTTGATACTGGAACGATGCGGCACATAATGTAATATTGTTTCATCTAACATCCTTCATTCTCATAAACTTACTGAACAACTTCCTCTGTGCCTTTTTTGTACTTTACGCGAGTCGCTTCTCCACCTCTCAAGTGGCGGATGGACTTATGGTATTCGAGGATCTCTTTTACGTTGTTTGCAAGATCTGGATTAATTTCAGGCAGCCGCTCGGTGAGGTCTTTATGCACCGTGCTTTTGGAAACCCCGAATTCTTTTGCGATCATGCGGACTGTTTTTCTTGTCTCCACGATATACCGTCCTATCTTGATGGTTCGCTCTTTGATGTAATCGTGCACACCACTCGCCTCCCTAAAATGGATGTGAGAGATGCGATAGAGACTTGTATGAACAAGCTACGTGACAAGTTTCGTTGTCATCTTCGGCTTATAAGTATTGCTTCCATTCCCCTTTTTCCACCGCAGCCATAGTACGATTTCTCACCGCTCACCCTCAATTGAATTATTGTAGGTTTTGTAACATCTTATTAACCAAGTTTTCGTTATATGCCTAAATCTCAACTGGGACAAGGGGAAATGTCCATATTTGTGAAAAAACCGGCATAAACAGTTGGAAAATTAAGTTATTTAATCGATAAGAATGATGGAAATATTTTTTACGGTACGTGTTTTTATATGTATGACGCGTTCGCCGGTAAACGTGCTTTTTCACCGGTAAAACTTCTGTGACCACCTGAGAACTGCTTCGTTACACCGGATATGCATTCGGGACCACCCGAAAAGAGAAATGTTCCACCGATAAATGGTTGAAACTTAGATAAAAATAAAAAAACTGCCTCGGATTGAACGAGACAGCTTCCTTTTTGCTATTATTCGTTAGCACCAGAGTCGTCTGCTGCAGGAGCATTCGTATCTTCGGCTGATTGAGATGATGATTCTTGCTCACGGTTGGCATCTTTACCATCTTTGCCATCCTTCGTGTCTTTCGTATCTTTTGTACCTTTAGAATCTTTTGTGTCCTTAGTGTCTTTAGAACCTTTGTCTTCAGCCTTTGGTGCTGGCTTCTTTTCTTCAGCAGGCTTTTTCTCTTCAGCTTTCTTCTGCTCTTCTACTGCTTTTTTCTCTTCCGCTTTTTTCATCTCTTTACGAGAGTCATCAACAGCGGTTGCAAGTTGTGCAACAGATTGGTCCCAAGCCATCACTGGGTCGACTGCTTCTCCGTCTTTACGAACTTCGAAGTGTGCGTGGATCTTCGCATCAGTATCGTATGCGTTCTCACCAGCTTGTCCTAAAACTGCGCCTTGCTTCACTTGGTCACCTTGCTTAACAGAGACAGAAGCAAGTGATGAGTAGTGTGTGACTACACCTTTGTCATGTTCTACTTCTACTACGAATCCTAGTGCAGGATCTTTTGCAACTTTTACAACGTTACCACTTAATGCTGCAGTTACGTCGAATGCTTTGTTATCAGCAGTCGCTAGATCGATACCGCGGTTTTGGTAGTAGATATTGTTATAGAATACAAGAGCTGCTTCTTGTTCTTGAGCTGGAGCTTCTGGGCTAAAGAAATCTTTTACCACTTCAATGGCTTCAGGGTCAGAAACGGGCATCTGGAAAACTTCTTTTGTAAGGGATACAGGCACTGCTGCTCCATTGTCCTCTAATGCGCTATCTGGAGTATTATTATTCTCCGTATTCTTCGCATCATTTTGATACCATAGAACAGAAGTTAAAATGACTGCTGCAAAGCTTAAATATACTGCAGGATAAACCCAACGTTTTTTCATAGCACTCTTACCTTTCATCGGTACTGTTTTTTTGTTTTGTTTTTCTTCTTCTTTCATTTTTCATCACCTCAGCAACAAGTTTGAACAGAATTCTGAAAATATATACTTTGGTGCAAAACTTTTTTGAAGATTTCTTTCGACAATTGAAAAAACCGCCGAATGCCTTATGACATCTAGCGGTTTCCTAACAACGATAAAGAGGGGGTCTGACCCGGGTCAGACCCCCTACAATTTCCACACAATTTACTGAGGCTGATACGCGAGCCCCTTGTCAGCGATCGGTTTATAATCCGTTATCTCTATCCCTTTGTAATAATGATTCACGATCTCTTTATACGACTTCCCTTCCTTTGCCATTCCGTTCGCACCATATTGGCTCAATCCCACTCCATGACCGTATCCTCTGGTTGTCACGGTAACTTGCTTTCCTTTTTTCTTCATCTGGAAATCCGTCGACCGCAGCTCCAGCTTCTCTCGTACTTCTTTTCCGGTGAACTCTTTTTTACCAATCGCCCACTTGCCGATTCGTTTTCCACTCGTTGTGGCTACCACTTTTCCGATCTGGCCATCCTTAGTTAGCGAAACGCCGAGTTTCTGTTCTACCGTGCTGACAGGCAGCTGGACGGTCTCTGTATATTTCGGAGACTCTTTTTTATCCCACGGACTTTCTACACTTCTTAAATACGGATATTCGTTTTTCCAATAGTCCTCGGAATTAACAGTAAAGCCATTGCTTGTGGAAAAGAAACTCGCTTGAATCGGATCTCCTTCATACGTTAAAATCTGTCCTTTTGTCTCAGAGACTGCCTTGATGATCTTCTCTATCTTTTTGTTGAAATCATCCCCCCAAAGCGTCTCTAGCTCTTCGTTTCCTTTGTACACTTGATGCATCACCGTGTCTGAGACGACCGCGCCTTCTGGCAGACTATCGTCTTTGCCACGGTTTAGTAGAGCTTTTACAATAAACGTCCGTGCGGTTAACGCTTGTGCTTTCAGCGCTTCTAACTCAAAGTCTGCAGGCATTTCAGAAGCGACCACTCCGGCTACATACTCTTCTAACGGAATGTTCTGCACCGTATCCATCGATTTTCTGAAAACAGGCACGACGATATCTGAATGCGGGACTTCTAAAGCTAGCACTCTCTCAGACGGGCGTGCAGCCTTCTCTTCTTTCCACTGGGGAGGTGCTGATGAAAATGGTAGTACGAGTATCGTCGGGAGAAGGACGATGATAGCGACAAAAATAGCTAGAATCCAAATCAACGGCTTTACATTTACATTCACGTTCCCATGCCCTCCTAGATTGTTATCTACCATACAACTTATACAAAAAGGCGGGCTTTTAGAACACGAAACTAGCATTTTTACAATGAAGAACATACCGGTTTACAAGTTTTATATACGCAGACTGAGACAGGCATTTCCTCGCATAATATGAAGAGATGATCGGCACGAAAGGGTGAACAGCATGGACAGTTTTCAACCTCCTGTCTTGGTTCGTACGCTCACGTATGCACCTGGCAATATTAAGATTTACTACCCGCAGATCGAAAGCAAGATCAATCCTCGTATTGAGCAGCAAGTAAACCGAAGAATCGTTCAGATCAACGAGCAGCTCGCGAATTACCAGAATCCCGAGGCTCGTCCAGGCATGTATGGGGAGTTTGCCGTCAAAACGAACGAAAAGAACATCTTGAGCATCGGTTTCTTAAATTTTGCCTATACGCCCATGGCCGCTCATGGAATGACCTATATCAAATCAGAGACGTGGGATCTTTCTACAGGAAAAACGTATCAGTTAAAAGATCTATTTAAATCCGGAAGTAATTATGTGGAAGTGATCAATCGTCATATAAAAGAACAGCTTAAAGCCAGGCAGATTGACACGCTCGAACCATTCAAAAGCATCCGGCCAGACCAAGATTTTTATATCGCTGATAAATCACTCGTGATCTATTTTCAGCTATACGAGATCACCGCCTATGTATATGGCTTTCCCATGTTTCCTATCTCTGTTTTTGATTTCCAAAACATCTTAGATGAAAACGGACCACTCGGTAAATTGGCGGTGAATGGGTTGTAAATAGACAACAATAAAACCCTGACCTCCACACTCAGAGATCAGGGTTATTTTTATTGATTTAGTTCACACCAACCGCATCATACGATTTTTTAACCGCTGCTACTTCTGGAGAGGTTGCTCCATAAAGGTCAGATGCTGATTGAACAAGAGCTGCTCTTGCTTGGCTGAAGTTTGATGAAGCTGTTAAGTATACCGTGTTAGCGCGGTAGTAGATCGCTCCAACTTTTTGGTTCCCGATCGCCGGAACCGTTACACCATAATGCGTTCCACCGACTGCCAGCAAGTATGCCGCTTTGTTGATGATACCGCTGTTGATATGCACTCCGCCATTGTCACCTGTTCCTGTATAGCGAACCGAGTAATGATCAGGATCTTGGTATTTCGTCGGATCGCTCATCGAACGAAGCGCGTCATTTGGCGTTCCTGGTGTGTAGATATCTTCTCCGATCTCATAGTCCGGGTTGTTATTTTCATGGTGCTCGACTAATGTTCCGAAAATATCGGACATCGCTTCGTTCAATGCACCAGACTCGTTTTGATAGATCAGATCGGATGAGAAATCCGTAACTGCATGTGTTAATTCATGGGCGACAACATCCAACCCGCCTGATAATGAGACGAACGTCGATCCGTCGCCATCACCGTAGACCATCTGCTGTCCGTTCCAGAACGCGTTGTTGTAATTACGACCATAGTGAACCGTTGATTTTAATGCTGCTCCTTTATTGTCATACGAGTTGCGGTTGAAGACTTCTTTATAATAATCGTACGTCGCACCTGCATAATAGTGAGCATCTACAGCCGCTCTGTCATAGGTCGCGTTCAGCTTGTTATCCGCATCTGCCCAAAGTGTGCCCGGTAGCTGTTGACGGTTCTTCGCATCGTATGTAAATACGCCGTTTCCTCGTGTGTTATCTTGCAGGTAGTACTTACCGCTCGATAATAATGTGTTGAGTGATTTCGTATCGCCAAGGACACCCGTCCCTGTACCAATTGCATTCGTTCCTACTAACGATCCTCCACCCGTTGGCGGTGCTTTATGATCACCATGCGCTTCATCCAAGTCGTTATAAGAATTCAGGATCTTGCCTGTAACGGCGTCTACAAAATAATTATAGTTTCCTGGTTCAGGCGATAAAAAGTTCAAGTTCACCAAGTAGGCATAAGTGGCTTTATCTCCATTTGTATACACAACCAGTTCAGATGTTGGATCTGCTTCATATTCCGGTGTGAAACCGAGGTCTTTAACAGCAACTGTTACCGCTTTTGCAGCTGTAATCTTTTTAGCGAACCCTAACCCTGGTTTACTTTGAAGATCAGGAGTAACCGTTCCTGAAAATACAACGAGCTCTCCCTTTTCGTTAACATGCGCAACTTGTGTCGAGCCCCAAATTGGAACTCCTTTATAGGTTTGCTGGATTCTCACTAATTGTCTGCCCAACTCATCCTTTGTAACAGACTTTACCTTGAACGAGTCCTGTGCTTTTTGAGTTCCTAATTTAAATGTTTTCGATTCTTTTTGAAGGTAATTGAATACAACATCCTTTGCCGATTTTGAAGAAGCCTCAGACAGTTTTCCAGATACAAAAGACGGTGTGCCCGTTATGCTGTTCATCTTTTTTGTTGATAAAACATTCACAGGTGCCTCCGCTGATGCTTGTCCTGCTGCTAACGGACTTACGGCAAGACCAAGAGCTAAACCCCATACTGATAATTGCTTTTTCATCCCTTCCGAATCCCCTTTGCTTCATGAATTTTAAAGCCAGTGGATTTATAATAGCACCTTTCTTTGTATTTTCAAACTATTCTTATAATTTTAATTATATCGTACTAAAAGCAAAAATTTTCAACAAAAAGCAGGTATTAGGAACTGTTTTTTTATCTTTGTTCGAGAAAATAAGACGAAAATTTTCCATTAAAAAAAGCTGACTATGAAAGCCAGCTTTTACAGCTATTTCGATTTTCGGCCTTTAATAAAATTTAAAACAAAAACGATCAATGCGATTACAAGTAAGATATGAATGATACCGCCGGCTACTTTAAAAATAACACCTAATAACCACAGTACGACTAATATTCCGATAATGGTCCAAAGCATGAGTTCGACATCCCTTCATTAATATAAAAAAGTATAAGTATACGGTTTAGATTTCCCGAATACGCTATGAATTAAACGGATGGTACCTCTAAAATCTTGGATGAGGGTGGAAAAATATCAATTACAGGTGGTTGAGCATGAATCATAGGTGATAAGGGGCTGCGTTCAGGTGGAACTACACACTTTTTCAGGTGCTCACCACCAGTTTACCGGCGAACGTGTAACAAAATATAAGAACACGTACCGAAAAATTGAAATACAGCTTTCATAACTACAGGATCACTAAGAAAACAGAAAAACCCTTCCTCAACAATGAGAAAGGGTTCCTCTTATCATATATTATGCTAAATTACTTTTTAATGATTGCTCTTCTTTTGCAGGTGTTGTTTTCACATCTTCGTTTACACGCTCGATGTCAGCACCTAATGCAGCCAATTTCCCAGTGAAATCAACATATCCGCGGTCGATGTGCTTCAGTTCAGTTACACGCGTGTAACCTTCAGCGACAAGCCCAGCAAGTACCAAAGCAGCACCTGCGCGAAGGTCAGTTGAAGCAACCTCAGCACCTTGCAGATTTACAGGTCCGTTGATTACAGAAGAACGGCCTTCAATTTTAATATCACCATTCATGCGGCGGAATTCTTCCACGTGCATGAAACGGTTTTCGAATACAGTTTCCGTGATTACGCTTGTTCCGTTCGCACGAAGCAATAGCGCCATCATTTGCGACTGAAGGTCAGTCGGGAATCCTGGATGTGGCATTGTTTTAATATCAACAGGTTTCAATTCACGAGGTCCGCGAACACGAAGTCCGTTTCCTTCTTCTTGAATCTGTACACCCATCTCTTCCATTTTTGCGATTAAAGGACGTAGGTGTTCTGCGATTGCATTTTCAACTAAAACGTCACCTTGTGTGATCGCTGCTGCTACCATATACGTACCAGCTTCAATACGGTCTGGAACTACTGTATGCTCAGCACCAACAAGTTCTTCAGCTCCGACAATGCGGATCGTACCTGTTCCGGCACCGATTACTGTAGCACCCATCGCGTTCAAGTAGTTAGCTAGACATACGATTTCTGGTTCTTTTGCAGCGTTTTCGATGATAGTCGTTCCTTCAGCAAGTGTTGCAGCCATCATTATATTCTCAGTAGCTCCTACACTAGGGAAGTCTAAATAAATCTTTGCACCTTGCAAGCGGCCATCAATTTTTGCTTCGATAAATCCGTTCCCAATCTTTACTGTTGCACCCATCGCTTCAAATCCTTTTAGATGCTGATCGATCGGACGTGATCCAATCGCGCATCCTCCTGGAAGTGCGATACGAGACAATCCAACACGAGCAAGCAACGGTCCCATAACTAGGAATGATGCTCTCATTTTGCGGACATACTCAAATGGTGCTTCAGTTTTCAATTCGTTTGTAGCATCAACAGAAATTTCACCGTTTTCAAATGCTACATCAATATTTAAATAACGTAATACTTCGTTAATCGTAAACACATCAGCTAGACTCGGCACGTCTTTAATCGTGCTTTTGCCCTTACTTGCTAAAATGGATGCTGCGATGACAGGAAGTACGGCATTCTTAGCTCCTTCAACTCGAACAGAGCCTTCTAACCGCCTACCACCACGGACAATGATTTTTTCCAACGATATTCCCCTCCGCGTCCAATTTGTATATTAATATTCAGACGTAATTATTGGTGTGCCAATTGTGACAGTTGTTCCGCTGCCCAATCCTTCAGATCGCAGTGCCACCTGAAGATTCATTTTATGTTGATGACCGGTATAAATCGCTTGTTCCCACTGCTCAGTATATGCAGAAAGCGACACAAACGTCTCTTCTTTTAGTTCCTCGACAGGATCACCAGAAAAGGCGCGTACCAATTCATTTGCTTGCGAATACAAATCAACCACCATTTTATCACCGTATGTACCGGTAACACAAGAGAAAATTTTGGGATTTCCTCCAATTGATTGTTCAACACGGCTATCAATCAGGTTCTGGATTTCTTTCCAATTTTGATTTGTATTTACAAGTCCTTCAACCGCATAAATAAAATACGATGCAGATTGGTCTTTTTGGGGGTATGTAATGACGGTCATTTTCTCTCTAACCCCGATATCATTACGCTCAAATAGTCCGGTCATTTTATAATGTCCGGCTTCATCTTCAGTTACCACCCAGCTAAATTCAGGATAATTACGTTTAAGCTCTTCTGCTTGTTTTACATACCCTAGTCCTTTAGATGCAAAACCTGTTTGACCACGAAAATACATAGTCCATTTGTCAGGCGTTGCCCCGCTCTTCTTTAGAACGTCTATTATATGTGTAACTTCATTTGTTTTTTCATCTGTTTTTGCATATCCAGAAGTAATCATAACCAATAGCAAAATCGCTGTAATCGTCATCGTCCATTTTTTCATTCCCCAGCACATCCTCTCTATTTCTCATTGTTGCCAATGAAACAGAGGATATCCGTGGAAGTTGTAGTCATATTCCGACAAATCCACTACTTCTGTAACAGTTGTGAAATCACCCAAATAGCTGACTAAGATTTTTGGAATACTGTAGATACTTAAGAAAGAAATCGCTCGCAATGCTTGCTAAGCTGATCACTAGAAGTATATATAACACTCTAGCTTGCATGACCTTTCCTTTTTTGATCCATTTATCAAAATGAACGGCCTGCAATGCCCACCAAGAGATCACGAGAAACAATAGATGTACGATGATATGTAACAAAGCTTGTTGTCCGATTGGAATCATTTAAAAGTCTGACCTCCTCATTACATATTTCGACATCTTAAGCATACGTCTTTCCCAACATTTTAGATAGATACTTTTTCCCTAGTAAGGTGTTTTGAAAGCCCTTTCTTTCGATAAGTTCAAAAAGTTGTAACGACTAATAAATGTAAATCTCGATAGAAAGTCGCTTCACTATGATTAGACGAAACAAAACGTAAGAAGTTACGGTAGTTTTGGCTTATTTTTTTGAGGATTTTTTTCGGGTAGGGCCGAGATTTACTTTAAAGCTGTTTTCATAAGCTTTGTTGTTTTTGGAAGTAGTTGATTTCCGTTTCAGATACTCGCTTTCCGCGGGGCAGGCGGTGAGCCACATTCGTACGTTTCACTCTTAAGTGTCTCACCTGGCTAGTTGCAGTGGCTAACCACTCGAGGTCAAAAGTTAAATGGTTAAGATGGCAAAGTGCGCCTTCAAACCCATTCACCTACGGGACTGAACGAGCCACCTCTACTTTGAGGACTACCCACCTGTCCCGCAGGAGTCTCGCATCCTACACTTCAATCAACAGTCAAAGCAGCAATACAAAATTTAAAGCAAACAATCTATCAGAAATAACCTTTAACCTCTAGCTCATATAATTTCTAGGAAAACCTCTTTTTAAGTAAATTAAAAAAGCCCACCAACCTCCAACTAAGGAGAAGGTTGATGGACTATCCTTTGTGCTCAACAATCAATGATCATGTGTATGAACTTCGGTTTCAATCTGCATGAAGAATTCATTCACATCAAAGTTACCGTAAAAGAAATCGAGTGCGAGATCTGGCATAACCCCTAAGATAAGAACGGATGCTGCACAGAAAGCGAGTACGGCAGCCATTCCACCTGGGATTGAAACCTTCGTTCCTTCACTGTCTCGGAAAAACATGATCGCAATGATGTTAAAGTAATACACGTACGATACGAGCGTGGTTGCCATCATTACAGCAGCCAGCCAATATTGTGGCTGTTCAAGTCCAAGCGCGCCCATAAAGATTCCAAACTTACCGATAAATCCAGCTGTGATGGGAATTCCAGCAAGAGAAAGAATAAAGAACGTCATCGGAACCGCGAGCCACGGGGAGCGTCGGAACAATCCGCGGAAAACGCCGATATCATTTGAACCTTCTTGACTTGTTAAAAGCTGAATGACGGTAAACGCGCCAATGTTCATAAACAAGTACGCCAGCAGATAGAACCAAATCAGTTCGAAAATTAATGACGAATTTGACACGAACGGTACTAAAATGTAACCCGCTTGTGCGATAGACGAATACGCAAACATTCTTTTTATATTTCGTTGACGAAGCGCTGTAACGTTACCAATAATCATCGTTGCCGCAGCCAATACCATCACATACGGCTGAACTTGCAGCAGGATTGGTTCACTATCAATGCCTGGAGCCGCAATAAAACAGATTATGATTACTCGTAGCAAGATCACAAAGCCTGCTGTTTTGGACACGACACTCAAGAATGCTGTAACCGGAACAGGCGCACCTTCATAAACATCAGGTGCCCACATGTGTAGTGGAGCAGCCGCGATCTTGAACGTTAGTCCGGCAAACGTGATGATGAACGCGAAGACGATGAGAAAGCTGTGCTCTAACAGTTCAACGTTCCCCATGTTCTCTGCGATTTTGAACAGGTTCGTCTCTCCGGTTAATCCGAAAATGTAACTCATTCCAAAAAGGGTGATGGCCGTAGCGATTCCGCCAGATACAATATACTTGAACGCTGATTCGTTGCTTCGTTTATTGCGCCTCTCAAGTCCCGCCATTACATAAGAAGAAAGAGAGAGAAGCTCCAGACCGACAAACAATGTGATCAAATCAGCGCTAGACGCCATCATCATAGCTCCTAATAAAGCTGCAAGGAGTAAATAATAAAACTCTCCCCGGTTTTCTTCCAGGTCTTCTTTTTTATAATTGGAAGAAAGAACAATCACTAATAACGTTCCTAACAAAAGCAGAATCTTAAACGCTTTTGAGAACGAATCAAGTCTGTACGTATCATACAGAATGGATGTTACTTCTATATCGAGCTGCATAAAAATGGTGATGAGGGCAGCTAGAATACCTGCTCCAGCAAGCCAGGCTAGCGGTTTCCGGCTCGATTCTTTTTTCATAAAAAGATCGATGACAGATAAAAGGGTCGCAACACCTAAGATAATAAATTCAGGAAGCATGACGCTCCATCTAAACGATAATAAAGTATCTAGATCCATGATTTAGCCCCCTAACCCTAGCAGAATACTATCTAATGTTGGACGGAGCATATCACTTAACCATGCAGGATAGATGCCGATGAACAAAATCGCTGCAAGCAAGATAAACGCCGGAATTCGTTCAGTTGATGAAAGATCATGTGCGTTCGATAGTTCTTTTTCAGTACCAAACGTTATCGCTAACACCGCGCGGAGCACATAGACGGCTGTTAAGATCAGCCCTAACGTTCCTACAGCTGCTAACACGGGCATCGTCTCAAACAATCCTAAAAACGCCATGAACTCACTTATAAAACCCGACATTCCGGGAAGTCCTAATGATGCGAGTCCCCCTGCGAGCAAGACTCCTGCAAAGATCGGCATCCTTTTGGCTACCCCACCAAAGTCTTTTAACTGAGATGAACCCGACCGTTCATACAGAACGCCTACTAAGAAGAACAACAGCGCCGAGATCAATCCGTGTGAAACGACTTGGAACACGGCACCCGTCATACCCGCTTCGTTTAATGCGGCGAGCCCGATCAGAACGATTCCCATATGCGAGACAGATGAATACGCTAAGACGCGCTTCATATCACGTTGTGTGAGTGCCAAGAATGCTCCGTAAAGCAGATTGATCACGCCAAACAATCCGATGATAAAAGCGAGTGACTCAAACTGATCCGGAAACAGCCCTGCCCCAAAAACGATCAGACCGTACGCCCCAATTTTTAAAAGAATTCCTGAGTGAAGCATAACGATCGGCGGTGGCGCTTGAACGTGGACCCTCACCATCCAAGAGTGCAGCGGTGCAACCGGCAGCTTGACAGCAAACGCGAGTAGAAGTGCGATCAGCATCCCCATCTTAAAACCCTTCGTGATGTTCATCTCGTTCAGTTCAGATTGCGGAAGCGAGAATGTGTAAGCTAGTTGCTCAAAATTCATCGTTCCCGTCTTCATGAACATCGCCACGAACGCAATTAGAAGGATGGCTGAACCAACACCGTTATAAATCAAAAAACTGTACGCAGCTTTTTCTTTTTCAAGATAACCCCATCGTCCGATGAGAAAGAACATCGGAATGAGTGTGATCTCGAAGAAAATAAAGAACAAAAATAAATTTTGTGCGGCGAACACGCCAATCATGCCCATTTCAAGCAAAAAGAACAATATGAAGTAACTTTTCCAATTCTTTTTGATCGAAAAGGATGCAATGGCAGCAAGGACACTCACTACCGTTGTTAATAAGATGAGCACCATCGATAGACCGTTAACACCGACTTCATAAAAGATCGGATAGCTCACATCACCATTCGTTTGAAAGACTTCATAAGATACCCACTGAAATTTCTCAGCAAGCTGAAGGCCTTCACCCGATTTATTAAAAGCAGACAATGTAACGAGTGCTGTTCCGAGCGGAAATAATGTACCTAATATCCCGATCCATTTGATCGATTTCTCATCATGAGATGGAGTAAATAGGAGAACCAAAACGCCTAACAACGGGGAAAAAATTAAGATCGATAGAAGCCATGTGTTCATGTGAAGTACCCCCCTGTTAATGCGACGATCAGCAATAAAATCACGATGCCAAAGATGGCGAACGTACCATATGATTGGACCTGCCCATTTTGAAGGCGCGACCCTAACTTACTCAGTCCTTGAACAGCACTCACAACGGCTGCCACGAGTCCGTCAACGATATATCTATCAAACAAGGCACCAAGCTTGCTCAAACCCTTCGTTCCTTTAACGAAAGTTGCGTCGTATCCTTCATCAACGTACCACTTGTTGTAGATTACGTTGCTAAGTCCTGGCAACGATCGAGTGATCCAATCGCGTGAAAGCGCTCCTTTTTGGTAGATCAGATAAGCAAGCCCGATTCCTAAAAGAGACGCTGCTGTCGCCACGATCGGAATCCAGCTAGGACCGTGATGATCTCCATGCGCTAGTTCAACAGGACCTCCTGCTAAGTAATCCGTTAAAAACGTACCAAACCAAGCTGTATTCAGATAACCTGCCACGATTGCTAGAACACCTAGTACAATCATCGGAAGCGTCATAACACTTGGTGACTCATGTACCCCACTCTGATCACCGCGTGGTTTTCCTGTAAACACAAGGAAAAATAGACGGAACATATAAAACGCCGTCATAAAAGCTGCCACGACTGCCAGCCAGAACAATCCGTAACGACCATCTGCGTAGGTACTGGCTAAAATTTCGTCTTTTGAAAAGAAACCGGATAGAAGCGGAACTCCTGATATGGCTAGAGCACCAATTAAAAAGAGAGGCCCTGTCAGCCGGAGCTTTTTCCAAAGTCCGCCCATCTCTTCTATGTTTTGTGTATGTACAGCATGGATCACGCTTCCTGCAGCTAAGAACAATAACGCTTTAAAGAATGCGTGCGTTGTTAAGTGAAAGATACCTGCCACATAGCCGGATGCGCCAAGTGCGAGCATCATGTACCCTAGCTGACTGACCGTTGAGTACGCCAGCACGCGTTTGATGTCTTTTTGCATAAGTCCGATCGAAGCCGCAAAAATCGCCGTGACTCCCCCTACTACAGCAACGACCGTTAGTGCCGTTTCTGAAGCTTGGAAGAGCGGATACATCGCAGCGACCAAGTACACCCCAGCTGCAACCATCGTTGCCGCATGAATGAGCGCTGATACGGGTGTTGGACCTTCCATCGCGTCCGGCAGCCACGTATGAAGAGGTAGCTGACCTGATTTTCCGATCGCTCCTACAAAGATACATAAAGCCGTAAGTGTCAGCATGCCAGAAGATATATCACCATTTCGAACAGCAGCAAAAATTTCGTCATATTCAAAACTACCAACCTGCCAAAATAGCAAAACCATTCCTATAAAAAGACCAACGTCCCCAATTCGGGTCATCACAAAAGCCTTTTTCGCTGCGGCTTTTGCTTCTGGTTTAAAATAGTAGAATCCGATCAACAGAAACGAACCAAGTCCTACAAGCTCCCAAAACATATAGAGCTGTAATAGATTCGGAGATAGAACGAGGCCGAGCATCGCAAACGAAAACAATCCTAAATACGCAAAGAACACAGGAAACCGTTCATCGCCATGCATGTATCCTTTTGAATAAAGATGTACAAGAAAACTGACGAGTGAAACGATCACAAGCATAAGAGCATTAAGCGGATTGACTTCATATCCCATCGTGATGGCCTGCTCACCAATCTCAAACCAAGTGCCTTCAACCTTAATTCCGTCACCTTGCCACACCGCCATCCAAACCCCGATAGAAAGAATGAGCGATAATCCGGTTAGAAGCACACCGATCCATGCAGTGCCCTCACTTTTTGATTTTCTGAAAATCAGCAATAAAACGAAGGATAAAAGCGGGAACAACGGTATAAGCCAACTATTCTGCAACATAATCGTCCATCTCCTTCCTTATCGCTTCATCGTATCCATCTCATCCACGTTGACCGTCTGTCTGTTGCGGTACAGTGCTATGAGAATCGCAAGTCCGACTGCCGCTTCTGCCGCAGCAACCGTGATCGTAAACAGCGAGAAAATCTGACCTGTTAATCCAGGGTTTATTGAGTATTTAGCAAATGCCACGAGATTAATATTTACCGCATTCAACATTAATTCGATCGAAATCAGTACGATGACTGCATTCCTTTTGGTTAATGCTCCAAACAAGCCGATGCAAAAAAGGATCAAGGCAAGCGTTAAGTAAGCTGCTAAAGGAACAGAGCTCATTTTTTTGCCTCCTTTTCATCGTCATCCCGCTTTGCCAGAATGATAGAACCGATCAAGGCAACAAGCAGCAAGACAGAAGTTAACTCAAACGGAATGACATAATGCGAATACAGCTCGATTCCGATCTTTTTCGTATTATCAATATGAAGCTCTGCGTTCTGCTGACCAAAATCAAGGTCTTTGATCTTGCCGTACATGATCAGGAAGAAAAGTCCGATCGCAAGCCCCGTTAAGATGACTTTTAACCGTGGTGTACGCTTTTCTTTTTCCTGATGACGAGTGAGCATGATTCCAAACAGCATGATGATGGTGATTGCTCCTGAATAGATAAGAACCTGCACAACGGCAACGAACTCTGCTGATAGTGTGATATAGATTCCTGCAATGGCAATGAACGTAAAAATAAGAGCAACAACCATGTGAACGACATTGGATAGGTTAATAAGAAGAACGCCGCCGGCAATGGCTGTTAAAGCGAGAAAGAAAAAAGCGATCATTTCACCGGTCATGCTTTGTTCTCCTTTCTAACATTCTCGTCGTTCTCATCGAGCCACTCGAGGTTTTTGAAAAGTTCATCACGGCTGTATTCAGCAAGCTCAAACTGATTTGTCATAACGATCGCTTCAGTCGGACAGACTTCTGTACACAGATCGCATAAAATACAGATTTCGAAGTTAATGTCGTACGTATCAATGATCTTCCCTTTTTTCGCAGGATCTGGGTGCGGTTTCCCCGTTAACTGAATGCAGTCGGTCGGGCAGATCTGCGCGCATTGGTTACAGACGATGCATTTTTCGGGATAGAATTTTTGAATGCCGCGGAAACGGTCAGGCATCTGAATCGGCACGTCTGGATAGCTTGTTGTGATGTTTTGCTTTGTTAGGTTTTTGACGGTATAGCTTAAACCTTTTACAAGACCTTTCATCCTGAGATCACGCTCCTTATGCGTTGGTCTTTCGATTGGTAGAGCATTTTGAAAGTGTTGATTTCCGCTCCAGGTTGCTCGCTTTCCGGGGGGCGTGCGGTGAGCCTCTTAGTGCCTTGCACTGTTAAGAGTCTCACCTGTCTAGTTACAGTGGCTAGCCCCTCGAGGTCAAAAGTTAAATGGCTAAGAAGGCAAAGTGCGCCTTCAAACCCATTTATCTTTTGCTTGTCGGGGCTGAACAAGCCACTTCCACTTTTCGAACTGTCCCGCTGATCCCCCAGGAGTCTCGCACCTTGCGCTCCAATCAACTATTCGAGGAAGTATGCTTGTAATACTTCCAATGATTTGTAGCCTGACCTTCGAAACTTAAAGTTATGGCTAAGGTCATTCTATAAGATTCTTTTTTCTAGAAGTTTCTAGAAGCTTGTTGCTGTTCAATCATTTTTCGTCTTCTTTGAACTATTGGTTGTAGTGAAAGGTGTGAGACTCCTGCGGGACAGGTGGGCGGGTGAGACACTTAAATGTAAAACATTCGAATGTGGCTCACCGCCTGCCCCGCGGAAAGCGAACACCTGTAACGGAAACCAACACCCTCAATAACCAGCAGTCTGCTCTAAACACTTTTATAAAAACAATTCCTTAACTGCTGCACTGACGAAAATGTTTAGCAGTGCTAGCGGTAGTAGGACCTTCCAGGCAAAGCCCATCAGTTGATCGGCGCGGAGTCGTGGCAGTGTTCCACGGATCCAGATCATAAAAAATACGACGATGCTGAATTTGACGCCGAACCACAGCATACCTGGAATAAAATCTAAGAACGGAATCGGATTCCAGCCGCCGAGAAACAGGACAGTCGTTAAGGAAGCCATTGCAAACAGATATACATATTCTGTGAGCATGAAGAACGCCCAGCGAAACCCTGAGTATTCGACGTGATACCCTGCAACGAGCTCTGACTCTGCTTCAGGTAAATCGAACGGTGTACGGTTCAACTCAGCGATGGAAGAAATCAAGAAAACGAAAAAGCCGATCGGTGTTAAAAAGATGTACGCAATGTTTTCTTGTCCTCTTACGATATCGTTTAAGTTTAGACTTCCAGCGAACAGAATCACCCCGATTACAGAGATGACGAGCGGAATTTCGTACGAAATCATCTGTGCTGCAGCACGCATGCCGCCGAGTAACGAGTATTTATTATTCGATGCCCAGCCACCCATTAAGATGCCGATCGTTGAGATTCCGGAAACAGCTACGTAATACAGAAGGCCGACACCGAGGTCTGCGAACTGCATGTTTTCTGAGAACGGAATCGTCGCAAGCACCATGAACGCTGGTGCAAATGCGATGACCGGTGCTAAGATGAACAACGGCCGATCAGCTAGTTTCGGTATGGTGTCTTCTTTTATCAAAAGTTTAAAAACATCTGCTACCGTTTGGAGAAGACCGAATCTTCCTCCAACCCGGTTCGGTCCTGTTCGCATCTGCATGAACCCGAGCACTTTTCGTTCGGCTAGAATCGCGTATGTTACGAAACCGAGCACCGTGACGAGTAATGCCGCGCCGAGCGCAAAGAAAATCGCAACATGCGTCCAGCCTGGCTGTGCGTATAAAAGCTCCTCCATCAGCCATCGACCTCCCCGAGAACGATATCAATCCCGCCTAAGATGGTAATCAAGTTGGAGATGTTTTCACCCACTAAAAGTTTTGGCAGAATCTGAAGGTTGTAAAAAGATGGCCTGCGAAACTTCAAGCGGTAAGGTTCTTTTTTTCCTTCTGACGCGATGTAGCAGCCGATCTCTCCGCGAGGCGACTCGATGCGAACGAAGGCTTCACCCTTTGGCGGCTTGATAATTCTTGGTACTTTTGCCATGACAGGGCCTTCTTCTGGAAACTGTTTCACCGCTTGTTCTACAATCTTGAGTGATTCTTCGATCTCTTGCATGCGGCACTGATAGCGCGCCCATGCATCGCCTGTATGAAACACCGGTACATCAAAATCAAAACGGTCATAGATCGAATAAGGTTCATCTTTTCTAAGATCCCAATTCGTACCCGTGCATCTTAAGTTCGCGCCGCTTAAGGAAAAGTTCAGTGCTTCTTCTTTCGTGTAGTAACCGATTCCTTTAACACGATTCAAGAAGATTTCGTTGCCTGTCACAAGGTCGTGATAGCCAGCAAGCTCTTCTCTCATGTACGGAACAAAATCTCGGACTTTCTCGATCCAGCCTTCTGGTGCGTCCCACTTCACACCGCCAACACGCATATAGTTGAACGTAAGGCGAGCCCCACAGATCTCATTCAGCATATTAATGATGGCTTCTCGTTCACGAAACGCGTATAGAAATGGGCTCATCGCCCCGATATCCAATAAATATGTACCGAACCAAACGAGATGGCTTGCGATGCGGCCGAGCTCCATCACAATCACGCGCAAATATTCCGCTCGTTCTGGTATCTCTAAACTCATCATCGTTTCAACCGCATGGCAGATCACGTAGTTGTTCGTCATGGCCGCTAAATAATCCATGCGGTCTGTGTATGGAATAATCTGCGTGTACTGAAGGTTTTCTGCTAATTTCTCAGTGCCTCGGTGAAGATATCCGATCACTGGCGTAGCTTCGATGATCGTCTCTCCGTCAATTTTTAGTACGATTCGAAAAACACCGTGCGTACTCGGATGCTGAGGCCCAACGTTGAGGAGCATCTCTTCTGTTCTGATCAATGTCTCTACACCTCCACGTCATGTGGTTCGTAATCTTTTCTAAGCGGATATCCTACCCAATCGTCTGGCAGCATGATGCGCGTTAAGTTCGGATGACCTTCAAAATGGATGCCTAAAAGATCATACGTTTCACGCTCTGGCCAGTTTGCTCCCTCCCATAACGGGGTAATGGAATGGGTAGTAGCGCTCGTTCTGTCTATCTTTACTTTTAATGCAACGGACTGGCGATGATTGTAAGAATACAGGTGGTTATAGACTTCAAAATGCGTTTCAAAATCCGTGCCGTGCATTTCAGATAAATAATCAAAACGAAGCTGGTCGTTATATTTTAAAAACTCCGCAATTTTATAATAGGATTCAGGTTTTGCAACTAAGGTAGGGACGTCTTTTGACAGTCTGTTAATATAGGAATCTTCGAGTACATCTTCTCCTAGATGTTCTTTGATGACTTTTGTGTAGGTATCGAGGATAGGTTGGTTTGGTGATGGTTTTTCTTCTGCGACAGGTTCAGTTGCTGCACCTTTTGCATTCGCGGCAGCACGTGCTTTTGCGGCTGCAGCTGCTTTTGCTTTGGCTGCGGCGATCGCTTTCGCTTTTTCGTCATCACCTGCTGGACTAGTTGGTGCATCTGACCCTGCTTCACGGGAAGCCTTCGCTTTTGCAGCGGCGGCAGCTTTTGCCTTGGCTGCAGCGACAGCCTTTGCTTTTGCCGCTGCTTTCGCTTTTTCATCGTCTGAAGCGGGTTCGGTGGATGCGTTGCCTCCACTCTCTCTTGCTAGTTTTGCTTTAGCGGCAGCTGCTGCCTTCGCCTTTGCTGCTGCGGCTGCTTTCGCTTTCGCGGCGGCTAGTGCTTTTTGTTTCGCAAGATCGTCTGTTGGCTCATCGATTTTTGGAACTTCTGATGTTTCTGCTTTCTCAGCCTGACGCTGTTTTGCAAGTTCAAGCGCTTTTGCCTTCGCTTCTGCAGCCGCTTTCTTTTTTAGCTCTTCTTTTGTTAGCTCCGGTTCAGCTGCGGTCGGCTCTGTTACTTCTGCAGCTTTTGCCTTTTCAGCCTGGCGCTGTTTCGCGAGCTCAAGGGCTTTGGTTTTTGCCTCTGCGGCTGCCTTCTTTTTTAGCTCTTCTTTTGTTAACTCCGGTTCGGCTGCTTTCGGCTCTGACTGTTCAGCCGCCTTTGCCTTTTCAGCCTGGCGCTGTTTCGCAAGCTCCAACGCTTTTGCTTTCGCTTCTGAGGCTGCTTTTTTCTTTTGTTCTTCTATCGATAATCCTTCATTAGAATCATTTTGCTTATCTGTCATTCGCTCATCACCTTCTTGCCTGTCTTCGCTTCATAACGGATTTTTTCTTGAAGCTTGTTGATGCCATAAATGAGTGCAGCAGGGTTAGGTGGACATCCTGGTATGTATACATCCACGGGTACGATCTGATCGACACCTTTTACGACAGCATACGATTTGATGTAAGGTCCTCCAGCTGTGGCGCATGATCCCATCGCGATGACCCACTTTGGTTCTGGCATCTGTTCATATAATCGCTTTAAAACGGGCGCCATCTTTTTCGTTACGGTTCCTGAAACGATCATCACGTCAGATTGACGAGGTGAAGTACGGAATATACTTCCGAAACGGTCTAAGTCATAATGAGACGAACCTGTGCCCATCATTTCAATCGCACAGCAGGCGAGTCCAAAGGTTAACGGCCATAGTGAGTTACTTCTGGCCCAGGCTTTCACTTGTTCGAGTGTTACCATGAATACGTTGCGGTCTAGTTCGGCGCGTTCTTCAGCCGTAAGTTCCCACTTTATGTCCATTTCAGCACCTTCTTTTTCCAAGCGTATACAAGACCTAACGTTAAAAGAACAACAAAAATCCCCATTTCGATGAGAGCGAACACGCCTAGCTCTTCATAGGCAACGGCCCAGGGGTATAAAAATACGGTTTCAACATCAAAAATAACGAACATGAGCGCAAACAAATAATAGCGGACATTGTACTGAACCCAACTTTGATGAAATGGCTCAATGCCGCTTTCGTAGGTGGTGTATTTTTCTGCTGATGGTTTATAAGGGCGCAATAAACGGCCTGCAGTCAATGCGACAACCGGCAAAAGGACCCCTAAAAATAAAAATACAGCCACAATGAGGTAATTGTTTTGATACAGATGATAAAAATCCATTCTGACTACCTCCTAATCTTCAGAATTTTTTAAATTCTGTAACCGCTTTAATTATAGCAAATTCCATATTTTGTGTCGATGTGCTTCTTCACATATGTTACTTACACTATATTAGGGTCTCCCCCTTATTTTTCTATAGAAATGTTCATAATCCTGTAAATTTTTTGGATGTGACTCGTCACCGTTAGCAGTATGATAGGTGTAAAGGGGAGATTCGTAATGGATATATGGTGGATTGCTTATTTCTTGATTGTCGTAATCTCGATCGCTGGGTTAGTCGGTACGATCATGATTTCTAAAACACAGGACGAAAAATACGGAAGTTCAACGCGTCAGAACCTCGTGCGCCTTACACTCATCTATGCAGTGGTGATCCTTGTTTCGATCATCGCACTTGCTCTCTACATTTATCTTTAATGAAATGTCGTTATTATAGGATGTGATCTCAATTGAAAAAAGAGACCGAACAGCTGTGGGCGAGTGAAAAATACACCGTGATGGCTAAGGGCTACAACTTTTACAAAGAGGTTCAAGGGCAGATGAGGGATGCTCAATCTGACTCTGACTATGAAAAAGTTAAGCTGTTGATTGCTGAGTATAAGGAAAAACCTTTTGAGCGACGTGCTTTATGCAACACATTAGAACATGTTTGGGGTTATTTTAAAAAATCAGCCGAGGAAGTGGACAAGCAGCACTTTTTTTCGCTGCTGACCACGTTGAGAGAGTCAGATGAAGAGTATTATGATGAAATGCCTTATGAAATGGATCTTTTTTTGCAATATTTGCTTCAAAAATACCCTTCAGATTACTTATCACGTTCAACATTTATCAAGAATTGAGGATGCTCCCGCCGTGTTATGGGATCATCCTTTTGTTTTGGCTAATATAGGTGCAGTTTCGGTGAACGAAACTGTTTGTTATGTATACCCTGTTGGGTATCTTTGAGATCCAATCCAGAAATTTAAGCCTTCAATCCACAAAATTCGGTGTACAATCCACGAGTTTTTAGCTTGAATCCAAAAGTTTTGGCTATTTATCCTCAAGTCGACAAACCTCGACACCTGTCAGTCACAAATAACTCCTCATATACCCCACACATAAAAAAACACCCCGCTCAACCAAGCGGGATGCCTTTCTGCCATACCTATATACTTTTATCAGATCGCCTCAACAGACAATCGCAATTGCTCTTCGAAATCTTCTGCATGCTCACGTTTTTGTTCTGCGTTCCAGCCCAATTTGTCTGCCATGCAGTTGATCACATTTTCTTTCCACTCATACACCGTATCGATGTCAAAGTATAGAGCCGACGTACGGCGGATCAAGAAGTCAGATGGTGTTGATGTCATCTCATACTCTAATGCGTAGAGTAGTGATGCGTACAAACTTACTGGTAAGTTGTAGCTCTTCGCCTCTTCACCGCGTTCTTTCATATAACCATAAACGATATCGATGTTCGTGCCATAACGTTGAACGAGCTCACGAGCTTTCGCGTCATCCAAACCTAACGCCAAGCCTTCTTGTACTTTCGTACGAAGGAAGTCTGCGAAGTTTTGGCTCCCACCCATCTTACCGCCAGATAATTCCATGTGTTGCGTGCGGCATCCAGGGAATTTCGCGCCTTCTTCTTCACCTAGCTGATCACGAACGATATCCACGACTTTTTCAGCCATCTTACGGTAACCAGTCAGCTTACCACCTGCGATTGTTAACAATCCGGATGGTGAGTGGAACACTTCATCTTTACGAGAAATTTCTGAAGGTCCTTTTTTCGGTTCGTGAATCAACGGACGCAGTCCTGACCATGAAGATTCAACATCGTCGCGCGTGATCTTCACGTCTGGGAACATGAAGTGGATCGTGTTCAATACATATTGAAGATCCTCTTCCGTCATACCTGGGTTTGCAAGGTCTCCTTTATAATCTGTATCTGTCGTACCAATATATGTTTTACCCGCACGTGGGATCGCGAAAACCATACGGCCATCTTCTGTATCATAATAGACCGCTTGTTTTAATGGGAACTTTGAGCCATCAATAACAAGGTGAATCCCTTTTGTGTGGTGGATCTCTTTTCCTGTTTTCGAACGGTCTTCTTCACGAAGCTCATCTACCCATGGACCTGTTGCGTTTACGATCTTTTTCGCGTAGATCTCATGAATTTCACCAGTGAGCTGGTCTTCCACTTTTACACCGACCGCTCTTTTTCCGTTATAGATAAAGCTTGTAACTTTCGCGTAGTTCACAGCTGATGCTCCGCGTGCTACTGCTTCTTTCATAATCTCAAGCGTTAGACGAGCGTCATCTGTTTTGTATTCAACATAATATCCGCCGCCAAGTAAGTTATCCTTTTTCAAAAGTGGTTCACGGCGTAATGTTTCTTCAGCTGAAAACATCTTTCTGCGTTCTTTACGTTTTACGCCTGCTAAGAAATCGTACACTTTTAGACCGATGGATGTGGAGAACTTTCCGAACGTACCGCCTTTATAAAACGGAAGCAGCATCCATTCTGGTGTTGTTACGTGTGGAGCGTTCTCGTATACGATCGCACGTTCTTTACCAACTTCTGCAACGAGTTTTACTTCGAACTGTTTTAAATAACGAAGTCCGCCGTGAACAAGTTTTGTAGATCGGCTGGATGTTCCAGCAGCAAAGTCCTGCATCTCAACAAGACCTACTTTCATACCACGCGTTTGGGCATCTAAAAGAATTCCCGCTCCTGTTACGCCTCCTCCGATTACAAGAAGATCAAGCTTCTCTTGTTTCATACCTGTGATGATTTCTTCTCTTTTATATGTTGAAAATGATGCTGTCATTTTCTCTTCACTCCTTCTGTACAGAACCGTTGGACATATATAATACGGGTAGTTTTCCCGGAATCAGCGAACCCAACACACATTTTTCAACATTTCCGTGTATTGGCACGTATGCACGCAAAAAAGACCACAAGAACCCCGCATCGTTTGTACGAGGTTTTGTGGTCTCTCCTGATCTCCAACCGGTTCAATATCAACTTGTGATTAGTATAACGCAGTTTTCTAGATTTTGAAAGGGTTATGCTTTAGGTTTATACGCAATCGTTGCTTCAACAGCTTTTTTCCAGCCATCATAAAGCTCTTTACGCTCTTCCTCTTTCATGTTTACGTCGAAGTCTCTGTCCACTTTCCATTTATCTGCAATTTCTTGACGATCGCCCCAGAAACCGACTGCTAGACCTGCCAAATATGCAGCGCCGAGTGCCGTCGTTTCATTGATTTCTGGACGCTCAACCGGAACGTTTAAAATATCACTTTGGAACTGCATCAAGAAATTGTTCTTAACTGCTCCGCCATCAACACGAAGTTTTTTCAACTCGATACCTGAGTCTGCTTCCATCGCTGTTAAAACATCAGCCGTTTGATACGCAAGTGACTCAAGTGTTGCACGAACGAAGTGCTCTTTTTCTGTACCGCGTGTCAGTCCGAAGATCGCACCGCGTGCTTCTGAATCCCAGTAAGGAGTTCCGAGGCCAACGAATGCTGGCACAACATAAACGCCATCTGTTGATGCAACGCGCTCTGCATAATCTTCACTGTCTGCCGCATCTTTTAACATACGAAGTCCGTCACGAAGCCATTGAATGGCAGATCCAGCAACAAAAATACTTCCTTCAAGTGCGTACTCTACTTTCCCGTCCACACCCCAAGCGATCGTCGTTAAAAGGCCATGCTCTGACTTAACCGCTTTTTCTCCTGTGTTCATAAGCATGAAACAGCCTGTACCATACGTGTTCTTCGCCATTCCTTTTTCAAAACAAGCTTGTCCGAAAAGTGCCGCTTGCTGATCGCCTGCGATACCTGCGATCGGAATATTTTTACCGAAGAAGTGATAGTCGATCGTTTCACCGTATACTTCTGAAGATGATTTTACTTCAGGAAGCATAGATTTCGGAACGCCTAAGATCTCAAGAAGCTCGTCATCCCATTTAAGATCGTAAATATTGTACATGAGTGTACGTGAAGCATTTGAATAGTCCGTTACGTGCGCTCTTCCACCTGTTAGCTTCCAAACTAGCCATGTATCGATCGTACCGAATAATAGATCACCGTTTTCTGCTTTTTCACGAGCACCTTCAACGTTATCAAGAATCCATTTAACTTTTGTTCCTGAGAAATAAGCATCGATCAACAGTCCTGTTTTATCTCGGAATTTATCGTTTAAGCCTTGGTTTTTTAGCTCATCACAGATTTCAGCGGTTTGACGAGACTGCCAAACAATCGCGTTGTGAACAGGTTTTCCAGTGTTTTTGTCCCAAACGACCGTTGTTTCACGCTGATTCGTGATTCCGATCGAAGCAATCTCGCCTGGGTCTGTATCTGTTTTTGATAAAACTTCAGCCACTACTGCTAAAATCGTTCCCCAAATTTCTTGTGCATCATGCTCTACCCAGCCTGGCTTCGGGAAGTGCTGCTTAAATTCCTTTTGTGAGATCTCAACGACTTCTCCTGCTTTGTTAAAAAGGATCGCTCTTGAGCTTGTCGTTCCTTGATCGAGTGCAATGATATATTTCTTTTCCATAGGTAAACCCTCCCAAAATGGTTTGTTCTTGTTTTAGTTTTCTATTTCATCTCCATGAGGCAGTGCATGTGTGCCTTTACTTCCTAAGAAGAACGTTATAGCAAAGATTGCTAGTGATACCACTGTCCAAATCCAGAATAACGTTGTAACTTTTCCTGTAAAAACAGCTTGATAGAACAATGCTCCGAAAACTCCTCCAAGCACTGGTCCTACAACTGGAATCCACGAGTACGTCCAGTTGGATCCACCCTTACCTGGTATAGGCAAGATAAAATGTGCGATCCTTGGACCAAGGTCACGTGCCGGATTGATGGCATAACCTGTTGGTCCTCCAAGTGACAACCCGAT
Organism: Fictibacillus sp. 7GRE50; assembly: GCF_015903875.1. Lineage (NCBI taxonomy): Bacteria > Bacillati > Bacillota > Bacilli > Caryophanales > Fictibacillaceae > Fictibacillus > Fictibacillus sp. 7GRE50. The sequence goes on from NZ_JACZDW010000001.1 coordinate 1,162,622, forward strand.
TGCTACGATTAGGAATCCGACGATCAGTGGATTTAACCCGTCTGAAAATTTATTCGCTCCAATTGACAATAATCCTACTAGTAAAACCGCAGTTCCAATGAATTCTGATAAAAGATTCGAAAACGTATGCGGAATTGCAGGGTCCGTTGAAAAAACTCCTAATTTTACCGCTGGATCATCTGTTGCTTTCCAGTGAGGAAGGAAGTGGAAGTATACAACCATTCCTCCTAAGATACCACCGATTATTTGTGCAATGATATATGCTGGCACATCCGACCAAGCAAATTCACCGATTGAAGCAAGACCTAGTGTTACTGCCGGATTAAGGTGTGCACCGCTAAAGCTTCCGACTGCATATACCGCCATTGCAACAGCTAACCCCCAAGCAAGTGCGACAACGATCCATCCCCCACCTTGGGCTTTTGATTTATTCAAGGAAACGTTTGCAACAACGCCCCCGCCAAATATGATTAGAATCATTGTTCCTATCAGTTCTGCCATAAATGTTGACATGTATTTTCCTCCTTTTGTGCAATCGCTATCAAATATAAGTGCAATGATGTGTCCGGATTTCATCAAAAAAAGACCCAGCAAAAGATACCTATAGTTTTGCTATAAGTAACCCTTGTGGATCTCCATGTTCTCCGTCACGTTTATGAACTTGTCTCTATTATAACAAGGATGAAAACGTTGTCAAACGTTATTTCACAAGAACATTAGATCCACAATTCCGGGTTTGAAGTCGTCACAGCCTCTGCACCTGCTTCAAGTGCTTCCATTACGTTCACTTTTGTACGAATTAATCCACCAGCAATTACCGGTATACCCGCTTGCTCACTCACTTCTCTTATTATTTCCGGCATGATGCCTGGCAAAACCTCTAAATAGTCTGGCTGAGCACGTTCGATCACTTTATAACTCGTTTCAAGTGCTAATGAATCTAATAAAAACAAACGCTGAACCGCGATCATGTTCTTCTTTTTAGCACGAATGATGCAGTTAGACCGGGTAGAAATGATTCCTGCTGGTTTCATTTCTTGTGCTAAAAAGTCGACTGCATACTCATTTGCTTTCAGCCCGTTGATCAGATCGAGATGAACCAAAACTTTCTTCTTTCTTTCGTTCGCCATAGCAATCATGAATTTCAACTGACTGATATGCGTATCCAAACATACGATATATGTGTATTTGCTGTTTAGCAGCTTCTCAAAATCCTTCATCTTTCTCGCTGCCGGCAAAACTTTTTGTCCATGGAAGCTCATCTTGCACACCCCTTACGTTCTTATCATTCACCAGTTCTCACATTTTATTGCAAAACCCCGGTAAACCGCCTTTTTTACATATTAAGTGATAATAACACATACAACTACCGACGGACGAGCATTAAATAGTGTATAGCTTTTTTAATGAAGCTATATTTTAAGCACTTCCTTTGCTTGAGGAGGTGAAAAGCATGATTAAAAAGAGAAAAAAACCTGTGATCTCTCCTGTTGGCGACTTTCAAAATCCTTTTGGTGATGAAGTGGTTCAAATGGAAGAGGTAACAGAAACGAACGCGATGACTGATGAAAATGGCGATCAGCTGTGGTTACGTAGGGTCTCATGTGCTCCGCCGAATTTTGGAAGAAACTAAATAAAAAACGATTCATCCGATGTTCAACCTTCTCAAACTGAACGTGATGTCCTCGTATAGAACCCCTTTGACTTTATTTTTGGACAAGTCAGAGGGGTTTTTGATTTCTGAAAAAGGTCAGGTACAGTTTCGGTTCCCGAAACTGTACAATCGATATACCTTATGGGGTATAAAATTTGTGCAATCCAAAAGTTTAGGCTGTTTATCCAGAAGTTTTGCCTGTTTATCCACGAATTTCAGTCCTCAATCCAAAAGTTTTGCTCCTTTATCCACGAGTTTACAATCCTCGACATCGCTCGCACTCCCTATACCATCACATACCCCCTAGAAACACAAAAAAAGCCCTCCAACTCTCTCAAAAGAGAGCTGAAGGGCTTTTGACTTAACGTTTTGTTGCTATGTCGATACGGTTCATTGCGCGTTTAAGCGCAAACTCCGCACGAGCTGCATCTAGGTTGTCTTGTCTGTTGCTAGCAAGACGCTGTTCGGCACGCTCTTTTGCTGCACGTGCACGATCTACTTCGATGTCGCCAGCGATCTCAGCAGCTTCTGCTAAAATCGTGACTTTTTCAGGTCGCACTTCAATAAATCCACCGCTAACGGCCACATATTGTGTTTTCCCATCAACGTCGTGAACACGCACGGCGCTGATCGTTAAAGGAGCTACAAGAGGGATATGGCCTGGAAGAATTCCAAGCTCCCCACTTTTTGCTTTCGCGCTGACCATTTTCGCATTTCCTTCAAACACAGGACCATCAGGGGTTACTACGCTGACTTGAATGGTTTTCATCCAATCTTACCCCTTTCAGGCATTAGGCCAAAGTTTTTGCTTTTTCAATAGCATCCTCAATAGAGCCTACGAGATGGAACGCTGATTCCGGAAGATCATCGTATTTTCCTTCAAGGATTTCTTTGAATCCACGAACTGTTTCTTTAACAGGAACGTATGAACCTTTTTGTCCTGTAAATTGTTCTGCAACGTGGAAGTTTTGAGATAAGAAGAACTGGATACGACGCGCACGGTGTACAACTAGCTTGTCGTCTTCAGAAAGCTCGTCCATACCAAGGATTGCGATGATATCTTGAAGCTCTTTATAACGCTGTAAAGTCGCCTGTACTTTACGAGCTACTTCGTAATGCTCTTCTCCAACGATCTCAGGAGAAAGTGCACGTGAAGTTGAAGCTAGTGGATCTACCGCTGGATAGATACCCATAGCTGTTAGTTTACGCTCAAGGTTAGTTGTTGCATCTAAGTGGGCGAACGCTGTAGCTGGAGCCGGATCCGTATAGTCATCGGCAGGTACATAGATCGCTTGGATAGATGTTACAGAACCTTTTTTCGTAGATGTGATACGCTCTTGTAATTGACCCATCTCAGTTGCAAGAGTTGGCTGGTAACCTACCGCTGATGGCATACGGCCAAGAAGGGCAGATACTTCAGAACCTGCTTGCGTGAAACGGAAGATGTTATCTACGAAGAAAAGAACGTCTTGTCCTTCCTCGTCACGGAAGAATTCAGCCATTGTCAAACCAGAAAGAGCGATACGTGCACGTGCTCCAGGTGGCTCGTTCATCTGTCCGAATACCATTGCCGTTTTCTTGATAACACCAGAGTCACTCATCTCGTGGAAAAGGTCATTTCCTTCACGAGTACGCTCACCAACACCTGCGAATACGGAGATACCACCGTGTTCTTGTGCGATGTTGTTGATAAGCTCCTGGATAAGAACTGTTTTACCTACACCCGCACCACCGAAAAGACCGATTTTTCCACCTTTTACGTATGGAGCGATAAGGTCAACTACTTTAATCCCTGTTTCAAGGATCTCCGTTTTTGTTGTTAATTCTTCAAAAGAAGGTGCTGAACGGTGGATCGGGTCACGGCGAACATCTGCCGGTACTGCCTCACCAAGGTCAATGTGATCACCTGTTACGTTAAATACACGTCCAAGAGTTGCTTCACCTACTGGTACAGAGATCGGCTTACCTGAGTCAGCGATTTCCATTCCACGAACAAGACCATCCGTTGAATCCATTGCGATTGTACGAACCATGTTATCACCAAGGTGAAGTGCTACTTCTAGTGTTAAGTCAACACCCTCAGCGCTAACAGTTAAAGCGTTAAGCAATTCTGGAAGCTGGCCTTCGAACTTAACGTCAACGACCGGTCCAAGAATTTGAGTAATATAGCCTTTATTCATCGGTTTCCCTCCTATCTTACTTTGCAAAATAGCTGCTAGAATCACTTATAAAAGTCTATTCTAGAGCTGCTACACCGCCGACGATTTCCGTAATTTCCTGAGTGATGGCTGCTTGACGCTCACGGTTGTACGAGAGGTTCAATTGGCCGATCAGTTCATTAGCGTTATCCGTTGCATTTCTCATCGCAGTCATACGAGAAGCATGCTCGGCTGCTTTCGCATCAAGTAAAGCACCATAAATCAAGCTCTCCGCATATTGAGGAAGAAGCACTTCAAGGATCTCGTCCTCTGATGGTTCGTACTCATAGGAAGATTTTGATTTTGTTGCAGCGATATCTGTTAACGGAAGAAGCTTCTTCTCCGTCAGATCGCTCTGAATGGCACTTACAAAATGGTTGTAATACATGTAAAGCTCATCAAATGTTCCGTCCGCATAAAGACCGACTGCCTTTGAAGCGATTGCCTTGATTTCAGCAAAGGATGGCTGGTCTGCCACGCCTGTGATGCTGTCCAAGATCGACATCTTACGGCTTTTGAAAAAGTTCACACCAACTTTACCGATTACGATCAATGCATACTCATCTGCTGATTTGTGACGCTCTTGAATCGTACGGTAAACGTGGCGCAAAATATTCGAGTTATAAGCTCCTGCTAATCCACGGTCAGCTGTAACGACGAAGTAACCCGTCTTCTTCACTGGACGTGTTAAAAGCATAGAGTGTTTCGCGTTGCTTCCAGATGCGATGCTTCCTACCACTTCTTGGATCTTGTCCACGTAAGGGCCGAAAGATTTCGCATTTTGCTCAGCGCGGTTTAGCTTTGCAGCTGAAACCATCTCCATCGCTTTTGTGATCTGCATGGTCTTTTTAGTGGAGTCTATACGTGCTTTAATATCTTTTAATGCCATTCATTTTCACCACCTTTATTGGTAGTTTAAAAATCGGTTAACCTCATTTTAAACATAGTAAGCTGGTTGCAAGGCGCAGCTCATCACTGCAACTGCACCTCTGCTTTTAAAGTCTATATATCTTACGCGAATGTCTTTTTGAATGCTTTGATCGCTTCGTCTAGGCTGTCACCTTCAGGAAGTTTACCAGTCGTTTTGATTGCATCAAGAACGTCTTTAGAGTTAGCTTCCATGTGAGCGTAAAGCGCTTCTTCAAAGCGGTTTACATCTTCAACAGCTACATCATCGATGTAACCACGAGTCAATGCATAAAGGATTGCAACTTGGTGCTCAACTTTTAGTGGCTTGTGAAGTCCTTGCTTAAGTACTTCAACTGTACGTGCACCACGGTTAAGTTTTGCTTGAGTCGCTTTATCAAGGTCAGATCCGAACTGAGCGAATGCTTCTAGTTCACGGTATGAAGCAAGATCTAGACGAAGTGTACCAGATACTTTGCTCATCGCTTTGATCTGAGCTGCTCCCCCTACACGAGAAACGGAGATACCTGCGTTGATCGCTGGACGAACTCCGGAGAAGAACAAGTCAGATTGTAAGAAGATCTGTCCGTCTGTGATAGAGATAACGTTTGTTGGAATATAAGCAGATACGTCAGATGCTTGCGTTTCAATGAACGGAAGCGCTGTGATGGATCCGCCACCTAAGTCGTCATTCAACTTCGCTGCACGCTCTAATAGACGTGAGTGAAGGTAGAATACGTCCCCTGGGTAAGCTTCGCGGCCTGGAGGACGACGAAGTAACAAGGAAAGCTCACGGTATGCAGCAGCTTGCTTAGAAAGATCATCATAGATGATCAATACGTGCTTGCCAGCCCACATGAATTCTTCAGCCATAGATACCCCAGCATAAGGAGCTAGGAACAACATTGGTGCAGGTTGAGAAGCAGATGCTGATACAACGATTGTGTAATCAAGCGCTCCGTGTGCACGAAGTGTTTCTACTACGCCCGCAACTGTTGATTCTTTTTGACCGATCGCTACATAGATACAGATCATATCTTGATCTTTTTGGTTAAGGATCGTATCGATCGCTACAGCTGTTTTACCTGTTTGACGGTCACCGATGATAAGCTCACGTTGTCCGCGTCCGATTGGCACAAGTGCGTCAATCGCTTTAATACCTGTTTGAAGCGGCTCATGTACAGATTTACGAGCCATTACGCCTGGAGCTTTTTGCTCGATAGGACGTGTTTTTGTAGTCGCAATTGGACCTTTGCCATCGATAGGCTGTCCAAGTGGGTTAACTACACGGCCAAGAAGCTCTTCACCTACAGGAACTTCCATGATACGTCCTGTACGTTTTACTTCGTCACCTTCACGAATTTCTTGGTAAGGCCCAAGAATGATGATACCTACGTTGTTTTCTTCAAGGTTTTGGGCCATACCCATTACACCGTTAGAAAATTCAACTAGCTCACCAGCCATTACGTTATCTAATCCATGGGCACGGGCAATACCGTCACCGACCTGGATAACTGTACCCACATCATTAACTTCGATCTCAGATTGATAGTTTTCAATCTGTTTTTTAATTAAAGCACTGATTTCTTCAGCTTTAATGCTCATGAATTTCACCCCTATCCTCTCAGCTTCCGTTAGAAGCTAATTGACGTTCCATTCGATTCAACTTTCCGCTGATGCTTCCGTCAAAAATACGGTTGCCAATGCGGATCTTAATTCCTCCAACAAGAGAAGAATCTACAATATTATTAATGCGCAACGCTCTTTTGCCGACTCGGGCAGCAAACGTTTGCTCCAACTTCTGTATCTCTGAGTCTGATAAAGGACGTACAGAATATACATTTGCGTCGGCAATGCCTTGTGCTTCATTTGCTAATTCAATGAACTGCGCTGCCATCTCTGTGATGTATGTGTAACGGTTACGGTCTACCATCAGATAGATCGTGTTCATTACAGCGGTAGAAAGTTCAGCTCCAACGCTCTCTTTGATCAAAGATTTCTTTTGATCCTTCGATACTTTTGGATGTGATAGAACTTTTTGAAGCTCTTTGTTAAGCTCCAGTACGTTCTTCACAAGACGCAATTCTGAAACTGTATCTTCAAGTTTCGTAACACCAACTACTTCAAAAAGTGCTAATGCATAACGTTTTGCTACGACTGCTTGATCTTTGCTCATCGAGACTCGCCTACCTCTTGAAGGTATTCGTTAATAAGCTTCTCCTGAGAGCTCTCATCAAGTTCTTTTGCAATAACTTTAGAAGCGATCTTAACGGATAGAGCAGCAACTTCTTGACGAAGTGTAGCAACTGCTTTTTCTTTTTCAGAAGCGATCTCAGCCAATGCAGCTTCTTTTACACGCTCAGCTTCATCACGAGATGCTTTAATGATTGCTTCACCTTGTGCTTCGCCTTGCTTTTTAGCATTGTCGATAATAGACTTTGCTTCTTCTTTCGCTTTCTTTAACTCAGCAACTTGAGACTCAAGATAGCTCTTAGCTTCTTGACGGGATTTTTCAGCCGCATCAATTTCGCTGTTGATATGTGATTGGCGCTCCTTCATGATTCCCATTAACGGGCCCCATGCGAATTTACGCAATAATACTAGTAGGATTAAAAATGCAGCTAATTGGTAAAGAATATCACCTGTGTTCAGGCCTCCACCTGCAGCAGCACCTAGAATTAAGTTTTGCACACCATTTCCTCCCTTCAATCAATCATACATAAGGAATGGCGAAGGGTAGTCCCTATTGGGAAACTTGCTTCGCCATTATAGAAATCGTAATAAACAGTGGTTGTTTTAAGGATTAAGAACCAAGCGCGATGAACGCGATAACCACACCGATGATTGGAAGTGCCTCAACTAATGCAACCCCGATGAACATTGTTGTTTGAAGAGTACCACGTAGTTCTGGTTGACGAGCGATCCCCTCAACTGTACGTCCTACGATTAAACCGTTACCAATACCAGCACCAAGTGCCGCTAGACCTACCGCGATTGCAGCTGCAATAAGATTCATGATAAAATTTCTCCCTTCTGAATTCCCTTAAAGTTTTTATGAAAATGGGCTTCTTATTATAGAAGCTTGATATTTCCTGAAGATTAGTGATCGTGACTTACTTTATGTGCCAAGTAAACCATTGTTAGCATCGTGAAGATAAATGCTTGGATTGCACCAACGAATACTGAGAAGCCTTGCCACACGATTAATGGGAAGATTCCAAGTACGCCAGCAAAAATACCCATCTTAGTTAAACCTACCAATAGACCTAAAAGCATCTCACCTGCGAAGATGTTACCGTAAAGACGAAGACCAAGCGTTAATGTGTTCGCAAACTCTTCAATAATCTTTAGTGGGAACAAGAACTTCATCGGTTTGAAGAATTCAGCTCCATATTCCTTGAACCCTTTCATTCTCACACCGTAATAGTGTGATAGCGCCACTACCATAACTGCTAGAGTCAAAGTAATAGTTGGGTCTGCAGTAGGGGATTTCCACCATAGATTATGGTCGACTACTACTGCAAAAGGTAATCCCAGCATGTTGGCAACGAAAATATACATGATTAATGTAAGTCCTAAAGCTAAAAAGCGTCCGCCCGTATGCCAATCCATTGTGCTGTTGATGATTCCTTTTACGAAATCGACTACCCATTCAAGGAAGTTTTGCATTCCTCCTGGTCGCATTGACAGGGTTCGAGTAGCGAGTACCGCAATAAGGAAAACAATAACGGATGAAACTGTGATCATTAGTACGTTTGACAGGTTAAACGTCAAACCTAGAAAATCAGCTGTAACTGCACCATGTTCCACCTATGTTCACCTCTTTTCCTTTGGAGTACGTGTAACTTGAGTTAGTGAATCTATTAACATGATAATGTAGACTGACATCAATCCCACTACCACACTTAATAAATGAAAATGTTCCGGGTATTTCATCGCGATGAGCACCGCTAACCCTGCAAAGAGGAGCCTTGAAAGTGAACCGAGTGTTTTCACTCTTTTCTGCTGAATCACTGCTTGTCCCATGCGGTCGATCTTCGAATACATGCTCCAAAGATTGTAGAGACTAAACACAGTTCCTAGAGCCAGTCCTAAAAAGATAGCTTTGTAAGGAGTGACAGCATAACCGACGAAAAAAAGAGAGAGAAGATATAATGTGTACTTTATGTATTTGAAAAACACCGATTTGTACTCATTCATCATTGCCCGTCCCCTGAAAACTTCGATATTAAGCGGATCATCCCGTAAACACCTGTTCCAAGACCTAGAAACAACCCGATGATAAGGAAGATTGGAAATTCATTGCCGACTTTCTCGTCCAGCCATTTCCCTCCAAAAAGTCCAACTAAAATGCATCCAACAAGCTGAGAAAGAATGCCAGACATTAAAGCCATCGCTTTATAAGGGCGTTTCCCGTTGCTCATATCGTATGGACTCCTTCCTTCTGGAAATCTGGTAATAATTTTCTTGAAAACCCTTGTAAACACAAGAATGTAAACCTTACCATATTCCCTTTGTAAGAATACAATAGTGACATTTCTATGTCAACGACTTACGGGACGGTTTATTAAATAAATTGTGGAAATTTTGTGGCTTGTTTCAATGGTTTATTATTCACTTTGTTTACTACTTCTGCCTGCACTTTCCATATTCCTGAATAAATCACCCTATTTGATAAATACTTACATTAAATATATGGAAGGAGCTTGTTCGACATGAAACAAAAATTAATTCTTTTCTTCGCGTTGACTGGAATTTTAGTGACGGGCGGCTGCATGAACAATGACAAAAAGCCTACAGAAGAATCTACAGATATGAGAAATAATGTGGAAAAAGATCGTACCAAGCCATTGAACGTTCAGTATAATGACCAGACCCCGTCAGAAGATTTAAATTCATCTGTGACACAAAAAGACTATGCAAAATGGGGCAAGATGGCTCTGGCTGAGACGAGGAAAAAATATCCGAACAGCAGAGTAAGTGATTATCAGTACGATACACGGAACATCAGTCCGGACGGCACAATCTCGGATTACTTTGACTTCACGTTGTATCAACAAGATAAGATGCACCTTGTAAAAGTTGGCGTAATGCATGATGACAACAAGCTTATTGATATGAAGTTTGAGGAAATGAATTAAATAAACGTTATGTGCGGGCTGACGGATGTCAGCCTTCTTTTTTCGGTTTTACGGTACGTGTTCTTTTATTTATTACACGTTCGCGCACTAGACCATGAGTTTCGCTCAGTTAAGCAGAGTTTTCGCTCAGTTTGATCTCCGTTCGCTCAATGGAGTCTGGTTTTCGCTCAGGATTACTTGCGTTTCGCTCACAACGAAGATTTAATCCTTTTTACGAACAAAAAAACTGCCCCGAAAGAGGGTTTACACCCGCGATCAAGTCAGTTTTTTATTTACTGCTTATTTAGTTCCGAATAAACGGTCTCCAGCATCGCCTAAACCTGGAACGATGTAGCCGTGGTCGTTTAATTTTTCATCAAGTGCTGCTAAGAAAATATCAACGTCTGGGTGCTCGTCTTGAATCACTTTAATACCTTCTGGAGCTGCCACTAAACACATAAGCTTAATATTTTTCGCGCCGCGCTTCTTGATTGATTCAATCGCTGCTGCTGCAGATCCACCTGTTGCAAGCATCGGGTCGATCACGATAAAATCACGCTCTTCTACATCAGAAGGAAGCTTCACATAGTATTCGATCGGTGTTAATGTTTCAGGATCACGGTAAAGCCCAACATGTCCAACTTTTGCTGCTGGAATAAGTTTAAGGATTCCGTCTACCATTCCAAGCCCTGCACGAAGGATCGGTACTAGCCCTAGTTTTTTCCCAGCGATCGTTTTCATAGTCGCTTCAGCAACCGGCGTTTTCACCGTTACCTCTTGCAATGGAAGATCACGTGTAATTTCAAAAGCCATAAGCCCCGCTACTTCATCAACAAGCTCACGAAATTCTTTCGTACCCGTACGTTCGTCACGGATGTATGTTAATTTATGCTGAATTAACGGATGATCAAGGACATATACCTCACTCATGTTTTAAGCACCTCTCCTTATGTAACATTTATTTTCGTTCAAAAAGCATCTCTAGCATTGTACAGAAAAACAACCTTCACTTCAAGGGAAATCAGCATAGAAACGATAGTTTTCTGCCTCCAAATTTTACATATAAACTCCTCTACTACTATTCCCTGAATTTAGAGGTGAAATCCTGAAAACTTTCGCTAAGCATCCTGCCTTATAGTACTCAAAAAAACTTTACTGTCCGCTTTTCCTGTTTTACTGTCCACTTCGGCATAAATACTGTCCACTTTCCGCTTTTTACTGTCCACTTCGTTTTCAGCACGCCAAAAAACACCTAGAAAATACATGTCCAAAACAAAAAGTATTGGCTAATCTAAGCCCAATACTTTTTCAAAAGTTTAACCTTCTATTATTCCGCTTTTCCGCTCCACTTAAAGAACACAGACGACAACACGATTGAAACGAGAGCAATAGAGCTTAACACCAAAACAGGCGTCCAGTTTTCCCAAAGTGGAGATGTGTTCCATGTTGCACGCAGCAATTCGATCACATAGTAAAGAGGTAGGATTTTTGCTATATATTGCAGAACGTCAGGCATCATCTCTAACGGGAATGTGGCTCCTGATAAAAACAGCATAAGGTTTAGAAAAAGCGAGCTGATCGCTGCTGCTGTTCCTACGTTTTTCGCTAGGGATGTTAAGAAGAGTGCGAACGGAAAGAAGGCAAGGATGCTTAGCAACAAAGCGACTAGCGTGCTTCCTAAATAGACAGGGGCATGAAGGTCAAACATGAGCGTTCCGAACACCACAAGAACAACTGCTGAAAAACTAAAAATCACCGTTCCTTGAATCGTGTGAGCAAAGAGAATCTTCCATGGAGCGAGTGGTGTTGATTGATATCTGCGAAGAACTCCAGTTTCCCTGTATCCTGTGAGGACCGTCCCCAATGTAAAAAAGGCGGTTGTTACGATATTTACCCCAATCCATGAGGGGATATAAAGACTCGCAAATGAAAAGCCTTCGGGAGCTTGGTTTTCAAACATCGAACCGAACAACCAAATCATGAGTACGGGGAACAGAAACGTCCAAAACACCTGCAGCTTATCTCGAAAAAACATCTTCGTCTCAAGCAGTGTTAGTTGCCATAGGGCTGTCATGCAGATTCCCCTCCTTTTAGATAGTGAACGAACAAGTCATCGAGTGTGCCTCTCTCAAATTTGTAATCCGAGATATGATAGTTTTCTTCATGTGCTGTTTTAAATAAGAAATAAGAGCAAAATTGAAGATCTTCGGTATAAATCTTGAACGCATCTAGCTCTTTATCATGTTCCACCTCTATGACACCGGCAATCTGATGAAGTAGAGCGACAGGAAAATCGGGACTTCGGAAACTGATGAAGTGAGAAGAGATATCCTCAACCAATCTGCTTGGTTCATCGAGTGCACGAAGTTCTCCGTTATAGATCATCGCGACCCTGTCACACAGTTTTTCCGCTTCCTCCATGTAATGTGTGGTTACTACAATCGTTGTGCCTCGATCTCTCAGCGAACGGATAATGTTCCACATCTCACGCCTTGCATGCGGATCGAGCCCCATGCTCGGCTCGTCTAAGAAGATGATCTCAGGTTCATGTAAAGTAGCTAGGGCCAATGTTAATCGCTGCTTTTGTCCACCGGAAAGATCATCAAAGTATGTATCCATCTTCTCCTCTAAACCGAGCAGCTTCAGCATCTCATCGCCTGTATTGCTTTTATTGTAGATCGCTGCAAATAATTTCAGCGCCTCTTTTACTTTCATCTTCTTTTGAATTGAAGTTGCTTGAAACTGAACACCAATGCGGTGATTCAACACCTTCCGATCTTTTTCAGGATTCATGCCTAAAATAGACACTTCACCGCTATCCTTTTTTCGAAGACCTTCCATGATCTCGATCGTGGTCGTCTTTCCAGCTCCGTTTGGTCCGATAATGCCAAAAATTTCACCCTTTTTAACAGAAAAAGAAAGATTGTTAACTGCTTTTTTTGTTCCGTAGGACTTGTTTAAAGCTTGAACGACAATTACGTTATCCACACACACCATTCCCTCTTTTCTTTTTTTTGTACACGTAGATGTATTATTCGAAAAAGCCGGAAATATACCTCTTTTTGTATCTCCCATTTATTACAAGTCTTTTTACCCTTGTTAATAACTAAATGGAAACGAAGGTTATTATCGTGAAATAATTATCGTATAGCATTTAACCCAAAAAAGAGAGATTTGTTCATGGAGAGGATGTAAAAAGTGGATACTAAGCTTAACAACAAAGAATACTTCAATGAGATTCACTTTTTGAGAGCTTTCGCGTGTATTGGTGTTTTATTGGTTCATGTATCGGCAACTTACTTTAATGAAGCCGATGGTGTGTGGAATTGGTTTACTTATTTCTTTAATCAGTTAGGCCGATTTGGAACACCTACGTTTGCTGTTATTAGTGGTTTTTTACTTTTTAATGGAGTAAATAAAAAAGGATTCTCTTTTAAACCTTTTATTACTTCACGTACAACTAAGATTATTATGCCTTTTGTAATTTGGAGCTTGTTCTATCAGTTTGTCACTGTATATTTTCTTGGAGGCACCATTCCAACAGATCCAAAAGTGCTTCTATACAACTTTACAATGGGAGAATCGTTCTACCATCTCTATTTTATGGCAATCGTTGTTCAGTTTTATGTTATGTTTCCAATCCTTCAATTCATTAGAAGCGGTATGGGCTGGTGGATCGGATTAATTGTTTCTGCGGCAATAAGTCTTTATTTTACAAATCTGATAGACGTACCATTTGCTTCTGGTATTATTGAAAAAGTTTTAATTGATAAGGTATTCGTGATGCATTGGATCTTTTATTTTGTCTTTGGAGGATTTCTAGCTCATTATTGGAAGCCGATTTCCGTTTGGGTAAAAAAACACTCTGTACTTCTTGCTTTAGGTGTTGTAATCGTCTATGTTGGAGCTTATTTAGAATACAAAATAGTAGGAAGCATTTCATCTAGAAGAGAGACAAATTTAATTAACATCCCAATTTTAAGTTTTGCAACGATTGGATTATATTTTTATTTAGTTAAATTAAACTGGATGAAAGTTTCATTACAAGTAATAGGAAAGTTGTCTATGGGCATCTATTTGATACACCCATTTACTTTAATACTGTTTACAAAAACATTACCACCAGAAGTATGGCAAACAAGATTTATGCCTATTATGTTCTTTGTTGTTCTGTTCACAACTATTTTCTTTGTTAAAATCATTCAGCAAGTACCCAAGCATCAATTTATTATCCCAGTACCAACTAAACGAAACAAAAACAAATCTGCAATACAAAGAAAACCAGTTTCTGCTTAAGAAACTGGTTTTTTTATTGCTATCCTATTCGTACAACTTATATTTTCCTGCTAGCTTCTCAACGCGTGATTCAGCATCCTTCAACACCGATTCGTCCTCGATGTTTTTCAATACAGACGCCATGATTGAAGCGATCTCGTCCATATCTTCTTCAACAAAACCACGTGATGTAACAGCAGCTGTTCCGATACGGATACCGCTCGTTACGAACGGGCTTTCTTTATCAAACGGAATCGTGTTCTTATTAACCGTGATTCCGATATCATCTAATGCTTTTTCAGCCACTTTTCCTGTTAGTGCAAGTTCACTCACATTGATCAGAATCAAGTGATTGTCTGTACCATCAGAAACGATAGTAATGCCTTCTTTTTTCAAAGATTCTGCTAAGCGCTTCGCGTTCTTCACGATCTGCTCAGCGTAGCTCTTGAACTCATCTGTTAACACTTCACCGAACGATACCGCTTTTGCTGCGATAACATGCATCAAAGGACCACCTTGGATGCCTGGGAAGATCGATTTATCAATTTTTTTCGCGAATTCTTCTTTACAAAGAATCATACCGCCACGAGGGCCGCGAAGTGTTTTATGTGTAGTCGTTGTTACAAAATCTGCATAAGGAACTGGATTTTGGTGAAGGCCTGCTGCCACTAAACCTGCGATATGGGCCATATCCACCATAAGGTAAGCTTCAACTTCATCAGCGATCTCGCGGAACTTTGCAAAATCAATCGCACGCGGATACGCGCTCGCTCCAGCTACGATCAGCTTCGGACGGTGCTCTAGTGCTTTTTGACGAACATCTTCGTAATCGATAACATTCTTCTTTGCATCTACGCCATATTCCACAAAGTTATATTGAATGCCAGAAAAGTTAACGGCACTTCCGTGTGTTAAGTGACCGCCATGAGAAAGGTTCATACCTAGAACGGTGTCGCCTTGCTCGAGAATCGTAAAGTATACAGCCATGTTTGCTTGTGCACCTGAGTGAGGTTGAACGTTAGCATGCTCAGCACCAAAGATTTGCTTGGCGCGGTCTCTTGCTAAGTTTTCAACAACATCCACATGTTCACATCCGCCATAATAGCGTTTGGACGGGTAGCCTTCTGCATATTTATTCGTAAGTACAGAGCCTTGCGCTTCCATTACGGCTTGACTTACAAAGTTTTCAGAAGCAATCAATTCAATTTTCGTACGCTGGCGGTGCAATTCATCCATGATGGATTGGTAGACTTCTTGATCAGCTGTTTTCAAATGGTTCAATTTCGCTTCCCCCTTACCTTATGTGAAAAATAATTATGATTGTAACATACCCCTCTATCTTACACGTTAAAGCTTTAAGTTGTAAGAGGAAATGCACAAGTGTGAAAATTCATTTTATTTGATAGGGATGAACATGGTATGATGATACATAATAGAGAGAAAGAGCTATTTATAAGGGGTGTTATCAACATGATGAAGAAGTGGTTTGGAGCGAGTCTCCTTATTTTTGTACTAGCTTTGGCTGGCTGTAGCGAAGAAAAAGCAAAGCCTGAAGCAAAGGAAAAAGTAGAAACACGAGATAACGAAGATCAAAGCACAACGGATGATCTTGCTGGTCAACAAGCTGAGATCATAAAGAACATGGAAGAAAAAGCTGTTCAGTTAGATCCAAAAGCACTTGAAGCAGACCCAAAAGCGTACGAAGAAAAAATCGTTAAAGCGACTGGAAAAGTGCTAACGGATAATGAAAAAGGAATGGGCGGAAGCTTTGAGTTCCAAGTTGGAGAAACCAAGTTTAGAGTGATGAACTTTACGATGGGCAGCGGCTTTGAAAAGGGTTCTGAGGTCACAGTATTCGGAAACGTTAAGACAGGTAAGGATGCTAAGACCGGACTTCCGCTGATCAACGCGACATATATCAACTAAGAAACAAAGAGCGGAATTATTTTCCGCTCTCTTTTTTATGCTTATTTTGAAATTCGTGAAGCGCTTTATATTGTGATTGCATCGTTTCAGATAGAGATTGATAAAGTTGGAACAGCTCTTCGTAGATTGTCTTGTGATCGGGATTAGGCGTGATTTCTTCGTACTGCTTCGTTTCAACAGGCGCTTCTTCTAGCGTTTTCGTTTCACCGATCGCGAATCGACCGAGCAAGACCGCACCTAAGCACGAGCTCTCCGTATGTTCAGGAATACTCACTTTTGTTTGAAAAATATCTGCTACTATCTGTTTCCAAAGCGGCGAGTTCGTAAAGCCTCCTGTTGCAAAGATCTTCACTTCCATGTCTGCCACTTGACCTTTTATTAGTGAGTATACGCTGAATAAGTTAAGAATCGTCCCTTCAAGCACAGCCCGCACCATATGATTATGATCATGGCGAAGTGTCAGCCCTATAAACGATGCTTTTGCCTGTGCATCCCATAATGGTGCTCGTTCTCCTGTCAGATAAGGCAGGAATACTAAGCCTTCTGCACCAGGCTGTATCTGTTCGGCATCTCTAGACAGCTTTTCATGGACCGCACTGTCACTGTCTTTTTGCAAGATATCATGAATCCATTGAAACGCGATTCCACCGTTGTTAACCGGTCCGCCTGATACCCAATGATTTTCCGTGAGCGGATAACAGAACGTGCGGCCATCTGTATCAAGTATTGGTGTAGCTGAAGTAGTTCGAATCGCACCGCTCGTACCTATCGTTACCGCAACATCTCCAGGTGAGATCGCGCCGACACCAAGGTTAGACAACGGACCGTCCGTTGCACCGATCACCACTTTTACAGAGGAATCGAGACCCGATTTCTTCGTGAGAACGTCAGATAATTGCTCCCAATAATACGTCGATGGTTGCAGTGTCGGAAGTTTTTCTGGAGTGACATCTGCAAGTTTCAGCGCTTCTTCATCCCACGTTTTTGTATGCATGTTCCAAAGGCTTGTCGCTGCGGCTGATGCGTGATCTGTCTTCCACTCACCGAACCAACGGAACAGTATGTAATCTTTAATGCCAACAAATCTTGCTGCTTTCTGAAAAATATCGGGACAATCATTTTTTAACCACTGCAATTTAAAAAGAGGTGTCATCGGATGCTGCGGGACACCGGTCCGTTTATAAAGTTCAACTGCTTCATCACCGTAATCTGATTTATAAGCTGCTACGTATGGTTCACTTCGAATATCAGCCCATGTGATGCTGTTTGTAAGGGGTGTCCCATCAGAATCCACTGCAATTAATGAATGCATGGCTGTGCTAAAAGAAATGAAGCCGATTCTTTCCGCGAGATCTCCACTTTTTCGCACTGTTTCTCTTAGCGATTCATTCACTGCTTCATAAATTTCATCCGGCTTCTGCTCGGCAGCTCCTGGTTCTTCCGACAGCAACGGGTAATTTTTTGAATGATGTGCGACAGCCGCTCCTTTTTCATCAAAAAGAACAACCTTCGTACTTGTTGTACCAATATCTATTCCGATCGCATAATTTCTCAAGATCTCTTTCTCCTTTCACATAAAAAAGGAAGCAAACATAGTATGCCCTTCCTAAACAATGCCCGATTCTACTTTGACTCATTCATCATACTATTCAGACCAGAAAGAATCACTTAATATAGATGTAAAATGAATGCTTCTTTTGTTAAGGAAACCAGATTAGAGGAGATGGATAACGATGACTAGTTTTAGAGTTCGCCCTGTTATAGTAGATGATTTGGAACAGTTGAAGGGTATGATGCATCGTTACATTGTTGATTTTTATAAAGGAAAAACTCCTGAGGGATCAAAGTTGGAGGATCATATCAAGCATCTGCTTACTTCAGATGAAGCAGGAACTCAATTTGTTGCTGAGACAGAGGATGGCCGATTAGCGGGATTCGCAACCCTCTACTTTTCGTTCAGTACGACCCGGCTGCAGAAGATTGCCATTTTGAACGATCTTTTTGTAGATGCTGAATTCCGTGGTGCTGGTTTAGGAGAAAAACTGTTTTTGCATGTGCTGGAATACACGAAAAAGGAAGGCTACGCGTACATGTCTTGGCAAACCGCGACTGATAATACGTCTGCACAAGCTCTTTACAAGAAGATGGGCGGAAAAAACATCAATTCAGAGTGGATTCATTACGAGATTGAACACAACTAAATAAGAGTGAATCCGCGAGTTTTGGCTTGGAATCCACAAGTTTGGGTATTTTATCCACGAGTTTTGCCTCTGAATCCAAAAGTTTTGGCAGTTTATCCGCGAGTCTACAATCCTCGACACATAACGACAACCTGTCATCGTTGCAAGGCACGACCACAATAGAAAAAAGCCCTCACCAGGAGGGCTTTCCACGATTTAAAAACACCGTATGTCTTCTTTACTCGGATACACCGCGCGTTCACCGCCGATTAACTTCGGACGTGTCTTCGCCAACGTCACGTGTGCGGCGCCGACCTTTTTCACTTCACTGCGAACTGGCACGGCTACATGTTTCAAGTGCATGCCGATAAAGGTGTCACCGATGTCGATGCCTGCGTCGGCTTTTATATATTCAACGATCACGGGTTCATTCATATGGTGGTAGGCATGTGTTGCCAACGCACCTCCAGCTGATCGCGCTGGAACGACCCGCACTTCTTCATAGCCTCGTCGTTCTGCTTCTTCGCGCTCGATGACAAGCGCACGGTTCAAGTGTTCACAGCATTGCACGGCTAGTGCCACGCCTGTTTCCTCTTGAAACGCTAAGATACCACGGTAAAGTGCACCCGCTGTATCCATCGTGCCTGATGTGCCAATTCGTTCACCAATTACTTCGCTCGTGCTTGCGCCTACTACTAATAATTGTGAAGGTCTTAATTGTGCATGCTTTTGCAGATCTTGCAAAACATTCAGGACTTGGTCTTGAATTTGTTGGAGCTCATCGCTCATGAGATGGTCTTCCCTTCATTTTATAGGTTTATAGCTTTATTGCTATTGGCCTTCATATTGAGAGATTTTATCTACACGGCGACCGTGACGTCCGCCTTCATATTCTGTCGTCAGCCATACTTTTGCGATTTCGAGTGCGAGACCTGGCCCGATGACACGTTCACCCATTGCAAGTACATTGCTGTCATTATGCTGTCTTGTAGCTTTTGCGCTGAATAGATCATGAACAAGCGCACAGCGGATTCCTTTGACTTTGTTCGCTGCGATGCTCATTCCAATGCCCGTACCGCAGATTAGAATTCCGCGATCAGCTTCACCGTTGGCTACTTTTTCTGCTACAGGAATCGCATAGTCTGGATAGTCTACAGATGTGTCGCATTCACAGCCAACATCCTCCACTTGCATACCCAGCTCTTCAATCATGCTGATTATTTCTTTTCTTAATTCAACTCCGGCGTGATCTGATCCAATTGCTACTTTCATGTTGTGTGCACCTGCTCTCTCATACTTTTTTTCATTATATGCTGTCCCCATTCCCTATTCAATGTCACTCCTAGGCAATTTAGGACAGCCTTACCTCATTTTGTCTTACTACTTCTTGCTATCGTCTTTTTTCATTAGTTTTTCAATAAGCGCTTCAATCTCATCTCTTGTTTCTTGGTAAAGATGAAGCGGTCCACCGAAAGGATCTGTAATGTCTATAGAAGGTACTTCACTTTCTAGCTTCATCCTTCTTTCAACGAGCGGCCGAACTTCCCTTTCAAACGCCTGTCTCACTTCTTCATCTGCAGAATCCTTTGACATGTATTGAAGCTTCAGCATCTCGATCTCTGTATAGAGCTCATAGATCTCTTCAATCTTCTTCTGCTCATCGTCGTCAAGAACATACTCTTTTAATGTATACGTCTTATTCACAGCATCTGGCCAACGTCCGACGAGCGCATGCTTGTGGCTCTCGGTCATCGTTAAGATAAGATCTGCCCACTCAATCAAATAATCGGACACGCCTTGTGACTGATGACTTTCTTTAATACTTCTTTCTGAAAGAGCTTGTGTCGCGTTCGAACTCATCACGGCACCGTTTCCAGCAAATACACCAGCTGATTTAACGTTGAACTTACCTTTTCCTTTTTTGCGTAAAATGGCCTCAGCCATCGGACTGCGACACGTATTGCCTGTACAAATAAATAAAACATTCATGGTGAATTCACCTCATATTCTATCTTTCCCTATTTTTCTATAGGTTAACGCTCTTATTAGTAAGTATATCATCGGATCAGTGAATTAAAAATATAGGAAGGTGCTTCGTTTTTCACCTTTAAGTCATGCACGAGTGACGATAGTAATAACTCACATGAGCAACATAGTTTCACATTCTTCATCACGCTTACTTTTGTCTTACAGTACCGCTGACTTCATTGACAAGTTGATTGGAGAGAAAGGTGCGAGACTCCTGGGGGATCAGCGGGACAGGTGAGACTATTAACAGCGCAAAGCGCTAATAGGCTCACCGCACGCCCCCCGGAAAGGGAGCACCTGAAACGGAAATCAACTCTTCCTTGCAGCATCTGCGTTTTTCTAAAACGGCAGAAGAATCTTCACCCCAAAAGCAAGCAGGATGCAGCCGCCGAACGCTTCTCCATACGACCCGAGCCACTTCTGCACTTTTTTCCCCATCATCAACCCTGCCCACGTTAAGATCATGCTCATCATCCCGAACATCACAATGGTTAGCCATGTTTTTGCTCCATAGATCCCTAAAGATAATCCAACTGAAAAACTATCTAACGAAGCACTCAACGCAAAGACGAATAGACCAAACCCAACCGGACGCACGAACGGTTCATCATCATTTGAAAAGGACGACCGAATCATCGTAACACCTAGGATAACGAGCAAAATCCCACCAATAATGGTTGCGATACCTCCAAAATGCACAGAGATCTGTTTACCGATCGACATTCCAGCGAGCGGCATGAGCATATGAAAAAGCCCTATCGTTATTCCTATTTTCATAATTTGTTTGAATCGAAGTGATAACATCCCCATCCCTAGGCCGATCGAAAAAGCGTCCATACCTAGCGCAACAGACATAAACAAAAGTGTCATCCATTCTCCCATGGTTGCCAAATAGTTCCCACTCCCTTAACCATCATACTTTCAGACTATGCATGTCTACTTTTAAAAAGACTAAAAAACAAACAAGCTATTGAGCGGATGAAAAAATGAACTCTTTACCGCTTTAGAGGAAGGGATAATGTGATTTATATCGTATATAAAAGGAAGTGAATCTGTACGTAAAGGAGAGGAACAAGCATGGTCCATAACGCATCGGCCATTACGAAAAATGAAAAAGACATGTGGCGATCGTCACCATTCCCGACTGGCCTTTCACGCCAAAAAAGCATGACTTTTCGATGTATGAAGCATAATGAAGATCTCATTATGACCGAGAGCGAAGGTGAACTGTTTGACTTGTTTGGCCTCAAACGAGAAAACGTACTGCAAAAGAGAATTGAAGACATCTTTCCTAAAGAGATGGCAGACTTTAAAAAAGAAATGTACGAAAGAGCACTAAACGGAGAGAGCCTTACGTACGAATCTGAGCTGAACGGCATTCCTTTTCTAGCTGCGATCGGACCTATTTATAAAAGCGATGGTACCGTTTCTGAGGTTTATGGATTCTGTGTCGATCTGACAGAGAGAGTATCTGTTGAGACTCAGCTCGCCGAAAGTGAACAGCGTTTTCGATCCTTGATGGATCATAACATCGATGCTCTTTTTTCACTGGACCTCGAAGGCAAGTTTACGACGGTCAATAAAGCGTGTACGACATTGAGCGGTTATAGTGAGACGGAGCTTTTGAACATGACTTTTAATCCGTTCATGATGCCTGACCGAAGAGCCGCTGCGATCGATCAGTTTAAGGATGCGCTAAACGGCCAATCCAAAATGTATGAAACGCGAATTCAGCAAAAGAACGGTGGAACGCGTCAGATCATGTTCACCCTTACCCCGATCATCGTGCTCAATAAAGTTCTCGGTGTTTTCGGGATCGCTAAAGACGTAACCGCAAAACGAGAATCAGAAAAAGAACTTCGAGAAACAAAGGATCTGCTGGAATCTGTTATCTATCATTCTAGTGACGCGATTTCGGTCGTCCACTTAACCGACTACTCTGTAAAAGTGAACCCTGCGTTTGAATTTATATACGGATGGTCTCAAGACGAGCTCAACAACCTGACTTCACACATCCTTCCCGTAGTACCTGAAGATAAAGAAGCTGAATCCGAAAGACTGATGACGATCGTCAAGCATGGAGGATATGTAAAAGGTGTAGAGACTATACGATTGACGAAGTGTGGCAAACGATTAAATGTAAGCCTTTCCTTAAGCCCCATTTATGGCGAAAACGGTGAAGTCGTCGCACTTTCTGCGATATCAAGAGATATTACGGATAAAAAACTAAAAGAAAAAGCGTTGAAAGAAAGCGAAGAAAAGTATCGAATCATTGCAGAGAACACGACTGATCTAGTAGGTGTCGTTGACCTAGAAGGAAACGTCAAATATGTATCTCCTTCAAATCGTCTCTTACTGGGTTTTGATCCCTCACTTTATGATGGAAAAAAGATTCAAGGATTCTTTCATTCAGATGACCGGGCAAAAGTAAGAATGGCAATGAACGAGATGGTTCAAACGCAAAAGCCTGTGAAGTTTGAAGTTCGATGCAAGCACGCACACGGACACTGGGTAACCCTTGAAGCAAACGCGACCCCTATCGCAAACGATTCTGATCAGCCTGACTCGTTCGTTGTTGTAGCACGCGACCTAACCGAACGAAAAAAGACTGAGGAAATGCTAAGAAAATCTGACAAGCTCTCTGTACTCGGCCAGCTTGCCGCTGGTGTTGCGCATGAGATCCGCAACCCGCTCACCTCGATTCGCGGTTTTTTACAGCTTCTGCAGTCTAGAGCATCAGAGAACGAGGACTATTACGAGATCATGCTTTCAGAGATCGATCGAATCAACAGCATCGTCGGAGAGTTTATGTTACTCGCCAAACCGCAAGCGATGAACTTTACACAAACCGACCTTCGCCAATTGTTGCGTCACGTTATATCGATTCTTGATACTCAGGCGATTTTAACGAATGTCCAGATCTATTTCGAGAGTGAACCTGATCTGCCCGAAATATGGTGTGTTGACAATCAGATCAAGCAAGTATTTGTGAACATGCTAAAAAACGCAATCGAAGCGATGCCAACCGGCGGCTCTGTACATATTCATTTAAAGAGAGAAAGCGGATATGTAGTCGCTTCTTTCATCGACCATGGCTGCGGGATTTCAGAAGAACGTCTGCCAACCTTAGGCGAACCATTTTATACCACAAAAGAAAAAGGTACCGGCCTCGGCCTCATGATCTGTTACAAAATTGTAGAGAACCACCACGGTAAAATCTTGATCAACAGCAAGATTGATGAAGGAACGACCTTTTCGATCCTGCTTCCGATTGATAAAAACAAGCCAGCGTCTTAAGTAGACGCTGGCTTGTTTTCTTCTGGGGCTCTTGGTTTAGCCCGCGGTTTGTCGAAAATCGGATAAAAATTTTTATCTACGGATATATTGCTTTTATTTACGGATATATTTGGGATTACCTCGTAATTATTATGAATTACCTCGTAATTATCTTTAAAAGAGGCATTCAGAATACGTTGAAGTTAGTGTCGAACAAAAAAAGCTCTGATTCAATCAATAAACATTGAATCAGAGCCATAATTCTACTCTTTAATGATATTTCCACCGGCCGATTTTTCAAGTCTGTTCATAATCGCGACTCCAACGCCTGTTTTCGGAAAAACCTCTCCGAAAATCTGATCTACACCAGCTTCGTTAAATGCTCGTAACGCTTCGTATAGATGTTGAGCCACTGTTTCAGGATTGGAACGATTTCCAGCTGGAATCACACAATCCGCTTTATAAACACCAGCTCTTTCTTCTGTCGTCAGAATTCCAATCCGTTTTCCTGCTTCGCGTTCTTTATCCACAAGTTTCTGCAAAAACTCCTGGCTTCCATCCACAAGAACGAACGGTGCGTCAGGTGCATAGTGTGTATATTTCATACCTGGCGATTTAGGAGCATGCGTTTCGTTCTCCAATCCCGGATCTACCACAACTCGTCCTGCACCCACTACTTTTTCAAGCTTTTCTAACGTTATTCCACCAGGTCTTAAAATCGTGACAAGGTCATCTGTACATTCCACGACCGTAGATTCTACGCCCACACCTGTTGAACCGCCATCTACAATTCCCGGAATCCTACCCTTCAGATCTTCATATACATGCTGAGCTGAAGTGGGGCTTGGTTTTCCAGAAAGGTTCGCGCTTGGTGCTGCAAGTGGAACATCTGAAGCTGCGATGACAGCGAGCGCAATCTCGTGGTCCGGCATCCTTACAGCAACTGTGGATAACCCTGCGGTTACTCGTTCACTAACGTTTTCTCCTTTTGGTAATACAATCGTTAAAGGTCCCGGCCAAAAAGCGTCCATCAATTTCTGAGCGGTATGTGAAACAGAAGAAACGAGACCTTCTAGTTGCGAGTTATCAGAGATATGAACGATCAGAGGGTTATCACTCGGTCTTCCCTTCGCTTCAAAAATGCGTTTGATGGCGTCGTCGCTTCTCGCATTTCCAGCCAATCCGTAGACCGTTTCTGTTGGGATAGCGACTACTTCGTTCTTATTTATCCACAGGGAAGCTTGAATAATATGTGGATGATTTACTAAAGATTTTTCTGTTTTATCCACAGGCCAGCGTTCCGTTTGGAATGATTTCATATGATAAATCCTTTCTATTACTCAGGCCGACATGATATGAAAAGGTCGATTACAAAACTTTTATATCCACAGAGTTATACACAATTTGTCGGAAATTGTGGACAACTTGTTGACAAACACTTGTTAATCCAGTGCATAAGCTAAAAGTTCTGCTCCTGATGTTGCGTTATTTTTTATATGATCCGCACTCTCAATGTGTGGAGGCACTTTATCTTTAGGAATCGTTTTAAAAGAAAGTTGCTCAAACATGTGCACAGCTTTCGTAAGTAAATAAAGGGTTTCGACTCCTTTATCTTTTGAGTATACCAAAATTTTATCAATGAGTTTAAGCAGAAGCGTCTCTGAGGAATATTTCTGCTTCAGTACGAAAGAACGGAGCAAGCCGTCGTTTCCGATTCTCTCCAAACCTACCGTACCAATCGTCTCACCCTGATCGTTTACAACCACTAAATAATTTTCGATGCTGTCTTTGATCCCTTCAGACTGAAGTCCAGCTTTTCCGACTAGCTGTAACAGATCTTTTGCTTCGTGTTGCATAGCCTGCCTTAAAATAATCGTCATCACTAACTCCCCTATTCCTATATAATTTCAGCCTTCATTCAGCTGTTTTTCACCTTCATCGCAAAAATCATTTTAAAAAAGAAGGCTAACCACCACTCGGTCACCTTCTTCATTTTCTATAATCTATGAAAATAGGGAGGAAAATATGCACATTTTACGAGAATAAGGAACCTACAAAGCTGAAGAGGCTATCAAATAGTTCTACCACAAAGAATTTCGTTTCGATTTCCTCAGCTTCATCTGCTTGATTCGCTTGATCTGCACCTGCATCAGTAGCCGTATCTACTACATCACCTTTACCATCTTTATTCTCTTTTACTGCATCACCATTTTCAAAGTCTAGAAAGCATAATGGAGGAAAAAGTACACACCACCAGTTCTTCCCTTCACCTTCACCAAGTGTAATTAGGACCGCTTCATATTGACCTGCTGGATAGATGAAGTCACCGTACATTTTAGTAGGGAAAGCTACTTTGTTTAATTCTACAGAAAACGTCTTCTCAAGCCCTGCTTCATCCAGCTTACTTTGAACGATCTTTTCAATCGTTGGCAGTTGTTTACGAATGATTTCACGTGCTTCAGAAATCGTAGATAACTCATCCACCCAAGTTGTGATCTGGGCGTTCACTTCGTCACGGATCTCGCGCTTCAGCTTTTGGTCAGCATCCGTATTGCTGTTTGCTAGAATGCGAAGTCTGATCGACTCTTCCGGTATTTTAACAGAGGCGTTCATTGTTGCGTTCGCCACCTTGGTTTGTGTTTCAAAAAATAAGAACATCACCGCTAAAGAGATAAGAACTAGAATAAAGAAATGATTGCGCTTTTTCATTGTTTTTTCCTCCCCCGTCGTATCTAACCACAGTTTGGACACGGTGGGATTTTTTCATACTAGTAATCTAGTAAATTTCGTTCTGTATGATTCGACAAAAACACTTCTGCTAGTGCTTTGTCGTGATGAAAGTGGTTGATTTCCGTTACAGGATGCTCGCTTTCCGGGGGGCGTGCGGTGAGCCACCTAGCGCTCTGCACTGTTAGGTGTCTCACCTGTCCCGCTGATCCCCCAGGAGTCTCGCACCTTTCACTTCAATCAACTTTTCAAAGATGCGGGAGAGTAAGATCTGAAGAAAGTCTTTTTAAACACAACCAAACAAGAGAAATATTTACCAACTTGCATGCTGGTTCTTTTTCTGTTAACTTAAATGTGTAAACGGTTACATATTTGTTTTAGAGGAGGCGGAAATTTGGTTACTATTCGTGATGTGGCAAAGAAATCAGGTGTATCGGTTGCGACGGTATCTCGCGTTTTGAATGCGAATGGATACGTTCATGAAGATACGCGTAAAAAAGTGATGGCTGCTGTTGCTGAGCTGAAGTATAGCCCAAACGAAGTCGCCCGTTCCCTCTATAAAAAGAAATCCAAACTGGTCGGCTTATTGCTGCCGGACATCACGAACCCCTTCTTTCCACAGCTGGCAAGAGGTGTGGAAGATGAGATGCAAAAAGGCGGTTATCGTATTCTTTTTGGAAACAGTGATGAGAATGCGGAAAAAGAGCTCGATTATTTGAACACGTTTACTCAGAACAATGTAGTCGGCATCATCTCAGCCACCAACAATAAAGCAAAGAACAACTATAAAAACCTGTCCATTCCCGTAGTCTTTCTAGACCGAACTTCAAGTGATTATCCATCGGTCTATGCGGATGGAAAAGAAGGCGGAAGAATAGCTGCAGAAGAGATCGTAAAAAGAGGCAGCAAGCGGATCACGATTTTAAAAGGTCCCGCGCATATCCAGCCAGCCCAAGACCGTTTTCAAGGCGCGTTAGAAGTGTTAAGTCAATCGAACATTGATTTTCATGTGATGTCGACGACTTCTTTTGCATTTGAAGATGCAGAGAAATGGGCGAAAGAACTTTTTGCAACGTATCCTGATACAGATGGTGTGTTAGCGAGCAATGATATTGTGGCCACAGCCGTCTTACATGAAGCTCTTCGTCTCGGAAAATCAATTCCAGAACAACTGCAGATTATTGGGTTTGACGATATTCCGCAAAGTAGTTTGTTGTTCCCTTCCCTTTCTACCATCCGCCAACCGGCTTATGAGATGGGAAAAGAAGCGGCACAGCTGCTTGTGAAGATTATCAATCAAGAAAAGATTCATCAACAGCAAGTTCAACTGCCTGTTACATTTATAGATCGAAACACAACAAGAAAGGTTGATACAAATGGTTAAAATTGTAGTCATCGGAAGTTCTTCGATGGACCTCGTCGTGACATCTGATCAACGTCCAGGAGCGGGAGAAACTGTTTTGGGACGTTCGTTTAAAACCGTACCCGGAGGAAAAGGAGCGAACCAAGCAGTCGCGGCTGCTCGTCTTGGTGCAGAGGTTTACATGATCGGATGTGTTGGTGACGATCATTATGGAACAGCGATTCTAGAAAATTTTAAACAAAACGGTGTTGATGTAACGAATGTGGAACCGGTTACAGATACAGAGAGCGGTACGGCTCATATCATTTTAGCTGAAGGTGATAACAGCATCGTCGTTGTCAAAGGTGCGAACGATCATGTGACTCCCCATTATGTAAAAAAATCAGAAGCACTCATCAAACAAGCGGATATGGTGCTCATTCAACAAGAGATTCCGGAAGAAACGGTTGAATATGTAAGTGAGCTTTGCAAGGAACTTGATGTTCCGTTGTTATTGAATCCAGCACCTGCTCGCCAACTCTCTAAAGAAGTGATCGACTCCGCAAGCTATATTACACCGAACGAACATGAAGCTGCTGTTCTTTTCGATGGACTGTCAACAGAGGCTGCACTGAAACAATATCCGAACAAAGTATTTATTACAGAGGGAAAAGAAGGCGCTCGTTATTTTGATGGTAAAAAAGAGATCACCGTTCCTTCTTACACAGTAGAGGCGATAGATACGACAGGTGCTGGAGATACATTCAATGCGGCATTAGCCGTTGCATTAGCAGAAGGAAAAAGCATCTCTGAAAGTTTGCAGTTCGCCAACCGAGCCGCTTCCCTATCCGTTACAAAGTTCGGTGCTCAAGGCGGCATGCCGAATCGATCGGAAGTGGAGGCATCTCTATGAAACGACACGGCATCTTAAACAGTCATATCTCTAAAGTATTAAGTGACCTCGGACACACCGATCTTATCGTGATCGCTGATGCTGGCCTTCCGATTCCTAGCGATGTTCCGCGGATCGATCTCGCACTTACGCTTGGGGTACCGAGCTTCTCGGATGTTGTTTCTGCTGTATCAGAGGATATGGTCGTGGAACAAGTGATACTTGCGAGTGAGATTAAAGAGAAAAACGAAAAGACTTTAACGTTTATGAACGAGACGTTTTCTGAATCTGAACAAAAGTTCGTTTCTCATGAAGCGTTTAAACAATTAACAAAGCAGGCGAAAGTAGTCATTCGAACTGGTGAAGTCACTCCGTATGCGAACTGTATCCTGCAAGCAGGTGTAATCTTCTAAAAAGAGGTGATCGTGTTGCACATTCAAATGAACGACATATATAAAGCATTTGGTGCCAATCAAGTCTTATCAGGTGTTGACTTCGACCTTCAATCAGGCGAAGTGCACGCCTTAATGGGTGAAAACGGCGCTGGAAAATCAACGTTGATGAACATTTTAACCGGTCTTCATAAACGAGATTCAGGAACCATTCGAATCGATGGACAAGAACGATATTTTGATAACCCGAAAGAAGCCGAGAAGCACGGGGTCGCGTTCATCCACCAAGAATTGAACGTATGGCCTGACATGACCGTGCTTGATAACCTTTTTATCGGAAAAGAGCTGCGGTCACCGTTCGGTCTATTAAAAACAAAAGAAATGAAAGCGTTGGCAAAAAAGCAATTTGAAAAGTTAGCCGTTACCATTCCACTTGAAAAAGACGCTGGACTCTGTTCAGTTGGTGAACAGCAGATGATCGAGATCGCGAAGGCGCTTATGACAAACGCCAAAATCATCATTATGGACGAGCCGACCGCTGCCCTTACAGAGCGTGAGATCGAGAAATTGTTTGACGTGATCAACGCTCTACGAAAAGAAGGTGTATCGATCGTTTACATCTCACACCGCATGGAAGAGATCTTCGCGATCTGTGACCGTATTACGGTGATGAGAGATGGTAGAACGGTTGATACGAAAGCGATCTCAGAGACTAGCTTTGATGAAGTGGTACGAAAGATGGTCGGTCGCGAGCTTACAGATCGCTTTCCAGAGCGAAATCCACAAGTTGGTGAGACCGTTTTAGAAGTAAAGAACGCGACAAGAAATGGAATCTTTGAAAATATTAATTTCTCTGTAAGAGCCGGTGAGATCGTTGGCGTTTCAGGACTTATGGGTGCAGGTCGTACGGAGATCATGCGCGCATTATTCGGTCTCGATCAGCTTGATTCGGGCGAGATCTGGGTTGGCGGTCAGAAGGTTTCTATTAAAAACCCTTACGAAGCCGTAAAACGCGGAATCGGTTTTATCACAGAAGATAGAAAGAACGAAGGCTTGGTGCTCGATTTTTCGATACGTGAAAACATGGCACTGCCGAACTTACGAAGTTTTTCTAAAAATGGCGTGATCGATTATAAAACAGAGTCTGACTTTGTTGACATGCTCATCAAACGTTTACAGATCAAGACCGAATCGAGCGAAACAAACGCCAAGAACCTTTCCGGAGGTAACCAGCAAAAAGTTGTAATAGCAAAATGGGTTGGAATCGGACCTAAAGTATTGATATTGGACGAGCCAACAAGAGGTGTTGATGTTGGTGCCAAGCGTGAGATCTATCAGTTGATGAACGAACTCACCGATCGAGGTGTAGCGATTATTATGGTCTCGTCAGAACTTCCAGAAGTTCTTGGCATGAGTGATCGCATTCTTGTCGTTCACGAAGGACAGATCAGTGGTGAGCTCACGAAGACTGAAGCCACGCAAGAAAGAATTATGACATATGCAACGGGAGGACAATAAAATGAAAACGTCACCGGCTAAAGTAAATCATGTAGAAAATTTGATGCAGAAACTTGGACCTCTATTAGGACTGTTGATTCTCGTAACGATCGTCTCAATCCTTAATCCTAGTTTTCTAGAACCCCTTAACTTATTAAACTTGCTGCGCCAAGTCGCAATTAACGCATTGATCGCCTTTGGTATGACATTCGTTATTCTAACAGGCGGAATCGACTTATCTGTTGGTGCCATTCTCGCGTTGTCGAGTGCATTGATGGCAGGTATGATCGTATCCGGCGTCGATCCGATGCTAGCAATCTTGATCGGATGTTTGCTAGGTGCTGTAATGGGTGCGATCAACGGCCTTTTGATCACAAAAGGAAAAATGGCTCCTTTTATCGCTACACTCGCAACGATGACCATTTTCCGTGGATTAACGTTAGTGTATACAGACGGAAATCCGATTACGGGTCTAGGCGAAAGCTATATGTTCCAACTGTTTGGACGAGGTTATTTCTTAGGTATTCCGGTACCAGCGATCACGATGATGCTTGCATTTGCAGCGTTTTGGGTGATCCTTCATAAAACACCGTTCGGACGAAAAACGTATGCGATCGGCGGAAACGAAAAAGCTGCGATCATCTCAGGAATCAAAGTAACAAAAGTAAAAGTTATGATCTATTCCCTAGCAGGGCTATTAGCAGCACTAGCTGGAGCGATTCTTACTTCACGTCTTAACTCTGCTCAACCGACTGCCGGTACATCGTATGAACTCGACGCGATCGCAGCTGTTGTTCTCGGTGGAACAAGCTTATCAGGTGGACGCGGACTGATCGTCGGAACATTGATCGGTGCATTGATTATCGGAACGTTGAACAACGGTTTGAACTTGTTAGGTGTATCATCATTCTTCCAAATGGTCGTAAAAGGGATTGTTATTCTAATCGCGGTATTAATCGACCGTAAAAAAGCAGCTTAGGAGGGTTTCTAAATGAAAAAAGCATTATTACTCATCATGTCTTTATCTATTTTCTTATTAGGTGCCTGTTCATTAGAGCCCCCTTCATGGGCAAAACCGGCTAAAAAAGGTGACGGAGAAAAGATTAAAATCGGTCTATCCGTTTCAACGCTTAACAATCCGTTCTTCGTATCGATGAAAAACGGCGTGATCGATGAAGCGAGAAAGCAAGGTGCAGAAGTGATTGTTGTCGATGCACAGAATGATTCTGCGAAACAAGTAAACGATGTAGAAGATCTTTTGCAGCAAGGCATTGACGCTCTGTTGATCAATCCAACCGATTCTGCAGCAATCTCCACTGCTGTTCAATCTGCAAACAACCTTGATGTTCCGGTTGTCACACTAGACCGTTCAACAGATAAAGGAGATGTCTCCACTCTTGTTGCCTCAGATAATGTAAAAGGCGGCCAGATGGCGGGTGACTTTATCGTGAAGCAGCTTGGTGAAGGTGCAAAAGTAGCTGAACTAGAAGGTGTACCAGGCGCTTCTGCAACACGTGAGCGCGGAAAAGGGTTTCACAATGTAGCGGATCAAAAGTTAGATATTGTTGCCAAACAAACGGCTGACTTTGATCGAACAAAAGGATTAAATGTTATGGAGAACGTTCTACAAGGAAATCCAGATATTAAAGCCGTATTCGCTCATAACGATGAGATGGCGCTAGGCGCACTTCAAGCGATCAACAGCTCTGGTCGAGATGTGCTTGTAGTCGGCTTTGACGGAAATGAAGATGCGATCAATGCTGTAAAAGAAGGAAAGCTTGCAGCAACCGTTGCACAGCAGCCTGACCTGATCGGTGAACTTGCAGTGAAAGCCGCATCCGACGTACTAGCAGGAAAGAAAGTAGAAAAGAAAATTGCAGCACCACTTAAGTTGATGGTGAAAGAGTAAGAGCTAGGTGAAGAGGAGAAATAATAATAGAAAGAAAGAATGAAGTTAGAAAAGGCCGACTGGGTGTAAGCGAAACATGCTTGGACTCAGTCAGCCTTTGAATTGTGTGTAAATTGTTTGGGGTCTGACCCGGGGTCAGACCCCATTTCCCACGTTATTTCCCGAGGATGGCGAACACCATGCGATCCTTGCCGCTGATGTCTTCCTTTACATACACATCCGCACCAGGGAACGTGACACGAAGCATGCCAGCTACCGTCTCGCCCTGCCCTGCTCCTACTTCAAAGCCTACAATCGCTTTTTCTTTCAGAACGAGCGGTAATTCTTCCATAAATCGTCGATAGAACACATAGCCGTCTTCCCCGCCGCTTAGTGCTCTCATCGGTTCACGGTCTTTTACGATCGTTTCAAGGACGGCGATCTCATGATCAGGAATGTACGGCGGATTCGATACGACTACATCAAGTTTTTTCCCTTTAGCGATAAATGGCTGTAAAAGGTCTCCGTGCAGGAATGTAACCTCTGCACCAAGTCGATCTGCGTTTCCTTTCGCTACCTCAATCGATTCCTCTGCAATATCAACCGTGTATACGTTTAGTCGATTATTTTCCAATGCTAATGAAATCGAAATGGCTCCGCTTCCTGTTCCGATATCTGCAACTGCAACAGTCTCATCCTCACGAAAATGTTCAGAGATCAGCGTTAGGATGTGTTCGACCAACTCTTCTGTTTCTGGTCTTGGAATTAATACTTCTTCGTTCACAGAGAACGTCCGACCGTAAAATTCTTCTTTACCGATAATATATTGAACAGGCTCTCCTTCAACGTGGCGAGCGACCACAGATTTAAGCTGCGCTTCATTCTCCTCACTCATCACATCATGAAGGCGCATAAGCATCTCTGTTCGGTTCACATCCCCTAACACATGTCTCATCAAAATTTCTGCAGCAAAACTTTCACGTCCGTTTTCAGCTAAAAAAGAAGAAGCCCACGCGAGGGCTTCATGAACTTTTGTACTCATTTTACGCGTCCGCCTGAGCTTTCATCTTGCTTGTTTGATCTTCTGTAATAAGTGCTTCAACGAACTCATCCATCTTACCAAGAAGGATCTGATCAAGCTTTTGAATCGTTAGACCGATACGGTGATCGGTCACACGGTTTTGCGGGAAGTTGTACGTACGAATACGCTCTGAACGGTCTCCAGAACCAACCGCACTCTTACGTGTCTCATCGTACTCTTTTTGAATTTCGCGCTGAATTTTATCATATACACGCGCACGAAGAACCTTCATCGCTTTTTCTTTGTTCTTGATCTGTGATTTTTCATCCTGACACGATACAACTGTACCTGTAGGAACGTGTGTTAAACGAACCGCTGATTGTGTCGTGTTTACAGACTGCCCTCCAGGACCTGAAGATGTAAACGTATCAACGCGAACGTCTTTTTCGTGAATCTCAACTTCAACCTCTTCAGCCTCAGGCAGTACAGCAACCGTCGCTGTTGACGTATGAATACGTCCGCCTGATTCTGTTGAAGGGACACGCTGAACACGGTGTGCGCCGTTTTCATATTTAAGCTTCGAATAAGCACCAGCACCATTGATCATAAAGATGATCTCTTTGTATCCACCAAGCTCTGTGTAAGAAGCTTCGATTACTTCAGACTTCCATCCTTGCATCTCTGCATAACGCGTGTACATACGGTAAAGGTCGCCAGCGAAAAGTGCCGCTTCGTCTCCACCTGCCGCACCACGAACCTCGACGATAACGTTCTTGTCGTCGTTCGGATCTTTTGGAAGCAATAGAATTTTTAACTGAGCAGTAAATTCTTCGATCTGTTGGTTTAGCCCTGAGATCTCTTCTTTTACCATCGCTGTCATTTCAGCATCAAGCTTATCTTCGAGCATTAATTTTGCTTCATCTAATTGCTCTTTCGCTTCTTTATACTCACGGTAAACCGCTACTGTATCTTGAAGGGAAGATTGCTCTTTTGAATAATCGCGCAGCTTATTCGTATCATTTATAACCTCAGGGTCACTGAGTAATTCATTTAACTTGTCATATCTTGCTTCGATCGTCTCTAAACGTTCTAACATGGTTTTTCACCTCTGTTTTATATGCATAACATTATAATTATAGACTATTACAGGTGTTACAGTCAAAAGCAAAAAGGAACGAAATCAATAAAAAAGGCCGCCCTTTCCTTAAAAAGAGAGCCTTTATGAAACTTGAGACGATATTTACATTTTTCGTTTTTGCAGCGACTCTCTCATCGATTCAGCCAATTCTTTCACTTCGATCAGTCTTTGAATTTTTTCAGCATCTTTTAAAAACCCATACTTGATCCTGTTCGATTCTGTTACAGAAATGTGTGCAGGGTGTTTTTCAATCAGCAACATCTCATCACCTTCTGCAACCAATCCTTCTTTTAAAACTCGAAGGTAATAACCGGTTCGCCCCGTATCAACAACCTTTTTGATCATATCTGGCCGACAAAGAATAGAAGCTAACGTCTGACATGGCTGACGAGGCTGTGTGATCTGCACGATCGCTTTACCCACAGAAAACACGTCACCAATACAAACATCATCCTCTAAAAGACCTTTAACAGTAAGGTTTTCTCCAAATGCTGGGACAGACAACGGTGCTTCTAAATTCAGCTCAGTGGTCCATTTTTCATAATGCTCAAACGGGTACACACATACTGCTTTATCTGCTCCACCATGGTGCTTCGTATCCCCTACTCCGTCACCTTCAAAATGAGTTTTATGTAAAAAAACAGGTTGCTGCTGCGGCTTTTTATTGTAGGCTGTAAAAAAAGTTTTAGTTTGTGTCTTAACTTCTTCTGGCAGCTTAATGTTTAACGAAGCTATATTGCCCATCATTCCCCTCACCTCACAAAAAGCATAGCACAGGACAAAAGGAAATTAATAGGAAAAGATATTGCGACGCAACTGCTCATAATCGATACGTTCTTGGTTCATTCGAATCGCTTTCGTCAGCTCCTCTATCACCACTTTTTCGTTCGTGATCACATTGAACACATAAGGGATGGTCGCAAAATGACCAAGAAAATGCGTACAACCAACATAACGCGGGTTGTCCGTTTGATTTTCATTCTTATATTTAATAATAAAATTGCCCATGCCTTCATAGACAGGATCCAATGGTTTTTGTTCAAGCTTTTTTATCAGTGTATGAATCGGCTGAACCGGTGCGTTCCAGTCCGTTCCGTTCGATTTGATCTCTAGCACAGTCCACCACCTCTTTCTACTATCATAGTTCGTTTTAACTCTGTACTTCTTGTTGGTCAAAGTGAAGAGAGTTGTGGCATCATACTTATAAACGTTACTTTTTTCGCAACAATGGGAATACTATATGGTTAGAGAGACGTAAGGAGCTGATCAGATGAAATATTGCATTATTGGTGGAGATGCGGCTGGTATGAGTGCCGCTATGCAGATTGTTCGAAATGAAAAAGATGCTAACATAACCGTTCTTGAAAAAGGCGGTATCTATTCTTATGGACAATGTGGACTTCCTTATGTAGTAGGCGGGCTCATCCCTTCTACTGATGAACTTATCGCTCGCAGTATTGAGACGTTCCGGGAAAAATACGGCATGGATGCTCGTACGTTTCACGAAGTAAAAGCTATAGATACCAACTCTAAAAAAGTGACTGGTATACATACGAAGACAGGGCAATCGTTTGAGGTGCCTTATGATAAGCTCTTAGTTGCGACAGGGGTTAGTCCGATCATACCGAAGCAATGGACAGGATTGCATCTACAGGGAATCTATCCGCTTAAGACGATTCCTGATGCCGAGAATCTCATGGCTGGGTTAAAAAATGTTCAACACGTAACCATCATCGGTGGAGGATACATCGGTCTTGAGATGGCCGAAAACGTACTAAGACTCGGTAAAAAGGTACGTATCATCCAGCGCAGCAATCAGCTTGGAAATATCTTTGATCCTGATTTTGCTCCATTCATCCATGAAGAAGCAGAGAAACATGGGATCGAACTTTGTTTAGAAGAAGAAGTGCTCGGTTTTAAAGGCGACGATCACGTTCAATTCGTAAAAACAGCTAAAAAAGATTATCCAACAGACCTTGTAATCGTGTCAGTCGGTGTGTCACCCAACACAGGCTTTTTAAAAGAAACGGACGTGGCACTCAATGAACAGGGAGTTGTCGTCGTAAATGAGTCGATGGAAACGAGTGTGGACGGTGTGTATGCCGCTGGTGATTGTGCGACTCACTATCACCGTGTAAAAAAACTAAATGATCATATTCCACTTGGAACAACAGCAAATAAGCAAGGGCGGATTGCCGGATTAAACATGGTGGGTGTAAAGAAACCGTTTAAAGGAATCGTCGGAACGTCCATCATCCAATTCATGGACCTAACACTAGGAAAAACTGGATTATCGAATAAAGAAGCAGAAAAACTGAACATTCCTTTTGCAGAGATCAAGATTACTTCGAAAAGTCATGCCGGTTATTATCCTAATCCAAAGAAGTTAGAAATAAAATTAACGTATCACAAAGAAACAGAGAAATTACTAGGTGCACAAATTGTCGGTGAAGAAGGCGTAGATAAACGGATCGACGTCCTCGCAACAGCACTTTATCATGAGATGGATGTAGAGGAATTGGCAGATTTGGATTTAGCATACGCTCCTCCTTATAATGGGTCATGGGATCCTATCCAGCAAGCATCTCGAAGACTTGGGAAATAAAATGGGAAATGGGGTCTGACCCCATTTCCCATTTTATTTCCCACATTAATGATCGATTTTTAATGAGAAATTGTATCGTGGAACTGCTCGTTCTACAGCGTTCATAATTTTACGATGCGTAGCTGCCCGTTCTTTCTTGGACATATCATGCGGCACATTCACATGAATGTGTGCATAATTTCCGTTTACTGTGACCATCTGCGGATTGATCCCAGATGAATCAATAACAGCCTGACGAATCATATCTTGATCATCGGAAAGATCAAATCGTGTGGTATTCATCGTCCGATAATCATTTGGATTCATATTGGTGTCATAGCTGTAGTTGTTTCGTGGTTCGTTTTTGGTTAGGTGGTAATTGATAATCCCATGACCAAACAGGTTATCCCGAATATCCCGTTTATCTTCATGAGCGGCAGGCTCAATTTTAGCCCCTTCTTCTTTATAAGACTGCATAGGTGAACATGCTGTTGTTACCAATAGTGCTAAAAGCGGCGCATAGATTGCCTTTTTCACTATAAACACCTCCCATATCGTTAGGATTTCCTGTTTAGGAGGTGATTATGTTAAGTTGGTAGACGTTTTTAGGCTGGATGATTGTCAAAGGTAGCGATGAATCTACAAGTTTGGAGCTTGAATCCACAAGTTTTGGCCTTCAATCCATAAATTTCTTCGTTCAATCCACAAGTTTTGGCCATTTATCCACGAGTCGACACACCACGACATGTTTCGACTCCACTCCAACTGAATGCTGCCTTCCGCAAGCACCACCAACGTCAAAAAAAGCCCGAGAGCACAAAGCTCCCGGACTATATCTAATCAGATCACACTATATTATTTCAACCGACCTTCTAAGCCCTCTGCGCTTGATAGGAGGTTTCTTTTTTTTCCTGGTACTTCATGACAATGGCGGCAGCGCGGCTCATAAGACTCCGATGCTCCCACTAAGATCACTGGATCATCGTAAGAAGCAGGTCTGTTATCGATCAAACGCTGTGTACGGCTCGCAGGTGATCCGCAAACCATGCAGATTGCTTGAAGCTTTGTCACATGTTCAGCAAGAGCCATCATCTTTGGAACGGGTCCAAACGGCTCGCCTTTAAAGTCCTGATCTAGTCCAGCAACGATAACGCGCATTCCTTGATCCGCTAATTCTTGAGCAACCGGAATGATATCTTCATCAAAGAATTGCACTTCGTCGATCGCTACGACTTCGGTTTCAGGCAATACGTTTTTTAAGATCTCAACAGAACGTCCAACTGGTTCAGCCATAACAGCGGTTCCGTTATGAGACACAACCGATTCCTCGCTGTAGCGGTTATCGATAAGCGGCTTAAACACCTGTACTTTTTGCTTTGCATACGTCGCTCTTCTTACGCGGCGAATAAGTTCTTCTGATTTTCCAGAGAACATGCTGCCGCAGATCAATTCGATCCAGCCATTTTGATTCATCACATACATGGCCTGCTCCCCCTTTCGCAACAATCTTTTCCTTAGTATGTACGAAATGTATGATGTTTTACCATACATAAACGTTCGTTACAGGAGTGCTTTACTCCTTTTAAGGCGTATAAAAAACCCGGTCCATCAAAACAGTTACCGAGTTCTTGTTTTCTATAAAATACAAAAGAAAAAAGGGCAAGAAAGACTCCTGCCCTTTTACTTGCAACAAATTACTTAAGGTTGTATTTCTTCTTAAAGCGGTCAACACGTCCACCAACATCAGAGAACTTCTGACGGCCAGTGTAGAACGGGTGAGTGTCAGAACTAACATCCACTTTAATTACTGGATATTCGTTACCGTCTTCCCACTTCATTGTCTCGCTTGAAGACAAAGTTGATCCTGAAAGGAAGCTAAATCCGCTTTGAGCGTCAACAAAGATAACCTTTTTATAATTCGGATGAATTCCTTGTTTCATTCTAATTCCACTCCTTCTGCCCTGTTTCCTATGCGGAGACAGAGTTATAAACACATAAAAATAGTATAACAGGGACAAAACCCATTTGCAACCATACTTTTTCGTTAGTTTGTTACGGGTTTAGCTCGCTTTGGCGCTCCCTTTTTTTCACTCTCAAAAAGCTCGAAAAACTCTTCGTTATTTTCCGTTTTACGCATGCGTTTCATGAACTTGTCTACGAAATCGAACGAGTCATCCATCGTTTTACGGATCGACCAAAGTGCCTCAAGATGATCCTTTGCGATAAGCATCTCTTCTTTTCTCGTTCCAGAACGGCGAATGTCGATCGCAGGGAAAATACGGCGCTCAGCCAGCTTACGGTCTAAGTGAAGCTCCATGTTTCCTGTTCCTTTGAACTCCTCGTAGATCACATCATCCATACGAGATCCCGTATCAACTAGAGCCGTTGCTAGGATCGTTAAGCTCCCACCTTCTTCGATGTTACGAGCAGCACCGAAGAAACGCTTCGGACGGTGGAACGCAGCAGGGTCGATACCACCAGATAGTGTACGGCCGCTTGGCGGAATAACAAGGTTGTATGCACGTGCCAGACGAGTGATGCTATCGAGCAGGATAACAACATCCTTTTTGTGCTCAACAAGTCTCATGGCACGCTCTAATACAAGCTCTGCCACTTTAATATGGTTTTCTGGCACTTCATCAAACGTTGAGCTTACAACGTCTCCTTTAACAGAACGCTCGATATCTGTTACTTCCTCAGGACGCTCATCGATAAGCAAGACGATCAGCTCCACTTGCGGGTTGTTCGTCGTCACACTATGTGCGATTTCCTTTAGCAAGCTTGTCTTACCCGCTTTTGGAGGAGCGACGATCAGACCACGCTGACCAAAACCAACAGGCGCCATCATGTCGATGATCCGCGTTGAAATGTTGTTCCCTGTTGTCTCCATAACCATTTTCTTTTCTGGATATAAAGCCGTCAGTGCAGGGAAATGCACACGCTCTTTTGCCGTTTCAGGGTCCTCACCATTAACCGCGTTAACTTGTAAAAGTCCATAATAGCGTTCGTTTTCCTTTGGAGGACGAACTTTCCCTGATACTTTATCTCCGTTTCTCAAATCGAATCGACGGATCTGGGAAGCCGAGATGTATATATCTTGAGAACTCGGTGAGTAGTTGATCGGACGCAAGAAGCCGAATCCTTCGTTCGGGATGATCTCCAAAACACCTTCCATGAATGAATAACCATCAAGTTCTGCTTGTGCTTTCAAAATTGAAAACATCAATTCACGCTTTGTTAATTTACCGTAATATTGAATATTATATTGTTTGGCAAGCTCATAAAGCTCTTTTAATTTCTTTGTCTCTAATGTTGCTAAATCTATCCCCATAGTGACACCACGCTTTTCTATTAATAACTAACTAAACATCTATTAAAAATTATGATGGGATTTTTTTGTTTGTTTTGTTGGTTTGGTTTTGGTTTTTTTAATGGAAGGAGTTCCTTTGAAAGTTAAGGGTATTAGTGGGTATGAAGAAAATGTATCGAACAAAATGAATCATACTTCTTATTTTAACCACATATTCGGTCTTTAATCAAGCAACAGAAACTCAGAAGTAAATCACTTCTAACGAGAATTTACAATACATCTCGAGCTTTTGCAACTGAATCTAAGATTAATTCATATAAATGTAACGGAAAGACCGGACGAAGTTGTCCGGCCTCACTCGTTATTTATGGTTTGATCACAAGATCTGGTTTCTTCTTCAAACTGTGTCTTCCATCAATAAATCGTACGGTTCCTGACTTTGCACGCATAACAACAGATTGCGTTGTACCTGTCGATCCGTCAAAACGTACTCCTTTTAAAAGCTCGCCGTCTGTAACACCTGTTGCAGCAAAGATCGCGTCGTCCCCTTTTACAAGGTCGTCCATGTACAATACACGATTAACGTCGTCAATGCCCATGCGTTTGCAGCGTTCTAATTCTTCGTCGTTTTGAGGAAGCAGCTTACCTTGTAGTTCTCCGCCAAGGCATTTTAATGCAACAGCTGCGATTACACCTTCAGGAGCTCCTCCTGAACCGAATAAAATATCAACACCGGTATCGTCAAACGCCGTATTGATCGCCGCTGCTACATCGCCATCTGAAATCAGCTTGATACGCGCACCAGCTTCACGAATATCTTGAATAATCTGCTCATGACGTGGTCGGTCTAGGATTACTGCTACCAAGTCCTCGATATTCTTGTTTTTCGCTTCTGCTACTGCTCGTAAGTTATCGATAACAGGTGCGTTAATGTCAATCTTGCCAACACTTTCGCGTCCAACTGCAATCTTGTCCATGTACATGTCTGGTGCATGAAGCAGGTTTCCGTGATCAGCAATCGCTAAAACAGCTAAAGCGTTCCACGTTCCAGATGCAACGATGTTCGTTCCTTCTAACGGATCTACTGCAACATCCACACGAGGACCATAGCCTGTCCCAAGTTTTTCTCCGATATAAAGCATAGGAGCTTCATCCATCTCGCCTTCACCAATCACAACTGTCCCTTTCATCGGAACCGTATCAAAAACGTTACGCATCGCAGTTGTTGCTGCATCGTCCGCTTCGTCTTTCTTTCCTCTTCCCATCCAACGTGCTGATGCAAGAGCTGCCGCCTCTGTTACACGAACAAGCTCCATCGATAAACTTCTTTCCATGTGTGTTTCCCTCCCCATACTTTAACCGCTTACATAATTATCCTGAAGAAAAATCACCAGGTGATGGTGATTTCTCGTTTTAACTTA
This sequence comes from Fictibacillus sp. 7GRE50, assembly GCF_015903875.1. Taxonomy (NCBI): domain Bacteria; kingdom Bacillati; phylum Bacillota; class Bacilli; order Caryophanales; family Fictibacillaceae; genus Fictibacillus; species Fictibacillus sp. 7GRE50. The sequence goes on from NZ_JACZDW010000001.1 coordinate 1,204,397, forward strand.
TGAATTCTTAAGCTCTTCCAACTCTTCAGCACCTAAGCTCTCACGCCATACCTTAGCTCCAAGTCCTTTTAACTTGTCTACTAAAGATTCATAGCCGCGATCGATATGCTCAAGACCAGAGATCTCTGTTACACCTTCAGCCATAAGACCCGCTACAACAAGAGCTGCTCCTGCTCGAAGGTCAGAAGCTTTCACTTTTGCCCCTTCAAGTTTGGCTGGCCCATTTATTATAGCAGAACGTCCTTCTACTTTCACATTCGCTCCCATACGGCGAAGTTCGTCGATATGTTTAAAACGCGCACTGTAGATGGTATCTGTTACAATGCTCGTTCCTTCTGAGCTTGTTAAAAGTGAAGTGAACGGTTGCTGAAGGTCCGTTGGAAACCCTGGATAGACGAGCGTTTTGATGTCAACGCTCTTGAGTGGATCTTTTCCACGATAAACGAGCACTTGATCATCTTTTGTTTCAATGTATACACCCATCTCTCTCAATTTAGCAATGAGAGATTCTAAGTGTAGAGGAATCACATTATCTAGCAATACTTGCTGACCCATAGATGCTGCTAGGATCATGTATGTTCCCGCTTCAATACGGTCAGGTATGATCGAGTGACGGCAGCCATGCATCTCATCGACACCATCGATACGAATAACATCCGTTCCTGCTCCTTTGATCTTGGCACCCATGCTTGTTAAAAGGGTAGCCACATCAATGATCTCAGGTTCTTTAGCCGCGTTTTCGATGATCGTTTGGCCTTTTGCTCTTACTGCTGCGAGCATGATATTGATGGTCGCACCAACACTAACAACGTCTAAGTAGATTTTTGCACCAACGAGCTCGTCCGCGCGAAGATAGATCGCTCCTTGCTCGTTCGTTACTTTTGCACCTAACGCTTCAAAGCCTTTGATGTGCTGATCGATCGGACGAGGTCCTAGGTTACAGCCTCCTGGCAATCCAATGACCGCTTTTTTGAAACGGCCAAGCATCGCTCCCATCAAATAGTACGAAGCACGAAGCTTTTTCACTTTTCCGCTCGGCAGCGGCATCGCAATCATTTTTTCAGGGTTAACCGTTAGAGTCTGATTCTCATCCAGGTAAGCTTCCCCTCCGATTTCCTCTAACAGATCACGTAGAATACGAACGTCTGATATGTTAGGCAAACCTTCAATGGTAACGGTAGATTCTGCTAATATTGTTGCGGGGATCAAAGCCACCGCACTGTTTTTTGCTCCGCTTATATGGACCGTTCCTTCTAGAGGATAGCCCCCTTCAATCATCAGTTTTTCCATGGTAAACTCCTTTCAGTAAGAGTCACAAAAGTTGTGATTGCATTACCTTTTTAGATAGTACTATTATTTACCAATATTTTCTTTTCATGTATGAAAATTTGAGTGTTTAAGGTAGCTTTATTTGAGAGTAGTCGATTTCCGCTCCAGGTTGCGCGCTTTCCATGGGGCGAACGGTGAGCCTCCTGCCGCTTTGCGCCATTAGGAGTCTCCACCAGTCCACTCGTCCCATAGGAGTCGGCAACCTTCCGCTACAATCAACTTGCAATGAAGATGAAAAAACAAATCTAAAAGGACGTACTTTTCTAAAAGAAAGTAACTTTCAAATTTTGTCTTCTATGATCGTTGATTGGAGTGAAAGATGCGAGACTCCTGCGGGACAGGCGGGCAGTCCGAAAAGTGGAAGTGGCTCGTTAAGACCCGACAAGCAAAAGGTGAATGGATTTGAAGGCGCACTTTGCCTTCTTAGCCATTTAACTTTTGACCTCGAGGGTCTAGCCACTGCAACTAGACAAGTGAGACACTTAAGAGTGAAACGTCCGAATGTGGCTCACGGCCTGCCCCACGGAAAGCGAGCATCTGTAACGGAAATCAACCACTTCCAAAAGCAGTGTTTACAATTACTTTCTATTCGCAGCGTCCCAGTCAGCTAGGAATTTTTCGATCCCTTGATCTGTTAGTGGATGCTTTACTAATCCTTTGATCACGTTTGGCGGAATTGTTGCGATGTGCGCGCCTCGTAATGCCGCTTCTGTTACGTGAACAGGGTGGCGGATCGATGCTGCGATGATCTCTGTTGGAATCTCATGGATCGCAAAAATTTGTGCCACTTGTGAAACAAGCTCCAAGCCATCTTGACCGATATCGTCTAAACGACCTAAGAATGGTGATACATACGTTGCACCTGCGCGAGCTGCAAGCAAGGCTTGGTTTGCATTAAAAATAAGCGTTACGTTTGTTTTGATGTTTTCATCAGAGAACGTTTTTACCGCTTTTAATCCATCCAGTGTCATTGGAACTTTTACCGTGATGTTTGGTGCGATTTTCGCTAGTTCGCGACCTTCTGAAACCATTTCTTCATAAGAAGTTCCGATCACCTCAGCACTAACAGAACCCGAGACTAGGCTCGTGATTTCCTTCAGTCTTTCATGAAAATCAACGCCTTTTTCTTTAGCGACTAAAGAAGGGTTCGTCGTTACTCCAGATAAAATGCCCAGGTCATAGGCTTCTTTAATATCATCAATGTTTGCAGTATCAATAAAGAATTTCAAAAATGATCACTCCTGTTTTTTTGAGTATGTCTATCTTTTATATTCTTTTATAACATGTTCGTCTTCATACACGAAGGATTACGCTTACAAAACTTCGTATCATACTTTTATTATCTATACGTGGATCGTGTTTTTGCACTCTTATAGTGTAAATGAAACCGCCTATGATGTATAGGCGGTTTCATGAGAAAGGTTATATTAAGCTTTGTTAGAAGAACCAAACTCACGCATTTTTCCAGCTACAGTAGCTTGGATTGCATCACGAGCTGCAGTTAAGTAGCTACGAGGATCATACTTGTCTGGGTTAGATCCGATGTATTCTTTAACTGCTTTGTGAGAAGCAATTTGGTTTTCTGTGTTTACGTTGATTTTAGCAGTTCCTAAAGAAATTGCTTTTTGGATATCTTTTGTTGGGATACCAGTACCACCATGAAGTACAAGAGGTACACCAGTTAGTTCCATTACTTCTTTCATGCGGTCAAATCCTAAGTTAGGCTCACCTTTGTAAGGTCCGTGAACAGATCCTAGTGCAGGCGCGAAGCAGTCAACACCAGTTTCACGAACAAGTTGATCACACTCAGATGGAATCGCGTAAGCTGCATCTGCATCTTCAACAACTAGATCATCTTCTTGTCCACCGATACGGCCAAGTTCTGCTTCAACAGAAACACCGTGGAAGTGAGCAAGCTCAACTACTTTTTTAGTAAGAGCGATATTCTCTTCTAATGGGTGGTGAGATCCGTCGATCATTACAGATGTGAAGCCTGCATGAATCGCTTCAGCACACTTTTGGTAGCTAGAACCGTGGTCAAGGTGGATCGCTACAGGTACAGTTACTTTGTACTCTTCGATAAGAGCTTTAACCATAGCTACTACAAGTTTGAATCCGCCCATATAACGAGCAGCACCTTCAGAAACACCAAGAATTACTGGAGATTTCTCTTCTTGAGCAGCTTTAAGGATCGCTTGAGTGAACTCAAGGTTGTTCAAGTTGAATTGACCAACTGCATAATTTTCCGCTTTTGCTTTTTCAAGCATTTCTTTCATTGAAACTAAAGGCATAGTAATGTCCTCCTTAGATATTGGCACGAGCAGACCAACTACATTTTTGTATAGTATATTTGCTGAAATGCGCATACACAGCAAAAAGAAGCCACTTTAGTTTACCTTTCATGGCGTCTTGCTAAACATTTCATTATGCTCATATTTCATTCTAGTATAGCATACCAATATCGCCTGAAAACCGCAACACATCAACGTTTTCGGGGTGTAACCGCTATCATTGCCGACACACCAGCATTTCTTAATCTTTTATGATGATGGCGTGTTTAATGGAAGTTCTTTCCTAACCGCTGCGCGAATCTCATCAATATCAAAAGGTTTTGCAAAATGAGTGATAGCTCCCAGCTTCATAGCCTCATGAATCATGTCCAGCTCACCATAAGCGGTCATGATAATCACTTGAATCGTTTCATCATGTTTTTTTACACGACGAAGGATCTCTAAGCCATCCATTCCAGGAATCTTCATATCTAAAATGACAAGATCAGGGCGGTCCTTCTCCACAATTGAAAGAGCTTGTACACCGTTCGCTGCCTGATACGTCTTATAACCTTCTTTTTGAAAGATTTCGTTCAAAAGAATTCTGATGCCATACTGATCGTCTACAATTAAAATTTTCCCGCTCATTATTGCTCACCTCATCTAGAGTTTCTTTACAAAACCATATTGTCCCTATACCATTCGAGACAGAGGATACCAATTCCTGCTGTTCCCGATGATTTGTATTGTTAAATTAAGTATACTAAATTAATAAACAAAAACACGATGATTTGAAAAAAAGTAAGGAGTTCTTTTTCATGTTAAAAATATTTTCAACACAAGTTGCAGGATTGCTAAAATCCATTTCAGATAAAGAAGAACAGTCGATCGAAGAAGCTTCACGTTTGTTGGCACAAAGCGTACTTTCTGAAGGAACAGTCTATTTTAAAGGCTTTGATGAGATGAAAGCCGTTGTGAGTGAAGCACTGTATGGAGAGAATAAATTTCGCGCCGGGGCTAATTTTTCAGATGTAGCGTTGTCTGATCTGCTCCCCGTCGATAGTGTAGTAGTGGCTTCGCGCTTTTTAGATGACAAAGAAGCAGTATCACTTTGTTCAGAATTACGTAAAAATGTTGATTGCAACGTCATTTTGATCGGCGGACGACGAAAAGATGCTGAAATGGATGTGAATGTGGAGGAATTAGCCGATATCGTGATCGATACAAAGGCCGTTCGCGGATTAGTACCCCTGGATGATGGCTCACGACTCGGTTTTCCATCTGGATTGACCGCTTTATTCGCGTATTACGCCTTATTTTTGACGACGGAAGAGATTTTAGAAGAATATGATGAATAACATGAAGCCTGGCTGTATGCCAGGCTTTTAAAATTATGTACTTCTAGTCGCCATAAAAACTCAATCACATAAAAAGCATAGTTAATCACATAAAAATCGGAATCCATCACATAAAAATTAGAGCTCATCACATAAAAATAGACAAACATCACATAAAACGCAAAAAAACGGCAGCTCCCACTCAGAAAGTGAAGCTGCCGGCCATAATTAGTTCTTCAATTGTGTTACTGCACCGATAAAGTCACGGAATAGTGCTTGCGGGCGTGTTGGTCGTGATGTGAATTCTGGGTGGAACTGTGACGCAACAAACCACGGATGATCTTCTAACTCGATGATCTCAACAAGACGTCCATCAGGAGATGTTCCTGAGAAGATGAATCCTGCTTTTTCCATCTGTTCACGGTATTCGTTGTTGAACTCATAACGGTGACGGTGTCTTTCGTAAACAACTTCATCGTTATAAGCTGCGAACGCTTTTGTATCTTCTTTAATCTTACACGGATACAGCCCAAGACGTAGTGTACCGCCTAGGTCCTCGATATCCTTTTGTTCAGGAAGTAGATCGATAACTGGGAACGGTGTGCCAGGCATAAGTTCTGCAGAGTGCGCACCATCAAGTCCTAAGACGTTACGAGCAAACTCTACGGAAGCAAGCTGCATACCAAGACAAATTCCTAAGAAAGGAACTTTGTTCTCACGCGCATATTGAGTAGCTAGAATCTTACCTTCTACCCCTCTATCACCGAATCCACCAGGAACTAAGATACCATCAGCATCTTGAAGAAGTTCGTGCACGTTTTCAGCTGTCACGTTCTCGGAGTTGATCCAATCGATCTCGATATCTGTATCAAATTGATAACCGGCATGACGAAGCGCTTCAACAACAGAAATATAAGCATCTTGTAACGCTACATATTTTCCGACTAACGCGATCTTCGCTTTTCCTTTTAAGTTAGTTACGCGGTTGATCAGTTCTTTCCACTCCGCCATATCCGGCTCGTGTGTTTCAAGCTTAAGGTGTTTACAAACGAGCTCGTCCATCTTCTGCTCTTGAAGATCGATCGGCACTTGGTAAAGCGTATCTGCATCTCTAGCTTCGATAACCGCTTTAGGATCGATGTCGCAGAATAGACCGATCTTGTCTTTCATCTCTTGAGGAACCGGCATCTCTGTACGAACCACGATGATGTTCGGCTGAATACCAAGGCTGCGAAGCTCTTTTACACTATGTTGTGTTGGCTTCGTCTTCAGCTCACCTGCTGCACGGATATAAGGAATCAGTGTACAGTGGATATACATTACATTTTCTGAGCCTACATCACTTTTGATCTGACGGATCGCTTCTAGGAACGGTAAGCTCTCGATATCCCCAACTGTTCCGCCGATCTCTGTGATCACGACATCTGCATTTGTTTCACGGCCAGCACGGAAAACACGTTCTTTGATCTCGTTCGTGATATGCGGAATAACTTGAACCGTTCCGCCAAGATACTCACCGCGACGCTCTTTTCTAAGAACGGTAGAATAGATTTTCCCAGTCGTTACTGAGCTGTATTTATTTAAGTTAATATCGATAAAACGCTCATAGTGACCTAAGTCTAAGTCCGTTTCCGCACCGTCATCCGTTACGAAAACTTCACCATGCTGATAAGGGCTCATCGTCCCTGGATCCACGTTGATGTAAGGATCGAATTTTTGCGTCGTCACTTTCACTCCGCGGTTTTTTAATAAACGGCCTAATGATGCTGCAGTGATTCCTTTTCCTAAAGAAGAAACAACACCGCCTGTAACAAAAATATATTTTGCCATGTTTTCAATCCCCCTAAATTTTCTAAAATAAGTATGTGCGTTTAACGCTTTTTCTACTATCGGGAGAGGCGGTGTACGTGAAGTGTACACAGACTCATCCGTAAAAAAATAAAAAGCAAAAGACACTTCCCCTATGGTTAGGGGGCACTTTTGCTTTTGATATCATATAAAATTAGTCTTTTAAATAAAAGATACAGGAATAGCCCAAAAAGAATATTACCCGAGTATAGAGCCCATGTCAAGATGATCTGTGAGAATCCATTTTTTAGTGTGACAAGCTTGTGAAATGGCGCTCAGCCTAGGCAATCGGCGAGTTTCGGCCTGCAATCCACGAGTTTAGGCTCTGAATCCAAAGTTTTTGCCGTTAATCCACGAGTTTCCGCCCTGAATCCAAAAGTTTTTGCCTGCAATCCACGAGTTGCATCTAAAAAACAAAAACCAGCGCCAAAAGGCACTGGTTCTAATGAGTCACAAAGACTTACAGATTTTCTTCCTCATCTGCATCTTCATCTTCGTCGTCTTCGTCGAAGTCTTCATCTTCTTCATCGAATTCTAATTCTTCTTCTTCATCGTCATCATCGTCATCGTCATCAGCAAGATCGTCGTCTTCATCAACGAACTCATCTTCTACTTCTAACTCATCGAAGTCTTCATCATCGAAGTCCTCTTCAAAGTCATAGTCATCTTCAGACGCTTTTTTACGTTTTGTTGGTTTGTTCGTTGCACCAAGTTCCTCTTCAGAGCTCTCAACTGGGTACCACGTTTTTAATCCCCATTTATTATCGCCTAATGAAACGAATCGGCCGTCAATATTCATATCTGTGTAAAAATACGCAATTCGGTTTTCAACTGCAGTTTTAGACAAACCTTTGATTTCAGCAATTTGTTTTACTAAATCATAGAATTGTACAGGTTGCTTAGCATTCTGCAAAATTTCAAATGCGATTTCGACCATTGACATTTCAACGACTTGTTCTTTCGTGTACGTGTTCAGCATAGCCACATCGGCACTTCCTTTCCTTCTCCACACTCATTTATATCAACACATTGTGCTCATTCTTTAGAAGAATCATACTCTTCATTATAAACAAATCCCATGGGTATATGCCAGTAGTAATCTATCTTTTTTCCATAAAAGGTTTTGTAAAAGGTGTAAGGTAGGGCTTCGGTGCTTTTGAAAGAGGTTGATTTCCGCTCCAGGTTGCTCGCTTTCCGCGGGGCAGGCGGTGAGCCACTGCCGCTTCGCGCCCTTAAGTGTCTCACCTGTTTAGTTGCAGTGGCCAGCCCCTCGAGGTCAAAAGTTAAATGGTCAAGAAGGCAAAGTGCGCCTTCCTGGCCCATTCACCTTTTGCTTGTCGGGGCCGAACGAGCCACTTCCACTTTTCGAACTGCCCACCTGTCCCGCAGGAGTCTCGCAACCTTCTGCTCCAATCAACTTGCAAATGGTGAGAATTGAAAAAGGAAATGTCACCAGCTTTAAAAACCTTTTCTAAAAGACTCTTTCTAAATACCAGTACTAAGAGAGACCTTTGAGAATACTTCCTCGAATAGTTAATTGGAGCGAAAGGACGAGACTCCTGCAGGATGAGTGGGACAGGTGAGACCATTCAATGACGTAATGCGGCGAATGGGCTTACCGCACACCCTGCGGAAAGCGAGTTCAAAGAGCGGAAATTAACTCTCTTAAAACTCTCGCAAAGAAAAGAGAACCGTTCACAAAACGGCTCTCTTCCCTCTTACACTACATGTTTCTTCTATACTTCCCACCTACTTCATAAAGGGCGCTCGTGATCTGACCGAGACTTGCAAATTTTACGGTATGCATGAGCTCATCGAAAATGTTTCCGCCGGATAAGGCAACATTTTTTAAACGTTTAAGAGCTTCACTCGCTTGGTCTTTGCTTGACTCTTGGAACGCATTCAGATTCTGAATCTGCTGTTCTTTTTCGTCCTTTGTCGCACGTGCAAGCTGCATATTGAACTCTTCTTCTGACGGTGTATTCGGATTGAGGTATGTGTTTACTCCGATGATCGGAAGCGATCCGTCATGCTTTTTCATTTCATAATACATCGATTCTTCTTGAATCTTTCCACGCTGATACTGCGTTTCCATCGCACCAAGCACACCGCCTCTTGTGTTCATGCGCTCGAACTCTTGCAGAACCATCTCTTCAACAAGATCTGTTAACTCTTCAATAATAAAGGAACCTTGAAGCGAGTTCTCATTACGAGCCAAACCAAGCTCTTTTGTAATGATCATCTGAATCGCCATCGCGCGGCGAACGGATTCTTCCGTTGGCGTTGTGATCGCTTCGTCATACGAGTTCGTGTGAAGCGAGTTGCAGTTATCATAAAGTGCCATCAACGCTTGAAGCGTCGTTCTGATATCGTTAAAATCAATCTCTTGTGCGTGAAGTGAACGTCCAGATGTTTGGATATGATACTTCAGCTTCTGGCTGCGCTCGTTCGCTTTGTATTTATCACGCATTACCGTAGCCCAGATTCGGCGAGCAACACGGCCGATTACGCTATATTCTGGATCAAGTCCGTTTGAGAAGAAGAACGATAGATTGGGCGCGAATGCGTTAATATCCATTCCACGGCTTAAATAATATTCAACGTACGTAAAGCCGTTCGCAAGTGTAAACGCGAGCTGAGTGATCGGGTTCGCACCAGCTTCTGCGATATGGTAGCCAGAGATCGAAACCGAATAATAATTACGCACTTGGTGGTCGATAAAGTATTGCTGAATATCTCCCATCATGCGAAGCGCGAATTCAGTAGAGAAGATACACGTGTTCTGACCTTGATCTTCTTTTAAGATGTCTGCTTGAACGGTTCCACGAACAGAAGCAAGAGTCTTCTCCTTAATCTCGCTGTACTCTGCTTCGTTCGGTTGTCTGCCGTTCGTATCCGCAAAGATCTTCACTTGCTGATCGATTGCCGTGTTCATGAACATGGCGAGAATGATCGGTGCCGGACCGTTGATCGTCATTGAAACAGATGTAGAAGGTGCGATCAGATCAAAGCCGTCATACAGCTTCTTCATGTCGTTGAGCGTACAGATGCTCACACCGCTCTCTCCGACTTTTCCGTAGATGTCCGGACGGTGATCCGGATCTTCTCCGTAAAGGGTTACTGAATCAAACGCTGTACTCAAGCGTTTTGCGTCGTCATCTTTTGATAGATAGTGGAATCGGCGGTTCGTACGTTCAGGCGTTCCTTCTCCAGCGAACTGACGCTTCGGATCTTCACCTTTACGTTTAAAAGGAAACACCCCAGCTGTATATGGGAAAGAACCTGGAACGTTTTCTTTCATGATCCACTTTACAATGTCTCCCCAGTCTTCAAACTTCGGAAGAGCCACTTTTGGAATATCAAGACCAGAAAGACTTTTCGTCGATAGCTCGGTCACGATTTCTTTATCACGAATCTTCGTTACGAATTCTTTTTTGCTATACATTTCTTTTAACGCTGGCCATTCTTTGAGCATTTTTGAAGTCGTTGGCAACAATTGCTCTTCAACTTTTTCCAGTGCTTTGTTTAACGACGTTTCTACTTCTTCACCTGCAGCGTCGTATTCTCTTACTGTTTCAAGCGTACCTTGAATCTGGAATGACTTGCGAGCTAGTTTCGCTTGCTCATTCACCGTTTCATGGTATTTACGAACCGTTTGTGCGATCTCATTTAAGTACTGAGCACGTTCACCTGGTATGATGACGTTCTTTTTCGCGGTCATCGCCTCTGCTGCAGGTTGAATGCCCCAATCCATACCTGACTTTTCTTCGATCACTTTCATCAAGTGATAAAAAAGGACGTTCGTGCCCGCATCGTTAAACTGACTCGCGATCGTTCCGTAAACCGGCATCTCATCAAGGTCTTTATCAAACCAGTTGCGAGAACGCTGATATTGCTTCTTTACATCACGAAGTGCATCTTCAGAGCCTTTGCGCTCGAACTTATTGATCGAAATAATATCTGCATAATCGATCATATCGATCTTCTCTAATTGTGATGGTGCACCAAACTCACTCGTCATCACGTATAGAGAAGCATCAGAGATTTCTGAAATCCCAGCGTCCCCTTGGCCGATTCCGCTCGTTTCAACAACGATTAGATCAAATCCAGCTGCTTTCGTTACTGCGATTGCGTCCTTAATCGCATCGGACAGCTCAGAACGTGAACCACGTGTAGCAAGTGAACGCATGTACACACGTGGATGATAGATCGCGTTCATTCGGATTCTGTCACCTAAAAGCGCTCCGCCTGTTTTTTGTTTGGTCGGATCGATTGAGATGATCGCGATCGTCTTGTCTTCACACTCGTTTAAGAAGCGTCGAACGAGCTCATCGGTTAATGAACTTTTCCCCGCTCCCCCTGTTCCTGTGATTCCAAGAACCGGCACTTGTTTTTGCAGACTTTTCAATTCGTTTAACGTCTGTTCAGCGGTTGCTGCGATCTCTTCTGGCGCTTGCTTCACATTTTCTGCTAACGTGATCAAACGCGAAACAGAGCGAACGTCTTTTTCTACTACTTTTTCGATCTCATCTGTTAAAGAGGTAACCGTCGGAAAATCACACTCTTCTACCATCTTATTAATCATGCCTTGAAGTCCTAGCAATCTTCCATCTTCAGGAGAAAAGATGCGTGTTACGCCATAAGCATGCAGCTCTTTGATCTCAGGTGGGATTATAACGCCCCCGCCGCCTCCAAAGACTTTGATATGTCCTGCACCGCGTTCTTTTAATAGGTCGATCATGTATTTAAAATACTCAACGTGTCCGCCTTGATAAGAAGAGATCGCGATTCCTTGAACATCCTCTTGAATGGCAGCACTCACCACTTCATCTACGGAACGGTTGTGTCCTAGGTGAATCACCTCACAGCCGTTCGACTGAATGATTCTTCTCATGATGTTAATCGACGCATCATGACCATCAAAAAGGCTGGAAGCGGTTACAAATCGAACCGGATTTTTCGGCCTGTAAATATCGGTCTGAGTCATTTCATTCATCCTTTCTTATGCTCCTTTTATGCCGTACAACAATTGCTGAATCTGTAATGCCGTGTATTCTTCTAACGTATACATCTTCTGCAGCGCCCAGCGTCTGAACGTCCACATCTGTCCAATGATCAAAATATTGTGAGCTGCTGCCTGTATTTCTTTTTCACTTAAATGAAGTTCACCTTGCTTTACCACTTTAAAAAGCAGTTCTTCAAAGATCGCCGTCATCTCCAGCTCTTTTTTGAGCACATACGGAAGAGCTTCATGAGAAAGTGACTTTGCTTCTTGATACATGACGAGCACCTCATCCTGCATGTCGTCCATCACTTTAAAATAAGCAGAGATTGCACGTTCAACACCTTGAATCCCGCTATCTTCCCCATTGATATCCTGCTGCAGCCTCAGCTTTACCCCGTCATAGATGCTGTCGCAGACGAGATAGAGAATATCTTCTTTTGACCGGATATACTCGTAGAGTGTGCCGATACTGAAGCCAGAAGCTTTGGCGATCTCCCGGGTTGTCGTGCGGTGGAACCCATTCTCTTTAAACAGAGAGACCGCCGCTTTCACCATCTCTTCCCGTCGTCTCTGAATCAGCTTTTCATCTTTTACGAGCGACGGCACTTCTTTCTTACCCAATTGGCCTCCCTCATTTCTGTTTCCCGTCAGCCGGCTGCAATCGTTTTATTAAAATCTTTTCTGCAGCTGTATAAGGGTCTGTCGTACCTGATTCTAAGTCGGCCAGCCAGGAGAACCCATTTTTCTGTTCTTGTTTCAACACTTGCTGATAGATTTCATGCTGAACCACTTCCATCACCTCACGCTTCAGGTTAGAAAGCTTTCTTTCCTTGCCTTCACCGCTCTTATCTAGATATTCACGGTGTGCTAGAAGAGAGTCCCATAATTCTTGCAATCCTTTATTTTCAGTAGAAACCGTCTGAACCACTGGCGGGCGGTACGGGCTGTCGTGTTTCACAAGATCAAGCATCGCTTCGATCTCTGCGAGAAGCTTCGGAACCCCTGGCATATCCGCTTTGTTCACAACGAACAGATCCGCGATCTCCATGATTCCCGCCTTAAACACTTGAACAACATCTCCGCTACCTGGGTTCAATACAACTGCAACCGAATCTGCTAGCTTCATAATATCGAGCTCAGACTGCCCTACTCCTACCGTCTCTATTAAAATCACATCAAAACCATAAGCATCCATCAGCCTTACCGTCTCTTTCGTCGACCGTGAAAGGCCGCCGAGACTGCCACGCGTCCCCATGCTTCGGATAAACACACCAGGGTCGGTAAAATGGTCAGCCATCCTTACGCGGTCTCCAAGAATAGAGCCGCCGCTGAACGGACTCGTCGGATCAACGGCAACAACTGCAACAGTCATCTTCTTTTTACGCAAAAAAGAGATGAGACGATTGACGAGCGAGCTTTTCCCGGCACCCGGTGAACCGGTGATGCCGATCCAATGAGCGCCTTTTTGCTGTGGGTAGATGCTCTTTAAAAGCTCCAGTTTGTCTTCACCGTTGTTCTCGGCAAGCGTGATCGCTTTTGCGAGAGCACGTTCCTCTCTTTGCTGGATGCGCTGTGCTAATAGATGCATGGTTTCCTCCTAAAGTAATTTTTAAAACCTTTTAATGGGGGAGTTGATTTCCGCTCCAGGATGCTCGCTTTCCGCGGGGCAGGCGGTGAGCCCCTTGCCGCTTCGCGCCCTTAAGGGTCTCACCTGACCGCCAGTCCCGCAGGAGTCTCGCACCTTGCGCTCCAATCAACTGCAAGGGTGTTATTAAAACCCTTTTTAGGGATACTCTTTTATGAACACATCACCTGCAATATTTCAGGGATAAGTAGCTCAGAGACCTCTTAAGACCACCTCTACCATAGAGAACGGACTAAAGAGCTATCCCCAAAAGTGCACGCTCTTAATCTTTTAAAAGCATCTTAGAAATAACGAGACGCTGAATTTCTTGTGTACCTTCGTAGATTTGCGTAATTTTTGCATCACGCATGTAACGTTCTACTGGATATTCTTTCGTGTAGCCGTATCCGCCGAACACTTGAACTGCGTCTGTCGTTACTTCCATGGCGATGTCTCCAGCAAATAGCTTCGACATTGCGGATTCTTTTCCGTATGGAAGACCTTCAGACTCTCTCCAAGCCGCTTGATACGTTAAAAGGCGAGCCGCTTCCACTTTTGTTGCCATATCTGCAAGCTTAAAACCGATTCCTTGGTTTACACCGATCGGCTTACCGAACTGCTTGCGGTCTTTTGCGTAATTTACGGAAGCATCTAGTGCACCTTGAGCGATTCCAACCGCTTGAGCTGCGATTCCGTTACGTCCGCCATCAAGTGTCATCATCGCAATCTTAAAGCCTTCTCCTTCTTTACCTAGAAGGTTTTCAGCTGGTACACGGCAATCTTCAAAAATGATCTCTAATGTTGGAGATGAACGGATGCCGAGTTTCTTTTCTTTTTTACCGAAAGAAAAGCCTGGTGTTCCTTTTTCTACGATGAACGCAGAAACTCCTCTTGATCCTGCTTCAATATCCGTACGCGCAAACACCACATAGATCTCAGCGTCTCCAGCATTCGTGATGAAGATCTTTGAGCCGTTAATGATATAGTCATCGCCGTCTTTTTTCGCTGTTGTTTTCATGTTTCCTGCATCTGATCCGGATCCTGGTTCTGTTAAGCCGTATGCTCCGATTTTCTTACCTTCTGCCATCGGACGTAGGAACTTTTGCTTTTGCTCTTCGTTACCAAACTTAAAGATCGGCCATCCTGCAAGAGATGTGTGAGCAGATAGCGTTACACCGACTGACGCGCAAACACGTGATAGTTCTTCAACTGCTATCACATAGCCTAAATAATCGCCGCCAATTCCGCCGTACTCTTCTGGCCAAGGAATTCCGCAAAGGCCAAGTTCACCCATCTGATCAAAAATTGCGCGGTCAAAACGCTCTTCTTCGTCACGTTCTGCAGCTGTAGGCTCTACTTCATTTTTGGCAAAATCACGCACCATCTTACGGATCATTTCATGTTCTTCAGATAACATAAATTGCATTTCTATCTCTCCCTCTTATCCTAGTAAATGTTTGCTTAATACCATGCGTTGAATCTCACTTGTTCCCTCATAGATCTGACACACCTTCGCGTCTCGGAACAGTCTTTCTACCGGATACTCTTTTGTATAGCCGTACCCTCCGTACACTTGCACCGCTTCGATCGCTGATTTCATTGCCGTTTCTGATGCAAAAAGCTTTGCCATCGACGCTTCTTTTCCGCATGATTGGTTGTTTGTCTTTAGATCAGCCGCACGATAGGTTAAAAGTTTTGCCGCTTCAACGGCAGTCGCCATGTCTGCAAGCTTAAATCCTAGACCTTGATTAGCACCGATCGGCTTTCCGAACTGCTTTCTTTCTTTTGCATAGTTCGTCGCAAATTCTAATGCCGCCTCAGCGATACCAAGTGATTGAGCAGCAATTCCGATCCTGCCCACATCGAGGTTGCTCATCGCGATCTTAAAGCCTTCCCCTTCATTACCTAGAAGATTTTCAGCAGGTACACGCGCATCTTCGAAAATGATTTCGCACGTGTTTGATCCGTTCAACCCCATTTTTTTCTCTTTCTTTCCTACTGAAAAACCTGGTGTATCTTTATCGACGATGAAGGCCGAAATCCCGTAGCTTCCTTTATCAGGTGCTGTTGAAGCAAAAACGATGTACACGTCCGCTTCTCCTGCGTTTGTGATAAAAATCTTAGAGCCGTTCAAGATGTAATGATCGCCGTTTTTAACGGCTCTCGTCTTTAAGCTTGCTGCATCAGAACCTGAACTCGGCTCTGTTAATCCGAACGCACCAAGGTACTCTCCACTTGCTAACTTAGGAATGTATTTTCTCTTTTGTTCTTCATTCCCGAAATAAAGGATTGGATTCGTTCCAACACTCGTATGGACGGATAAAATAACGCCGATCGTCGCGCTCACTTTAGAAAGCTCATTGATCGCGATGATGTAGGACGTAAAATCCATCCCTGCTCCGCCATACTCATCCGGAATCGGTATGCCCATCAGCCCGAGCTCTGCCATCTTCGTAATCAGATGACGCGGAAACTCTTCTGTTTCCTCCATATGCTCAATGGCCGGTGCTATCTCTTTCTGTGCAAAATCCCGTACCATCTTCTGCATCATTTTTTGTTCTTCAGTAAATAAGAGGTTCATGGTCTCTCCCCATTCCTATATTGAAATGCCGACTAGTAGTCTCTCTCCGTGAGTTATCTCTCTATTTGTTCTTTCTTTACTCGCTTTTTCTCTGTGGTTGCTATTTTTGTTTGCTGTCTCTTCCACAAAGACAAAAATGGAATTTTTGTCTTTGTGTGGGGTCAGACCCCGTAGTTGTAGAATCCTCTGCCTGACTTCTTGCCGAGCCAGCCTGCTTTTACGTACTTTCTTAGCAGCGGACACGGACGGTACTTGTCATCACCGAAGCCTTCATGAAGTGTCTCCATGATGTAGAGGCACGTGTCGAGCCCGATGAAGTCTGCTAGTGTTAACGGACCCATCGGATGGTTCATTCCGAGTTTCATAATCTCATCGACCGCCTCAGGTGTAGCCACTCCTTCATACACCGAGAAGATTGCTTCGTTGATCATCGGCATAAGGATACGGTTGGAGATGAAACCAGGGAAATCGTTCACTTCCACTGGTACTTTTTGCAGCTTCTTAGATACCGATTCGATCGTCGCGTATACGTCATCCGCTGTTTGAAGTCCACGGATGATCTCTACGAGTTTCATAACAGGAACCGGGTTCATGAAGTGCATGCCGATAACTTTTTCAGGTCGGTCCGTTGCAGCCGCGATCTCTGTGATTGGAAGGGAAGATGTGTTTGACGCTAAGATTGTGTGAGCTGGCGCGTATTGGTCGAGCATCTTGAAGAGTTGTGTTTTCACGTCCATATTTTCCACGACTGCTTCAATCACAAGATCTGCGTTTGACGCGTTCTCTAGAGAAACAGAAGCTGTGATGCGGGACAGAATGGATTCTTTCTCACTTTCATCCAGACGTCCTTTTTCCACTGAGCGGTTTAAGTTTTTAGAGATGATTCCGATTCCTTTTTGTACGAACTCTTCTTGCATGTCATGCAGAACAACGGAATAGCCCGCTTGTGCACAAACTTGCGCGATTCCTGAACCCATCTGTCCTGCACCGATCACAATAATGTTTTGAATGCTCATGAATATTGCTCCTCCTTATTTCTTCACTTCTACTAAGATCGCGTCACCTTGCCCGCCGCCTGAACAGATCGAAGCGATGCCAAGTCCGCCGCCACGTCTTTTCAACTCGTGGATCAACGTTAGTACGATGCGCGTGCCGCTCGCCCCAATCGGGTGACCCAACGCGACTGCTCCACCATTCACGTTCACTTTTTCAAGATCTAATCCAGCAAGCTCAGAGCTCGCTAACGCAACAGCTGCGAATGCTTCGTTTATTTCAAAAAGGTCAATTTCTTCTAATGATTTTCCTGTTTTTATCAAGAGCTCATTGATGACGAGACCTGGCGTTTTCGGAAAGTCTTTCGCTTCCACAGCAAGTGCCGTGTGACCAAGGATCGTCGCCATCACTTCTTTGCCTTCTTTTTCAGCGCGCTCATCGCTCATCACGACTACAGCCGCTGCCCCATCGTTCACGCCAGGTGCGTTTCCTGCTGTAATCGTTCCATCTTGTGAAAAAACAGGTCTTAATTTTGCAAGAGATTCGATAGACGTATCTTTACGCGGTGATTCATCTTGGGACACGACAACCGGCTCGCCTTTTCGTTGAGGCACTTCCACAGGTACGATCTCTTCTGCAAAAATTCCCTTTTCAATCGATTCAATAGCACGGCTATGACTGCGGTACGCCCACTCGTCTTGACGTTCACGTGAGATCTCCATCTCTTTCGCTACGTCATTTCCGTAGATTCCCATGTGAACACCTGTAAACGTACACGTTAGTCCATCGTGGACCATGAGATCTTTCACTGAGCTATCTCCCATACGAAGCCCCCAGCGCGCTTTCGGTAAAATGTATGGTGCGTTGCTCATCGATTCCATTCCACCTGCTACGATGACTTCTTCATCACCCGCGCGAATGATCTGATCTGCCATCGTGATCGCACGAAGGCCTGACGCACATACTTTGTTGATCGTTTCTGTTTTCGTCTTCCAAGGTAATCCTGCTTTTTCAGCCGCTTGACGAGAAGGAATCTGTCCTTGCCCACCTTGAAGAACACAGCCTAAAATGACTTCATCCACCGATTCTGGAGCAACACTTGCTCGTTGAAGCGCTTCTTTAATCGCGATTCCGCCTAGGTCTGACGCTGTAAGAGAACTTAATCCGCCACCAAATTTCCCTACAGGTGTCCGTACACCACTAACGATTACTGATTTTGTCATAAGAAAAACCTCCCGATTCGTATAGTAGAGCTGCGAAAATTATGTTAACGCTTACAAATTTGTTTAAAGACGAGCCGAGCGAACGCTCAGTCGACCAACTTCCAAGCATGAAGCTGCCAACTCATATGCGGGCAGCTTAATCACATGCTCAAAAACTACTGAAGAACTTCTTGTTTCTGTGAGCCAAACATCGATTTTTCTAGGATTTCAACAACATCTAGCGTTTGAACTTGCTCTTCTACTTCTTTCGCTTTCGTTCCGTCACTCAACATCGTTAAGCAATACGGACATCCGCTTCCGATCATGGTTGGATTTACAGCAAGAGCTTGTTCTGTACGCGCAACGTTCACACGAGACCCTGCTTTTTCTTCCATCCACATCATTCCACCACCCGCTCCACAGCACATTCCGTTCTGACGGTTGCGATCCATCTCAACAACCTTCACACCTGGAATTGCTTTTAAAATATCACGAGGTGGTTCATACACTTCGTTATAGCGGCCGAGGTAACAAGAATCGTGATACGTGATCGTTTCATTCACCTCGAACTTCGGCTTGATTCTTCCTTCTTTGATCCAGTCTGCTAAAAGCTCGGTATGGTGATACACTTCTGCTTCTAGGCCAAACTCAGGGTATTCGTTTTTGAACGTGTTATACGCATGCGGGTCGATCGTGATGATTTTCTTAACACCATGCTTTTGGAACAACTCGATGTTCGCATTCGCCATCTCTTGGAATAAAAACTCGTTTCCAAGTCGACGAGGCGTATCACCAGAGTTCTTTTCTTTGTTTCCTAAGATCGCAAACGTGATTCCTGCTTCGTTCATGATCTTCGCTAAAGAAAGTGCGATTTTTTGTGAACGGTTGTCATAAGCACCCATCGAACTTACCCAGAACAGGTACTCAAATTCCTCACCCGCTTTTTCTTTTTCTTTTACAGTAGGAACGTGGATATCTTCTTTCAGCTCGCGCCAGTTCTCGCGTTCCTTTTTCGAGATTCCCCAAGGGTTCCCTTGCTTCTCGATATTTTTAATCGCACGCTGCGCTTCTGCATCCATCTTACCTTCTGTCAGCACAAGATAACGGCGCATGTCGATAATCTTATCTACGTGTTCGTTCATGACTGGACACTGATCTTCACAGTTACGGCAAGTCGTACATGCCCAGATCTCTTCTTCTGTCATAACTTCACCGATCATCTCAACATCATAAGCAAGTGCAGATGATCCATCAGTTGTCGCAGCAGTTTCCTCAGCGCCCTTTCCTCTCGCTTCAAAAGCGATCTGGTTGCCTGTTGTGTTCGAAAAAGCGAACGCTGGCATCCAAGGTGTGCGAGATGTAACCGCCGCTCCTTTTACCGTTAGATGATCACGAAGTTTAACGATCATATCCATCGGCGAAAGCATCTTACCAGTACCTGTTGCCGGACAAACATTCGTACAACGGCCACACTCTACACATGCATAGAGATCTACAAGCTGCTTTTGATTGAAGTCTTCAATCTTATTCACACCGAAAACTTCTTGTGTCTCGTCTTCGAAATTAATCGAAGAAAGCTTTCCTACTTTATCTTTGCGGCCAAGCCAAACGTTTAGTGGACCTGCGATCAAGTGAGCATGCTTTGATTGCGGAACATACACTAAAAACGTTAATAAGAACAATAAATGAATCCACCATGAGATAAAGAATACGACTGCAGCACCTGTTTTTCCTAGGAAACCAAGAGCCATTGCAATTACGGACGCGATAGGCGCCGTCCACTCGTACGGAAGGTCATGCCAGATAATCTCTGCTCCGTTCCCAACTAACACGGAAAGCATCAGGCCCCCGATAAAAAGAAGAACCAAACCAGATTTAAATCCGCGCTTCAATCGAACAAGCTTTTCAACATATCTTCTGTAAAAAGCCCAAACGACTGCAATCATGATCATCGTCGTTACGATTTCTTGGAAAAACGTGAATCCCGGATAAAGCGGGCCTAAAGGCAGATGCGACCCAGGGTTGAGTCCTTTCCATATAAAATCAATCGCTCCGAACTGAACGAGAATGAATCCATAAAAGAACATGATATGGATAATTCCACTCTTCTTATCTTTTAACAGCTTCTTTTGACCAAATACATTCACTAAGACTGCTTTAATTCGTTCTTGAACCGTATGATCAAACTCTACTTTTTTGCCGAGCTTGATGAATTCAAACCTTGTTTTTACGACATAAGCAAATAAAAACAGTGCGTAAGCGGTTACAAAAAGAAATGCAAGCCAGTTTGCTACCATTAAGCCGTCCATCGCTCTCTCTCCCTTCCAATGCTCCTATTCCCTAATTCTTTCTCTTTTAATAATTCTAAATGAAATTAATTTTCTGACTTCATTATAGCATAAAAAAATAAATGAATGAGCATTCAGTCAACATCTGTTAAAAAAATTTTTTTAGTGGTTTCATATGGTGGGGGTATACTATATACAAGTTTGATTTAAAAGGAGGAGATGAACGTGTGGATCGTTTTGGTGATTATAGCCATCTGGATTTTGGCTTGGATCGACTTTTACTTAGGACATAAACAAACGACCGCAAAAGAAGAACCTCCTGTAACTACGACAGGCAATATGCATCTTTTAACAACGGGTTCTCATTTTTTTGATTCACTGTTTCAATACATAGATGAAGCTAGGAGTACGATCTACATACAGTTCTACATATTGCGCGACGACGAACTCGGACAAGAGCTATGCACGAAACTGATCGCTAAAGCACAGCAAGGCTTAGAAGTTAGACTACTGCTTGATTACATGGGAAGTTACGGATTGAAAAAAAAGACCGTTCACGCCCTTAAAGACGCAGGCGTTCATTTTGAATACAGCAACAAGCCTCAATTTCCTTACCTTTTATACCGCATCAATCACCGAAATCATCGTAAGGTTACGATTATCGATTCTAAGATCGGATATATAGGCGGATACAATGTAGGAAATGAATATATGGGCAGAGTCACACGGTTTGGAGATTGGCGCGACTATCATTTAAAATTAAAAGGGTGCGTTGTGAGCGAATTACAACGATTATTTATCGATGATTGGAACGGTTCAACAAATGAAAAGATGACTCATAGCAAGACCCCGTCTCTTCTCAACGAAGAAAGGGCAAGAGAGCTGATGCTTCTTCCTTCAAAAGGGCGTGGAGGTTATCAATTTTTTCTTAAAAAAATAAAACGTGCGAAAAAAAGCATTTTTATAGGTTCGCCTTACTTTATTCCGGGTAAAAAGATGAACAGAGAGCTCTTGTCAGCACTAAATCGCGGGGTAAACGTGAAGCTGCTCGTTCCAATGAACCCCGATCATCCTTTTGTGCAGGAAGCTTCTTATCGTTTCGTCAAACCTCTCTTAGAAGCTGGTGCAGAGATCTATCAGTTTCATGAAGGATTTTATCATTCTAAGATCGTCATGTTTGATGATACGATCTGCGATATTGGTACCGCTAACTTCGATCTGCGCAGCTTTTTTTATAACGATGAACTAAATTGCATCTTTACAGACAAAACAGAGATACAAGCCGTTAAAAAAGTGCTCGATTCAGACCTTGAACGCTCTGAGAAGCTGACGCTAGCACGTTTAAAGAAGACACGAAGTTCTGTTAAAATTCGCTTTAAAGAAGTGGTGGGTTTTGTACTATCGCCTTTTTTATAAATTTAATGGGGATCAGCTCCCTTTTTGTGAACTTTTTGATTCGACATCTCTGATTAGTTGATTGGAGCGTAAGGTGTGAGACTCCTGCGGGATCAGTGGGACAGTTGAGACTCCTAAGGTCGCAAAGCGACGAGGAGGCTCACCGCACACCCCGCGGAAAGCGAAGCACCTGGAGCGGAAATCAACATCCTTCACCAGCACTTATACCAAAAACATACAAAACAACAGGGGGCCAAACATGTTAACATCTTTCGGATTTGTATCTACGGCTCTCAATTTATATGAGGCCTCACCTGCAAAAACAATGACTTTTGCTACTTATCAAAAACGTGATGAAAAAGAACGCAGAGCTCAATTGCTTGCCATCACGAAAAACAATCTACAGCGCACACTGCGCGTTCTTCATTATTGTGTCGCGCACGAGCTTCCTCTTCATCGCATGTCATCCTCCATCGTCCCTTTAGCTACTCATCCTGAAGCAGCTTGGGATTTTTTGAAGGAGACGAAGAAAGAATGTAAAGAGATCGAGAAGCTCGTAAAAAAATATAACATCAGAACGAGCATGCATCCTAATCAGTTCACCCTGTTTACAAGCCCTCGTAAAGAGGTAACCGTAAATGCTGTTAAGGATATGCAATATCATTTTGATCTGCTTAAAGGAATGGGGATCGAGGACCGAAGCTATATCAATATTCATATCGGCGGGGCTTATGGTGATAAGCCGTCTGCTTTAGAACGTTTTTATGAAAATATTAAACTTCTCCCAGCCGATATTAAAGCAAGGATGACGCTTGAAAACGACGATAAAACGTTCACGACCCAAGAGACATTAGAAGTCTGTGAAAATGAAGGAATTCCACTTATGTTTGATTATCATCATTACATGGCGAATCCGGATGACGATGGTTCTCTAGAGGAACTATTGCCTAGGTTCGTGAAAACGTGGGAGAATACAGGTCGACCGCCAAAAGTTCATCTTTCCTCACCAAAAGACGAGAAAGCGTACAGAAGTCACCATGACTTCGTTAGTAAGGACTATGTCCTGCCGTTCTTTAAATTGATGTCCAACTACACAGATGAGCTGGACGTTATGATCGAAGCCAAACAAAAAGACCGCGCTGTTCTTCAGCTTGTGGATGAACTGGAGAAAGTGCGCGGCTTCAAGAGGATGAGCGGTGGAACCATCCTTATGTAAGGCAAGGAATAAATTTTTTAATCTCTGCATTAAAGCTTGCATAATGTTTGATCGGAAGCTGATGCAGCGCTTTGTTTAAGAGAACGATTTTTGCTTTCGGGTGAACATTCCTTGCGTAGATTCTTCTGTAAGGATGCATATATTCCGCTTGTTCCCCGTAAATGAACAACAACGGAAAGCGCCACTCTTTTAGCTGATCCGTACATTGGAAGGAAAGACTTTCTTGGTAGAACCGCTGACACGTTTTAGGATCTGTCTGCTTATGATAAGACAACATTTCTTTTCGATCTTCCACAGAATTTGAGTGTGTGCTGACGAGAATTCGATTGAGTAGGGCTGGTGCATTTTTTGCCAGCCTTATTCCAGTTTGAAACTGCTTTTTCAGTGCGAATGTAGAAACTTGAGAAAAGCCGCCACTCAAAATAAGACCCTTTGTCCGATGTGGATATTTTTGAACAAACGCTTGTGCGACCGAACCACCTGCCGAATACCCACAAATGTACGCCTCTTCTAATAATAAGTGGTCCAATAATGAAGCCACATCATCTGCCAAGTCCCAAATCGTAAACGTTTCTTTGTCTTTACTAGATGAACGACCGTGTCCCCTACAATCAGGAAAGATCGTCTGATAATCGTTCGCTAGTTCTCTTTGATACTTGAACACGAGATGACTCATACCAGGCGGATGTAAAAAAACAATCGGAGCACCGGTTCCTAGCTTTTCATAATAGATTTGCAACTCAGAGGTCAGTCCGGCTAATGCCATGTTCTCCTCACTTTAGAAAAGTACCTGCCATCCAGATGTAAACTTGATAGCCTAAATAGATGCCGATGATGCCCATGATTCCAGGTAATGCGGGTGGTGCCGGAATCGGGAGTTTTAACAGGGCAAAAACAAAGCCTACGAGGGCGCCTGTTATTAGTGATAATACGATCAACTTCATATATGTACCCCCTCTTTCAAACGAGTTTCCAAACCTATCTCTTATTAATATGGCATGTTATCCCTACATTATCCCTTTTTTCGTTGTGTTAGGATTGTGTAGAAGATTTCGCTGCCGCGAGTTCATAATGTTTTTTAATAATACGAATCTGACCGCGATGACTCAGTTCATCTTCAAATACATGAAACCATTTAAAGTAGTTGTTACCGAGCTCATTGCCCCACCACGGTGTTGTTTCATAGAGCCATGAATCTTCAAGCTTTTGAAAATGCTGCAAGGTAATTTCACGAGTCTTTCTTAAATCTTCTAAATAAAATTCTGCTGTATTGCCATGGATGATTGCCGCAGCTTCACCTAGATCGAGTGCAGGCTGGAGTGTTTCTGCATAACGCTCGATCTCCTCCTCTGGCAGATCTTTTCCCTCAAATGTGATAAATTGATAAATCTTTTCTACAGCCACAAGATGAGCGAGCAGCATGCCGATTGAATTCCCTATTCCGTTTATTCGATAATCTAGCTCTTCAACGGATAGATCTTGAACGTCCCAGATCGTCGTTTCCCTCGTGTAGTCCATCATAGAGATCAAGTTTGAAAATTCTTTCGAGTACCCTTCAATTTTTCCGATAACAAAAGGGCTTTTGTTGGATGATGTCATTTTGGGAACCTCCTAAGCAATCATGTGCTTCAATAGAATTCAAGAAAAGCTGTAGAATTCCTTTTTTGTTTTGGATGCGTTCGTGATTCGTTGGTAATTGAGCATAGCTTTGGAATCGCTCACAAACCTCTCGAATCGCTCACAAATCTCTAGAATCGCTCACAAACCCCCTAGAATCGCTCACAAACCTCTATATTTGCCTTCAAATCAAAGAAAACCACTCTCCAAAACACGAAAAAACC
The DNA here is from genome assembly GCF_015903875.1 of Fictibacillus sp. 7GRE50. NCBI lineage: Bacteria > Bacillati > Bacillota > Bacilli > Caryophanales > Fictibacillaceae > Fictibacillus > Fictibacillus sp. 7GRE50. The sequence goes on from NZ_JACZDW010000001.1 coordinate 1,229,326, forward strand.
TGTCCGCAGACAGGTTTTCTCTATATTACATACGCTCTGGTGCTTCTACACCGATGATGTTCAATGCATTTTCAATCGTTACTTGAGTAGCTTTCATCAACGCGTAGCGCGCTTGTGATTTTGTTTTGTTTTCTGGGTCGAGTACACGCTCTGCGTTATAGAAGCTATGAAGAGCAGATGCGAGCTCAAACACATAGTTCGTTACACGGTGCGTTAAAAGTTTTTCAGCCGCTTCATTAATAACAGCAGGGAATTCTCCGATTTTCTTCAAAAGCTCGAACTCTTTTTCAGAATCGATCTGAGAAAGATCCAGTTCTCCCTCATAAGAAAGACCCATCTCTTCCCCTTGGCGAAGCATGCTGCATACACGTGCGTGTGCGTATTGTACGTAGAATACAGGGTTTTCGTTCGATTTCGAAACTGCTAAGTCCATATCAAAATCAAGATGAGTATCGTTAGAACGCATCGCAAAGAAATAACGAGTCGCGTCGATGCCCACTTCTTCCATCAGTTCACGTAGCGTTACAGCTTTACCCGTACGCTTACTCATACGCACTTTTTCGCCGTTTTGGAACAGAGAAACAAGCTGGATGATCATCACTTCAAGTTGATCTTTTTCATAGCCTAACGCTTGAATTGCCGCTTTCATACGAGGGATGTAACCGTGGTGGTCTGCTCCCCAAATGTTGATCAACTTTTCAAATCCACGCTCAAACTTATCGTTATGGTACGCGATATCTGGCGTTAAATATGTGTAAGATCCGTCGTTCTTGATAAGTACACGGTTCTTGTCATCATCATAATCTGTCGTACGGAACCAAGTCGCGCCTTCTTCTTCATACACGACACCTTTAGCTTTTAACTTCTCTAGTGCTGCATCAATTTTTCCGTTTTGATAGAGTGAAGTCTCAGAAAACCACACATCAAAATCTACACGGAATTCAGCGAGATCAGCTTTTAGTTTTTCAAGCTCTCGTGTAAGACCGTATTCACGGAAAAAGCTCACACGCTCGCTCTCTTCTTTTTCTAACCAAGAATCGCCATACTCTTCGGCTAGATCTTTACCAAATTCGATAATATCCGCTCCGTGGTAACCATCTTCTGGCATCTCTTTATCCTTGCCTAGCGCTTGGAAGTAACGAGCTTCGATCGACGTAGCTAAGTTGTTGATCTGATTCCCTGCATCGTTGATGTAGAACTCACGAGAAACGTTATAGCCTGCATAGTCTAGAATATTACAGATCGTATCACCAACAGCCGCACCACGTGCATGTCCTAAGTGAAGCGTTCCTGTAGGGTTCGCAGATACGAACTCGACTTGTACTTTTTTACCGCCGCCATGCTCCGTACGTCCGTAATCCTTGCCCGCTTTTAGAACAGTTGGTACAAGCTCTGTTAAATATGAGTTATCCATGTAAAAGTTAATGAAACCAGGACCTGCGATCTCAACTTTTGCGATAGATGCTTTACTTTTATCAAAATTTGCTACAAGATCGTCTGCGATCATGCGAGGGGCTTTTTTAGCAACACGCGCTAATTGCATCGCCATGTTCGTCGCGAAGTCACCATTCGCTTTATCTTTTGGTACTTCAAGAACGACTGCAGGCAGTTCTTCTTTTTTAGCGAGTCCCGCTTTTACGACCGCTTCTTCGATCTCTTCTTTTAACAGCTGCTTGACTTGGTCAAGGATATTCATGCTTTTGCCTCCTGAAAATTAATCTTGATTCGATGTGTTCCTGTATGTTCACCCTGCAGAACCAGTTCATAAGCGAGATTAAGATCCCCCGTCTGTTTTTGCTGATTCCAGCGGAAATTCATTTCATGTGTAGTCGTTTCCATCCAAAGCTGGCCATACGGGCTGTCGTACATGCCTTTTGTAGTCTGGCCTATTAAATATTTCTGTTTCATAGATACACTGCCTGAGCGGATAATCAGAATACCAGCGTGCGTTATCTTAATCACATTATTGACAGAACCTGCACCTTCTATCTCTTCCTTATATTGAAGATAGGTGACGTCCCCACGTTTATAGAGCTTACCTTCTGTCTCGGTGAAATGTTTCTCTTGTTCACCGCTGAAATGTACTTCTGAACTTATCGAAAGCGCAACAGACAATTCCGTATCTTGATCCATGCGAACAACACTTCCTTTTTTGATGTACCTCTTTAACTTACCTATTATAAAAGATTTCACTGCTTCCCTTCAACCTTATGGGTGTCTTTTTAAAAATTCATGGTTCTAATAGGTAAATATATCCTAAAAACACGTTTTCATGAGTGGATGATTTGGAATGAGGGTCGTTAATGACGTATTATACACTCGAGAAGATGAAATAGAAATGAGGAGGATTTTAAATGAACAACGAAAGAATTTTACTTGTGAATCGTCCAAAAGGCGCGCCGCAAAAGAGTGATTTTCGCTTTGAGGAGACTTCGACCCCTGCTCTTGAAAGTAATCAGGTACTTTTAAAAACGATTTATCTATCTGTAGATCCGTACATGAGAGGACGCATGAGCGACCGAAAATCATACGTGCCTCCATTTCAGTTAAACGAACCAATCTCTGGTGGAATTGTCGGACAAGTTGTTGAATCTCGTTCGGGTGAACTAGCAGAAGGCGATTTCGTGATCGGTAACTTAGCGTGGCAAAAATATAATGTAGCGAGTGATGCTGAAGTACGTAAATTAGACCCATCTCTTGCTCCACTTACTGCAAACCTTGGTGTGTTAGGCATGACTGGTTTAACAGCTTACTTCGGTTTACTGGATATCGGAAACCCTCAAGAAGGCGAAACGGTTGTTGTCAGCGGCGCAGCTGGAGCTGTTGGTACGATCGTTGGTCAAATCGCCAAGATCAAGGGTGCTCGTGTTGTCGGAATCGCAGGTTCAGATGAAAAGATCTCTTACTTAAAAGACGAACTAGGCTTTGATGCTGCGATCAACTACAAGACGGAAAATGTATATGAAGCACTAAAAGCTGCTTGCCCAGACGGCGTTGATGTATATTTTGATAACGTCGGCGGTGAAATCTCTGATAGCGTACTCGCATTGATCAACAAAGGCGCTCGTATTCCGGTTTGTGGCCAGATCGCCCTTTACAACCTTGAAAAAGTAGATGTTGGTCCACGTATGCAAAGTCAAATTCTGATCAACAGTGCGCTGATGAAAGGATTTATCGTTAGCGATTATGCGGCTCATTTTGAAGAAGGTGCGATCGAACTTGCTAAATGGGTAAAAGAAGGCAAAATTTCTTATAGCGAAAACATCGTAGAGGGATTTGAAAATACGATTGATGCATTCTTAGGTCTGTTTTCTGGTGAAAACACAGGAAAGCAGCTAGTAAAAGTAGCTGAGCCGGAGAATGTGTAACAACAGGGAATAAATCAGGGAGCTTTTCACTCAAAAAGAAGTGAAAAGCTTCTTTTTAATGTAGTTGGGGAGAAGTCGTTCCAAAGAATTCGAGAAAATATAGAGATAATACGGCGTAAATCTAATATATTTTGGCGAGTTTCAACCTTAATACGGCAACTTTTTAAGATATATCGGCGAGTTTACAAAAAGCGACAAAGCCACTCGAAAAAAACTTGAACTGAAAACATCACCATCAGCTCAAGTTCATTACATTACACAGGCAATACCATGCTAGCCGTGGTTCCCTTGCCTTCTATGCTACTAAACCGGAGTTCACCGTTATGCTCTTTCATGATCTTAGAGCTGATCATCAGACCGAGCCCTGTCCCTTTTTCTTTTGTCGTATAAAAAGGTTCACACATTTTCTCGATTCGATTTTTCGGAATTCCACAACCCTGATCTTTGACGGATATATGAATCTGGCTATCCATCATTTGAGCTTGAATCGTGATCTCGCCGCCATCACCCATCGAATCGATCGCATTTTTCAATAAGTTGATCAGCACTTGTTTCAGCTCATTTTCCTCCGCATGTATATGAGGCATAACATCAGGGATCCTCGTATTGATCTGTATATTTTGGACGATTGCTTCAGGCTGTAGAAGGGTTTCTACAAATTCGATGATTTCTTTTAAACACGTCTTCTTATATGTTCGAACTTGGGGTTTTGCCAACAATAACAGCTGCCCCATGATCTGATCGATGCGGTTCAGTTCTTTATCCATGATGCTGTAGTAGTTGGATGGATCGATCTCTTGGCTTTCTTGTAAAAATTGAATGAACCCTTTTAATGAGGTGAGCGGATTTCGTATCTCATGAGCAACGGATGCCGCAAGCTGTCCAACGATTGAAAGCTTGTCGGATTGACGAAGCAAGTCTTCTGATTTTTTTCGATCAGAGATATCACGCGTAACCCCAATGATCTCTACGACTTTACCTGTGTCATCTGTGATGCTTTTACATGAAGTTTCGAGCCACACATAGTGCCCGTCTTTATGCTGTAGTCGAAAAGGAACGGTTTTCGTGCACGGTCCTGAGATTAAATCTTCATGAGCTTTTCTTGAGATCTCTTCGTCATCCGGATGAAGCATTCCATAGCCTGTATCTCCTAAAATCTCTTCAGGTCTTTTTCCTAATAACGCAAACGATGCAGGTGAAATGTACGTAAATGAACCATCTGCTTTATGTGTTGTGATCATATCCATCGCGTTTTCAGCCAAAAGCCTATATCTCGCTTCACTCTCTTCTAACAGCTGTCGGGACTCAATCTTTTCCGTAACCTCCCGGCCGAATACAAGCAAATTCTTTCGAGTTCCATTTGGATGAAACACTGGAATTTTGTATACATCAAAAAATCGTGTACCGCCGTCTCGCGCAGGCACGAACTCTTCACATCGAACAATTTCTTTCGCCTGCCACACTTGTTCATCTGTCTCGATACAATATTGAAAGACTTCACGAAAGTTAGGCGTGATCTCTGCTAAGTCAGCATCGGTCTTACCAGTAAAATCAAACCCCGGCAGTTCAAAAAGCTCACCTACAAATTCATTCGCAAACACAAAACGCCCATCTCCATCTTTTATCCCGATAAAATCCGGAACGATGTTCATTAACGTTTTCATAAGAGGCTCCTGACAAGAATGAACGACAGCGGGCAGTTCTTTCAAGATATAATAGCGGAACGGACTTTCAGCAAACGGCAAAAACCCTTCACTCACTTTTACCGAAATAAATCCATTTACAGCAAGCAATGTTCCTTCGTCACCATCTGAATGACGTAAAAGGATTTCATCCATCGACTTTCCTGTTTCAAAAGCTGCCTGATCTGTCAGATCCAAATAATGTTGATTCACTCCTGTTATTTCTTCATTCTGATCCACAACCACTACGGCATCAGAAAGCTGATCGATGAACGTTTGAAAATACTCCATCTCTTTTGAAATCGCTGTCATTCTATTTGTCCCCCCCTTTATCCATCTAATTCTCTACTGTAACTATAGCAAAAAAGACTTAATGTTATAACAAATTTCGACAAATTTAGCTAAGAACAGTTTAAGTCAGTTCCTTCCTACTATTTTTCTTCAGATTTCCATTGCTTTACACTTAAGAATTTACTATATTTGATTAATGTAAGAGGTCTGACCTCTAAAAACTATCTTATAGAGTAATGAGGGAATAATTATGGGTGCTATAGGTTTGCTGTTCTCAGGTGGAGCTTTATTCTTAAACAGCTTAATGTTGCTCGGAAAAGCTGAAGAAAAAAGTGTCGCGTTTTTTAATATATTAGTCGGATTACTTCAAGTCATCACACCGATCTATCTCATCATCACGTCTGATGGATCAAACTGGTCGATGTTCAATAACGGTGCTGTTTTCTTGTTTGGGTTCACATACCTTTATCTAGGCGTGACGATTCTAAAAGGATTCGATTCCAGCGGCCTTGGTTGGTACTCCTTGTGGGTATCGATGATGGCTATCGTTTATGCACTTGTGTTTTACGTTCAAGAAAATGACGTAGTCAATGCCCTTACGTGGGTGTTGTGGGCGTTCCTTTGGTTTCTGTTCTTCTTGTCGTCCGCACTTAAAAAACCATACGAAAACTATATCGGAAGAGTCGCTTTCGTTCAGTCTTGGGTAACATTAACGCTACCTTCCCTATTCATGTTGCTTGATCTATGGCAAAACGCCAAGCTTCAAGAAATCTGGACATATGTATGCATCGGATCAATGGTTTATTTCGTGGTAGAAGCGATTTTGTTTGCAAAATACATCAAAAAAGAAAAATTAGTTGAAGAATTAGCTTAACATTCGCCGGTCTCGATGATTCGAGGCCGGTTTTCTTATGTTTGGGCTCTGTTGCATGTTGTGTGATGGGGGTGGCGGATGGCAATTAAGTCGGTTTGATGAGTATTAAGTCGGAGTGTGGTTCAATTAAGTCTAATTCGAAAAAATTAAGTCAAAATTCATATCAATTAAGTCTAATTCAGCAAATAAAGGCCATTCGACACAGCTCGACACTCACCCACGTCTAAAATTCACACCTAATAAAAAACCCTGTTCGACGGCTGCAAACAACAGCCTTCAAACAGGGTCTACAATTCAATTATTTTACCCAGCCTAACAAAATTTCACGAAGGAATTTGCTAGCTGCAATAGGTGTTTGCTCGGAGTGGTCATAAACGGGAGCTACTTCTACTAAGTCTGCTCCGATTACGTTGATGTCCGCTTTTGCGATCAACTGAATCGCTTCAAGAAGCTCTTTTGAAGTGATTCCGCCGGCTTCTGCTGTTCCTGTTCCTGGAGCTGCAGACGGATCTAACACATCGATATCGATGGTAACGTACACGTTACGTCCCTTTAATGTTGGAAGAACTTCTTTTAAAGGCTCAGCTACATCGAATTTGTACATGTGCATACCGCTCGTTTTTGCGAATTCGAATTCTTCACGCATACCAGAGCGGATTCCGAACGAATACACGTTTTCCGCGCCGATCAGATTGCAAACTTTACGGATCGGTGTTGAGTGAGAAAGAACTTCTCCCTCATACTGCTCACGAAGGTCAGCATGTGCATCGATATGAATCACGACATAGTCATCATACTTTTGCTTCAATGCTTTAAATACCGGCCAAGTCACAAGGTGCTCTCCACCCATTCCAAGCGGAAACTTGTTGTCAGCGAGTAACGTTGAAACGTACTCTTCGATCATATCAAGTGAACGCTGAGGATTTCCGAACGGTAACGGGATGTCTCCCGCATCAAAATAGTTCACTTCTTCAAGGTGCTTGTCCATGTATGGGCTGTACTCTTCAAGACCAAGAGATGCCTCACGAATACGAGCAGGGCCAAAACGGCTACCCGGACGGAATGAAACCGTCCAATCCATCGGCATGCCGTAAAGAACAGCATCAGCCGTCTTATAATCAGGCTTACTTAAAATAAACACATTTCCAGAATAAGCTTCGTCAAAACGCATGATTTTACACTCCTTATGTAAAATACGGGACCGTCGCGAAAGTAAGATACAACTCACTTTTGACGGCCCCTATTTTTCTTATTTTTTTACTGTTTTCGTTGATTGTTGCTGCGCGCTTCCTTTTCGCCAAAAGAAGCTTCATCGAAAAGTGATTGGAGTGTAAGATGCGAGACTCCTGCGGGACAGGCGGGCAGGTGAGACACTTAAGAGTGAAACGTTGCGAATGTGGCTCACCGCCTGCCCCGCGGAAAGCGAAGCATCTGAAACGGAAATCAATCACTTTCAAAAGCAACAAAGCTTATGATTACAGATTTACTTTTTAATCAAATCACTCACAAACTTCGGCAACGCGAACGCAGCTGTGTGAAGTTGCGGAGTCCAATATTTCGTTTCGATATCGTGGAAACGCTCAGCCGGTACTTCTAGTGGATCGTGCTTCTTAGATCCGATCGTGAACGTCCAAAGTCCGCTTGGGTAAGTTGGGATGTTCGCTGTGTAAAGACGCGTGATCGGGAAGATCTCACTAACGTCACTGAACACTTGAGAGATCAACTCAGGCGTAAACCATGGGTTGTCCGTTTGTGCAACAAAGATTCCGTCTTCTTTTAAAGCTTTAGAGATTCCTTCATAGAAACCTTTTTCAAAAAGCTTAGCAGCTGGTCCCACTGGCTCAGTTGAGTCAACCATGATTACATCATACTCATTTTCGCTCGTTGCAATGTGCATGAATCCGTCATCTACTTTTACTTCAACGCGTGGGTTCTCTAGGTCCCCAGCGATTTCAGGCAGATATTGCTTAGAATACTCGATTACTTTTCCATCGATCTCAACAAGAACGGCTTTTTCAACAGATGGGTGCTTTAGCACTTCACGGATTACTCCACCGTCTCCGCCGCCTACAACTAAAACGTTCTTCGGGTTAGGGTGCGTGAAAAGAGGTACGTGTGCTACCATCTCGTGGTAAACGAACTCGTCTTTTTGTGTAGTCATAACCATGCCATCAAGGATCAGCATGTTTCCGAACTCTTCTGTTTCTACCATATCTAGCTTTTGGAATTCTGTTTGCTCAGATACGTACGTTTTGTTAATTTTCATCGTAATTCCGAAATTTTCCGTTTGTTTTTCAGTAAACCAAATACTCATGTTGGTCTCACTCCTACTATATATTTTGAAATGCCAGGCATCGTTGTTTCGAGATTTTACAAACAAAATGATTATAGCATTCTGGGACCTAAGATTCCAATTCAATTTTTGTAAGAATGCAGCTATTTTCAAATAACCACTTCTTATCCATACCACATTCCTGTTTTCTTAATCTTCAACCAATAAAAATAGTTCGATTACCCTGTTTCTTTAGGCTGACTATTCTGACTATTAAAGTGGTATAATGAAAATAGCGTTCAGAAGGACAGACGGTCGGCGCATTCCCTTTTTTAAACTGAAGCTGGACATCTTGCGGGTATCCGCAGCTTACAGTTAAGGGGGGTGATGCCTCTGACGATCTTTGAGGCGTTGATGTTCGCGGTCGCTTTCAGCTCGCTTATCGTTACTGTCCTTACGTCTAAAAATAAATAGGCCTCTGTCACACGTGTAAAAGCACCGGCTTTTCGTTCCAGAAAATCCGGCCTCGCTTTACCGACTCGTGTGTCCCTTCTGGCGCCCCATTCGTCCGTGTTTCGTGCACGGGCGAATTTTTGCTATAATAACCGGAATTTTGATCATATATCGGAGAGTTGACAAAATTGACTCCATTACCCAACTCTATCACCCTGACAAACAGCACTACTCAAAAATAAAAAAACCATGAGCAGCCTTCCCGCTCATGGTCTATAACCCTTACTTTCCTACAGAACTATTCCTTACAATCGCTTCTATAATAATCTGCCAATCGTCTGTATGCAGCTCATGTCCAGACCCTTCGAGCGTGATGAGTTCAGCATGCGGAATCGCCCTCGCAAGCGCTTGACCGTGTTCGAACGGAAGTGCCGGATCTTCATTTCCATGAAGAATGATTGTCGGAACTCCAATTTCACTCATACGATCCAAATACTCTTCACCGCCACCTAGATACATATAATTAAATCTGCTTTGAATCTGTTTGGCACGCGTGTATTCTCTTTCTGCCAATGCGTACATTCTTTCCTTTTCAAAAGGCTTGGATCCTGAAAGGACTGCCCATCCCTCTGCTAAATAAGCAACAGACGCCTCTTGGTCAGACCAATCAATAGAAGCACTTTTTCCATGGAAATCTAAAATTTTCTGATCCATTTGAGGCAGCTCAGCTTGCTCTGAACCGAAAACACTTGACCCAAGAATCGTCAAGCTAAGCACACGTTCAGGATGCTTAATCGCCATAATCTGCCCGATCATTCCTCCGAGAGACATCCCCATGATATTCACTTTCTCTATGGAATAGGCATCTAGAATTCCAAACGCATCATCAGCAAGGTCCGTAATCGTATAGTTTGATGTTCCAGGTTCATAGACGACGGATTGGCCGAGATCACGGTGATCATACCGAATCACATATCTTCCGGCTGCTGCAAGACGCTCACAAAACTCTGAATCCCACCAATCGAGCGAAGACATTGCACCCATAATGAGAAGAACAGCAGGATCGCTAGGGTTACCGAAGCTTTCTGTGTTTATATCCACCTTATTTGTTTGTAAAAGTTGTTGTTTCATTATTGTTTCCTCCGTGATTTTATTTTTTGCCTTGTGAAAAGCGCAGAGCAATAAGTACTCAACGGAGTCATCTTGGCCTGCACTTGTCATTATCGAAGTTTGATCCATTTAATGATCATGACGCGTCGGCCTCCTTCTTTTATTTAGTGGTATTAAAACCTTGTTTATTTTAACATAATTTTCTGAACTTTTTAACCGAAATAAAAAAAGCAACCCGCTTCTACCACTCTCGGCTGCTTTTCCCATTTTACATTCAATTAACAGTACTAGTGGAGGTGGATAAGTAAATCTTCTACAAAATAGTCACTGAGGTATACCTAAAACAATGGAAGCCCTACCTCTCTTCCATCCTTACGGCTCCTTGTCCGTGCCAGTGTGAATCAGTATTACTACGATCAAGTGATTATTGATAGAAATTTTTCAAAAAACTTTATAAGGTTATAGAGGAAAGTAAATAGATAATCAAGGATTAGATTGTTGTAGAAATTATGAGGTTACTATAAGTAAGTTTAAGAAGTGTATGTTTCTGAAACGACTTTTTATGAGATGTTATTAACACCTCATATATTTTGTTAAACCTTAACAGAAACTTTTAATTTGGTTTTCAGTGATCCCTTCGATTACTTCCAGTTCACTGATTAAAAATCCATATGCACTTTCCAACATCTTTTTTTCGCTTGCATTCAGTGTCTTTTCTTTCTTCATACGCATTAAATCACGTACAACTTCAGCACCATCGCGTATTTCACCCGTTTTTAGCTTGTCCGTGTTAACTTTATATCTTTCTTTCCACGTCAGTAATGTTTCCGATTCTCCATGCTGAAAATCGTGCATAATCTGCTTCAATGCTAGGAGTTCTGTAACAGGACGTATCCTAGAATTCATAATTTTACACGCAGGAATCATAACTTGCATATTACTAACTGACATTTTTATAACATAATACTGTTGTTTTTCGTCGGGGAATTCTTTTTCTTCTATGGCTTCAATTACACCTACTCCATGCATTGGATACACAATGTTATCGCCAATTTGAAACAAATACTCCACCTCCAGATTTGCTAACCTTCTAAGAGTACCACACCTCTCAATTTTAATCAAATATTTTATAATATCATAATTTTATTTTTCATGTCAATTATTTTTACAACAAAAAAGTGCCTCAAATTTGAGACACCCTACTCATCATAATCGCATTAAAAGTTCTTTCGTTTTTTCTTTAGCGTTTGCAATCACTTTTTCTTCATCAATCGTCTTCAGCTCACGGCCACGCATGACAATCTTGCCGTCGATGATTACGGTATCAACGTCTTGTCCTGTTGCCGAATAGGCTAGAAGGTTAGCCGGTTCATGACTTGGTGTCAGATGAAGCTTGTTCATATCCATTAAAAGAATGTCAGCCTTCTTACCAACCGTTAAGGACCCCACTTCATCCCCGATTCCAAGGATGTCAGCTCCGTTCTGAGTCGCCATCGATAACACATCATGCGCACTGAGAACCGCGGCTTCTTCGTACTTCAATTTTTGGAACCAGCTAGCAGCTTTCATTTCTAAGAACAGATCAAGAGAGCTGGCACTCGCTGGTCCATCCGTTCCTAAACCAACCTTCACACCGCTATCCATCAATCGTTTCACATCACTGATCCCACAGCCTAGCTTCGCGTTACTTACCGGATTGTGTATGATCCCACCCTTTACGGTTTTCAGCGTTTCATAGTCTGCATCGTTAAAATGAACACCATGCGCAAGCAGTACATGACGGTCGAACACCCCTGCTTGTTTTAAATATTCAACAGGTCTTAGCCCGTGCTTTTCTTGAATCATCTTTTCTTCATCTTTCGTTTCTGCTAGATGAATATGAAGCGGAACGTTCTTTTCTTTTGAAAGATTCACAGCTGCTCTCAAGAAATCAGGTGGACACATATACGGTGAATGCGGTGCGATCATCGTTGTAATCCTTCCGTCTCCTACTCCGTGCCAGCGATCAACAACATCTGCCGCTTCCTTCAACCGGCCTTCATAATCCGAATCCATCGCGATGAGCCCACGAGCGATGACGGAACGAATGCCCGATTCAACGGCCGCTTCCCCGATCGTATCCACTCCTATGTACATATCTGCGTATGAAGTTGTTCCACTCTTGATCATTTCCGCCATGGAAAGAAGAGCACCCCAATAGCGATCTTCATCACTCATCTTCATCTCAAGCGGAAGCATCTTTTTATTGAGCCAAGTCATAAGTGTCACATCATCACTATAGCAGCGTAGCAGAGACATCGGTGTATGCTGATGGCCGTTTACTAATCCGGGCAGCGCCAGCATTCCTTTACCGTCTAGCTTCTCAACCGTTTCTTCGCATTCAACGTTTCCTATTGAATCAATTTTATTATCTTTTATAAGGATGTCTCCCGTGTTAACAACCCATTTTCCATCTGCCGAAGTCGTCATATATTGAATGTTTTGTATAAGCATGTTACGAACCTCCTCTTTCTCACAGCCATTATAGCACTTCATTCCCTTATCACGTTTAAGGAGCATCTTTTTTCACCATACTAGATAACAAAATGAGAGTTTTTAAGGAGGGCGGATTATGAAGTTTTGGCAGATCTATAAAGAAGCTACGAAACAGCAGAAAATACGCTGGATGAAAAAATGGGGTCTTATCGTCACTGGATGCTTTGCATTATCCTTTGTTGGACTGTTGCTGCTCGCTAAACTCATGGGCCCTCCCGCTTTGCTTGTTCCTCAAACAACCATCATGTATGCAGCGGACGGTTCTAAAATGGGAGAGATCAACAACGGCGGTCAGAACCGATATTGGGTTCCACTCGAAAAAATCGACAAACATGTGATCGACGCTACGATCTCTATTGAAGATAAAAGTTTTTATAAACATAACGGTTTTGATATGAAGCGGATCGGCGGTGCCTTACTCGCTGACCTTAAGGCTGGAGCAAAAGTTCAAGGAGCGAGTACCATCACGCAGCAATATGCTCGTAACCTTTTTTTAACGCATGACAAAACATGGCGAAGAAAGTTTCAAGAGGCGTTCTATACCCTTCGTCTTGAGATGAGCTATTCAAAGGATGAGATTTTAGAAGGTTATTTGAACACAATCTATTACGGACATGGCTCTTACGGAATCCAATCCGCTTCTCGCTATTATTTTGGCAAAGATGCAAAAGAGCTCTCACTAAGTGAAGCGACGATGTTAGCTGGGATCCCTAAAGGTCCGAGCTACTATTCTCCAATTCTTCATGAAGAGAACGCGAAGAAAAGACAGAGCATCATTTTAAACGCGATGGCTGAAGATGGAACGATTAAGAAGGCGTCCGTTCAAAAAGCAGCATCAGCCCCATTAACTTATGTACGAGAAGAAGAGGATGAGGTCGCAACGGTCGCTCCTTATTTTCAGGATGCGGTTATGCGCGCTTTAAAAAAGGAATTGAACGTGAACACGAATTCGATACAGTTTGGCGGACTTCGTATCTACACAACGCTTGACCCTAAAATGCAAGCAGATGCTGAACACACGATTGAAAATCGCATCATCGATAACAGTTCGATCCAGACAGCTCTAGTCGCTATGGATCCTCGCAGCGGAGATGTAAAAGCGCTCGTAGGCGGCAGAGATTTTGAGCAGAGTTCGTTCAACCGCGCGCTTCAAGCCAAACGCGCACCTGGTTCAACATTTAAGCCATTTCTATATTATACGGCGCTCGAACATGGATACACCGCGTCTACTCCAATAAAATCTGAACCAACAACATTCGCGATGGGAGACGGTGTTGGCGATTATAAGCCGAAGAACTTCAAGAATCGCTACGCCAACGATTTTATTACGATGGCTCAGGCGCTCGCTCTGTCCGATAATATTTATGCGGTAAAAACGAACCTTTATCTAGGTCCTAAGAAACTTGTGAAAACAGCTAAGAAATTCGGGATCAAAAGTGAACTCGCAAGCATCCCTTCACTAGCTTTAGGATCAAAAGCAGTAGGCGTGTTAGAACTTACGAACGCATACGGCGTTTTTGCGAACGGTGGTAAAAAAGTAGAGCCTGTGTTTATCACGAAGATCACCGATTCTAAAGGCAAAGTGCTATATGAACACAAATATGAAAGCAAACAAGTAATCGACGAGAACAAAGCTTTTGTTATGACAGATCTGTTAGCCGGTACGTTTGATGAAAAATTGAATGACTACACAAGTGTTACGGGTTCAAGTATCAACCACTATTTGACGCGTCCAATGGCTGGGAAATCTGGGTCTACACCAAATGACAGCTGGATGGTCGGATATTCCCCACAACTCGTTACAGGTGTTTGGGTAGGATACGATAACAACGAAGAGCTGCATGATGTGAACGATACAGGTTACTCCAAACGGATCTGGGCGTATTTTATGGAGAGCGCATTGAAAGACAAAGAGATTTTATCATTTAAACAGCCAGAAGGCGTAACAGCGGTAACCATCAACCCGCAAAACGGAAAGCTCGCAACCGATAGCTGTCCGGTAACACGGATCTCGTATTATGAAAAAGGAACAGAACCTGTAGAGTATTGTGATGAACATGGTGCTTCGAGTGAAATAAAAGAAAAATTAGAGCAGAAAAAAGAGGAAAAAGGATTTTTTAAGAAGATTTTTTCTTGGTGATCGTGTGTAAGTGTGGCTGGCTTGCTATGCGAAGCGGTGGATCCTTAAGTTTCGGTCTGAAATCCAAAAGTTTTGAGCTTGAATCCATAAGTTTCGGGCTTTAACCCACGAGTTTGTGAAAGATATCCGCGAGTCGACAATATTCGATCAATCTATGCCTACAACATGCTAAAAAAGACAAAATAAAATGCCCGGAGCTCTACTACAGGAGCCCCGGGCACTTTATTGTCCTAGAAACATTGTGTGTACAATGCTACCTATATTTTAATGGAAGTGCTTTCTTGTCACAAGTTATTTGCAAAATGTTCAAAAAAGGTTCATAACTTTGCCATTTTTATTCCACTAATGACTTAATTTCGTCACTAGAACGGTTAAACATCGCTTCATCATGTTCTTTAAGGAAGTTTCCGAGCACGCGACGAGCGTTTTCGTCCATATCCTCAATGATGATTTTACCCTTCATGGATTTATCCATACGGTTCACGTGTTCTGGCAGACTTTTATAGCCTCTTCGCGCTTCAACATCTACTCGCATCTCACATGCCGTCAATCCGAAGTAAAACGGTCCTTCTGCTTTTCGATTGATCGTTACCCAAACGAGCCAATATAGGCGTGGATTTGGTGTATCTTCACGATTCGGAGTAAATTTTATGCGTTTTTCTACATCGCTTCTCGCGTGCATGGCTCCCATGTCGATATAAGCGATCGACTCTTCAACATCGACGATTACAGGTGTTACGTGATCAAGCGTCAGACTCCCGACACCATAACCGCCATGCCCGTCTGTGGAGTCACCACTTATGATGGTAAAGCCCATCCCTTTTTTCTTTTTGTCACCATCATTGGAATTGAAAAAATCTTTCATGCTTCCAGCTCCTCTAAACATTCATTGTTATCACGTATTGTATCACAAATCATAAAAAACTCTCAGTTGGAAACTTTAAAGATAATTGTTGAAATCACACTTAAAAACGAATATTATATATCATGTACTCATAAATCGTTCGTATTTTGGAGGTTCTAACGTATGCTTTCTTCATTTTTTAAACTAAAAGAACTTGGTACGACCATCAAAACAGAAATATTAGCAGGAATCACAACATTCCTGACGATGGTGTACATTGTTATAGTCAACCCGATTATCCTGCATTCCGCTGGTGTTCCTTTTGACACTGTGTTTATTGCAACAATTATTGCCACGGTAGTCGGTACACTGTGGATGGCTTTAATGGCCAACTATCCGATCGCCATTGCTCCAGGTATGGGGCTGAACGCATATTTTGCGTTTTCTGTTGTAGGAAACAACCCTAATATTGACTATCGTATCGCGTTTGGGGCAGTTTTTGTGGCAGGAATAATCTTTGTCATCTTATCCTTAACACCGTTTCGTGAAAAATTGATCGAATCTATTCCAGCAAACCTAAAGCATGGTATTACAGCTGGTATCGGACTGTTTATCGCGTTCATCGGTTTGCGTCTTACTAAAATCATTGTGGCTCACCCTGATAACCTAGTAACTTTAGGTGATATGCATTCACCAACTGTTCTCCTTGCTCTTGGTGGTCTTGCTATCACGTTGATCCTGATGGGACTAAACGTGAACGGTGCCCTATTCTTCGGAATGATCATCACGGGCGCAATCGCCTACTTTACAGGGCATTTAGAATTTAAAGAAGGATTTGTATCAACGCCAAACTTACCATCAGAACTTTTCATCTTTGGTGATCCGATCACAGCCTTTTCTGACGTGTTTCAATATGGATTATATGCGGTTGTGTTCTCCTTCTTGCTTGTAACGATCTTTGATACTACCGGTACGATGGTTGGAGTAGCAGAACAAGCTGGACTAATGAAGGGCAATAAGATGCCTCGTGCACGTCAAGCACTGTTAGCTGATTCCGTTGCGACGACAGTTGGTGCAGCGTTTGGTACGAGCCCGACGAGCGCTTATATCGAATCATCTTCAGGCGTAGCTGCTGGTGGTCGTTCTGGTTTGACGTCTGTAGTGGTCGCGATGCTATTTGTAGCCGCTGCGTTCTTTTCACCACTCGTTGGTGCGATCTCAGGATTATCCGCAATTACTGCACCGACACTGATTATTGTCGGAAGCTTGATGCTTGGTTCACTTAGCAAGATTAATTGGAACGAACTTGATGAAGCATTCCCAGCGTTCTTAATCATTTTAACGATGCCATTAACGTCTTCAATCGCAACAGGTATCGCTTTAGGGTTCATCTCGTATCCGATCCTAAAAATTGTAAAAGGTAAATATCGTGAAGTTCCGTTCTTGGTTTACTTATTTGCCGTATTGTTCTTCTATCAACTAGCGTTTTTACCTCATTAATAAAAATTTTTATTGAAGGCTTGTGTCAGCTTCTGCTTTGCCAAGTTAATTGGAGTGGAAGGCGCGAGACTCCTGCGGGATCAGTGGGACAGGTGAGACTCTTAACAGCGCATAGCGCTAAGAGGCTCACCGCACACCCCGCGGAAAGCGAAGCCGACTGGAACGGAAATTAACAACTTTCAAAGCTTCTAAGATCGTGCTTAAAGAAAGACCGGCCGACCCTAAAACTATAGGGCTGACCGGTCTTTTGTTATTTTGTCTCGAACACAACGGCTACTTTTTCCTTCTTTTCATCTACAAAGAACTCTTTCGATACACGATAGGTTCCTGCATCTTGTTCTTTAAGATCAACCGCTTGATCATAGTTTGATCCAGCTTTCACCATGATCATCTGCTCGGTAAACATCTGATTCTGATTTACTTTCGTCCATTTACCGTCTGTCCACTTTTCTAGTGCATACGCGGTTCCAGTACCAGCTTCTTTATCGGATGCGTTTTTCAACGTTAATTTTGCTTCTTTACTATTTTCTTGGAGTGCGAGTTCAGCTTGTACACCCTCTTTTTCAGACGGTATCTCGTTCTTAACCTGAGGTGCTCCGTTCTTCTTATCCTCTTCTGGCATCGCTTTCGAGCCACAAGCGGCGAGGAGAACGAGCAGACATGCCATTACAATCAGCTTCATGTTTTTCATCACTAAGCCCTCCTTTTACCCTGTTAGTCGTACCTCATATAAAAAAGTTTCAATGAAACTGTCGTTTATAAGGAGAATGTGCTGGATATGCTGATAATAGAGGAGGCGCTAGCATGAAGATTTGGCTTGTTGCTTTAATTTTATCACTCTTGTTTATAGGACTCGGAATCGGCTATTACGCAACGCGCCTTTATGAGAAAAGTGTGGCAAAAGGCTTTTTCATGACGCTGCTCGGCATTATCGTTCCATTTACGATCTTTATCACATTTATTTATATTTATGGCGTTTTCAATAACGGCCATCCACTACAATTTAGATGGTAAATAAAAAACCTGTTCATTAGCGCCGATTTCACGCTCTTTAAACAGGTTTATCTTTATTGAACTTGTCCTTTTAATGAATCAATATACAGAAAAGCTTCATCCATCTCTTCTTCAGTATACTTTTGTTTGGCTTTTACCGTTTGTACTTTTTCCTTGATCTCATCTTTTTCCAGCTTTTCGAAATACATCACGGTTGAAACAAGCTCTAAGAACCTGGAAGACTGTTCATTCATTGAACGAACGCAGCTTCCTAGTTTTTCAATCTGTGCACCGTAAGTCGATAGAAGCTTCTTCCCTTCTTCGTTTACAGCATAACGGTACTGCGAATAGCCGCTCACCTTTTCTTTCACTTCATGTATGTAACCCATGTTGCAAAGCTCTTCAATCTTCAATGTTAATTCTTCTGAATATGGGCCGTAAAAATGAAATTGATACTTTTCTTGGTAAGGAAAGTTTAGTTTTTTAGCGATGTATACCATCTTTTGAAGCTTTTTCCGACCGACGACTTCTCCGGCTTCTTGAATCAAGGTGACTACCTTTAAATGATCCTCAAACACAGTACGTTCCCCCTAACATCCTTTTTCGTTATTATCTATTTTTTCTTTGATTATTCAATGTTGCGTTTGTAAGTAGTTGATTTCCGTTTCAGGTGCTCGCTTTCCGCGGGGCAGGCGGTGAGCCACATTCGAACGTTTCACGTATAGGTGTCTCACCTGTCTAGTTGCAGTGGCTAGCCCCTCGAGGTCAAAAGTTAAACGGTCAAGAAGGCAAAGTGCGCCTTCCTAGCCCATTCAACTTTTGCTTGTCGGGGCTGAACGAGCCACTTCCACTTTTAAGAACTGCCCACCTGTCCCGCAGGAGTCTCGCACCCTACACTCCAATCAACTTTTCAGTGATGTCTAAAGTAACAAACTAATAAAGACTCTTTGTGTAAAACAATCACATGAAAATTAAAAATGCTAGTCGTTATCTATTCAAAATCTCTTTAATTTTACTTTTAAGCGTTGTATCCTCAATCGCTTCGATCAGATCGAGTGGATAATAGAGTTTGTGATCGGTTCGGCGTTTGCCTGAGATCGCTTCGACCACGTCTGATTCTCTGGACAGCTCGCGTATATCGCCGTTTGGTTTTAATAGGTTGATCGGCAGACGCTCTTCTTTTTCGCCTGGGCGGTAAAAGTCGTATGGTAGATCTGATGATGAATCGACTACTAAATAATATTTCGGATTGATGCCCGCTTCTGTAAAGTAACTCGACAGCAGGTGTCCGTCCGTAAATGAGACCATTTCGGTGTACTTAAATAATTTCCGATCGATGAAACGATGACATAGATCACTTAAGATTGTGTCCTCTTCTTCCATCCAACCTTGGAAATAATAATGGATCACACCTTCATCGAGCGAAATATAATCGTGAAGCGAAACATTGCCTTCAAAAAGCGTTTTAAAATGAGACAGTTCTCTTTTGAATGAATACCCTGTTTCATAAAGCTCCTTCGCTCGGTGCAAAATTTTACTCAATATGACTTCCGCACTTCTCGTTACGGGATGAAAATACACTTGCCAGTACATTTGGTAACGACTCATGATATAGTCTTCTACCGCATGCATGCCGCTTGATTTAATGACGACGCCCTCTTCAGTCGGTCGCATCACACGAAGGATTCGCTCGATATCAAAATTGCCGTAGCTCACTCCTGTAAAATAAGCGTCTCGCAAAAGATAATCCATTCTGTCTGCATCAATCTGACTGGAGATCAGACTGACGATCAATTTATCTCTATGTGTTTTCGCGATCACTTCTGCTACTTGTACAGGAAAATCTTCTCCCATCTGCAAAAGCACGCGATGAACTTCTGTATCGCCTAGTATAATGTCTCTACTGAATTCCTCATGATCCACACCGAACACTTTTTCAAAAGAGTGTGAGAATGGACCGTGTCCTACATCATGTAGAAGAGCCGCGGAAAGAACAAGCAGACGCTTTTCTGGGTCCCATGTTTTCTTTTCTTGAAAAATATCAATGATCCGCCTCGTAATCTCATAAACACCAAGAGAATGGCTAAAACGGCTATGTTCTGCTCCATGAAATGTTAGGTATGTCGTCCCAAGCTGCCGAATTCTTCGCAGTCTTTGAAACTCGCGCGTACCGATCAGACGCCAGATCAGCTCATCACGCACGTGAATATAGCGATGCACTGGGTCTTTAAATACTTTCTCTTCGTGCAACTTTCCTAAGAGTTTAGCCATTGATTTTTTTCCTGCTCCTTCACCTGCATTTATAGGTAAGAATTCTCGTGAAAAAGAAAAATCCCTTCCTCGTCCGTCTAGCTAAGAAGGTATTTTCTGTATAAGTATCGTGTTGTAACTACTAGAATATACCCTATTGTATCGTGTTCTTAACTTTGAAAACAACCACTATTTTTTTCTATCCACACTCCCTTTTTATCGGTATTCACACCATTTTCTTACCGTTCACATTTGGGTTATACTAGATAAGGCTTATAACGGAAATGATAGATTTTATATAGATTTCAGGAGGAACCAATCATGGATCAAGATCGAAGAATTAGAAACGGACAAGCTTGGAGCAACAGCTCTTATACAGCCTGGGTCAACCGCTTTGGTGTGCCGGAGAAAGCAGTTTCTCGTATTCTAAAAGATCCGAAACGCAGACTTCAGCCATTAGATCAGTACATTGGTGAAGTCTCAGGCAAAAAGATCGTGAATCTCTTAGGTTCACACGGCAGTAAAGCAGTCGCACTCTCTCTTCTTGGAGCAGAAACGACAGTGATCGATATCTCTGATTCAAACGCAGCATATGCGCGTGAACTGGCTGCTGCCGCTAACGTTGATGTCCGCTATGTGGTAGAAGATATCTTAAATCTGCCAGAATCCGAAATGACAGGGAATTATGATATGGCATTCATGGAAAACGGCATTCTGCACTATTTTGCTGATCTGAACGAATACTTCAGCGTTGTTAGAGGACTTTTGAAAAAGGGAGGAACTTTAATCCTGCAAGATTTCCACCCTGTTTCTACAAAGTTGATAGAGTCTCAAGGAAAAAGCCAAGGAGTAAGGAAGCATAAAGTTACGGGAGATTATTTTAGTGAAGAGCTTGTTACAACAGATGTAGCTTATTCAAAATTTTTACCTGAACTTCAGTATGCGACTTCAGAAGAGCGTACACCGTTCCAAGTACAGATCCGCCAATGGATGCTTGGTGAAATTATAACTTCTATCGGATCTGCCGGATTATGGATCAAACAGCTCGTTGAAGAACCACACCCAGATGAACTCGACCGCGGCATTCCAAAATCGTTCATCATCGTAGCGGAGAAATTGTAATGACCGACAATCTACTCTTTCAATCTGTCTGGCGGTTGATCGACCAGTCTACACTCGGTCCGTCTTTTGATGCACGGCAGTCTTTCGCTACAGATGATACGCTTTGCACATCGATCGGCAGCGGTAATTCTCCAGCAACAGCACGCACATGGGTGCATCACGACACAATCGTCCTCGGCATACAAGACACACGTCTTCCTCACCTAAAAGAGGCGATTGAATATTTAGAGTCGCGAGGATACCGGGCAATCGTAAGGAATTCCGGCGGGCTTGCTGTTGTGCTCGATAGCGGCGTGTTGAACATCTCGCTTATTCTCCCTGAAAAAGAAGGGACGATCGACATCAATCAAGGGTACGACACGATGACTGCACTTGTGGAAGAGCTTCTTGCGCCGTATGATGCGAAGTTTGAAGCTTATGAGATCGTCGGCTCTTATTGCCCGGGAAGTTATGACTTGAGTGTCGGCGGCAAAAAGTTTGCGGGAATCTCTCAGCGGCGTATGCGCGGCGGTGTTGCGGTACAGATTTACTTATGCGTGGACGGCAGCGGTTCAGAGCGCGCATCCGTGATCGGAGAGTTTTATAAGCGCGGTTTGGCTGGTGAGGAAACAAAGTTCCAATATCCAGAGATTAAGCCTGATGTGATGGCCAGTTTAGCGGAACTGCTTGGACGTCCTGTGACAGTTCCTGAAATTCACGCTTCATTATTACGAGTGCTTCACAAAAATAGCGAGCTTTTTTACAGCGGTCAGCTCTCGATCGAGGAAAGCGAGCTGCTTCCTGGGAATATAAAGCGAATGTGGGATCGAAACGAGAAGGCACTGTCACTTTAGGTGGCAGTGTCTTTTTAAGGTGTACAGGATATGACTTGAAATTTATTTTTATGTGATGAATGGCTATTTTTATGTGATTAGCGGTAATTTTTATGTGATGTGACTCCATTTTTATGTGATGATGTATTTTTAGCAGCTGCTCGGCCACCATAACATCCATTTTCCATACAAAAAAGCCAGCTGCTTTAGAGCTGGCTTCACTACATTATGAACTTACAGAGCTTGCATCGCTGTGATCAACGCTAATTTATAAACGTCTTCTGCATTACATCCGCGAGATAGATCGTTTACAGGCATGTTCAAGCCTTGTAGGATCGGCCCGATCGCTTCAAATCCGCCAAGACGTTGAACCATCTTGTATCCGATGTTTCCTGTTTCAAGACTTGGGAAGATAAATACGTTCGCTTCCCCTTTGATCGGTGATTCAGGAGCTTTTTTCGCTGCTACAGATGGAACGAATGCTGCATCGAACTGAAGCTCTCCATCATACGGGAAGTCTGGGTTCATACCCTTTAATACTTCCAACGCTTCTACTACTTTTTCTGTCTCTGGTGAAACCGCTGATCCTTTTGTAGAGAAAGAAAGAAGTGCGACTTTTGGATCTATACCGAAAACACGTGCTGTTTCAGCGGAAACCATCGCAGATTCAGCTAGATCTTGGCTGTTAGGTGAAATGTTGATCGCGCAATCTGCGAACACATACTTTTCATCGCCACGAACCATGATGAACGCGCCAGAAGTCTTCTTAACGCCTTCTTTTGTTTTGATGATCTGTAGAGCTGGACGAACGGTATCAGCAGTAGAATGTGCTGCACCACTTACAAGTCCGTGAGCTTTCCCCGTGTAAACAAGCATCGTTCCGAAATAGTTCTCATCTAAAAGAATTTTGCGTGCTTGTTCTTCTGTTGTTTTTCCTTTACGGCGTTCAACTAGCGCATCAACCAAAGCGTCGAACTCACCATATTCAGCAGGGTTTAATACTTCTACCCCATCAAGTGAAAATCCGCCAGCTTGTGCTTTTGCTGTTACGTCAGCAGGATTTCCTATTAAAATCGGTTGTAGAACTTTCTCAGATGCTAGACGGCTCGCCGCCTCTAGAATTCTTTCATCCGTACCTTCCGGAAAAACGATTGTTGGGTTAGCGGACTGGACTTTACTCTTTAAATCTATAAAAAGATCACTCATGATTTAGCCTCCTATTTTCTCTATATAAACTGTACTTTTTTGCACTCACTATTAGGGTACTCCTTTTTTCACACCTTTTAAACCTATCCATGCAGTTGTAAGCGCTTGATAAAAGAAGTTCTTATATTTAGAATTTTTTTACGTCTATGAAATTTATTTATTGGAAAATGAATCTTTTTCGTTCATCTATCGTAAAATTGTTTGAAAAATGTTGAGGAGGAATTATACATGTCTTTTGTAAATCGTATGTTAGCTTCTGTAGGTATTGGATCAGCAAAGGTAGACACCATTTTAGATAAAGATACGTACTCACCTGGTGAGAGCATTACAGGAAAGATTAGAATCGAGGGTGGTAAAGTCGATCAAAATATCGATCACATCACTCTTTATGTCATGACAGAATACTATCGTGAAGTGGACGATAAAAAAGTGAGAGATACTGCTGCGATTGAAAAGACAAATGTAACGAGCTCACTTGTTGTAAAAGCTGGCAGTCAGCAAGAGATTCCGTTCTCTCTTAAACTTCCATATGATGCGCCATTAACACTTGGCCACACTCCGGTATGGATCAAAACTGGACTTGATATCCAGATGGCTGTAGATCCAACAGATAACGATCAGATTCGCGTACTGCCAGATAGTGAAACGTCTGCGATCTTTGATGCGATCGAGCAGCTTGGATTCCGCCTCAGAAAAGCATACTGCGGTTCTGCACCGCGTTATATGCGCCGCAGACTTCCGTTTTTACAAGAATTTGAGTATGTGCCAACGTCAGGAGCATATGCTGGAAAGCTGGATGAGCTTGAAGTGATCTTAGTTCCACAAACAGACAGCATCGAGCTGTTCTTAGAAATCGATAAAAAAGGAAAAGGATTGTTCGGCATGCTATCTGAAGCGATGGATATGGATGAGACGAAGGTACGCCTCACTCTGTCACGCGCTGAGCTTCGAAATCCTGCTGGTGTTAAAAGTAAAATCGAGCAGTTGCTTCGCCAATACAGCTAATTCCTCCTTTTTGGATTCGTCCCTACTTATGGTATATTTGTAGGGACGTGTTTATTTCTAGCAAGGAGTGAATAATTGATGAGTGAAGCAGCGATTACACTAGAAGGCTGGTATTGCCTTCATGATTTCCGTACGATGGACTGGGCCTCTTGGAAAACGCTTTCGGGTGACCAGAGAGAATATGCGATCAATGAATTTTTGACGTTCCTTGAGAAATGGGAGAACGTAGAAGCAAACAAAGTGGGCAGTCACGCTCTTTACAGCATCATGGGTCAAAAAGCTGACTTTATGCTGATGCTTCTTCGTCCGACGATGGAAGAGCTGAACGAGATCGAAAATGCATTTAACAAAACAGCATTCGCACAATATACAGTAAAAGAATACTCTTACGTTTCGGTTGTCGAGCTAAGTACGTACAATCCACAAAACGAGAGCGGCGAGATGGATCCAATGATCAAAGCTCGTCTGTTCCCTGAACTGCCAAAATGGAAGCATGTTTGCTTCTATCCGATGGATAAGCGTCGTGATGGCGAGGATAACTGGTACATGCTTCCGATGGAAGAACGCAAGAAGATGATGTACTCTCACGGCATGATCGGCCGCGGGTATGCAGGAAAAGTGAAGCAGATCATCACAGGTTCAGTTGGTCTAGACGACTGGGAATGGGGCGTAACGCTGTTCTCAAACGACATGCTTCAATTCAAAAAACTCGTTTACGAAATGCGCTTTGACGAAGTAAGTGCGCGCTACGGCGAGTTCGGATCGTTCTACGTTGGAAACATCCTTACAAAAGAAGCAGTGCCTGCTTATTTGCAGGTTTAATGATGGAGATGACTCATTCTTATGTGATGAGTCATCTTTTTTGTTGTCGAATTTGATCGAAAATCGGATAAATTTTTTTATACACGGAATTATGTGGCTTAAGTACGGAATTATGAGTGATTACCTCGTATAAAATGAGATTTACCTCGTAATTATTTTGAGGTAATCGCCTCAGACGGCCATCTATCAATAATGTTCTCCCTACAAAGACATTTCTCTTCACTCCCCCTGCCTACTTCCATACTTAAAACAACTTTCACAAAACGTTGGTCTAGTTTTCCAAAACAGCTCATACACATATATCGAATGTTCTGTTTCCCTGCTTGTACACCAAGATTAACAACATAGAGGGGGAAGGCAATTGGCAGTCATTAAAGCTACAAATAAGGATATTGACTTGCTGGCACGTCTCATACGTGCGGAAGCTGAGGGTGAAGGTGACCAAGGGATGCTCCTTGTTGGTAATACCGGCGTCAATCGAATTCGCTCCAACTGCCTTGATTTTAAAAATATTCGTACGATGCAGCAGATGGTCTTTCAAAGACCTGGTGGATTTGAAGCCACGATCAAAGGATATTTTTATCAAGGTGCTAGAGAGAATGAAAGAAGGTTAGCGAGAAGGGTTATTAACGGGCAGCGCTTCCACCCTGCCAGAAATTCGTTATGGTTTTTCGATCCAATAGGGGCTTGTCCGAAGACTTGGTACAATCAGCCTCATTCGGGAAGCTTCAAGGCTCACTGTTTTTATCAGCCGAAACAAAGCGATTGTCCAAATGTGTTTAACACCTTTTAGGGAGGTTTGTTGATGAACAACTTTAATCCGTACGGCCAAGATTATTATCGGGCTCAGAATGGAATGGGTATGATGGGTGGCGGCATGGGAGGAATGGCAGGCATGGGGGTTCCTCAAGACATGGCACAAAGTCAGCAGGCACCAGGAATGGGCGGCGGCCCTCTGCAAGATATTGGTGCACCTGGGCAGCTTCCGCTCGAACAGTCCTACATCGAAAATATTTTAAGGATGAACAAAGGGAAAGTCGCAACCGTTTATATGACCTTCGAAAACAATGAAAAATGGAACGCCAAAGTGTTCAAAGGAATCATTGAAGCCGCTGGCCGTGATCATATCATCCTAAGCGATCCGCAAACAGGTAAACGTTACCTGCTATTGATGGTGTATGTAAACTATGTCACGTTTGATGAAGAGATTAATTATAGCTATCCGTATGGCACACAGCAGCAACAGCAACAAGGTGGTCAGATGTCCCAATACAGCCCTCGTTGATAGATATTATTTATGTCTGGTTCAGGCAATTATAGAACAGGCGCCCTCTAATTTTAAGAGTGCGCCTTTTTATTATGCTTTTACTACAGCAACAATCAGCAGAATCCAACCAACGATAAACGCTACGCCGCCAAGCGGTGTGATAGGACCAAAGAATTTCATACCTGTCGTTGAGAGAGCATATAGACTTCCTGAGAAAAGCAATATACCGATAAAGAAAGACCAACCTGCTCCTGTTAATAGCGTTGAAGCTGGAAATTTACCAAGTAAAACACCGACAACTAACAAAGCTAGTGCATGATACATGTGATATTGAACTCCAGTTTGGTACACATTTAGCATGTTCTTAGCATTTAATTTAGCTTCGAGTGCATGTGCACCGAAAGCTCCGAGCATGACTGCAAGCATTGCGTGAATCGCACCTAATATAAGAAAAAGCTTCATCCTGTTCCACTCCTGTTTTTCTTTTATCTTACCATTGAAAAATGACAATACAAAGGTTGCCACAGGATTGTAAAAATTTTGGCGGACGGGTTGTCCATGATAAAAAAAGCGAACGTTAACGTTTTTTCGGCTGACGTTCGCTGTCCAGCAATCGGACGTACTGATCGATCTTACGCTCAAGCTCTTCTTTCTCTACTAATTCAGAGTGAAGTTCTCGGATGATTCCTTCTAAGCTCTGAATGCGCCTCTCAAACTGAAAAAGCAAGTAGCCCGCAATGACGATAGGAAATCCCACATTACCGAGGAGATTGACTAAGTTTAACCATTCACTTGCTCCGACCATTTCCATTCACCCCTCATTTTTCATCGAACAAAACAGAACGTATGTTCGTAATTTTAGTATAAGGCGAACGAAGAATTTTTACCATCATTCCTTTCTCATATTTTTATTTTGATTCAAAGGACCTATTTGAAATGGGTCTTGAGAGTTTGTTTATTTCCGCTCCAGGTTGCACGCTTTCCACGGGACGTGCGGTGAGCATCCTGCCGCTTTGCGCCTTTAGGAGTCGTCAACCTTGCGCTCCAATTAACAGGCATATGATGAGTTAAAAACTAAAACCATAGAAAGAAAATTAGAAAGAGGTTTAAATAAATGTGGCAGTGGAATAAAAAAAGTAAGACAGAAAAAAATTACATACGAGGAGGAACAATAAAATGGAACTTCTTATAACAATGATTTATACAATTCTTGGTTTAGCTGCTCTAAGTCTAATCGCAACAGTGACTGCCATTTATTTTTCTAATAAAAAGATCAACGAAAGAATTGAAATTGCCAAACGTAGAGATGCACGAATGGAACACCAGAATACTTATGTTTCGATCTAACAGCGCTGATAGTAGTGCTGTTTTTTTTTATGGATATTTTGCGCATTCATTGTTGCCCTTGAAAGTAGTTGATTTCCGTTCCAGGTGCTCGCTTTCCGCGGGGCAGGCGGTGAGCCACATTCGTACGTTTCGTATAAGTGTCTCACCTGTCCAGTTGCAGTGGCTAGCCCCTCGAGGTCAAAAGCTAAATGGTCCAGAAGGCAAAGGGCGCCTTCCTAGCCCATTCACCTTTTGCTTGTCGGGGCTGAACGAGCCACTTCCACTCTTGGGACTGCCCGCCTGTCCCGCAGGAGTCTCGCACCTTCCACTACAATCAACTATCAAAGTAGAAAATTACTTAAAAACAACAACCTTTTGGAATAGAATGTTCGTTGTGAGAAGACCCTTGTGAAAATATCAAAACGGGGAAATGTGGGGAAAACTTGTGGAATTATCTACAGAATTTCCGAAATTCCCTCTCCTTCTACCCCACCACAAGTACTCTCCCCCATACAAACCAACACAAAAAAGAAAACCCACTCAACAAGAGCAGGTTTTTCAGCAATCTTGCATTAAAAATCAAAAATAGAGTCTCCGTTGCCGTCTTTTTCGTCTTGATCGTCATCCTCATAGTCCATATCAAAGTCCATCATAGACTTTTTGTGTTTTTTTGCTGGAGGAGGAGCGGTCACTAGGCTAGCTGGTTTTTGAACTGGATATGAAGGGACCCAGCCTTTTACGTCAACAGCTGAATCATCCTCTTCCGCTTCTAGCATTAATTCGCACAATGTTTGAATGGCTGAGACATGTTCGCGCAGTTTTGGAGAATTCTCATCTAATACTTTCATTTCAGCAACATGTTTTTCTATTTTTTTTGCAAACTGACTTACTGATATATTCATCGGTTTCACCACAATTGTTTTTTTCTTATTCTATCAAACCCGTTCACATAAATAAAATAAATGCCAAAAAAGGCAGCTCAAACAAGCTGCCTTTAGCTCCAAATTCCGCTCAAGTATATTCATACACTAGCACACGTACGGTGATCCTGCCGCGAGCATGATAGTGAATGCGAAAAATAGCCCTATTTATTTTTTTCAGCAGACCCCCTTCTTCTCAAGTGATTAAAATCAAAAATTTCACTACACCCATTCAAACATTCATTTATGTAATCTATGACGTATCCACCCAACTGAAATTCTGATTATTGAAAGGACCAGCAATTGCAGACATAACTTCCGATGCATTCTTGTTACTCACTTCGCCATACGAAAAGAAATTAACACCAGATTCATTCGCCATAATAACTTGTCCCGTTTTCGGCATAGAAACTGACACCATGTAGTTCTTCATAACCGACCCCATTAACAGCAGAACCAAAAGTACATACGTCATAACTTCCATCTTCCCTACCCCTTTCAAATTTTCATTGATTTGTACCGATCTATTTAAACCCTACTTTACTGGCAAGTTTTTTTCTTTGTTTCACCCTCCCTTCGACTTACCAATGTATGTGGTGTTAATAGCGATTATACGTACCTTTTAATAAAATGTTTGTCACAATGTGCTTTTGTTTTAAAGTTTCTATCAACAAAAGATTCGCTTCAAATACAAAAAAGAGCAGATTCGGCCCACATTTTTGTATAATAGTGAATATAGAAGTGAATATGTTAGCGAGTTTAAGCTGAATATGATAGAAAAAGACGTATACTTCTAAATCTTTTTATACTTTAATTATTTTCTGTAGAAACAAGGAGGAGAATCATGTCCGTACTTAACGAAATCTTAGCGTTCAATCACCAATTTGTTGAAAACAAAGAATATGAACCTTTCCAAACTACTAAATTTCCTGATAAAGGACTTGTTATTGTGTCTTGTATGGACACGCGCCTGACTGAATTATTGCCTAGTGCAATGAATATCAAGAATGGTGATGTAAAAGTTATTAAATCGGCTGGAGCAGTAATCTCGCATCCATTCGGTTCTATTATGAGAAGTATCCTTGTGGCTATCTATGAACTAAAAGCAGAAGAAGTAATGGTCATTGGTCACTATGACTGCGGAATGAGCAATGTAAACGCAGATGGACTACTTGCCAAGATGAAAGACCGTGGCATTGAAGAATCGACGTTTGACACGTTAAAATATTCTGGACTCGATTTGAAGAAATGGGTTCAAGGGTTTGAAAGTGTTGAAGATTCTGTGAGAAACAGTGTACAACTTGTTAAAAATCACCCGCTGCTTCCTGAAGATATTAAAGTACATGGTCTCGTTATCGACCCTGCTACAGGAAGACTTGACCTTGTGGAACGTGGATAATAAATAGAAAAAGGCAAAGCGCATCTTACACGCTTTGCCTTTTTTAATTATGGGTTGATCTTCGTTATTCTTCCTTCAATCTGCGCAGATACGGTATCGCGATTCTTAAAATAGTTCACTAGCGCATCTAGATCCGTAACGCTTACCGTCGGATTCTTCCCTTCTAGTAAAACGGTATAACCATCACCGCCACCGGCCATAAAATTATTTACGGTAACTGTATATTCTTGTTCTGCTGCAATCGGTGTTCCATCACTCTTAACCATAGAAACAGTTCGGTCACCCACAGGTTTGGAAAGGTCGAACGTAGCTTTCAGACCAGAAATCTGAAGCATTTTCTCTTTGTCCGTTGCCCATTGAGATTCAAAAAGTTCTTTGATCTGCGCTCCTGTAAGTGTCATCGTAACAAGGTCGTTTCCAAACGGCTGAACGTTAAAAAGTTCTCCCCATGTCACTTCACCCGGATTGATCACATCACGAATACCACCTGGGTTCATAAACGCAAAATCAGTGCCCGTCTGTTCTGTCATGGAATCTGCGATCACATTTCCTAATTCAGACTCACCATTATACGCTTCTGTCCCTGATAGCAGTTGATTCGTGTTCCCTACTACTTCATTGATGATCGGTGCTACTTGGTCTTCGGCTTGCTTAATAATTTTTGTAACTCTCGAATCAGGTTTTACACCTTTTTGCAAAACCGAAACTACTTCTGCTTTACTTTTTACGATATCCTTTGTACGGCGATCAATTTTAAGATCCACATCTGCAAAAGCTGTTCCGTATGAGAATGCTTGTACAAGCAGCTTGTTATCTACTACAGCGTTCACGTTTCTATGATTGTGTGCGCCAAACATTACGTCAACTTCATCATCCACTCTGTTTGCCATATCCACGAGTTCACCAGATACTTCTCCGATCGCCGATTGCTCAACAGGGTTATGTGCTAAAACAACGATAGACTTTACGCCTTTTTTCTTAAGAGATTTCGTTGCCTTATTAATCGCTTCTGCTTCATCTATAAATTCAACGCCAGCTGTTCCACTCGGAATGACGATATCCGGCGTGTCTGAGAAAACTACTCCGATGAATCCGATGTTTACACCTTTGACCTTTTTAATTACATAAGGTGGAAGAATATTTTTCTTCGTCTTCTTATCTATGACATTAGCAACCACATATGGAAAGTCTGCACCCCTAAAATAGCCTGTTTTTTCATGAGTTCCACCTTTTATCAATCGCATCATCTCATCTACGCCTTCATCAAACTCATGATTTCCTAATGTTCCTACATCAAAGCCCATCTTATTCATGATTTCTACTGTTGGCTCGTCTTGCAGCAATGCAGATGTCGGAGAGCTTGCTCCTACCATATCGCCTGCATGCACCAAAAGAGTGTTAGGGTTCTCTCGTTCTCTCATCTTTAAATAGCTTGCTAGATAGTCTGCACGTCCAACAGGTTCCCCTGCCACATTACGTGTAATATCGATCTGTCCATGAAAATCATTTACTCCGAGCAGTTGAACATCTAAGTAACGGCCCTTGTGTTTTTGGGTGGCGTGATCCTCTGCATGTACGCCTGCGCCGATTGGTGTTAATCCTAAAGCAAGTGCTAAAGCTGATAATGTCTTTTTCATTAAACAAACTCCCCTATCACTCATTTTGTAAAAAACTCAACAATTAAAAGTATATATTTTGAAATGTAAAATGATAGAGGATTTTCGTAAAAATGATGTAAAAACGTTATATTCCAATAAAAAAGGAGTTTATGCCTACACACCTGAGTTCAAGCGGCTCTTTTAGTACTTTTATCCCGGTACGCATTCAAAAAAGTATGTTTAGTCCTTTAAAAATTCGTGAATACACACTATAACTTCGTTTAAAGGAGAGGATTGTAAATGGTAAAACCTATCGTACATGAATTTAACTCTCAACAAGAATTGATTGCAGCTGCAAGTGATTTGAAAGCTCGAGGTATTCACGAAGACAACTTATATGTATTATCCCACGAAAAGGATGACACAAAAGATCTCGCATATGACGCAGATGTAAATACAATCGGTTTAAAAGAAGAAGGACTCGGCACGGCGATTAGCAATGTATTTGAGTCCAGAGGCGATGAGCTTCGCAACAAGATGACAGAATTAGGGTTATCTGATGTAGAAGCAGATCAATATGAGAAGAAGCTCGATATGGGCAAAATTTTATTGTTTGTAAAAGAAGAAGATAAAGTTAATACATTGCCATAAGTTGAAGAAGAGAGATGCTTGTCCAATCGGGCATGCAGCTCTTTTTTTTGTGTAATTTTAATTCTTCCTCACTCATCATAATTTAAAGTTTCCCCTTAAAAATTGAACCTTGTAGCAGGAGCATTCACACAAAATCCATATTCTTGAAAAAGTTTCTTCTCATGCGTTTCTTTACACAAGATAGGGGGAATGAAGAGAAGACGAGGAGGAGTCACTATGAATTTACACAATGGTCAGCTCTATTGGCCTGAAACCTATACAAACACGGGTCAGTACCCGGTTCTTGAAGAAGATATATCGTGTGATGTACTAATCGTTGGTGGAGGCATGGCAGGCGCCCTATGTGCCCATGTGCTCGGTCAAGAAAAAGAATTAGATGTAGTATTGATCGATCGAAGACACCCCGGTGCAGGAAGCTCCTCAGCAAACACAGGACTTCTGCAATTCTCAAGCGATAAGATGCTGCACGAACTCATTGAACAGCAAGGTGAACAGGATGCTGTTTATTTCTATCAGCTTTGTTTACAGGCGTTAGAAGATTTGAAGAAGATGACGTCTGGCCTATCCGAAGACCCTGAATTCCGTGAACAAAAAAGCTTGTACTATGCCAGCACTCCAGAAGACACGTTAAAACTCGAACGTGAATATGAGGCATTAAAGAAGTACGATTTTCCAGTAGAATACCTAGAACCACAAGAGATTTCTTCACGTTTTCCTTTTTCCAAACCAGCTGCTCTCGTTACGAGTGGTGATGCAGATGTGAACCCATATAAGTGTGTACAAATCTTGTTAAAGGATGCGGCCGCTTCCGGAGTTAGGATCTTTGAACAAACACCTCTTATTCGTAAAACCAAAACGGTTCACGGCTTTACCTGTGAATCTGAAAAAGGAACCATTTCAGCGAGATATGTTATCTTTGCGACTGGTTATGAAAACGACTTTTTAGCTCAGCAATTAGGAGCGGACCTGAATCGTTCATATGCGATCGTAACAGAACCTCTACCATCACTGAAAACATGGTACGACGAATGGATGATCTGGGAAACGAAGCGCCCATACCTTTATATGAGGACGACTAAAGATGGAAGAATCGTTGCCGGCGGTCTAGATGAAGACAAAGCTGAAGCACCGTTAAATGAAGGGCTTATCGAAGAACGTGGTGAGCGAATTCTTCAAAAGATCAAAGAACATTTTCCAGATCTATCCCCAAAAATCTCTCATTCGTGGTGTGCGACGTTTGGAGAATCGCATGACGGACTGCCATATATCGGTGAACACCCTAACCGTCTTGGCGAGTACTATTGTTTAGGTTTTGGCGGTAACGGAACCGTCTACAGCATGTTAGGTGCAACCATCACCAAAGACTTGATCACAAAAGGTTTCCACCCCGCTTCACGTTTGTTCACGATCGCACGCGCTGTAAGTTTATAAAAACACTATTTTTATAAGCTTCGTTGTTCTTGAAAATGTTTTATTTCCATTTAAGGAGACTTGTTTCAACCAACCTGAATAAGAAGCAACCAACACCCTTTATACGACCAATTTACTTGGTCGTTTTTCTAATGCCTTCAAACCTATTTTAGTAGATATTACATAGGTGCAACCTCAAGTTGACATAGTGCATCTGCTAAAATATAGAAAACCATACATTGTTTAACTACAATTAAAGGAGTAAATGAAAGGAGCTCACCTATGACATTCAGTGAAAAACTTTTTAAGCTTAGAAAACAAAAAGGCCTCTCACAAGAAGCGCTCGCCGAGCAATTAAATACAACCAGACAAGCGATCAGCAAATGGGAAAATGGTCAGGGCTTTCCTGAAACGGAAAAACTATTGATGCTCGGTAACATTTTTGAAGTATCTATTGATTACTTACTGAAAGATACGGTTGAAGAAAGTCGTGAGAATGAAAATGGTTATTATGTTAGCAAAGAGATGGCGGAAGGATACCTCTTATCTCAAAATAAAGTCTCGAAATACCTTGCCCTTGGATTTAGTCTGTTAATCTTTTCAACGATTCCTTACTTCTTATTTAAGGAAGATCCAATCACCTTTACTCTACTAACGATTTTAATAGCCGTTCTTGGAATCGGAACGATTACAGCAGGACTCATAAAAGAGGATCGATACAGCCTACTTAAGAAAGAGATGCTGATTTTTGACCAAAACACTTTAAAAGATTTAAAAATTAGATACGAAGAGATAAAAAGTAAGTATACTGCGGTAATGATGATTGGAATCTGCTCTATTGTTGGAGGAGCTATCTTCTTTTTAATCATAAAAAAAGAATGGGTGGACGTAGACTTATTAACTCCGTACAACCCGATTTTTATTGCATTGATAGGCATCGGGGTCTACATTTTGGTTCGTACTCTATCCATCATTGATGCTTATCGAATTTTGGTTAAAAATGAGGAGCATGTGAACACTCTAAATAATAGTTTGATGAAAAAAGTGAAGAAGAAAATCAATGAACTCTAAAGAAAACCTAAGCCTAAATACCTTCTTCTCACAAGCAAAAATTACTTTTGAATCATTTTCATTCTGTCTTTCCTTTAAGTATCAATGTTTGTCCTTCAGGCCATGAATAACTTAATTGACAGCGTTTACATTAATTTGAATAATGAGAGTAATAGAGCGCGCTATTACATGTAAAAACTTGAGGGCAATGTTTATTTCAAGACAACCCCGTTATTCCTTGCGAATAACGGGGTTTTTTATTTTCTAAAAAAGGAGTGAATAACCGCATGAAAAAAAGCTTATTCGTTTCAGCTGCACTTAGTTTGTCTTTAACGTTCTCAAACCTTCCCTTTCAAGACAGCCAACCAACCGTAGAAGCTGCTAGTTTCAACAAGGTTAACTATGGTCAAGATGTAATCTATCAGATTATGACCGATCGTTTCTCAGACGGAAACGCATCAAATAATCCTACAGGAAGCCTGTTCAGCAGTGACTGTTCCAATCTTCGAAAATATTGCGGCGGCGACTGGCAAGGAATCATCAACAAGATCAATGATGGATATTTAACGAATATGGGTGTTACAGCACTTTGGATCTCTCAGCCAGTTGAGAATGTGTACAGCGTATTGAATGATGCGGCTGGCACCACGGCTTATCATGGCTATTGGGGCAGGGATTTTAAGAAAGCCAACCCTTATTTCGGAAGCATGACTGACTTTCAAAACTTAATCAATGCCGCTCACGCCAAAGGCATCAAAGTCATAATTGATTTTGCACCGAACCACACATCTCCAGCATCTGAGGACACGCGAAGCTATATGGAGAACGGTAAACTTTATGACAACGGAACACTTGTCGGTGGGTATACAAACGATACGAAAGGTCTGTTTCATCACAACAAAGGAACGAATTTCTCCTCGATAGAAGATGGAATCTATCGTAATCTATATGACCTCGCTGATTTTAACCACCAAAATCCAACCGTAGATACGTACTTCAAGAATGCGATCAAACAATGGCTAAACATGGGAATCGATGGTATTCGTGTAGATGCAGTCAAACATATGCCGTTCGGCTGGCAAAAAACATTCATGGAAACGATAAATTCTCATCAGCCTGTGTTTACATTTGGAGAATGGTTCTTAGGAGAAAATGAAGTCGACCAAAACTATTATGATTTTGCGAACAAATACGGAATGTCACTGCTGGATTTCCGTTATGGTCAAGAACTCCGCCAAGTGCTTCGCAACAATTCGGATAGCTGGTATGGTTTTGACAGTATGATCACAGAAACCCAAACCAAATATGAACAGCCGATCGATCAAGTAACATTCCTTGATAATCATGATATGGATCGTTTTCATACGAACGGAGCGGATACGAAAAAGACAGATCTAGCACTTGCCGTTATGCTCACATCACGCGGTGTTCCTAACATCTATTATGGAACAGAACAATATATGTCTGGTAACGGAGACCCAAACAACCGAGGAAAGATGACTTCTTTTAGTCAGACAACCAAGGCATATCAGATCATTAAAAAGCTCTCTACCCTTCGAAAAACGAATCAAGCCCTTGGCTTCGGAAAAACAAAACAGCGCTGGATCAACAATGATGTTTACGTATACGAAAGACAGTTTGGAAACGATGTTGTCTTAGTCGCAGTAAACAAAAGTACTTCAACGAGTTATAACGTGAGTGGAGCTGCTACAGCGTTACCAGCTGGAACTTATACTGATCAATTAACGGGTCTCTTAACAGGGAGTAATATTACAGTATCAGGTGGTACGATTTCTGCGTTTGATCTATCGCCAGGCGAAACAGCCGTATATGCACATAATAGCAGCAGTTCTACTCCGGTTATCGGTGGAGTTGGTCCAGCTATGGCGAAACCAAGCAATTCACTCACGATCAGTGGTGATGCGTTCGGAACCTCGACGGGTACCGTAAAGATAGGCACCGTGAATGCAAACGTTCAATCATGGAGCAACGACGAGATCAAAGTTACGGTTCCTGCAGTATCAGCGGGAAGCTACCAAGTAACCGTAACAAATTCTTCTGGAACGGTAAGTACTGGCTACGGACCGATTGATATATTATCTGGATCCCAAAGCTCCGTGCGATTCTTGATCAACAATGCCTACACAAGCACCGGACAGAACGTTTATGTTGTAGGAAACACCGAAGAACTAGGAAATTGGAATGCCGCAAAAGCTGTAGGACCATTTTACAATCAAATCATCGCAGCGTATCCAACATGGTACTACGACATCAGTGTACCTTCTGGAAAAGCCCTAGAATTTAAGTTCATCAAAAAAGATTCCGCAGGAAATGTAGTCTGGGAAAGTGGAACAAATCATACGTTCACTACCCCATCTTCCGGACCCGGGACTACGATTAATAATTGGCAAAACTAAATAAACAAAAGAAACGACCCTGCTGGAAGGGTCGTTTCTTTTATTTTAACTTATTTTTTCTTGATTATTGCTGTAAATGCCCTCTAAAAGGCATCATTGAATAATTGATTGAAGTGTAAGGTGCGAGACTCCTGCGGGACAGGTGGGCAGGTGAGACCCTTAATGGCACGAAGTGGCAAGGGGCTCACCGTCTGCCCCGCGGAAAGCGAAGCACCTGCAACGGAAATCAACCACTTTCAAGAACAACAAAGTTTACGCAAACACCTGTTTTTAAGAAGCATTCGGTGCAGCAGCAATCTGCTTGCGAATAAACTCAATCGAACTTTTGTTAAAGAGCTCCGGCTGATCAACATTACATACATGTCCGCAATCTTTAATAGTTAAAAGCTTCGAATGCTTCTTCTTATCGATGAACGCCTGAATCGGCGGTAAGAACATATAATCTTCCTCACCCATGATGTAAAGCGTAGGGATCGGAATCTCTTTTTTACGCAAACTTTGCAGAAATGGATTAATCTTCAGTGTGAGCTTAAACCATCTCTTGAACTCTTTTTGACAAAGCTTTTTTGCTTCTCCAATAAACAAAGAACGCGAAGCTTCATGTCTCTTTTTCGGCATGATCACCCAAGCAAACAAGCTGTAAAGCCACATGTACGGGATGAACGATTTACATAGGTTCCCCATCGCAATCAAGAACCGCGAGCGGAAATTCATTTTTGTAACCGCGCCGCCAAGCGTCATAGAAGCCACCCGGTCAGGATAGAGCTCTGCGATTGTTTGAATAAGAATCGTGCCTAAAGAGATGCCTACAAAGTGTGCTTTTTGGATCTTTAGATGATCCATTACCTCAAGCACATCGAGGCTGACCTCTTTGAACGAATATTTTTTTAATAAAAATGTATCGGATTGTGATTTGCCGTGACCTCTTAGATCGACAAGCAAAATATTAAAATGTTGTTTGAATTCTCTTAGCTGTTTATACCATATGGATGAACTGCCCCCAGCTCCATGGACAAAAATCACCCATTGATGATTTTTTTCGTGTGTGTACGTTTTGTAATGAAGCAACAAGTACTCCTCCTAGTGGTTCAAACATTCTGTAAATTTTCCAGCCTTCATTTTAACATAAAAACTTATACTTTGTACCCGTTTCCACGGAAAAGAATGTGTACAAACTGGAAACATAACCACAATGTATTTATACTGTAACTATATAAACGAAGTAATCGTCAGGAGGTTTCACAAAATGGCTAAAGAAAGTTCATTTGATATCGTTTCACAGGTAGATCTATCAGAAGTAGACAATGCGATCAATATCGCAACAAAAGAAATCACAACTCGTTATGATTTTAAGGGTAGTAAAAGTGAGATCACACTCGACAAATCCAGTGAAGAGCTCGTTTTAGTTTCTGACGACGAGTACAAGCTAGAGCAGCTAAAAGATGTTTTGATCACAAAGCTGATCAAACGCGGCGTGCCAACAAAAAACTTAGATTACAGCAAGGTTGAGCAAGCTTCAGGCGGAACTGTTCGCCAACGTGCAAAGCTTGTAACTGGAATCGATAAAGACAACGCAAAGAAAATCAATATGCTGATTAAGAATTCTGGACTTAAAGTGAAAAGCCAAGTTCAAGATGATCAAGTTCGTGTAACGGCAAAGAGCCGTGACGATCTTCAGCAGATTATTGCGCTTGTTAAAGAAGCAAACCTGCCGATCGACGTACAGTTTATCAATTACAGATAAAATAGGTTCTAACAAAAAGGATGCCTCAAAAGCAATTAGCTTTTGAGGCATCCTCTTTTTATACCGATTTCTTCTGATCCGGCGAATCGAGCAGTTTCATCTGTTCGAGTTCAATCCTCATCTTTTGGGTTTCGATCACATAGTTGTCATGCTTTAAACGTTCCAGTTCTATCTCATCTTG
Organism: Fictibacillus sp. 7GRE50; assembly: GCF_015903875.1. NCBI lineage: Bacteria > Bacillati > Bacillota > Bacilli > Caryophanales > Fictibacillaceae > Fictibacillus > Fictibacillus sp. 7GRE50. The sequence goes on from NZ_JACZDW010000001.1 coordinate 1,268,568, forward strand.
TAGCATCTTATGTTTAAGTTTCGTCTGTTGTTGAAAATGACCTAGCACGATTGCAATAATGGGAATTGAGAATATCATAATGACTGTAATTGTCCCTGTCATGGTATTCCTCCTAGAAATTATTACCTTCTATCCCAATAATAACAAATATCTATGCCGTTCGTACAGGTTATTCGTTAAGCTGTTTTCGCCAACATTCGCACTTTACTTGATACATTGCATTTAAGAGACTGCTTTTTTTACCCCGTTTTTAATAATCTCTTCTGACAATCTAGCCAATTCTTTAGCATCTTGATGTTGTTCTGGATAGATCGGCGGATGAACGGTAAGGTGAACTTCCGCTGGCTTGATCCAAAATCCTTGTTGTTCCATTATTTTATACGAGCCGTTGATCGTAACAGGAATGATCGGAACACCAGATTTAGTCGCTAGTTTGAAGCTTCCCGCTTTAAACTCTGACATATCGTCACCTTTACTTCTCGTTCCTTCAGGAAAAATAACAAGAGATGTTCCGTTTTTCAGCAGTTTGGCTCCCTCATTGATCGCTTGAACAGACTGTCTTACATTCTTACGATCCATGAACAAACAGTTCAACTGCTCCATCCATGTCCCGATAAAAGGCATCTTCTTTACCTCGATCTTCGAAATGAATGCTTTTGGTTTCTGGATATAGCCTAAAAGAATCGGAATATCGAAGTTACCTTGATGATTGCTCACAAAAAGCACAGCTGTATCGTTCGGGATGTTTTCCTCACCGCTTACTGTGACACGTGTCCCACTAAGCTTAACAAGCGAAGTTGACCACTCTTTTACTTTCTGATCAACCAACCGGTCCCGCTCTTCTATCTTTCCAGCTTGATAAAACTTTTTTACACGGTTTAATGAGGGGATCAACTTTAATAAAATTCCCCAAAAATAAATAAACCAAATAATCGTTCTCACACGTTTCCCTCGCTTTACATGATGATTAATTTTCCATACTCTCGAGATGGATTTCTTCCTAGTGCTGCTTCTGGAAAAATAAACGTCCATGGCATACTTGTTTCAGGTGGAACTTCCAACGTATAACGGGAATCCATTTCACCAATCGTATGCTCCTCTTCTTCATACAGCACTTTTTTCCCAATTAAAGAGAAAGGCCCTGTCGAATAATTATTTACAAGCACAGTCACTAAAAATTCTTTTTTATGGTTATAAGCTGTTTTCAAAATCACAGCCTGCTGTCTCACATGTTCTTCTGAATGCAATTCAGAAAAGACTCGTTCTATCTCTTCTCTGTCTTGGCGGGCTATAGTCTTGTCCCATGCAGATTCAAACTCCAGTTTTTGCAAGAATATCCCCTCCTTTGAACCATATTATCATATTTTACTGTAAACTACTGAATTTCAAACAATAAGCCGCAAGAGAACAATCCCCCACGGCCATAAATTTTATAAAATTATTCAAAAACAGAACTTGCCGCTTCAATCAGCTTCTTTTTCTCCGTTTTTCTGTCTGTATCTTCCTTTATTAAGTACTCCATTTTATAAAATAAACCATCCTTTTTCCAAGCAAGGATAGGAAGATCATTACTTCCTGAAAAATAAGCATCCGTGCCATCACTAAGCTCAACTTCGTCTTTCGTTTCTAATTTCTCGGTTTTCGGGAGAAAGTTAGATACTCGATAAGCTAAATAAACATTCTGCCCTTGTTGTTCCGGATAAAAAACGGAGTCTACCAAAATATTTCGTTTTTCACCCCAATCGGAAATCTGATAAGTTGAAAGAGCGACTTTAAACGGCAATTGATCAGGCAGCTCCAGTGAGAACGGAACCGCTTTTAGTGTTTCTTTCTTAGAAACTTGATCGTAATAGCGTGGATAAGCACCTTTTGGATGATCTTGCAGTGTTAAGTTATTATCGTTTAACGTCCTTTTTTCCTCACTCGAACATCCAGCAAGCAAAACTACTATGACTACAAATACAAACCAACCCCACTTTTTCACCCGCTTCACCTGCTTCTCTTATTTTTTAAGGAAGATGAAACCATTACACGCCAGTTGTGATCACATGTCGCTTGTATCGTACCTCTATTCAAGATATAGTTTGCCATTAGTTCAGACATATCGATCGGAATATCCTTCACAACACGCTTCCCCTTCAGCATGGGATAATCACCGCCTCCACCTGCACGATAATTGTTCATAACTACTTCGTATAAGGAGTTGCTTTCAATTGGTTTTCCCTTATGCATTAAGTTTACAATTCGGTGTCCGAGCGGCTTTGACAGGTCAATCGTGTAATCAATACCTTCCCACATGTCGTAGTTGTAATGCTGAGGCTTTGGAATCGAAAACGCTGGGTTGATTATCGGATCACCCTCTTCATTCACAGAAAAATAAGAAGCTGACCGTTCTAATGCATCCTTCATATCTCGCCCTGTAAGCTCAATGACTTTTAACGTGTTTGGGTACACATAGTTTGAAACGATATCGCGCATCGTAACATGTTTCGAGAACCCTTTGGAATGGTCGTCAAAAAGAGCTGTACTCGAAATATCAACACCTGCAGCATCCATCTGAACCTTATTAATAAATTCAATAAACGGATGATCAACTAGCCTCGTTAACATAGGATCAGTAATCGTCATATCCCCGTCTACTTGTCCTAAAGGCTGATCTAGCCATTTCTGAGTTTTCATTTCGTACGGCTGAATCAGATTCAACACCTGCTGATCAGGTTCGTGGTCGTTCACAGAAAGTAGTCTCGCTCGTTTATCCTTCACTTCCCATGAATCACCTTCACCATTGACCTTAACTTCTACATACCCTAGCCCAGTTCCTTGTGTCCCCGGCTGAATGATCTCCACTCCGTTCACTTCACCTGTAAGCAAGCGATGCTGATGACCGGTTACAAGCACATCGATCCCTTCAACCTCCATACAAAGCTGATACGCTTGGTTCTCTTTCGTTAGCGATTCCGTCGGTTCCCCTGTTCTGAGATCTCTCTCAAACCCACCATGATAGGAAACAATCATGACATCCGACTTCGATCGTAGATAAGGAATCCATTTCTTTGCCGTCTCCACCGCATCTAGAAAGTCAAGACCCTTAATATGTTCTGGATTCTCCCAGTTCGGTACATATTGTGTTGTTAATCCTAAGAGTGCTACTTTTAACCCACAATCAAAAGTTTTTATTACGAAAGGTTGTCCAAATACAGGTTTCTCTGTTCCTTGGTGAACAATATTAGCCGAAAGCCAAGGGAATTTTGAGTCATCAATTGTTTTATATAGATAAGGAAGACCATAATTAAACTCATGATTTCCTATTATCGCAGCATCGTAATTCAGTTCATTTAATAGAAGAACCATCGGATTCACATCAGCTTGATCTGTTTTAGCGTGATAATAAGTAAGTGGCGTTCCCTGAATCAGGTCTCCGTTATCAATAAGGAAAGTGTTGGAGCGGTTAAACATATGTTCCTTTAATAATCCCACGGTTTTAGCCAATCCTATTTCCGCTTTTTCATTATTTCCGTACGTTAACGGGAGAACATAGCCATGAATATCACTAGTCACATAAATATGAACGAATTGTTCCACGCCTTCTCCCTACCTTCTATAAATAGTATATAATCCAAATTATACCACCAGTTCTGTTCTACCACTTTAAAAATCCGTTGATGATATTCGACAATATTTCCGGGGGAATGATTGTTATTCTACAAAAACTTACAAAGAGACAATATGGGATCAACTCATCCCACACATTCTTTCTATAAAAAAATTGAAAATATTTTACAGGGATATACGTCTAATTTAACGAATAGTATTAATTTGTCGTTTTATACAAAATAGGGGGATCTATCAACATGAATTCGAATGTAAAAACCAAAAGGAACAAGAAAAGAAATCAATCCAATTACAGAGCATTACTGCTTCCTTTCGCAGTCGTTTTGATACTGATCGGAGCAGTGATCTGGAATAATGTCAGTCAAGAAAGAAAGCTTCCCAACCCTGATTGGAGCCGTTCAGTGGAGACATCTGCACAATCCATTAGTGCTGAACCAACTGTTATAAAAAAAGATGACCAATACTATGCTTACACACATCAAAAAGATGGGTTACAAGTGACGACTTTAGATGCAAATCTAAATCTAGTCTCTGAAAAGACAGAGAAACTCCCACTTGATGAAAGAGCAAACTATTGGACAAACGGAAAACAGATCGCCTTTATTTCTCGTGGTGAGCTTATTCTGTATGAAGATGGAAAACAAACCGTTGTAGATAAAGATGTAGATCTTCTGGCTGATGCTAAAGATCGCTTTGCTTATTCAAAAGGTAATGAAGTTTTTGTATACAATCCTGAAGATGGAAAAAGTCAATCTATCTTTACAGCTAAAGAAAAGCTATCAGAATTATCAGGTCACCCAGCATCTCAATCATTTATCCTGACTGTTGGTGAAAAAGTAGAAATGGAAGCTTTTTATTTAAAAGAAGCTGACGGAAAATATAGCGCTCAATCTATTACGCGATACAACAAAACGCCGACAGATAAAATCTATAACTTCCGCTTTGCTGAAGCAGCTGATCAAGTTCATTTTATGTATACCTTTTATTCTTCTAAACAAGGAACGAAGACGTTTAAAACGTTTTACGGTGCAGCACCAAAGGATCAGCTTACGACAGTCAATTTTAGCAATGTAAAGTTATATAGCTCAGAGCTTGGGTATGAAATCGAGAATCCTTCCTACCAACAATTGAACGTAGAAAATGACAAGCCTATCATTCTCTTTGCAGCGAAAGGACCGATTTCTACTAAAAAGGAAGCGGGCAACATTTACAAAGCAACATTAAATGGCGACAATTGGGAAGCAGCACGAATCAGTACAACGACTGATTTCTCAGTATATCCGTTACAGGTCGATGAAAAGACAATCGCTTGGTTAAAAGCGGAATCTGTCAGTGATTATAGACTTTATTTAGCAAGCCAAGATTCAGAGATAAAGAATGACAGTACAAAAGTAGAAAAGCAAGATGTCTACAACGCTACGTTTGACGCGTTTACGGCTTTTGTAGTTTCGTTCATCGCCATGACTAACGCATTTATTTGGGTAGTACCGTCTGTATTGTTCTTAGGTATTCTATATTTTGTACGAATTGATATCATTGAGGACGAAAAACCTTGGGCAAAGTGGACTGCGATCGCACTTTTTGTGATTACACAGCTTTATGTCATCCAGTCTTTGTTTAACAACACATTCTATACGCTAGCGCCGAAGTACCTCACCTTTACCGGCAGCTCATTCATCATTCCTGTGATCATTTCCGCTATAGCACTGTGGGTGATGCAGGTTGCTAGAGATAAGGATTGGGGATTATTTGCACAAGTCTCTTATTTTATCGGACTTACCGTATTGTTCGAACTCTTTGTTGTTGGAACGTATGTGTACTAAGGGCTTGTCCCTTAGTAATTTAGCGGATTGACAGGAGAATCTGTCCAATCTAAATGTAAATCTGTCTATTTCATGTAATAATCTGTCCAATTTACGAAATAATCTGTCCAATTTATATTGCAGTGGTTCGCCAAGCTTACTAAGGAGATAGGGAGCTGAATGTATGATATATGTTATTCGGCACGGAGAAACGGATTTAAACAAAGAAAAAAGGCTGCAAGGTAGAATGGGACTTCCTCTAAATCAAGTTGGAATTACACAAGCAGAACGTTTAAGAGAACAGCTTAAAGATATAAGATTTGATCATGTCTTTTCTTCTCCACAAGAACGGGCTATTCAGACAGCTGAGATAGCAACTGGGAGAAAGGTTAGTATCGACAGCAGACTTGATGTTTTTGACCTAGGAGAAGCCGATCACTTGAAGAAAAGCGAAGTCATATTTGATGGATTTATTCCTGATTCTAATCGATACAAAGGAGTAGAAAATATCAATAGTTATGTAGAACGCATTTTTAGCTTCTTACGCGAAATAGAAGTTAGTTATCAACCAGATATGCATATTCTCCTTTCTGGACACAGATGTACAACAGGATGCATTGGAGCTTATTTTCAAGGGATCCCGCAAGATAGAAATCTTTTAAAATATTCATCTGATAATGGACAGTATAAGACATATACATTTAAGAAATCTACACATCATGCACAGTAAAAAAGGACCCTGTTGAAGGGTCCTTTTAACGTTGTCCTTGTATGTTAATAAGCTCCCAAACTCTCTGGACTCGGGTACACATAAGGATCTTTGAGCGGCTTGATTTTTTCTAAGGACTCAACCTGCACTAACGGCAGACGGACTTTGTTCAATTCTGTTTCTTCAATAATTCCTGTTACGGTGTACCATTCATCTTCTTTAAGTTTTGAAACTTCATCGCCTTCAATAATGGTTCCATATACCACGGCATCCGCGCTACAGCAGTTCATCGAAAAGCGCGCAATAACGGCTTGATTCTCACTCATTCCGTCTTCACGATACACGAATCCAGTAGTCTCTATTTCTTTTCCTTTAAACTTATCTAGGTAGATATCCAAAACAGTCATCGTATCGAGATAGTGATCAGATGATACTTTCACTTTTTCTTTCGCCAACTGTTCTTTTCCGAACTTTTTATAATACGCCGTAACATCGTAAGTTTCGACCGGATTTTCTTCCTTTACGTTCTTTTCCATCTCTTTAATGTAACCTTCAGGGTCATCTAAATAAGCTTCCACATCAATATTTTGTGTTGTGGTTACTTTACCTTCTTCCGTTTTTTGAGCTGGTTTAGCATACAGTCCCGTTCCGTAACGAATGCCGCGCTTTTCCGCGACTGAGCTGTCCATCGCTTTTTCAGGGATCATGAAACCTGTAAGAAGAGGAATCACAAAGATCATATAGATAAAGAAATGCTTGAGCGGTCTTCCCTTTGGTGTATGATCTACACCACATCCGCATGCATCATCATGCTGTTCATCAGATCGTCTAAAGAACTGCATCACACCTAATATCCCTAATATACCGATCGCAAAATAAACAAAGATATGCATTTTCGGTGCTACATAATAATTCAGCTTTCCTGTTGTGATTAAACCGATCAGCAGGAGCATAAAGCCGATTAAGATGATACCTCTTAAGTACGTATGAAAATCTCGACTTTCTTTGTTCATCGTATCCTACCTCCCTTTCTAAGCCACAAACTGATAAATCATGGTTACAGCAAATACGGTTAGTGTTATTAATCCCATTAACACAAATACAAAGCGCGTCTTAAAATAAGCGAACATCATAAGCATGTTCTTCACATCAAGCATCGGTCCATAAACTAAGAACGCGATGATCGAACCTACTGTAAATGTGCTTCCGAATGAAGCGGCGATAAAGGCATCCGCCTCTGAACAAATGGATAGCAAGAAAGCAAGCCCCATCATCAGACCTGTTGATGACCACTCATTGCCTCCGAGCGCCAAAAGGTCATTACGATTGATGAATACTTGGAACATACTCGCTAAAAACGCGCCAAAAATAAGAAACTTCCCAGTATCAAAGAACTCATCAGATGCGTGATACACTGTTTGTTTCCAGCGACTCATCGTTAATCCATGTGAATGATCATGAGCGCCATGCTCTACGTGTACTCTGAGCTGATCTTTATTGCGAAATGCATAATATACGATCAACCCGATGATGATTGCCACAAGAAGTGCCAGTCCAATTCTGCCATATACGACTGCCATATTGTTACGAAATGCATAAAAAGTGGATAGGATAACAACTGGGTTCACGATAGGGACAGTTAATAGAAAAACCGTTCCAAGGTGCAGCGGAAGTCCTTTTTTGATTAAGCGTCTTACGACAGGTATGATCGCACACTCGCAGACTGGGAAAATCACTCCCATAAAGAGTACAACACCGATTCCTAAAAATGGATTCTTTGGAATCAACCGTTGAATATGCTGTTCTGTTACGAAAGTTTGAATTAATGCAGAAACAAAAACGCCTAGTAAGATAAAAGGAACCGCTTCTATTAAAATACTTAGAAACACCGTGTTCACATGCATGATGGAACTCGGCAAGTTATCAAATACAGAATCATTTTTAATTTCTTCCATAAATAGAAAAGAAATAATAAATATAGCTAGCAATAAGAGCCCTATCATTTCTTTTCTTACCACATCTTTTTTTGTGGAATACGCACCCATATTCTCACCTCTTTTTCTAATCTATGAAATGAGCTATTTTTTATGATAGAAACTCATATAGCTCTTACTATTCTTTCTGTGGCTCTTCTAGCACCTGCAATATTCCTCGATACTGGACCAATCTCAAGCTCTGCTAAAGGGCCCATAACAAACAGCCCCTGATCCCACTCTAGCGTTTCAGGGCTTACAATTGGATAACCACATTTAGCACACTTTAAGTTTTCGTGTTGTATTACATTTTTTAGCCAGTGAATTCCTGGAGGTGTTGAATGAAACCCCGTAGCGAGAAGGACGGTTTTCGCTTCATACCTTTCTCCGGATTGGAAGATTAGCTCATTGCAACTCGTACAATACGATTGCACCTCTTCTTTTAACAGCTTTATTTTACCGTTTTTCTCCGCGGATTTTAACCCTAAATAAAGTTCTTTTGTGACAGAACCTTTATGTCTTGCTTTTACAATGCTCTTTCTTCTCATAGAATAGTCTTTTATTTGATTAAACTTATCCATGAACATCGGCCCTTGCCACCCAGGATCAGAATCGAAGGTATGAACTTCTAAGTCTTTTCTATGAATTAACGAAACCTTCCCCTCATATTTTTCTGCCAAAGAAAGGGCAAGGTGTGCAGCAGATATTCCTCCTCCAATTATCGAAACTGGAGCAGAGCACGAATCAAGATCTGGCATTTCTTTTTGAAAGATATGGTGAATCTGAGCACCGCTTAAACTCGCATGTTCTGCCCATTTCGGCCAAAAAGGATGTTCTCTTAATCCCATAGCTAGAACAAGGTTCTCCGCTTCCATAACTTCACCTTCTTCTGTCTGAACCGTCCAATAGCCTTGCTTTTTTTCGATGCCAGTTACAGAAGCCTGTTTCCAGCAACTCTCTATATCTAGATCACGAATTAATGTTCCGCAATGCTCGTTAAACATCTCTAGAGATGGGCGGTCATAATAACCATAAAAATGACTAACCTTATGATAGCCCTCTTTCTTAGAAAACTTTTCGAGTGAAAAAGGATTCACATCAAGGTGATCGTAAGAACGGCATCGAAATTAGATCCGTACATTCTCTCCAATTATTAAGTGGCTTGTTATTTTTATCTATAATCAACAGTTCATGATTATCGAGTTTTTTCATTTTTAATAGATGAATGGCTAGCGTACAACCTTGTATACCCCCACCAACAATAATCATTTTTTTCATATAGTAATAACTCCTTAATTTTAGTCAGTTCCATTTATTAAATCGTAATTATTACGTTTTGTAAAGAGAAAAAAAAGAAACCAAGGTAGACTTACCCTTGGTTCGCTAAACGTTTATAAAGTGCATGTGTCCCGCTATCTTCTTCACCCATCTCAGCAAGCTCGTCATATAGCTTCTTTGCGAGTTGTAATCCTGGTGTCAATAATCCCATCTCTTCAGCTGATTTCAATGCGATGTTCATATCTTTTATAAAATGTTTCACATAAAAACCAGGAGCAAAATCTCCTTTTAAGATTCTTGGTCCAAGATTGCTAAGGTTCCAGCTTCCTGCAGCACCAGATTCAATACTTTTCAGCACGTTATCTGGGTCTAATCCTGCTTTTTCGGCGTAAAGAATCGCTTCGCAAACACCCATCATACCTGATGCGATCGCAATCTGATTACACATTTTCGTATGCTGACCAGATCCAGCTTTTCCTTGATAAACAACGTTCGTACCCATTTTAGAGAAAATCGGTTCCATATCATGGAATGCAGATTCTGAACCGCCTACCATGATGGATAGTTTAGCATCTCTCGCACCGATATCACCGCCAGAAACGGGTGCATCAAGCGTTGCAATATTTCGTTCAGCAGCCGTGCGTTCAATTTTTTGTGCCAGCTGTGGACTAGAAGTCGTCATATCGATTAAATAAGATCCTTCTTTGGCGTGAGCGACTAACCCTTCTGCACCTAAGTAAACTTCTTCCACATCTTTCGGATATCCGACCATCGTGATGATCACATCACAGGTTTGGGCAATTTCTTTTGGTGTGTCTGCCCACTTAGCTCCTTTTTCAAGAAGATCTTCTGCTTTTGCTTTCGTTCTCGTATAAACATGGACTGGATAACCTGCATTCATCAAGTGACCGGCCATGCTTTTTCCCATTACACCTGTTCCGATAAATCCAACACTTTGCAAATTCCCTCACTCCTTTCACCCATTATAACGAAGAACAACCAAAATAAAAAAGACACCGCTTATTAAGCGATGACCTCTCCTTGAAGAATGCGTTCGATCTTTAATTGTGCGAGTTCATAATCCATATCTAGGTTTGTTAACATCGATAGCATGTCATCGTTAGAATGCCGTTTCAAAAGTTGATACAAGTTAGGCTTTCGTTTTTTGATCATCGTCATAATCTCGATAGTCGGTAACGTTCTGCCTGTTGGTTTAATACGTAAAAAAGAGCGGATGTATTGTGTGAAAGGGGGTATGGCCTCTACTGTATCTGGTACTGTGTCTAATAGCTCCTGAAGCTTCAATAATGAATCAATCAGTTCTTTGTTTCTTTCCACGAATTCGTCCCTCATCTTTCTTCGAAATTGTGTTACATTGTTAAAGTTTCGCTAGTTTAGGCAATTCATAGTAAGTATCGGCTGTTTCATAGAAAGTTTAGAGGGGTCTGACCCCATACAATTTATTTCCCTCACTCATTTACTCCACAGCTCTTAAGAGAATACTCCATTTAAGGCCATCCACATTCCTCGTTTCAACATCTCGGTAATTTATAAAAACATGAAATGCATCCAATCTTACTAGTACTTTGCAACACCTTTTGACCTGTTTCTCTTCTTTTTATGTGCAGCACGCGCAGTCCTTTAGGTGTATTCTTTATTTCCCTCATAAGTCCACCCTACTGTTTATTCGTTTTCGTATTTACGTACCTGTATATAAATGGTAAATTGAACATGTCGACAAAGGGGTCCCGTATTACGGCAGGAGGTTTGGATATGAAAAAACATCTAGTTACTAGTGTTTTAGCATTCTGTCTCACAGCTTTTTCGGTACCAAGTGCTTTTGCTCAAAATCAGACTTCGTATAAAGATGAAATCCTAAGTATGCAGCCAGATTTAACATCAGCTGAGTTGCTTTCTAGTGTTCAGGCTATCGCAAAGAACACAGGCAAAACAGAGGATGCACTTCTAAAAAAGATCTACGAAGAATTGAAACATGATCAAACAAAGAGCAAGGAAGAAAAGCAACAAAGCGGTAAGGTTGGCACAATGGGCAGCAGCGGTGGAACCGTTTCTGTTGGACCTAGTTCAAAAGGAAACTTCTATTACACCGCATCTCAAACGGCCTACATGAACCATGGACACGTGGGCATGTATTATTCGAGCGACGTCATTGTTGAATCTGTCCCTGAAACAGGTGTGAGGACGATCTCAACCACTTTACGAAAAGTGGATCAAGGTGATGCACAAGTAAAATCTGTTACAACAAGCTCGACGAACCGTAATAATGCTGCAAACTGGGCATTTAGCCGTGTAGGCATTGACGCATATTCTTATAACTTCGTGACCAACCGTTCGACTTCACATATTGGTGATAAGAACTGTTCCAAACTGGTATGGTCGGCCTTTAAGTTAAATGGAAACTTAGATTTAGACGTAGATGGCGGGTTAGGAGTATATCCTCGAGATGTCCGGGATGCGCCTGGCACACAGCTCGTCCGGAATATATAAAAAATAATAAGGCAATAAGGACGTAGATTTACGAACTTATTGCCTTGTTTTTATAAGAAGGTGATTACAGTGAAAAAAATAATCTTCTTTTCATTATTGATTACTATAATCGGTGGATTTTTATATAAAACGTACTGGAGTCAGAATCTCAGCGCTTCGCTTTCTATTGAGAATGAAGCGATCAAGCAAGAAAATTTTTTAACGGATAAGAAAGCAGTACTCTATTTTTCAACAACAGCGGATCAAGACATGGATGGAAAAGGAGTTAGCCTTGCCGTCTTTATTAATGACAAAGGTGAAGCGAATGCATTTAAGATGAAAGGCTTAGAACTCGGCAGTGTAGCTGCAAATCAAAATGAAGTTTTGTTAGTCGATAAAAATAAAATCCGTCTAGTGGGAGACACATATAAAGAGTTTGGTATGGATAAATCCCAGTATACGGGTGAAAGAACAGGATACTTGGAGAAAGAAAAATTGTACTTTACTGTTTTCAATACAGGTGTAGGTGCTAACGGCGGGTATGATTCGAATATTCTTTATGGTAACAAGGAAGGCTTTCATAAAGAAAACATCCCCCATTACATTGCCGCTTCAGGATTAGATCAAGGTGAAATTGTTGTATTAACTCAAGATAATCAAAAGGAAGAGTTTCATATCAGAAAAGTGAAGTTGGCAAAGGACGAGATGAATACTCAAGATATTCTAAAAGTTAACCATTCCAAAGAAACTGATTTTAGCAGCATGTCTCCAATCCTAAGCGATGATTTGTTTTACTATTTTGTGGGACAGAAAACGCTAGGAGAAGTCACAGAAACAATCGATTCAGATATTGTGCTGTATCGGATCAATAAAAAGACGCAGACACAAGATGAGTTCATCCTTTCTTCTTATAGAAATGAAAAAAATATCACAGCGCACTACCCATTCAACATAAAAAACTCCGCTCACTTATATAACAACGTCTTTTACTACGCAAACGGCCTTGGTGAGGTATTTGCATTTGACACAAAAACGGAGAAAGTAAGCAAAAAATTCTCTATGAACAACGTTCGAAACGACGGAGTGAGGCATAACGAGGAACTTTTCTATAAAGACGATTTCCTTTACGTCGTAAGATATGATGAAAAGCTTAAAGAAAAATACTACATCGAACACTATTCCTTAACCGAGGGAAAGAAGATAGAGAATATGAATATCAACGGTTTAAACGACATCCTCAAATCAATCAAAGGCAAGTCTATCTATTCCTATGACTTTAAGATGCTGAAATAAAAAAATGTGAGTCTAGAACTTATTCAAGTTCCAGGCTCACATTTCTTTTTATTTTCACTCGATAAATAACAATCGCGATAATGACGAGAATCGTATACACAATAAACACATTTCGATAGATAGCATCTAACGCCATTCCTTGCTGGCCCTCAATTAAGAGTCCTGCAACGGCTACACCGAGTGCGCCACCGAAAAATTGCACAAGCTGAAGCATGCCCATTCCAGAACCTACTTCATCCTCGCTTAATATTCTAGAGTTTTCATTAGCCAAACTTGACGTTAAGCTAGAAAATCCGATGCTCGTAAACATGTAAAAGATCGCTGTTAGATAGAATGCTTTTGTTGCAAAAAGTGAAAACAGTACGACGGACACCAACAGTGCCACAAGCCCCGTTCGCATGACAGGCAGGTTTCCAAATCGATCGATCCACCGTCCCACGTAAATAGCTGCTAACGCGGAAAGCATGGCACCTGGAAAAATAACAAACCCAATCGTTGCTGGTTCTTTTCCGAATAGATTCGACAACATGACCGGCATCACGAACAACAGCGCAAAATGGGTCATGAACGCAATCAGTCCGATGATTAAGAGCGACACATACAGCGTGTTCTTAAACAAACTCACACGAATAAACGGATCTTCCTTTTTCTTTGAATAAAACACGAGTGTGCCAAAGAATAGTACACTCAAGCCCCACAAGTACCAAGAAAACGAAGAAAGATAGAGTAATAATGAGGTTACTCCACCACCTGTTAACAGTGCGCCAACAAAGTCGAACGATCCCTCCCGTTTTTGTTCAACAGGCAGATAGATCTTAAATACTGGCAGCAACAGTAACACAAGGCCTGTTACGATAAAAAGGAAATTCCACCCTAACAATTGTGTAATACCGCCTCCGATAACAGGTCCTAACCCGAAGCCAAGAGATGCAGCAGATGAGATCAACGACATAGCACGACCTCTTCTTGAAATCGGAATGTATCTTGTGGCAAGCACCATGCCTAGCCCTGGAACCGCACCGGCTCCCATTGCTTGAACCATACGGCTAATCAATACAAACTCAAAACTATTTGAAAAATATCCGATGATGGAGGCGATTCCTAAGATGATGACACCTGTAAATAACAATCTTCCAATCGGTATAAAATCTGACAATCTACTGAATGTGATCGTCGATAAGGCAAACACGATCGAATAGCCTGAAACAATCCATGATCCCGCAGTAGGACTCAGATCAAATTCCGAGATCACACTCGGTAACGCTACATTAAACATCGTCGTGTTCATGACAACAAGCCATACTGTTAGACTCCATAATGGAATGATCCGGTTCTCCTGAATCGTTCCATAGCCTTCCTCTTTAGCCATTCGTTCACCTTCTTTCTAATCCTGTTTCCTTATACATGGTTGCTCTTGAAAGTAGTTGACCTCCGTTTCAGGTGCTCGCTTTCCGGGGGGCGTGCGGTGAGCCACCTCGACGCTTTGCGCCCTTAGTTGTCTCACCTGTCCCGCTGATCCCCCAGGAGTCTCCCACCTTGCACTACAATCAACTTGTCATGGATGTTCTTTTAGTAAGTCATAAGCAACAAATGTTTATAGTACAGTCTTCTCTCAAAAAACAATATTCCCATCTTATCATGGGTCTATAGAATTAGCGTTACGTTTTGCTCATGACGTTTTAAGGACAAAAGACCAACGCCTCAACTTCCAATATAAGGACCTATTATCTGTTTTTACCATGTGCTCAAGGGATTTAAACACAGCAGTAGAATATTACCGTGATATTAAAAATAAGGGGTGTACGCTTGAATGAAAAGTATTTTACGCAAGACATCTAGTTTCACATTAGCATGTACGTTTGTTTTTTCTGCTTTTTCTGGTGTATCTGCTGCTCCATCTACAAATGATTCACAGCCAGACCTAGCACCGCTTTACGGGAAGTACAATTTAAACTCTTCTCATGTTACAAAAGTAATGGTTGAATTAAAAGAACCTTCTGTACTAGAGGCAAAAAAGAAAGGCAAAAAACAAACGAAAGCAAATCTAAAATCAAAACGTGAAGCTGTGGTAAAAGAAATCTCCACACGCTCCAAATCATATAAAGTTAAAGAAGAGTACGATCATGTTTTCTCTGGATTTTCACTAGAGATTGCAGCAAATGAAATTCCGAACCTTTTATCAACGCCTGGTGTAAAAGCGGTTTATCCTGATGTTGAATACCACACAACAGGGGATGACATGGGTGACCATTCATTCGATGATGTTACGCCTCAGATGATGAATTCAGCGCCTTTTATTGGTGCTAACCAAGCATGGGAATCGGGTTACACAGGAGATGGTGTGACGGTTGCTGTTATTGATACAGGCGTTGATTATACACATCCTGATCTCGATCAAGCATTCGGTAACTACAAAGGATATGACTTTGTTGATAATGACAACGATCCACAAGAGACGCCTAAAGGCGATCCAAGAGGAGCTGAAACTACGCACGGCACGCACGTGGCGGGTACAGTTGCGGCAGATGGCGGCATTAAAGGTGTAGCACCTGATGCAACATTATTAGCGTACCGCGTATTAGGCCCTGGAGGCAGCGGTTCGACTGAAAATGTAATTGCCGGAATTGAAAAAGCAGTAGAAGACGGCGCTGATGTTATGAATCTATCTCTTGGAAATTCGTTAAACAACCCGGACTGGGCAACGAGTATCGCGCTTGATCAAGCGATGTCTGACGGTGTTGTGGCCGTAACGTCTAACGGTAACAGCGGACCAAACAACTGGACGGTCGGCTCTCCCGGTACTTCAAGAGAAGCCATTTCTGTCGGAGCTACACAGCTTCCGTATAACGTGTATGCTGCTACTTTAAAAGCAGGAAATGCTAGTTTTTCTTCCGCAAAAGTAATGGGCTTTCCGTCTGAGGAATCTGTTCTAGCACTTAACGGAAAAACGTTGCCAATCGTTGATGTTGGCTTAGCAGGAACAGCTGATTTTGCAGGGAAAGACGTAGCAGGAAAGCTCGTATTAGCAGAACGAGGCACGTATGCGTTTGTAGATAAAGCAACGAATGCAAAGAACGCTGGCGCCATCGGGATGGTCATCTATAACAACGTTGCGGGTGAGATCGTGGATGTGCCTGGAATGGCAGTTCCAACAATCAAGCTTACGAACGCTGAGGGTGTTCAACTTAAGAGCTTGTTAAGTGCAAATCCAAACACAACAGTAACACTTGGCACCAAGTTTGATAAACAAGTCGGTGAATTGATGGCTGACTTCTCTTCTCGGGGTCCTGTAATGGATACGTGGATGATCAAACCAGATGTTTCAGCACCTGGCGTCAACATCGTAAGTACTGTACCGACTCATGACCCTGCAAATCCGCATGGCTACGGTGCGAAGCAAGGGACAAGCATGGCATCTCCACATGTTGCAGGTGCTGCAGCTCTTTTATTAGAAGCACACCCTAACTGGGATGTTGAAGATATTAAAGCAGCTCTTATGAATACAGCGGAAGATCTTTTCGATGCTACAGGAAAGCTTTACCCGCATAATACGCAAGGAGCTGGAAGCATCCGTGTTGTTGAAGCGATTGAAACAGATACACTCGTATCTCCTGGCAGCCATTCGTTTGGTGTCTTCTCCAAAAAGAAAGGCAAGGAAGTACGAGGAGAACGTTTTACAATCAAGAACTTAAGCCGTAAATCAAAAGAATACAAATTTGATGTAGATCTTGAAGGTGTAAAAGTAACAACAAACAAAAAAGTGAAAATTAATGGTAAAAGCTCGAAGGATGTTAAATTTAAAGTACAAGTGGATGCTGCTAAGATGGCACCTGGCTATCACGAAGGAACGATTACCATCAAAGACGGAAGAAACGAAGTTGTAGTGCCGACGATTCTCTTTGTACAAGAGCCTGACTTCCCTTCGATCACTAGCATCAGCGCTACAGAACTAGGAAATAATGCATTCACGTTTTCAGCTTACTTTCCTGCTGAAGCCGACAAAGTTAATCTTTTCTTATACGATAGCAACCTGACGAAAGAAATCGGTCTGATCGGCAGCTACGAAGATGTTCCGAAACAGTATAACGATTTTCAATGGGACGGAAAAATCTCCGGACAAGCTGTAGCACCTGGTAAATATCGTGTTGTCGCATTCGCTGAAAGAGACGATAAGCTCGACAGTCGATACACGGATGTTATCACCCTTCAATAAAAAAATTCCCTTGCCGAGCTTTCGGTAAGGGTTTTTTTTATGGTTAACATTAAATGATATGATAAGAAAAGAACGATCAGGAGGTATGTTATGAGACTATGCGTACTAGGTTCGACAGGAAGAGTCGGACAATATTTTACTAAAATGGCGCTTCAGGATGAAATCAGCGTTTCCGCACTTTTGCGTAACCCCGAAAAGTTTACGCACTCTATTTTGAGTCAGCTTTCTTTTACAAAAGGAGACGTTCTAAGTAAAGAATCCGTGGCTGAAGCGATGGTCAACTGTGATGTCGTTTTCAGCGCTCTTTCAACAGACGGAGCTAACGTCCTTTCCGAGGGTATGCCTAATATCATTGAAGCAATGAAAAAGGAAGGCATCTCGCGTATCATTACGATTGGTACAGCAGGCATCTTACAAAGCAGGGCAGAACCTCATCTGCTTCGTTACCAATCATCTGAATCTAAGCGCAAATTAACAAGAGCAGCTGAAGATCAACATAAGGCGTATACTCAACTGCAAGAAAGCGGATTGAACTGGACGATTGTTTGTCCTACTTATTTGCCAGACGGGGAACCTACCGGCACGTACAGAACGGAGAAAGACGTTCTACCTATCGACGGCTCTCGGATCAGTACTGGAGACACCGCTCATTTTGCGTTCTCTCTTTTAAAAAAGAGTGACTTTTTACAGTCACGTGTGGGGATCGCTTATTAAAACCTTCGAGGCATGTCTTGAAAAAAATAGACACCAAGACTTAAGAAACCCGCTCCGATAATGAAGATGAAGAATTTGATGAACCATTTCGGAAAAAAGCCGACCAGCTTATCAATAACCGTTACAAAGATAAATTCTACAATAGCACCGAAAAACGTTTCCGAGACTCGGCCACCTTTGTAATTCGCGTCATACTGCTTTTTATGCTCAATTTCTTCTTTTTGATAACGGATTCCATAAACAATAACAGCGATTCCGAATCCGCAGAGAACGACAGGTATGATCCAAAACCAGCTCATCTCTCATTTCCTCTCGCTACAGAAAAGACTTTTGCTGTTCCACGTCTTCAGCAAAAGTCCTCTGTTTTTTTTATGAATAATAAGGCGCGATCATCAAATACACAATAACACCTGTCAAACTAACATACAGCCATAGTGGCATCGTCCAACGAGCGATTTTACGGTGTTTCTCTACTTGCATGTTAAAGCCTCTCGTAACAGTGATTAACGCTAGAGGTACGATAACGATCGCAAGCAAGATGTGAGTGATCAAAATAAAGAAATAAACGTACTTAAGCGGACCTTCTCCGCCATAGGACGTAGATTCTGTAAGATAGTGGTACGTTACATACGACAACAAGAAGAATGTTGTACTCGTAAATGCCGCCAAGATAAATCGCTTATGCAGCGTGATGTTTTTTTGTTTAACAAAATAAAGAGCAGCGAGCAAAAATACGAATGTGAAGCTGTTAAAGATCGCGTTCAATCGCGGCAGCAACGTTACATCAAAAGCAATTTCTCCCTCATACTCTGGCAGGAAGAACAACACGGCCACAAGTACGTTAATCGCAATAGATAGCCCGATAATTAGCGGTGTATAGTTACGCTGTTTGGTTTCAGCCATTTTGTATTACTCCTTTTCCACTAAAAGTCTTTAAATTTTCTAAGATTCCTTATTATTTTACCACTCAAGACCCTATTCACAAACATATAGGCAGCTGAAAACAGCATTCCCCATCCAAGTGTCAATAATTCTTCAAAAAATGAGAAACTTAGCAGGAATACACCCTGGGGTATTTCCGGATATGGATGAAGTTCAATCCAGAAGTTTGGCGCTTCAATCCACAAGTTTTTGCGTTGAATCCACGAGTTTCGTACTTGAATCCAAAAGTTTCGCCGATTTATCCACGAGATGTCATTTGTCGACATTTTCTGCGGCAGTTATACCCCCATCCCATCGCCCACACAAAAGAAAAAACCGGCACACGGCCGGTTCTCCTCATCCTACCACCTTAATTCAATTAAGCTCTCGCAAACTGCTCCTCATCGACTGTAGCAATAAACTTCTCAACTTCACCGACCACAGACGCTACACATCCTTTTTCAAAAGGAGAGATCAAGCCAGCTTCTTCAACTAACTTTGTAAAAGGCAGACTTCCTCCCTTTTGACAAAGTGCGAAATAGTCTTCCCAAGCACGCTCAGAATTCTCGCCAGCACGTTTCCAGAACTGAAGAGCACAGATTTGCGCGAGCGTGTAATCAATATAATAGAAAGGCGAGCGGAAAATGTGGCCTTGTCTATGCCAAAAACCACCGTTTTCTAAGTACTCAAGCCCATCATAGTCACGGTGTGGTAAATAGGTTTTCTCAAGGTCTCTCCACTTCGAACGGCGTTCAGATGCTGATGCATCTGGATTGTCATATACAAAGTGCTGAAACTCATCAACTGCAACTCCGTACGGGATGAACTCTACCGCACCTGTTAAGTGAGAGTATAAATATTTTTCTGTGTCCTTACCGAACAGCTTATCCATCCAAGGGTACGTTAAGAACTCCATACTCATCGAATGAATCTCACAAGCTTCAAGTGTTGGGAACTGATATTCAGGAACTTCAAACACTCTGCTCGTGTACATTTGGAAGGCATGTCCGATCTCATGCAACAGCACGCGAACGTCGTTATCTGATCCGTTAAAATTTGTAAAAATGAACGGCGCCGTATAGTCCTGCAGATACGTGCAGTACCCACCTGGCGCTTTACCGCTCTTACTTTCAAGATCCATGAGCTCATCTTCTGCCATATAATTGAAGAACGCTCCTGTTTCTTGCGATAAACCACTAAAAACCTGCTTCGATTGATTCACAATCCACTCTGCATCTCCTTGAGGCTTAGGATTGCCTGTCGTAAAGCTGAACGGCTCATCGTAAAACTTAAACTCATGGAGTCCGATACGCTTTTGCTGACGTTTCTTTAACTTTGTACAAAGCGGAACGATGATATCTTTTACTTGCTCACGAAACACTTTTACATCTGCCGCGTTGTAATCCGTTCTTCCCATACGATCATACGCCAACTCTGTGAAGGTCGAGTACCCTAACTTTTTCGCGATTCCAGTTCGTAGCTTTACGAGCTCATCATAGATCGAATCAAACTTTTCTTGGTTCGAACTCAAGAAAGCGTTCGCGGCAATGCTCGCCGCTTTTCTCGTTTCGCGATCTGCAGATTGAACGTAAGGAGAGAGTTGAGCAAGGTTCAATTCTTTTCCGTCAAACTCAATCTTTGCAGATGCCATCACTTTCACATATTCTGAGCTCAATTTGTTTTCTTGCTTGAGGTCCTCTAGTACATCTTCAGAGTACGTCTTCACTTTTAATTCAGCCAAGCGGAACAGCTGACTGCCCCATTTACGCTCGAGCTCATCTTTAAAAGGAGACTGAACGAGCGCTTCATGAAACGCCGTAACCATCCCTTGATAGACTGGCAGATTTTCATCCATGAACGCTTGCTCTTCTTTATAAAAAACATCTTCCGTATTAATCGTGTGGCGGATCTTGGCCAGTCTAGCTTTTGATTCAAAACTGTTGCGAAGAGCTACGACCTTTTTCATCGCCTCGTTCTGCTCATCCGCTGATCTCGCTTCTTTAAAAACCTTTACCGCTTCTTCAAATTCTGTTTTCAGACTTTTAACATCAGGACGTTCATATGTAAATTCACTAAACTTCATTAGAAAGGCCTCCCATTCATTTACATTCCATTCCTGTATTACCAATTCTACAATCTATCTCTTTTCTCCTGTAATCCAATTCCCTTTTTCGGTAGAATGTAAGCAGAGAGAAACTAACGGCGGGAGACAAAAGTAATGAAGAACTATCAATCTGATCCTTTTAAAGGAACTTTCGGCAGTCTTGAAAATTTAGCAGACAAGATCAGCGACGTTTTGTCGTGCCCTGTAACGATAGAAGATCAGAATCATCGACTCCTTGCTTACAGTACACATGAAGACGGGACAGATCCTGCACGTATCGCGACCATCATCGGACGGCGTGTGCCTGAAAAAGTAGTGAACAGTCTATGGAAAGACGGCGTGATTCCTAGATTACAAGAGAGCGATGACCCTGTTCGTGTCGGCACGATACAAAACGTCGGGCTTGGTGATCGAGTAGCAGTATCAATTCGAAAGAACAACGAAGTTCTCGGATATATTTGGGTCCTTGAAGTGGAAAAACAATTAACATCAGATGATATGCAATTGTTAAAGCTTGCTGCAGCTTCAGCCAAAAGTCAGCTTCTTCAGATGCAAATCGGTACAAAAAAGAAAGAAGAAAACCGACAAGAGCTATTTTGGAAGATGCTCACGGGCAACCTCCCGCATGAAGAGCATATTTTAGAAAAGCTGCACGAACTCAACATATTGCCGGTTCTCCCTGCAGCCGTTTTTATTCTGCAGCTTGAAGATGAGATCACACCAGCGATCGAAAAAGATATCCTGTATCTCGCGGCGGTCAACCAGAAAATTAATGTTCTCCTATCTGCGGCTGACGCGAATCAAATGCTCCTTCTCGCCTCACCTGTTGGCAAAGAACCGCCTTTAGAGCTCGCCAAGTCCTTTGTAGAGTCCTTTTTTACACATATGAAAGAACGTTTTTCAGTATCTGATATAAAAGCAGCTTATGGCAGTCTAGTATCCTCTTTTTCAAACGTGGAAAAAAGCTATAAAGAAGCTTCAAGTGTATTAGCTGTTCAGGAAAAGCTCGGCGGAGAAACGTTAACCTTAAACGGTTATCACGAATTAGGCATCTACCAATTTTTAGATGCCATTTATGAAAAACAACAAAGACAGAGCTACCACAATGAAATGATCAGGACTCTACAAGAATATGATGCGCAGCACAAGACTGAGCTTTATCACACATTAGAAACGTATCTAACGTTAGATGAGAACCTGAATAAAGCATCAGAAGTGCTTCATATCCATATGAACACATTACTGTATCGCTTAAAACGAATCAGCGAGCTTACGAATATTGATATGAAGAGCCCTCATCAAAAGATTATGATCTATCTTGATTTCAAGATGAATCGGTTATTTAAACAAGAGCGTTTGTGAATTATCACAAATGCTTTTTTTCATTTTCTAGTTTCAACACAATGAAAAGCTCAATCCCTCGAACTATACTGAAATCACAATTGAAAACGCACTCAAAGAGTTTACTTATATAGGAGGATTCACAAATGATTATTGGAGTTCCAGCAGAAATTAAAAATAATGAAAACCGCGTAGCGATTACGCCATCAGGTGTTATTACACTTACAGCAGCAGGCCACAAAGTACTTGTAGAAAATAACGCAGGTGTTGGCAGCGGATTTACGAACGAAGATTATGCAGCAGCAGGAGCTGAAATCGTAGCAGAAGCGCAAGACGCATGGGCAGCTGAAATGGTAATGAAGGTTAAAGAACCTTTAGCTTCTGAGTACAAATATTTCCGTTCAGACCTAATTCTTTTCACTTACTTACACTTAGCTGCTGAGCCAGCATTGGCAAAAGCATTAACAGATAGCGGCGTTACAGCAATCGCCTACGAAACTGTAGAGTTCAACCGTACACTTCCACTATTAACGCCAATGAGTGAAGTAGCAGGACGTATGTCTGCACAGATCGGTGCTCAGTTCCTTGAGAAGCCAAAAGGCGGAAAAGGTATCCTTCTTGCAGGTGTACCAGGAGTACGTCGCGGTAAAGTAACAATCATCGGTGGCGGTGTTGTAGGTACGAACGCAGCAAAAGTTGCGATTGGACTTGGTGCTGACGTTACGATCATCGACCTTAGCCCAGATCGTCTTCGTCAACTTGATGACATCTTCGGAAACAGCATCCAAACATTAATGTCTAATCCATTAAACATTGCACAAGCTGTAGCTGAATCTGATCTAGTGATCGGAGCTGTACTTATCCCAGGAGCGAAAGCACCTAAATTAGTAACAGAAGAAATGATCAAGTCCATGACTCCAGGATCTGTAGTTGTTGACGTAGCGATCGATCAAGGCGGTATCTTTGAAACGGTTGACCGCATCACAACACATGACAACCCAACATACGACAAGCACGGAGTTGTTCACTATGCAGTTGCAAACATGCCTGGTGCTGTGCCTCGTACGTCTACAATCGCACTTACGAACGTAACGGTTCCATATGCACTACAGATCGCTAACAAAGGTGCACAAGCAGCAATCGCTCAAAACCCATCTTTAAAAGCGGGTCTTAACACAGCTGGTGGATTCGTAACATACGAAGCAGTGGCAACTGACCTTGGTTATGACTACGTTTCAGCAGAAGTAGCATTAGAAAAAACAGTTCAAACTGTATAATGGATCGAATGAAAAGAAGCTAGGCTCAGAATGTTGAGTCTAGTTTCTTTTTTGTATATTCCTAGTGGACATATTCGGCATCTGCCCGTTCAAGGCAGACACTCCATTTTTTTACGAGGTAATCTCATTTTTATACGAGCTAAACAGCATTAATTCCGTACTAAGTAGAATTATATCCGTACATAAATTTTTTTATCCGATTTTCGACAAATCTTATCATACCCACTACTTTTTTACCCGCACAATCTGCAGACTACATAGCACCTTTTTCCCATACGTTTACACAATCTTAACATTCTCATAATCTTTTCAAAATATTATCGGAGTATAATTCCTCACTGTAAGACAACTGAAAACAACAGGAGGCAATTATGACTATTTCAAAAAAAGTACTATCTGTTGCAGTGGCAGGAACACTTGCCATTAGTGGTTTCGTTATAAATCAAGCATCTGCTGATGAAAAGCATAAGAAGAATGAGATAAGAAACGTGATCTTTTTAATCGGTGATGGTATGGGACCGACTTACACGACCGCATATCGTGCTTTTAAAGATAATCCAAAAACACCGATGATGGAAGAAACAAAATTCGATAACTATTTAGTGGGCATGCAATCCACATATTCACATGATAAGAAAGAAAGCGTAACAGATTCAGCCGCTGCTGCCACTTCAATGTCTGCAGGAATCAAAACGTATAACGGTGCTATTGCTGTTGATATGGAAAAACAAGATGTTAAAACCGTTCTAGAGCAAGCGAAACAAAATGGAAAGTCCACGGGATTAGTTGCAACTTCTCAAATCAACCATGCAACACCAGCAGCTTTCGGTGCACATGATGAGTCACGTGAAAATTACAACCAAATTGCTGATGATTATTATGATGATATGGTGAATGGGAAGCATAAAGTAGACGTTATTCTTGGTGGTGGTACTAGCTATTTTGATCGTAAAGACCGCAACATCACAGATGAATTTAAGAAAGACGGCTACTCTTATGTAACGAACAAGAATCAGATGCTGAAAGATGAAAATGAACAGGTTCTTGGATTGTTTGCTCCAAAAGAGCTTGATAAAAAAATCGATCGTCCACAAGAACAACCTTCTTTAAAAGAAATGACGAATTCTGCATTAGACCGCTTGAATAAGAATGACAAAGGTTTCTTCTTAATGGTAGAAGGAAGCCAGATCGACTGGGCTGGTCACGACAATGATGTAGTTGCCGGAATGAGCGAAATGGAAGACTTTGAACAAGCTTTCCAATCAGCCATTGAATTTGCTAAAAAGGACAAGCACACTCTTGTCATCACAACAGCTGACCACTCAACAGGTGGAATGACAATGGGCCGTGATGGAGATTACAAATGGGATCCATCTGCTATTAAAGCAGCGAAGAAAACGCCTGACTTCATCGCAAAACAAATCGCAAATGGAGCACCTGTAGAAGAGACTTTAAAGAAGTACATCGACCTTGAATTGACTTCAGAAGAAATTGAGTCCGTTAAAGCCGCTCAACAAAAAAGCGGTGATGTATTAGAAATCGATAACGCCATCGAAAAAATCTTTGATTTACGCACAGGAACTGGTTGGACAACAGACGGACATACCGGTGAAGATGTAAACGTCTATGCATACGGACCAGGAATGGAGAAATTCTCTGGCAAGATTGACAATACTGACACAGCTAAAGAGATTTTTTCGATCTTAGAAAAAAGTAAATTCTCTTTCGGAAAATAAATTTTGTACAATTAGGTCAATCTAACCAAAAAAGCATCCCGTTATTCAACGGGGTGCTTATCTTTTAGGAGGTGCTTCCATGCCTTTCAAAGGTTGGATCATGCTGTTTCTTTCAGCTTCGCTTGTAACGGGCTGCGCGTCAGAGGCGGACAAGAAAAAGGAAACCCACACAAACCATCAACAGAATGAATCAAATAAATCTGAAACGAAAAATCAGACAGAAAAACAAACCTATACCGATAGCTCTCAAGCTTCAGATGATACAAACTTAACGGAAATTAATAAAAAAGTGGAAGACCAAGATGGGTCCATAACGTTAAAGAAATATGCAAAAGTTAATAAACAACTGAAGTCTGATTCTATTGCGCTTACGATCGATGAAGTGAAAGTATTACACTATGCACCATCTGTAGATCTGATAGATTTCTTCCATGGCTACACTAAACAAGATGAGTTCCCTTATGTACGAGTAAACGTAAAAATTGAAAATAAAGGGAAGAAAAGTGTTCATTTCAATCCAATCGCTCAAATTGAAACCGATCAAGGGGAAACTGTCACGTGGAAAGAAGACTTTTATCTGGAGGAACTAAACGGAGAGATTAAACCCGGAGAAGAAAAGATGGGTAGCTTAGGATTTATACTAAACAAAACCAATGTTGAAAACCTAAAAACAATTACCATCACATCTAGTGAAGTGGTAGATGATCAGGAAAAAACTATCTCGAATCCTCTAATTCTCACTGTTGATTTATAAACGATAAAAACATCCATGCAGACAAGACTGCATGGATGTTTTATTTTCCGGGAAATTTTTGTCGAATCTTAATGGATGATGGTAGAAGCTTAAAGAAGTCCTTCCTTCTTCAAGAAATCTTCCGCTACTTTCTTAGGTGACTCTCCCCCAACATTCACTTTATAGTTCATCTCACGCATTTCATCATCTGTGATTTTTCCTGCAAGTTTATCTAAAGCTTTCTTTAACTCCGGGTGCTTCTCTACCGTTTCTTTACGAAGCATAGGTGCACCTTGATAAGGAGGAAACAGCTTTTTGTCATCTTCTAACACGGTAAGCTTATATTGACGCAGTTCGCTGTCTGTAGAATAGGCATCAACCACATCGATTTCACCTTTTTTCACCGCGTTATATCTTAGCTTCGGCTCCATCGTTCTCACATTCGCAAACTGAATATCGTATAGCTTTTGGATGCCTTTATAGCCATCTTCGCGATCCGAAAATTCTAACGTAAATCCGGCGTTCAGACTTTGGCTTACACTCTTTAAATCCGAAATCGTCTTTAAGTTGTACTCTTTCGCCAATTGTTCAGGAACAGCAAGCGCATACGTATTGTTATATGCCATCGGGCTTAACAATTGCATATCAAACTTACTTTCCATCCCGCTTCGAGCTTGTTCATATACTTTTTCGCTATCTGTACTTGATGCGTTCTCTTTTAAAAACTCTGCAATCGCTGTGCCTGTAAATTCTGGATAGATATCAATACTCCCAGATTTCAACGCATTAAACACAAAGGACGTTTTACCAAGTCCCGGCTTCAGCTCCACATTTAAATCGGTTTCTTCTTCAATTAAAAGTTTGTACATGTTGATTAAAATCTCAGGCTCAGAACCTAGCTTACCACCTATGACGATATCTTCTTGCCCGCCTTTCATCGCAAAAGGAACAAGTATAACTAAAAGAGCGGCTATCAAAAATGCGCTGACCGTTGTTAGCGCTCGTTTAAAAGAAAGAAGCTCTAATCTTCTGAGCAGAAAATCAAATAAAATCGCGAGCAATGCAGCTGGTACGGCACCAAGCACGATCAACATCGTGTTATTGCGGTCAATACCGAGCAAGATGATATCACCGAGTCCACCCGCTCCGATTAAAGCTGCAAGTGTTGCCGTTCCTATGATTAAGACCATGGACGTACGGATTCCGGCCATAATAACAGGCATCGCTAAAGGAAGTTCAACCTTCATCAACCGCTTTCTCGTGTTCATCCCCATCGCTCTCGCTGCTTCAATTAATGAAGAATCAACTTCTTTAATTCCTGTATATGTGTTTCTTAAAATCGGGAGCAGTGCGTAAACAACAAGTGCAATAATGGCCGGCACCTTACCGATCCCAAACAGCGGAATCAACAGACCTAGTAAAGCAAGTGACGGAATCGTCTGCAACACAGCAGTCACTCCGATAATCGGTTCAGCCACTCTTGGTTTTTTCGTTAGATAGATACCTAGAGGGATTGAAATAACCACGGCAAAGAGAAGTGCAATAAACGAAATCTGAATATGCTCGATCAGTGCACTTGCGAGTTCACCTTTTCGATCTTGAAATACTTGCAAGAAACTATTCATCTCTGCTACCTCTTTCCTGCAAGCGATCTGCAAGATATTGAATAACAGCTTGTCTGTTAAGTGTTCCTATGATTGCACCATGATCTTCAACCGTCACTTCATTTTCACGGGTTAAGATATCGAGCGCCTCTGTAATACTCGTTTTCACTGAAAGGGAAGGTAATTGATAATCCATTCCAATTTCATCTGCTTTCAATGGAATGATAAGCTTTCGAAGATCCATATTTTCAACAGAACTCATACTCTCTGTTCCTACGAAATTTCTTACAAAATCATCGGCAGGGTTTTCGAGCAGCTCGTCCGGCGTTCCCACTTGTACGATAGAACCTTCATTCATCACACAAATCCTGTCTCCCAGTTTCAAAGCTTCCTTCATGTCATGAGTCACGAAAACAATGGTCTTCTTAATATTTCTTTGAAGATTAAAAAGATCTTCTTGCAGCTTTTCTCTGCTGATCGGATCTAGAGCGCTAAAAGGCTCATCCATTAAAATAATGTTAGGATCTGCAGCTAACGCTCGTACGACACCTACCCGCTGTTGTTGCCCACCAGAGAGTTCATTAGGCTTGCGGTCTCGATACGTTTCAGGATTTAAGCCGACCATATCAAGAAGCTCATCCACTCTTTTACGAATTCTTTCTTTGTCCCATCCTTTTAGCTCGGGAACGATGCTAATATTCTCTAGAATTGTCATGTGAGGAAATAAAGCGATCTGCTGCAGCACATACCCGATATTCCAACGTAGTTCATCAATATTGTAATCACTGATTCTCTTGTTATCGATGGAAATCGTGCCTTTAGTCAGGCTGATCAGTCTATTGATCATCTTAAGCATCGTTGTTTTTCCACATCCGCTCGGACCGATTACAATGAAAAATTCTCCTGGCTGTATCGTTAAATTCAGATCGCGAACCGCGGACGTTCCATCCCCGTATTCTTTAGAAACATTATCAAAAGTTATCATACACCTGCTCCTTAGTGTGCTTTATCTATTACAAGCAGTATTTCCGTTTTTTCTGTAAACAATAATCAATCTACACTATGTATTGCACAAAGAAAGAGATTATAAACTACTCATGCGCTACATATTTATATGGTTTATTGATTAATTACAAAAACTGACTTATAATGGGGAACTGTTGTGTTAAACGTATTTCGCGGTTCGAAAACTCCCGCGTTATCAAAACTAGGAGGATTTTTTATGTTTAATTTTTATTTTGGTGTAGCATTTGCACTGGTTAATTTTATATTGTTTTTAACATGCTATAAGTGGTTCGGTCGAACAGGACTGTATGCTTGGATCGCTGCCGCTACGATTCTTGCAAACCTTCAGGTTGTAAAAACGATCGAGATGTTCGGGCTTGTTATGACTCTCGGTAATGTAATCTATGGAACCATCTATTTAGCAACGGATCTAATCAACGAGAAGTACGGGGAAAAAGAAGCAAAGAAAGCGGTATGGTTCGGTTTCTTCACACTCATTATGACGACGGTCATCATGCAGATGGTGCTCGTGTTCCAACCGCACGAAAGTGACATCTTCCAGCCACATCTTGAAGCCATCTTTGGATTTATGCCTCGACTTGTGATCGGTAGTCTGGCTGCTTACTTAATCAGTCAGTATCTAGATGTTAAACTTTTTGCAAAGTTGAAGGAAAGATTTTCACGCCCTGATCAACTTTGGATTCGTAATAACGGAAGTACGATGGTTAGCCAGCTGATCGACACGCTTATCTTTTGTACGATTGCGTTTGCTGGTGTGTTCTCATGGGATGTTTGGATTCAGATTTTCTTTACGACGTATGTAATCAAGTTTGTTGTGTCAGCGGCTTCTACGCCGTTTATCTATATTGCTAGAAGCTTCAACCATCCGGAAGACCTTCAGAAACCAGGCGTCTAAAATGCCTGGTTTTTTTTCTTTCCCTTTACAATAGCGACATCTCCTTCACCCCACCTTTACAGAACGGCCATTTGTTAAGATATCCCCTCATATAGACCTTATTTTCTTTAAAATACTAAGGAGGTTCTGACCATTCTTTCCCCATTTTCCTTTGTTAGCATAATGAATGTGATCTTGCTTGTTGCATGAGGCGGGCAGGTTCACGGACCATACAATACAATGATAAGGGGATGAATAACATGAGCATGAAGAAGACAGCAGTTGCGTCATTACTTTCAATGGGGATTATTGGTTCGATCTACAGTACTTCAACACTCGCTTACGACCCGTCTGATCGCGTCCAAACTGTCGCACACCGCGGAGCATCAGGGTATGCGCCAGAGAATACGATGGCCGCGTTCCATAAGGGCGTAGATATGAAGTCCGATTATATTGAAATTGATGTACAAGAAACTAAAGACGGTGAGCTCGTAGTTATTCATGACGTTACGTTAGATCGAACAACAAACGGAACGGGCTATGTAAAAGATCATACATTAGAAGAGATTCGTCAACTTGATGCTGGAAGCTACTTTGGGGAAGAATTTATAGGAGAGAAAGTTCCTACTTTTGAAGAAGTACTCGATGAGTTTCGCGGAAAAACTGGCATTCTGATTGAATTAAAAGCAACCTATTACTATCCCGAGATTGAAGAAAAAGTAGCTGCAGCCATAAAGGAACGAAACATGCATCTACCAGCTCATGATAAGATTATCATTCAATCATTTGAGTTTGGTTCTATGCAACAGATGGACAAGTTGCTTCCTAGAGTGCCTGTTGGTGTACTTACTTCCCGCGTCACAGATTTAAGCGAAGCAAAGCTCGATGAGTTTGCTACATATGCGGAATTTGTAAACCCTAGCAAAACGCTTGTTAATTCTTCAATCGTAGATGAAGTACATGAGCGTCATATGGGAATCATGGCTTGGACGGTTCGAAACAAGCAAGAAGTACAACCATTATTAAATGCAGGTGTTGATGGCATCATTACCGATTATCCAGACTATACGCCTAAGCATAAATCAAAATAAATGATTATAAAAAGTGTTGAGGCAACTAATTTTGTTGCCTCAACATTTTTTGTTATTGCAGTTTACTTATGCTTAGCCAAGACCTCATCCAACTTAGCGGATTTTTCACTTAGCTTATTATTAATTTTCTCATTAAGGCTCAACCACTGATTCATCTTCTCTAGCGCAAGCTTCTCATTATTTGCTCGTAAAGCTTCGTGCATCGCTTTTTTTGTTTCATGTGCTTGACTGTGCAGAGTCCTTAACTCTTGATGAATCTGTTTCATCTCCTGCCAGCCGGCTTTGTTCGCGCTTCGTTTTTCTTTTACTTTCTGCTCCCCAGCTTTTACATGCAGGTCGAAAAGCTGGTCTTTCTTTTTTACGATATCTTTTTGAATCTCTAACCGTTCAATCTTAAGCGCGTTTGCCTTATGAACCTGCTTCTCAAAATTTTTCATCTGCTTAAAGTGCTGACCTCTTTTATGAGCCTCCACTTGAACCTTTTCTTGATTTGCAGCCGACACCGTAACTGCACCACTCGTTAGTACGGAAAACGCAAGTGCAAGAGGGATAAACTTTTTCATCACACAATCACTCCTTTAACTTTTATACAGGTATCATTTGTTAAAGAAGCGAAAATCTTACGTTCATATGTATGTAAAATCTTTGACATTTCATTAAATCTTCTTAAGTGCCCGGTTGACCGTCTCTCGTCTTAAGCCAACAAACTGTCCGATTTCTTCTTGAGTCAGCACTTTTTCAATCTGAATATCAGGAAAATAATTCGCAAACCAGTTTTGAAGCTTTCTGATCTTTCCTTCTGGTGTCAAAGTAGACATCTGATTGATGCGCTGCTGCATCATCCTTAGTTTCGTTTCTAGCATTAGTGCCACTTCTTTGTACTTGTAAGGATCCTCTTCAAGTGAACGATACCATTGCTGGGGTTCGATCCGCGTGATCTCACTAGGTAATAGGGCGATCGCTGTTCCGTTATACTCATTTGGACTCGTTAATGAATGATGCGGAATCACTTCGCCTGGAACAATCAAATTAAGCAAGACTTGGCTTCCATCCTCATGAACACGAACAATTTTTAATAAACCGTTATCTAACCGAAACAATGGCCCTTCTTCTCCTTGCCTGAAAAGAATCTCGCCTTTTGCCATCAGCATGAATCATCCTCCTAACTGCGTTTGTATCACTTAATCTACACATCCTCCATATGCTTGTAGTAAGGAGGCTGAAAGAAATGAAACTTGCTCCTTTTATGCAAGAATTAACCCTATTGTACAGCATTGCTCTACTCGGTTATATCCTTCGAAAGAAAGAGATCTTGCCATCTGGCAGTGAACGCACACTTTCAGCACTTTTATTAAATGTAACGTTACCTGCATTGATCATCTTCGGAATGGATGTTTCCTTTTCCATCGAAAATTTAAAACAGTTCGGTTGGCTGTCCGTAATGTCTATATTCGTATTACTTATTTCCTCCCTCTTTTCTTGGTGGACGATTAGGAGATTGAAGATCGTAGACACACAGAAAAATGCCTTAGAAGGGATCATGATTTTTGGAAATCAAGGTTTTCTAGGCATTGCGGTCTGTTTTATATTATTTGGAAAAACAGGAGTGCTGTTTGCCACATTCTTTAACTTTG
Organism: Fictibacillus sp. 7GRE50; assembly: GCF_015903875.1. NCBI lineage: Bacteria > Bacillati > Bacillota > Bacilli > Caryophanales > Fictibacillaceae > Fictibacillus > Fictibacillus sp. 7GRE50. The sequence goes on from NZ_JACZDW010000001.1 coordinate 1,300,990, forward strand.
TCTATCTCTTGTGGATTTGGACATACGGCATCTATTTATTTGCTCGTCATTCCGAGACTCTGCCTTGGCGAAGCGTCTTTTTAAATCCGGGTGTGATTTCCACACTCGTTGGCTTAATCTTCATGCTCCTGCCAGGAACCCTTCCTAGTGCTTTATCCAACACTTTAGAAATGCTAGGAAAACCTACTGTTCCACTTTCGATGTTGTTGATCGGCGTTATTTTGGGAGCTTTACCGTTACAGCATTTAACGAGCTTTTTAAAAAGTTCACACTTATGGCTAGCCAGTTTTTACAAGCTGCTGCTTTTTCCTTTTCTATTACTTCCTTTTGTTTTCTTATCGTTGCCTCTTCCATTAATAGCAGTTGCCGTTATAACTGCCGGGATGCCCTCCGCTCCAAGCATCTCCATGTATGCAGAGCGTTATGGAGAGGATGCCTCTTTTGCGGCAGCGGGGGTTATGTTAAGTACGGTTCTTTCCTGTCTAACCATCCCCCTGTTGTATGCGCTCGTTTTAATAATCTCGTCCCTTGCCTGAGTCTGAGATCTCAAGCAGAATTTCAGGGTACGGTGCAAAGAACGTCTGACCGAGAATCTCACTGTCTTCAAAGCGTATAGCATGCGACTTTAAAATCGTAGCTACGCTTGAAAACGGTTCTTTTTTGTTCGCATACTTCTGAAGAAGCTCTTCAAAAAAGGCGATTTCTTTTGGAGATAGATGCGGCTGAAACCGTTTGAAGATCTCGTACGCCACTTTCCGGTTAGAATCGCTTCTTGCCGTACGATTAAACAATTTGTTCATCGCTTTAGCATACAGTTGTATCGTTCGTTCTTCTCCATTTTCCTGCTCTTTTTTTAAGATCCGGTTCATCACTTTTAACGTTGGGTTGCTATAGGCCATAAACAGAAACTGATTTTTCTCATGAAAGCTTTTAATCGCTTGAAGTCCCTGCGGCAGTATATTTCGAAAGGCAGCGAGCGTAAAAAGCTTCGTATAAAAACGATCACGAATCGTAAAATTATTTAACCGTCCTTCTTCTTCGATGGCTAAATGGGAATATAGCTCAGCGACTCTTCCTCCAAACAACCCGCTCGAATGCCCGATGGCAGGCCCTTTTTCAGTCGAGGCATACACCTTCACTTCTTTTAATCCACAAGAAGGAGAACGCGTCTTCAGAATAAATCCATCTGTATCAATAATTCCAGCCAAATAACCATCTGAAAAAGTACGCATCTCCTTCGTTATATCACGCTGCGTTGATGGCTGAAGAAGAAAATGATCTTCACCCTTTTTCACAATACGAATCGTTTCTCGTGGCGTACCAAGTCCGATTTCTACTTCTGGGCATACAGGAACAAAGTCTACATAATCCATCAGTTTTTTGATCACATCGTTATATATCACATCACCATTGTATCGGCATGCATCAAATTCAAGACATTTACTTACCACCACACGGGGTCTAGCGAAGGCTTCCATTCCAAAACTCCCCTCGATCTTTTTATTCAGTGTTCCACTTTTAGATGAATTATTAACATATTTTATGTAAAATGTTGGTTAGGAAGGAGCGATTTGATGGCTTACTATGAAGATCTTAGGAAATATGTAGGAACCGCACCACTCATCCTACCTGGCTCTGTTGTTATTATTGTGAATGAAAAGGATGAAATATTATTACAACATCGTACCGATGGCGGTTGGGGACTGCCCGGTGGTCTGATGGAACTTGGTGAAAGCTTTGAAGAAACGGCGATTCGTGAAGTGAAAGAAGAAACAGGACTCGACGTTGAAGGCTTGACCCAGCTTCATGTCTATTCTGGCCAAGATCATTATATTAAAAATGCAAACGGTGATGAACTGTATGCCGTAACCGCTGTATATACGGCTCATTCTGTAAGTGGCGAACTAACGATCGATCTCAATGAATCACATGATTTTCAATATTTTAAACATGATCAGCTTCCGAAAGACACGTTAGGCGGTGCACGAAAATACATAACAAACTATATACAAATGAAGAATCAGAACAAAGCTTACCGGTAATCAAGCCGGTCGCTCTGTTCTTCTTTCGTTAAATTTCAGTTCGATATAATCACATACTGGTTCATAACCGATATTTTGATAGATTTTATTAGAAGTAGGATTTGAGAGATCCGTATAAAGGGTGCAGAACGTAAATCCTTCACTCAACAGGTGATCGCTTAATGCAGCAACACAAGCGCTCGCATACCCTTTACCTCTAAGATTCTTTGGCGTATAGACCAAATTGATGGAGACACCTTTTACATTCGGCCTTGTCTTAGCAGCCATCGAAACCGGCTTCCCATCCTCTTCCCATATAAAAAGAAACTTGCTCTCCACCCGTGCTTTTGCATACTCTTCTGCTTCTGCCATCGTCATAATCAGCTTCGTTTCTTCTGTCATCTCTACGATCCAACGCGGCAAGAAAGCTAAGTCAGCTTTTGTTGCCATCCTTAAACGGCCGGCTCGGGCTGCAGGCTGGATAACAGAAGGAAGTGTGTAAAGACGCAGATCCATCAGCAATTTTTCTTCTAGATGATGAGCAGTCGTCCACTCGTGTGCAAACGCCTTTCCAACAGCTTTCGGTGACATGACTTTTTGCACATAATAGTCTTCTTGGAGCAAATAGCGAACCAAATGCGGGACAGCCGCAACACCATCTGATTCCTCTTTTTCTAAAAGTAATAAAGCGTAAGGCGGAATCAGCATGGCTGATAGCATGATCTTTCCATTCTGTTTAACGGTAGCAAGGAAAGGCTGCTCCCCCTCCCATACTTTGTCTTGAAAACGCAGGCAGTTACCAAGCATGATTCCTGCTCGATCTTCCTGACATAGCAGGAATTCCTCAACTTCACTATAAAAAGCCGGTATAGACGAATAACGCGTGACCTCCATAATCGTGACCCTCTCTTTATCTATCAAGTCTGTAATCTTATCTATTTCCTCTCCGTTGAGAAAGATTCCTTCTTTTTAGAGATTTATTATTAAAGGCTGTTTTCGTATTCATTGTCTCTTTTGAATGTAGTTGATTTCCGTTGCAGATGCTCGCTTTCCGCGGGGCAGGCGGTGAGCCACATTCGTACGTTTCCGAATAAGTGTCTCACCTGTCTAGTTGCAATGGCTAGCCCCTCGAGGTCAAAAGTTAAATGTTCAAGAAAGCAAATTGCGCCTTCATTGCCCATTCAACTTTTGCTGGTCGGAGCTGAACGAGCCATTTCCACTCTTCCGACTGCCCACCTGTCCCGCAGGAGGCTCGCATCTTTCACTACAATCAATAGTCGAAGAAGGAAATAAGAAATACTCATTAGCAATAATCTTTTAAAAAAAGCCTTCTTAAAAGAAATTGATGTCCATTTCCAGAGTACTTGCTTTCAGCCTAAACAACATTGGTGATCTTTCATTGTCTCATCCTATGCAAGTTGATTGTAGCGGAAGGTTGCCGACTCCTATGGGACGAGTGGACTGGTGGAGACTCCTAATGGCACGTAGTGGCAGGAGGCTCACCGTTCGCCCCATGGAAAGCGTGCAACCTGGAGCGGAAATCAACCACTCTCAAGTTAACAATTGTTTTATGTTCTTTAATTGGTTAAAGGAAGCCATTTTCTGATATACTGACCATAACGTAAAGGAAGGTGAACGAAATGAGTACACATGTATTTTCAAAACGCGAAGAGATAGCAAATGCCATCACACACGGACTCGGTGTCCTTCTTAGTGTAGCGGTTACTTCCATTCTGCTCGTGTTTGCCGTATGGAAAGGAACAGCGGTTCATATTGTTAGCTTCGCCGTATTCGGAGGAACGATGCTGACGCTCTATTCAGCTTCAACCCTCGTACACGCTTTTCCTAAAGGACGGGTTAAGGATTTATTTGAGATCATGGATCACGCTGCCATCTATCTCTTTATTGCAGGAACGTATACCCCAATCGTGCTGATCGTCGTAGGCGGAGCACTGGGCTGGACATTATTTGGAGTCGTTTGGGGACTCGCAATCTTTGGTGTCGTGTTTAAAGTCTTTTTTACGAAAAAGTTCGTTGTGTTATCAACATTAGGTTATGTAGCGATGGGATGGCTGATCACATTCGCCTTTCAAGATATTTCGGCAAACATGCCACCAGCGGGCATCCAACTCCTCGTTGCAGGCGGAATCATCTACACGCTCGGCAGTATCTTTTATGTATGGCGCAGCTTTCCGTTCCACCACGCCGTCTGGCATTTGTTTGTTCTAGCCGGTAGTGTGATGCATTTTCTTATGATGTTTTATGTGTTGCCTAACTAAATTTTGAAAGAAGCAGATATGTTCTGCTTCTTTTTTTATGCTGTAGTTTTTACAATCTTTGTTTCTTCTACCTCTTCAAAACGGAATAAAAAGTGATAAATGATTAAACTTGTAACACCCATCAAACTAAACAGCAAAGTGATCGTGTTTGCTGAAAGAAATCCGCTAATCATGACGAATAGTGCGGCAATCATTCCAGACAGGTGAAACGACAAGCCGTATATCGCCATGTACGACCCACGAGCATCATCTGGTATGATTGATGCCACATAAGCTTGCTTAGCTGGAATATGAATCAGTTCACCAACAGATGCAATAAACATCGCTATGATTAAAACAATGGGACTCGTGCTATAGCTGATTACAACAAACCCTAAAGCGTAGGCAAACCCTCCTCCGAGCATTAAAGAACGGTCTTTGAAACGCTTAAATATAGCGGCTATAACAAGACTTAATACGACGACTAAGATCGTGTTCTCTGCTTTTAGTAAACCAATCAATTGAAATCCATCTACTTCAAAAAATGATGTGAAAGGTAGTAATGGCACTTGATCCTGTATATCGCTTACAAGTTTGATACCGATATATGTGGTCAAGCTCTCCTCTAACGAGATAAGAAACAACCCTGCTACCGTAAAGAAGATAAATTTTCGGTTCAAAAAAATGTTTTTATAGCCTCCCTGAAAACTTTTTGTTACGTTGGTATCCTGAGTCACAGCGCTCGGCAGCCGCACATCTTCAAGCCATAACCATGTCACGACCCACGTAATAAAAGTAACCAACGCGATTCCTAAAAATAACTCATATGGATAGGTTTTAAATAGGATAGCCCCAGTTACTCCACCTGCAGCAACCGCCAAATTCCCAAGCCAATAAGAGATCGTATAAATCGCTTTTCTATTTTCCTTCGTACTTGAATCAATAATGATCGCACCATACGCAGGGCCAGCCATACCTGTAAAAAAAAGAATAACGATGAACAGGACGAAGTTCACATATGGAGAAAGAGGAAAGAACAGATTGAGAGCTCCAGCAATCAAGTAACCGAGGCCGATCATGCTCTCACTTAGTAAAATAATTCTCTTTCTACCGAATTGATCCGAACGCCTCCCACCAATCAACGCTCCTGTTATTCCAGATAAAATAACCCCGATATACATCAAACCCGTTGAAAACGCCCCTACCTGATCAGAAAAAAAGATTGCTAGAAATGGGATTACGGTTGAAGAAGCAAATGTTGTAATAAATTGGAGCACAAGCCTTAGCTGAATGTTGCGATGAAAGGTAAAGAAATTCATGTTTATCTCTCCTTTTACGATTGATTAATCAATCATCATTAAGATAAAAAGTAACCGAAACACCTTTTAGCGTTTCGGATATAACAGTTGGAAAGCTGGAATCTTAAACTTTTCTCTAACTCGAGATACGGCATAGTCTGTAAACGTCAATCTAATACCTAATAAAAAGCCAAGATAAGCTGTCGCGGTTAAGTCTTCATCAGATTTTTCTAGAACTCCGTTTTCTTGACCATTACGTATGATCTCTTGAAGTTTTAAAATAAATTCCAGACTAAATTCGTCCAGAACTTTAAACGGTTCAGGAAATTTCGTATGCTGTCCGATTACTTGCACGACCAGCTGCAGATAGGTACGCATCTCGATAAATATAGTAATATGTTTGTCTATCATGCTCATAATCTCAGCTAAAAGATCTTCAGCATCCGGATTAAAATCTAACATCGCATCTCTGTATTGTTTTTCTAAAGGCTCAGTAACCGCATGATAAAATAGCTGATCCTTATTTTCAAAGTATGTAAATACACTTCCAAAACTAACACCTGCAGCTTTTGCTACCTTCGCAATGGTCGTGCTCTCATACCCTTGCTCTGCAAACAAAAGAATCGCCTGCTCTAAAATCTTTTCACGCTTTTGTTCCATCGCTTTCAGTTGTTTATGTGATAAAGGCAATTGAGAAATCTCCTTTTTTTACAGATGATTGGTTAATCAATCATTATTATAGAGTATATGTTAAAATAAGTAAAATGTTTTTTGGAGGATTGCGTGTGACTGCTTATATTGAACACCGACTATATACGATGTGCATGGTGCAAAACGGAGATAATGTGCTGTTGATCAAACGGCCAGACAATCGCGGCTTTCCTGGGTTTTTAGCCCCTGGTGGTAAAATAGATTTTCCTGAAAGCTTAGTAGAAGGTGCTTGTAGAGAAGTTGAAGAAGAAACAGGATTATGTGTTTCAAACTTAGTGTTCAAAGGGATTGATGAGTATGTAAATCCTCAAAAGAATGTGAGATATATGGTGTTCAACTATTGGACGGACACGTTTGATGGTGAAACTTTGTTAGATCCACCAGAAGGCGAATTGGTTTGGGTCTCAATGAACGAAGCATTAGATCTTCCCATGCAAGACTGGTTTAAAGAGAGGTTTCCGTTGTTTTTTGAAGAAGGTACTTTTGAGATTCAACGTGTGTGGGATGCAAAAAGAGAGCAACAAGAAAAAGTTAAGATCAGGATTACATAATTAAAAGAGAATTTACAGCCGATGCATCTGCTGAAATTAGCAACTCGCGGAAAAAAAGGGAAAACTCGCGGGATTCTGTTTTAAACTCGCGGAATTAAATCATTTTCTCGCGGGATTCTTAAGCAAATTTCAGGGATTATTATATGTTGCACCAAAAAATATAAACTTATCACTTCGTCTCACGCCCCATGCAAAGAAAAAGGATGGCTAAATTACTTTTAGCCATCCTTTAATCAATATTATTTAATAATCTGCAGCTCTTTTGGATATTTCGTCAATGTTTCGTGTCCATCTGCCGTTACATAGACGTCGTCCTCAATACGTACGCCGCCAACATCATCAATATAGATGCCTGGTTCGATCGTATACGTCATTCCTTCACGAAGTACGCCATCATTGTTGTCACTCATGGATGGGAATTCGTGAACATCGATTCCAAGACCGTGTCCGATACGGTGCGGGAAGTTGTCGCCATAACCTGCTTCTGTGATGTGGTTACGTGCGATCACATCAAGATCACCGATGCGCGTTCCAGGCTTAGAAGCTTCTAACGCCTTCAATTGTGCCTGAAGCACCGTATCATAGATCTCGCGACGCTTTTCATCTAGATCACCGAACGCTACAGTACGCGTGATGTCAGAACAATAACCGTCAAGGACTACACCAAGGTCGAATAAAACAAAATCGCCGTGCTGAAGTTTTCTCAAGCCTGGCTTTCCATGAGGCTGTCCAGCTTTTTCACCGAATAACACCATTGTAGAAAACGACATCGCACTGATGCCTTTTTGCTTCAGTTCGTATTCAATCTTCGCGAGTACTTCCATCTCTGTTACACCCTCACGAAGTGCTGCAACTCCTACCTCAACCCCATAGTCTGCAAGTCTAGCCGCTTCACGCAACGTCTTTAACTCGCTTTCTTCTTTTATGAGACGAAGCTCGTTCATCAACTCTTCAGCTCCGACCAAGCTCGCACCATCAAACATGCCAAGTAGCTTCTCGCCACGTGCGTAAGGAAGAGTTTCTTTTTCAACTGCAATCGATGACGCTGCAGTCACCCCACGGTTAGCCAACGCTTCTTGTACCTTCGCCCAAGGATCTTCAGAATCGCTGTAACCAACAATCTCATACGTCCAGCCTGCGTCTTTCGCTTGCGAACGCTCCATGCCTGGACAGATCATGAACGGCTCTCCTTCTGCAAGTACAGCCACACCTAACACACGTTCATGCGGATCCGAATACAATCCTGATAGATAGAACACGTTTGCTGTCGTGTGAATGAACGCGAAAGTATGCCCTTCTTGCTTTAGCCAGTTTTGTACCTTTTGAATACGTCCTTCGTTCATGTATATACCTCCAATAAAAGCCCGAGGGCTATAAATTAATCTCTCATACTCTATTGTAGAATAAACTCCCGTGAAAAAACAGAAGCACACACTGCAAGTAGCAAATGTGTGCTTTTTATTAAGCTTTCTGATCTTGAATCTTCATTGAAAAGTTGATTGTAGTGTAAGGTGCGAGACTCCTGGGGGATCAGCGGGACAGGTGAGACACCTAATGGCGCAAGGCGCCGAGGTGGCTCACCGCACGCCCCCCGGAAAGGGAGCACCTGAAACGGAAATCAACTACTCAGAAAAACATCTCTGAATCACAAGCTTTTAATTAAAACTGAACTTTTTCCTCAATAAAGCTCTTAAGATCTGCAATCTTCACACGCGTTTGTTCCATCGTGTCACGGTCACGTACGGTTACCATGCCGTCTTCTTTAGAATCAAAGTCATATGTGATACAGAAAGGAGTTCCTACTTCATCTTGACGACGGTAACGTTTACCGATCGAACCTGTTTCGTCATAGTCCACATTGAAGTCTTTTGCAAGTGAGCTGAACACTTCTGTTGCTTCCTCAGATAGCTTCTTAGATAGTGGCAGGATCGCTGCTTTATAAGGAGCTAATGCAGGGTGCAAGTGCATAACCGTTCTTGAAGTACCATCTTCAAGCTGCTCATCTTCATACGCATCAATCAAGAACGCCAACGTTACGCGGTCAGCACCTAGAGAAGGCTCGATGCAATAAGGAACATAACGCTCGTTTGTTTCTTGGTCGATATAGTTGAAGTCTTCACCTGAGAATTCCATGTGACGCTTCAAATCGAAGTCTGTACGAGAGGCAACACCCCAAAGCTCGCCCCAGCCGAACGGGAACTTGTATTCAAAGTCAGTTGTAGCATTAGAGTAGTGAGAAAGCTCATCTTCGTTATGGTCGCGAAGACGAAGATTTTCAGAAGTCATACCCAATGATTTTAGCCAGTTTTCAGCTGTGTCTTTCCAATAGTTGAACCACTCGATCTCACTTCCTGGCTTACAGAAGAACTCAAGCTCCATCTGTTCGAACTCACGTGTACGGAACGTGAAGTTACCAGGTGTGATCTCGTTACGGAAACTCTTACCGATCTGTGCGATACCGAACGGCAATTTTTTACGCATCGTGCGCTGAACATTCTTAAAGTTAACGAAGATCCCTTGTGCCGTTTCCGGACGCATGTAGATTTCGTTTGAACTTGATTCCGTTACACCTTGGTGTGTTTTGAACATCAGGTTGAACTGACGGATGCTTGTGAAGTCATGGCTTCCACACTCCGGACAAGCGATATTGTATTCTTTCACTAACTCTTCCATCTTTTCAAACGGAAGGCCGTCTACGATAATTTCTTTTCCAGCTTGATCAGCAGCATCTTCGATCAGTTTATCTGCACGGTGGCGCGCCTTACAGCTCTTACAGTCCATCATCGGGTCGTTGAAGTTTCCGATGTGACCTGATGCTTCCCACGTACGAGGGTTCATGAGGATGGCTGCATCAAGACCTACGTTGTAAGGTGATTCTTGAACGAATTTTTTCCACCATGCTTTTTTTACGTTGTTTTTAAGCTCAACACCTAGCGGGCCATAATCCCACGTGTTCGCAAGACCCCCGTAGATTTCAGATCCCGGAAATACAAAACCGCGGTGTTTCGCATGATTTGTGATGGTTTCCATGTTTTTTGTCATTTTTATTCCTCCCATTTAGGTTTTGCCTTATGGGTCGGCCGTTTTCTAAAAAATAAAAAACTCCCGTCCCAAGGCGCTATGCCCAGGGACGAGAGTTGTATCTCCCGCGGTTCCACCCTAGTTGATCCGTATGTAAAAACGAATCCTCTTTTCAAAAAGCAACTCCGGATTGCCGTTTCACTAATGTCTCTTACCGGGCTCTCACCATCCCCAGCTCGCTAAAAAGAGTGTACATTTAGCTACTATTCATCCTTCACAGCTGCATATCATCTTTTATAATAAAATAATATTACCAAAAAACAAAAACATTAGTCAAAATATTTTCCTATTATATGCAGTTATTGTTTATTTTGTGCAAGTTCATTCTCAATTTGCTCTAAAGTAGGCAGTGCGGTCATCGCTCCTTTAACAGAAACAGCAAGTGCTCCAGATACGCTTCCGAATAGTGCCATGTCACTTGCTTCATCGAGTGTTAGGTCTTGGAGTGAGCCATCGTATTCATTTAGTTGATGAAGAACACCCGCAACATAAGCGTCACCTGCTCCGGTTGTATCTACCGAAGAGACACGCTTTGCCGGAATATATTCACCGCCCTCTTTTGTCACCACATAGCTTCCGTCATCACCTAGCGTGATGAAGAGTAAGGGAATATCATATTCTTGAAGAACTTTAATGCCTTCTTCGACCTTTTTTAATCCTGTGATAAATTCGAGTTCTTCTTCAGAGATCTTAACGATGTCAGCATGCTTTAGCATAGAAAGAATTGTTTCACGAGCTTGCGCTGGTGTTTTCCAGAGCGACAACCGCAAGTTTGGATCGTACGAAACCCACATGCCGTTTTCTTTTGCAAGCCTTACCGCTTTTTCAGTAGCGCTTTTGGAAGGCTCACCAATCAACGAAATCGAACCAAAATGAAGAATTTTATGCTCTTTAAAGAGACTCGGTTGTACATCTTTTTCTTCTAAGAATCGGTCTGCGCTCGGATTAATATAAAAGTCGAACGATCTTTCACCGTTTGGATCGAGCGTCACAAAAACGGCTCCTGTTCGCACTTCTTCCGTCTTGTACACATGAAACGCGTTCACGCCATAACTCTTTAATGTATCAATCATGAACGATCCTAGCACATCATCTCCCACTTTTCCTAAAAAAGTAGATGCTGACCCTAATCGCGCAACCCCAACAGCTACATTGGCAGGTGCTCCACCAGGACTTTTTTGGTAAGTCGTGTTCGTTTCATCCGTTGGAATAAAATCAACAAGTGCTTCTCCTAAAGAAATTACGCCTTTTTTCATCGTAGCCTCCCCCTTTTTATTGGAAAAAAATCAGGCATGGTTAGCCTGATTTCCTGATTTATTTCATTTTAACCTGCAATAATGAAGTTTCGCCTTTTGTTGCTTCAGATGCTGCACGCTTATCTAAAGATTCAACCGCATCACCATTTGTGATCACGATCGGCGTTACCGTGCTAGCCGCTTTTTCCTTAATCAAATCCAGGTCAAAGCTTAAAAGCTTGTCTCCCGCTTTTACTTTATCTCCTACGTTCACATGTCCTTCGAAACCTTCACCGTTCATGCTAACCGTCTCAAGACCAACGTGGATAAGGATTTCTGCTCCAGCTTCTGATTGGATGCCGATCGCATGCTTCGTGTGGAAGAACTGAACGATTTCTCCATCAACCGGAGAGACAACAACACCTTCTGTTGGTTCTATCGCAATCCCATCGCCCATCATCTTCTGAGCGAACGTCGGATCTGGCACCTCTTCAATGTTTACGATTTTTCCTGTTAATGGAGCGATTAGTGTTTCTTCTTTTTTAACTTCTTTTTTTCCAAATAGTTTATTGAACATTATTTTTCACTCACCTTTCAGTTTGCTTTACTTTTATAATTTACACCTGTCTCAATGCTTTAAAACATTTCAGCTTTATTTGGGCATTTTTCGTGTTGTACTTGAAGGTGGTTGATTTCCGTTCCAGGTTGCTCGCTTTCCGCGGGGCAGGCGGTGAGCCACATTTGTACGTTTCACTCTTAAGTGTCTCACCTGCCTACCTGTCCCGCAGGAGTCTCGCACCTTGCACTCCAATCAACTTATCAATGAGGTATAAAAATAACCCAAAAACAATCTTTTAGATACTTAATAACTGATACAAAGAAAGACCAAAGAGCAAGAAACAAGTTCAATGCTCTTCAGGTCTATTAAACAGGGTAAACTTTCCCTATAAAAGTAATGCAGTGCTTATCTGGTTGTCAACGAGAAAGGCTCTTTTATTGATATAGTGAGTTGGACAATAAACGGAACAGATAATCAGTATGATCACGGAATCCTGCTTCGAGTCCGATCAACGTTATATCTTTTTGCGCCTCTTCTACAATGACGGACTGCCCAGCCGCTAGTTGATTGTTCTTCCAGTGGCCTGCAACAAAGAAGTCGTCCTCTCCTAACGTTGCGACCGATTTTGAGTTTCCTAACTCTGTAAACCAGACTGGTCGATAAACAAATCCGAGATCATCCTTTTTATAACCAGCTGTTACTTCATCTTTTTCATAGTCTACTTTTACGATTCCATTGCTGTTAGAGCCGCCCGTGTTTACTTTTATCGTTGTTAATCCGAGCTGACTTGAAGCTCTAGCACCACCAGCGCCAACGGAGATATATTTCCCGCCATTATCGATAAATGTTTGTACGTTGGCTTTGAAACTGTCATACGCCTGCTTGCTGCCGATCACGAACGGCTTATTCGCTTCTCTCACATTCTCGTATTGCAGCAATGCGTCAGTGCCGGCATATAGGAACGCATCGTATTGAGATAGCCCCTTCTCTGCAACTTCTTTTGGTGTCACTTCTTTTACCGAGAAACCGAGTCGTTCTAATGCGAGCTTTGTACCTGCATGACTTTGTGCTTTATTCATGCCACCATCTTTTAATACAGCTACTTTAAGTGTTGAAAGCATTTCTTTTTGAGCTGGCATTTTTGCAGTTTGAAGTTTGATTCCTGACTCTTTCACAAGTTTCTTGTTTCTTGATGAAAGGTTTTCGATATAAAAATTACCTGCATCGTCTTTATATACACGCTCACCTTTTTTCATAAGGTCGTTCACTAGTTTCACCGCTTGGACAGAACTGTTGGGAATTACGTATGGCCCTTTCCCTTGAATAGATCCGTCATATTCGGCCTCTCTAACAGGCTTTGTTTTCGCATTCACTTTTTCATCTACTTCAATTGCTTCAAAGCCCCACAATTCTGGTAGACTCCAGGCTGATATGTCATACATCGCTGGCGTATCGTTCGTGATATCCTCGCCATCCCATAACATCGTGTTTGCAAGACCTGCTTTGGCTTGGCTCATATCAACGATGTACGTGCCCGCTGGATAAGCTTGTCCGTTAGCCGAAAAAGGCTTGACTGCTTTTTCTACAGAAATATCATTTTCAAGAAGATGGTTCACCGCTTTTTCTGTAACCGTCGGATCCTTTTCATTTACAGGTAGAACATAGGCATTCGGGAAAAATCCTTCTTCATGATAAGGGTGATCAAAATTGATGCCACGTTCAAAGATCTCAATTTGATCTGTAAGCATTCCTTGTTTATTTTGAACAGCAAACTTCAATGCTCCCATCACAGCATCGTTGGCCCATCTCACACCATCCCAATTGTTTGTCGGTGCTTCCAACGTGTAACCGTATGCCCCATGATACATCGCATACATTGGTGTGAAGATTGGCGGATAATCGTCCCAACCAAAACTATCGTCACGCTGCGGAATGTATGTACCCGTCATATTTTTATAGAGATCTGTTTCATAGTTTGCTTTATTTCCAACGATCTCTGCTTCCATCGCTTTCGCTTGATCTAAAGCCCATTTAGAAAACAGATCATATTCATAGTTCGGATTATGAGGCGGCGTACATGGCTCAATCAACCCTGGTTTTCCGTCGTCACTGTTCACATAGCCGTGAAGATCTAAGAAGACCATCGGATTCCACTCTGTGATCAGATCAACGGTTTGTTTCGTTTCCTCTTGCGAAAGAGTGATAAAGTCACGGTTCAGATCTATACCGTTTCCATTAAAGCGAGTTCCGTCAACACGACCATCAGGGTTTGCAACCACATTAAATATGAGTATGTTGCTGTCTAGAATCTCTTTTGTTTCTTCATCATTATCTTTGGCAAAACGATCGATCAGCTGAAGGACAGCATCAGAGCCTATGTATTCAGTACCATGGATAGATCCATTGATCATCACTGGTACTTTAAAATCAGGATTTTCGGCGATCCAATCTTGAGCTTTTTGAGGATTTTTGAACATTTCCTTTCGCAGTTTCTTATAATGTCCATACTTTCCTTTATCACCTGTATTGGAGATTGTGACCACATACATCGGATATCCTTTAGATGAAACCCCTGTTTGTTCAAGGGTTACTCGTTTACTTTCTCTATCAATCTTTTTTAAGATCGAACCAATCTTTGAATACTTCACAAAATCATAATGCTCAGAGTTAAACGGACTTCCATCAGCCTCTTCAAAACTATTAACATTCGTCCACTTTTTTTGCGGTGATTCTGCTGTTACAGCAAATGGCATCGATGTCAGCAAACTTAAACTCATGACACCAGCTACCCAATGTTTTTTTAACATGTTGTTTCTCCCCTTCCTCAATCCCAAAAACAAAATAATTATACTAACTGATGAATTTTTATTCAATAACTATTATTGAATTATTTCACCAGACTTAATATTCAATAGACCATAGTTGATACCTCTATAAAAAATACATAGAATGATAAATGAGTAAATATTCATAGTTCTTTATTCTTATAAAGAGGCATTCATGAAATGTTAACAATGAAAAAATGTTAAATTCGGATGACAGGAAGAGGTAACGGGCAAATAACTTTTTCCCCAACTTCTTAAATGAGGTATAAAAAAACAGCCATTCTAACATGGAATGACTGTGATCAAGCCCGTTTAATACATTGCAAAACGGGCGTTTATATATTGTAATCCTACCAGTGTACTTGAAACTTATTGCCATTTGGATCATAAAAGTGAAAAAATGCATGACCATTATCTTCTTTGATATCCTCGACCTTAACTTGATTATCAATTAAGTGTTGATGAAATTTTGATAATTCGGGACTCGTAAAGCCAATGCTAAATTCTTGTTCATTATTAATTGTAAAATGAGCAAATGTTTCATCTTCGGTAGGAACTAAGATAAGTAAGAAAGGTCCTTCATTTACTTTTATAATGGCCAGTTCCTCTGTACGATTTAGTAACTGGAGCCCTAATACATCTCTATACCATTGTGCTGATCGTTCTAAATCTTTTACAGGAATTCTTATATAATGTACTTGTTCAATAAACGAATTACTCATATTCTTCTCTCCTTGCTTCGTTTTTTCTATATACCTCATTCTTCCAATTTTCGAATTAACCTGCCACTTTGCTTATTTTTATAAAGAATAAATACTTACAAACCACTTGGAAAAACTTTTTTACTTACTTTTTAAGAAATATTACTTGTAAATGAAACCGTTTTATTTTACAATCACTAATGCAAACGATTGCACCAACATGCATATACAAATATGTAAGCGATTCAACTTTTTTTCGCAATCTATTGAATGCGATTTCAAAAAGACAACGAAAGATATATACTTTAAGGAGGAAATCGTTTTGAAACAACGTGGAAAACTCATTTCATTTGATTTCTGGCAAAAGCTAGGTAAAGCGCTTCTTGTAGTAGTAGCGGTTATGCCTGCTGCCGGTTTGATGATATCACTAGGTAAAGTTATTGCTATGTTCGGTGGCGACATGACATTAGTGCAAACGATTGCTCGTGTTATGGAAGACATCGGATGGGCGATTATTACAAATCTGCATATCTTATTTGCGGTAGCTATCGGGGGATCTTGGGCGAAGGAACGTGCTGGCGGTGCATTCGCAGCCGTAATCGCGTTCATCTTGATCAACCGTATTACAGGAGCAATCTTCGGCGTGAACAGCGCGATGATGCTTGAAGAAGGTGCGAAAGTAAAATCACTTTTTGGCAGCGAGCTCGTTGTTGGTGATTATTTCACTTCAATCCTTGGCGCTCCAGCACTAAACATGGGAGTATTCGTAGGAATCATTTCCGGTTTCCTAGGTGCTGTTCTATTTAACAAGTACTACAACTACAACAAGCTTCCAAATGCATTAGCATTCTTTAACGGAAAACGTTTTGTTCCATTCGCTGTTATTTTATGGTCTGTGGTTACAGCTTTACTACTTGCATTAATTTGGCCGTTTATCCAATCACTTCTGAATGACTTTGGAAAATGGATCGCAACATCTCGTAACACGGCTCCAGTTATCGCGCCATTCGTTTTCGGTACGCTAGAGCGACTATTGTTACCATTTGGTCTTCACCACATGTTAACGGTGCCGATCAACTATACGGAGCTCGGTGGAACGTATCAAATCATGACTGGTTCAGGAGCAGGATCTTCTGTAGCAGGACAAGATCCACTATGGTTGGCTTGGATCAACGATCTTAACAACTTCTTAGCTGCTGGAGATACAAAAGCGTATCAAGCACTTTTAAATGATGTAGTACCAGCTCGTTTTAAAATGGGACAAGTTGTTCTTTCAACGGCATCTCTTGTAGCGATCGCTCTTGCGATGTACATGAACGTTGATAAAGACAAGCGTAAAAAGTACAAGTCTATGTTCTTATCTGCAGCCCTAGCTGTATTCTTAACAGGTGTAACGGAGCCTATCGAATTCATGTTCATGTTTGCTGCTCCACTTCTTTATGTTGTGTACGCGATCACGACTGGACTTGCGTTCGCGGTAGCGGATCTTATCCACGTACGTGTTCACGCATTCGGTTTTATCGAATTGTTAACTCGTACACCATTGCTTGTAAAAGCAGGATTAACACGTGATTTAATCAACTTTGCTCTAACATGTATCGTATTCTTTGGATTAAACTTCTCGATCTTCTATGTATTGATCAAAAAGTTCAACCTGCCTACTCCAGGTCGTGCGGGTAACTATATCGAAACAACAGAAAGTGATGCTGCACCAGCTAAAAATGAAGCAGCAACAGGCTCAGACAACTCTCAAGCTTCAGCAATCATCACGCTTTTAGGTGGAGCTGACAACATTGAAGACGTTGACGCTTGTATGACTCGCCTTCGTGTAACCGTTAAAGACACAACGGGTGTTGGTACGGAAAAAGAATGGAAAGAAAACGGCGCACTTGGTCTGATCATTAAAGATAAAGGTGTTCAAGCAATTTACGGACCAAAAGCTGACGTATTAAAATCTGATATTCAAGATCGTTTGGGGATGTAATTCATGAAACTATTAACGTTAAACGTTCATGCTTGGCAAGAAGAGAACCAGATGGAAAAATTAGAGATGCTTGCTCGCGATATCGCGAGTGAGCGTTATGATGTTATCGCGCTTCAAGAGGTTATGCAGTCGATCGACGCTCCTCTTGTAAAAGACAACATTAAAAAAGATAATTATGCCCTTGTTCTTTTAGAGCTAGTGAGAAAACTTGGCGTTGAAGATTATGACTTTGTATGGGATATGGCGCACTATGGCTATGTAACGTACGAAGAAGGTTTGGCGATCATAAGCCGCCATCCGATTACGTCTCATGAAAGCTTTTTTGTTTCTGATCTACAAGATATGAACAACTGGAAAACACGTAAAATCGTAAAAGCAACGATCTCTTATGAAGGACAAGACATTCAATTCTTCTCCGGGCACTTCGGCTGGTGGGAAGATGACATCGAACCGTTCAAAGGTCAGTTCGATCGTTTGATGCAGTACATTCCTGAAGAAGGTCTTTCTTTTATCATGGGTGACTTAAACAACGATGCGAACGTTTGTGGCGAAGGCTTTGATTATGTAAAAGAAAAAGGTCTTTACGACACGTACGAACTGGCTTCAGAAAAAGATGACGGCCTCACAATCATTGGATCTATTGCCGGTTGGGACGATAACGAAGCTGGACGCAGGATCGATTATATCTTAAGCAGCAAGCCTGTTGACGTGCTTCAATCATCCGTGCGTTTTAACGGTAAAGAAACACCGGTGGTCTCCGATCATGCAGGTGTTGCTGTGACGGTTAAGTTTTAAGGGATTTGTTTCTTATGGATTGGTTTCATAATTAACTTCTTGAATAGGTTGATTGCAGTGGAAGGTGCGAGACTCCTGCGGGACAGGCGGGCAGGTGAGACATTTATAAGTGAAACGTCCGAATGTGGCTCACCGCCTGCCCCGCGTAAAGCGAAGCACCTGAAACGGAGATCAACTCCCTCAACAGCAACGAGGAGTACGGAAAATATTTAAATCTAAACAAACCATGGGGAGCCGTTTATGCGGTATCCCCTGGCGTGTTGTTAAAGAGAAAACATGGAGGTAACATTATGGAAAAAGTTTGGTGGAAAGAAGCCGTTGGCTATCAAATTTACCCTCGCAGCTTCCAAGATTCTAATGGAGACGGAATCGGCGATCTAAAAGGGATCATTCAACGCTTAGATTATATTAAAGACCTTGGCATCGACGTGATCTGGATCTGCCCGATGTATAAGTCACCAAATGATGATAACGGATATGACATTTCCGATTATCAAGATATCATGGACGACTTTGGAACGATGGAAGACTTCGATCTCCTTATGGAGGAAGTTCATAAGCGTGATATGAAGCTGATCATCGACCTTGTTCTTAACCATACGAGTGACGAACACCAATGGTTCATCGAGTCTCGTTCATCAAAAGACAATCCGAAGCGTGATTGGTACATTTGGAGAGACGGTAAAGATGGGAAAGAGCCAAACAACTGGGAAAGTATTTTCTCCGGATCAGCTTGGCAATATGATGAAAAAACAGATCAATACTACCTCCATGTTTTCTCAACCAAACAACCAGATGTGAACTGGGAAAACCCTGAAGTTCGTGAAGCTCTTTATGACACGGTCAACTGGTGGCTAGATAAAGGAATCGATGGTTTCCGTATAGATGCGATCAGTCACATTAAAAAGCGCGATGGCTTCCCTGATATGCCGAACCCGAAGAACGAAAAGTACGTGTCTTCCTTTGACATGCATATGAACCAAAAAGGAATTCACACGTTTTTACAAGAGTTCAAAGACCGCACATATGCGAACTATGATGTAATGACGGTTGGTGAAGCGAACGGCGTTAAGATTGACGAAGCAGACCTTTGGGTAGGAAAAGAAAACGGAAAGATGGACATGATCTTCCAATTCGAACACCTTGGCCTTTGGGATGCAGAAACCAATCCAGAAGTGGATATCGTTGAACTGAAAAAAGTGTTAACTCGCTGGCAGAAAGGTCTTGAAAAAGAAGGCTGGAACGCACTGTTCATCGAAAATCATGACAAACCTCGCGTTGTTTCCACTTGGGGCAATGATGATGAGTTTTGGTATGAAAGTGCAACGAGCTTCGGTGCAATGTACTTCTTGATGCAAGGAACGCCGTTCATCTATCAAGGTCAAGAGATTGGAATGACGAATGTACAGTTTGACTCGATCGAAGACTATGACGATGTAGCTGACAAAAACCGTTACCGCATCAAGCGCGAAGAAGGCGTCGCACACGAAGATATCATGTCTGTGATCTGGGCATCGTCTCGTGACAACAGCCGTACTCCGATGCAATGGAACAGTGATGAAAACGCTGGATTCACAACGGGTACTCCTTGGATGAAAGTAAATCCGAATTTTGCAGAAATCAACGTCGAGAAACAAGAACAAGACGAGCATTCGATCTTAAGTTTTTATAAGAAAATGATCGCATTAAAGAAAAAGAACGAAGTCTTCACGTACGGTGTGTATGATCTGATCCTTGAAGAAGATGAACAGATCTATGCGTACACACGCACACTTGGAGAGGAAAAGATCGTTGTGATCACGAACCTTTCTAAGACTGAAGCGAAGTTCGAAACGGCATTGAAATTGAACGCTAATGATCTATTGTTAGCGAACAAAGAAGTTGCACCTCATGAGGATGTATCAAGCGTAACATTACAACCATATGAAGCGCGCGTATATCGCGTGAAAGCTTAACAAACAAAAGCGTGCTATCCGATTAGGGAGAGCACGCTTTTTTAATGTGATAACCTTTTTTCAAACCGAATAAAGGAATACAGTCTGAGAAGTACAATCAACGTACCCACGATTGTTAAAACAGGCGATAAATTCGTGAATAACGGTAACCACGCTAAAACAAACGCAACAAGCGCTGTTAAATTTCCTGAAAATCCATTGATCGGCTGAGTTCCTACAAGACCCGCCCCTCTTAAGGAATATTCATAACACGATCTATGATACGGTCGCAACTTAAAAAATGCCCATACCGTACGTAGCTCTTCCCTCTCTTTAATCGGCATCAAACAGCTATCACAGTTTAGTTCTTTTTTCATCATTTCTTCTCCTTCAGCAGCAAATCACTCACCTTCTATTCTACCAATCCTTCGATAAATCCTATAGCGTTTCAAAGGATATTTTGTGTGATAAGAAGAATTTTAAAGTGAGGAGTGATGCTATGATAAAAAAGGTAAGGTTGCAGCCAGTCTATATGAATAAACTAGAACTCTTGATGAACCGTTTAAATGACGATCTAGTTAAACAGAGTCTTGAATTAGAAATGAGTAAGATGATAGCTGGCTTTCGCGGTGAAGACTCTATCAACTATTTTTTGAACATGCTTCCGAACCAGAAAGAATGCCACGTTCTGCACGACCTCCGAATTCCCCATGAATCTACTTTTTTCCAAATCGACACGCTCATTCTTAATCCTACGTACATGCTTATTATTGAAGTGAAGAACATCTCCGGAAACCTTTTCTTCGATCATACCTTCAATCAACTAATACGCACAAAAAACGGTATAGAAGAACCCTTTCAAGATCCTATCGCACAAGTTGAACGCCAAAAATACCAGCTTGAGCATTGGCTGAGTAAGAACAAATTCCCTTCCGTTCCGATCGAGGCTCTCGTCGTTATGACTCATTCTCAATCTGTCTTGAAAACGAACGATGAGTCTAGCCGCATATCGAAAAAAGTGATTCATAGCGTCCAACTGCTAGACCGAATCCGGCAACTTCAACGAAAGTATAAACAGCATGTGATTGTTGCTGGAGATGTAATGAACAAGATTACTCGCCGGTTAATCAAGGAACACACCCCACGGGATGTCGATGTAATGGAGCGGTATAGAATTAGTAAGGAAATGATTATTAAAGGGGTGCAGTGTGAGGGGTGTTTGGGTTTTGGGATGAAAAAAGGCTATCGAACCTGGAATTGTCCGCATTGTTCACATACTAGCAGGAATCCTCACATAAAAGCGCTCAAAGATTACTCCCTCTTCATCCAAACTACGATAACCAACCAGCAAGCACGTGATTTTCTGAAGCTTTCTTCTATTTCGGTAGCATCCAAGCTCTTAGTATCTATGAAATTGCCTTATACAGGTGTAACAAGAGGGAGAACGTATGATTTAAGCTCCCTAAATGACCTTCAGGAATAGAAATCTGTCCGATTGAGTTATGAATCTGTCCGATCTTGAGTATAATCTGTCCAATTCGAGCAATAATCTGTCCAATCTTGCATATAATCTGTCCAATTCAGCAATTAATCTGTCCAATCTCAAAAGTCACCGTACCAAGCTTCCACACCAAACAAAAAACACCCAAATTAATGGATGCTTTTCGATGTGCGGCTCACTGGTTTTCGTTCCCGCTTCTTCTCTTCCACAGTTTCCGTCTCATTCATCCCATGCCCAAGTGAAGGATACAGGTTACCAGGTGCTGGATCTACAAACTGAGTCTGATTGAAGTACACGTGCGGCGTCTTCCATAGTGCAACAAGTGCTTTCCAGTGCGGCATCTCGTGATAGCGCTCTGGCCACATTTCTTTAATGTGCTTTTTCACGAGCGGGTAATATTTTGGACTCATACCAGGGAACAAATGATGCTCCGTATGGTAAGAGAAGTTAAAATGAATCACGTCGATCCATTTTGGAACAGTAACCGTTAAGCTGTTCGCTAACGGATCGTTCACGTCTGTCATTGGGTTCAAGCGGTGATTGGTTGAAATATAGCTCATTACAATTGCGTTTGCGATCAATAACGGTAGCAAGACCGCAAAGAACCATTTAACGGGTCCTAGCCACGCCAACAATCCTAGCCACATCGCCCACGGCAATAGCAGTTGAATCCACACTGAAGGTCGTTTACTTGGTTTGAACTCTGTAATAAACCGTTTGAACATGAAAAGTCCATGCAGCGTAAACGAAACAGACAAGAAAGCAAAGCTTACGATCGAACGCATCCACATCGGTAGCTTGTACACTTTTTGTAGCAATGGTTTGTGAGACAAGTTCTCTAATGTTGGCCACGCATCCGGGTCTTTCCCATCATGCTGTGTGTGAACGTGGTGTGTCGTGTTGTGCCACTTACGCCAGAGCTTAGGTCCAACACTTAACGGCCAGAAAGCTACTGCTCCTAAAAAGTCACGAAGCCACGGCTTTCGGATAACTGTGCCGTGCAGAATCTCATGGCCTAAAAAGCCCATACCAGCAAAACACGTTCCTAGAATAACTGCGATTCCAATCCCTAACCAAGGGTGTAAATTATTTAATAACCCGATAACTAAAATACCGGCGATTACGATCAATAGATAGACTAGTCCTCCCCATAACCGGGATGGGACTGGCTTAAAGGCTTCTTTCGGCAGCTTTGGAGCGATCTTTGCTGCATACCAGCCAAACGATTGTAAATCTTTCATTTGCTCAACTCCTCTAATCTGACTCTTTCGAATTCTCGTACAATACAATCGTAACAAGGTTTGTTTTATGAAGCAACTATTTTTGTTACCTGGTAATAATAGTTGGTATTATATACCCACAAAAAAGGAGCCATCCAAAAGGATAGCCCACTTTCTAAAGATATAATCTTACATATATTCAAGTTTTAAAACATTCAACTTTTGATCCGTCTCTCGCTCGATAATTTGCAGCAAACGACGGTCTTTTTGCGCAACGAACGTAACCGCCAGTCCTTTTCCACCAGCACGCCCCGTTCTTCCAATTCGATGAATGTAGCTTTCGGCATCGAGCGCGATGTCATAATTAAAAACGTGCGTGACTCCATCAACATCAAGTCCACGTGCCACCACATCCGTTGCCACAAGGTATTGAATCTCCCCTTCACGGAAACGTCGCATCACGTCTTCTCTTTTCGCTTGAGAAAGATCACCATGCAGTTCATCAGAATTGTATCCCATATTTTGCAGAGCTTCGTTCAACTTGCTTGCTCTTCTTTTCGTTCGGCAAAAAATGATCGCTAGATAAGGACGCAACAGTCTGATCGTTTGAACGAGGTCGTTCTGCTTCCCTCGATCTGTTGTTTCCACGATTCGCTGGCGGATCTCTTTTAACGTTATCTGTTTCGTTTTTACATGAATGTCTTGAGGATTGTTTGTATACGTTTCAGCTAGCTTTTTCACTTCATCAGGCATCGTCGCTGAAAAAAGTAACGTTTGGCGATCTTCAGGCACCTCATACATGATGTCTTCAATATCATCTAAAAATCCGATATGAAGCATCTGATCCGCTTCATCTAGCACGAACGTTGAAACATGAGATAAATCGATTGTCTCTCGGCGAATATGATCGAGCAGTCTTCCAGGTGTCGCGACAACAACATGAACCTTGCCCTCTAGCTTATGCATCTGCGCGATCACGTCCTGCCCACCGTAAACAGCGAGCACGTTGATCTCACCGAGAGCTTCTGTAAGTTTGCGTACTTCTGCTGTGATCTGAATGGCAAGCTCGCGTGTCGGTGCGACGATCAATCCTTGTATCGCATCCCGTTCAGCATCAACTTTTTGCAGAAGAGGAAGCACGAAAGCAAGCGTCTTCCCCGTCCCCGTTTGAGCTTGTCCCACAACATCTTTACCTTCTAAGATGATAGGAATCGTTTCCTTTTGAATAGGCGTAGGTTCACCGATTCCGTTTTGAAGCAAAATATCTATAAATTCATCATGAATACCTAATTCCTTAAAGCCCATCTATTTTTTCCCCAATTTCTTTACTTTTTCTGTGCAGCTTTCCATCGCGGCTAATACTGCACCACGAAAGCGTTCTTGCTCGAGTGTTGCGACCGCCGCAATCGTTGCTCCCCCTGGAGACGTTACTTGATCTTTTAACTCGCCAGGATGCTTTCCTGTTTCAAGCACCATCTGCGCCGCTCCTAAAACCGCTTGTGCCGCTAAACGATAGGATTGATCGCGTGACAAGCCTTGTACCACGCCTCCGTCTGCCATCGCTTCAATCATCATGTACACGTAAGCTGGTGAAGAGCCGCTGATCGCAGGAATCGCATCCATCTGAGATTCTACGATCACCTCTACTTTACCGAAGCTCCCCAATAACTTCTCTACCGTCTGCAATTCCTGATCCGTTATCTCATCATTAACAGAAACAGCCGTCATACCCGCTCCGACAAGTGATGGCGTGTTCGGCATCGTTCGTACCACTTTCACTTGTTTGCCGAAAGCGTGCTCCACGTCTTCCGTTGTAATCCCAGCTGCGATCGTTACGATGATCGCATCAGATTTTACAAATTCCTTTACCTCTTTAATCACTTCAAAATAAGAATATGGCGCTACCGCAAGAAACAGCACGTCAGCTCCTTTTGCAACGTCACTATTAGAAGAAAACGTGTGAATACCATATTGTTTCTCGACATACAGTCTTGTCTTTTCCGTTCGCATGCTCGCAATGATCTGATCAGGACTGATCAAACCTGAACTGATCATACCTCCCGCCATCGCCTGCGCCATCTTTCCAAACCCGATAAAACCTATTTTTTTCTCCATACTCTATGCACTTCTTTCTATCTTTTATAAAGGGAAATGTTCATTTATACAGAATACTCATACCGATAGCTTTACCTTTAGTAAACCACAAATACACAAGGTGTGTGAAATGGATGGAGAAGTTAACTCTCAAAGAATGGCATCGGAAACAGGCTGTAGATACTTTCAACAAAACGTGGGACTTGATTGAGAAGAAAGACCGCACGAAGGAAGATGATTTAGAAATGATACATACCGCCCACGCCTCGCGCTTTCATTGGGGACAAATCGGAGAACCTCTCCACTTTGCTCGTGGCGAATGGCAGCTATCAAGAGTGTATGCCATTCTAAATATGAGCGAGTCAGCAATGTTCCACGGGAAACAATCTCTTGAACTCTGTTTAGAACACAACATAACCGATTTTGACCTTGCTTTCGCATATGAGGCTGTTTCTCGTGCTTATTCAGTAAAAAATGATGAAAGAAGTATGCAAGAATATTACGATCTTGCACAGCGAGCTGGCCAACAGATACTGAAAAAAGAAGATAAAGAATATTTCATTTCCGAGCTGAACTCCATTAAACTAAGAAGTAGAGTATAACGTACATAAGGAGGATTTTGATATGACTGAAAAAATCGTAAACTATTTAAAAGAAAACCGTGATACGCATCTAAAAGAATTAACAGACTGGCTTGCTGTTCCAAGTGTAAGTGCACTGCCTGAGCACAAAGAAGATGTTCGAAAAGGGGCCGAATGGATTGCAGATAGCCTTACGAATGCCGGAATGGATAACGTAAAAATCTATGAAACAGACGGACACCCTGTTGTTTATGGAGACTGGTTAAAAGCAGAAGGCAAACCGACCGTACTCGTCTATGGCCATTACGATGTACAACCAGTTGATCCGATCGAGCTATGGGAATCTCCTCCTTATGAAGCTACCATCCGCGATAACAAACTGTACGCGCGCGGAGCTTCAGATGACAAAGGTCAAACGTTCATGCACGTAAAAGTACTACAGGCCATACTAAAATCAGAAGGTACGCTGCCTCTTAACTTTAAATTCTGTATCGAAGGTGAAGAAGAGATCGGCAGTCCAAGTCTTCCAAAGTTCATTGAGGAAAATAAAGACTTACTAGCAGCAGACGTTATCGTTATTTCAGATACGGGCATGCTAGACCGCGGAAAGCCAGCAATCTGCTACGGCCTTCGTGGCATGTGTGCGATGCAAGTGGATGTGACAGGACCAAATAGTGATCTACATTCCGGTCTATATGGCGGAGCTGTTCAGAATCCGCTGCACGCGATTACCGAGCTTCTTCAATCATTCCGTGATGAAAACGGCCGTATTTTAGTAGATGGCTTTTATGATAATGTCCAAGAACTAACAGAAGAAGAAAGAGAAGCGTTCCGTGCTCTTCCTCTAACAGAAGAAGCGCTTAAGAATCAGCTTGGCGTAACAGAACTAACAGGTGAAAAAGGTTACTCTCACATCGAACGTACTTGGGCACGCCCAACATTAGAGTTAAACGGCGTATGGGGAGGCTTCCAAGGGGAAGGCATCAAGACCGTTATCCCTGCAAAAGCACACGCAAAGATCAGCTGCCGACTCGTACCGAACCAAGAGCCAGATGAGATCATTGAAAAAGTAAAAGCACACATTGAAAAGCATAAGCCAGCTGGCATTGATGTGAAAGTTACCCTTTTCGATAAAGGAGCTCCATACGTAACGCCGTTCGATCACCCAGCCATCCAAGCGGCAGCACGTTCTTATGAAAAAGTGTACGGTGTACCAACTGCGTTCACACGTGGTGGCGGATCGATCCCAATCGTAGCAACGTTCGATCAAATGCTGAACATCCCAGTCGTATTAATGGGCTTCGGACTATCAACAGAAAACTTCCATGCACCAAACGAGCACTTCCATCTCGAAAACTTCGACAAAGGCATGGAAACACTAGCAGACTATTGGTTCGAACTCGAAAAATCCATCCAAAAAGAAACAACAACACGCTAAAGCAGAAGAAGCTGACAGGAAAGTTACTTAGGTAACCTCTCTTTGTTGGCTTTTCTTGTTTTATATATATTGTATGAGTGGTTGAAAGGATCTGGAAATGTCCTTTAATTTTTCTGACACCCTTGCAAAGTTGATTGTAGTGTAAGGTGCAAGACTCCTGCGGGACAGGTGGGCAGGTGAGACACTTAAACGTGAAACGTTCGAATGTGGCTCACCGCCTGCCCCGCGGAAAGCGAAGCACCTGAAACGGAGATCAACTCACCCAAACTCCCCCAACCACAACACAGAATTTCCCACAAGAGACCTTTTCGTTTTCACCTCTCAGTATGATATAATCAACCAATCACAACAAAGAAACGGAGAGTATAAACATGCTTTCATTTGAAGATAAAATTGCTTTAATCGAAGAAAACTTCCCAGAGCTCGACATGCACGAGGTATCCCTTGGCCGCTTGAACTTCCACTTCGAGGAAAGTGTACAAGACAAGAAAATCGTCGTGTACCACCTTCACCCGAACGGAAACGGCTTCGTTTATGGCGGACACCTGCCACAGAGCGTAAAAAACGACAAAGGCTATGTGAACATCCGTGACTACGAAGCAGAAGAACTCATCGCTCTGATCCAAGAATCTATGGAGTTTCTATCGAAAAAACATGGTTGGCAGCAGCCAAAGAAAGATCGTTCTGATGAAGAAGAAGAACGTAAAGAAGAACACTGGTACAGCCACAGCCACGAGGAAATTCGTCTCGTAGGAGAAGATGGCATGTGGTTCATCTTTGATGAAGATGATGCACTAGAAGCTGCATTCGAAACATATGCAGAAGCAGAAGGTTATTTAAAAGAAGCAGATTTTAAAAAGAAAAAATAGAGGTGACTAAGATGGCTGAGGAGAAAAAGAAATTAAGCTTTCAAGAAATCGCGAAGCAGCGCTTAGCTGAAAAGAAAGCACAGCAATCAGGCGGATCATTCAGCAAGGGGCCTGTGAAAGTGGCAAACCAGCTAAAAAACCAGCAAACCAAAAAAGCAAACAACCAGGCACGGAGAACAGGTGTTTAATGCATCGTAAGCGAGCAAATATCACCCCTGGTCTTCCTGTGAACGTAATCTTAAAAGCAGATCAGCGTTCTGGCAAGAAAACTAAAGGTATTGTAAAAGATATCTTAACGAACTCACCTACACATCCACACGGTATTAAAGTACGCCTTGAAGACGGTCAAGTTGGACGAGTTATTGACATATTGAATGCCTAACACAAAAACGGTCACCTCCTCGGGACCGTTTTTTCTGTACATGGAATACATTGGATATCCGTATACTAGTTGATAGATTTTTTTTAAAGGAGTTCACTTCATGAACATAGATGCTCTAAAAAAACGAATTGATGTTAGTACAAAAAGAGTTCCAGCAGATGTTGTAATAAAAAACGGAAAAATCATTGATGTGTTTAATCTTCGAGTTATGGAAGGCGATGTTGCGATCGTTGATGGCTATATTGCCGGTATTGGGGAGTACGAAGGACATGAAATCATTGATGCAACGGGCAAATTTATATCCCCTGCCTTCATTGACGGCCATGTTCACATCGAGTCATCTATGGTGACGCCGGCAGAGTTCAGCAAAGTGCTGCTCGCCCATGGTGTTACAACGGTCATAACGGATCCTCATGAGATTGGCAACGTTTCTGGAGCTGATGGGATCTCTTTTATGCTGGATCAGTCTGAAGGGCTTCCTCTGGACGTACGAGTGATGCTTCCTTCATCAGTTCCTGCAACTCCTTTTGAGAATGCAGGAGCTGTCTTAAAAGCATATGACCTTGAACCTTTTTTAGCCCATCCCCGTGTTCTCGGTTTAGCAGAAGTGATGGATTTTCCTGCTGTTTTTAGAGGAGATGAGGATATGCTGCAAAAAATCGTTGCAACAGCTGATCAAAACGGAATGATCGATGGCCACGCTGCAGGTTTAGACGCTAATGGCATCAACGTATATCGTTCTGCACTGATCACAACGGACCATGAATGTACGACGAAGGATGAAGCATTAGATCGGATCTCTCGAGGGATGCACGTGCTTATACGCGAAGGATCTGTAGCCAAAAATTTAAAAGCACTTATAAAAGCTGTAACTCCGAATAACGCTCGTCGCTTTTTATTTTGTACAGATGATAAGCACCTGGATGATTTGGTAGCAGAAGGAAGCGTAGATCATAACGTGAGGCTCGCAATTCAAGAAGGTATGGATTCTCTTCAAGCCATTCAACTCGCAACCTTGAACGCAGCTGAATGTTACGGTTTAAAAGAAAAAGGTGCTGTCGCTCCAGGTTACAAAGCAGACTTACTTTTGCTTGATGATCTAGATTCTATTGTCATTTCTAAAGTTTTGGTAGAAGGAAAACAGGTTGCGGAGGATGGGAAATACAACGGAGCAGCATTTAAAAGTTCAGAGCCTCCAGCCTCTTTAACACAGTCAGTAAATATGACGAAGATAGATTCCGAAAAGCTAGCTATTTCAATTACAAACGGTAAGCCCATGCATGTGATTGAAATCATACCGAATCAGATCGTAACCAAAAAGAAGATGGTAGCCGCAACAGCAGAAAACAACAGATTCGTACCCTCTACCACCAACGATTTATTGAAGATGGCTGTGATCGAACGCCACAACAAGACCGAAAACATTGGGCTAGGCGTGGTAAATGGACTTCTTATCCAGAATGGTGCGATTGCTTCAACTGTTGCACATGATTCACATAATCTAGTCGTTGCCGGAACAAATGATGAGGATATGTTGGTCGCGATCGAGGCGATAAGCGAGATGCAAGGTGGCTATGTAATCGTGAAAAACGGAGCAGTGCTCGCGTCTGTCCCGCTTCCGATCTCAGGGTTGATGTCAGACAGACCATTTACAGAGGTCAATCAACAGATCATCCACTTAAAAGAAAAATTAAAGGAGATTGGATTCAACGGAGAATTTGATCCGTTCCTAACCCTATCCTTCTTAACTCTTCCTGTAATTCCAGAGATAAAGCTTACAGACCTAGGTCTCTTTGATTTCAAAACCTTTCAGCATATCTCTGTACAGGCAGAGTAAGTGTTACACAA
Source organism: Fictibacillus sp. 7GRE50 (assembly GCF_015903875.1). Classification (NCBI taxonomy): domain Bacteria; kingdom Bacillati; phylum Bacillota; class Bacilli; order Caryophanales; family Fictibacillaceae; genus Fictibacillus; species Fictibacillus sp. 7GRE50. The sequence goes on from NZ_JACZDW010000001.1 coordinate 1,330,876, forward strand.
GCGAATGATTGAAAGCATAGATAACAGCTTGCGTACGGTCTTGTACATCCAGCTTGCTCAATATATTACTCACATGCACTTTGACTGTTTTTAATGCGATGAATAGATCATCAGCAATCTCTTGGTTCGTCTTCCCTTTCGTCATCAATAAAAGGATCTCCATCTCGCGCGCAGTCAGCTCTTCATGTGGCTCGCGCGTCTGTTTTTTCCGCATCTTGCTCATCATCTTCCCTGTTACTTCCGGTTCAAGAACGGATTTCCCATGATACGTATCGCGAACAGCTTGAGCGATATCACTCGCTTTTGACGTTTTTAACATATAACTAGAAGCCCCCGCCTCGAGTGCCGGATATACCTTTTCATCATCAAGAAAACTTGTTACGACAATGATTTTTGCTTCTGGCCATGCCGATGTGATCTCTCTTGTTGCTTCAATCCCGTCCATCTCATCCATAACAAGATCCATTAAGATGATATCCGGTTTCAGCGCTAGTGCCTTCTCAATCGCTACTTTTCCGTTCTCTGCTTCTGCCGTTACTTCGATATCAGGCTGCGCAGAAAGGTAAGCCGAAACCCCGATACGCACCATCTCATGATCATCCACTAATAATACTTTGATCATTGCTGTCATCTCCCGCTTTTAAAATAGGTACTTTCACTTCAAGCCGCGTTCCTTCGCCTGGCAAACTCACAATCTTAAGTGTTCCTCCAATTTCTGCTGCCCGTTCATGCATGTTCTGCAGACCGTAAGAACCTGTTTTTTCCTGATCCATCTTAAAGCCAACACCATCATCCTCAATGCGAAGAATAATCAGATCGTCTCTTTGGACCAGTAAGATTTGAGCTTTATTGGCCTGTGCGTGCCTTAAGATGTTAGACACCGATTCTTGAAGAATACGAAACAGGTGATCTTCGACTCCTTTAGCAAGAGGAATCGTTTCAATCTTCCATTTCAGTTCGATCGGCACTTTTTGCAGAAGCTCCTGTAAAAGCTCCTCCATCCCTTTCTGCAATGATTTTCCGTTTAATGCAGCAGGACGAAGGTGCAGCAGAAGTGCTCTCATCTCAAGCTGTGTCTGATGGATCGTTTCTTCAACAAGTTTTAACTGTTTGGTTTCACGAGTGTCTTCTTCTCTGCGCGTTTCATTTACAGCAGACATGATCATACTAGCAGCAAAAAGTTGCTGCGAAACAGAGTCATGAAGTTCCCTCGCCAAACGGTTTCTTTCTTGGGAAATAATCTCCTGTATTCGCTTCTCTTGATCGACCGCTTTTTCGGTAGCCATCTTTTGGGACTGACGAATCTTTTCCCCTAGCTGCTTTTGAATGCCTTCCATCCGCTTCGCTATCGTTCGCAACTCAAGACTGCTCACTTCTTTCATGTCTACTTGCCTACCGTCTTCAATCGATTTCAGTGTACGATTGATGGAGTTTAATTGTTTCCGAGACGTGATGCCCGAATTCAAACCAAAGAACGCGCCCATGATGAACACTAAAAAAGGCAAGACGAAAGCAACAGGGATATCAAGCAAGTGTTTCTGTAATAAAAAATCCCAGTTATCGATCGGAAATATCGTGTAAACGATGGACCCTAGCACGATCGCTACAGCAAATGCAGCTACGATACCGGAGAACATATGGCGTAAAACAGTACTCATACCCGTTTCACCTCCAGACTTCCGGCAAACATACTTGTCACGATTTTTATTTTTTTATTCGCCTCTCCATACCCTTTCGTTCGATAAAAGAGCGTCTGGTTGAAAAGCTTAGATTCACTTCGGTCAAAAATCCTTGAATTCCCCATAATCATAGAATGGCTGACCGCCGCCTCCATCTCATAAGGAACATAGATTGTAATATTTCCGATCGTACCGCGAACCAGAATAACCGATTCCCCATCAGGTAAAATCGTTTGATTCAAGTCAATGATCGTATCACCAGGGCCACACTGGATGTTAATATCGTTCCATTCATACACATGCTCTGGTGTTTGTTGCGTGCCTAAAAGGATGTTTTTTAATAGCGTTTCTTTTTTGTATACATCATCTTGTGTCATAGTCGGAACCTGTTCGAACTGAGGCGTAACGAAAACAGGATTTTGTTTAGATTGATAAAATTCATAAATCACATAAATAATGAATGCTACTAGTAAGAGCTTAAAGGTGAACATGCTTAATACGTTCATGACAGCGATGAAAACACCTAGCCAGAACATAATTTTACCGGAGCGCCTCGGCATTCGTTTTCGTCCAAAAAACAGGAGTGCAGCACTAAACAAGAGAGAAAATAAGATCCCTCCTCCGTTTAAGGTAGCTTCTAATAACACCAAAACAACCGCTAGTAAAAGCCCCCAACTTATGAAATCACTTCTTTTCCGATTCAGCATCTGCACTCACTCACTTTCTGTCATAAACGAGGTAAAAGGCGCAGCAATTTGCGCCTTGTATCTTATTTTATCGTATCACATACTGTCTTAAACGGTAGTAGATGATTCTTCCTTTTTCCAATCTTTTTCAAGTTTCGCTAGCTTCGCTTCCATCGAGCTGGCATGATAATCAGCGTTTACTTTCTGCTCAAGACGATCCATATAGCTTTCAAGCTCATCAAAACGGAATGCCGATTTTTTTATGGAGTGAGACGGATCGATCACACGGTCCATCTTCTGGTGAGCGCGTGCTACATTTTCACGACCCATCAATTCCATACGTTTGATCTGCATATCTTTGAGCTTATGTTTCATCTGCTCATATTTTTGCTCGAGCTCTACAAGATCTTTTTCTGCTTGCAGCGTAGATTCTTTTAAGTGGGCTGCTCGTAGCGCATGCTGTTCTTTTTCTTGAAGTGCGAACTGATACAGCTCTTGTTCGTTCGCTTGTTGAGCGATTTCAGCTTGATGAGCACGCTTCGCTGCTTTTGCCTCTGCTTCTTCCATCTCGCGTACGAACTGGTCTTTTAACAGCTGCTGACGCTCGACTAACTTACGTGCTTTATTGACTTCTAACTCACATTGTCTTAAATATTGGTTCAGAAGAGATAACGGATTTTTTTTCTCTTTTTGATCTAAAAGCTCATGTACATCTGCCGAGATTGAGTTTTTGATGCGTTCAAATAAATTCATAATAATTCGCTCCTTTTTAGCGTTTGTTTTTAGCTATTTTTAAGTTTTGCCCATTCTCTTTCAAAATTGGTGAAAGGGTCATTACTGTCGTTCTCTTCTACCGATGCTGATTGATTCCATTTCTTATAAACCACGTAGAGAACATAGATCGCGACAGCACCTAATATCGCAGGCAGATTGCTAACGGACACACAAAGTCCTACGACCGATAGAGCACCCCACCAAAATTTCTTTCCTCCACTGTTTGCAGCCATCGCCTTCTTAAATGCGTAGTACATGACTGCCAGACCGATTGCAAGACCTACCATCGGGCCAAGATTTGCGATCAAAACGATTGCTGCAATTCCTCCAACTACAAGCAAGCCTAATTTTTTCATTTTGGCTTCCTCCTTTCGTATCTTTAGCTTACCTCCCTCAGCATTTTCTCAAAACTGGCCGTAGCTGTATCTTTAGATAAGCCTCAAGGCGTAGTGGGGTCTGACCCCACACAAATACAAACACCCCACTTTGTACAAGTGGGGTGGACATAGACTATTATTTGCGCGGTAACATCACATAGGACGAGTACAATTGATTAGACGGGTTTCCACTTCTTTCTTCTCTGCATACGCTGAGAAGATAAAATGTAAGGGGTGGGTAGTTTTGAAACATAATGATTGCGGAGATGGCTTTCAACCGTTTGTTAGCCCTAATCCTAAGACGACATTTAATCCAATTCAGATCGCACCAACCATTGATCAAAGTTCATTTTTAAGTCCATTTACTAGCGTAATCGGTGATGTAAGAATACAAGAGAACGTATATGTCGCACCACTCGTGAGTATTCGGGCAGATGAAGGAACGCCATTTTATATCGGCTCTAATACCAACCTTCAGGATGGCGTCATTCTTCATGGTTTAACGAATCAATTCGTCAGAGTTGATGGCAGAAAGTATTCCATCTACATCGACAATGAAGTCTCTGTCGCACACGGCGCTCTCGTTCACGGGCCTTGTTTTATCGGAGAAAAAGTATTCGTAGGCTTTAAGGCGATCGTTTATAACGCTACTGTGGAGAAAGGGAGCTTTATTTCCTACAATGCCGTAGTGACGAACGGAGTGCGTATTCGAAAGAATCGTTTTGTCCCACCTGGAGCTTATATCGATTCTCAAAAGAAAGCTGACGCGCTCTCCCGCGTACCAACGGATGTAAAAGAGTTTGCACGTGGCGTACAGGTAGTCAATCAAGAGTTCCCTGCTGCTTATCATCTCTTATTCGGTGATTGTCGTTGCTCTTGTGGATTGGCTTACAACAATAACAGCAGTGAAGAAGAATCTGATTAAACAGGCGTAATAAAGAAAGGTAAGCAGCAAAACAGCTAAACACTCGTTAACCTCGCTACTTACCTTTTTCATTATTCTCGTACCTGTTGAGTTTGCATTATTACTCGTTATGATTGGTCTACTAAGAAATAATCCGGCTCAAAAGAACCTTCTATCAGCTTTTGCTTCACCACTTGGGGATGCAGCACATACTCATTCAAATCCTCTAATGATACCCATTTAAAAACAAGCCGATCTGCTTCTAACACGGTAAATTCTTCACCATCATGAAGTGGCAACGGGTTTTCAGCTGTGATCTTAAAATATAATCCAACCTCGTGTATCTCTTTTTCTGCATATGTAAAAAAGTTTTCAACTGTCCATAAGAAACCATCAACCGTCACGTTCAAATCCAGTTCTTCTCTCATCTCACGCTGCAAACTTGTCTGCGCATCTTCTCCAAGCTTCACCCGTCCACCTGGCAATGACCAGTTTGTCTCCGTTTTTGCTCGATGCATGAGGACTCGACCTTCTTTAATCATTACGGCAGCCACACGATAATTAAAAACTTGATGTTCCACATGAAACACTGCGTCCATTTTTATCTTCCCCCTTTTAAGCCAGCTCCTTATTTTACCACTTCGAGCATTTTTAGTGAAAGCCGTACCATTTACCGTTACACTAAAAAAAATACAAAAATAAGGAGCTTGAGAAAATGTCTGTATACGATTTTTCAGTTGAAACGATCAAAGGCGAGGAAACAAACCTAGACACTTACAAAGGCGATGTGCTCTTAATTGTAAATACAGCAAGTAAATGCGGTTTTACCCCTCAGTACAAAGGTCTTCAATCCATTTACGAAAGCCATAAAGAACAAGGATTATCCGTGCTTGGATTTCCATGTAACCAATTCGGAGCTCAAGAACCAGGATCAAGTGATGAGATCATGGAGTTCTGCGAGTTGAACTATGGCGTTAACTTTCCGATGTTCGCAAAAGTAGACGTAAACGGTGATGGAGCGCATCCCCTATTTAAATACTTAGCTGCCGAAGCACCAGGAATCTTGGGGTCTAAAGCGATCAAATGGAACTTCACAAAATTTTTAGTAGACCGAAACGGACAAGTTGTTAAGCGCTTTGCCCCAACGGACAAGCCTGAAACGATTGAAAAACATATACAAGAGCTTCTATAACACACAAAAATAGCTGCTTAGAGGAACATTCCTCTGAGCAGCTTTTTTTTTAAAACATAAGATGTGCCATTCCCACAACAATCGGAAGTGAGATGAAAGTACGTAAGAAAAAGATGATAACTAGTTCTTTAAAGTTAACAGGAATCTTAGAAGCTAATAGCAGACCGCCAACTTCAGACATATAGATCAATTGAATAACTGACATTGCCGCGATTACGAATCGAGTCAACTCACTTTCAATACCTGCTCCAATGATAGAAGGAAGGAACATATCCGCAAATCCGATTACGATCGTCTGTGCTGCATCTGATGCATAAGGAACTTGCAGCAACTCTAAGATTGGTACAAAAGGTGCTCCAAGGTACGTGAAGAAAGGTGTGAACTCTGCGACCATCAATGCAGATGTTCCGATTGCCATTACGATCGGTACAACGCCCATCCACATATCAAGTACGTTTTGAATTCCTTCTTTCACTAACGGTGCAGCTTTTTTATTTTGATCAGCGCGTTCAACCGCCTTTTTAAGACCAAATCGAAAAGGTGTCTGACCTTCAGGAATCACTTCATCTGCCACGTTTTCTTTTGCGCCCTCATAATACGTATCAGGCTTTCTGGACAAAGGTGGGATGCGTGGGATAATAATCGCACAAACTAACCCTGCTAAAACGACCGTTAAATAATACGGAACGATCATATGAGCCAAATCTACTTGAGCAAGAACAACAATCGCGAATGTAATAGATACGACAGAAAATGTTGTACCGATTACAGCTGCCTCACGCTTCGTATAATATCCCTCTTCATACTGTTTGTTCGTTAATAGAACACCGATCGTTCCATCCCCAAGCCATGATGCTAAGCAATCGATAGAAGATCGCCCAGGCAGTTTGAAAACGGGACGCATCACCTTAACGAGCATAGCTCCACAAAGCTCTAACAAGCCGAAGTTGAATAACAAAGGTAAGAACAGTCCTGCAAATAAGAACACAGAAAACAATACAGGAATCAAATCAAAAAGCAGAAGCTGCCCTGTATTTTCGGACCATACGGCTTCTGGCCCAAGCTTGAACAACGTCATCACAGCAAAAATCAATCCTACTAAACGAATCAATTGCCATACGATATTCACATTGAACAATGTATTTAAAAACGGTTTATTTACGATTGCTTTAGGCTTAAACAAGAATGTTCCTAAAGATCCAATGACCGTAATCGCTATGATAGCCGTCATGATCTTCGGAATATGTGGACCTATTCCATCCTGCAACATCCCTGCTAAAATCGCTACAGGAATGGTAATTTCCCCATCATATGAGATAGGAATCATAAATAAAAATATTCCAACCAGTGATGGTACTATAAATTTCATTAATCGACTAGAACTTGTTTGTTTCATTTGATCATCAATCTGTTGTTTTGGTAAACCCATAATCTTATGCCTCTCTTCCTACGATGTAAAGCGCTTTCATACACTTTCCATTTCCAAGTATATGTTGATTCTACAATTTTCGCAATATTGTAAGAAATGCTAGTTTTTTTATAAAATACTAGTGTTTCTTTCCTTTTTCACTAAATCTCTAAACCTTTTTTTAGGTCACTAAGCTCGTCATCCCTTAAGTAACGCCACTTCCCAGTTTCCAATGCATGAAGGTGTATATTCATAATGCGTATACGCTCTAACTTCTCGACTTCGTATCCTAGCGTTTTACACATACGTCGAATCTGCCTGTTTAATCCTTGGGTAAGCGTGATTCTAAAAACAAACTTGCTTACAAGCTCTGTTTCCGCAGGTTTGGTTACAGCATTTAAGATGAGAACACCTTGAGCCATTTTTTGAAGAAACAATTCGGTAACAGGTTGATCGACTGTCACTTCATATTCTTTCTCATGACCATAATCAGATTGTGAAATCCGATTTGCCAGCTCTCCATCATTCGTTAATAGAATCAAACCTTGGGAGGCTTTATCTAACCTACCAACAGCAAAAACACGCTCCGACATATCGATATATTCTAGAATGTTTCCATCAATATCAGGATTTGATGTGGTCGTGACTCCAACTGGTTTGTTAAAAGCGAGGTAGATTGCTGACGCTTTTTGAGGAATTACTTTACCATCAATAAGGACAGTATCCATCTCATGTACAAAACTATCTTTATTTGCAATCTCACCATTTATAGAAATCCGGCCACTCTTCAATAGCCGATTCGTCTCTCTTCTAGAACAAAAACCCGTTAAACTTATATATTTATGAATGCGCATGCTGATCCTCGCTTCAACGTTGTGATTATGCACAACAGTTTATAATTATAACTCCAAATGAATATAATTTCGATAGTTTTTATAAATATCCATTATTTTTCACTTCTATATACATACTAACATTTTTATTTACTGCGATTTATTGATGCTCTTAGTGTTAAAAACAAAGACCAAAAATTTTTTCATCGAAATTCTTTTCAACCCTCTTATCTAACTTGTACTATGAAGGAGGAAAGGGAGGTCATCAAAATGGAACGTAGAGTATTGTCAGAAACAGAATTTGAAAAATCCATACAGCTTTCTCAATATGCTTTTCAGTACATCGTAAAGAAAGAGGATCTGCCAAAACGTTATGAAATGATGAAGAGACAAGAAATTTGGGGAGAGTTTGAAAACGAAGAGCTTATTTCTAAACTTCACATTCATTCTCTAGAAATCTCTATTGAAAACCAGCGCTTTTCAATGGGCGGAATTGCAGGTGTAGCTACATGGCCAGAGCATCGCAGAAAAGGGTCAGTCACCCGCCTATTACAACAAGCGCTTATTAGGATGAAAGAAAATGGCCAAAGTATCAGCTTTCTGCATCCTTTCAATATTCAATTCTATCGTCGGTTCGGCTGGGAGCTTACTGCCTCATTGAACAAATATACACTAAATAAGAGCGATCTCGTCCGTTATGAAGATGTTTCTGGAACGATTTCCAGGTTATCTGAAGAAGACGGAAATGACTTACTGAATACGGTTTATGAAGGATGGTTCCATTCATACAATCATCTGCTTGTGCGCTCAGACTATTGGTGGAACAATCATGTGTTCACAGAAGGCTACAACCGTATCCTGTATAAGGATGAAAACGGAGTACCAAAGGGATATTTATGCTGCAAGGTAGCAGATAAATTGCTTGATGTTCAAGAGTTTATCTATGTAAACGATGATGCGCGTCGAGCTTTATGGAATTTTATCTGTCAGCATGATTCGATGGTGGACAAGGTAAAGATAGTAGCGCCATCCGATGATCAGCTTCCGTTTTTACTGAACAATCCACGGATTCACCAAGAGCACTATCCATACTTCATGGCACGAATTGTAGATGTTGAAAGCTTTTTAAAGCAATATCCGTTTAAAAACATGGAAGGTAGACTTACTCTATCCATAACGGATGAAAAAGCTGAATGGAACAACGGTACGTTCACTATCGATGAAGATGGTGTTACAAGAGATTCAAAAACGGGAGCAGAAGCATTAGTTATGGATGTACAAACGTTAGCAGCAGCTCTTTTAGGCTCACAAAAGCCCCAGTTTTTATTTTCATGCGGCAAAATCAAAGGAAAACAAGAAGACGTTGAACGTTTTGAAAAAATTATTACAAACAAGCCCGCAGCTTTCCTTGATTTCTTTTAATAGGTTACTGCTAAAAGTCAGTAGCTTATAAATGTTCTTTCTCATCTTTTGCAAGTTGATTGTAGCATAAGGTTGCCGACTCCTACGGGACGAGCGGTCAGGTGGAGACTCCTAATGGCGCAAAGCGGCAGTCCGAAAAGTGGAAGTGACTCGTTCAGCCCCGACAAGCAAAAGGGAAATGGGCTTGGAAGGCGCACTTTGCCTTCTTGACCGTTTACCTTTTGACCTCGAGGGGCTAGTCACTGCAACTAGACAGGAGGCTCACCGTTCTCCCCGTGGAAAGCGTGCAACCTGGAGCGGAAATCAACCACTTTCAAGGACTAAAATATACGCTTAAGCAGCCTCGTCAAAAACAAGCCTTATCCCTCATTGGATAAGGCTTATTTTAATTCAGCATGTTTCAGGGAAAACTGAGGGGGAAAAGGATAAGTAGACCCTTTTTCTAAAATAGGAGGTATTCATTCATGAGCGACAAGACAGATAAACAAAAACAATCCGAGGACATCGCAGAGAAAAACTTTGAACTCGACAAGAAAAACAAATCAAAAACAGATAAGGAATTAGAAACCGTTCACGAGCAGATCAACGATACGTTCAATCAAGGTACCATTGATCAAAAAGAGATCAATAAAAAGGACAAAAACAAGGATAAATAGCGAAAAGCCTCTCAATCTCGAGAGGCTTTTTCTTATGACGTTCTAAAGGAGTCTGGAAACTGCTTCATGATACCATTCGTTATTTCATCGGCAAACATCACCATATGATTTTTGTTCTTATCAAAGATCACGATCTCGCCAGCATAATCTTTTTTAAGCCTTGCTGCAGCTTCGTCTGTCACATATTTTAGATGTGTGTATAGCATTTCTTTTACTTGTTGTTCTGACCAGTTTGGATTCGCTTTACTCATGAATTTAGCGATATCATCAGCGTTTCGATACCAATCTTTATTGATTTTAGCTGCTTTCGCCGTATCGCCCTTTTTCACCGCATCTACTAACTGCCCCGCGATGACAATATGCTCTGTTAATAATTTCCCGAGTTCGTTCCCGGCTTTATCTCCGTAATAGGGCTTGATGGAGTTACCGATATCGGTTTGATTCTGCAACAGTCTCTTTAATACAGCGTCTTGATCCTTAGCTCCTTCAGTCGCGCTAACAATGTAGGATCTCGTCCAATAAACATGGTCTTTCCACAGCCTTCTTTGCAAAGAATACAAATCAATCGCGTTCTGGCTATAACACGGCCCTTGAACTCTTTGCTTTGATTTGGCTTCTGCTATTAATGGTGTTGTAAAAATAGGAACCGTTATTGCAAGCACCATAATCATACTTAGCATTTTTTTATACATATGAACTCTCCTTCATGTTTGATTCATATGTAGTTTGTATCGTTGCCATTTTTTCATTCTTAGAACATTAAAAAAGAACAGTGAACACGTTGCCCACTGTTCTTTAAATCCTTATACTTGGCGATTCCAATGTCGATGTACGGAAATAGCTTCAGTAAAGTTTTTTACAAACTCATCTTTTCCTTCACCACTTACAACACCCGGTTCTCCAGCTAGTTCTGCTTCTTTTAGCCACTGAAGACCTTCATGAGTACCACCAATCGGTTTAAAATGCGCGAAGGCTTCATTAACGAAGTGCAAGGCATTCTTCTTAAACGTAGCACCATCACTTCCACCTACCACATAAATAGCATCAAAGATAACGGAAGTCGCCGTTAAGAACGTATGCATGACCTCTAGCTCAGACCCATCATCCGCCGTTCGTTTTCCTAACTTATCACTGATACATTCACCTTGAATACCGCTGCTCTTTAAAGATTGCAGGATTTCTGCTACTTCACCACTCACAGTTGACCCAACAATAACCCCTACTTTTCTTGTTTTTGGGCTTTTAACCGTATTCAGCTGGCTTAGAGCAGGTGAAGACTTCGTTACGGAAGATTCTTCTCCTTGTGGAGGTACAGCATCAATTGCTTCGGCAAAAGCAGTCGCAAGCTCCAAGTTCACGTTTGCAAACATATCAACGACTTGCTGTTGAACCGATTTACTTTTCACTTTACCGAGTTCAAAGCTAAAAGCATTCTTTAGATGCTGTTTTTCCGGCTCGCTCATACTGTTCCAGAAAAGTGTGGCTTGAGAGAAGTGATCTTTAAAGCTCTCGCTTCGGCCTCTGATCTTTCTTCCGTCCACTTTCTCTTGATAATGAACATATCCGCCTTCTGCTTCTGGAGTAGGTGAAGGTGTGTTCGCTGCAAGTGAATTCTTATGATAGCTCACTTGCCCTCTGTTGATCGTCTGTCGTGATATTCCATCACGCTGATTGTTATGAAACGGACAAACAGGTCGATTGATCGGAAGCTCGTGGAAGTTCGGTCCCCCAAGACGAGATAGTTGTGTATCTGTATAGGAGAATAAGCGTCCTTGTAGAAGAGGATCGTTTGAAAAATCGATTCCCGGTACAACATGACCAGGATGAAAAGCGACCTGCTCCGTTTCTGCAAACACGTTATCCACGTTACGGTTTAACGTCATCGTGCCGACAAGTTTTACTGGCACATCTTCTTCAGGCCACAATTTCGTCGGATCTAAGATATCAAAATCAAAGTTAAATTCATCTTCTTCTGCAATAATTTGAAGTCCTAGTTCATACTCAGGGTAATCCCCATTTTCAATGGATTCCCATAGATCTCTGCGGTGAAAATCCGGATCTTTCCCGGAGATCTTTTGCGCCTCATCCCACACGAGAGAATGTGTACCTAAGACCGGCTTCCAGTGAAACTTCACGAAATGTGCTTTTCCTTCGTCGTTCACAAGTCTGAACGTATGAACGCCGAATCCTTCCATCATACGAAAGCTTCGTGGAATCGCTCGGTCTGACATTGCCCACATTACCATATGAGCTGATTCTTGGTTGTTGGCTACAAAATCCCAAAACGTATCATGCGCGCTTGCTGCTTGCGGCATCTCGTTATGAGGTTCAGGTTTTAACGCATGAACCAGATCGGGGAACTTGATCGCATCTTGTATGAAGAATACTGGAATATTGTTTCCGACAAGATCGTAGTTTCCTTCTTCTGTATAAAATTTTGTTGCAAAACCGCGTGCGTCACGCACCGTTTCAGAAGATCCACGTGAACCAGCTACGGTCGAAAAACGTACGAACGTTGGTGTTTTTTTAGAGGTGTCATTTAAGAAATCCGCTTTTGTAAATTCTCCTAAAGACTCATATAATTCAAACTCACCATGAGCCGCGAACCCACGAGCATGTACGATACGCTCTGGAATTCTTTCATGGTCAAAGTGAGTCATTTTTTCCCGAAAATGAAAATCTTCCATAAGTGTTGGACCACGTTCTCCCGCTTTTAGCGAGAACTCGTCTTCAGCAACTTTTAACCCTTGATTGGTCGTTAATTTTTTGCCTTTGTCATCTGCACGATACTGTTCCAGCTGTTCGTTCTTGCTGTTGCCGTTCACTTTATTCTGATCGCTCATATAACTAATCCTCTCTTTATGTATTTTCACATCACAAAGAGACCTTTCCCTACCTGTGTTGGAAGCAAACTGATATTTTATAAAAGTTCTACTCCTTTAAAATCAAAATAGTTACTGTTTCGTGACCGAAACTGATCGTTTCATATACCTATATGGGTATTATTTCATTTCAATCCAGAAGTTTAGGGATCCAATCCATAAATTTCGGCTGTTTATCCACGAGATTAGTCGCTTAATCCAAAAGTTTTAGTCGTTTATCCGCAAGTTTACAATCCTCGACAAATTTCGCCTACCTATTTCTCTCACATACCCCATACCATGCAAGCTTACTTTAATAAAAAAAACGCAGCTGAGGATTCAGCTGCGCTCTCTAGTTACTTATTCATATGTGCAAGGAAATCCCCAAGCAGATCTTCCATTTCCTGCTCAGGACTTTGTGTTTCTTCTTTTTCTTCAGGCTCATCTCGCTTTGCACTGTTCCAATCGAATTGACTGAGATCATCATCGTCAAAATCATCAGTTGAGTGTTCGGTTTCAAGTGGATTTTCGTACTGCTCCAATGAATCCACATCGCGCGCTACATCTTCCTGCAGATATAAGGCCTGGTCTATATCGGTTGAGTTGCTGTTTAAAGCCGCCAGTAAAGATGCTGTTCTTACAGGATTGGAAATGAGCTGATACAAAATATTACCTAACAAGGCCTCTGAATGCTCATGCTTCAACCAATCACGCTGCATCTTACTTAAATTTTTCGGCAACGGTATTGTAATCGTCTCTCGATCTCTTTGGATGTCTTGACCAACACCTTGAAGAACATACTCTGAGATCTTGCTCGAAAAATTGCGCCTCTCCGTCTCTTTCAGCTTTTGAAGCTGCTTGATGACGTGATCTGGGGTGTCAGAGGGGATACGAAAAGCAATCGTTTTACCTCTTGTAATCTCATTGGATGCTTTTTTGTCCATTTCATCACCCTTGTTTAAGCTTTAACGGCTTTTTTGTCTTTATCCTCGCTCTTTTTCTCTTTTGGCGCAGTTCTTTTTAAGTGATCAGAGATCAGCTTATAATAAGCGTTTGCCATCATCCAGATGCTTTCTTTTTCATCTTCAAAAAAGTCGATGTTGTAGCCATCCAGGTTATTGTTTAGCGTCTTGATATAATCTTTAAGTACGGCAGATCCTCCACCTACAAAATAGCAGATTTCAGTTTGCGAATTCTTTTGCCACACGTTGCGAAGAAGACGGTATTGCTTTTTCGCTAGGTCTACTAAAATACGATCTGTAATGTCATGAACACTCGTACGGCTACCACGAACCATGATGTGGTTGCGGTTCGTCTTTTTCGTAATGATATCTACTACATCACGTCGGCTGTCTAATTCCACGCCATGCTTAGAGCGGATTTCTTCTCTAATTTGTTCTAGCGCTTCAGAAACACCAAGGTTAAAGCCTTGAGCTTTATCATCATCAACGTTTCTATTCTTGATAACTGCGATATCTGTAGACAGACCGCCGATATCTTGAATAAGAATAGGTTTGTCGATCAGATCTTTGTTAGTAATGTTTAAATCGTTATCCATCACAAGGTTAATAAAAGCTGCGAATCCTTCTGGATACACTTTTACTTCTTCAAACTTTAAGTTTACTTTAATTCCTTGGTACTTAGGCGTTACTAAGAATTCTACTTGGTGAACAGATCCTAGTAGTTTTGAACGGTAACCCGCGTCCTTACCTTCTTTTACTTCACGTAGAGGAAGGCCAGTTCCTAAAATATAGCTTGTATCAATCACATTGTTGTTTTTCGTAAATGTTTTACCATTATCTTCATTTACAGCATCAAGAGCCAATGCTGCGAAAAGCATGATCAATGTTTGATCTTCTTCTGATTTACTGCTTCCTGGATCTAATTCAGTAGAGTTATCGCTCTTAGCAGCAAGCTGACCAACACGATAAATCACATTGTTTTCTTTTAGGGCAGGGGAGTGAACTCGAATATGTATGCCTTCTAAAGGATCTTTGCTGTCTAACTCCTCAATCCCGATTACAGGACGATCCTCAATATCTCTAGCAATTACGTTAGGGATGTTTAATTCATGTTCTAATGTACCGAAAATTCCTTTTAGTGAATCGTTACCTACATCAACTGCAGCAATTCTAGAATTACTCATGGGCGTACATCCTTTCTTTTTCAAATCATTATTTTGTTTCTATATAAATAGATTAGAGGGTTATATAACATTTAACAATGCCTATTTTTCTTTTTAATACATTTGTAAACACGCAAACATTTTCTGTAAACTTGTAAACACAGTTGTAAACAAACCACTTAATCCTCCAAAAATCCTTATACACCAACAAGTAAACAGTTTTGTAAACTTGCAAACAAATAAGCAAACAATTGTAAACGTATTTGTAAACTTGCAAACATTTTTGTTTGCATCCAAAATTAGGTTGTCAAAATGGCTCTCCCCTACTCTTTTGACATGCTGATTATTTTATTTTAGATAGGGAAATCATGAATTATATTCTATTATTTGAAGGCCGAGGTGATCATTTAATGATTTCACTTGATAAACAACATGATCCACTCACTAACAAAAACTTGATAGCACACCTGAGAAAAAAGCACGCTCGTACAGAATCTATTGATTTAAAATCTTCAGAGAATCTGTTCAAAGATTCACTAAAAAAACATAGAAAACAGAATAGAAATTCTTTTGAATGGATCAAATATGCAACAAAAAGTATGGTTATAAAGAAAGTTCGCTACAAAGACGTCGAAACTACCGATTGGGATAAAGATGAACAAGATAGTATTTATCCAAGGTGGATCTCGAAGTTAAATGACCAGTACGAGATGCTTTATCGTTATATAAAAGAGGAAGTAAACGTAGCAGACTATGGAGCAGTTGGAGACGGAATAACAGATAATACGGAGGCTATTAAAAAAGCAATCGGCAAAGGAAGAGTAATTGTACGTATTCCAGCAGGAAAATATGTAACAAAAGGCATCAAATTGCCTTCGTGGACCATCCTTTTAGGGGAAGGAAAAGGAAAAACGATTCTACAATTACATGATGATTGTCCTAAAGCAGAATGGTTGATTACAAATAAGAACCATTTCAAAGGGAACCGAAACATAGCTGTTAAAGGAATGACGTTAGATTGGAACATCCAAAGGTTAGATTCAGAAGAAAAAACAAGTGCAGGGAACAATCGATCGAGCTGTTTAACCTTCGCAAACGTCACTTATGGCTGGATGTTTGACATAGAAGCTGTTAATCCAGGGCTACACGGGTTTGATGTGTCCTCTTCCCTATATACTTACCTTGGAGACGGGACTCGTTCAAGAGGAGGAAGTAAATACATCTGGTTAGACAATCTCAACGGTTATGGTTTTGGTGATGATGGGATTACGACACACCATAGCGAATATATCTTTATCTCCAATTCCCATATGAGTGATCCGAGCGGCAGGTCTCATAGAAAAGGATTCTCGAACTCTAATGGCATTGAAATTGATGACGGTTCTCATAATGTTTGGCTTTTGAACAATTCAACAGCGCGTTGCTTTGGAGGTGTTGAGATTAAAGCACATCATAACGCTTCTGCTGCTACAAATGTACACATCTATGGTCATCTATCGGTGAACGATAACCGGTCCTACAATTTTCGTCATATCGGCCATCATAAGGATATAGATCCTGCGTCGAAAACAGCTCATCATATCTCGGCTACTAATCTCTTTAGCATCGCTCCTATATATACAGAGCTCTACGAAGATTCAACACCTCGCAGCCTTGTGATATCAGGATATAACCATGTTGTTATCAATGGTTTAACCGTACTCGGTGATCGCACATATAACTATGATGGACACCCGCTAATCGCCATTCAATATCGTGCTCGTAACGTAATCTTAAACGATGTTGTGGTAAAAGATTTTACAACCTCTGGACCTGCAGTAAAAGTATACGGAGGACCGCATCGTGCCAATGATATAACACTAAAAAGCATTCGTTGCGACCATCATTTTGTAAAAGCGATAGATATTGCTTCAGACATCGAGGAAGCTGTAACTGAAGAGATTGTAATTGAAAAAGAGACATCTAGCACTACTTAGATGTCTCTTTCCCTTTGTTATAGGACTTTTTCAAGTTGAATGTCTAATGGTTCTCTTTTGAAGATACGCTCATTCACTTCTTCTGCCGGTGAACACCCTACAGCACGATAAAACGATTGTGATTCAATAGACGGATGCGCTGCAATATAGAGTTTCTTACCACCTAGCCTCTTTGCTTCGTGACAGCATAAAGCAAAAAGCTTTCTCCCTATCCCCGTACCCCGTATGTCTTTTGAGACATGTAGGTATGGAAGCTCTACATATTGCGCATCTGAACCAAAACGTTCACTTTCAACATTCGCAAAGCCCACTAACTGCTTCTCTAGCCATGCTGCAGCAACTACTCCCCCGCTGCTTACACATTTTCTTAACTCCTGAATGATCTGTAACTTCCTTTCGTGAGACCAGTCATCAATAAAATAATCATCCTTCACTTTATAGGCTTTACCCTCTACATACCAAACCTGCTTTGTTTCCTGATATCGGTTGAATCCATTTAGGAAATCCTCGGTTAGTTCGATTAGGCTTACTACTCTAAACGTTACAAGATTCTTCATTTAGCTCCCTCACTTAATGATCATCCCTTTCGATAGAAAGGCCTTCAACATGACGCTTTTTCATAGCGTTATTCTTTTTTCTATTTTCCTTTGACTCAAAAACGATGTCCATATCATAATTGTCTGGATACAGCATTTTGCTCTCAATATGGAGTTTAAGGCGCTTTTTATGAATGATATGTTTACTTTCTCCGACTAAAACACCTAGCTCACCGTGATCATTCTCTAATTTGTACACAATTCCTGCTGCTTTAAGACTTGATACAAAAACACGATCACCGATATGAAAAACGTCCTCAGGATGCACTGTGTTTTTTTGTATATTTACATGCTGTTTTTTAACATTTGCTTTTGCCTTTTCTCTCAAACTAGCTAGCTCTCCATATTGTGCTGTGGAAAACTTAACATCTCTATCTTTGTCCACATGTGGATAACTATTATTTTGGGTCACCTGTTGTGCACGGTGGATAATTTCATCGTCCATCCCCAACTTCTTTGCGATCGAGAAGGCCTGACTCTTACCAGCTTTACCGATAATTAGAGAATAGGTAGGCTGAAGCGTCTCAAGATTAAATTCCATCGATCCATTTTCAAATCCAGGTGTAACGGCAGCAAATTCTTTTATTTCACTATAATGAGTGGTGGCTAAGATCATACTTCCTTTGCTGTACAATCTTTCAAGGATAGCAACGGCAAGCCCCATTCCTTCAGAAGGATCCGTTCCAGCACCTAGTTCATCTAAGATGACTAGATCCTGTGGTCCTGCATCTTTTAAAATGGAGATGATTGTCGTCATATGGGAAGAAAACGTACTTAAGGATTGTTCGATACTTTGCCCGTCTCCAATATCAACAAAAACGTCTCTGAATACGGCAAATTCACTATCTTCATCAACAGGTACATGGAGCCCTGTTTGAACCATTAACGTTAATAAACCTACTGTTTTAATGGCTACCGTTTTTCCTCCTGTATTAGGACCTGTGATCACCAGTGACTGATAACTTTTTCCTAAATTAAAATGTAATGGAACACATTTTTCACCGATCAACGGATGTTTGCCGTTTATGATACTTATCACGTTTTCTTGGTTCAACTGAACTCCATTAGCATCTAATGTCCTGCTGTACTTCGCTTTAGCAAATATAAAATCGTAATGAATCATCGCTTCGATTGTAATATGCAATTCCCTTTCGTAACTCGCAACCATACCTGTCAGCACGCCTAGAATCATAGAGATCTCGATCTCCTCTTCTGCTCTGAGCATACTGATTTCGGTTTGAAGTTTACGAATATCATGTGGTTCTATAAATACTGTAGCACCGCTTGAAGAACTATCAAGTACTTGACCCTCAATATTACGCTTGTATTTGCTCTTAACAGGAATAACATAACGACCATCTCTCATGGAAACGATCTGATCTTGCAGCATATCACGGTAAACAGAGGACTTCATCGTGTTATCAAGTTTGGATTTAATTCTTTCTTCGACAACGGTAATCTTTTTTCTTACTTTCAATAATGCTTTACTTGCATGGTCATCGACTCTACCGTTACGAATACATCGATAGATTTCCTCTTTTAAATCACTTAGGTCAAACATAGAGTACGCATAAGAAGATACGCTGGGTCCTACGGAAGTTTTGTCTCTCATGAACCGCTGCATTCGGCTCACGTTTTCTAAAAGTCCAAAAATTAATGTGAGCTGTTCAGGGGTTAGGTTCAATCCTTTCTTTGGTATCTCTAGAACTTGCTCCAAACCGTTGAGATTAGCGATAGGAACACTGGCACTCTTCTCTAAAATACGTTTGGCCTCTGTCGTATCGAGCATCCATGATTGAATCACAGACAGGTTTGAAGATGGTTGAAGCTTTTCAATATGTTCTTTTGTAGCTCTATTTAATGCAAAAGACGCAAGTTGTTCTTTAATTTTGATATATTCAAGCATGTTCATTGTTTGTGTATTCAATGGATCTACCTCCAAAATTTTTAATAGCATAAAACAAGTTACTTTATAAGTCTGTTTGTTATCCCCTCCTCTTAACAGAGGCCAGGAAACGTGCCAATAAAAAAAGACAGAAATGAACATGTCATTTCTGCCTCATAGATAGACTTCACCCTTAAAAAACGCATAAAAAAATCGGCTCATAAGAAGAGTCCGCAGCATCAAGGGTTTGAGTATGATGGCTTGTATCTGACCGCTGTTCTTAACTATTGGTGGCAAACAAAAGACATAGCAAATAAACCGGACAAGCCGTTTCATTTTTTCTTTTGTAGACCGATATCCAAATTGTTTTAGTTAAGAACGACAACGCTCACAAACACACCATCCCTTCCATTGAATTACCAATATCATATGTAATTGTTTTACAGTTGTCAACTTAATAAAAAGAGACCAGTTTTTCAACTGGTCTCTTTCCATTAGGCTGTTTTCGAATTCAATGCTGCTTTTGAAAAAATAATTGGACAGATTATTGAGTGAAATGGACAGATTATGGTGCAGATTGGACAGATTATGTGGCCAATCGGACAGATTAATCTACGAATCAGACAGATTACCGTCACCATCAACAAAACTACCTCTACACAGGGGCAGTTTTAAAGCGTAGACAGACATGTGGGTAGCGCGCAAACACCTCAAAGTGTGCTTACTGTCGACTTTTTAGAAAATACTGTCCACTTTTTGAGTTTTACTGTCCACTTTCAATGAAATACTGTCCACTTTTACACATTTACTGTCTACTTGGCCATTTTTACTGTCCACTTCCATTCACCACGCACTTTTAGGAGTAAACAGTCTTCCATTACGACGTAATCGATCGATCTTTATCCTTCTTGATCTGTTTACTTCTCAACTGACCGCAAGCCGCATCGATGTCTGTACCGTGCTCTTGACGAATCTTACAATTGATGCCGTTCTTCTTGAGCGTATCGTAAAACGCGAGAACCGATTCTTGGTCACTTCGCTGATACTGGCTGTGTTCATCAACTGGGTTATATGGAATCAGATTGATATATGTTTTTTTCTTTTTATCTTGGAAAAGAGCTGCGAGTTCCACGGCTTCTTCTACATGATCATTTACATCTTTTAATAAAATATATTCTATTGTAATCCTGCGATTTGTTTTCTCGATATAATAGTTGATCGCATCCATCAGCTTTTCAACAGGAAAAGCTCGGTTGATCTTCATGATTTTTGTACGCAGTTCATTGTTCGGTGCGTGAAGGGATAATGCGAGATTTACCGGGATGTTCACATCTGCAAACTCGTACATTTTATTTACGATCCCGCTCGTAGACACTGTAATATGTCTCGATCCAATCGCTAAACCTTTTTGGTCGATCATAATTTTAAGAAAATCAATCATGTTCTCGAAGTTATCAAAAGGCTCACCGATTCCCATTACAACGATATGACTTACCTTTTCTCCTTCACCTGCAGCGTCCAAATGATGCTGCACGTTCATGATTTGCTCAACGATTTCCCCACTTGATAGATCTCGTGTTTTGGTTAACAAACCACTTGCGCAAAAACTGCAGCCGATGTTGCAACCGACTTGAGTCGTTACACATACCGATAAACCGTATTTATGTCTCATCAGTACGGTTTCAATTAGATTACCATCATTCAATTTGAAGAGAAATTTCACCGTTCCATCTGAAGCTTCCTGCTTAACATGCTCCTGAAGCGTTTGAATGGTAAAATTTTCGGTTAATAATTCCATACAGTCAGCTTTAATATCGATCATTTCCGAAAAAGTAGTTATACGCTCTCTATATAGATAGTTCCATACTTGTGAAGCGCGATATGGTTTATAGCCATGTTGCCCGAGCCATTCAGTTAGTTGTTCTATCGTTAATCCATAAATGGAATTTTTGTTCATGTAAAAAGACCTCTTTTCACTACCTGTAAACTTATTCTTCTATAGTACTAAACATTTCACTATGTACACAATGGTTGAGCCTCTTTCCCAGCACCTTACAATTTTTTTATTTTTTTGAGCATACTACGTAAGTAAATTTCCGCACTACTTTTATACACTTTTTATACCCTATTTATGCATAGATATAAGCCATTATGCCCATATAGGGTGTAATTTCCATTTACGTATGCATAAGAACCTGTAATAATAGATAAGCCGAAAACTTTTGACAATAATAAATATTTCAAAGTATTATATTTAATGTACTAAGAGGAGGTTGTCATATGTCAGACATCAATAGACAGAAAATTGTGGATAGTGTCCCGCAAAAAGGATTCTTTGGACACCCTAAAGGTTTGTTCACTCTTTTCTTCACAGAGTTTTGGGAGCGCTTTTCTTACTACGGAATGCGTGCAATCCTAATTTACTACATGTACTATGAAGTTTCAAAAGGTGGTCTAGGGATTGAAGAGTCCACTGCACTAGCAATCATGTCCATTTATGGTTCACTTGTATATATGTCCGGTGTAATCGGTGGTTGGTTAGCAGACAGAGTTTTTGGTACTTCTAGAGCGTTATTCTATGGTGGTATTTTGATCATGATTGGTCATATCGTCCTAGCTGTATTACCAGGCGATCTGACTATGCTGTTTATTTCCATGGTCTTCATCGTTTTAGGTACAGGTTTACTTAAACCTAACGTATCCAGTGTTGTTGGTGATATTTATGCTCCTGGCGATACTCGTCGCGATGCAGGTTTCTCTATCTTCTACATGGGAATCAACCTTGGTGCCTTCATATCTCCGTTAATCGTTGGGGAAGTTGCTAAAAAGAGTTTCCACTTAGGTTTCGGTATCGCAGCTGTTGGTATGTTATTAGGACTAATTGTATTTGCTGTAACAAAGAAAAAGAATCTTGGGCTTGCAGGTACGTATGTGCCTAACCCATTAACTCCAGCTGAGAAGAAGAAAGTATCAATTATCGTTGGTATTTCTGCAGTTGTACTAGCTGTTATTTTAGGTACAACCATCCCAGCAGGTATTTTCACACTTGAAGTATTCATTACACTAGTTGGTATTTTTGGTATCGCGATTCCTACTATCTATTTCGTGGTTATGTATCGCAGTCCAAAAACAACGTCAGACGAGCGTTCACGTATTATTGCTTACATCCCGCTATTCATCGCTGCTGTTATGTTCTGGGCGATCCAAGAACAAGGTTCGACGATTCTTGCAGCTTATGCGGACAAGCGTACAGATTTAACATTTGCAGGACTTGAGATTTCACCAGCTTGGTTCCAATCTCTAAATCCACTATTCATCATTACACTTGCTCCACTTTTCGCATGGATGTGGGTAAAGCTTGGGACACGTCAACCGTCAGTACCTAAGAAATTTGCACTTAGCTTGTTATTTGCTGGATTATCTTTCTTAGTCATTCTTCTTCCTGCTTACTTTGGTGGAGAAGATTCACTAGTAAGTCCATTATGGTTAGTGCTTAGTTACTTTATTGTTGTTATTGGTGAGCTTCTATTGTCTCCAGTAGGACTTTCTGCAACAACGAAGCTTGCTCCAGCAGCGTTCTCTGCACAAACAATGAGCTTATGGTTCTTAGCAAGTGCAGCTGCACAAGCGATCAACGCACAAATCGTTAAGTTCTATTCTGCAGAAACAGAAATGATGTACTTCGGTACGATCGGTGGAGCTGCGATTGTGTTATCACTTATCCTATTCGTCATCTCACCTAAGATTCAAGAGAAGATGAAAGGTATCCGTTAATCTTAAATGTAAAACCACTGATTTGATGGTCCTCCATTATGTCAGTGGTTTTTTTATATTTAAAACGCTCTTTTTAGATAGTTGCAAGCAGAAACTTCCAGAGGCATCCTTGAAAGATGATTGGAACGCAAGGTGCGAGACTCCTGGGGGATCAGCGGGACAGGTGAGACTCTTAATAGCGCTATGCGCTAAGAGGCTCACCGCACGCCCCCCGGAAAGCGAGCATCCTGGAGTGGAAATTATATACCTTCTTAACTTAATTTTAGATTGGACAAACATAAAAAAGAAGCTTATCAAATAAGCTTCTTCATCCTTAATTCATCCATCCATGCAACAATCCAAGTAGTGTGAAAATCACTAGGTGGTCTCCGATTGCAATGATAAAAGACTTCCTTGTCAGTAAACCGAAAAGTGTGTTTTTATAATAGACCATCGTAATCAAGATCCCTATGATGAACCCAACCATGAGTCCTTCTGCTGCACTTTCAGCTCCAAATATTCCGATAAGATAAGACATAAGTAATGAACTGATAAAGGCAACGATTACGGAAAAAATGTATTTAAAAGGTCCTGTCTCACCATTTTCCTTTTTCTTTCCGAGTATCGTTGAGTAGTAGATGCCTCCGTAGATCATATATAAAAGTCCCCCAGCGATAATCGCTGTCGTGTTTAATAACACTCCGTTTAGTTCCATAATGGCCCCCTCGTTATTTTGGTTCAATGGCTAGGGCAATCGCTTTAATCTTACTTTCCCTTTTTAACGTGTCTCCGTCCTGTTGGATCTCTATGACTTCTACTGGATTACTTAAATATTTAAACCCGCTTCTTGGCAGCCAATAGCTATACAGTTCAGAGTAGCAGTCAATTATCAGATTGCGTTCTGAATAATCGACAGGTTCATCAAATTCATATACTACATGCTTTCCACCAACAAACTTAGATGTATCATCAGACGCGATCGAATCAGCTATAGATTCACTGATCGTAATATGACAATCATAACGGCATTTGTCAGGAGGCGTGATGTATGGATTGTTTCGCGGTACGCCGAGAAACAACGTATGTGAATTAATCAAATTTCTTGATTCACACCATTTATGAACTTCTTCCCAAGCTTCAGAAACCCCACTCGTGTACATCCCAAAGTGGTGACCTTTAATCGTAGCGCTGTTTGGAAAAGTTTCAATTCTTATTTTAGATAAATCTAGCCATTTAAACTCATTATAAGGAGCATTCTCCTCTTTTTCTTTCGATGGGTTGCGAACTTGTTTAGATTTCTTGCTATCTTCATATTCCCGAGGAAATTGCTGGAGATAAGCTCCTTCTCTCCAGTTCTTAGGGCTCGTTTTGAAATAAGATTGGAAAGAATACGTGAAATACGATAAGGAAGAGAATCCACACAACATCGCAATCTGCGTGATGGGGATATAGGATTCATAGATCAATCGATGTGCCGCGTTCTCCAATCGAAATCTTTTCACATAGGCAGCTGGTGTTTCACCAACGATACTTTTAAAAATCCGTTGAAAGTGAAAAGGAGAATAAGTAGAGATGCCAGCCAGTTTTTCTAAAGATAAAGAATCCTCTACATGCTCTTCAATATATTCCAAAACTCTGAATATCTGTTTTCGTTGCTCGCGCTCAACATTCATAAACTGTACTCCTTTTTCATGCTAGTTCTTAAATTATAAACGAATCTCTGTATGTATTTGTAAATGTATTTTTTTTAGCATCCATTTTTTAGAATCGTCCAAACCATTGAGACAAGCTTGCGTAAGATAGAGTAGAGAAGAAAACATGACTGATTGTTCTTTTTCTCAACAGTTCGCTTATAGAAGGGGGTGTCTATAGTGAGCTTAATCGGTAGCCTATTAGGATTTAAGAAAAGAAAAAAAGGTAAGAAACAAGCAGCATAAGTAAGTAAAAAGCCGGAGACTCTCTTCGGCTTTTATATGTTTTAAGAACACTATGTACATAGAGCCTTTTTCACCAGAATTAGGACGGTATCCAGACCCCTTTCAAGGACAAGCACATATAGTACAAGCAAGGGGGATTTTTAATAAATAATAGTTATGTTCTAATGTAACCTATGTGTTTCTGAAGTGAATCATCTTCTATTTATTTCTTTATATCTTCCCTTCGTAAAGTAATATAAGGGGGAATATAATTGTATATTCGCAAACGGGTACCTGGTAAGGATGATCCTTTTTTAGTTGATATGGTAGTAAGTAACTTTCAAGTCCGTAAAAACGTGATTGAAATGATTATAAAAATGGCCAACGAGGTCATGATTGTCTGTGATAGCAATGACACGATTATTGGTTTTGTATGTTATCGATTCAGAATCGGCCCTACGATTTTTGTGGATTATGTTGTGTTAGATACTAAGCATCAAGGAAAAGGGATCGCTACCTCATTTCTTCCCGTATTTGAGAGTCACCTTATGAAACAAGGGATTCGTACTGTTTTTGGTACCGTTGATGAAGAGAACACGGATGCACTAAAAACCTTCCAGCATTGGGGCTTTAAGGTACAAGGTCAACTTGGTTCTAGTATCGTCATTCAAAAGGATCTTTCAATGCCTACTTCTAACCAAACAAATGGAGTTTATTCTAATTCGAGTGTTAGAAAGCTCGCTACTCCTCCATCGCTTCGCTAAGTAATGGATAATAATTAAGCAGATCTTCTTTGTAAGGTCTGCTTTTTGTATTGTTATCGTATTCTTGGATGCTCGTTGACAGTAGTTGATTTACGCTCCAGGTTGCTCGCTTTCCATGGGGCGAACGGTGAGCCTCCTGCCACTACGCGCCATTAGGAGTCTCCACCTGACCGCTCGTCCCATAGGAGTCGGCAACCTTCCTCTCCAATCAACTTGCATGGAAGGAGGAAAGAAATCCTTAAAAACAATATTTTAGAAACGCTCTTTTCTAAAAGCTATTTTTGTATAGATTATTGCTTTTTACAATACAAAAAAAATAGCATCGCCATTCAATGGCAATGCAGATAATTACAGTCTAATTTACCCGTTTAAATAGTATACATACACTTCTCTATCCTCATCAAATTCGAGAGATAAACGCTTGTATGTATTGTTATCAATTGTAACGCTGTCTAAGGATAAAGCTAACATAATTCCCTCTAGGCTTGTTTCGGTAGATTCTTTAATTATCTTTCTATCTGAATGAAACAAACGGTATTCAATTGTGTTCGGTACTTTTTCAATAGTGTCAGAATATGGCTGTTCATCCTTGCATTCATACATATCAATGATATATTTCCCTTGTGTGAAATAGTTACCCCTATTTTCATAAACCTTTCCTTCGTTTACCCAATAGTTAACAAAGAATCTTATACTGATTTCTAAACTAGATATTTCTTCAAATGTTTTTATTGTTTGCATATTTTCTAATCTGTACTCTAATGTATTCAATGGTAATCCTCCCTATAAAGGTTAAAATATATCTGTTTTTTCACACTCTGGATTTTAACACAAATTTTAATTAAAATTGTAAAAAAATTGAATTTGTGAAGTTTTGTTTGATTTCAAATAAAATAAGCCAACTCAAGATCTACAGAAAAACAGATCATTAAGTCGGCTTTTTAACGTTTATAGTAAGAATAAATAAGTCTTTTTTGTTCTTACAGATCTAAGAGATTCTGGCGTCTCGTCTTTTTAGATCCATTCACCTGATTGTTGTTTGGATTGAAGATTTCTTCAATGTATCTTTGATTCCAATCACTATTAAAATCCTTATCAGAACAGATACAGCCACTTAAATCGTATCGGAAAAGGCCACAGTGCGGGCAGTTACTCATATTAATCCCCCCTTGAGTCAACATAACGTATTCTATGAGCATTTAAGAGAGTTGGTAACGGCTTTCGTACAGCTTTTCCACGAAATAATAAGCTGATTTTTTATGGAGTTACTTGTTCATCCAATCTGGCTTATGAAACTCTCCAAAATCACTTTGTATGACTTTTTTGAACGAGTCTGACTCTACCGCCGCTTTAAGATCTTTTGCCAGCTGTGAATTCTTATCTTTTTCTAGCACAACGATTCGATTGATGATCTTCTCTGGAAGTTTATCTTTTACAAGCGCATCCTTGAGATCTAGACCCGACGATATTGCAAAGTTTCCGTTTACCGCAGCTAGATCTACCGAGTCTAGCGTTCTTGGAGTTTGAGCAGCTTCAACAGGCTGGAACTTCAAGTTCTTTGGATTTTTTGTCACATCTTTTTCTGAGACTCTTAACGGGTTTGCTGAAGAATCGATCTCAATTAGTCCATTGTCTCTCAAAACAGTAAGTCCTCTTGCTAAATTCGTAGGATCATTGGCTAGTGAAACCGTACTTCCAGGCTTGATCTCGTCTATAGACTTGAATTTTTTTGAATAGATACCGATTGGTGCAGTGGGTACGGTAACAACTGAAACTAGTTTCATATCATTCTCTTCTGAAAAAGCGTCCATGTACACTTTATGCTGAAACAGGTTTGCATCTAGCGAACCGCTCTTTAAAGAGATGTTCGGTTGTACATAATCATTAAACTCTTTCACTTCAACGCTGTATCCTTTTTTCTCTAGGTATGGCTTCACACCTTTTTCAAGCATGTCGCTGTAAGGCACGGTTGCGCCGAGCGTGATCTCTTTACTTTCTTTTTCACCCGAAGCGCCACATCCCGCTAAAACGCCGATTAATAAAGCTGCTGTAAGAAATATGTTAAATCGTTTCATATGTTTTCTCTCCTCACTCACTCTCTATTTATTTACTTTCCGTTAGCACCGGTCTAAATCTAGCTGCAGGATGATCGTTTGGCAGCAGCGGCTGTCCGGGTGAGAATAGTTTCTCACGAAGCGTGCCACTGTTGTACTCTTTTTTATAGAGTCCTCTTTCTTGAAGAACAGGTACAACAAGCTCCACGAAAGCTTCTAAGTCTCCTGGTGTTACGAGGTGATTAAGGTTGAAACCATCCACCCCAGACTCTTCAAACTGCTTTTGTATCCCATCCGCTACCTCTTCTGGATTGCCGACTATAAAACTACCTTTGTCAGGTGACTCGAAGCGATTCAATACCTCTCCTACTGTTAACGGTTTAGGAGCATCCGTAGTGAGGGTAGCGGCCTTATAATGTCCGCCTTCTGTTGATTTATTGTACGAGAATGGAAGTTCCGGATCTAAATCTTCATATTCCGCGATATCATATCCACTTGCTCCATATTGAGCTTTTGCAGCATCGGCACTCCAAACACTTGCATACTCATTGAATTTTTCCTCGGCTTCCTCTGTCGTTCTTCCTACCACCACGTTTAAAAAAGAAAAGATCTTAATGTTTTCTGGATTTCGGCCGTGTTTTGCAGCGAGCTTACGGATATCGTCAGCATAAAATCGAATTCTCTCTGGCGTTGGACCACCTACAAAAATACATTCAGCATGCTTGGCCGCAAAGTCTCGTCCACGCTCAGACGTTCCCGCTTGGTAGATCACAGGTGTCCGCTGGAAAGAAGGCTCGCTCAAGTGAGGTCCTTCAACGCTGAAGTATTGCCCCTCATGATTGATCTCATGTACCTTACCGGGATCCACTAATTTATTGTTTTCAACATCTTCTACAACTGCTCCATCTTCCCAGCTGCTCTCCCAAAGCTTATACGAAACATCCAGATATTCATCCGCGATGTTATACCGTTCATCGTGCTTGATCATATTCTGCAATCCAAAATTCCTCGCTGCGTTCGGCAAGTAAGAAGTGACTACATTCCATGCGATTCGCCCATTCGTTAGGTGATCTAGCGTAGAAAAACGACGTGCGTTGCCAAATGGCTGCTCATAGGTTGTGCTCACCGTCACAGCAAAAGACAGGTTCTCTGTTACGCTTGCCATGGCCGACACGAGAAGTGCCGGATCGTTTAATGGAACTTGAAGCCCATCACGAATAGAAGGAGCTTTACTTTGTTTATAAACGTCATAAATCCCTAACACATCCGCAAAAAATACAGCGTCAAACTTTCCTCTTTCTAAAAGCTTCGCATAGTCGATCCAGTAATTCAGATCTTTATAGCTTCTATGTCTCTTGTTCTCCGGATGCTTCCAAAGACCATGAGAATTGTGCATGGCACTTGTCATCTCAAACGCGTTTAACAAAATTTCTTTACCCAAAATAATTTCCTCCATCCGATTTTTTTGTACCCGCTCCAAGAGAAAATAAAAAAACCTCTTCAGCGATGAGAAGAGGTTGAAAAAATACGCGAAATAAAACATACGTATATAGATCTCCTCTTATCTTTCAAGCTTTCGCCTGCTGGAATTGGCACAATCCTAAAAATAGTTGTTGCCGAGGCTTCAAAGGGCCAGTCCCTCCACCTCTCTCGATAAGGAATCGATATTATTCAATTTAGTAACGAAATATACAGGAATAAAAATCACGTGTCAATGGAATTTAGAGAAATAAAATAATTTTCTTAACAATCAGTTTTTAGTTGACAGTGGTTTGCTTTATCCTCTATAGTGATGACTAATAATTAAATAATGTATCTTATCAAGAGTCAGGGGAGGAACTGGTCCTACGATCCTGCAGCAACCGCTTTTTATAAAGAAAGGTGCTAATTCCAGCAGATGTTTTTTTGAATGTCTGATAGATGAGAGAGCGTGTAAGCATATGGAATTTACGTCCTCTTTCGTCTTTGAAAGAGGACTTTTATTGTTTTGATTAAAAGTAAAGTAGATGATAGCTGTTGATTTCCGTTTCAGGTGCTCGCTTTCCGCGAGGCAGGCGGTGAGCCACATTCGTTCGTTTCACTCTTAAGTGTCTCACCTGCCCACCTGTCCCGCAGGAGTCTCGCACCTTACACTCCAATCAACTTATCCCTGAAGATTAATTACAAAAAACCATTTACTGATAAAAAATTTAGGAGGGAACTATGAGCTTACCTTTGAGAAAAGCCACTGAGATAGATCATTTTGAAGAAGCGGTTAGTACCGCTCTAGGACTAAAAGAAATTTTTAAGAAACGTGCAAATTTTGTAGATCAAGAAGGGGTTTTTCCTTATGAAAACTTTCAAGATTTGAAGGATGCTGGCTTTCTTTCTCTTACCATTCCAAAGGAGTTTGG
Source organism: Fictibacillus sp. 7GRE50 (assembly GCF_015903875.1). NCBI lineage: Bacteria > Bacillati > Bacillota > Bacilli > Caryophanales > Fictibacillaceae > Fictibacillus > Fictibacillus sp. 7GRE50. The sequence continues at coordinate 1,361,130 of NZ_JACZDW010000001.1, forward strand.
TGGTAAAGGATTAAATCTAGTTGAATTCTTAACCATTCAAGAGCATTTAGCTGAGGGGGATGCTCCTACTGCTCTTTCTCTTGGCTGGCATCTGGGTACTCTTTTAGAAGCGGCGGAAAACCGGCATTGGAGTGGTAGTGCGTTCGCTGATCTTAGCCGGAAAGTTGTTGAACAAAAAGCACTCATTAACTTGGCACAAACAGAGCGTGCGACGGGAAGTCCGTCTCGAGGCGGTATTCCTACAACAACGGCAGTCAAGAAAGCAGATGGATGGCTGATTAACGGAAGTAAAGCTTTTACTTCTATGGCAGAAGCTCTTGATTACTCAGTCATTACAGCTACCATCTCAGAAACCAATCATAAAGGATTTTTCTTAGTGAATCACCGTGAAAAAGGGGTTTTTGTAAAAGAAACATGGGACAGCATCTCGATGAGAGGAACAAAAAGTGATGACCTCCTTTTGAAAGACGTTTATGTACGTGAGGAAAATCTTTTAGTCGTAGAGGATGGGAAGAACCTCATACCTAAAGGCTGGTATCTTCAGGTGCCTGCTGTGTACCTAGGTCTCGCAAGAGCAGCGCGGAATTACGCGATTGAATTTGCGTCAGAGTATAGCCCTAACACTTTATCGGGACCTATCTCAGACGTACCAGAGGTGAGAAGAAAGATTGGTAAGATAGAACTTGAGCTATTCCAAGCAAGAACGATCCTTCATGCCGTTGCTGAAAAATGGGTAAACCACCCTGAACAACGTCAAAATCTAGGTACAGAACTCGCTGCCGTTAAACATTCTGTAACAAATAGTGCGAACAAGGTCGTTGATCTAGCGATGAGAATCGTTGGGGCTCGGAGTCTTTCTGTACAAAATCCGCTTCAGCGGCATTTCCGAGATGTGAGAGCCGGTCTTCATAATCCACCAACAGATGATGCGATTGTCTATTCGTTAGCGGATGCAGCGCTTAAGTAAAAGAAGTCAACTGACAGGTTCATGTTAAACTAAACATTTTTTTATATGATGAGATTTAGATCACCATAGGTTATTATGGATACAATATATTTCCATATCAACTCATAAAAGGGTGGTTTAATTTGAGAGCGCTTCTTACATTCACTTATTTACAAGCACTTTCTTGTATCTTTCCAGTCATCATCTTTGGTGCGTTAGCTCTTTCAAAATTCGTCAGCATTCCGTTCATCCCTCGATACGATTTCATACTCCTTCTTTGTCTCCTTACACAAGTTGCCATGATCGTAACGAAACTTGAAACGATAGATGAACTTAAAGTCATCTGTGTCTTTCACTTGATTGGACTTGCTCTAGAGCTATTTAAAGTTCACATGGGGTCTTGGAGCTATCCTGAAGAGGCTTATTCTAAGATTTACGGTGTACCTCTTTACAGCGGTTTTATGTATGCGAGTGTTGCGAGCTATATTTGCCAAAGCTGGAGAAGGCTAGACCTTCAGATTAAGGGCTGGCCGAATCCCCTCTTTTCTTTTGGGATATGCGTACTGATTTATTTTAACTTTTTTACTCATCATTACTTATTTGATGCCAGATGGATTCTAATTCTGCTTTTATTCCCTATCTTTTATAAGACGGTTGTTCATTATACAATCAACGAACGCATCTATAGAATGCCGATCCTTCTTTCCTTTTTGTTGATCGGATTTTTTATCTGGATCGCTGAAAACATTACAACGTTTCTCGGAGCCTGGCAGTATCCCAATCAAGAAGCGGCTTGGTCACTTGTGCATATTGGTAAGATCAGCTCTTGGTTCTTGCTCGTGATCATCAGCATCATTATCGTGGCACAATTAAAGCGCATTAAAAGCCACCAAGACGATATTTTCACACATACGAAACACCTATAAGCTGCGGCAAGCTTTTTAGGTGTTTTTTCTTTGTTAAAATCCTCCTCAAGTAATCTGCATGTTTAAGATGTCCTCTCCATATGAATACAAAGATGACGATTGAACCTTCTTATAGAGAGGAGCTCATCACATGGATAACGACAAAAAAGAGCACAAGCAACGAAGACCAATGCAGATTCCTCAGCCAATTCGCAGTGATGGTGCTGGTGCGACCGACTTAGGGCCTCGCGACGTTATGCGTGACATACAAAATCCCGATATGTTAGTTTCACCTGCAACAGATGCGGGAACTGTCCCAAACTTACGATTTTCCTATTCAGATACACATATGCAATTAAACTTTGGAGGCTGGTCGAGAGAGATTACGGTTCGTGAGCTTCCTGTCGCAAAGACGCTTGCTGGAGTAAACATGCGTCTGACCCCAGGCGGTGTAAGGGAGCTTCATTGGCATCAAGAAGCGGAATGGGCTTATATGATATTAGGCCGTGCTCGTATTACCTCGGTTGATCAAAACGGCAGAAATTTCATCGCCGATGTTGGTGAAGGTGATCTTTGGTACTTCCCTCCCGGCATTCCTCATTCGATTCAAGGACTTGAAGAAGGCTGTGAGTTTTTACTCGTATTCGATGATGGGAATTTCTCCGATCTGAGCACATTCTCTATTTCAGATTGGTTTGCACATACACCGAAAGAGGTTCTTTCAGCAAACTTCGGTATACCGGAGAGCGCATTCGCAAACATTCCGACTGAACAACGTTATATTTACCAGTCTACTGTTCCCGGTCCGATTGAAACACAAGCCGTACCTGATCCATTTGGAACTGTACCGTTGAGCTTCACGCACCGTTTAATGGCTCAAAAACCACTCGTTACACCCGGTGGTACCGTACGAATAGTTGACTCTACTAATTTTCCGATCTCACAGAGAATTGCTGCCGCTTTAGTAGAAATAAAACCTGGCGGAATGAGAGAGTTGCATTGGCATCCGAATAATGATGAGTGGCAATATTATTTAGCCGGTCAAGGGCGGATGACCGCTTTCGCTGGAAATGGAACGGCACGAACTTTTGACGTAAGAGCGGGAGATGTAGGATATGTTCCGTTCGCATTTGGTCATTATGTGCAGAATACCGGAAATAAGAGTTTATGGTTTTTAGAGATTTTTAAAAGTGACCGTTTTGCAGATGTTTCATTGAACCAATGGATGGCTTTAACACCTAAAGAAATCGTGCAGAGTAATTTAAATGCTAGCCCTGAACTCATGAATTCCCTCCGCAAAGAAAAATGGCCAGTTGTGAAATATGATTAGCTAGAATACGCGATGCCACCTTTAAACAGCGGTTAGGACTTTCTAATCGCTTTCTTTCATTCTTTCTAGTAAATTACCTTCCCCTACCTCTATTCATACACACCACTTACAACTTGTCCGCATAATCTACTAGTAATAATCTATTAGATTATTCTCTGATTTATTTTCTAGATTAGAGTGAAAATAGGAGGGAAAGTTTGTATGTACTACCATTATGATCAGAATCCGTACGCACATATGAAAAGAGATTGTGAGTGCAAGCATAGAAAGGTTCAGCCTTGTCAAAAGGTTTCTGCCTTTAAAGCGGTTAAAGATCTGTTTCAATTTATTTTAGGATCTACACCAAATCAAGTGATATATCCGGTAGAGGTCTTTGATAGCAACAATGAATACAATCCAGATACATCAACGTTTGTTCCAAAGAGCCATGGCATCTATACGTTCACAGCAAGTATCTTTTTGCCGATTTATACTGGAACACCCTATTCTGCATTCGTTGGCATCCGTGTAAACGGCGAGATTGTTGCAGGAAATCAAGAAATGATTACATCGCCAAACGCGATTGTAGCTACTTCATCACTCGTCGAGTTAAGAAGAGGCGATGAAGTTCAAGTAGTCGCCTCGAGTCCATCAGGCGCAACGATAGAAATAGAAGTAAATCCAATTGCCACTCGTTTTGAGGGTGCGAAGATAGGCTAAGCAGGTTTTAAATACAGACAGGCAAAATAAACCGCAACGAACCTTGTTGCGGTTTATTTTGCCTAAATTTAATCAATGTCTATTAATTTTTATTAAAGCTTTTGATGGAGTAATATATTCCGTAGCATCAATCGAAAAATCCGATTGGTTACGTTTTATTTCCGCATACTGTACAACCTTTTCGTTATTAACAAAGACTAATAGATAGATGTCATCTCTGCTATAAATATTACTTCGGTCTTTAAAATTCACGCCCATCTGTTTCTCCATACTTTCTTCTGCTGTATATGGTGGAAATAAATATCCCTTGTCCCATTCAAAATTTGCTAAAGAGTCTATGTTTATCTGACTTTTATTTTTGTCTTTTACAATAGACTGAATGGAATTCTCCAAATCCGTATTATGCGTTACTCTACTACACCCTGTTAATAATAGGAGTATAAGAATTGAAATTGTAATTGTATTATTCCTCAATAAATTATCCCACCCTCACATTAATTCCATATATTTACTTTAACATAAATGGGACCATAAGCTATTGTTTCATGTGGAACATTGATTAAAAATCCTCTCGTAGATCTTGATTGATAAGGTATAATTTCCCTATTACTAACTCTTTTAGGAGTAATCATATGACTGAAAAAAACGTACGCAAATCCAATTACATCCTTCATGCAAAGAGCGCGCAATTTCATTGGGATGGCACGGGACTTCTCTCTATTAAAACCTTTTCGAACGGAAGGGCTCATTACAAAACGAACAGAGGATATTTTGCTGTTGAAGAAGGAAGTTATCTGCTACTCAATCAAGGTCCTTACACCTTAACCATAGAAGAACACAAAGATGTAGAATCGTTCTGTGTCTTTTTCCAAGAAGATTTTGCAAACGATGTATTCCGCAATTTGTCAGATACATCTCGCCAACTTTTAGATAACCCTTTTAGTAATCATACATCTGCTTCATTTTTTGAAAAAACGTATGAACAAAGCCAGGTTCTGACTCAGCAAATGAACCTCTTAAAACATATGACAAATCAATACTCACTTGACTCCAACATGTTAGATGAACAATTTCATTCCATAATGACCACTCTATTCAGAGAACAAATAAAAACTTTTAAAGAAATCGATCGGTTAGATTTAGTCCGTAAATCAACACGCGAGGAAATTTATAAACGAGTCAGCATCGCACATGAATACATAAAAGCCTTTTTTGATAAACAGCTTACATTAGATAAAATTGCAGAAATCTCATGTTTATCTCCTAATCACCTGTTGAGAAATTATTCAACCATCTACAACAGAACACCCTTTCAGCATATTGCTGAGTTAAGGATCGCAAAAGCCATAACGTTGCTCCAGACTTCTGAATACTCCATGACTGATATTACTTATGAAATCGGATTGAATAACCCCGTTTCATTCAGCAGATTATTTAAACAACATATGGGCATCTCCCCCCTTCAATATCGTAAAAAGGTGATTTTGGATAAGAAATTACTTTAACCTTCATTTATGATGAAGAAAATGATAAAGGAGAGATTCACATGACGATTCAGACTAATGTCATTCAAAGAGTTGGACAAGTTGCTGTACCCGTTCAAGATATCAAACGCTCAATTCACTTTTATAAGGACGTATTAGGTTTACAACTTCTTTTCAGCACAGAAAATATGGCTTTTTTCAATTGTAACGGTCTAAGAATACTACTAAGCCTTCCTGAAAAAGAAGAATTTGCAGGAGCAAGTTCCGTAATATACTTTCAAGTAGGAAACATCACAGAAGCTTATGAAGCCCTTAAACAGAAGGATGTAACATTCCTAGACTCCCCTCATATTGTCGCTAAGATGGAGCATACGGAGACATGGATGGTATTTTATAAGGATTCAGAAGGAAATACCCATGCTTTGATGAGTGAGGTTGTAACATCATAAGTTTTCTAGAATAGATGCCTATATACAGAAGGCATCTTTTTTCTGCTGTAACTTTGCATCACTTTTCCTTTCATCATTGTGAAGTTGGTTGGAGCGTAAGATGCGAGACTCCTGCGGGATAAGTGGGACAGTTGAGACTCCTAACAGCGCAAAGCGCTAGGAGGCTCAACGCACACCCCGCGGAAAGCGAGCGATCTGAAGTGGAAACCAACCACTTTCAAGAGCTCCGAAGCATATGAAAACCAATTGAAAAATTGCACATCCTAGAAAATATCCAAGTTTTGCTATAGACTAAAAAACATATCAAGTAATGATGTGGTGATAAATGATGTTTAAGATTTTGCTCATTGAAGATGATTCGACGCTGTTCAGCGAGATAAAAGAACGATTGTCCCAATGGTCGTATGAAGTGTATGGCATTACTGACTTTGGACGAGTGATGCAGGAGTTTACAGAGGTTAAACCTGACCTTGTTGTAATCGATATACAGCTACCAAAGTTTGACGGATTTCATTGGTGCCGAAATATTCGATCGCACTCAAATGTACCGATCATCTTTCTGTCTTCACGTGATCATCCGAGCGATATGGTCCTATCCATGCAGCTTGGAGCAGACGACTTTGTCCAAAAACCGTTTCATTTTGAAGTATTGATCGCCAAGATTCATGCGATTCTTCGGCGTGTTTATAATTACAATACAGACACCGTTAGTCTCAAAACGTGGTGTGGCGCTCAAATCGATTATGAAAAGAATATCGTAACGAACGAAAAAGGTTCCGTCGAACTGACTAAGAACGAAGTGTTCATTCTGAAACTCTTAATCGAGCAAAAGAATAAGATTGTAAGTCGTGATAATCTCATCAACAGCTTATGGGATGATAAAAAGTTCATTAGTGATAATACCCTCACCGTAAATGTGAATCGTTTAAGAAAACGTCTAGAGGAAATCGAACTCGGACAATTCATCGAGACGAAAGTCGGACAAGGCTATCGTGCAATAGAAGAGGATTCTATATGATCAAACGCTATTTGATCGAACGCAGCAGCTGGATATTTTTGTTTTTATTACAACAGCTGATCCTTCTATTGATCGCCTATCTAGATCCAGCAATTCCCCTTTCTGCTGTTGGCTATATCGTTTTTATTTCACTTATTGTCTTTGTCCTCTTTCTTTTTTATCGGTATCAGAAGGAAACAGACTTCTTCCAACAGCTTGAGGAAAGAGAAAATGATTTTGATCTTTCTAATATGTCATCACCTTCTACACCTTTTGAAAAAATCGTTAAAAACAGCATTACCGAACAAACAAAGCATTTAAAACAAACAGCTTCTGAGAACCGTTTACTGATCGAACAGGAAAAGGACGATCTCCTAGCCTGGATTCATGAGGTGAAAACGCCGCTGACAGCGATGCACCTTATGATACAGCGAATGGACGATACGCCATTAAAAGGAGATCTGACCTACGAGTGGCTTCGCATCCACCTTCTACTCGATCAACAGCTTCATCAAAAAAGGATTCCTTTTATTAAGAACGATCTTTATATGGAAGTGACTGCTCTTGAGACGCTGCTTTTTTCCGAACTTAAAACGCTACAGTCGTGGTGTATCCAAAAAGGGATCGGCTTTGATTTTAACCTTGAAGTCACCCATGTCTTAAGTGATGCCAAATGGCTAGCATTTATCATTCGCCAGATCTTAACGAATGCTGTGAAATACAGCCATTCATCAGAGATTATCATCAACTCTTATAAGATGAACGACAGAAACTATTTATCGATTCAAGACTTTGGTCGAGGAATTGATACAAAGGATATGCCTCGTATCTTTGATAAAGGGTTCACGTCAACGACAGACCATCAGGATCAAGCTTCCACCGGCATGGGCTTATATTTAGCCAAAAAAGCGGCAGACTCTTTACATATTCAACTCTCTGTAGGGTCAAAACGGAATGAAGGAACAACGGTCACGCTCGCTTTCCCAAAAAGAAATGAATTTGATGAAACGATGGGCATGTGACGAAAGTGTCACATGCTTTTCTGTTTTGTTCGTTGAACAGAAGGAAAAGAGCTGAAATGCTTTCTATAATGAAACTATCAGAGAGGGGTAAATAAAATCATGAGTATATTGAAAGCCGTTAAGCTTCATAAGAGCTATGGAAATAAAAATAATAAACAGCACGTCCTTAAAGGCATCGATCTTTCTGTTGAAAAAGGTGAGTTCATCAGTATTATGGGAGCATCTGGCTCTGGTAAAACGACATTGTTGAATGTCCTATCCTCTATCGATCAAGTGAGCGAAGGTACGATTCATATCAACTCATTTGAGATGACAGCCATGAAAGAAAAACAGCTGGCAGAGTTCAGAAAGAACCACCTTGGTTTCATCTTCCAAGATTACAACCTTTTAGATACATTGACCGTTAAAGAAAATATTCTGCTGCCGCTTTCGATAACGAAAACACCGAAAAAGGAAGCTGAAAAGAAATTTGAGCAAGTCGCAACCGAGCTTGGTATTTCTGAGATAAAAGATAAATATCCGAACGAGATCTCAGGTGGACAGAAGCAGCGAACATCTGCAGCGCGTGCATTCATTCATGAGCCAAGTATCATCTTCGCGGATGAACCAACCGGAGCTCTCGATTCCAAGTCTGCGTCTGACCTTCTCAACAAATTAAGCGGTCTTAACGAGAACAGACAAGCGACGATCCTAATGGTGACCCATGATCCTGTAGCAGCAAGCTATTGCAGCCGTGTGGTGTTTATAAAAGACGGACAGATCTACACGCAGCTTATGAAAGGAGAGCAAGATCGACAGAGTTTCTTTAAGGATATTATGAAAACGCAAGGTGTTTTAGGTGGTGTTCAACATGAACATTAATCAGCTCATCTTTCGCAATTTAAAGAAAAACTTAAGAAACTATTACCTGTATGTTTTTGCTTTAGTATTCAGTTCTGCTCTTTATTTTGCATTTGTAACGCTTCAATATGATCCGTCGATGGATGCTGTTGAAGGTTCAGTAAAAGGTGAAGCCGCGATTCGAGCCGCTTCTATCCTGCTTGTTGTAATCGTATCCGTCTTTCTGCTTTACGCGAACAACATCTTCATCAAACGGCGCAGCAAAGAAATCGGGCTGTTCCAATTGATCGGGATGACGAAAAGTAAGATCTTTCGCATTCTTTCTATTGAAAACTTATTCCTCTACTTTGGTTCTCTTTTGATCGGAATCTTTGCAGGATTTTCGTTTTCAAAATTAATGATTCTCGTTTTGTTCAAGACGACTGGTGTAGATTCGATCGCATCTCTAAGGTTTTCACCACAAGCACTCCTGCAAACCGTTCTGGTTTTTACAGCGATCTATCTGTTAATCATGATCATGAACTACACGTTCATTAAAAGGCAGACCATACTATCTCTTTTCCGTGTCACTTCTTCTACAGAAATCACAGTGAAAAAACTATCTCGCTTTGAGATGGTGATGGGAATCGTGGGTCTCGTTCTAATCACGACAGGTTATATCGTATCTTCCAAACTGTTTGGCGGCGATTTTACAACGATGCCTCAATTATTTGGAGCAATGATCTTTATTTTGACAGCCGTCATTTTAGGTACGTATTTCTTTTACAAAGGCTCTGTCAGTTTTCTGCTTAACCTAATAAGAAAACGAAAAGGTGGCTACCTATCGATCAACGAAGTAATGTCACTCGCATCCGTTATGTTCCGCATGAAGTCGAACGCACTTCTGCTTATGATCATCACCACCGTTTCAGCGCTCTCGATTGCTTTGCTGTGCCTTGCATATATCTCGTATTATTCGGCAGAGAAAACGGCTGAAAAAAATGTTCCGCATGACTTTTCAATCATTGATAGAGAGTCCGCTGATACGTTCCAATCCGCTTTAAAGAAGAACAATATTCCGTATTCGGAAAAATCGATTGAAGTGGTCCAGGTGACGGTGAATGCTTCACAGCTTATTGATCGAAGCTTAGAAGAACTCGTGATCGATCCAAAAGCGATGCCACTTCCTTTAATCAGTGAAAAGTCAGTATCTGGCATGGAAGTTTCACGGGATGAAGTGGTCTTTACTGGCTATGACGATCTGCTTCAAAAGTTTATGCCATTAAAGAATTCTGGAACCATCAAAATAAAAGGAAAGACCGAAACGCTCACTCAACGTTATGTAGGCTTAGAAGATATTTATCCCGTATCCTGGTATTTCACAGCTGGAGGTGTTCCAACCGCAATCGTTGATGATGCTATTTTTAAGAAGATGAAAAAAGATATCGATCCTAAGGTACAAAAAGAATCCAGCCTCTATATTGGGGTCGACATTAAAAATAAAGAACAACTGGAAGAGGCAGATAAACTGTTTAAATCAACCGAAACGTATAAAAAGCTATACAATGAATCTCGTCATGAGATCAGCACGAACCAAAAGAAAAACATGGGACTCATGATGTTTATCGTAGGTTTCCTAGGACTGACTTTCCTCGTCACCTCTGGATGTATCCTCTACTTCAAACAGATGGATGAAGGAGAAAGTGAGAAGCCAAACTATATGATTCTGCGAAAACTAGGTTACACGCAGAGTGACCTGTTAAAAGGTATTCAGTATAAGCAGCTCTTTAACTTTGGGATTCCACTAGTGGTCGGCTTGCTTCACAGTTATTTCGCCGTACAATCCGGTTGGTTTCTGTTCGGAGCTGAACTTTGGACACCTATGATTATCGTCATGGTCATGTATACGATCCTCTATTCGATCTTTGGCGTGCTCTCTGTTCTTTATTATAAGAAAGTGGTTAGAGAAGCACTTTAGGTTGATGCTCGCTTTGCTGTAAAGGTGATAAATAGAATAAAAAGAACAAAAACCGACTAGAACATGATGATTTTAGTCGGTTTTTTCTATGGTATACAAATCTTAAGCTTCATTTCGTGTCTCATAGGTGATTTTAATTGATACCATAAGGGGTATATGGCAAGATCATTCCGGAAAATCCGGTCCTGATTCGTAAAATATTTGGATTAATTCCGCTAGTTTCGTCTATAATTCCACAAGTTTTGCTCATATATCGACGAGTCGACAATATTCGACTGCTATCCCCTATCCATATACCCTCAACCCTGATAAACAAAGGCCGCCTCTTACCACACCCAAAAAGAAAACCCCAGCCAATTAAATGTCTGAGGTTTATTAAAACTAAGATTATTGAGCAGTATAACCGCCATCGATTACGATTGCTTGTCCAGTTACACTTTTCGCTTTGTCGCTTGATAGGAACATCGCATAGTCTGCGATCTCGCTAACTTCCATCAGACGTTTTTGAGGAACTAATGGATAGATAACTTCTTCAAGTACTTTATCTAATGATACGTTTCTTGTTTTCGCTAAATCTTCCATCTGACCGCGAACAAGTGGTGTGTCCACGTAACCTGGGCAAAGCGCGTTAACTGTAACACCTTCTGCTGCTGATTCAAGTGCAGCAACCTTTGTAAGACCGATTACACCGTGCTTTGCACTATTGTAGGCAGCTTTTCCAGCGAATCCGATCAAACCATTGATAGATGAGATGTTGATGATACGTCCGAAACCTTGTTGCTTCATGATCGGCATTACATGCTTTGTTGCGATGAATGGTGCAGTTAGCATGATTTTAATCATAAGTTCGAATTTAGCTGTTGGAAACTCTTCGATTGGTGAAACGTGCTGAAGACCAGCGTTGTTGATCAGAACGTCAACACGTCCATATTCTTTGTGAGCTGTTTCGATCATGCTCTTGATGTCTTCTTCACTTGTAACGTCAGCTTTAAGACCGATTGCTTCAAGTCCAAGACCTTTTAATTCTTCTGCAGCCTTTTTAACGCCTTCTTCATTAAGGTCTGTTAAGACTACTTTGCTTCCGTTCTCTGCGAATGTTTTTCCGATTTCAAATCCGATACCACTTGCAGAACCTGTAATAACGACTACTTTATTTTCTACCATACTACTCACTCCTAAAAAGTTTTTATATAATACCCATGCTTGCCATAATGATTCCTACGATTACGGCAATGGTAGGGATAATTAAAGCGACTACAAATACATCTTTGTACGTTTCCTTATGCGTTAACTGTGTTACCGCAAGAAGGGTTAACAATGCTCCGTTATGAGGCAGGATCGATGCTCCAGAGGCAATGGATGCCATTCTATGGAACGCTTCAGGACTCATGCCTGTTGACTGAGACAAATCATAATACGTTCCACCAAGAGCTTGTAACGCGATTCCCATACCACCTGATGCTGAACCTGTGATCATCGCTAAAAGCTGTACGACTAAGGATTCAGATACGAGCGGGTTGCTTGAGATTCCTAAAAGCATATCAGTGATTTTGTCGAAGTCCGGTACACTCGTTACAACCGCACCGAATCCAACGGCAGCACTCGTATTGATGATGGCCATAACAGAACCTTTAGCACCTTCATTCATAGAAGGAATGAACGTTTTGTATTGCTTGATATTGATAAGAAGAATGGCTAGAATTCCAGCTAATAACGAAGGAATTGGAGCGATTTTTAAGAAATTAAGTAAAATAACAACAACGATTAAAGGGACTAATGAAAGAATCCAGTTTGGAAGGTTCTCCTCATTTTCATCTTCATTCTCTTTTGATTTATTTGGTTCTGTATACTTTTCACCAGCTGCTGTTAAACGGTTCTCTCTGAACTTCAGCCAGAAATAGCCGCCAACTGCCATGATCAGCGTAGCTACAATACCGATAATGGTACCCGCCATAGGGGTTGTCTTAAACGTATTCATCGGAATTAAGTTTTGAATCTGTGGTGTACCTGGTACAGCAGTCATCGTAAACGTGAATGCCCCAAGAACGATCGTAGGTGCGATCAATCTTCTAGAGATATCTGCTTTTTTAAACAATGCCAATGCGATCGGATAGATAGCGAACACAACGACAAACAGACTCACGCCACCGTAAGTTAAGACAGCTGATGCTACCAAAACTCCGAGAATCGCACGTTTTTCACCAATAAACTTCGTGAACTGAATCGCAACCGATTTAGCAGCTCCCGTATCTTCCATCAACTTACCGAGTACAGCTCCTAATAAGAAGATCGGAAACCATGCTTTTGCGAAATCTACAAAGCCGGTCATATACGTATTGGTATACGCGTCCATCAAGTCTAAACCACTCATTAGAGCAACAATACCCGCTACGATTGGAGCGACCCAGATGATCGACCAGCCGAGGTACGCAAAAAACATGAGTAGAGCTAGACCTATTATGATACTAATCAAAATCTTTCCTCCTTTTTTATATAGAAAGAGTGCGCTTTCATCTATTAGCACTTACTTTTCAAAAGTTTTCTTTGCACGAAGGACATTTTACTCCTGTGTATTTATTAAGTAAAATGAATTATAACTATAGATAGTATGCACAAAAGTTATAGAATGGAGCTCTCTCTATGGATATTCGACAATTGACCTATTTTCATGCTGTGGCCAAGCACAAAAGCTTCACGAAAGCTTCTACCGTACTGCATTTATCTCAGCCTAGTCTTAGTAAAATGGTAAAAAGTTTAGAAGACGAACTTGAGATGGAACTGATCGATCGTTCTTCCAGGCAGATCGAACTAACAGAAGCCGGCGAGATCGTGTTTGAACAGAGCAAGATGATTCTAGAGTCTTTGGACAACCTATCATCAAACCTTTACGACTTAATGAACTTAAAAAAAGGGAAAATCAAAATTGGAATTCCCCCGCTTATCGGCTTTTTATTTTTCCCTAAAATCATCAAGAAATTCAAAGCTTCTTATCCGGAAATACAGATTCAGCTCGTGGAGCATGGCGCCAATCGTGTGCAGCGAGAAGTGAATGACGGACTCTTAGATCTCGGGGTTGTCGTCATGCCCTTAAATGAAGATAAACTTGAGATTGTTTCTTTCTTAACCGAGCAGCTCATGTTGTTTGTTCATCACTCACATCCGCTCGCAGGTAGAGAAAAAGTAATGATGAAAGAATTGGAGAATGAATCTTTTATTATCTTCAAAGAAGGATTTACCTTACATGATCGTGTGATAGAAGAGTGTATTGCAGCTGGTTTTCATCCGAAGATATCCTATGAAAGCTCACAGTGGGACTTTATCAGCGGTATGATTGGGGAGAACTTGGGGGTTTCGATCTTTCCAGAGTCAATTGCAAAAAAGGTAGATCAAAATTTGATTAAAGCCATTCCGATCGTTGATCCTTCACTGCCTTATAAGCTAGGTATTATTAAAAAGAAAGATAAATACGTTACGTATGCGACTCGAGAATTTATTAATATGCTTTCACCATTTAGCGAATAAGATCTAAAATTATAACTAAAATGCATAATTTAGATATATTATATGTATTTTACGAATAGTTTGAAGTGAGATAAAGTAGTTCCTATACAGATTATAGGAGGCACTACTCATGGAAAAAGATCGTTTTCAAAATGGATTAGATAAGTTAATGGAGTATACGTTAACGGATAACAAAGACATTTCAACGCACTTAAAAATCTCAGATGACCTGCAAGATATCGCGCCAGATGTAGGGAAATACATTATTGAATTTGCGTACGGCGAGATCTATTCACGAGTAGGACTCACGAACAAACAAAGAGCGCTTGTAACGATTTCTTCTCTAGTGACACAAGGAACGGAGCCTCAGTTGGAGCTTCATATCAATACGGGGCTGACGGCGGGACTGACAAAAGAAGAGATCGTGGAGAGCATCACGCACTTGATTCCATATACAGGTTTTCCTCGTGTGTTGAATGCGTTAACGGTTGCGAAGAAAGTTTTTGCAGTGCGTGATGAAGAAGCGAGTGAATCACAGTCACATTAAGAAAAAGTAGCTATCCTTTTTTATTGGGTAGCTACTTTCTTTTCGTAAAATTTGCAGGTGTTTTGGTGAGAGTTGATTTCCGTTTCAGGTGCTCGCAATAACCGAATTAGTTAGATTAGCATAGCCTTTACAAGAAATCGCCTTCTTCTGTTTGCTCCAATTGCTCTGATTGACTTGGAGCATCTTTATACTCGATGTCGTATTTTTTACTCAACAACTCCATCTCTGCATGATAAGTATCTACCAACTGAAAGTATTCTTTTAATTTCAGATTAGACTGTGTCATCAGATTTTCATCTTGTTGTTCTAACGCTTGTCTTTGAAGAATTAAGCCTTCGTAAAATGTTTCGGTAGCTTTTACGATTTGCCTTTTCATACCCACTAATTCTTCTCCTTGAACATCGATGGTTTTTGCTTGGGAAACTGCTTTTTCATAGGCAGGAATCGTCGTTTCCACTAACTCCAAATACATCGTTTCGTCGTCTGTATAGTTTGCACCTGAAACGCTAGCTAAAGAATCAAAGGCTTGTACTTCGTAGGTAGATACTGCTGCCACGTCCACATTGATGAATTTTAATACAGCCTCTTGCTGTTCTTCCGTATTGATAGGCTCAGAAAAGCTCTGTGTTTCCTCTTCGTTCTGGGTTACGTCATTGCTCGTCCGATTTAAAGCCATTTCGCTCGAGTTCGCACCTGTCACAATAGAACTCACTAAAAAAGAAACTAAGAAAAGTGTATTCACGCTGTCAGCTCCCTCAACATTTTGTAAGTATTAACCAATACCCGGGTTGTTCAGGGGTTATGCGTTCAAACTGCATTTTGCACGTATAAGTATTCAATAAATAGTCTTACTTACTCATATCCGAATATATTATTATGATAAGATTACATTAGAGAGGTGGTTATTTGATGAAGAAACGAAAATTTTTGATTCTCTTTCCTCCATTTGTAATCATCGGATTTTTGCTGCTACTCTATCTACCAAAAGATTTAAAACCATTTTCATTACTTACTGCGCTTTTTTTCTGGACGACGTACGAAAGCTGGACCTTAATCGAGAAAAAGAAAAAATCCAGTTGAAAACCCCTGCTAATCTACAGCAGGGGTTCGTTTTATAGCTTTTATAGTACATTCTTTTTTTGTGTCTGCACCCATCTTATCTTAGAAGAAGCAAACATTCTCCCACTCTTCGCCACTTTTTTACTTCTAAAAAAGTCAGCAATGATGTCTTTGTCAGAGTGAGGGATCTTCTCACCTTTTACAATTTGAGCCCCATTGATGCAGCCGCTCGTGAGGAGAACAATGTCATCTTCTTCACTCAGAGACAATGCCTTAATCACTGCATCATGACGCGTAAGTTCTGAATGAATGTTAGGTGCGTCTGGATTTTTGAACCCTTTCATCACGTGGCCGACAATCTCACTCGGATCGTTGTATCCTGGATGATCGACAGACACGACGATTTCATCCGCTTGGTTCTCAATCGTTTCTGCCATTTTTGGCATCTTCTCTTTATCTCTTATTCCGATACCCATGACTAACACAATCAGTCGACTGTATGGCAGCTTTTTCACTTCTGTTACAAGGTTTTGTAACGCAACCGGTGTGTGCGCGTAATCCAAAATGATCTTTCGCTTTTGCTTATGGATGATTTCAAATCTTCCTTCTGGTCCTGTCATTTCAGGTAGAACTTGAAGCATTTTTTCTAGTGGTATTCCAATATGCATGCCTGTACAGATTGCAGAAAGCAGATTCGCGATATTATAAGATCCGTAAAAAGGTGTTATGACAGAATAACGTTTTCCGTGAACAGATAAGGTAAATGAAGTACCGTTCGAAACCTGCTTAACATCCGTAGCGATCACATCCGCATCGCTCTCTTCATTCATGCTGTACGTTAGCAAAGGACCTGTAAACAACTCTACGATTTCTTTACCCATACCTTCGTCATCTATGTTCACAACCGCTTTTTTGGCTTGTTTGAACAACTTTAGCTTCGCTTGTTTGTAGTTTTCAAACGTATGGTGAAACTCTAAATGTTCTGGTGACAAGTTTGTGTGAATGGCAACATCAAAATGGATACCTGCTGTTCGTTTTTGTTCAATTCCAACAGAAGTAACTTCCATCGCAGCGAGCTGATCACCATTCTCTACAAACTGTTTGAAAATGTGATGAAGATCAGGCGCTTCAGGCGTTGTTGGCGTTGACTGTTTTATGTCCAGATTTCCTGTAGAGGAAATCATACCGGTAGTTCCGATCGAACCGGATTTTACATCACAAAGGTTCATCAACGATCTAACATAAGCTGCAACCGTCGTTTTACCATTCGTACCAGTAATACCAACTGTTATTAATTGTTCATGTATACGTTCGTTAAATAGGATAGATAATTGAGCCATAAATACGCGAGCATCCTCAACGAGTAAGAATGTAAGATCTCTATAAACTTCGCTCGCCTCTTTTAAAATCTTCTTATTTTCACCGGCCACCACAATTGCACCGTTCTGGATAGCACTTTCAATAAAGGTGTGACCGTCAAATTGTTCTCCAGTTATGCAGACAAAGGAAGAGTTATTGGTTACGTTTCTGGAATCAAAGCAGACAGAAGAAATGGTTTGCTGTTTGCTTCCCCAAATTTCCCGAATACCTAATTGCTGCTTTTTTTGTTCAAAATGTATATTCATTCTGCCTCTCCTTTTGCGATCAATCTATAAATAATTACTATATTAGAATATAAAGGTTTGTATTTAAAATTTTTATGCACACATACTTTCTTTAAATACCCTAAGTATTCGATTGTTAACCTTTTTTTATTTATGTTTCTTCAGCTTTTTTTGAGAGAAAATAAGCGTTAAATACTGGAAGGACAAGGATTAACTAATTACGATCTTGAGGAGTAGGATTATTTTACGAAAAAAATAACCACCGGAGAATGGTGGTTATTCTGAATCTCTATATCTTTTTTACAAATTCGGACTTCAATTTCATCGCGCCAAATCCGTCGATCTTACAATCAATATCATGATCGCCTTCAACGAGACGAATGCCTTTTACTTTCGTGCCGATCTTAATAACAGAAGATGTACCTTTGACTTTAAGGTCTTTAATAACAGATACAGAGTCACCATCTTGAAGGATGTTTCCGTTGAAATCTTTTACAACCTTTTCGTCAGATTCACTCTCTGTTTCCGGAGACCATTCATGAGCACATTCAGGGCAAATGAGAAAAGCTCCGTCCTCATACACATAAGCAGAGCTGCATTTTGGGCAGTTTGGTAGGTTAGACATTCCGGTGTTCCTCATTTCTTATAGTTATTATTCATTCTACCATACTTATTTGTAGCTCAAGATTGCTTTCAAAGCGGTCGTTTCATACATAATCCTTTATGTGAACATCAAAAGTGCATTACGCTTTGAATACACATACCTGTCCTCTATAATTGAGTTATCATAATTATCAAATATTTAACATCATGGCTTTTCGTGTTTTGCAATTTTAAGTTCCAAAAAAGGAAGGGGAAATTGTAATGGAAAACAACAACAAGCCCGATCAAAAAGAACACACATCAGCAGGTCAATGTCCTGTCACACACCACAAGGATAGTGCAATTACGACTTCTAGAGCTCCACATGGTACGACGAATAAGGATTGGTGGCCGAATCAACTCAACCTGAATGTTCTTCGTCAACATGACAAAAAATCGAACCCGTTGGGAGACGATTTTAATTATCGTGAAGAGTTCTCTAAGTTGGATTACGACGCACTGAAAAAAGATCTTCATGCGTTGATGACCGACAGCCAAGATTGGTGGCCAGCGGATTATGGTCACTATGGTCCTTTTTTCATCCGTATGTCTTGGCATGCTGCAGGTACATACCGTACGGCTGATGGACGCGGTGGGGGTGGATCAGGTTCTCAGCGCTTCGCACCTCTAAACAGCTGGCCAGATAACGTAAACCTTGATAAAGCTCGCCGTCTGTTATGGCCGATCAAACAAAAATACGGCAACAAGATCTCATGGGCAGATCTCCTTGTTTTCACGGGTAACGTAGCCATTGAATCCATGGGGTTAAAAACGTTTGGTTTTGCTGGTGGACGTGAAGATATTTGGCATGCAGAAGAAGATGTTTATTGGGGAACGGAAAAAGAATGGTTAGCGGACAACCGTTATTCGGGTGACCGTGAGCTTGAAGACCCGCTTGCTGCTGTTCAGATGGGTCTGATCTATGTGAATCCTGAAGGGCCGAACGGAAAGCCTGACCCACTTGCAAGTGCTCGTGATATTCGTGATACGTTCAGCCGTATGGCGATGAATGACGAAGAAACGGTTGCGCTTATCGCTGGTGGTCATACGTTCGGAAAAGCGCATGGCGCAGGGGACCCTTCTCTTGTAGGTGACGATCCTGAAGCAGCAGACATTGAAACACAAGGACTTGGTTGGCTGAGCCGTCACGGCAGCGGAAAAGGCCGCGACACCATTTCGAGTGGTATTGATGGAGCATGGACGTCGAACCCAACACAATGGGATAACGGATACTTTGATCTTTTGTTCGGTTACGAGTGGGAGTTAACGAAGAGTAGAGCAGGCGCTTACCAATGGACACCTGTCGATATGACGGAAGAGCATATGGCTCCTGATGCAGAAGATCCATCCATCAAAGTGAAAACGATGATGACAACCGCTGATATGGCATTGCGTATGGATCCGGAGTATGAAAAAATTTCTCGCCGTTATTACGAGAATCCAGATGAATTCGCTGATGCTTTTGCACGAGCGTGGTTCAAGCTTCTTCACCGTGACATGGGGCCGAAAGTTCGTTATCTCGGTCCAGAGGTACCAGACGAAGAGCTCATCTGGCAAGACCCTGTTCCAAGTGTAGATTATGATCTATCACCATCTGACATCGCTCAGTTAAAAGAAAAGATTCTAAATACAGGGTTATCGGTGAGTGAGCTCGTCAAAACGGCATGGGCTTCAGCTAGCACGTACCGTGTCTCTGATATGCGCGGAGGTGCGAATGGTTCACGCATCCGCCTAGCTCCTCAAAAGAGTTGGGAAGCGAACGAACCCCAACAGCTGGAGAAAGTGTTAGGAATCTATCAAGATCTACAAAACCAGCTCGACACGAAGGTGAGCTTAGCTGATTTAATCGTTCTTGGCGGAAGCGCAGCCGTTGAAAAAGCAGCAAAAGATGCAGGCTTTGATGTAACGGTACCATTTACACCTGGACGCGGTGATGCAACGCCTGAACAAACAGACGATGTTTCGTTTGATGTCTTAGAGCCGGTATCAGACGGGTTCCGAAACTATCAAAAGAAAGAATATAGTACAAGCCCTGAAGAGATGTTTGTAGACAAAGCGCAGCTACTAGGTCTGTCTGCTCCTGAAATGACTGTACTCGTCGGAGGTCTGCGTGTTCTTGGAACAAACTATAAGAATACGAAACACGGCGTATTCACAGACCGCGTTGGCACGTTAACGAACGACTTTTTCGTAAACCTGCTCGACATGGGTGTAGAGTGGAAATCAACAGGCTTTAACGAGTACGAAGGTCGCGACCGTAAATCAGGAGAAGTAAAGCGAACGGCTTCCCGCTTTGATCTCGTGTTCGGATCCAACTCAGAACTTCGTGCACTCGCTGAAGTGTATGCGCAGAATGACAACCAAGAAAAATTCGTACGCGACTTTATCGCAGCATGGGTAAAAGTGATGGACGCAGATCGATTTGATGTTAAATTAAAATAATAAATAATGAACGCACTTAATCACAATGCTGATGCAGAATTTGCTGCTTCAAAGCTCTTGAGATTAGGTGCGTTTTTTTGCCCAAAAAAAACAGGGTAGCTCCCCGTCTTAAATGTCTTGCATATGTTTTTGTACTATTTACCGAAACGCTTACGATAACCACATTTTCTGCAAAGTTCCTCAACCGCTTCTCTTCGCGAAAAACCATCTACAAGATTGTTAGCTCGGTCACCTTCAATAATAGTTGAGAAGTCTGTTTCATTAATATTTCCTAAGTTAATGACCCCTTCTCCATCTAGGCAGCATGGAATGACTGTACCGTTCGCCAAAATACCTGCTTGATTGCGTAGGCCGTAGCAGAATCCTTTTCCGTCGTCCTCTTCCTCATGCAGTGCCGGCCATTTAAACTCGTAATCTTGATTGATGAAAATTTGATCCGCTAGTTTGATACCTTTACCCGGCGTGAGCTTTTCTTCAATTCTAAATGCGAGATTAAATTCGTTCTCAATAATTTCAAGCAGCTGACGGTTACGCTGTTTCTCCAAGTTCGTCGCATTGTCTTGCGTCAGGTTCCAAAGCCTCAACGAAACAAATAACGGAGATTCCTTCGTTGCTTCTTGTACAAATGCAAGGATCGTTCTTACGTATTCTTCTTTATCCGTCATACTCTGGCCAACGTGGCCATCAAAGCTATGAAGGGAGAAATTCATCTGTCTGAGCGCAGGCTTATTAATGAGCTTGTCCCAATTCTTTTTAATGAGCGTCCCATTCGTCGTGATGTTAACTTTAAATCCTCTTTCATGGGCCAAGTCCAATAACTGATCAATTTTAGGATGAAGCAGCGGCTCACCTTTTACATGCAAATAGATGAAATCGGTATACGGCTTGATCTGGTCTAAACGCTTCGTAAAATCATCAATGGAGATGAACTGTTTAGCTCGTTCCGTGGGAGGACAAAAATGACACGCCAAATTACAGATGCTTGTAATCTCTATATAAAACTTCTTAAATCTTTTCATAGGTATTCCTCATTTCGCAAACTCTTGATACATACACTAATGCTCATTTAACCCATAGTGCACGTAAAACTACCTGCTTTTTTAACTCTTTCTTATTAGAGCACAATTCATTAAAAAGATAAACGTGTTATGAGGAAATTAACAGATAGAAACGAAAGGTTGATCGTTCGGTTGTTCATTTATCATCCTTTTTCTATCCCCTTTGCACTTGTATGATTATTAGATATCGGCGCGTTCTGCCGCTTCCTTCCCCTCTTTTCACAAGAACTTTCTTGACCCTAGCTAAGCTTCTCATCCTCATGTTTTTTCGAGGACAAGCATAAGATGGTAGAACAATTGACTGGGAAAGGAAAGCCTATCTATGATTTCATTTCGAAAAATGCTAGGAGCCTCATTGTATGCCACCATGTCCATCAGCCTTTGGGGAATATCCTTTGTCTCGACTAAAGCGGTATTGGACAAGCTTGATCCCTTTACACTTCTGGTCATCCGTTTTGGTATAGGTGCATTATTTTTATTAGTACTTATCCTTGTAAAAAAGGAACATTCCATGAAGCTGCCGATACAATATATCCCTCATTTAATCGTATTAGGGATTCTTGGTGTTTTTCTTCATCAAGTTATTCAGGCAAGCGCGCTTTTATCCATTGATGCATCCTCTGCAGGCTGGCTCATTACGTTATCCCCGATTTTTACCGTCGTTCTTTCCATGGTCTTTCTGCATGAAAAGATGACATTTCCAAAGGCTATTGGAATTATTTTGGCCATTAGTGGTGTATTGCTGGTCACAACAGCAGGTGGAGACAGGTCATTAGGATTCTCGATCAACATCGGGTATCTACTGATGGTTCTCAGTACCTTAAATTGGGCCATTTATTCAGTTTTACTAAAAAGCCTAAAAGTGCCATTGCCTGCATTGGTCCTCACCTTTTACATGAGTACTTTGGGACTTTTGCTTACTCTCCCATTCATCTTTCAGAACAAAAGTTGGGAAAAGCTTACTCTTCTAGATGGAGTAGAATGGGCTCATCTTATCTTCCTTGGAGTCTTTGTATCCGGTATTGCCTACTGGTACTGGGCAAAAGCATTAGAGGTGTTGGAGGCCACTCAAGTATCTGTTTTCTTATACCTTGAACCAGTCTCTACACTGATAGCAGCCGTGCTACTTCTACATGAAAAGGTTATTTATACCAGTATTTTAGGTGGAGCAATCATTATCCTTGGGGTTATTTTCGTAAATGGTCATCTAGTTGGACTGATAAATCGATGGAGTGCGAGGAGGTAGGGAAATCAAAGGGACGGTTCTGCTGCTTCCTAGCTTACAACTGTAAACACTAAAGGATTCACCTTTCCATCTAATTATAAAATAAGAAGCACGAGAACCGTTCCCGCGCCCCTAAACTAAAAAACAAAAAGATACATGCTGATCAATAAAATAACTGAAACAAGCCAGAGATTTAAAAAACTCTGGCTTGTTAATCCGATAAATTACATGTGTCTATTTACATTTTCTCAGTAAAAGCAGCAAGATTTTCTAGCGTGGATCTTAGTCCAGTGTCGTGATCTTCCTTACGAATACCTTCTGGTACGTTTTCACAAACGATTGTAACATTAGTGCCTTCCGAAACATCTTCCAATATCCATTTCTGTATCATCTCACCCGAGAAAGCAGGATCTTCGGAATTGAAGTTAACAGATTGAACAATTCGCTGGTTTGGGACCAGCTCCAAAAATGTTCCTTCCGCCACATCGGTGTTATCCGACGTTTTGCCAAGAATTAACTCATCCAATTCATAAGTAAGAGTCATTTTATAAGCTCCTCCTTCACGGCAATCATAGGTATCAATTTTACCCGACATCCCTTCAGGCGGCAGCCATTGAATTAGTGAATCCGGATTTATAATAGCTAGATAGACGATTTGAGGTGGAACTGGGATCACTTTTGAAGCAGTATCTGTTCTCCGGTTTCTTGACAAATTCACCCTAAAAACCTCCTTGTAATTAACTCTAAAGGAAAATTCGTCGCTTCCTACTTATCACCTGCTTAAAGATGCTACTTATAAAATGTAAGATGTCTCTAAAGATCCAGATCAATGATGCATTCCAAATAACCAATCCTTTTATTTCAGCATAGGTTTTTTAAAAGCATACAAGAAAAATAATAAAATAAACCAAATTGGTGTCAGCAATAACGCCGGACGTGTAGCTTCTGCCACGAGCAGCACGATCAAAATTAACCCAAACAGCGCGAGCACCACATAATTAATGAATGGAGCAAAAGGTGCTTTGAACGTTGACTTCTTGTGCAGGTCAGATCGTGTTTTACGGTATTTAATATGGCTAATCAAGATTACGCTCCACACCCAGATGAAACAGATGGCACTGATGGTCGTTACGATGCCAAAAGCTTGCTCTGGAATAAGCTTGCTGAGGAGCGCTCCAACTGAAACAACTATAGTCGAAACCCATAACGCGTTTCCTGGCACAGCATTTTTCGTTAGTTTCTTAAAAGAACGAGGAGCCTGCTCACTCTTGCTTAACGTAAAAAGAATACGACTCGTTGAGAACAACCCGCTGTTGCAGGCAGATGCCGCTGAAGTCAGTACAACGAAATTGATAATCCCAGCTGCAAGCGGAATCCCTATCAAGCTAAACGTTTTAACAAACGGACTTTCCGTTGCGTTTAACTCTGTCCATGGATTGATGCAGAACAGCACAATCAATGCGCCAACATAGAAAAATAGAATTCGAAGTGGAATTTTATTGATCGCAGACGGGATATTCTTTCTTGGATTAGACGTTTCTGCTGCCGCTACACCGACTAACTCCACTCCCACAAACGCGAACACAACCATTTGGAACGAGAGTAGGAAACCAGTCACACCATTAGGAAACATACCTCCATGTTCCCACAGGTTGCCTAAGGAAACCGTTCCCGCATCCGTCTGGTAACCCATAACGAGTAGAACTACGCCTATCACAATTAACGCTAGAATCGTAATCACCTTGATTAATGCGAACCAAAACTCCAATTCACCGAAAAGCTTTACCGTTAATAGGTTCAGTCCAAGTAAAAGAAGCAAACAAACAATCGCCGGAACCCACTGCGGTATATCAAACCAATATTGAACATAGACACCGACCGCTATCACATCGGCCATCGCAGTCATGATCCAACAGAACCAATACGTCCAACCTGTGATGAAAGCAGCTCGCGGACCAAGATAGTCCTCCGCTATATCGGTAAACGACTCATAACCTGCGTTCGAAAGCAGCAGTTCCCCTAGCGCTCTCATCATGAAAAACAATGCGACCCCAACGATCAAATAAGCAAATATAACAGACGGCCCGGCAAGCTGAATCGCTTTTCCTGAACCTAAAAATAACCCCGTACCAATCGTTCCGCCAATAGCAATCAGCTGCACATGACGGTTAGCTAAATCTCTCTTCAACTCTTGCTGTGACACGTATGAATCCTCCTTCTAAGATGCAAATCAAACAAAAAAGAGACTGGAGGAATCTCCAATCTCTTGTACATTAGAATATGAAAAAAGCATTCACTGCGCTAGATATGACAGGCACAACAAAGTCAAAATTCGATACTCTTCTGTCCGTTTGCCTGAGATTGTGAACCCTTCGGCGCCGCTATTATAGCGGTCTCTCCAGAAGCTGCTCCTGCTGTAGTACGACCTACAGCAATCATAGCTTGCTATCTATAAGTTTTAATAGTTCTAAATATAATTTTCAATACTATTACGGAGTTGGGGTTTTGTCAACTGGTCAATCTTGTGTAAATATCTAAATGAGGTTTTTTCTAGTATTATTTCATTTTCCAATCCTAAATTTAAAATTAGTTTTTACTAAATTCAGGTAATAGGACGCTTACCTTTTTGTAGAGGCGGGGATACTTGTATTTCGAAAAATGATAAAATTGTTCTAACATTACTTGAGGTATTTCTTTTTTCTTATTATGCCAAGTACTAGTTGCTTTAAAGCTTTTCCCATATGGTATAGGACTAATATAATCTCCAACATACTCAAGCACTCTATCCAGCGAATAACAAACAAACTCATATAAAGCTGGGGGCATTTTTTTATACTCATAGTTTATAACTATATCAAGAAGAATTCTTAGATTGTCGTCATATGCCTCGAAAGCTCCGTCTGGTGCGGAATTCGCCCATGTTTTATCTATACAGGCTGACATGAAGTCAATATACGGAGTAACCATGTGCTGTTCAAACCTAGATAGTAATTTTAGTAAACTTAATCTTAATTCTTGGCTCTTTATAAATTTGTCAACATGTTCAGCTTTATTTTCTGTTAATTTACCTATTAATTTATTAATTTTTTCTATTTCAATAAAATGTTCATTTTCTCGTACGATGAAAAAGTCGATTAATTCCTGTAAGAAATCTTCAATTTCATTTATTTCAATAACTATATTTCCACTAATATTTCTATATGGTTCACTTGAAGGTTCACTCTTACGTATAGCCTGTATAATTTCGTGTGGATATTCTTTTGATTCTGGGAATATATTTTTTGACCAGTCAACAGCAGACTGTACATTTACATCGCCTAATTGGTAACCCAAAATTAAAGTTGTAGACTCCTTTATTGTTAAAGCTAATTTAGTTTGTCTATACTCATTTGGTCTAAAAAGAGGGATATAATCATCCTGGGTAATAACTATTGATTCAGGTTCATGACGAACACCATGCAAGTGATATATAGGAATTATATTTTTGGGATGTGTTAAATAATCTTTTGGACTCAGAGTGTTACTTCTACCGGTTAATAATCTTTCTATTACTAAGTCATAGTTCGTAGTAATAATCCATGAAGGATTTATTTTAATTAAATGATCACTAAAAGTGTCCCTTTTTTCTTCACTTGGAAGCCAATTTGTAAAATCACAAATTTCTTTTTTGAAGATATTTTTAGCTTCAAAGTAATTTATTGCTTCTTGCTCTGCAATCTTTTCGCAAATTTTTGTTGCTACCTCTGGGTAGGACATTCCTTTAATATCCTCACTGTTTGGAAGATTAACATTTAGATGCTCACAAACCTTATCAATTAACTCCCCCCAAGAAAGGGCTCTATTATCTATCCCATTATCAACTACTGCTTTAGAGAAACCTGCACCAATAAATAAACCTAAATTACCATAATTATATGCTTTATAAAGCTCATAAAATACATACTCTTTGGTTAAGTGTTCTTCCATAAGAAATTACTCCCCTATACCCTAATTGATGAAATGATTAAGATGACTTGCTTATAAATTCACAAATACATTGTCAAATATTTATGATGTTAAACTATACGGAAAGAATATCTTCAATACTTGGCTCTATGCCACTCTCTATTAATCTTTCAATTAATCTTTGCGATTCAAATCGGTTTACATCGGTAGCAATTGTGTTTAATATCCTTGCAGCAGTTTCTTTAGTTAAGTATGAAAACCCATTAGACTTTAGAATCCGATATGCTAGGTCCGAGAATATATCGTATGAAGAAAATGAGAAGCCGCAATACTCACGAAAGGAATCTTCAATCATCTTCATTATTTCTAAACTGCGTTTATCATTGTTTTCGATGAACTTCATAATTGAATTAATAAATTGAGGAATATTAACTAAATCCTTACATAACTCTATCGCACTTAAACCATAAATATAATTTTCTACATCTTCATCGTAAAAGTCATTTTTAATTTTTTCTTTTACCTCTTGAATTTTTTCATTATTTTCATGGTAAGAGATTGTTTTTTCTACAGCTTCTAAAAGCTCTTTTGCATCTTTAAATCTGTATAATAAATTTTCATTCGTAGCTTTTTCTGTAACATTTCTAAGTATATGATTATAATTTCTAGGGTCGCTTCCTACTATAAAATTTATAAGTCTCCCTAAAGAATAGACATCACTTTTTTTATCCCCCTCTTTCAATTGCATAAATTGTTCAGGGGCACAATAAAATAACTGTCCAAATGAATTTGTATATGCAGTTCTATGTGAATGAAACATATCTAAATCTTTACCTAGTCCAAAATCAGAAATATGTAACCTTCCATTAACTATCAAGATGTTATGTGGGCTAATATCTCTATGTACAATATTCCTTTCATGTACCTTACCCATTACATAAAGTATTTGGCGAATCATAGTCTTTTGGGTATCAAAGTCGTGAGCATAATTTGAAACATAGTCAAACAATGATTGCTCAGCGAATTTCATTGTGTAGGAATAGTCATCTAAATCAAAATCGTAAACTTCAATAATTCCTGGTACATCATTTAAGGATTTTGTTATATTGTACTCTCTTTTAAAGCGGCTCTTAATATCCTGCTTTACAAGAAATTCTTCTTTTAACTTCTTAACTATTAGTCCGTTAGATTTCCTTCTATAAACTGTTGCAAATCCCCCTTCTCCTACGTACACCAAATCTTCATCTTCATTGACAAGCTCGAATCTGTCTTCTTTTTTTATAATAACTAATCCATTTGGCTTTAAAAGATTATTCATATTTTGATGGATCTTTTCACTTAAAACCACTGCATTAACCTCTGAAATTTGCTTTTCAACCATCAAATATCTTTTACTTAGGACTATGCTAAAGAATCTATCAATCTTTTTCTTATTTATTTGGTCTACAAGTTTATCTAGAGTAAAATACCATCTTGAAGGAAAACCTTGGCCATATGAATCTTCATAACCAAAATGGGTATTAAAAAAATCTACCAATTGAGGTCCTGACTTATATTTAAAAAAATCTTCTTCTGTATCTCCATTAAAAAGGTCAGCTATACTTCTTAAAATTTCTTCAGAGATCAACTCAACACCCCCACACTTATAAGTCTAATTAATATTTTTCATTTACTAATTATACAATATTCAACAAAAAACCTTTAATTTTACCAGTATTTTCTTATATTGTGAAATTAGAAATTAAGGAGGTTTTAAAGTGCCCATTACTACGGTTAAAGCTGTTATTGGTTTAGTATTAGGAATTATTAACACCAGTACCACTGTTTATAAAGAATATATAAAAAAATCCTTCTCCAAGTTTAGAAGTACATTGCGATAAAGCACTTTGGAGATATTATCCTGGAAATGATAAAACTCAATGTCAAATGTTAATAGATTTAACTTTAATACCAAGAAACTCTGCGAATGGAAATAAGAAGATAGTATTTATCAATAAAAGATATGGTGAAATTATTGGTTACCTGGGAGACAAGTAAAATTTGGTCACATTTTACAAAATTGAAGATAATATTTACGGAGATAACTTATTTTCAAAGTTTAATCATGATGAATTAAAAGAATTTATTACGGAAAAAAACAAAGATTATCGTAGGGATGTTAGAAATATAAATCTTCCAAAAGATAATGCATATAGCTTTTCTCTTGTAGAAACATTTGATGGGCAGAGATATCCTGATGTTCATGGATGGTGGGTAGAAATATATGACTCTTCAAACATGAAGTTTGTGAAATTGAATTTACCCTATCTAAATAGCATTTTAACAAACCAAAGACCAATTTGGGTCTTTGGTTTACATAAGTACTATTCTTTACAAGAAACCACATTTACTTATGATACGGTTCCCCTCGATTAATCCGAAACGCCCGATAAATCTGCTCAACAAGCACCAACTTCATCAACTGATGCGGATACGTAATCTTCCCAAATGAAATCTTCTCATTCGCCCGCTTCATTACAGCGTCACTTAACCCTAGGGATCCTCCAATGACAAATGCCACTTTGCTTTTCCCATAAGTCGCAAGCTGATCTAAATTCTTAGCCAAATCTTCAGATGAGACAGCCTTTCCTTCAATCGCCATTGCAATCACATGCACATCTTGACCAATTTTTGCTAGAATCCTTTCACCTTCAGCGTTTTTAACCATGATCATCTCTTGATCACTTAAGGTTTCTGGTGCTTTTTCATCAGGAACCTCGATGATTTCTACTTTTGCATAAGGTCCTAGTCGCTTTAAGTATTCATCAATACCTAGTTTTAAGTATTTTTCTTTTAATTTCCCTACGGAAACGATTGAAATATTCACTTGTTGAAAACTTCCTTTCAAATAAGTTATCCCCAGAACTTATCCACATATGCACAATTAGTGCTATATCTTGTAGGCGTTCATATGTTCGATACTTTATATGCACCTTTGTTATCGCAGTATTCACAACCTGTTGATAACTCATCATTCTCTGTTAGTAACTCAACTACTGGTGGTGTTTCAAACTCATCCACAATGATGTCAATCGCAAGCTCAGCATGGTCTTTGCAGCAAATAATAATCAAATCTTTCACTCCTAACTTATCCACAATTCTTCTTATTACACTAACGAATTTACAGCTGTGTGTAAACAATCCGCTAAAATAAAGTTGTCCACATGTTGAATCAACCATTAGATTTTTCTTAAATGGTAGGGGTATTTGTATTTCTTATCTTTTGTCTTTTATTTTCATTCTTCACCGTCAAGTTGATTGAAGTGTAAGGTGGCGAGACTCCTGCGGGACAAGCGGTCAGGTGAGACACTTAATGGCGCATAGCGGCAAGTGGCTCACCGCCTGCCCCGCGGAAAGCGAGCAACCTGAAACGGAAATCAACTCACTCCCAAAAGACACTAGCACCAACAAACAAAAAAACAGGAGACCCTAAAGCCCCCTGTTTCCCGCTTTTATTGAGATTGATTACCACCGCTCAATTCAACTTTCACGGTCTTCTTCTTCCCATCACGATAGAACGTCACATCCACCTCATCACCAATCTTCGCTTTTGTATAAAGGAACTTACGAAGAGCGATTGGGTCTTTGATCTTCTCGCCACCCATCTCGACAATAACGTCCATTTCCTTAATACCCGCACGAGCTGCTGGTGAAGCTGACGTGATCTCCATAACAACGACACCTTCTTGTACGCTGTCTGGAATCTTTAGTGTTTGCTCACGCTGATATGTGTTCACTTGAGAAAGCGGAATGATGTTAACGCCCAAGAACGGTCGGCGTGTTTCCCCATACTTCTCAAGGTCTTCGATGATTGGTTTTGCTACATCAGATGGAATAGCGAATCCGATTCCTTCTACTTCGTTCTGCGCGATTTTAGAAGAGTTGATCCCTATTACCTGACCGGAGATATTAATTAAAGCACCTCCGCTGTTACCAGGGTTGATCGCTGCGTCTGTTTGAATAACTTCAGCTTGCCAATCTGGGTTTCCGTCTTGATCCAGATCAACTGGAATCGAACGGTCCGCACTTGATACGATACCTTGTGTGACTGATCCAGGGAAGTTTCCTAGCGGGTTACCGATTGCGATTGCCGGCTCACCACGTTTTAAGTCACCTGACACTCCAAATTCCGCTACACTGTCCACTTTGCTGCCATCGATTTCAACAACAGCTAAGTCCATGAGAGGATCTGTTCCGCGTAAAGTACCTTTAAGCTTCGTGCCATTGCTTAGCGTGATCTCAATCTGGTTTGCGTCCGCAACAACGTGGTCATTTGTTACCACATACGCTTTGTTGCCTTCTTTTTTATAAATAACACCTGATCCTGTGCCCGCTGGCTGCTGGCTCCAAAAATCAGTCTGCTGAATGTTGATGACTTCCACAACCGCTCCAGATGCTTTATCAACGGCATCTGTTACATTCGTTGTTAAATCGACATCCACTTTTCGCTGTTCCACATTTTCGTCAGTACCTAGACCGTTTTGTTCTTCATTCGGAGGATACAGATTGTCTGGTAAAAGACCAGCTCCTCCTAGTGCAGGTACTGTAAATAAGACAAGCAAACCGCCTAGAATGGCTCCTAGCAATGCTGGTAGAAACTTTCCTCCGCGGTTTCCTTTTTGTCGAGATGGTGATTCATAATCATCATCGTAATAGCCCATATGCTCCTCACCGTTCCTTTCAACAATAAAATGGATGAATTCATAACCTAGTATAAGCAATTAGTCCTGAAATTATGGACATTTTGGGTTATTTTTCATAATTTCCCACACTTATTGTTATTTCCGGAAACGGCTTACTTTAAACAAGTAAGTATTTTAGACTAAAGCTAATTTTGTTGGCTGGCTCGCATCTGTATCGTGAAGAATTACTTGTTCACCCGCTGAAATATCGTACGTTTTTAACGTCTGCTCAACCGCTAAACGAGCAATATCCTTCATGTTATTATCTTTACTCAAGTGAGCAAGGTAGATATGTTTGGTACCGTCACCGATTACATCAGCGAGAGCATGTCCACAATCTTCGTTCGAAATATGACCATGGTCGCCTAGAATACGGCGTTTAATGTTCCACGGATAACGCCCCATCATAAGCATGTTGATGTCATGGTTCGATTCAATCACGAGCGAGTGGCTGTCACGAATGATACCTTTCATACGATCGCTCACATAGCCCGTATCCGTCATGAGTGCAAGCTTTCTTCCGTTGTGATGAAACACGTAGAACATCGGTTCCGCCGCATCATGTGACACACCAAAGGATTCAACTTCTAGATCGTTGAATGTTTTCACACTTTCCATCTCAAACTCAAATTTTTGCTCGGTCGCCACTTCCCCAATCAAACCGTTCATGGCATTCCACGTATTTTTGTTCGCATAAATCGGCAGCTTAAACTTTCGAGCCAGCACACCGAGTCCTTTTATGTGATCGCTATGTTCGTGCGTAACGAGGATTCCATCAATGTCCGCCACCTCACCACATGCTGCTTTTTCAAATAATATCTGAATCTGTTTGGCACTTAAACCCGCATCGACGAGCAAGCGTGTTTGTTCGGTTTCAACGTAAACGGCGTTTCCCGAACTGCCGCTTGCAAGAACGCTAAATTTTAAACTCATAACCGCATGTTCCTCTCTACTCTGCCTTTTCCGTCAAAACTTGAATGGAACTGTCAGTCGCATTAACTAAATACTGTCCGTTCTTGGTTTTTATAAACCACGTAGGTGTATAAACTTGAACTTCTCCTTCACCTACAAGGCTATAGTGGCCAAGCTCTACTTTTTGTATATGATCACCTTTTTGAAGGTTCGTTTCTAATAGTTTCTCAAGCGCCTTACTAGGTGAGATGATCTGTTGAAAAGCACCCTGTCTTGTAATAAATAGATAGGTCTGCGTTAAACTAGTAAGATTTCCTTTGTCATCAAGCTTAAACTTAATCATTCCGTTCGGCACATCGAAATCTTTTCCGTCAGAAACAATGCCAAAATTAGTAGGATTATAAAAGACCTTTTTCTCTTGATAGACTTGCGTAAACCAGACGATATTGCTCTTTTTATCCCATTCATAAAATGCGTATTCTTTACCGCGGGTTATGTTATCTTCTGCAAATTGATTAAGCTCTGAGATCAAATCTTTTGTATCCTTCTTCGGAAGATCCATCGGTTTACTAAGATCATATTGAAGGGTGATGTCAGTGCTCGCTTCCTTATCCAGCGATACATTTTTTTCAGGAGACTTCTTTTCTTCTTCTGAAAACTTGTAACGCTGGGCACTGATTAAAGTTTGTTTTTCTCTATATTTCGGCAGCTTTTCGGATAGTGAGATTTCGTTATTCGCTAACCGCTCTTCTAAAGGCTGATCTGTAAGTCTCGAGATGTTGTTAATGTCATTCTTTTGATAGAGTTGGTAACCCAAGAATAGGTTTAAGACAAGAAAGGTAAGGATAAAAATGCTTTTTGTTCTTTGCCAATTCAATTAAATCCTTCCTTTCCAGTCTGTGAAAATAACGGTTGCCATCCTTTAGCATCATAATTAATAAACCATTGTGGCTCTAATTTATAGACATGTGGTTCTTTTTGCTTTTTCATCGTGAATCCAATTCGTACATCTTGTACATAGTTCTGGTTGTAATCTTTTTCTTCAAGCTCTTTAATAACATCTAGCCCTGATTGGATGTTTACCTTCTGTGAAAGATAAGACTGTTGGTCGAGTTGTAACTGAACGAGTGAGCGCTGATATTCCTTAAGCTCGTTTTCATACCACACTAGGCTCATCTGCATCTCCGGATCCAACACAGGCAAATTCTCAACAAACAGCCAGAAATTTGCGGAATACGTTGATAGACCGGAAAGAATATACGGATTTCCCCACCCTGCGTGCGTATTGATGTAGTCTAAGGATTGATAGAGTGGTGAAATATTTGGTGTTGTATTTGGATTTCGATTTCCTGCAAAGTTAGTAAACGTGAAACGATTTTGCAATTCGTTCACAACCATTGCCGCTGTTCCATCAGCATATGTGATCTGGTTTTTATCAGAAGCACTTTTTACCGCTAACGGATCTTTAAACAGCGCTTTTTTATACATTTCATACGTATCTTCGCCTGTTGCTTTTGAAAAGTACGTATAACGGGTCAAGGACAGAGACTCCTTAGGAAAATAAAATCTTCTTAAGATCTCTGCTTGTCCTTCTTTTCCGTCATCCTCAATATCATATTGGATATAAGGGATTAAGTTTCCTGTATCGACCCACTTATCCATATCTCTTATTAAAGGATTTAGCTGATTATTCGTTGCCCTTATCTTTTGCATCTTTTTATTTTGATAAGAAACTAGATAGCCTTCGATACTATCTGTCATTTTATTTTGATATAAAAAGATTCGGTCTACATTTTGTGGTTTAGTGGCTTGTATCTCGGATTCAAACGAGAAGATTTCTTTATAGATATCCTGACTCATGCCTGCTGGAAAAATAATCTCCACATACTTGTTGTCACGTAAAAACTTTTCATCTGGATCAAAAGCACGATTATTTCTAGAACCTGTATCAAACGTAAATTTCGTTTCGTTCAAGCCCATATGAAATTCTTTCATTAAATTACTTGCTTCAAGTCCGTACAACTCATCCCCACTATGGTAAATCACCTGTGTAGGGTATACAAGTTGCTTAACGCTTGCTTCGATATCAACTTCCTGTTTTTTAACGATTCGAGCTCCTTCTAACGATGGATAGCTTGGCTTGAATGTCCACAAGCTCCATGTAAGAACAAGGCTCATACCGATCAAGACAGTGAGCGCGATAGACTTGATATGTTCGTAATTCTTCTTGAAAAAGGTGATCACTTCTTTTGCATGTGTAATCCACTTTAACCAGTTCATTGCAGCCCCTCCTTAACCTTTTTTAAAGGAAGAGTAAAGTGGATGGTCGTTCCTTGGCCCCACTCACTTTCTGCCCAGATGTCTCCGCCATGCGCAAGTACGATTTCTTTTGCGATCGCGAGACCTAGGCCTGTGCCTCCGATATCTCGAGAACGAGCACGGTCTACCCTAAAGAATCGATCAAAGATCTTAGAAACGTTATTCTTCGGAATTCCAACACCTTGATCTGAAATACTTACCTTCACCTTGCGGCCGATCACGGAAGCGTTAAAGGTGATTGTTCCACCTTCAGGCGAATATTTCATCGCGTTCGAGATGATATTATCAAGCACTTGTGTCATCTTATCGGTATCCAACTGAACGTTGATCTTGTGCTTAGGCAGGGACCTAGAAAGTTCAATGTTTTCCTTTTCAAGCATCTCAAAACGATCGATGATGCCGTTCAAGAATTCGACCAGATCAATTTCAAAAAAGTTAAATCGGTAATCTTTGCTGTCCATTTTCGATAATTGAAGCAAATCAGTTACGAGTCTGATCATACGTTCAGTCTCATTCTGAGTAACCTCTAAAAAACGCGGAGCGATGTTCTCATCTTGCCACGCCCCTTCAGCCAGCGCCTCCAGATAACTTCTCATCGTCGTCAGCGGTGTTCTTAATTCGTGCGAAACGTTGAACACAAACTCACGTCGCTCGTTATCGATCTGTTCCTGCTCAGTAACATCATGAAGAACACAAATAAGACCATTGATTGGCCCGTCATCTTTTTGTATCGTGGAGAAGTTTGCTCGCACCACATAATGCAAATCGTTCGTACTAAAATCAAGCAGCATAGATTCGTATTCGTTATAAAGTTCTTCCCACGTGTATTCCGTATTTAAGCGCAATAGCTCCATAAGAGGCGTTCCTAGCGCGTTCTGTCTAGAGATGTTCAGCATCTCTTCAGACCGGTCGTTCATCAGGATAATTGCTCCGTCACGATCTGTCGCAATCACACCATCTGTCATATACGTAAGAACGGAACGCAGCTTTCTTCGTTCGCTCTCTGTGATAGCTGTTGCCTCTTGCAGCTTTGTTGTTAGATTGTTAAAGGTCATAGCAAGCTGACCGATTTCATCGTCTCCATACAGCTGAACTTTTCGAGAAAAGTCCCCTCTTGCCATAACAAGGGCTTGCTTTCTCATATCAGCCATAGGCCTTGTGATCGTACGTGCCAAAAAGACCCCTAGCAGTCCGGTTATAATAAGTGCGATTACGGTTCCGGTCACTAGAATGCTATTGATTCGAGAAATCTGTTTAAAAATACCTTCAATAGAAGCTACTAAATAGATGGCGCCAATGTTCTCTCCTGTAGCATCAATCTTGATCGGTTTGGCGAGTACCATCACCCGCTCACCTTCATGAAGCATGATTTCATCATCAACCGTTCCTTCAAGAGCAAGCTTAATCTTAGGATTGAAGCTAATCTGCCCCACCAACTGCGGTTTATTGCTCGCAAGCACCATACCGTCTTCATTAAGTACCTGGATCTCTTTCTCTTCGAACTCCTCGTCAATTAGTGCTTGAATGTCTTTTCTAAGCAATAACGCTGGTTCACCATCTATATCATTTTCAGACTTGTATCTACCCTTATCTTTATCCTTCATCTTTTGCTCAACGTTAAACTCTAATAAATTCACTCTATCGTAGAGTGATTTAGAAAAGCTCTGCCGAAGATCAGATTCTAAGTTGTTAATAAAATAAACACTGATCACTTGCATGGCTATTAAAATGAGCAAAACATAAATCAATACAAACTTAACGTGTATTGATTTAAAAAAATTGACTTTATCCATCATGACTACTCCTGATCAGGATTTCTTAAGTAATACCCCACTCCGCGTCTTGTGATGATCCATAATGGGTGACTTGGATTATCTTCTACTTTCTCGCGCAGACGACGAACCGTTACATCGACTGTTCTTACATCACCAAAATAATCATATCCCCATACCGTTTGAAGCAAGTGTTCACGCGTCATCACTTGTCCGATATGTTTTGCTAAATAATGCAGCAGTTCAAATTCACGATGTGTTAACTCAATCGTCTCGCCACGTTTGGTCACGATATACGCATCAGGATGAATCGTAAGAGAACCGATCGTAATCTCATTGTTTTCATCTACTTCACGCTCAGATTCCTGCTGATGACGGCGCAGGTTAGCCTTAACACGTGCGATTAATTCACGTGTGCTGAACGGCTTCGTTACGTAATCATCGGCCCCAAGCTCTAAGCCTAATACTTTATCAATTTCAGAGTCTTTTGCTGTAAGCATGATGATTGGCATATCATACTTTTTACGAATCTCACGGCAAACTTCCATGCCGTCTTTTAGCGGAAGCATGATATCTAGTAAAATCATATCCGGCTTCTCTTTCTCTACCTTTTCTAACGCATTGATGCCATCATACGCACAGCTTACAGTAAAG
Organism: Fictibacillus sp. 7GRE50; assembly: GCF_015903875.1. Taxonomy (NCBI): domain Bacteria; kingdom Bacillati; phylum Bacillota; class Bacilli; order Caryophanales; family Fictibacillaceae; genus Fictibacillus; species Fictibacillus sp. 7GRE50. The sequence continues at coordinate 1,398,160 of NZ_JACZDW010000001.1, forward strand.
CCTTCTTTTTCAAGATTAAACTGCAGAATATCTGCAATGGGCTTTTCATCATCCACAACGAGAATTTTCTTATCCATGGGAACGCTCCTTCTTTCAGAAACTCTATTTTATATATAGCAGAATATTTTGTAGTATCGATTATATGGTATCTCTACTATTTTATCACAGTTGAAACTTTCTCCATACTACTAGCAAAACCTTCTAATTTTAGACAAAGAAAAGTTGGTATCACATAAGATCACCGTCGAAAGTTCGCTGTGTGAAATAAATCCTGAAAGTAATTCAATTCGTTTTGAGCATGAAAAACCTCCCAGGAAGCTGTTAATCCTAAGAGGTTTTTGACATTTTGTTTATTACTTTTCATCAATGAATAGTTGATTGGAGTGGAAGGTGCGAGACTCCTGCGGGACAAGCGGTCAGGTGAGACACTTAAAGGCGCATAGCGGCAAGTGGCTCACCGCCTGCCCCGCGGAAAGCGAGCAACCTGAAACGGAAATCAACCTACTTTCATATTACTTTAATCATTACTTCTTTAATTTTCACTTACAAAATCAGCTGGATCTTTAAGAACACCATTCTCATACACTTCAAAATGCAGATGCACTCCAGTCGATTGACCCGTTGAACCCATCACACCGATCTTAGACCCCTTCTGCACCACATCACCTGATGAAACAGAAATAGAATCAAGATGCGCATAAATGGTTCTCATACCATTGTTGTGATCAATAATGATCTTGTTTCCATAATCTCCATCCCACCCAGCAGAAACAACTTTACCGTTGTCTGCAGCTAAGATCGAACGTTCTGAAGGTCGAGCAATATCCATTCCTTTATGCTCTTTACCCCAGCGCGTGCCTTTATGGCTAGAAATATATCCACCTACAGCCGGCCATGAAAGAGTGCCTGTCCCTTTAGAAGGAATCACTTTCGTACCAATCTTTTGAATCTCCGTAACTGGTGCCTTCACTTGCTTCTTCTCTAAAATCTCTTTTTGAAGCACTTTGCTGTCGGCTTTTCTTGTTGTATACGTAATATCTTCTAATCCAACTTGTCCTTTTTGAACGGTTTTGATCTGTCCTTTTTCCAACGTACTGTCTTCTTGTTTCTCAACCTGGAAAGGAAGTTCATTCTGAACACGTGTAGCTTCGTACACAAGGACCTCGGTATAAGGCTCTTTTTCAGTAACGGTTACTGCCTGTCCTGTACGAACAACTGGTACTAACATAAGCCTTGGGTTTAACGTGAATAACTGATCCATCGTTAAGTGATATTTTTCTAGGATAGATTGAACTGTTTCTCCTTTTTGAACCACATGCTCTTTTTTGTGCAGACTGCCTTCTTTCAAAGAAGAAATGGCATCATCTACCGTAACGAGCTTACTGATAGATGTTTGCGCTTTTTGAATAAGAACTGGCGCTGAAAAGTCGATATCAACCACTTTACGTTCTCCCGGTTTTAAGTCCGGTACTTCAAGCTTTTCGTTCTCAGCTTTCTTTTTTTCGATGTCATCTAGCTCGGCTTTTGAAACATGTTCGAGCTTTAGCTTCAGCAACGTATCTTTTGCTTCTTTTTTGCTAGAAACATACGCAACAGTTTGTCCGCCAACGACTAAACGATAAGCCTCCACTTCAACCGTTAGCTGCTTCTTCAAGTTCTCTCTTACTTCTTCGTTATCAAACTCTGGTCTGAACATCTTTTCAGGCTTAAGCTCGATAGACTCTCTCACCGCAAAAGCAAAGTTATTCTTTCTACCTTTTGCCTGTTGGAGAATTTGGTCGACTGTCTCATCGACAACACTTTCTTCACGAACCGTTCCAACCTTCTTTCCATCTACATAAACGTGATAAACCGTCTTGATCAACTGGTTATCGTCGCTACTCGCAGATGTGTTCGATGGATTCATCGTGAATGCTGACACTATTAAAATCACTGCAACGAACGGCAGTGCGATATATTTAATAAATCTTTCAGTGGTTTTTCGACTGTTCACTTTTTCTATTTCCCCCTAAAGATTCTCTCTATGATCTCTAAAATATGCCTAAAGACCTACTACTCTTTATGCCTTTAGCACCTCTAGTATCCTATCATAAGGAATTTCGCTTTGTCAGAATTTCAGGGATTTTGTAATGCAACTGTAAATAAACGACATAAAAAAGAGTATAAATTCACCGATTTATACCCTTATTTAACACCTATTCCGTTAATTTGATGCGCTCTTTTATATCTTCTTTTTGAACATACACAACAAGGAAGCTGATTGGAATCAGGAGTAACGTCTCTAGCCACTGCTTTTCAAACAGCCAGTAGAAGAAAGGAGTGAGCGCAAAAGCAAAAAGTCCCGCTACAGTTAGACTTCTTTTAATTCCATAAAAGAGCAGAAATGCAGCTGCTACAAGAACAGCAGATATGGGGTGAAAAATAATCATCCCTCCGATAAAAGAAGCGACTCCTTTCCCTCCATGAAAACGAAGAAAGATGGGATAGAGATGTCCGAGAATCACCGCTAGAAAACCAAGAAGCTGTATATATGGGGGATATTGAAATTGTATGCCTGCCCAAACGACCGCAGCCGCTTTTAAGATGTCGCCAGCTAACGTGAGTACGAATCCTGATGGCCCTAATACTCTTCCAGCATTCCGTGCTCCTATATTTCCGCTGCCTAACAATCGTAAATCAACGCCTTTTATAAGCTTTGCTACAAGAAACCCTGTCATGATGCAACCAACAAGGTAACTCGCGATCAAATACAGCGCCCATTCAAATTCCATCTGTATGATCACTACCTTCCTCATCCCAATTGATACACTATATTCGAACGATTGAGTACTTATCCCTCTTTATCAGCATTAAAAGTATATGGTTGGTGTGAAAATGATATAAATCTTAGTGTGGATAAGCTGATTTGTGCTGTGCATGTCTCTGTGCATGCTTTTTTGGAGGTGTATCGGTGTTGTTTCTGCTGCCGGAAGGGGTTAGTGTTGATACCCCACGTGGTACTTGAGCTGTTAATTAAGTCTAATCTTGATGCAATTGAGTCGAAATAAAAAAATTAAGTCGAAATCGATAGCAATTAAGTCTAAGAAAAAAAATAAAGGCCATTCGATCATTCTCGACAAAGACGTCCTTGCTACATACCCTCCACTAAGGGCGATCGACCATACGCAAACAAAAATAAAAAAAAGCATGCTCCCTTTTCAAGGAACATGCAACATGTTTTAGGATTTAAAGTAAAATGGTGGCTCGAGACGGAATCGAACCGCCGACACGAGGATTTTCAGTCCTCTGCTCTACCATCTGAGCTATCGAGCCATAAAAGTGGCGGACCCGACCGGGGTCGAACCGGCGATCTCCTGCGTGACAGGCAGGCATGTTAACCACTACACCACGAGTCCACTTTTAAATGCTTTTATTTACTTTACTTAAAGAAATAATGGTGACCCGTACGGGATTCGAACCCGTGTTACCGCCGTGAAAGGGCGGTGTCTTAACCGCTTGACCAACGGGCCACTTTTTTAAAAAAAAGTGGTGAGCCATGAAGGATTCGAACCTTCGACCCTCTGATTAAAAGTCAGATGCTCTACCAACTGAGCTAATGGCTCGTGCTTTGTTTTAAAACGTTTGTCGTTTTTTCACGACAAGTGTTACTTTATCACGATATTTAAGCTTTGGCAATATGTTTTCTGTATATTTTTCAAAAAAACTTTGGAATCCTTAAAAATACTCACAAAAGCATTTCTAATTCATCAAAAATAAAGCCCCTCGTTTCACCAAGGGGCTACTAATTTTTTAAGCGAATACGCCTCGTACCATGTTTGTTTGGTTACGGTCTGGTCCAACTGAGAAGATAGAAAGTGGAATACCAGTTACTTGCGAGATACGCTCTACATAATGACGCGCGTTCTCTGGAAGCTCTCCAAGATCTTTCACACCTGTAATATCTTCTGTCCAGCCTGGCATTTCTTCGAATACAGGCTCACATTGAGCAAGCTCTTTAAGGCTCGCTGGGAATTCATACGTTAGTTCACCTTTGTATTTGTACGCTACACAGATTTTCAACGTTTCAATACCTGTTAGAACGTCGATTGAGTTCAAAGAAAGATCCGTGATCCCTGAAACACGGCGAGCATGACGAACAACTACTGCGTCAAACCAACCTACACGACGCGGACGTCCTGTCGTTGTACCGTACTCACGGCCAACTTCACGAATTTGGTTACCGATCTCATCATGAAGCTCAGTCGGGAAAGGACCATCACCAACACGTGTTGTATACGCTTTTGAAACACCAACAACATGGTTGATCTTAGAAGGACCAACACCAGAACCGATTGTTACTCCCCCTGCGATAGGGTTTGAAGACGTAACGAATGGATATGTTCCTTGGTCGATATCAAGCATAACACCTTGTGCGCCTTCAAATAGAACACGACGTCCATCGTCCAATGCATCGTTTAGAACAACTGATGTATCGACTACATATTTTTTAATTTGTTGACCGTATTCATAATACTCATCTAAGATCTGCTCTTTCGTAAAGCCTTCTGATTCATAGATGCGTTCGAATAAACGATTCTTTTCCGCTAAGTTGCGCTCTAACTTCTCTTCAAATTCTTCACGATCTAAAAGGTCAGCGATACGGATTCCGATACGAGCTGCTTTATCCATGTATGCAGGACCGATTCCTTTTTTCGTTGTGCCGATTTTGTTAGCACCCTTGCTCTCTTCCTCTAAGATATCTTGACGAAGGTGATAAGGAAGAATCACGTGCGCGCGATTAGAAATACGAAGGTTGTCCGTACTTACTCCGTGGCCGTGTAGATAAGCAAGCTCTTCAAGAACTGCTTTCGGATCGACAACCATTCCGTTTCCGATCACGCAGATTTTATCTTTATAAAAGATTCCAGATGGAATAAGGTGAAGTTTATACTTCTTACCTTCAAATACGATTGTATGACCAGCGTTGTTACCGCCTTGGTATCTAGCTACTACTTCTGCTTTTTCTGAGAGATAATCGGTAATCTTACCTTTTCCTTCATCTCCCCATTGTGTTCCTACTACTACTACTGATGACATGGTTGCACCTCCATGAAATTAACGATTGACGAATTTATCATCTAATCTTGAAAACCAAGCTTAGTTTAGCAATATATCTGATAGAAGTCAATCAAAAACACGAACATTAAAAGATAAATTAATATTTTCGTTCGTAATAATTTTACATTTCTATAGCCAGAAGATCGAAAACCTTATCGTATCCTGTAGTATTCACCTTTTTTAGGAGGTACGATTACTTGCTTATCGAAAAATTAATGGTGGCTTATATGGATATAAAAGCAAACCACATCTATTATTTAGACAAAAATGAACAAACGATACTGCTTGATGCGATCGAAACCGGTGGCCATCCCAACCTAGAATTTTTAGATGCCGAAGAACCAGACCGATTTATTGAGATTCCAAAGGTGATGAACGTTGAATCCTTCAGCTGGATGGTTGAATTTGAGAGCTTTCATCAAAACAGCGAACTGCTTCACGCTTTAAATGAGGATGAGCCTTTCAAACGTTTTACCGATAAAGTGATTGAGCTCGGTTTACATGAGAAATGGCAGACGTTTCAAAAAGATAAAGTGAAAAACAGAATAGAAATGTGGTTAATAGAAAATAAAGTAATAGAAATGCAAAAGCAGCCGGAATAAATCCCAGCTGCTTTTTTTATGCTCCCGGCGGTATGGCACTCTCATCGTGCCGCCTGTCCAGGTTAACGAACTTATTATATTCTTTTACGAAAGCGAGCTCTACCGTTCCTGTTGGACCGTTACGCTGCTTAGCGATGATGATCTCAATGATGTTCTTCGCTTCTGATTCTTTATCGTAGTAATCGTCACGATAAAGAAAGGCAACGATATCGGCATCCTGCTCGATGGAACCTGATTCACGGATATCGGACATCATCGGACGCTTGTCCTGACGGGATTCAACACCACGAGATAGCTGAGAAAGGGCGATAACCGGCACTTCCAGCTCACGAGCAAGTGCTTTTAGTGAACGAGAGATCTCAGAAACCTCCTGTTGGCGGTTTTCGCCTGATTTCCCGCTACCCATAATAAGCTGCAGATAATCGATCAAAATCATTCCTAGGCCTTTCTCCTGCTTCAGACGACGACATTTCGCACGAATATCGTTAATACGAATACCCGGTGTATCATCGATATAGATACCTGCCGCTGACAAGCTTCCCATAGCCATCGTAAGCTTCTGCCAGTCTTCGGGTAACAATGACCCTGTACGAAGACGCTGTGCATCGAGATTACCCTCTGCACAGAGCATACGCATAACAAGCTGCTCAGCACCCATCTCTAGACTGAATATCGCTACATTCTCCTCTGTCTTTGTTGCAACGTTCTGCGCGATGTTCAGAGCAAACGCGGTTTTACCTACGGATGGACGAGCGGCAACGATGATCAGATCGTTTCGCTGAAAGCCAGCCGTCATTCGGTCCAGGTCATTAAAGCCAGTCGGAATCCCCGTTATATCACCTTTACGGTTATGAAGGGCTTCAATGTTGTCGTAAGCGTGAACCAAGACATCCTTAATCGCTGTAAAAGCACTCGTGTTCTTCCGGTTTGCTACTTCTAAGATCGACTTTTCCGCTTCGTTTAAGATCGCCTCTACTTCTTCTTCACGCGCATAGCTGTTAGCTGTTATATCAGTCGCTGTACGAATCAAACGGCGAAGCAGAGACTTTTCTTCAACAATCTTGCTGTAATACTCAATGTTCGCAGCCGTCGGAGAACTATCGGCTAACTCCGTTAAGAAGGACAAGCCGCCGACTTCATCCAGCTGGTTCTTATCCTGAAGCTCTGACGTAACGGTGATAAGATCGACCGGCTCGCCTTTTGCGTTAAGATCGAGCATCACGCGATAGATTCTTTGATGAGTAGCACGGTAAAAATCTTCCGGAAGCAGAATCTCAGATGCCGTAATAAGAGCTTCGGGCTCTAAAAAGATCGCACCAAGAACAGCCTGCTCCGCTTCAATATTCTGCGGCGGTATACGGTCAGCAAATAAATCACTCATGTTAGTTCCTCCTTTCCTTACTAGTAATCGTTCGTATATGGTTTAAGAGCTTTAAATTAGTTTGGTTTTGGCTCCATGAACAGGTTGATCGGAGTGTAAGATGCGAGACTCCTGGGGGATCAGCGGGACAGGTGAGACTCTTAACAGCGCTATGCGCTAAGAGGCTCACCGCACGCCCCCCGGAAAGCGAGCATCTGAAACGGAGATCAACGCTTTCTTGGCCCGCAAAAAAACCGGGAAAACCCGGCTCTTTTATTCTTCTGTTACGTGTACTTTTACAGTCGCCGTAACCTGTTGATGCACTTTAATCGAAACATTCGTGTAACCAAGTGCTTTAATCGGCTCAGCAAGCTCAATCTTACGCTTATCAATCTTGATCCCTTGCTCTTTCAAGCCATCAGCGATCTGTTTACTTGTCACAGAACCGAAAACGCGGCCACCTTCACCTGTTTTCGTTTTGATCGTAACCGTCATCTCAGCAAGCTTTGCTTTTAAAGCTTCAGCCTCTTCTAATTGAGCTTGTTGTTTCTTCTCTTCGCTCTTCTGTTGGCCTTGAAGTGTTGCCATAGCGCCTGATGTAGCTTCTGAAGCTAAGTTCTTCGGAAATAAGAAGTTTCGTGCATAGCCTTCAGAAACGTTCTTAACCTCGCCTTTTTTGCCTTTACCCTTTACATCTTGAAGAAAAATTACTTTCATTCCTCTTCTCCCCCTTCAATATACTCATCAATAATACGTTTTAAATGTATCTCTGCTTCATCAATCGAGCTGTTCTCAATCTGGCAGGCAGCGTTCGTAAGATGTCCTCCGCCTTCCAGTCTCTCCATGATCATCTGCACGTTGATGTCCCCAAGCGAACGAGCACTGATGCTTACTTTGCCGTCAATGCGATTTGCAATAACAAAAGATGCTTGAATGCCGTTCATAGTTAATAGTATATCTGCCGCCTGAGCGATCACGACTTGATTGTACGCATCCTCAGGAGAGCTCTTGGCAATGACGATGCCTTTTTTATAAACATCCGAACTCTCAATGAGCTTGGAACGTCTTGTATACGTGTTTAAATCTTCTTTTAAAAACTTTTGAACAAGAATCGTGTCCGCACCATGCGCTCTTAAATAAGATGCAGCATCAAACGTACGAGATCCTGTTCTGAGGGTGAAACTCTTCGTATCAACGATAATACCTGCAAGAAGGGCTGTTGCTTCTAGCATACGCATCTTCAGTCTCTTCGGCTGGTATTCGAGAAGTTCTGTTACGAGTTCTGCTGTAGATGAAGCATACGGCTCCATGTATACAAGCACCGGATCTTTAATAAACTCCTCACCACGGCGATGGTGATCGATGACCACGACATGATCAAGCTTGGATAACAGTTTCTCTTCAATAACCATCGTCGGTTTATGTGTATCAACTACGACTAGAAGCGTGTCTCTCGATGCGAGCTCGAGCGCTTCTTCGGGCGAGATGAAAAACTTCCAAATCGATTCTGTTTCTTTCAGCTCATCCATCAAGCGCTGAACGCCGATATCGATATTGGCTTGGTCAAGTACGATATACCCGTCTTTTCCATTCACTTGCGCGACCTTTAAGATTCCGATCGCAGAACCAATTGAGTCCATATCAGGATTCTTATGCCCCATGATGATCACCTTGTCACTATCTGCCACCAATTCACTCAGAGCATGTGAGATGACGCGGGCACGGACGCGCGTACGTTTTTCAACAGGATTTGTTTTTCCTCCATAGAAACGTACTTTTCCGTTCGTCTGTTTGATCGCAACCTGGTCGCCTCCGCGTCCAAGAGCAAGATCTAGACTCGATTGAGATAGCTGTCCGAGCTCAGGCAGTGACGATGTCCCAGCTGCAACCCCGATACTGAGCGTAAGGGAGATATTCTGCTTAGCTGTAGATTCTCTAACCTCATCTAGTACGCTGAATTTATTTTTCTCCAACTCATAAAGGATTCGTTGGTTGAATACAGCTAAAAATCGCTCAGAAGACGTTCGTTTTAAGAAGATGCCGTGTACGTTCGCCCATTCATTCAACACAGACGTAACTTTTGAGTTGATTGTTGATCGAAATTGGTCATCTAGTCCTTGCGTTACTTCTTCATAGTTATCGAGATAGATAATCGCCATGACCGTTTGTTCTTCATCATACAAACGTTCAAGATCTAACTGCTCGGTCACATCAAAAAAGTAAAGCAGTCTATCTTCTTTTTTGAAGTTCACTTGAAATCTATGTGTATTAATCTTTATAACTTCTTCCTTCGCATCACTCTTGATATGAGGAATCAGTTCTTCTGAAACATGGTTTAGAGAATGGCCGATAAAGGACTCTTCTTCAATAAGGGCTCCCATGTATGGATTCGCCCATTCGATCTTAAAATCCTCATCATACAAAATAATCCCGATCGGCATTTCCATCAACGCTTCTTCTCCCACCTTCTTCAAGCGGTGAGAAAGCGTCGAAATATAATCGCCCAGCTCCTCCTGAAAACTAGCTTCGGCTTTCATGGCATAATAAAACAAACCGCCTAGCAGCACGAAGCCTGCCATTCCAATCATCCAATGAAAATACGTGATGATACTTACCAGAACAACAGAAGTTACAAATAAGGCGATGACGGGATAACCATGCCACCGTTTTAGTAAAAACTTTGGCATACTTTCAGCTCCTACTGTTTTGGTTTCAACCGTTTTTTGATCATAAACCCTAAATCAATTATACCTAAGAATTTAACGACTTCCAGAGGAATCGGCAGGAAAGAGTTCAGCAAAAACAAGAGTATAATCAACAATATGATTCTTTTTCTCTTCCAATTCTTTATCCAGGCATAATAAAAAATAACTGTGAAACCTTGTAATATAAGTACAAACGATAATATCATATACAAATTTATCGTTACAATATATAAAGACGTACCCTTTTCAGGCATACTGAATGTTAAAACAATCGCTATAATATAATACCACAAAAACGATTTTGGCAGGTTCCACTCACGAAACGGAGGGAACGACGGAACATCATAACGCATTCTTTTCATCAGCATTCTTGCGGCGATATGCGTTAAAAAGGCAAGGATGACAGCTCCTCCGATAATATATGTCGGAAGCATCATCGGAATTAACTCCGCTTGCTCTTTAAATTTCTCAATCTGGGTAGGATCTTGTCCACCGGATTTATATAAATCCTCCGCTGTTCCTATCGCACTTTGAAACTGAGTCTCTAATTCTTTTACAAAATTGATGCCCATGAATACTTGAGCGATAGCGAGCGTTCCTAACATGTTCACGATGTTCGACAAACTCGCTCCAAGCAGAACCGCAAACGCTGGTTTTTTTCTTCTATAAAGTTCCCCCATCACAATTCCGGTCAAACCAGCAAAGAGGGTAACAATGATACCGTTAAGCCCCGCAAACGCCAGCGACACACCAAATGTGACCGCCCATAGGAGTAATCCCGCTTTAAGATCTTGCCGGTACAGATAAATGATAAACGGGAGCGGCAAAATAAATAACGAGACCAAGCTAAACAACGGTATGTACATACTGATCAAAAAAAGAAGCGTATAAATGCCCGAAACAACGGCACCTTCCACCAATACTTTAGTATTGCGCATGATTCACCTCATAAAATTCTTCATATGTTCTAATTGTAGTGACATAACCGCTGTAATTCAACTTAAACGATAATTCTAGCATAGACGTACTTGAAGAGAAGTAAACAAATTATGGAAGGTTTGCTTGAGCAGGGTCAGAAATAGGTGATATTCACCTGTTTTCATGGAAATGATGTGTGAAAATGTTATGAGATGGTGTGGGAAGCTACTACGATGGTTCAATAGAGGCTGACTCGGCCATTTCAAAGCCGTTTTTTCATGAGTATAAATGAGAAATCCAAAAGTTTTGAGCTCCAATCCACATATTTCATGCCTGAATCCTAAAGTTTTAGCGGTTTATCCACGAGTTTTAGGCTTTTATCCGCGAGTCTACAATCCTCGACAAAATCAGACACTCACTACTATCTTTGAACACAAAAAACGCAGCCAGGAAACCCAGCTGCGTTCTTTAAACGATCTTATTCAGATACATATGGTAACAATGCCATGTGACGAGAGCGTTTGATCGCACGAGTCAATTGACGTTGATATTTAGCAGATGTACCAGTTACACGACGAGGAAGAATCTTACCGCGCTCAGAAACGAAACGCTTTAAAAGATCAGTGTCCTTGTAGTCGATGTAAGTGATTTTGTTTACAGTGAAGAAACAAACCTTACGACGCTTTTGGCGTCCACCACGACGTCCAGCCATAGTTGGTCCCCTCCTTTAATTTTATTTTATATATTCCGATTCATAGTTTACGTTAGTTTAAAATGGCAAATCGTCATCAGAGATGTCGATCGGTGTGCCATCATTTGCAAACGGGTCATCGTTGAAGTTATTACGTTTTGGATTCTGCTGTTGTTGCTGTCCTCCAAAGCCGTTGTCACTTCCATAGCTGCGGTTCTGATTTTGCTGCCCAAATCCGCGGTCATTTGATGGTCCACCAAAGTTGTTGCTGTTGCCTTGATATTGCTGGCCTCCAGCATTAGCGTTTTTAGGTTCAAGGAATTGAACACTTTCTGCCATTACTTCAGTAACATACACTCTTTGACCCTGCTGGTTCTCGTAAGAACGAGTTTGCAAACGTCCATCCACTCCTGCAAGCGATCCCTTTTTCAAGAAGTTCGCTACATTTTCAGCGGGCTTACGCCATACGACACAGTTAATGAAATCTGCTTCGCGCTCACCTTGCTGATTCGAAAAAGGTCGATTGACAGCAAGTGTGAAGTTAGCAACTGCCACACCGTTTGGAGTGTACTTTAATTCTGGGTCTTTTGTTAAACGTCCCACCAGTACTACTCGATTTAGCATTCAGAACCACTCCTTAAAGGATTAATTTCTTTCGTCTACGATTGTCATGAAACGAAGAACATCTTCGTTGATCTTCATAAGACGGTCGAATTCATTAATCGCTTCGTTTGGAGCGTTAACTTCCAATAGCGTGTAATATCCATCGCGGAAGTCATTGATTTCGTAAGCTAAACGCTTTTTACCCATTTCCTTTTCGTTCGCGATCTCCGCACCGTTGTCAGTTAGGATGCTTTTCGCACGCTCTTTCGTTGCCTTAAGAGCTTCCTCTTCGATATTCGGACGGACGATGTACATAATTTCGTACTTTTTCATTCCGTTCACCTCCTTTTGGTCTAAGCGGCCCAAAAACAAATATTTAAGGGCAAGGAGAAAATCATCATAACAGTATTTGTTGACAATTAACTCACAATAAAGAATTATATCAAAACATCCTGTATAAAACAAGCATCTCTCGAAAAAAGCATAAAAAAGAGGAAAAGCGATAACTTTTCCTTCGTTTTTCTAAATTGCTTCGGATTCGTTTATTTAAAAACTTCACTGACTAGTTGATTGGAGTGGAAGGTGCGAGACTCCTGCGGGACAGGTGGATAGGTGAGACACTTAAGAGTGAAACGTACGAATGTGGCTCACCATCTGCCCCGCGGAAAGCGAAGCACCTGCAACGGAAATCAACCTCTTCTCAGCAGTCTTTTATTAAACATTAAAACGGAAATGAACAACATCTCCATCTTTCATCTCATATTCCTTACCTTCAAGACGTACTTTACCTTTTTCTTTAGCAGCTGCCATGTTGCCAGCAGCCATCAGATCATCATAAGCTACGATCTCTGCACGGATAAATCCTCTTTCAAAGTCCGTGTGAATGATTCCTGCACATGCAGGAGCCTTCATCCCTTTACGGAACGTCCATGCGCGTACTTCTTGAACTCCCGCTGTAAAGTAAGTAGCTAGACCAAGAAGAGAATATGAAGCACGGATCAGCTTATCAAGACCTGCTTCTTCAATGCCTAGTTCTCCTAAGAATGCCATCTTTTCGTCGCCATCAAGCTCAGCGATTTCTTCTTCCACTTTTGCACAGATTACGATAACTTCAGCATTTTCACGTGCCGCATATTCTTTAACTGCTTCAACATGCTCGTTCGTGCCTTCTAAAAGCTCATCTTCGCTTACGTTAGCAACGTAAAGAATCGGCTTCATTGTAAGAAGGTGCATCGTGTGAACAATCTTCTTCTCTTCAGGTGTTAGATCAACACTTCGTGCAGGAAGTTCTTGCATAAGAGCTTCTTTGATCTTTGAAAGAACAGCAAACTCAGCTACAGCTTCTTTGTCTTTAGACTTTGCAAGCTTTTCAACACGTGCAACACGCTTGTCGATAGACTCAAGATCTGCAAAGATAAGCTCTAGGTTGATAACTTCAATATCATCGATCGGATTAACTTTTCCGTGAACGTGCGTGATGTTTTCATCATCAAAACAACGAACAACTTGAAGGATCGCATCTGTTTGACGGATGTGAGATAAGAATTTGTTTCCTAACCCTTCTCCTTTACTCGCACCTTTTACGATTCCAGCGATGTCTGTAAACTCAAAAGTTGTAGGTACTACTTTTTTCGGCTGTACCATCTCTGTTAATTTTTGAAGACGGTGGTCAGGTACTTCAACGATTCCAACGTTTGGATCGATCGTACAGAACGGATAGTTAGCAGATTCAGCACCTGCTTGTGTAATAGCATTAAACAATGTAGATTTACCAACGTTCGGTAAACCAACGATTCCAGTTGTAAGAGCCACTGTTCATTCACTCCTCTGTTTTATATAAAGCTTAGAAATCCTAAGACTTTTCATTGTAATAAAAAAATATCCTTCCCAATTATAGGTTTTATCATCTTAAAAAACAAGAAGAACCGGGTCGTGTAACCCGGTTCGAACGTTTAATCATTTTATAAAATTATATCGCGTGTTTTTTGTTTCACGTGAAACAGGAATTGTTACTCGCCTGGAGAGGATAAGACTTTCTTAATTTTCTTAGCGAACTCCGCTCTTGGCAACATCACGCTATGCTGACATCCCATGCATTTAATCCTTATATCCGCACCCATGCGAATCACTTTCCAACGATTCGTTCCACATGGATGCTGCTTCTTCATTTCTACTTCATCGTGAAGTTGAAATTCTTTTTGCTGCATACTTCAGCTCTCCCTTATTTATTTTCTTTTGGCACCGGTTCTTTTTGATACGTGACCATTTTAGGATAAGGAATCTCAATTCCTGCTCTTTCAAGCTCGTGTTTTAACGTTTTACGGAGTTCACGTGCAATCTTGAAGTGTGTCATCGGAAGTACCTCTGCTGTAACACGGATTACAACTTCTGATGCACCAAGCATCTGAACACCTAATACTTCTGGTTCTTTAACCATCTCAGGATAGTTTGGTTTAGCGTTCTTCACGACATCCTGGATAATGTTTTGCGCTTTATCGATATCCTCTTCATAAGCAATACTCAAGTCAACGACCGCAATACTGTTATGAACAGAAAAATTCGTAACTTCTGTGATAGACGAATTCGGCAGGATATGCAATTCTCCTGTCCAGCTTTTAATTTTTGTCGTCCTTAATCCAATTTCTTCAACGGTTCCTTCAAAGTTTGTGATCCGTACCGTATCTCCAACAGAGAACTGGTTCTCGAAAATGATGAAAAATCCTGTAATGATATCTTTTACAAGACTTTGGGCACCAAAACCGATCGCTAGACCAACCACTCCAGCACCAGCAAGAATCGCTTTAATATCTACACCGAACTCCGTTAATATGGTCAAGATCGCCACAAAATAAATAACATAAGAAGCAACGTTATCTAACAGTCTAAATAGGGTGTTCTCTCTTCTCTCACTTAAACGCAGAGGAGATTTCAGCCGGACTTTAAAAACATTAGCAATCGCTGCTTTTACGATGTATTTGAAAATAATAGCGAGTAATATGATTCCTACGATCTTTAAGCTCGTCGTAGCAATGCCTGTCCACCATTCTTTATCGGAAAAAATCGTGACAGCTTTTTCTGCTGTTTCTGGTAAGTTAGCACCTGCCAATGGGTCATCTTCCTCTCTTTGATTATGAAATTATTTAATCAGCTTTTGCTAAGAATATCAAATGTAAATATGTGATCTACTGTTAAGAAAAACTTCTAGAGTTACGAGTGCATAGGAAACGGGTATAGACTTTAAACAAAAGTCTGTGATTATTGTATTCTACCATGTATAAGAAAAGGATTTCTTCCGTATACTAGTAGAACCATTATAAAGGAGAGGATGTCATGTTCCTCAAACGGAAGCTGGGATTAGGGAAACCCATTCAATATAAATTGCACCACGAAGACAAGGAAGCGATGCTCAGAATCACCGAACAAATATTACCTATGCTTCCGGAATCAACTCATCAGCCAGTTGTCGTTGTCTGTATAGGAACAGACAGATCGACAGGCGATGCATTAGGCCCGCTTGTTGGTACAAAATTGCATAATAAAGATACTTTCCCGTTCTTTGTTTACGGCACACTAGATGACCCCGTTCACGCGGTTAATTTAGAAGAAAAGCTAAAGATGATTGCGATTGAGCATCCAGGTGCTTTTGTTATAGGAATTGATGCTTGCTTAGGTCGATTAAACCACGTAGGCATGGTCTCGATCAACGATGGTCCTGTTAAACCAGGAGCTGGCGTTAACAAACAGCTGCCTCCAGTGGGTGATATGCACATTACAGGTATCGTAAACGTGAGTGGGTTTATGGAGTATTTTGTCCTTCAAAACACACGACTCAGCATTGTGATGAAGATGGCTGATCTGATCGCTGATTCTCTTCATATGGCTTGTTTACGCAAAAAGATTCAACAAAAAAACATGATAGCAAGCACCGAATCTCGTTCACAAGACATTTATAAAATTCAATAACAAAAGCCGCTTCTACGTTCAAATAGAAGCGGCTTTTTTTAAATCAATCCTTGCGAGAACGCTAAAATACTTTCCCATTTTTCAACGATAAAAACTAAAATCGTTGCGATGAGTAGACCTGGCAGAAGGTTCGCGACACGAATCTTAGCAATGCCAAGCAAATTCAGTCCGATCGCGACGATCATGATTCCACCCGTTCCCGTTATCTCTACAATCAAGGCGTCCATCAATTCTTGAGAAACGAAGCGATCGATCTGTGTAGCCATCAAGGCGATTATTCCTTGGTATAAAACGACGGGTATGGCAGAGAACATGACTCCGATGCCAAGCGTTGAAGTAAATAGGATCGCACAGAATCCGTCGATCAATGCCTTTGTATATAGAACATCATGCTGTTGTCTTAGCCCGCTATCGAGAGCACCTACGATTGACATCGCTCCAACAACAAAAACAAGTGTGGCTGTCACAAAACCGGTGGCAACCGAGCCCTTATCTTGTTTTCCTACCTTAGTTTCTAGCCACTTGCCGATCGCGTTCAATCGCTCTTCAAGATTCCACCACTCTCCAAGAGCGCCGCCGACCGCCAAACTTGCGATCACGATTAAGAACTGTTCACTCTTCAGCCCCATTCCGATTCCCAAAATCGTAACAGCCAAAGCCATCGCTTGTAAGATCGTATCTTTATAACGATCCGAAATATTTGTCCAAAATAATCCTAAAAAGCTTCCTGCAATAATGGCAATACCATTTACTATCGTTCCTAACAGTGACATTTTTTTATGCTCTCCTATCTAAGCAGTTCATCTTTGATTACTATAACGAAAGAATCAAGGTCCATACTTTCAATTGAATCAATAGTGCTAAACTGTTAATCAAAACTCTTTAAGAAATAGCAAAAAAGAAAACCACCTCAGCGATGGTTTTCTGCTTACTTTTCTAACAGTTCTAAAATGCGTTCTAGATCATCTTGTGAAAAGAACTCGATCTCGATCTTACCTTTTCGTTTTGATTTCTTAATCGAAACAGAAGTACCAAAACGATCTCGTAACGAAGATTCTTTTTCTTGGAAGAAGACGTTCGCTGGTACTGTTTTTTTCTTTGTTCCACGTGAAACATTCAAATTAATATCAGAGATTAATTTTTCAAGCTGTCTCACGTTTAAGTTTTCATTCATTACCCGTTCAACGACTGGCTGCATCTTCGTCTTTTTCTTAAGACCGAGCAGTGCTCGTCCATGCCCCATTGATAGTTGTCCGTTGGATAAAAGTTCAAGAACAGGTTTTGGAAGCTGAAGCAAACGAATATGGTTTGCGATATGAGGACGGCTCTTCCCAACGCGGGAAGCTAACTCTTCTTGCGTGAGTTTTAAGTGTTCCATCAGCTTCTGATACGCTTGAGCCTCTTCAACAGGATTCAAATCTTCCCGTTGTAAGTTCTCGATAAGAGCAACTTCCATCATTTTTTGTTCGTCATAATCTTTTACGATTACAGGGATCTCTTTTAATCCGGCTTCTGAAGCTGCGCGGAATCGTCTTTCCCCTAGAACGATTTCAAATCCTTTAATACTTTTCCGTACAACAATTGGTTGAAGAATACCATGTTCGATAATGGATTCTTTTAGTTCTTCAATGGCTTTTTGGTCAAAAACTTTTCGGGGCTGATACGGATTTGGCCTTAGCTCTGATATACTGACTTCTTTTATCTGCTCTTCTTCTCCTGCCTCTGTTGGAGGAAAGAAGGCATGCAGCCCTTTACCTAACCCTTTCACCAATGCCGATCACTTCCTTCGCAAAATCTAAATAAACATCAGCACCTCGGGATTTTGGATCGTAGATAATAATCGGTTTCCCGTGACTCGGCGCTTCTGATAGTCTAACGTTTCTTGGTATGATTGTTTCATACACTTTATCTTGAAAATATTTTTTTACTTCTTCAATAACTTGAATACCTAAGTTTGTACGTGCATCGAGCATAGTAAGCAGTACACCATCAATCATCAAGTCGGTATTTAAGTGTTTTTGTACAAGTCGTACTGTGTTTAAAAGCTGGCTTAATCCTTCTAGTGCGTAATATTCACACTGTACAGGTATGATGACTGAATCAGAAGCCGTTAATGAATTAATGGTAAGCAGCCCTAATGATGGCGGGCAATCAATAATAATAAAATCATAATTGGTACTTACCTTTTCTAACGCTCTTTTTAACCGAACTTCACGAGAGATCGTGGGTACGAGTTCGATCTCGGCTCCAGCAAGCTGTATCGTCGACGGGAGGATATGTAAACCTTCACAGATGGTCTCGACGATTACATCTTTAACTTCCACATCCTCAACAAGAACGTTGTAGATACATTGGTCAATATCCCCTTTATCTACACCTACACCACTTGTTGCGTTCCCTTGAGGATCTATGTCTACGAGCAATACTTTTTTACCGAAATATGCTAAGCATGCACCAAGGTTGACCGACGTAGTCGTTTTTCCGACTCCGCCTTTCTGGTTGGCTACTGCAATGGTCTTGGCCACGTTGTCACCTACCTCACTTAAAAACATTCATTATCTATTATTCTATCACGAAGAAAATAAAATGACGTACGGAATTATAGAAAAAGAAGGATTTATTTTGTCCACTTCTCAACTTATTACTTCTAGAATCCGGCCACTTCAGGAATTTAAGATAGAAAAAATTGAAGAAATGGCTTTTTAGGCTTTAGAAGCTGATTACCGCCTATACGGAGAGGGGTATTCCACCTAAAACCCCTCAAATTCTAGCATCTATTCAAGAATTTTTCGACTTAATTCCGCGAGTTTTGGCGATAATCCCGCGAATTTTTCCTGTTTATCCGCGAGTCTACATCAATCGACATTCACAGAATGCCAGATACCCCACACCCATCCCATTTGAGCTTTACTTCGTCCGGCCCTCAGCACTCAAAAAGCCAACAAAAAAACCACCAGCTCCCATTCAAGCTGATGGCCTTATCTTTTTATTTTTTTGGAATGCGAATCGTGAACTGATAGAACTCCTCATGCTCTTCTTCTTCAGTATCGATCGATAGCCCGCTTTGCACGACCATGTCAACCGATTGTCTGACCGTATTGATCGCTAGTCGCATATCTTTGCTATAGGATTTACGACGCGACTGAGGCTTCTTTTCTGCTGTTTCAGATTCGATCATTCGTTTCACACGTTCTTCTGTTTGCTTCACGTTCAATTGCTTTTCGATGATTTCTTGGAGAACGGCCTCCATCTTTTCAGGAGATTTCAAAACGATCAATGCCCGAGCATGACGTTCTGTCACTTTTTTCTGCAAAAGTGCATCTTGAATAGACTGCGGAAGCTTTAACAGACGCAGCTTATTTGCAATGGTAGACTGACCTTTCCCTAACTTTTGAGCAAGGCCTTCTTGTGTAAGTCCGTGCAATTCTAGAAGCTTAGCATATGCCATCGCTTCTTCAATAGCGGTTAACTCTTCTCGCTGAAGGTTCTCGATAAGTGCTACAGAAGCCGTTTGCGAGTCGTCCATCTCTTTAATGATCGCAGGAATCTTTTCCCACCCGAGCTTTTGGACAGCACGCCACCTACGTTCGCCCGCGATCAGCTCGTATTTGTCGTCGCCGATACCTCGAACGACGATGGGTTGAATGATTCCGTGAGCTTCGATCGTCTGTGATAACTCTTCAATTCGTTCATCTATAAAAACCGTACGAGGCTGAAACCGGTTGGGTATGATTCTTTGAACCGGAAGTTGAAGTACTTCTTCGTTGTCGTTTTTTTCAGCTGGTTCTGGATCTAAGGTTTGCTGGCTCTTTTCGCCGATGCCGAATAAACGTGAAAAAGGATGCTTCATGCGAATACACCACCTTTTGTAATCTGCCTGTTAACTAATTCTTCTCTCTAGTTCAATAATCCTGCAAGTCTGTAAAAATCTTTCTTTTATGTAACAGCTGTGTTTCACACAGAAACACAGCATCAGATTATGAAATAGGAGATTTGTTTGGCGTTCCTGGTTTACGCGGAAACTTCTTTGGTGTTTCTTTTACTTTATCAATCACAATGATATTGCGTTCGCTCTCCTCGATCGGCAATACGAACGAATGAATATCTTTAACTCTGCCGCCTAAAAGTTTGACTGCTTTTTCTCCGTCTCTCACTTCTTCAGGAAGGTTAGCACCTTTCATTCCCAAGAAGTGCCCACCAATTTTCACGAGTGGTAAACAAAGTTCTGATAAAACTGACAGTCTAGCAACCGCACGAGCCGTCACAAGATCGAACGTCTGTCTAAACTCTGGACGGTGCGCAAATGTTTCTGCACGGTCATGATACAGAGAAACATCCTCCAAACCAAGTTCATCTACTACGTGCTGTAAAAAACCAATGCGTTTATTCAGAGAATCAACGACTGTTAGCTTGATCTCTGGAAATGCAATCTTTAGTGGTATGGCTGGAAACCCAGCTCCAGCCCCCACATCGCACACTGTGATACTTTGATTAAAGTTAAAATAAAAACCTGCCGTCACAGAATCATAAAAGTGTTTCAAATACACTTCTTCTATTTCTGTGATCGCTGTAAGATTCATTTTTTCGTTCCACTCAACGAGCAGGTTATAATACGTTTCGAACTGTGATAGCTGCTTTTCTGATAATTCGACTCCCTTTTCTTTTAAGGAAGTTTGAAACAATTCTATATTCATGATTTTCACGTTCCCCCTCAACGGGCGATCTTCGCCAGTTTACCTTGTTCGAGATAGATCAACAGAATAGAGATATCTGCTGGGTTTACCCCTGATACACGTGATGCCTGCCCGACAGAAAGAGGCCGAACTTCGTGAAGTTTTTGTTTTGCTTCTGTAGCTAGTCCGTTAATTGCCATGTAATCAAGATCTACAGGCAGCTTTTTGTTTTCCATCTTGCGCATCTTTTCTACTTGCGCGAGCTGTTTATCGATATATCCTGCATATTTCACCTGAATCTCAACCTGCTCCATCACCGTTTCCGGTAAGGCAGTTTCTGCTGGTACGAGTTTATGAATGACCGGATATGTGATCTCAGGGCGCTTTAACAAGCTAGCTGCCGACATTGGTTCTTTTAACGGAGTCGATTGTGACTCTGCAAGAACTTGCTGCACGATTTCGTTCGGTTTGATCGAAACATGCTCGAGTCGGTCTATTTCCTGCGCAATTAATGCTTTCTTCTCTACAAAGCGTTCGTAACGATCTTCTGGTATCAGTCCGATTTCATGACCTTTTTTCGTTAAGCGCAGATCTGCGTTGTCGTGTCTAAGCAGTAAACGGTACTCCGCACGTGATGTTAGAAGGCGATACGGTTCGTTCGTTCCTTTTGTGATTAAATCGTCGATCAATACTCCGATGTACGCTTCAGAACGATCAAGCACAAGTGGCTCTTTATCTTGAACTTTTAACGCAGCGTTGATTCCCGCCATGAGTCCTTGTCCCGCTGCTTCTTCATACCCGCTCGTTCCGTTCAGCTGCCCTGCTGTAAACAAACCGTTCACGCGCTTCGTCTCAAGAGATGGCCAAAGCTGTGTGGGAACGATCGCATCATACTCAATCGCATATCCTGCACGCATCAATTCTGCTTTTTCAAGACCAGGAATCGTTGCTAAAATTCGCTTCTGTACATCTTCCGGAAGACTTGTTGAAAGACCTTGAACGTATACTTCTTCCGTGTTGCGTCCTTCTGGCTCTAAGAAGATCTGATGTCTTGGCTTATCATTGAACCGTACAATTTTATCCTCGATCGATGGACAATATCTCGGTCCAGTACCTTCGATCATTCCTGAATACATCGGTGAACGATGAAGGTTTCCGTTGATCAACTGATGCGTTTCGTCACCTGTATACGTTAACCAGCAAGGAAGCTGATCTGTGATGTACTCGGTTGTTTCATAAGAAAAAGCACGAGGTACATCGTCACCAGGCTGAATTTCTGTTTTTGAATAATCAATCGTCTTGCTATTAACGCGCGGCGGTGTTCCTGTTTTAAAACGCACCATATCAAAGCCTAACTCTTGCAGATGATAAGACAAGTTGATTGAAGGAGCCATATTGTTCGGTCCGCTCTCATAGGCGAGCTCTCCGATGATGATCTTCCCTCTTAAGTACGTTCCGGTTGTTAGTACGACCGCTTTTGCCGCATACTCCGCTCCGGTTTTTGTGATAACACCTCTACATACGCCGTCTTCGATGATCAGACGCTCTACCATCCCTTGACGTAACGTAAGGTTCTCTGTGTTTTCCATCGTTTTTTTCATTTCATGCTGATACAGGTATTTATCTGCTTGCGCGCGCAGTGCACGTACCGCTGGCCCTTTACCTGTGTTCAGCATACGCATTTGAATGTGTGTTTTGTCGATGTTGCGTGCCATCTCTCCGCCAAGTGCGTCAACTTCACGAACGACGATCCCTTTAGCTGGTCCGCCTACTGACGGATTACACGGCATATAGGCGACTGTATCTAGATTCAATGTTAGACATAAGGTTTTAGCGCCCATACGAGCAGAAGCTAGTGCAGCTTCAACCCCGGCATGTCCAGCACCAACAACGATCACATCAAACGTATCTGCTTTATATCCCATCGTTTTTTCCTCCTTTTTTTATTTTCCTAAACAGAATTGAGAGAACAATTGGTCGATCAGACTCTCTGAAACCGTGTCTCCTATGATTTCTCCGAGTATCTCCCAAGCTCTTGTTATATCGATCTGTACCATATCAATAGGTAGATCCGCTTCAATGCCGCCGAGCGCCTCATCAATATGATGAATCGTCTGCTGCAGAAGTGCGATGTGCCTTGAGTTGGATACGTATGTTAAGTCATTAGCTTCAATTCCGCCTGCAAAGAACAGGTTTGCGATCGCTTGCTCTAATTCATCGATTCCCTCTTCTTTTACTAAAGATGTTGAGATAACGGGTGAATTCTCAGATAGTTCCTTTATTCGATTCATATCTGCTTTCAGTTCAAGATCTGTTTTATTGATAATGACGATCTTATCGAGTCCTGCAGCTGCACGGAACAAGTTCTCATCTTCAAGTGAGAGCACTTCATTCCCATTGATAACTAGCAGAATGAGATCTGCTTCTTTTAATACTTTACGTGATTTTTCAACACCGATCTTTTCAACGATGTCTTCCGTCTCACGAATCCCTGCTGTATCAACGAGTCTTAAAGGAACACCTCTTACGTTCACGTACTCTTCAATAACGTCACGTGTTGTTCCCGCAATATCGGTTACGATCGCTTTATTCTCATGAACGAGTGCATTCATGAGTGAGGACTTACCTACGTTCGGTCTTCCGATGATCGCCGTAGACAACCCTTCACGAAGGATCTTCCCTTGACTTGCCGTCTGCAGTATCGATTCCACTTCTTTTTTTACAGTCAAAAGGTTGTTGTTCAATAAAGAATGAGTCATCTCTTCTGCATCATACTCTGGATAATCGATGTTCACTTCTACATGGGCGATTGTTTCTAATAACGTTTGTCGAAGACGCATAACGAGTGAAGATAAACGGCCTTCCATCTGGTTGAGGGCTACGTTCATCGCACGGTCTGTCTTCGCACGGATCAAATCCATGACCGCTTCCGCTTGAGATAGATCAATCCTGCCGTTTAAGAATGCTCGCTTCGTGAATTCTCCTGGTTCAGCTAAGCGCGCTCCCTGCTGAAGAATCAATTGAAGAACTCTGTTCACAGAAACTAACCCTCCATGACAGTTAATCTCAACAACATCTTCCCGCGTAAACGTTCGTGGTGCACGCATGACGCTGATCATCACTTCTTCTACCGCTTGATCGAGTTTCGGATCAATCAATTTTCCGTAATGAATCGTATGTGTATCAACTTCAGAGAGACGTTTTGTCCCGCTGTACACTTTATCTGCAATGGCTACTGCGTCAGGTCCGCTCAAACGAACGATCGCAATCGCACCTTCTCCCATCGGAGTAGAGATCGCTGTGATCGTATCAAATTCCATTGTTGTTTCACCTCGGCTTTCCTCTTTACTTTCGCTCTATATAAATTACCTTTAGTATGGCCTTAAATACTTACTGTGATAAGGTTTTAGTAAAAATGGACATAAATATCCACAATAAAAAATAGTGTATCGCATAATGTGCTCACAGTAAAGAAAACGTGGCTGAAATCAAGCCTTAAAACGAGTTTAAATGTGCTCGTGCCATTAACTTAAGATTAGTAGCTATTAGATGACGCAAACAAAAAGCTCCAGAGGATAAACCTCTGAAGCTTTTTTATCTTTTGCTTGAGGATGTTGGGCGGATAACGACTTTACGAAAAGGTTCTACCCCTTCAGACGTAGTCTCAACATCTCTGTTTTCTTTGAGTGCTAAATGAATCACTTTTCGTTCATTAGCAGGCATCGGCTCAAAAGCAAAGCTTTTCTTCGTAAAAAATACCTTTTGTGCAGAATGCTCAGCTAATCGCTCGAGTGATTCCTGTCTTCTGGTACGATAGTTTTCAGCATCAAGCACAATTTTCACATGCTTGCTTGCAGGATCAGAATTTGCAACCATATTCGTTAAAAGCTGAAGCGCATTAAGCGTTTGTCCACGTTTTCCAATTAAAATCGCAATTTTGTCACCGGATAAATCCAG
The DNA here is from genome assembly GCF_015903875.1 of Fictibacillus sp. 7GRE50. Classification (NCBI taxonomy): domain Bacteria; kingdom Bacillati; phylum Bacillota; class Bacilli; order Caryophanales; family Fictibacillaceae; genus Fictibacillus; species Fictibacillus sp. 7GRE50. The sequence continues at coordinate 1,422,729 of NZ_JACZDW010000001.1, forward strand.
CACAAGATGATCATTTTCCTGTCGCTGTGTGATGGTAACGGGCACTCCCATTTTGGATGTAACATCCTTAAGGTAGTCGATCGCGGATTTAACAGGATCAGCTTTCACTGTTACTTCAACAACTGCTGGCTTCCCGCCAAGTCCAAAGAAACCTTTTTTGGAATCTTCAAGAACGGATATCTCTACTTGATCTTTTGAAGTCTGAAGTTGTTCTAGTGCTGCTGCTACTGCTTCTTCAACCGTTTTCCCTGTTACCTGTACCTTTTTCACTTTTTAGCTCCCCCATCAACTTGGTTTTCTTTCTTTTTCATTGGGGTCGTAATGAAATATGTCTGTCCGATCATGAATATGTTACCGATCACCCAATATAGAGATAGTGCAGCTGGGAAATTAATCGCAAATACAACGATCATAACTGGCATGATGTATAAAAGCATCTTCATCTGCGGATTAGGGTTGTCCATTCCGCCCATCATGATCTTCTGTTGTAAGAATGTCGTTATACCGGCTACTAACGGTAAGATATAAAACGGATCCGGATCTCCTAAGTCAAACCAAAGGAAATTATGGTTTGCGATTTCACCCGTACGCATAATCGCATGGTAAAAACCTAAAAGAATCGGCATTTGAATCAATAAAGGTAAACATCCAGCAAGCGGGTTAACTCCGTTCTTCTGGAATAACGCCATTGTTTCTTGCTGTAACTTCTGTTGAGTGTTCGCATCTTTTGACTTGTACTTTTCACGAAGCTTTTGAATTTCAGGTTGGATCTCTTGCATCGCTTTTGAACTGCGTGTTTGCTTAATCATTAATGGAAGAAGCGCTGTACGGATGATCAATGTTACGATAATGATCGCTAATCCGTAGTTGTCACCAGTTAAGGTCGCAAAGTATGTGATCAACCATGATAACGGATATACAAAATATGTGTCCCAAATTCCAGTGCTGTCACTAGTAATGGGATCATTCATCGATCCACATCCAGATAGGACAGCCATGAGTGCGAAAAGGGCAATCAGTAAACCTATTTTCTTACGCACACTCTTATCCTCCTTAAAATCATAAATCTTATCTCAATTATTTATTGTCCCTTTTTTCAGGCACGAGGTCAACGCCTCCGGGATGAAAAGGATGGCACTTTGAAATTCTGACAAAAGTTAGCCACATTCCTTTAAATACACCGTGACGCCTGAAAGCTTCTATACCGTAATGCGAGCAGGTCGGATAAAAGCGGCATGAAGGCGGTGTTAGCGGGGAAATCCATAGCTGGTAAAAACGAATAATCCCTATAAATAAGGATCTCATTTTTTTACACCCTCTTTTTTAAAACGTTCGCTCTGTTCAAAACATGAAGCAGACTTTTTTCCATCTCGTGAAAGTCCATATTAGCAGTAGGTATTCTCGCGATAACCACGTAATCCCTGCCTGAGAGTAGCTGTTCACTATATTTATGGAAGATTTCTTTAACTGATCGTTTAATTCTGTTTCTCGTAACAGCTTTTCCAACTTTTTTGCTGACAGAAAGACCGATGCGAAAAACAGGCTGATCTTCTTTTCTTAAACTGTATATTACAAATTGGCGATTAGCCGTTGATTTTCCTTTTTTGAAGACTTCTTGAAATTCCTCATTTTTTTTGATGCGTTGTTCTTTCTTCATTCATTTAACACTCCATCAATTATGCAATCTCATTCCAAAGTCTTTTTGTTTCGATCATCACCCAGTATCGGCCTGTTTGGTTCATATAAAACCTTTTACTTCGAAAAAACGACATCGTACAGAAAATACGGACTCGGAGTGAGCAAAATTCTCTCTATAAAAGTAAAAAAAGACCACTGATGTCAGTGGCCTATGCGGATAACACTTTTCTTCCCTTTTGACGACGGCGAGCTAGAACTTTACGACCGTTCTTAGTAGCCATACGTGCACGGAAACCATGTACCTTCTTACGCTTACGGTTGTTTGGTTGAAATGTAGGTTTCATGTATATTACACCTCCCTGAGGATATCTCTTATAAAAGACAGTCTAATAAAGTATAATGACTGACCCATAAATTTGTCAAGCCGGATTTTAAGTTTGTGTTTTTTTGCAAGTTTTTTGCCTTTGAAAGTGATGATCTCTGTTTCGAAATGCTAGTGAAGTTCTTGAAAGTAGTTGATTTCCATTCCAGGCTGCTCGCTTTCCGCGGGGCAGGCGGTGAGCCACTTGCCGCTTTGCGCCCTTAAGTGTCTCACCTGACCGCTTGTCCCGCAGGAGTCTCGCACCTTCCATTCCAATCAACAAACCAACGAAGTAAATAGAAACAAAACACTCTTTTAGAATCAAACCAAAGTTTGCAGAGCTAACGATTCACCGCAGCTTCCCAATTATCATGGACAACTATATCTCCATATGATCCTTCTACAAGCTTCACCAAAATCTTCATGACCTAACCTGTGGACATCTTTTTCGACATACTTTTCATTATCCACACCAATTATCGACACGTTTTACACAAAATCTAGTGTTGTGGACAACTTTTCTACACAAGGTATGGGCGTTGTGGATAAGTAACAATAACTCGTTGCCAAGCCTGATTATTTTTGATATGCTTGTTGTGTTTTAACTCGTTAACAACCTGCACTGCTAATAAAGTTATTCACAACCTGTGGATAAACTTGTGGACAGTTATCAAAAGCTGTTATAAAGGTTGTCCACAGACATGGTTTTACTGTTCATAATCCTATTATCTACTATATTAATTATCATTCACATAAGGTGTGGACTTTTTATTTTTATTCATAGGTATTCACTGGGTGTACAATTCTTATACAACAGGGAAATGACTGCTGAAATAGGATGATTCGAAAGAGATAAGGGGGGTAAATTGGTTGGAAAACATAAACGACCTATGGTCCAAAGCACTTGCTGCGATCGAAACAAAAGTCAGTAAGCCTAGCTTTGAGACTTGGTTAAAATCAACAACGGCACATGCTTTACAAAATGATACGCTCGTCATTACTGCGCCAAATGAGTTTGCCCGTGACTGGCTAGAATCCAGATATGCAGGTATCATTTCTGAGACGCTGCTGGACGTAACAGGAGCAGCACTTGACGTAAAGTTCATCATTCCACAAAATCAGACAGAACTAGACTTAGATCTGGAACTTTCCATGAAAAAAGCCCCAAAAGCAGCAAACGAGCCTCACGAAGAAGTTTCTCAAAGTATGTTGAATCCAAAATATACATTTGACCGATTCGTTATCGGTTCTGGAAACCGTTTTGCTCATGCCGCATCATTAGCTGTTGCTGAAGCACCAGCAAAAGCTTATAACCCGCTATTTATTTATGGGGGCGTTGGATTAGGAAAAACGCATTTAATGCATGCGATCGGCCATTATGTATTGGAACATAATCCTGGGGCGAAGGTCGTATACCTATCCTCCGAAAAATTTACGAACGAGTTCATCAACTCGATTCGTGACAATAAAACGGTTGAGTTCCGCAACAAATTTCGCAGTGTGGACGTGCTTTTAATAGATGATATTCAGTTCCTTGCAGGAAAAGAACAAACGCAAGAGGAATTTTTCCATACGTTTAATGCACTTCATGAAGAAAGTAAGCAGATTGTCATCTCTAGTGATCGACCTCCAAAAGAGATTCCGACATTAGAAGACAGACTTCGTTCCCGCTTTGAATGGGGACTTATTACGGATATCACACCTCCTGACTTAGAAACGCGTATCGCAATCTTGCGGAAAAAAGCAAAAGCAGAAGGCCTTGATATTCCAAACGAAGTGATGCTTTATATAGCGAATCAGATCGATACGAACATTAGAGAGTTAGAAGGAGCACTCATTCGCGTTGTCGCTTATTCATCTCTAATTAACCAAGATATGAATGCAGATCTTGCAGCAGAAGCACTTCGCGATATTATTCCTTCTGCAAAGCCAAGAACATTGACCATTCATCATATACAAGAAGTAGTTGGCAAGCATTACAATGTGAAGTTAGAAGATTTCACAGCGAAGAAACGAACAAAGTCTGTAGCTTTTCCTAGACAGATCGCGATGTATCTTTCACGTGAACTAACAGATAATTCTTTACCTAAGATTGGTGAAGAATTTGGTGGTCGAGACCATACAACGGTTCTTCATGCTCATGAAAAGATCTCTACTATGCTAATTACGGATCATGTTTTGCAAAGAAAAGTGCAAGAAATTCACGATCAGCTTAAATCGAATTAAATAAGCGCACTGAATACTGTGAATAACTTCAGTTACTTTATACACAGTCTGTCCACATGTGGATAGGCTGTTCTATCTTTGTTTTCTAGGGTTATCCACACATTCACAGCGCCTAGTACTATTACTACTATTTTTTTAAAAGATTTTAATAAATATCAGGGGGGCAAAATAATGAAAGTTAAGATTCAATTAAACCAGTTGATCGAAGCTGTTCAAGATGTAATGAAAGCTGTATCTTCAAGAACAACAATTCCGATTCTTACGGGAATCAAGATGGAAGTAACATATGACGGTGTTCATCTGACTGGTAGTGATTCTGATATTTCAATTGAACGACTGATACCGGTTGAAGAAGGAGATCTTGTACATATCGAAGTGAAGCAAGAAGGAAGTGTTGTACTTCCAGCTCGTTATTTTTCAGAGATCGTTAAAAAACTTCCGAACGATTCTGTTGAGATTGAAGTAGGTGAGCGATTTGAAACGACTCTTCGTTCAGGCGCTTCTGAATTTAGCCTTTTAGGATTAGATCCTGAAGAATACCCTAGATTACCGCAGATCGAAGAGAATTTAGTCTTTGAGATCCAAAGTGATCTGTTGAGAGCAATGATTCGCCAAACTGTCTTTGCGGTGTCCACCTCAGAAACACGCCCTATCCTAACAGGTGTTAACTGGACGTTAACTGACGGTGTTCTAAACTGTATTGCAACAGATAGTCATCGCTTGGCTGAACGAAAAATGCCGATTGATTCTCAAAGTGAAGAGCTTTCCTTCCAGAACGTCGTGATTCCTGGAAAGAGCTTGAACGAACTTTCAAAGATTCTTGATGAGAATGCTGAAAAGGTTCAAATCGTTGTAACGAACAATCAGATCTTGTTCAAAGCTAAAAACATCTTATTGTTCTCAAGATTATTAGACGGTAACTATCCGGATACTTCAAAACTGATTCCTTCAGAGAGCAAGACTACATTCGTGTTGAAGACGAAGGAATTCTTACAAGCGATCGACCGTGCTTCTTTATTAGCTAGAGAAGGAAGAAACAACGTCGTGAAACTAGCAACACTCGATAACCAAACAATCGAACTTTCTTCAAATTCTCCAGAAATCGGTAAAGTATTTGAACACATGATCGCAGAGGAGATTGAGGGAGAAGAGCTGAAAATCTCATTCAACGCAAAATATGTGATGGAAGCTCTAAAAGTGATGGATTGCACGGAGATCAGCATCCTGTTCACAGGTGCGATGAGACCGTTTCTTATCCAACCCGTATCAGACGATTCGATCCGCCAATTAATCTTGCCTGTAAGAACTTACTAAAATATAAAGCTGCCGGAATCACCGGTGGCTTTCTTTTCTTTCTAAGTCCAACGTTTTTTGGAGAAACTAGTAAGTGTGAGATGATTTTCACTAACAGATTGTGGATTGTATATTTTTAAATCTTTGTATATTTACATCATTGAGTATTGATCGGAGTGCAAGGTGCGAGACTCCTGGGGGATCAGCGGGACAGGTGAGACTCTTAATAGTGCAAAGCACTAAGAGGCTCACCGCACGCCCCCCGGAAAGCGAGCAACCTGGAACGTAGATCAACCTTTCAATAACACCATTGAGACAACTGAGACAACAAAGCAACAACCAGGAGGTTTTTTAAAAAATGGAAAACGTAAAGATCAACACTGAATTCATCACCCTTCAACAACTGTTGAAAACTACCGATGTCATCCAATCGGGAGGAATGGTAAAATGGTATTTAGCAGAACATGAAGTTCTTGTGAACGGAGAACATGAAACACGCCGAGGTAAGAAACTATATGCGGGTGATGTCGTGTCCATTCCAGAAGTAGGAGAGTTCAAGGTAACAACGGAATAGGGGGTATCCCTTTGCATATTGAAAAGCTTCAGCTTAGGAATTACAGAAACTATAAAGAACAATCTCTGGAATTCGAGAATAAGGTCAATGTTTTTCTAGGTGAGAATGCACAAGGAAAAACAAATGTCATGGAATCCATCTATGTTTTGGCCATGGCAAGATCATATCGAACAGCAAAAGATAAAGAGTTGATATCTTGGGACGAAGAATATGCTAAAATAGAGGGTAGCATCAAAAAGAGAAACAGTTCTTTTGATTTAAGTCTCGTCATCTCACAAAAAGGAAAAAAAGCGAAAATCAGCCGCATTGAACAACGACGGTTAACCGATTACGTTGGACATCTAAATGTGGTTATGTTTGCACCTGAGGATCTTAATCTTGTAAAAGGCAGTCCACAGGTGCGTCGTCGTTTTATTGACATGGAAATCGGACAGGTTAACGCGGTTTATTTAAATGACCTTTCTGTGTACCAAAAGATTTTATCTCAGCGAAACTCTTTATTAAGAGAGATGTATCGCAACAAAAGTCAGCAAAACATGACGATGCTCGAGATCTTAACAGAACAGCTTATTGATAAAGCAGCCAGAGTGACGTTGAAACGTATGAAATACATGGAAAAGCTTCAAAGTTGGGCAGAACCGATCCACCACGGGATATCGAGAGGATTGGAAACTCTAAAAATTCATTACAAACCAACTGTAGAGGTATGCGATGAGCTCGACTTGTCGAAAATGATAGAAGCGTTTCATCTAAAGTTTGGTAAAATAAAAGAAAAAGAGATTGACCGAGGAACTTCTTTATTTGGTCCTCATCGGGACGATCTGCTTTTTTCAGTGAACGGAAAAGACGTGCAGACATTCGGATCTCAAGGACAACAAAGAACGACTGCTCTTTCTTTAAAGCTCGCTGAAATTGATCTGATTCATTCAGAAGTCGGAGAATACCCGATACTATTGTTGGACGATGTGTTATCTGAACTAGACGATTTCAGACAATCGCATCTTTTAAATACGATTCAAGGTAAAGTACAAACCTTTGTTACAACGACTAGTGTGGAAGGGATACACCACGAAACACTTGAGAAAGCCGCAACTTACAAAGTTCACGCAGGCTCTATAGAACGTTTGAAATGAGGTGAGGACATTGCTTCTGCATTTAGGTGATGAAGAAGTTATTCATTCAAAAGATGTGCTGGCGATATTGGATATCAATGCGTTAAAGGCTTCTGAGTTAGCTTTAGAGTTTCTTAAAAAGCATGAGAACAATCAGACACTGACCGATTTAAGCGGAAATGCTGCAAAATCTGTAATCATTACAGATAAAACGATCTATCTATCTCCTCTTTCTGCCTCTACGTTAAAAAAGAGAGCCTCTGATCGCCTCGAACTTGAAAATGGCTGGAATATAAAATAAAGGTTTTATAAATAAAGCGTTTTTAAACCGGAATGAAGGTGAACGAATTGACGACTGAACAACAGTTAGAACAACAGCAAAATTATGATGAAAGTAATATCCAGGTACTTGAAGGTCTTGAAGCCGTCCGTAAACGTCCAGGGATGTATATCGGTGCTACGAACGTACGCGGTCTTCACCATCTTGTATGGGAAATCGTCGATAACTCGATCGATGAAGCCTTAGCGGGTCATTGTGACACGATTCGAATTACGATTGAAGAAGACAACAGCATCACGGTAGTAGATAACGGACGTGGTATCCCAGTAGGTATGCATGAAAAAATGGGAAGACCTGCTCTAGAAGTTATCATGACGGTTCTCCATGCCGGAGGAAAGTTTGGCGGTGGAGGTTATAAAGTATCAGGCGGACTGCATGGTGTTGGTGCCTCAGTTGTTAATGCCTTGTCTACGATGCTTGAAGTTACCGTATCTCGTGACGGGAAACTGCACTATCAATCTTATGAACGCGGCGTGCCGACTGCAGATCTCAAAGTTATCGGCGAAACTGACAAAACAGGTACTCGTACTCACTTCAAACCAGACCCTGAAATTTTTACTGAATCATTAGAATATGATTTCCCTACTCTTTCAAACCGTATTCGTGAACTGGCATACTTAAACCGTGGTCTTCGTATCATTGCTGAAGACAAACGTGGTGAAGAGCCAGTTGTAAAGGAATACCACTATGAAGGCGGGATTAAATCTTATGTAGAACACATCAACCGTACACGTGAAGTGCTGCATGAAGAACCGATCTTCGTTGAAGGGGAAAAGGACGGCATCTCGGTTGAGATCGCATTCCAATACAACGACAGCTACGCAAGCAACATCTATTCGTTCGCGAACAACATCAATACACATGAAGGCGGTACGCACGAGTCAGGGTTTAAGACAGCACTAACACGTGTGATTAATGATTATGGCCGCAAGAACAATCTGTTCAAAGACAATGATACGAACTTAACAGGTGAAGACGTTCGTGAAGGACTAACAGCGATCATCTCGATCAAACACCCTGATCCTCAGTTCGAAGGGCAAACGAAAACGAAGCTCGGAAACTCTGAAGCAAGACAGATTACAGAATCTATCTTCTCAGAGACGTTTTCATCCTTCATGCTCGAGAATCCGGTCGTTGCGAAATCAATCGTTGAAAAAGGGATGATGGCACTACGTGCGCGTGTTGCTGCTAAAAAAGCACGTGAACTAACACGACGTAAGAGTGCGTTAGAAGTATCGTCACTGCCTGGTAAACTGGCAGACTGTTCTTCTAAAGATGCAAGCATCTCTGAGATCTATGTGGTTGAGGGTGACTCTGCCGGTGGTTCGGCAAAGCAAGGACGTGACCGTCATTTCCAAGCGATCTTGCCACTTCGCGGTAAGATTATCAACGTTGAAAAAGCACGACTAGATAAGATCCTTTCAAATAACGAGGTACGTGCGATCATCACGGCTTTAGGAACAGGAATCGGCGATGAGTTTGATATAACAAAAGCACGTTATCACAAGATCATCATCATGACAGATGCCGATGTCGATGGTGCACATATCCGTACGTTGCTTCTAACGTTCTTTTTCAGATATATGCGTCCGATTATTGAACACGGCTATATCTATATCGCACAGCCTCCGCTTTATAAGATACAGCAAGGTAAACGTATAGAGTATGCCTACAACGATAAAGAACTTGAAAAGTTGCTAGCTGAACTTCCGCAAGTGCCTAAGCCTCAGCTTCAGCGTTATAAAGGTCTAGGTGAGATGAATCCATCTCAGTTATGGGAAACGACAATGGACCCAGAGACACGTACATTGCTGCAAGTGGAAATGAAAGATGCGATGGCAGCTGATGAAACGTTCGATATCTTAATGGGTGACAAAGTTGAACCGCGCCGTGACTTTATCCAAGAAAACGCACAATATGTGACGAACTTAGATATATAAGTGAGGCACGCTTGCGGTAAGCAGTTACTTTAAAGTAAATAATCATATAAAATGCTTAGCGGTAAACATTGCAAAAGCTGAACATAAGAGATACTGAAGCTGGACAAGGTCCAGTTTCGGTGCGTTTAAGAGCCGAATTAGGGGGCTTTAAAAACCTGTTCTAAAGAGGTTATGGAGGTAAAATGAATGTCTGAAATGGAACGTTCCCGGATTAAAGAAATTAATATTAGTACGGAAATGAAAGCATCGTTCATGGATTATGCCATGAGTGTTATTGTCAGCCGAGCTTTGCCAGATGTGCGTGACGGATTAAAGCCTGTTCACAGACGTATCCTTTATGCGATGAACGATCTTGGCATGACGGCTGATAAAGCGTACAAAAAGTCTGCTCGTATCGTTGGTGAAGTAATCGGTAAGTACCACCCTCACGGTGACTCTGCTGTATACGACACGATGGTTCGTATGGCACAGGATTTCAACTTCCGCCACATGCTGATCGATGGTCACGGTAACTTTGGTTCAGTCGACGGCGATGCAGCGGCAGCGATGCGTTACACAGAAGCACGTATGTCTAAGATCGCCATGGAAATGGTACGAGACATCAACAAAGATACGATCGGCTACAAAGATAACTATGATGGATCTGAACAAGAACCGGTTGTATTACCTGCTCGTTTTCCGAACTTGCTCGTTAACGGTGCTGCAGGGATCGCGGTTGGTATGGCAACGAACATTCCGCCGCATCAATTAGGTGAAGTCATCGATGGAATTTTAGCAGTAAGTGAAAATCCGGATATCACGATTCCTGAACTCATGGAAATTATTCCAGGCCCAGACTTTCCAACGGCAGGTGAAATCCTAGGACGTGAAGGAATTCGCAAAGCTTACACAACTGGAAGAGGTTCTATCATTATCCGCGCAAAAGCTGAAATCGAAGAGATGCCTAGCGGAAAACAAGCGATTATCGTAACGGAACTTCCTTATCAAGTAAACAAAGCTCGTTTGATCGAAAAGATCGCTGAGCTCGTTCGTGATAAAAAGATTGAAGGGATCACGGATCTTCGTGATGAGTCTGACCGTAACGGTATGCGCATCGTGATGGAGATACGCCGTGATGCGAATGCAAATGTTATTTTAAATAATTTATATAAACAGACAGCACTACAGACAAGCTTTGGTATTAATATGCTTGCACTTGTTGATGGACATCCAAAAGTTCTTAACATCAAAGAATGTTTGTACCATTATCTGAAGCATCAGCAAGTCATCATCCGTCGCCGTACGGAATTTGATCTTAAAAAAGCAGAAGCAAGAGCTCATATCCTAGAAGGTCTTCGTATCGCACTGGATCATCTAGATGAAGTAATTGCACTTATCCGTGCTTCAAGAACAACGGACCTTGCACGTGAAGGCTTAATGGAGAAGTTTGAATTAAGTTACGAGCAGTCTCAAGCTATCTTAGATATGCGATTGCAGCGTTTGACAGGTTTAGAGCGAGACAAGATCGAGAACGAATACAATGATCTTGTTGCTTTAATCACGGAATTGAGAGCGATTCTTGCAGATGAACAAAGAATTCTTGAGATCATTCGTACAGAGCTTATCGAGATCAAAGAGAAGTACGACAACCCTAGACGTACGATCATCTCTGTAGGATTTAATAGTATTGAAGACGAAGATCTGATTCCTCGTTCAAATATCGTAATTACATTAACGAACAAAGGCTACATCAAGCGCCTTCCGATCTCTACTTACCGCTCACAGCGTCGTGGTGGTAAAGGGATCCAAGGAATGGGCACGAGTGAGGATGACTTTGTTGAACAGTTGTTTACGACAAATACGCACAACTACATCCTGTTCTTCACGAATAAAGGGAAGGCTTATAGGCTAAAAGGCTACGAGATTCCTGAATACGGCAGAACAGCAAAAGGAATTCCAATCATCAACTTGCTGCAGATCGAGCAAGGTGAAACGATCTCTGCTGTCATTCCTGTAGAAGACATGGAAAGTGATGAGATCTACCTTAACTTCATGACGAAGCAAGGAATCACGAAACGATCTCCGTTATCAGCTTATAGCAACATCCGTAAAGGTGGTCTTTTTGCGATAAACCTTCGTGAAGAAGATGAGCTGATGGGCGTTCGTTTAACAGATGGAACAAAAGATATCATCGTCGGAACGAAACAAGGGATGTCGATTCGTTATCAAGAGACAGATGTTCGATCAATGGGTAGAACAGCAACGGGTGTTAAAGCGATCACTCTTGGTGATGACGATGCGGTTGTAGGTATGGAAGTCTTAGATGAGACGCAAGATATCTTGATCGTTACAGATAGAGGTTACGGAAAACGTACACCTATGAGTGAATACCGTCTTCAGTCACGTGGTGGTAAAGGAATTAAAACCGTAAACATCACTGAAAAGAACGGTCCAGTTGTTACGCTTAAAACTGTAACGGACGAAGAAGACCTTATGATCATTACAGCAAAAGGAATCATCATTCGTATGAACATCTCAGGCATCTCCCAAATGGGACGTAACACTCAAGGTGTTAGATTGATGACTATGAATGATACGAATCACGTAGCAACAGTAGCTGTTGTAGAACGTGAAGAAGAAACGGATGAGTTGCTGGATGAAGAAGGTAACCCAATCATTACAGAAGGTGAAGAAGGTATAGCACCTGCTGAAGAAACAACAGCTCCAGAAACAGACACAAACGAAGAGAATAACGAATAATTTCTAAAAAGAGGAAAATGTATCTACATTTTCCTCTTTTTTATATGTAAAATAAAATTATGACCTTCCAAATAAAAGGAGCTTTTTTGTATGAAGATAAAAACGAGTCAAGCTAAGGCCGGGCAGATGCTGGTTCAGGATGTCTTCTCGATGACTAATCAGCCGATCGTCAATAAAAACACGAGATTGAATGTTGAGCATCTGCGCGTACTTACTCGTTTTCAGATCGAAGAGATAGATGTGTTGAATGAGTCAACTTTCGGTGTGAACACAACACGTGGAGTAAAAGATTCACTGAATCATAGAAGTGATGCGACGATATCTGAAGAACAAATACATACCCAAGTGCCTCAAAAAGAAGAGCTTTCTTTTCCAGCGCTATATATGCAAACGGTAAAACGTTATAAGCAATTGTTTACAAACTGGCAATCTGGCAGTGGGGTCGATATGCTCGAAGTACGTCAGAGTGTTCTTCCTGTATTAGAGAAAGGATCGAGTGTACCGAAAGAGATCCTCTTGCTACACCACTACGCTACGAGTGCTGATTATATGTACCACCATTCAATAGCAGTAGGCATCCTTAGCACGTTCCTGGCTAAAAAGTTAAACTTCTCTAGCGGAGATTGCATACAGATCGGCCTAGCAGGCGTGTTGTCCGATTGCGGCATGGCAAAAGTCCAGCCTACTTTATTAAAAAAGAGCGGGTCATTAACGACAGCTGAATTTGATGAAGTGAAGAAACACACGATTCAAGGCTACAACATGCTGAAAAAGATTCCCTCTATTAAAGAAGGTGTTCTTCTCGGTGTCCTTCAACATCACGAACGAACAGATGGGTCAGGCTATCCTTTAAAAGTTCAAGGAAACAAGCTTCATCCATTTAGTAAAGTTCTAGCAGTTGCTGATGTTTACTTAGCCATGACTGCCGAACGACCATATCGAAGCAAGCAGTCTCCTTTTAAAGTGCTTGAGATGATGATGAAAGATCAGTTTGGGAAATTTGATCATCAAGTTATGCAAGCTATGATAGCGGGTCTTTCCACCTTATCAGTGGGCAGCCGTGTTAGACTTACAAACTATGATATCGGTGAGATCGTCTTTATAGAAGAAAGCCAACCGACACGACCAATGATCAAGTTAGAAACAAACGGTGATATCATCGCACTTAAAAACCGCAACGATCTCTTTATAGAAGAGCTTTTATCATAGGATAGAAGCTTTTTTAATTTAGGTATTGCCATGGGTTGGTAACCGTGGTAAACTAATCAAGCTGTCTCAGAAACAGCACAATATAAACTGTTAGCACGATGAAATGTTTCACAATGAAATGTTTTTAAAAAAAGTTAAAGAAAGCTATTGACTCTAGTGCTTCAGCGTGATATATTATTAAAGTCGCCAAAACAAAACGGCGAAC